>NZ_JANYUY010000019.1 GCF_025060755.1 Paenibacillus doosanensis
GGGAAAGTCCAGTCCCTTTTGCAATTTTCAAGGTGCGATTTACTGGAAATCGAAAAGTTTGCGGCCAGTTCCCATGGGAACTGGAAATCGGCTTAAAACTTGGTTCTAGAAATACTATACGAGGAGGAATGGTTATGAATGAATTTGAGAACAAGGCGAAAGCGTATGCGGCAGGTAGACCGACTTATCCGGAGGAGATTTTAAGCAAAATCCAGGAGCTTGGAATTGGACAAGATTCTGTAATTGCAGATATTGGCGCGGGGACGGGATTGCTAACTAACTTGCTGTGCAAATTGGATTGCAAAATTATAGCCGTAGAACCCGATGTACAGATGCTTAATGAGTGCAGGCAGTATTGCTCGGCCCACAAGAATATTGAATATATCCATGCAACTGCTGAACGGACTCCATTAGCTGAGCACAGTATCGATGTAATTACGATCGCTTCGGCGTTTCACTGGTTTGATAAGGTATTATCCAAAGCAGAATTCAAACGGATTCTCAAAAAAGACGGCTACGTTATTCTTTTATGGAACATGATGCAAAAAAACAGCGAATTCGCAAAAGAATACGTGAAAACTCTTGGCAAGTACACAGTGAAACATACAGCCGGGAATGCCAACATTGATCCTGATAAAGAAAAGCTAAACTTTTTCGGACAAGGGTATTCGATACAATATTATGATAACTGGCAGCGGTTCAATCAAGAAGGCATTATTGGCAACGCGTTATCCTTATCGTATACGCCGTCAAAATTGGATATGCATTACGACGAATTCGTTCAAGAGCTTCGCAATCTATTTTTGAAATATCAAGAGGGCGGAGAAGTAACCGTTCATTATCAAACAGAGGTATGCATTGCCCAATTTTTACAATGACCCGCTCAAAGGATAGCGGGCTTTACCGCAGCCATTTACTCGGTCGTCATACTTTTCCGGTAATCGGTGGGGCTGAAGCCCGTTTTTTTCTTGAACAAATTGGAGAAATAATGCGGTTCGGAATAACCGATCCGGTAAGCGATTTCACTGACAGATAGATCGGTGTCCATCAGAAGCAATTTAGCGGTGTTTATTTTTTTGATCATGATATAATCGTATACGGTCGTTCCGATTTCTTGTTTAAACAAGCGGTTCATTTGTTTGAAGGACATGGCAAAATGCCGGCTCATCCGGCTGGAGTGGAACGACTCGAGATCTTGCCGATCTAAATACTGCTTCATCTGTTGAATGCGGAAAGGCAAGATCGACTTTCTTTTTTCCAAAATATTCGCCAGATGGGCCATAATCTCCGTACAATTCATCAGCAGTTGAATATGCAGCTGCTCATTGTCCGGCTTTTCGTTTTGCATCAGCTCAAAGCTTTTGCGAAATAAAGGCTCCAAAGGGACGTCCGGCACAAGAATGGTCGACTGCAGCCGGAAGGTTTCAAGCAGCCGCAAGCTGTTGCCGCGCAAGTTGTACCATAAGTAGGTCCAGTACTGCTGCTGGTTCGGGTCGGCGCTCACTTCGTGGTAGCTTCCCTTAGGCAAAATAAATACATCCCCTTGCTTCGGGGAGTAGCATAGCGAATCCACTTGAATCGAGCCTTGGCCGTTCAGCACATAGGCGACCACCGTAATTTCCGAATTTTTACGAATGTTCCGGTAATCGGAATGGCAGTAATTAATGCCGAACATCGGAATATGCATCGGAACTTCGATGTCCAGCGGGTTAAAGTACAAATCTCCGTGCTTCATAGAATCCCCTTTTTCCGGCGAAGGTATATGTCAACTATAGCATATCGGCGGGCATGTTTCGAATGAAATGTCCTTATTGCACACCAACAATTCCTTTTTCGATATTAACAAGCCGTATGGAGTCCAATTATGATAGGGGTAATACGAGTTTGCATACTCCGTATGTATTCCGCCAACAAGGAGTGATGGATTTGAAACCCAATTTGGTTTATGTATTCGCCGATCAGCTGCGCTTGTCTTCCTGCGGTTTTGCCGGCGACAGTAAAGCGATAACGCCCAACATCGACAGACTCGCAACGGAAAGCCTGAGTTTTTCGAACGCCATTTCCGGCCATCCGGTTTGCGCCCCGTATCGGGCAACGCTGTTTACCGGCAAATATACGACGAGCACGGGCATGGTCATCAACGAAATCCGCATGAATCCGAACCATCGCAGTATCGCTCATGTGCTTCACGAACATGATTATGATACCGCATACATCGGTAAATGGCATTTATGGGCCAATGAGCTCGGCCATCATTACGAACCGAGAAATTCTTTTATACCTCCGGGAGAGCATCGGCTCGGCTTCGACGGTTTCTGGGCGGCTTACAATTTCCATCACGAATACTATAACATGTACTATCACACGGACACGGAAGCCAAGATTCCGATGGAAGGCTACGAGCCGGACGGTCAGACCAGCATGGCGATCGAACAGCTCAAGGAGAAGGCCGCCGCGCAAAAGCCGTTCGCTATGTTTTTATCGCTCGGCACGCCGCATGATCCGTGGGATATTAGCAACGTTCCGCCGGAATATTACGAGAAGTTCAAAGATGTGGAGTTTTCCCTGCCGCCGAATTACCTGGAACACAACGATCCGTATGCGGACAATTGGGCCAAGCTCCGTCCTGAGGAAAGAGAGAGGATTACCGACTGGCTTAAGGTGTATTATGCGATGACGGCCAATTTGGATTGGAATGTGGGCAGACTGATGCAGGCGGTTGACGAGCTTGGGCTTAGGGATAACACGATATTCATCTTTACCTCGGATCATGGGGAGCTTTTCGGAGCCCACGGCAGAAAAGGGAAAAATATTTTTTACGAGGAAGCCGTTCGCATTCCATTCCTGCTTCGCTGGCCGGGGCATATTCCGCAGGGCGGTGAGTCGGATGTCTGCCTGAACACCTGCGACATTATGCCGACGCTGCTTTCGATGCTGGAGCTGCCCGTACCGGCCGAAGTCGAAGGCATGGATTTAAGCCCGTTCGCGTTCGGGGAAAAGGGCGAGGAGCCGGAAGCGGCTTTCCTGCAAGGGACCGGGGCGACGGCCAACTGGTCGGACGGACATGAATGGAGGGCGCTCCGAAGCAAGCGGTTCACCTATGCCGTATATCGGGCGGATAAGAAGGAGCTGCTGTTCGATAATATAGCGGACCCGTTCCAAATGAACAATTTGGCGGAGTGCCCGGACTTCGAGCCGGTCATAAGCGGCTTCAGGACGATGCTCGAGAAGAAGATGAACGAAATCGGAGATACCTTTGAAAGCTGCAGCTGGTACCGGGAGCATTGGACCGAGGACCGGATTATTCTGAGAACCGCCACGCTTAACCCGATTAAATGACTTTGAACCGGTACGGCACGCCGCTCGATAACCGCAAGTCGTATACCAAAGCGGACTGGCTCCCGGAAAAATTGACATCGCAACAAGCCTGCCGTGTTGAACGGCAGCTTTGTTGCGTTAAAAGGCAGTCTTTACTCCTCGGAACACCACATAGGTATTTGCCATAACCGAGCTAGTTCAGGGAAAAAGAGCAGCACATTCGATTATATGAAATCGTGTATTTCTGCTTTCGGTCGACTTAAACCACTGATGAGGTCATATCGCGATGTACAAACGCCTAATAAATGAGTCTTTCGACTCAAGAACAAATGCGGAGCTCCGACCATAAATTGGAATCATGTCGATACGAAAAAAGTTATTGGAGGTTTATCACATGACCAATTTTCAAAATGAGCTTCAGCAGTTGAATGTTTCGCAGTTCCAAGCAACCGAAATGACGCCGTGGGATCAGCAGGCTCAGTATTTTGCCGGCCAGTTTCCGAACGGCCAGGTGCCGGTGGACCCTTCGCGTCTTTGCGTCGGATTTTGTGCAGGGTTTTGTACGGGATTTTGCGGTACGTTTTGCGCCGGATTTTGTGGCGGGTTTTGCGGCGGCTTCTGCGGCGGCTTCCGCTGCAACCGCTGCGGGGGCTTTTGCCATCGCTGCCGCTGACGCTTTTCGGCTTCTCTTCCGAATTGCAGCAAATCGATCTCCTCTGCACGGTTTGTGCGGGGGAGATTTTTTATCCCTTAAAGAGATGACTGACATGAGGGACAAATAGAAGTACATAAGATGTAGAACGAAGATCGCGTATTGGAGAATAGCATTTCCAGCTAGGAGGGCTGAGATGTCAAAGTTGACCCCGACTGCTCGTCTTCAGGTAAAGGCGGATTCATTTTATTTGCCGATTGTACATGAAGGCGTCTATTTCCGAAACAACGTCGGCACGTTCCAAATGAAAGGTGAGATGATTGACCGCTGGTTGGAAAAACTTATTCCTATGTTCAACGGAGAGCACACGCTGGCGGAATTGACGGACGGTCTATCCGGCTCATACCGGGAGCGGGTGTACGAAATCGCGGAAGTGCTGAGGGAAAAAGGCTTTGCGCGCGATGTGAGCCAGGATCGCCCGCACGTTCTCCCGGAGCAAACGGTTCGCAGATATGCAGGGCAAATCGCTTTTCTCAACAGCTTTGGCGATTCCGGCGCTTACCGGTTTCAGTGTTACCGGCAGGCCAAGGTACTCGCGGTCGGCTCAGGTCAGATCTTTTCCGCACTTGTGTCGTCGTTGCTTGAGTCGGGCCTGCCCAGGTTCCGTATACTGATTACCGATTCGCTGCCGACGGATCGGCGCCGGCTTACGGCTTTGGCGGAGCACGCTCGCTTGACGGACCCCGAGGTGGAGATCGAGGAAGTTGTACTGCCGAACAAGGGTGCTGACGGTTGGAGGGAAGCCGTGCGGACGTTCCAAACGGTTCTCTATGTGTCTGAGCAGGGCGATAGCGAAGAACTGCGGCTTCTACATAAGGCATGCCAAGCCGAACGCAAAACATTACTTCCCGCCGTGCGACTACACCAGGCTGGCATTGCAGGCCCAATCGTACAGCCGGAGAGTGCGGTCTGTTGGGAATCGGCATGGCGGCGTATCCACGAGTCCGAAGTGTTCAAGGATGATCCGGAGCGGTTTGCCTTTTCATCAACTGCGGGGGCGCTGCTTTCGAATGCGATTGTTTTCGAATTGTTCAAGACGGTGTCGGGCGCCGCCGAACCGGAGCTTAGAAACTCCCTGTATCTGCTTGATTTGGAGACATTGGAAGGAAGCTCGCACCCAGTACTGCCGCATCCGCTTGTTGACGGAAAAGTCGATGCTGCAGTGAACTGGGTAGATGATGTGGATGTAAGGCTCGAGGAAAGACCGGCGGGAGGCGCCGTGAACGGGCTGTTTCCGTACTTCAGCAAGTTGACATCGGACCGAACGGGAATTTTCCATAGCTGGGAGGAAGGGGAGCTTGGCCAGCTGCCCTTGTCACAGTGCCGTGTTCAGGCAGCCGATCCGCTATCGGAAGGGCCAGCCGGTCTGCTTCCGGACATCGTATGTTCGGGACTGACACACGGGGAGGCTAGGCGTGAAGCGGGGCTGGCCGGGCTTGAGGCGTATGTGTCGAGGCTTGCGGGGGCTCTCGTGAACACCGAGCAGTTTATTGGCGTCGGTATCGGGGAGACGGCCGCAGAAGGTATGGCTCGCGGACTGCAGGCTTGTTTGACGAAGCACTTGGAGGCGCGACTGACGGACCGGAAACCGTCTGTCGTTCGGGTTCGGCTCGACCAGATTGACGATGAGCCATGCCGGTTTTATTTACATGCGCTGACCACAATGCGGGGTACACCCATAATTGGGCTTGGAGAGGAAGTGTTCGGGTTTCCCGTTGTATGGGCAGGCACGGAGGATGGATGGTTCGCAGCCACCGGCCTGAGCGTGACAACAGCGCTGCGCAGGGCGCTGCAGGCGTCGCTGATGAGGGCACAAAACGGCTCTGTATACCGCGCACCGCAGGCTTTAGAGGTGAAGAGCGTACTGCTTGATTCGGGCGCCCCGCTGGAGCTGCCCGTCCCGGCCGAGGAGCCCAAGTCGAAGCTGGATGGAGTCAGGAATGCGCTGCAGAAGCTGAAAAAAAGCGGCCGGGAAGTTTTCGTCATCGATTTGGCGGCAGAGCCGTTCTTGCATGAAGGTCCAGCTGCTGTCTTCGGCGTGCTGCTGGGAGAGGGGGAAGCGGGATGAGCGCGGTTGTAGCCGTTGTCGGAGAAGGGGTGCTAGCGGAGCTGGTGTGTCGGGAGCTGAGCTCCAAGAGCCGAATCGTTCATTTGACCACTATTAGGCAGGAGTTGCCGAAAGATGCAGAGTTTGCCCTGGTGCTGAACGATGCCTGGCATCCGGCCGTTCACCGTGAGGCGGAGGAGAAGCTGCAGGCTGCCGGTATTCCATGGCTTCGCGGATTCGTCTCCTTCGGTGAAGGTATCATCGGGCCGCTTGTAAGGCCAGGCCAGTCCGGATGCTCCGTGTGCGCCGATACCCGGTTGCTTATAGCGGGGCGCGACCGCCGGGAAATGTGGGGCCTGCAGCAGCGTTTCACGGAGACCGGGGGAATCCTGTCCGACACATGGGCATCGCGCACGGGACTGCTGCAGATGGCGCATCTGCTTACAGCAGAAGCGCGAAACGTACTGCGGCGCATCCGCTCCCATACGGAAGAGCGCGTGGTTTTGGTTAACCTCAAGACGTTGAATTGCTCAAGCCATTTCTTCCTGCCGGACCCGTTGTGTCCTATATGTGGACGTCTGCCCGCAGATTCGCGGGATGCGGCCCGGATATCGCTCAAGCCGTCCCCAAAAGCCGGAGAAAATATATACCGCACTCGGTCGCTCCAAGAGCTGAAAGCTTTTCTGGCCAGGGACTATCTCGATTACAAGATCGGATTTCTGAACGGAAAAATGCTGGATCTGGTTTCACCCTTGGCCGATGCGACTGTGAATCTTCCGATGCTGGAGCAGGACGAGGTGACGGCGGGTCGAACAAATAGCTATGCGGATAGTGAACTATCTGCTATTCTGGAGGGCTTGGAGCGTTATTGCGGCATGGCACCGCGCGGCAAGCGACCGGTTGTTCGCGGCAGCTACCGGCAACTGGCGGGGGAAGCGCTCGATCCTGTGACAGTCGGGCTGTATGCGAAGGAGCAGTATGAGCTGCCCGGATTTCCTTTCCGGCCATTCGATCCTGATGCCGAGACCGACTGGGTCTGGGGGTACTCGTTTGGGCATGGACGCCCGATATTGGTGCTGCAGTGGCTTGCATATTACAGCTCTCCCTGCCGGCACGGCTTCGTGTACGAGACATCCAACGGCTGCGCTTTGGGCGGGAGCTTGGAGGAAGCGATCATGTACGGAATGCTGGAGGTGGTGGAGCGCGATTCGTTCCTGCTGACCTGGTACGCGCAGCTACCGCTTCCCCGCTTAGATCCACAATCTGCCGGAGACCGCGAACTGAAGCTTATGGTGGACCGGCTGCGGGCCGTTGCCGGATTTGATGTGCTCTTGTTTAACGCGACGATGGAAAATGGCATTCCCAGCATTTGGGCAGTAGCGAAAAACAGAAAGCCTACTGGAGTGAATCTTATTTGTGCGGCCGGAGCGCATCCTGATCCGGTAAAAGCAGCGAAAGGGGCGGTTCACGAGCTTTCGGGGATGATGCTAACACTTGACCACAAATTCGAGGCGAATCGGGAGGACTATGTGCGGATGCTCCACGATCCTTCGCTGGTTCGGGGCATGGAGGACCATTCCATGCTGTATAGCTTGCCGGAGGCGGAGCCGCGGCTGCACTTTCTGCTGGAGGAAAACCGGCCGATGCGGGCGTTCTCTCAACAATTTGGGCCTACTCCGAAGCACCCGGATTTGACCGATGATCTGAAGGCGATGATCGGCAAGTTCCTTCGGCTGCATTTGGACGTGATCGTGGTTGACCAGTCGACACCGGAATTGAGGCGTAACGGGCTGCACTGCGTGAAAGTGCTGATGCCCGGCATGCTTCCAATGACCTTCGGCTACCATTTTACCCGGTTGACGGGACTGGAAAGGGCGCTTCGAGTGCCGGCCGAGCTCGGGTACACGAAGCGTCCTTTACGTCCGGAAGAGCTCAATGCTCATCCGCATCCGTTCCCATAAATGGGCTGGATCGATGTGTGCGGTATCTTTATTGGGCGATTGGAGGAAGCAGAATGAGTCTGGAATCGTTTATTCGCCAGCTTCATGCCGACGGCAACGGGGGCGGGCTGCCCGGCTGGGAGGTCGATTGGGACGATGCGCCGCTTGCCTATAAGCTGTATCGCGGCCTGCCGACACTTCCGCTGTCCTCGGATATCCCGATGGCGCTGGAGGCGGCGGAAATGCATGCCCGACCGAGTCTGAAAGACATCGGCCATTTTCTTTGGTACGTCTACGGGCTGACGCAAGTAAGCGATTCTCTTGCGGTTCCGATACGGACGTACCGCAGATTCGTCCCTTCCGGCGGAGGGCTGTACCCGAACGAATTGTACGTATATCTTCGCACGGAATCCGGCACTCCCGGACTTTATCATTACGATGCAGCGCATCACCGGCTGGTGATGCTGCGCGAGGGAGATTACGATTCGTACTTAGCCCGGGCACTCGGCAACCGCTGTGATCTATCCTCATGCTTCGGCGTTGTCTTTGTATCGGCGATGGTTTGGAAAAATGCTTTTAAATACAATACCTTTTCCTATCGTCTGCAAGGCCTTGATTCAGGCGTGCTGCTCGGGCAGCTGCTGGAAGCTGCGAAACGGTTCGGTTATGCATCAAGAGTACATTTCCGGTTTCTGGACCGAGCCGTGGGCCATCTGCTTGGGCTATCCGGCCCAGAAGAGAACGTTTATGCGATCATACCTCTTTCGGTGCAGCGCGTCATCGCTTGGCTCGACGGTGCTGACGGTACACAGAAGCAAGTCGCAGCGGATGAGCTGTGCCGCGAGCTTCCGGCTATTCAGCATGATTATTACGTGCGATCGAAATCCGTGAAGGAGGTTCCGGGGCTGACTCAGATGAACGAAGCTTCGGCGCTCAATACATTGTTGCCGTTTCACCGGTTCGAGCCCGCCAATCGAGAGGAAAGCGGACTTCAGACTGTGTATTTACCGCCCGTGAAGCGGCTGAGCATCGATCTGGCGGCGACCAGCCGTGTGCGGCATTCGCCTGAAAGCGAATTCGTCTTGAGCCGTATCACGGGCCAGCAGCTAGCCGCCCTATTGCAGGAGGCTACGGCTTCCTTCACGTATCGCAACGATTTGGACGGCGTAGGGGAGTCGCCTGCGCTTCGTGTTGCGTTATATGGATGTTTCTATAACGTCGAAGGCATACCGGACGGCGCTTATCGCTATGACGCAGCTGCCCATGCGCTCCGACGCGAGCTTCCCGGTGATCATCGGCTCCGGCTGCAAGAGGGGATGACCCTTCATAACGTCAATTTGTTTCAAGTACCTATCTGTCTGCACATAGCCGGTGATGACGATCACTTGATTCCCCAATTGGGGTATAGAGGATACCGCATCCAGCAGATGGAAGCTGGCATGCTCCTGCAGCGCCTGCTGCTAGCAGCGTCCGCTCTCGGCATGGGCGGGCGACCGCTTCTTGGCTTTCAGGCCGGATCGTGCGACGAGCTCTACAAGATGTCTGTGCAAGGGCGAACCAGCCTCGTCCAAATCCCTGTCGGTCGCTACCTTCCCCGCCCCCGGCTAGAGGGAGGCTTGCATAGCTAGTTAAACATTTTCCTTTTCGTGGTCGCATATATTGCGGCTTTTTTTATATAATGTGACACTTGTCACAAGCAGTCTACTTTTTCTCATTTATCCCCAACCGCCTAAAGCGGACAGCATCTACCAGGAAATAAATAATGGGTATACATTCGGTTAAAATGAGAAAAGTCATTTCTCCATGTTTAAGCAATTCCGTTAGCTCCGGAGCGGATCGCGCCATGAGCAAGCATAATGCGATCATTGTCGCAGTCATAGAGAACGAGAACGGTTTATGATCCTCTAACGCAAATGTATGGGTAAGTGCGATGACAGACACGAATAAGAATAAGCTAATTTTGATAAATAGGCTTGACAGCCATACGGATATGAGGATCGGGTCCAAATTTTCTAGAAACGAACCAATTCGTACGTAACTGATTAATTCGAGCTCCGGAAAGAACATATTGGCTGATAATTCGGTTCCAAAAATCAATAATGTCGGTATCAAATTAGCCAAAATAATGAATAAAGATGTTATCACGGCCCAAATCATCGACTTCATCGTTTTGTGCTTCTCGGCAAAGTAGGGAAAGAGGAACAGAAGAAAATTCATTTGGCCGTACAGTGCCATGACAATGTACATGCCGCTCCATATACCTTTTGGTTTAAAATGATTCGTCAATGCGATCCACATGTCAGGATTCATCGTATTGCCGACGAAGAGAGGGACAAACAGAACGCCAACAACACTAAAGAAAAAGATGCCTTGCGCAGCACGAAAAATAGTTTCTACCCCCGACCGTACAGCATAAGCCACGCAAAGGCCGAAAACAGAGGCCACAGCCCAATTCGGGGTATCCGGTAAATAAACGTCGCTGACGAAATCCAGCAGTTCCCTCATTACAAATGATGCTGAGAACAAGAAAGAGAATATCATTAGGGCAGCGAGCGGATAATGAATCCACCTTCCGATAATTGTATGCCCGTAATGACCAAAAAACTGGGTCGGGCGCTTTAAACCTAAGCGAAACGAAAAATAGGTAAATGCAATACCTCCAAGAGCGCCCGCAAGTAAAGATAGCCATGCGGCAAAGCCCGCTTTCTCGATTAATGTACCCAATAAGAAACCGAGTATGGTTGTAAATAGATATTGCGAAAAGAGCATGTATACCTGTAATTGGGATACTCGTCCCAAATAGTTCGTCATGATTCCGTACCACCCCCAACGATATAGTTTTCAATGGACATGAAGATGCTTTGAAGGAGTTGAGCCATTGTAAATTCATTTTTGAATATATATAGCGTTTCCGTTCCTAAAAAGAGGAATAGCGCCGTCCCCAGCACGATAAAGTAAGTTCGCTGCTTTCGTTGTTTTCGTTTCAGATAAAGCCATTCATAGCCAATAATGCATCCAAAAGCGATCCCGATTAGTATCATGATCAGGCCCCCGTGTCCTTGATGGTTCGTATTCGGAGAGGATGCTTTTCCGTACCCAAATGCTTTATGATTATACGTGCTTGTATGTTAAACTTGACTCTCTTGGCATAGAGGTAACGCCATTGCCGTTCGAGGGCAATCCATTTGTTTGGATAATTCCAGTCGATATATTGGCCGAATTGGAATGCGTCGGAGCCTGCTTCTTGTGATTTTCTGATAGCCTTGGACATGCGATCCTGAACAAAAGCCTCGAGATCATGTTCAAGAATGGCCCGCTGCTTCGCATCCTGAAAGTTGATATCCGATTCGGACGAGATGAGATCGGCGTTGGCCCTGCTTTGGATATTTATGGCGATTTGATCACCGGATAAAACCGGTCTTATCGATGTTTGATTATTTTTTACGATGAAGCTAACATCCTTCCCGTCTATGGTGGAAGGAACCGTAATTTCTGAATCCCTCACCGTCTCCTGTACCCACATTGCGCCGCGCATTTCATTCGTATTTAATGTTCCAACCATCTTTCCAAGTTTGAAAATAGCAGCTCCATCGGTACCCATCCATTGCTGAGTTTTATTGTTTTCACTGGTCATGGTTTTTAGTTCAAAGTCAAGCATTGGTATGAATAAATCTCCACCTGAATAGGCAGCCATGAGGGCATCCTTAACGGTCGCTCGGACAGTGATATGCTGTCTCACATAAGCAACCAGGATATCTACGGGAAATCGTTCGAATACATTAGGAACTGCGGTCATTTGCTTCACCTTGCCCTCGGTAACGAACATGCTGGCATTGATATGAAACCGCGGCTCACGGGCGATAAATTCTAATACGGGCAAAATCCCTTCTTCAGCCAATGCGTTCCCAATAACAATGATACTCGTCTGTCCAAATGTAATTGTTCTTGAAAGGTCCGATTGAATGAAACGATAGGCTTCCCCGATGTCACGCCCTGTTTTCGTAACAAAGGTATAGGGTTTGCCGGTTTGTCCGCCGGAACCGCCGGTTTGTCCTGGAATGAGGCGATTAGGCAGGGGGAAGCCAAGAGTAACTTCAATTCCAGACTCGGATTTATCCAGCAGCATCATTCGAACAAAGGCCCGGTCGTTAATTTCGATTGAATTCCAGCAGCCGGTTAACAGCAATAAAGGGAATAGGGTTAGCAAAGGCCACAAAGCAGCGTAAGCGGGAAATTTGGACTTAATCATTGCTATCCTCCTCCGAATACGACCACTTTCGAGTCACCTTTCCTTGTCTCGTTTTATTCGGCGCGGCCTGGATCGGACGTTTTTTCATAAGCCACCAAGGCGCTCGAACTAAAGTATCCTTCAGATCGCTGGGAATCAAAGGGGTGATCGGGGATAAATAAGGCATTCCGAAGGAACGCAGATTGATAAGGTGAATGTAAAGAAATAACATGCCGCAGGCGATTCCGAACAAACCAAAGAAGCCGGCTAGTATCATGATAGGAAAGCGCAATAAACGAAAAGCCAGGCCCAGATCGTAATGCGGACTAATGAATGAAGCAATGCCTGTTAAAGATACTATGATGACCATTGCCGCTGACACGATACCTGCTTGTACAGCTGCAGTGCCAATAATAAGCGCTCCAATAATCGATACCGCTTGTCCGATTGATTTGGGGATACGAATGGCCGCTTCCCGCAAGGCCTCAAAAGAAATTTCCATAATAAAAGCTTCGATTAAGGCAGGAAACGGGACAATTTCTCTGGAAGACATCACGGTGACAAGCAGCTTCGAAGGAATAATCTCCGGATGAAAGGTCGTAATTGCGATATAAGTAGACGGCAGCAGCAGCGAAACGAACAAAAAGAAGTATCGGATCCAGCGAATCCAGGTTGAAGCAATAAAGCGCTGGTAATAATCTTCAGAGGATTGCAGCAGCATCATTAACGTAACCGGAGCGATAATCACTATCGGCGTCCCGTCGACAATAATCGCCACGCGCCCCTCAAGAAGCGCGGCAGCCGTAATATCTGGCCGCTCGGTATATTGCAGCTGCGGAAAGGGTGAAAAGGGAGTGTCGTCCAAATATTCTTCGACAGTGCTGCTTCCAAGAACGCTATCGACGTCAATTTTGGACAACCGAAATTTCACTTCATCCAGCAAGTCTTTCTTACAAATGCCGTCAATGTAACCAACCAAAACCTTTGTCTGGGTTAATGCTCCAATCCGCAGCGTCTCCGTCTTAAATTTTGGCGTTTTCAGGCGTTTGCGAATTAAGGTCAGGTTAATATCCGCATCTTCAATAAAAGCTTCGCGTGGACCTCTTATACCGGATTCATTGGGTGGTTCTTCAATGGCACGTTTGGAATGCTTAGTTAGAGGAAGCTCAATGATTCTCTGTTCGCCGTCTATCATAAGAATGGCTTTGCTATCCAGAATAGACGATATTCCTTCCGAAAGCGTGAGCAGGAATCGATAGTCCGAAACGGACAATTGCTTGCGGTCGAACAGCTGTCTGCGGAATTCATCGGCATTCGGCGCATCCATACGAAGAACAATCTTAAGAACATCCTCCTGTAAAGTCGCTAGATCAATCATACCGCGCAAATAAACAATGGCACATGCCACCGCCGGACCTGCAATAAAGCTGTGAAAAGCTACATCCGAATTGTCGGTCAATTGCTGACGAAGCCAAGCCATCCGTTTTTCAATGGGATACGTCTCGTCCTCTACAGGGACCGGTTCTTTTTGACGGTTGTTCATTTCATTGTCTTCATGGATCTCAGAGCCTCGTTTCATAAACCAATGGAAATAGGTCATAAATACCTCGCGCTGATGGATTATCGGTATTAAATAACTTTTCCATTTATCGCTATTTTAAACCAGTTCATGATTCGATTAAGAGCCCACGCGAAAACCGGCACCGAGGGAAGGGCCGGCGTTGCGGCGAAGAATAAATCCTTTACAGCGAGGAAAAAGTATTAATGGATTAAACCATCAAATAATGAGAGGTCTGAACATTCATGCCCGAAGATAAAGTAATAGAAGAAAAGATGAATTTCGAAAAAGCAAGCTGGGAATTGCCGGAGACGGAAGAAACGGAAGCATCTGCGGATCAGATCGGGGAAGTCCCCTCCAATTATGAGAACTTATCGACCACTAGCTATACCGATGCTACTACATTTGAAGTTAAAAAAACGCCGGGGAGGATCTAAATCTTTAGTAAACACCGTCATAAAATAGACGGTGTTTTCTTATTGCTGTTATTGTCGGGAGAAACATCGGCTCTTTCGCAATTAATCCGTAATATTTCGTGTGTAGTATTCGATAATGTCTTTGCGCCGAATAATACCAAGGAAGACGCCCTCGTCATCTACAACCGGGACGAAGTTCTGATCTGCAGCCAGCGAAAGCATGTCGTCCAAATCGGCGCCAATCTTGACGCATTCGATTTTTAGTCGCTTATTGATGGAGACGACGGGAATTTCATGCATCGTATCGAAATTGAGGCCAGGTGTAGCTTTCATTTTCCATAACAAATCTCCTTCGGAAAGCGTTCCGTAATATACTCCATTGTCGTGCAGGATCGGAATGGCCGAATAGTGGCACGCCTCCAGTTTATCTAAGGCTTCTTTCATATTGGAAGATGTCGTGATGTAAGAGACCTCATTCTTGGGATATAGAAAAGTTTTTATGTCCACTGTACCACACTCCTTTAATATATTAAAACATATTTTCCCACGCAGCGCATATGGAATTGACAGGTAATGACAAACGGATGTTGATTCATTTAATTTAAATTGCTGTTC
Source organism: Paenibacillus doosanensis (assembly GCF_025060755.1). Taxonomy (GTDB): domain Bacteria; phylum Bacillota; class Bacilli; order Paenibacillales; family NBRC-103111; genus Paenibacillus_S; species Paenibacillus_S doosanensis. The sequence goes on from NZ_JANYUY010000019.1 coordinate 14,835, forward strand.
CGGTACTGGATTGGAGTTAAGCCTGAAATATAAGCTGTGCTGCGATCCATACGAAACACCTGATTAGAGAGCTGTTCCTTCCATACCTGTTCATAAAAACGGAAGAGGAGCGGGAAGTTTTTAAGAAAAGGCGCAAAGGCGGAGGGTTCGAAATATCTACTGCTCTTTTATTTAAAATATGAAAAACCTGATTGGAGGCGGGAGCATGTGGATTCCTGTAGAGATTATAAAAGAAAGGGAAAACCCAGTAATAATGGATGGGATTAAGAGTTTATTAAAAGAAAGCTATCACATTTCTGAAAATGAGGCAAATTTGATCATGAATAGGGCGAGCGAACGATCGGAAGGGCTGATATTCGATTATTTCCCATATGTACATTCCATCCATGAACTTAGTGACGGAATCAGGAACACGCTGGATAAGCATCTGAATCGAGTGGATCAGGAAGGGATAATGGTGTTTTTTAGTGACCAGAATGTTAGCCAACTCCCTGGCTCCCGGCTGCCGGTACGGCACAGAAGGGGGAGGCAGGGGCAGCTCGGATGCAGCATCTTGTATTTCAAGCAGACGACCAAATAAAAGTACTATTGTGCGGTCAATATCATCGGGCCGTCCTCAGTGATAGCGATCGTATGTTCGTACTGTGCGGAAAGCGAGCCGTCAGCGGTTCTGGCGGTCCATCCGTCGGCATCAACCGTCATTAACGCTTTCCCGGCGTTGATCATCGGCTCGATCGTAAAAACCATCCCTTCCTTCAAGCGGAACCCTTTGCCCGGATTCCCGACGTGGGCATAATTAGGCTCCTCGTGCATTTCTCTTCCTACGCCATGACCGAGCAGATCGCGCACCACCGAGAATCCGTTTCGCTCGGCATGGGTTTGAACCGCGTGCATCACATCGCCGATCCGGTTTCCGACGACAGCTTTTTCGATACCAAGATATAAGCATTCCTTCGTTACCCGCATCAGATTGCGGGCTTCTTCCGACACCTCGCCGACCGCATAACACCAAGCTGAGTCGCCGATCCAGCCATCCGCCTCCGCGACGATGTCGATTTTGACGATATCGCCTTCCTTGAGCGGCTTCTGGTTCGGAAAACCATGTGCAATGACGTCGTTGACAGACGCACATGTCGCAAACGGATAGCCGTTATAGCCTATCGTATAAGCCTTGGCGCCATTCTCCTTCAGGAACCGCACCGCGAACGACTCGATATCGAGCGTCGTGACACCCGGCCGGATCATACCTGCGATTGCTTGATGAAAAGCAGCGACAATTCGACCGGCTTTTCTCATTTCTTCAATTTCTGCTCTCGATTTCAGGATGACCATTCCATTCATCACTCCTTTGGCTGTATACCAGAAAAAATCATATTGACGATACCTTCCACATCCATCTCGTTTCGCATATTATGGTGAATGTTCAATGCTGTGCAGCCAACTAGCGAGCCAAATATCAGATTAGCTGTTTTCTCAGGCGATTTGGAATCGATTCCGTCACGAACCGTTTCCACAAACGGCCAATAGATTCGTTCCTGAAAATCGGCAAACAGCTTGATGAAGCGGTTTCCCGGGAAGTGCTGAAAATTATCCGCAACCGTTTTAAGCAAAATAAACACAGAAGGATCTTGGATGCACTTCTGCAGGAGCAATCTGGAGAACGATTCAGCTTTAAGCAAACTGCCGGCGTCTCCCGTCAAAGCGGACAGCACGGCCGACTCCGTCTGATTCAGGGCATCCCATAGTAAATCTTCCAAAAGCATGTGCTTATTTTTGTAGTAATGATATACGGTTCCGTAACCGAGCTCTGCCTTGACCGCAACATCGCGTATTTCCAATTGAATACCTTTCTCCAAATATACTTCCGCAGCCGCTTGCATAATTTGGTTCATCCGCATTTCACGGATCGCGTCATTCTGTTCTTTAGTACGTGGTGACATGGCTCCCCCTTTTTTTAGACCTGCTATAATGTCAATGTAAAATATACATCATTTGGAGGCAAGGATCAAGTAACTTTCCAAAGCTGAATGCCAATGGACTACGGAACAGCTATTTATTTTCGCTCACTATTTTGCTGCCAGAGTAATACATCCGCTTCGCCTACAATATCATAATTCTAGAAATACAATCTAGGAGGTGAGTCAATGGCAGTCGTAAAAGCCAGGAAACAGGATATTGATATGCTGGCAAGGTTGCTTCGAGCTGAAGCTGAGACCGAAGGCGAAATGGGCATGCTCCTTGTAGGAAATGTTGGCATTAACCGAATAAGAGCGAATTGCTCCGATTTCAAAGGAATCCGGACCATTCCCCAAATGATCAACCAGCCGCATGCGTTCGAAGCGTTGCAGCATGGTTTGTACTATCAAGGCGCAAGAGATAGAGAACGCCGTCTGGCGCAACGGGCGGTGAATGGGGAGCGGAATTGGCCAGCTAAATTTTCCCTATGGTATTTCCGTCCAGGATCATTCGAAAATCCCGGACCATGTCCGGATACTTGGTATAATCAGCCGCTCGTAGGACGATTCAGGAAGCACTGTTTTTATGAACCGACTGGGGAAGAATGCGAAAATGTATACAATACGTTTTAATTTTGTAAACAAAAACATCGTCTAATTTTGACGATGTTTTTTTGTCTGACAATAGCTCGTTTACAATTTCTTTATATATAATCAATTGATTATATAATTATACTATTATATAATTTATTTGAGTTGAGGTGGGTGACAAAACTTGGATAGTGGCTAAGTGGAGGGATTCTATGGAACAAATAAATGAATTGGCGGAAAATTTAAAACTGCTCGGAGACAAAACAAGGTTAACGATACTGGCTTTATTAAAAGAACGGCCGCTTTGTGTCTGCGACATCGTGGATATATTGGAAACGTCCCAGCCTAATGCAAGCCAGCATCTGCGAAAATTAAAATCGGCTGGGCTTGTTAGTGAAACAAGAAAGGGACAGTGGATTTATTATTCTTTAAATATTGAAGGCAAAATTTATATTCAGGCAGTATTGGATTATATTCCGTCGTTAAAACAAAAAATTGATCCAATGAAAAACGATTGCTGCGAATAAGCTGGAGGACAACATGGCCGTCATTGCGTTTCTTGTTTTTTTCGTTACTTTAATTTTCGTCATTTGGCAGCCACGGGGATTAAATATCGGGTGGTCGGCGAGTGCGGGAGCTCTTCTTGCCCTAATGTTCGGGGTAGTCAGCATTGCGGACGTCGGCACCGTCACCGGCATCGTATGGAATGCTACCCTGGCATTCGTAGCCGTTATTTTAATCTCATTGATTCTCGATGAAATCGGATTTTTTGAATGGGCAGCTCTACATATGGCGCGGCTCGCGCGTGGGAACAGTCTGCTCATGTTTATATTTATCATTTTGCTTGGATCGGCGGTCGCCGCCTTTTTTGCAAACGACGGGGCAGCTTTGATCATAACGCCGATTGTACTTGCCATGGTCCGAGCGCTGAAGTTCGACGAAAAAATGGTTTTACCGTTTATTATGGCCAGCGGATTTATAGCCGATACCGCATCCTTACCGTTAATTGTCAGCAACCTGGTTAACATCGTATCCGCCGATTTCTTCAAAATTGGTTTTGCGGAATATGCGAGTCGGATGATTGTTCCGAATTTTTTCTCCATTGCAGCGAGCCTTATTGTACTCTACATTTATTTCTGGAAACGCATACCGGGCAGCTACAATGTAACTCAACTAAAAAAGCCCCATGAAGCTATAAAAGATTTGCGGCTTTTTAAATTATCTTGGGCGATCTTAGCCGCTTTGCTTGCCGCATATTTTGTCTGTGAATTTTTCTCAATCCCTGTATCCGTTGTTGCGGGTATCGCCGCAATTGCGTTCTTTTTCGCGGCGAGAACATGTCATGAGATTCATATAAGGAATCTGCTGAAGGGTGCTCCTTGGGCAGTGGTGATTTTCTCGATTGGCATGTATGTAGTTGTTTACGGCTTGCGAAATGCCGGGCTGACCGACGCGCTAGGCAATGTCATTCAAGCGATTGCAGGCCAAGGGCTGTTTGTGGCTACGATTAGTATGGGGTTTATAGCCGCGATCCTGTCTTCCATTATGAACAACATGCCGACTGTCATGATTGACGCGCTGGCGATCCAGAGTACGCCAACGAATGGAATTATCCGTGAAGCGCTGATTTATGCCAATGTGATCGGTTCCGACCTGGGGCCCAAAATTACACCGATCGGCTCACTGGCTACTTTGCTCTGGCTACACGTGCTTTCCGCAAAAAACGTGAAAATTAGCTGGGGCTATTATTTTAAAGTTGGCATCCTTTTGACAGTACCTACGTTGTTCATTACACTCTCCGGGCTTTTTATATGGCTCTATGTGCTGCAAACGCTGCGGATATAACGAATTCAATCAAAAGGGAGATACTCGCCATGGAGAAAAAAACGTTAGTTTACTTTTTGTGCACCGGCAATTCCTGCAGAAGCCAAATCGCAGACGGGTTTTTAACTGCTCTAGGAAGCGATAAATATATAGTGAAGAGCGCAGGACTTGAAGCGCACGGGCTGAATCCCTATGCGGTGCAAGTGATGAAGGAAGCGGGTGTTGATATTAGTCAAAATACTTCGGACGTGATCGATCCGGATGTGTTGAACAGAGCAGATTATGTCATTACACTATGCGGCCATGCGGATGAGAATTGCCCCGTCATTTCCAATAAGAATGTAAAGAAATGGCATTGGGGGTTTGATGACCCGGCTAAAGCAACTGGCACAGAGGATGAGATTATGAGCCAATTCCGGAAGGTTCGCGATGCAATCAAGTCCCGGATTGAGCAGTTCGTGTTCGACATCGACCATCCATATAGCTGTAAAAGAGAGGAACTTGTCCAAGGACAGGAGGGCGTGTGAGCGGAGTGTAACGAGGAGTCATTTTCCGTACTTTGACGGAAAATGACTCGAGTTTAATAAGAATAACCGCTTGCATTTAGTACCATATAGTATTATCCTATATAGTAATATGAGGATGGTGTTTAATGAATCGAGAAACTCGTGGGGGGTTTTACATATCCCAAATTAAACAGCTTAGCAATAGAATTTTCGAAAAATTACTTAAAGAAAATGCTATCGAGGAATTCAATGGCGCTCAAGGACGTATCTTGTTTGTTCTCTGGCAGAAAGATAATATAACAATTACTGAACTGGGTGAGAAGACCTCGCTTGCAAAAACGACACTTACTGGCATGCTTGATCGAATGTGTGCGCAAGGTCATATTCAACGCAATCAAGATCCAAACGATCGAAGACAAATATTGATTGCGCTTACACCGCAAGCTAGAGCTCTTAGTGATAACTACGATAAAGTCACAGCGCAGATGAATGAATTGTTTTACCGGGGATTTTCGGATAAGGAAATGGAGCAGTTCGACAGCATGCTTGCAAAAGTACTTAATAATCTAAAACATTACGAGGAGTGATTTTATGGATTCCGTTACCTTGAAGCAAATCATGTCTCTGGTGGAAGAGGCTCGTACGATCATAGTCAGTTCTACTGATGAAAATGGCTATCCCAATACAAAACAGATGTTCAAAAAAGTACATGAAGGGCTAACTAAATTCTGGTTTTCAACAAACACTTCCTCGATTCGTACCAGACAATTCTTGGTGAATTCAAAGGCATGCCTCTATTTTGCAGGCAAAAGTAATGGCCTTATGCTGATTGGGGATATGAAGGTATGCCAAGATCATGAAAGCAGAAGAATGCTTTGGACAGAAGGGGACGAGAAGTATTATTCACTTGGAGTAGATGATCCTGACTACTGCGTATACGAGTTTAATTCAATAAGCGGCAACTACTACTACAATTTGGAAAAGCACCTATTTACGATTGAGGAGTTGAATAACCAGAGGAAGAGCTTAAAAGAGTAACAAGTCTAATTCCTAACTCGCGTTATGTTGTAGTGCCTGGTGGAAGTCATAGACCACATATGAGTCGAGAAAACCCTGTGTTTGTAAACGTTGACAAGAAAGGGGGAAGTGCAATGCCTTATATCCAGGTTAAAGATCTGGAAATGTTTTACGAAAAAATGGGCAATGGGGATACTATCATTTTTTTGCACAGCGGCTACTCACGCGGTATATTGGCTTTCGCTGGCCAAATGCTGGATTTTCAAAAGAAGTATACCTGCTACTTCCCGGATTTCAGAGGACATGGCAGAACAAGATGCGCAAGTCTCGAATGGTCTACACCTCAAATTTCAGACGACATCCTCGAATTCATGAATCAGTTAGGTATAATAAAAGCTCATTTTATCGGATATAGCTTAGGGGCGAATGTCGGGCTTTACCTTGCTGTTAACCATCCTGAAAGAGTGAGTACGCTCACAACGATAGGCACCGGCGGTTTTTGCGATCCAACTGGTGCCGAAGAGTTCGAGCCGGAATGGATGATTGAAAAAGGGTTGCACGATATGATCAATCAAATGATCGAAAGACATGAAGAAGCGCATAAAGGCAATTGGGAAGAACACATGAGACAATCGGCGCAAGATTGGCGATTATACCCGCAGCTTACAGAGAACCAGCTTAGCAGCATTGAATGTCCAGCATTATTTATTACAGGGGAACATGATCCATTTGCCGGCGAGGAGAGAGTCAAACGTCTGGCTTCGCTTGTCAAAGGATCGAATTATTTTGTTGTCCCGGGCGGGAGCCATAGACCACATATGGTTAGGGAAAACCCTATTTTAGTAAATGATACGATTCTTCAGTTTCTTGTTATCGAGTAATTAAGGGGAGGATTTATCTATGATTCATCAGCGAGAATGTCCAGTTGAGACGCTCATTCATGTTTTAGGCGGCAAATGGAAGCCAATGATTTTATGGCATTTGATTGAATCCAAACGGCGATACAACGATCTGGAAAAGCTAATACCTGATGTTTCACAAAAAATGCTTTCGCAGCATCTCCGAGATTTGGAACAAGAAGGCATAGTCGATAGAACGGTTTATCCTTCTATCCCTCCAAAGGTCGAATATTCTCTTAGTGAATACGGCAGAACGTTAATTCCTGTAGCAGAAGTCATGTGTGCTTGGGGAGAAAATCATAATAAGCGGAAATATGAAGAGCCGGCGTCATAAAGCTGGTTCCATGGGCTTGGACACTAATTCAATCAACTTAAATCCAAAAGCTGCTACGGGATTCCGGGCAGCTTTTGTGTTTACCTGCGCACTGTCTTAGAACTCCTGTCCTCCCTGACCTCCGCGTATCCCCTGTGGGTCATACTTACTTTTAAGTAAGTACCCTACTTTAAAGTGGGTTCTTAACATAACTCTGAAGCGATGTTAATCTTGAGTCAACCAAATATTGGGCCACTAAAGAGGAGGAACGAACAGTGAAAATTATTGTTTTCGGAGCGACGGGGAATACAGGGAAAAGAGTGCTGGCGCAAGGGCTACAAATGGGGCATGAAATGACCGCATTTGTGCGAAATGCCGAGAAGCTTTATGAACAGCTAGGGGAGCATTCCGCGAAACAGGTGAAGGTCATCGCGGACGATATAATGGACCCGGTCAGCGTCGGTGAGGCGCTCGCGCATCAAGACGCCGCTATTATCGCAGCCGGTCATGCAGGCCAGGGAGAAGAGTTTGTTCGTATCATTGACAACATTATAAGCCAATGTGAATTCCAGCCTAGTTTCTCCGGGCGGGTATGGATAATGGGAGGAGCCGGCCTGCTGGATATTCCCTATACGGATCTTATCGGCAACAATTTGCCCGGCTTCCCGCCTGAATATAAAAACCATAACCGGAATTTCCAAAGGCTGCAGCAGACTACGCTCGATTGGTCCATTATGTGTCCGGGAACCATGACTGATTCGAGAGAGTATCCAGATCCGGTTCATCTGCATGTAACGACGGAAACCTTGCCCGTTCCGATTCCGGAGACGATCAAGGAATATTCCGAGGCAGATATAGCCGGTCACTTGTTCAGCCGACTTCAAGAACTGAATGTTGCTTATGACGATGTTGCAAAATGCATGCTGGACCATCTTGAGTTCGGAGGAGCGTTTAAAAGAAAAAGAGTCGGTCTAGCCTATCGAAGCAGTATTGCCGCGCGCTGAGGAGAAAGGGGATAATGGGTTTGTTTGGATTACTGCTCGCTTTGCATATATTGGCTTCGATCGCCATCATTGGCCCCGCTTTCGTAATGCCCGTCATTCGCAGATCCGCCAGAACCGTCAGCCAGCTGCACTTTGCTGTTAATATAACGACCAAGCTCGCCGTAATACCTAAAATTGGCGGATTCGTACTTATTTTAACCGGGGTTTGGCTTATGATCATAACGAAGATGGGGTTATCCCAAATGTGGCTGAATGTATCCATCCTTTTATCACTGCTTATGGTCGTCATGATTGACGGATGGATCGAGCCGCGTATGAAAAAGATCGTAAAGATCCTATCTGAAAGTCAAGACCAGGGTAATGAAATACCCGCCGAGTTCGGACGGCTGCTAAAAAAGATCGTACCCATCGAGACGACAGCGCAGCTGCTGATGATTGCCATATTGGTCCTTATGGTCGTCAAGCCATTTTAATTAACTCCTGCCGTTTGTGTATCACATCCATTTTTCCCTTTTCCTGTCGGAATAGAGGGCTTTTTTTCTGGGAACGTTAGTATACAGCATCTCCATTGTATGCTCAATCAAAAAAAACGGGGTAAGGTGCGAGAAATATGGAAGAGGGTAAAAAATGGGATCTTATTTCCATTGCGTCTATACCGCTTATAATAACACTCGGTAATTCCATGCTAATACCGGTTCTGCCATCCATTCGGAGCAAGCTCGGAATTTCATCCCTTCAAGTGAGCTTGCTAATTACGGTATATTCTGTCATAGCGATTATCCTCATTCCAATTGCAGGTTACTTATCCGACAGAATCGGCAGAAAAAAAGTTATAATCCCCAGCCTCATCATAACGGGAATAGGAGGGCTGATTTCAGGTTTAGGCGCATGGTGGATAGAACAGTCTTATCCCGTTATCATCTAAATAACGTCAGGCACCATTTGCAGCTGGGAAGTACAAGGATTATGCGAAGCGGCTGTCGAACTAAGATAGATATATGGACACTATCGTATTGATCATTAGGAAATATAGAAATTTATTGCTGTGTATACTACTGTTTGGCCTGCTGTTCAGTCTGCGAGGGCTGCTATGGTCCGGGCTGCTGTTCCCGGTGGACCGAACCATGCAGGCTGAGGACGGCGTGATCGATCTGCGCGGGCAGAATTGGGAGAAAGCCGGACCGATGACACTGAACGGGGAATGGGCTTGGTATCCGGGGCGGCTGTTGTCTCACGAGGAGCTTCAATTGAAGGAGCTGCCGCGGCAAACCATTCAGGTTCCCGGCAACTGGGGAATGCCGTCTAGTCTGGAAAAGGCGGGAGATGATAGCGCCTACGGATACGGCACGTACAGGCTGCGGATTCTTATCGATCCGCTGAAGAGTCCGATTGCGTTCTCGATACGCAGCATCAAAAGCTCCTCCGAAGCTGAAGTAAACGGGGAGGCAGCAGGAATGTCCGGGACGGTAGCGGCCGATCCGGAGGAATACAAGCCGGACAACATACCTTATACGGCGGTCTACTATAAAGCGGATGTCACAGAGATCGAACTGCTGCTGCGCGTGGCCAATTATGATTCGCCGATGTCGGGCGGGCTTGTGCAACCCGTGCTGTTCGGGTTGCAGTCAAGCATAGAGTCAACCAGAACCTATTCGATCGATTTCCAAATGATGACGGTGCTGATTATGCTGCTGCATGGCTTGTACGGAAGCATCGTCTATGCGTATAAGCCGCAAAACCGTTCTCTTCTGGTCAGCGGTCTTATCTATGTGGCGGTTGCCCTTGTCGTAGCCAATAGTCACGACAAGGTGTTGGCCATGTGGCTGCCGCTCAATTATACTTGGAACATTAAATTACGTATTCTTGCGGTGATGGTGCAAAATTATGCGGTTTTGTACCTGCATCGAAAGTTCGCCGGTATTCAGAGAGTCGGTGTCGGATTCAAGGCTTACACGGTCATGCTGCTGTGCCTCGGCCTTGGCACCCTGTTCCTGCCAATCTCGATGGTGAACCGGATGCTGGATGCCGGCGTTTATTTGCTTTCTTATCTGATCCCGCTTGTTTGGTTTGTAGGGGTTGTGTGGAAAATGGTATTCGGCAAAACGGATGATCAGGATATTCATTTTATTCTCATTACCGCCGTGTGCATAGTGTCCAATTTGATGTGGACTAACTTGGACAATTACGTGGAAGTGTCGAGCGTTTATTATCCGTTCGACCTGACTATTGCGCTTATCGCGTTCTCCGTGTATTGGTTCAAGAAATATATCCGCAATTCCGATGATGTGGAGCGGCTGTACGAGCAGTTGAAAGTCTCCGACCGGATGAAGGACCAATTCCTGGCGAATACTTCGCATGAACTGAGAACGCCGCTGCACGGCATCATGAATTTATCGAACAGCGTGTATACGCGGGAACTGGACAAGTTGGAGGATGATAGCCGGCAGGCTTTGGAGCTGGTCGGAAAGGTAAGCCGGCGCATGTCCAGGCTCCTCGACGATCTGCTGGATTTGGCGCAACTTCGGGAACATCGCATTATACTCCATCCTGAGCCTCTCAATCTTCACGCCATCGTGCCAGGCGTTGCCAGCATGCTCAAATATATAGCCGAGGGCAAGCCCGTTCGGTTTCGCCTTGCGCTGGCTACATCATTGCCCCCCGTATGGGCGGACGAGAAGCGGCTGGTGCAAATTCTCTATAACCTGCTGCACAATGCGTTCAAATTTACCGAAGAAGGCGAAATCGTGGTTTCGGCGGAGCTGCTGAACGGGCAGATCGAGATACGAGTAGCCGACACAGGTATCGGCATGGACGAAGAGACGCTATCCAGCCTGTTCGTCGCATATATGCAAGGAACGCACAACAGAGGCGACGGCAGGGGCCTCGGCCTTGGCATGAACATTTGCAAGGAGCTGGTGGAGCTGCACGGAAGCGAACTGTTCGTGCAATCGGAGCCGGGTTGCGGCTCAACCTTTCTCTTCCGACTGCCTGTGGCGGACGGAGCGGCGGAGAGGGCGGCAGATGCGGTGCGGCACGAGGCGTTTGCGCTGGAGGCAGCAGCGACAGTCATGCCGGTAGCAGAGGCCGAATATCGCTTTCCGGATGATGCGACCGGTGAAACGGACGCCCGGTTCACGTTATCGGATTGGCTTCATTCGCCGGACAACCCGATTCATATTCTGATTGTCGACGACGATCTAGTGAACCTGGATGTGCTTGCAGGCATATTGTCAACCGAGCCGTATAGCGTTACGAAGGCGTTGTCGGGGCATCAGGCATTGGAGCTGCTGGCGGAAGGCGAGTGGGACTTGTTGATTGCGGATGTCATGATGCCGGGCATGTCGGGTTATGAGCTGACGGAGAAGGTGAGGGAACGCCGTTCCGTCTCTGAGCTGCCGGTGCTGCTGTTGACGGCGCGCGGCCAGCCGGCGGATATGTATACCGGCTTTCTCGTTGGAGCCAATGACTATGTGACCAAGCCTGCGGATGCGATGGAGCTGAAATACCGAATCCGCTCGCTCATTGCGTTGAAGCGGTCGATGTCGGAGCGGCTTCGGATGGAAGCGGCCTATCTGCAGGCGCAGATCAAGCCTCATTTCCTGTTTAATACGATAAATTCCCTGATTGCCCTCGGGGATATTGATACGGAGAAAATGCGCCAGATCGGCGATGCCTTCGCGACCTTTCTGCGAATCAGCTTCGATTATTCGAATACGCGCGCCATGGTCGATCTGGAGCATGAACTAGAGCTTGTGCGCTCTTACTTGTATATCGAGCAGGAACGATTCGGGGAGAGACTGTCGGTCGTCCAAGAGATCGAACCGGGCATTTCCCTGTTGCTCCCGCCGCTATCGATTCAGCCGCTGGTGGAAAACGCCGTCCGGCATGGAATTTTGAAGAGGGCAAAAGGAGGGACACTGCGACTGCGAGTGGGGCGCACGGCTAACGGCGTGTCCGTTGAAGTACAGGATGACGGTGTCGGTATGGCTTCCGATCTGATTGAACGGCTGCTGAACCGATCCGATCCATCGCGTTCCGGAATTGGCATTGCCAACACGCACCGCCGTCTGCTCCAAATGTACGGCCAAGGGCTGTCTATCAGGAGCGTGCCGGGAGAGGGAACCGTCGTCTCTTTTACCATCCCACGGCAGCCGTGAGCGCGACAACGCCAAGAGCCCGTTCACGCGGACGACGAGGCGTTTCCGAGCCCGTCGCGGAACAGATAGACGCAGTTATGGGTGGCAGTCTTGGACTTTTTTGTCCCTAGCTGCCACACGTAAAATGCTCAAGTGAAGCCATGCAGTCATCCAGTTTCTTTTGACTTTTTGCAGTATATTCAGCTTGAAAAAAATCACGGTTACATATTGTTTCATTATTATACAATAACTCAAAATTGGAGGAGGATTTATTGGTAGCCTTGAAAATGATTTTACTTATTGTATCGCTTGGAATGGATACGCTGCTGATATCTATTTCATTGGGATTTATTAAAACGAAGGGTAAAGTCAAAATCGCATTGATTTTTGCTTTTGCTGAAGCTTTGATGCCTTTGGTTGGCTTATTTATCGGAAAAGGTGCAGGTCAGCTTTTTGGGGAGTGGGCTTCGTTAATTGGAGGAATTGCTTTGTTGGTAGTAGCCGTCTGGCTTGTCTTCTTTGAGGACGAGGATGAAGAGGAAGACAAGCTGGAAAGGAATTTGGTGGGATGGACCTTAATTATAACCGCAGTAAGTATTAGTTTGGATGAATTAGCTATTGGATTTTCAATTGGACTTATTGGTATACCTATTGCGCTGACCATTATTTTAGTTGCTTTGCAAGCGTTTGTTTTTACGTTTTTGGGACTCGCATTTGGTTCTAAGTTGAAGCGATACCTTGGCGAATGGGCAGAGAAATTAGCTGGAATCATTCTAGGCTTACTAGGTTTATGGATTCTGTTCGATGCAATTTTGCTTTATATCATCACGGCTGAACTATCGTTGTACAGACAGCGGCAATCGCACAAGAGTCTGCTTTCAGACTGACAAAACTTAAGAAAATACGGAGATCAAGTAACCGCCTGCTGCCGAGAACAACACGATCAACCACGGAGGAAGTTTCCACAGCATAAGCAAACCGAACGCAGCAATAGCAAGACAAAAGTCGTAAGGTGTATGTATTGCCTTCATCCAAACGGGATTAAACAGGGCCGCGAGCAAAATGCCCACAACAGCGGCATTTATTCCTTTTAAGACCGATTGGAAATTTGGGCGACGGCGAACCGCATCCCAAAACGGTAATGCGCCTGTGACGAGCAGAAAGGACGGAAGAAACATTGCGATTAGGGCGATCATCGCTCCAATCCATCCGTGCATGACGGTTCCCAGATAAACGGAGAAGGTAAATAATGGACCCGGGACGGCTTGAGCTGCACCGTAGCCGGCAAGAAATTGAGAATCCGTTAGCCAGCCCGGAGGAACGACTTCGGCCTGAAGCATTGGAAGTACCACGTGCCCCCCGCCAAAAACAAGCGAACCCACGCGGAAAAAGCTGTCAAAAACCGCTAACCAATAGGAGGGAAAAACCGCTCGCAATAGCGGCAACCCAATCAGCAATCCAAAGAACAAAATCCAGGCGAACATTGCTGCGCGGCGGCTGATGGATATGCCTATACGAGGAGTTTCCGGCACTTCGGATGTTGCCAGAAAAAATCGGCCGAACAGCCCCGCAGCGGCGATGAGTATCAATTGGCCGTAAGCGGAAGGCCATAATAAGGTGACGACCGAGGTGAGGATAGCAATCGTCCCCCGAGTACGATCGGGAGCAAGGCTCCGAGCCATTCCCCAAACCGCTTGTGCAACCACGGCAACAGCGACGATCATTAACCCATGAAGCCAACCGGCATTGCCTACATCGTAGTTTTTTAATGCATATGCGAAAATCATCAACGCCAAAGCGGAAGGTAATGTAAAACCGATCCAGGAAGCGATTCCACCAAGCAACCCACCACGCATCATGCCGATGGATATTCCAACTTGACTACTTGCAGGTCCCGGCAGAAATTGGCATAAGGCGACCAAATCTGCATAGCTTTTTTCATCGAGCCATTTTCTACGGTTGACATATTCATCACGAAAATAGCTTAAATGAGCGATAGGGCCGCCAAATGAAGTCAAACCAAGTTTCGCGGAGGCTCCGAGGATTTCAAGTATAGGCGAATTGGAATTTGTTCGTTGCGTCATTTTTTTTCAACCTCATCACTTAATGATTTCGATGGTAGCTTTAACCGCTCTTCTTCAAATATCGTCATATTCACTTAAAATGATTATATCGGTTTTCCTTCGACAGCTGCAGCGGTAAGCGCGCTTTAAGCCAGTGGTATATGTTGCCTGCAAGCAGTCCGATGAATAAGTAGGTCAATCCGCCGAAAATCGCATACACGACAGCTCCCGTCACTGCCACCGCAATACCAAAAACGATCTGGTCCTTGACTTTGGCGGGGGAAGTAGGAGGATCAGTAAGCATGAAAAACCCGAAAAACAATGTTGCATTGATAAAAGGCGGCCGGAGTGCGTCAGAAGCCTCTCCTATGTGGAGAACTCCCATTACCAGCAGCAAAAGAAAGAATACCGCAAAAAATGCGAAAACTTGAGGATACTTCTGTACTCGGTTCGATATGATATAGCCTCCTGCCAGCAAAAAGAGGATGTTCCAGACAGGGAGGTCGCCGAAGGCTCCCCACCAGCTTTGCCCAGCATGAAACAGCGGAATAGAGAGGAGCAAACCTAGCGCCGCCGGATTTAATACCGGCTTTTTCTTATACACGATAAGATGCTTGGAGATCACAGCCATAGCCGCTGTAGCCGATAGAATAAGCCAAGAAGCCGTACTGCTGAGCACCAGGGAAACAATGAGCCCGGTGATCACTGCGCCGTCCAGCACGATTCGCTTGCGCTTCTCCGCCCGGGAGCACAAATAATCGATAAGCAGCGAAACAACTACAGCGATAAGTCCGTTCATGATGCCCGCGGCGCTATGAGAGCCTAGGGACGCAATAACAAGATAGGCGATCATTGCCATTGTTACGTAGCCCTTGGGGGATTGAAGCCATTGCTTTGCCGTCACTTATATCTCACCTGCTTTTATGATTTGCATAGATGAATTGATCAAAATGCCTTTTAGCTTCTCTTGTTCGATCAGTTGCCGCGCGCCATCACTCCCTAGAAGGAACGATACCGTGGAAAGGGCGTCGGCCAACATGGCATAAGGCGCGATAACGCTGCAACTCACCAGGCCGGAAGGAGAAAGCTTGGTTTGAGGATGAATCAAATGATGCTGTCCCGCCTCTTTGGGACTCTTGCGCTCATAGCTTCCCGAGGTGCAAATGGCTTCATTGGACATGGATACCGTATAGATAACATCTTGTCGATTCAGGGGATGACGGATTCCTACGGTCCACGGTTCCGCGGACTCATCCTGTCCTCCCGCATAAATATCCCCACCGGCATTGATTAAGAAACCGGGGAAGCAGCTTAATTCCTTCGCTGCCAAGTCGATGGCAAACCCTTTGGCTACCGCTCCGAGGTCAAGCACGGCCGGTTGCAGCAAGCAGATGGTCTGTTCGAGCTCATTCAAGACGATATCCCGAAAAGTTGCGGAGCCGGATGCAGTACTATCCACGATATCCCCAGTCAAGTAGCGGCGGTTAAACCCACGTTCCTCCATTAGTTTGCCAACAGTAGGATCGAATACGCCGTTCGTCCATTCAGCAATCTCCAGAGCAAACTTTAGAGGCTCGAACAAGAACGGGCTTATTTTAACGGAGGTTTCGACATGTCGGCATGCTCTCATTAACTCACTGTCAGGATCAAACCGGCTGCAAGCAAGCTCGACTTGCCGAAACATCTCGAAAGCCCGATCCATGCTTCTTTCGACCGCCAAGGATTCCTTCGCCCCCTCGGCAACAACCTGAATATCAACTACGGTATCCATATATAGCTTGGTTTTCTTCATGTCAATACCTCATTAATCGATCTTATTTAAGCATTCATGGCCTGGGCGAGTGCATCCTGAACGGCATCCCGGAATGCCTGCGTACTGTAAGTCGCACCCGAAACGTTTTTCACTTGGGCACTTTGCTTTTGCAGCACTTCCTTGGGCAGCCCGGCCACGTCTCTTTCCGAATAATGCATGGCGAAGTCACTGATCTCTACGTCCGTGATGTTGTCGTTCTTCACTGTTACCGCAACTTGAATGGAGCCTCTGCGGTTTCTTCCCATCCCTGTATATGTGCCGTCCTTGTATTTCCTGCTGGATACATTTGTATACGGTTGATCCGTCCGGACATAAGTCGCGGTTTGATCTATCGAGGCTTGGGTTTCCGTCGCAGCATATCCAGCCGCATATACGACAGCTATAGCTGTTGAACACAGAACTACCCACTTCTTATTCAATTTGGCCATTGGGAATCGCTCCAATCCGATTGTCATTCATTTTTCTCTGCCGATGAGCTTTATTATAATGGGGAATTATTTAAATTTTCTTAAAATCGGTCTTTCTGATAGTATGGATATAAAGAATACTAATAAGAGGAGAAGCCGGTATGCGTGTGCTTATAGTGGAAGACGATGTATCCCTGCTTGCCGTCATCCGAGACATTTTTGAAGGCGAGTCTTTCTTGACGGATACGGCCGAAAGCGGCGACGAAGGATATTATTTGGCTCAACAAGTCATACATGATTTAATAGTGCTCGATGTGATGCTGCCCGGGATGAGCGGCATCGAAATCGTCCGGCGGCTACGGTCGCAAGGGATGCCGGTGCCTATCATTTTACTAACGGCAAAGGATGCGGTGGAGGATCGAGTGTCGGGTTTGGATGCGGGAGCCGACGATTACTTGACGAAGCCTTTTGCTGTCTCCGAGCTTATGGCACGGACTAGGGCGGTCCTCCGAAGGCGGATCGGACAGGAAGGAGATTTGATCTGCGGACCGATCCGTCTGGTTCCCGGGCTGCGCGATGCTTTTAACGGGGAAATCCCGCTGCATTTGACGGCGACCGAGTATGCGTTGTTGGAATTTTTCCTATGCAACAAGGACCGCATTTTAACTCGCGAGCAAATCTTTGACCGTGTGTGGGGCTTTGATTCGGGAGCGGCCACATCGGCGATCGACGTATATGTCCATCATCTTCGCAAAAAGCTTGCGGCGCATGGCGCAGACTCGCTGCTTAGAACGGTACGGGGGGTCGGCTATGTATTCCATGTTTAAGGACACAAGAAGGCGTCTTGTTATTCTTAACACGGTGGTTTTTTTGATTATTCTGTGTCTGTTAAGCTCCTTATTCTATTGGCACATGAAATCTCGCTTGTTCCACGAAACGGATGAAATTTTACATCAAGCGGAAAAAAGAATCCATTCCTATCGGAATTTGAATGATCTGCTTCGTTCGGACCGGGCCGATCTTCAGAAGGATGAAAGAACGGTGTACCTTTTTTGGGATGCCCAGGGACAACTGGTAGGGCAATCGCCCAAGCAAGCTTTTTCCGGCGAATTGGCCGATCAGCTTAGAGCCCCTTCCGATTCAGCAGCCGTACGAACGGTACGAGTGGACCAACGCAGCTACCGTGCGATGCAGTTCACGGTCC
The DNA here is from genome assembly GCF_025060755.1 of Paenibacillus doosanensis. Classification (GTDB taxonomy): domain Bacteria; phylum Bacillota; class Bacilli; order Paenibacillales; family NBRC-103111; genus Paenibacillus_S; species Paenibacillus_S doosanensis. The sequence goes on from NZ_JANYUY010000019.1 coordinate 32,567, forward strand.
AAAGCCAGAGCCACAGCTCGATAGCCTCCGTCGAAATTGTCCGAAGTCTGGAAGACCTGCAGCATACCCTTCGTTCTCTGCTTTGGGATATAGGTGCCGGAATGGTTGTCGGCGCGGTCATCTCTGCCTTTGCGGGGTTGTTTCTGGCCGGCCGTGCATTAATTCCAATCCAGCAAGCATGGGAAAAACAACAACGGTTTGTAGCGGATGCCTCCCATGAGCTGCGAACCCCGACGGCTGTCATCCACGCGCAAACCGAGCTGCTTCTCCGGTATCCGAATCACTCCATCGAACAGGAAAGCTCTCATATCGTCGTGATATTAAAAGAAAGCAAGCGAATGAGCAAGCTGCTGGACGATCTTCTGACGCTGGCCCGTTCTGACTCGAATCAACTGGAAATTTCCTCATCCCAAATATCCTTGGATGCATTGATAGAAGAATTGTCGGAACGGTTTGAACTGTTGGCAAGTACGAAGGACATTCATATTGTAACCGATGTTATGCAGCCGTTGACTCTGTGGGGAGATGAGGGAAGAATCAGGCAACTGCTGATCATTCTTTTGGACAATGCTTTAAAGAATACTCCGCCCTCCGGAACAATCGAAATCAGCGGCCGGTATCAAGGGAATTTCGTTTGCATTCGTGTAAAAGATAACGGCGTCGGCATCGCTGCGGAAGATCTCCCTCATATATTCGATCGTTTCTACCGCGGGGATAAAGCGAGATCCCGCGCAGAAGGCGGGACCGGGCTTGGCTTATCCATCGCCAAATGGATCGTGAACGTGCACGGGGGTGTCATCCGTGTTGAATCCGCCATTCACGCAGGCACCCAAATCGAGCTGCTGTTCCCAAGGAAAAAATAAAACAGATTCTTGCGTCCCAGAAACGAAAGGAAGGGTAACGATGATTATGACCCAAAAAGAAATGCTGTTCATTGTGCAATCACAGCTTGCGATTGACCTGAATTGCACTATCGATGACCTGAACGGCGAAAAGGATAGCATTATTTTTGTTGAAGCTAAAAAAAATCCTGGATGCAGACCCTTTCCGAGGAAGGCGCGTTATTTCGAAATCCTGTCTATGGGAAAATCTATTGTAGTATCGGCTACACCCGAACGGTTGATCATTGCCAAAACACAGATGGAGGGCAAAAACAGGGATACCGTATTCTCCTTACCGTTTATCCGAGGACTTTACTTGCATTTTCTGCCTGATGTACAAAAAATTAAGCCGATGTCACCGCCGAACCTTTTTTCGTTTGAACGGATGGAGCGAGAAGAAGTGGTCGGTTTATTGGATGCTGCAAAATTCAATCAAGCTATTATATATGATACGAATCTTCCCTGGCAGACGGATCTGGCTATGCTTGCAAAGAAAGATGGGGAAATTGTTGGTGTGGCAGGAGCAAGCAAAACCTGTACAAAGCTGTGGCAAATTGGCATAGAGGTATTACCTAAATATCGTAATTTGGGATTAGCTAGTTATCTTGTAAACAGGTTAACTTTTGAAATACTGGAACGTGGAGAGATACCGAGCTATGACGTAATCGCAAGCAACATTTCTTCCCAGAGAGTAGCTTACCGATTAGGGTATTTTCCCGCATGGGTGTCTGATTGGCGATGCAATTTTGAAGGACTTGAATAGTAATTGTACCTCCGTTGGCAAATGGACGGGCGTGTTCAAAACTGGGACGATACCAGGCTGTGTGCCGAACTGCAGTCGGTCAGCCGGCGGCGCATGGGAGAGGTAACGTCTACGATGTGGAACGGATCGTTTAGCTCCGGAACCCGGAAAAAAAAGCGTCTCCGAACCGGGGACGCTTTATCGATCGTTCGGGCATTCACGCTCCGCGCCGCTTCTGTACCCGCTCGGGGTCATGGCTGTCCAACGCTTAAATTGGCGGCTGAAATGGGCGCTTGTTTTATACCCAAGCAGCATGGCTATATGATCTACGGACAGATCCGTCTGAAGCAACAGGCGCTGGGCCTCTCTTAACAAAACTTCCGACATATATTGGCGGGGAGCTTTCCTGTAAACCTGCTGAAATATCCGATTCACCTGGGACGGACTCAATTTTAAGGATTCGGCTATATCTTGGACGAGTGTTCTTTCGCTGTCTTCCATTTGGCCGTGTAACAGACTGCTGCGGATCGAATCCTCAATATTTTCGGCGATGCGGCCGGCCAGCAGTTCCTTTCTCGTTAGCACTACGTTGCCGGTTTGTAACAGCTGCTCCACCAACGTTCCCAAAAGCTCAAACACGGCTGCGTACACTTTCATGCTTTTTGCGGCGGAAAGCGGTCGACTCCTGTTTTCAGTCGCAAGATTGCATAAGTCCGTTAGGAAGGGGAACAATTCCTTGACAAGGGGAGAGGCTGCATTGTAGCAGGTGGCTTGATGGCGCTCCAGCTCCTTGGAGAAAGCGGGATCGGCTATGCTGAAATGCACGCAAAAATAAGTGAAACCATGCGAGCCTGCCGACTTGCACGAATGGATGACTCCCGGACGGATGAAAAGCAGGTCTCCCTTTTTTTGGTCATAAATTTGGCCTTCGACGTCCATCTGCATATCCCCCTCGATCATCCAATGAAGCTCGTACATAGGGTGCTCATGGGATGGATATGTCCAGCGGGAATCCACTTGGCGAACATGCAGCCCCATTAGATGAAAGGACATTCGAACGTCGGGAAGCCTGCCCAGTTCAACGGAATCGGCGATCATAACAATTACCTCCCCCTTGGCTCATCCAATCTATTACTAAACTAATTATACAGCGCTTTCATTTTCAAGTAAATGCGAGAAATGGGTAATTTTATTTGCGATTAGTGCATCGTCAACTCCGCTGTAGTCGTGGTATGTTAGTATTATCACTTAACCAAAGGCAGCAAAAATCTATCCATCCTGATTTTGTTTGTAAGCGCTTGAAGGATGAATAACGAACGGCTCGTTATCCGCGGGCGGGAGGATCTTATGAGTATTCAGATTGACGCTTTAAGAGACAAAAGAGGACTCATACGGGATTTCGTTTACGAAACCTTGAAGAAGAACATCATGGAGCTACGACTCGAGCCGGGGCGGTTTATCTCGGAAAAAGAACTGGTCGAAATGCTCCAAGTGAGCAGGACGCCGATTCGTGAAGCATTGGTTAAACTCACTCAGGAGGAATTAATCGCTACCACTCCTCAAAAGGGCTCCATCATATCGCTTATCGATTTGCAGCATGCTGAAGAATCCCGGTTTGCCAGAAAAACATTGGAATCCGCCGTTGTTCGGGAAGCATGTGAGCTGCTCGGCAAGGAACAGGTGCTTCATCTGCAAAATCTCGTCTCGTTGCAGGAGCTGTGCGAATCCGAGCAGAATTACGGGCGTCTGTTTGAGCTTGATGAAGAGTTTCACAAATCGATTATGATCGGCTGCGGCCGGGCCCGTACGTGGGGACTTATTCAACAAATGGCAACACATGACAATCGCATCCGGTTTTTACGGCTTGCTTCCGATTCCGATTGGCAAATCATCCTTGCCCAGCATCGTGGAATTGTTCGCGCCATCAAGGAGAAGGACCCCGACCAAGCGGAAAAAATGCTAAGGGATCATCTGGAGCTGGTAGTGATTGAAAAAGAAAACTTAAAACAGAAATACGCCAAATTTTTCAAATGAATCTAAGACATTTTGGAGGAATCGGCGATGAGAATGGTATTCAGATGGTTTGGTGAAGGCAATGATACGGTAACCTTAGGCCAAATCAGACAAATTCCCGGCGTGGAAGGCATTGTCTGGGCGCTTCACGACATCTCCGCAGGGGAAGAATGGCCGCTCGAAAAAATGCTGGAGATCAAGAAGCAGGCTGACGAATACGGCTTTCACATTGAGGTTGTAGAGAGCGTTAACGTACATGAGGATATCAAGCTGGGCTTACCGACTAGGGACAAATATATCGACAACTATAAAAAAACGATCGAGAGGCTGGCAAAGGTCGGCGTGAAGGTGATCTGCTATAACTTTATGCCGGTTTTCGACTGGGTCCGCACTCATTTATTTGAGCCGCTGGAGGACAAATCTACTGCGCTCTTTTATGAAAAGGCTCAGATCGACAGCATGAATAATCCGGCGGAGCTGGTCCGCGTCATCAACGAGAATCCGGACTTCACGATGCCGGGCTGGGAGCCGGAGCGAATGAAACGCTTGCCCGCGCTTTTTGAGGCCTACAAGAACGTTACGGAAGAGGACTTGTGGAACAACCTCAAATACTTTCTGGAGCAGATCATTCCGGTTTGCGAGATCAACGACATCAAAATGGCGATTCATCCGGACGATCCGCCGTGGCCAATTTTCGGGCTGCCGAGAATCATTACGAACCGGGATAGTATCCGCAGGCTGCTGAGATTGGTCGATAGCCCTTATAACGGCGTCACGTTGTGCAGCGGGTCGCTTGGCGTAAACCCGAACAACCATATAGCGGACATGGTGAGGGAATTTGCAGACCGTATTCCGTTCGCCCATATCCGAAACGTGAGGCTGTACGATAACGGAAATTTCATCGAGACGTCTCACCGATCCCAGGACGGTACGGTCGGCATCTGCGATATTGTTACGGCGTATCATGAGAAGGGCTTTACGGGTTATGCCAGGCCGGATCACGGAAGACATATTTGGGATGAACAGTGCCGTCCTGGATACGGGCTGTATGACCGGGCTCTCGGCATTATGTATTTGTGGGGAATTTGGGACTCGCTCGAAAGCGCAAAACGGGAGGGGGCAGAGGAAACAGGAGAGCAGGTTGCAGTACATACGTCAATGAAAAGATTCGGAAGGTTGTAACCGGAATCGCGCGGTGCCAGTAGACGGTGGGTTGATGGCTATTCTAATTTCATGCTTACGTCCTGAGCAAGTTGAGAAACTAGTAAAATGGAGGTTGTAGTTTATGAAAGCGATGAATAGCAGTGTTGCTCTGGATAAACAGGAAAGCGGTGGAAAGCCGTTGGTAAGAAAAAAAGGATTGTTTTCCTATATAAAAAGTGATTCTATCCTTTACCTTATGTTGATTATCCCTGTTGCGTATATACTGACATTTAAATATGCTCCCATGTATGGCATACAGATTGCTTTCAAGGATTACAACATTTTTCAGGGCGTCAACATGAGTCCATGGAATCATTTTGCAACATTCAAGCAAATTTTTTCATCGCAACAATTTTTCCAGGTTGTTAGAAATACGTTGGTGCTTAACGGATTGGATTTGCTTGTGGGATTTCCAGCGCCGATCATTTTGGCTATTTTAATTAATGAACTGGTCTGGAATAAGTTTAAAAAGGTAAGTCAGACCATACTGTATCTGCCGCATTTCCTTTCCTGGGTTATTATCGGCGGAATTGTCGCTCAATTGCTTTCTCCTACCGGCATGTTAAACTCCTTGATTACTCATATGGGCGGTCAAGCGTTACCGTTCCTCACGAATAAATATGCATGGGTTGCAACCTATTCTTTTGTTGGAGTATGGCAGAACGCAGGGTGGGGGACCATATTGTATCTTGCTGCAATGACGGGAATTGACAAGCAGTTATATGAAGCTGCCGACGCAGATGGGGCAGGAAGATTAAGGAAGATTTGGCATGTCACGCTGCCAGGTATCCGACCAACCATTGCGATCCTGCTGATCCTGCAGCTCGGCAATATTATGGCGATTAACTTCGACCGTCCATTCAACATTCAAAACAACCTTGTTATGGATTTCGGCGACGTTATCAGCACTTATGTTTATCGCGTAGGCATTCAATCTGCGAACTTTTCAGTTGGCGCTGCTGTCGGCCTGTTCCAGTCTGTTATTTGTTTAATTTTCTTGTTAGGTTCCAATTTTATTACCCGCAAATTAGGCGAAAATGGAATATGGTAGGGAGGAACTGACAATGTCACTGAATTTAAAACATAGAATGGCCGACTATATAGCAGCGTTTATTGTCTTAATTGCGGTTTTTATATGCCTTGTTCCTTTTCTCTATATTCTTTCGCAATCACTGAGCTCTAATAGGGCGATTATATCCCAGGCAGTTACCATCTATCCGATCGACTTTAATATAGAAGCCTATAAAGTTGTACTCGGGGATACCAGTATGTTGTTCTCCTTGTTCTATACGGTGATCCTGACGGCCGTATTCGTGCTCCTTGCATTGATCGTGACTATATTGGCAGCGTATCCGCTGACTAAAAAAAGACTCAAAGGCAGAAATGCTTTATTGCTCATGATGCTGTTTACCATGTACTTTAGCGGCGGTTTGATTCCGGATTATCTGAATGTAAAAAATCTGAGTCTTTTGAACACTCCGTGGGCACTGGTTCTTCCGGGTATGATGAGCGTGTACTATATGATCATATTAAAATCATTCTTCCAGAGCATACCTGAAAGCCTGGAGGAAGCCGCGCATCTGGACGGATGCAACGAACTGCAGATCCTGCTTAAGATTGTGCTGCCGCTTTCCAAGCCGGCGCTTGCCACAATCAGTTTATTATATGCCGTATTCAGATGGAATTATTTTCAGGATGCGCTATTCTACATCACAGACCAGAATTTATATACGATACAGCTTAAGCTATACAATGTTATCAACATTTCGCAGCAAATGTCCGGCGAGAATGTCAATGTAAATCTCCCTTCAGAAGCATTAAAAGCGGCAAGTATTATGTTTGGTACGGTTCCGATTCTTCTCGTGTATCCATGGCTCCAGAAATACTTTGTATCCGGCATTATGATTGGTGCTGTGAAAGGCTGATATGGGTTTGTGAAATGGATGGTTGTATCTATTTCGCGAATTTATATAAGTAAATGTGCTAAATACAAATTCTAAAGGGAGTGATTTCTTTGAAGGGACAGGGAAAAAGATCTATCTGCGTTTCTTTGGTAGCGCTAACATTCGCGTCCGCATTGGCCGCTTGTTCAAGTAATTCGTCAAGCGGCACACAAAACGGTACGGCAGGCACGGCAGCAGGCACTACAGCAGACGCTTCAAAAGAACATCGTACTTTAACTGTCGAAGTCTTCGACAGAGGCAAGCCCGGACAGCCGGATTTGAATAATAACTTCTGGACCAAGTATATTAACGATAATTTCGGCAAGCAGTTTAATGCCACAGTCAATTTTGTTTCAGTACCTAGAGCCCAGGAAGTAGACAAGTTGAACGTATTGATGGCATCTGGTCAGGCACCTGACATTTCCTTCACCTACACCCAGGGTGTTGTTTATAATTATGTACAGCAGGGTGGTTTGGCAGAGCTTGATTCCGTTCTTAAGCAGTATGGACCTACTCTTACAAAGTATCTTGGCGATGATGTATTAAAGTATGGCAAATTTAATGGCAAACAATTTTCTATACCGGGGAAGAGGACTGTTCTCGCAGGTTCGAATACGTTTATCCGTAAAGACTGGCTCGATAAACTGGGTCTTCCTGTTCCTACTACACCGGAACAATTCTATGACACCATGGTTGCATTTAAGGAGAAGAATCCTGGAAATGTAAGCGGAGTCATTCCTTATGGTTTTTCCCTGCAGCCTTCAAATCCAGGGTTGAACTATATACCCGAAGCCTTTAAGCCGTCTAGCCTTACGGAAGAACAGTTTGCTACGCTTCAGCCGCAATCGATCTGGTTGACAAACTGGAATATGCCAGGGTTTGATAAAGCGGTTCAATATATGAACAAGATGTATAATGCAGGCTTGATTAGCCCAAATTTCGCAACTGACAAGGATGGAAAACTGCTCGACGCAGATATTTCCAATGGAAAAGTCGGAGCATTCCAGACGAACTGGGATGGTCCGTACAGGACAGCTCCCGGCACCTATGCCAACCTTGCCAAGAACGTTCCTGGCGCTCAGCTTATTCCTATCGATCCATGGCAGAACGATGCAGGCAAACATCCAAAGAACGTGTACAGCCCAAATGGTATGTATATCATTATACCTAAAACAAGTAAAAATGTTGACCTTGCCATACAGTACCTCAACTGGATGGCTGATCCCAAAGTAACCCTCTTCCTCCAGAACGGCCAGGAAGGCGTGGACTACAACATGGTTAATGATGTTCCCAAACAGACAGGAACGACCAATTCAGGCGATAAGATGATGACTGTTGCTAACAACCTCGACTACGATATACTTTCAAACGGTATCGAACTTGGTGATCAGCAGAAGAATACGGCAGCCATTTCTGCAGGATATCCCGGTTATGAAAAGGATGTAGAGAATGCTTTAAAGGTAGGTATGGTGGACAGCTACACTACATACTACTATTCATTGCCGAATGCAGCGGATGCCAAAAGCAATACAGAGCTTAAAAATCTTTCAGCTCAAATGCTTGCAAAACTAATTGTTGCTAAGCCAGCCGAAGTGGATAGCCTGTATAAAACATTGGTTCAACAGTACATGAGTCAGGGTGGCCAGGCAGTGCAAGACGAATATATAAAGAATTACAAGGCTCAGAATGGTAAATAATCAGATAATTGATAATTTAGAAACTGCTTCATTATGAAGCGGTTTCTTTTTTTTTTCAATAAAGCAAAACATGTACAAGATAGCGGTGGTATTTGTCCATCGCTTTTCGTGTTAATGAACAACTTGGCAGCATTTTTTGCGTTGATGATTTGAATAGTTAAAATTAATGTTTCCCAAAAATTAGGTTTTGCATTTGATATAATCATCTAAAGTGAGGATTTGTAGGGGAGGTTCAAAATGTATACACACGCTATATATATTTTTTTATGTTCTACGGGATGACTACCAAAACTTGAAGTACAACAAGGAGGTTATCTGATGGTTGATGTTTTTGCTGTAGCTGACATTATTGTAAAACATATTAAGACCCATTTCCCTCAAGATGTTGCCATTGTCGGATACTATGGATCATATTTGCAGGGGCGAGCGACTGAACGATCAGATTTGGATTTCTTTTTCATTCCGGCCACGGCCAGAGGAAGAGAAGTAGAGTGCCAGTTTATAATCGACGGTATAAGTTTTGATTTCTGGCCAATCGGATGGGAACGTGCTGAAAGAATGGCAACATCTGAAGAGTGGAGCACGACGATTATTGCAGACTGTGAGCTGTTATATGTTCGATCAGAAGATGATCTTGCGAGGTTCATGGGGCTCCGTGAGATAATATCCAACATGTGCAGTGAGTCCAAAGCAGCTGACTTGATCAGCAAAGCCGAATCCGTATTAAAGGATTGCCTGATCAACTTGGCTAAAATGCGGCTTACCGAAGCCTCCAAGGAGTTGGTCTATTGTCGAACCCAGGCTCAAGAGATCGCGGCAAACATTTTTAAGTCTCTTGGCTTCTTGAACCAAATTTACTATAAGCGCAGTTGGGGGCATTATCGCGAGCAAGTCAGAAATCTCCCCATTAAGCCGGATCAACTGGATCAATACCTTGATACCATTATGTTCAGCCGTACGCCAAATGAAATAATATCAGCGTGTGAGAAACTAACTGGAGATACGCTTCTACTTATATCGGAGCGACAAAAAAGACGAGAAGAAATTCGCTCTTTCAGCAGACGAATGGAGGGGTATTACGAAGAGGAAAGGGGAATGCTGAACAAACTGCTAACCGCATGCGATAAAGAACATTACGAAACAGCTTTCTTCGTAGCAATTGGCGTACAAGATGGGCTAGCCCGAATTTTGTACGCTGCAGAAAAGGGACGTTGGCCTAGTTTTGTTGACTTGGGTGAGCATCGTGAGTTTTACGTTCGTTATGGGTATCCAGATCTTGTCGCGCTTTTGGATCCAACCGACTTTGAACCGTTGCGAATAGCCGTTCTGCAGCTTATTGAAAAGTTAGAGAATCACCTCAAAGCAGAAGGTGTATCATTAAACCAGTTTGACTCTGTTGCTGAATTCGAAACTTATTATAAAAGTAAAGTTTAGTACTGAGAGCCGGATTATTACGCTCTAAGGCGAACGAATAGTTGAATGTGCACCGCATTAGCCGGATATGTGTCCAAGATGCTATTATTTATCTTTGTAAAAGAAAGTGAGAGTGAAAATGAATATTAGAGTAGCGAGTGAAATAGACTACCCTGCTTTAAGATGTATATACTTAGAATCACGTCGTAAAAGTTTTTATTGGGCGGATATAGAAGAAATGACTTTAGAAGATTTTGATAAGCATACTGTAGGAGAGTATATAATTTTAGCAGAGGAAGATGCTAAAATTCTTGGATTTGCTTCTTTGTACTTGCCAGATAATTTTATACACAATTTATTTGTCCATCCTGATTTCTCAGGTAAGGGTGTTGGTGGGCGGTTGGTTAATGCCTCCATAGAAAAAATGAATAAACCAATAAGATTGAAGTGTGTGTCTGAGAATCAAAAGGCAATGAAGTTCTATGAAAATAATGGTTGGAAGAAAGTTGTTGAAGAAGGTAAGCCAGAAGAAAAATATTGGGTTATGGTATATGAATAAATGATAGCCTGTTTTATTAGGTTCTTTTTGATATTTTTCCAAGTAAATTTGGTCATGAAATACGTTAAGCTGCCGGGGAATTGACCGGGCAGCTTTTCTACGCTAAAGGGAGTAAAATTCGGACAAGAATTTCCTTAGAAGCAACAAAATTCTTCCAGACTATGGTGATATTTTTACGGATACTTATAAACAGAAAGGCGGCGGATATTATGCAATCTTACCATGACGTACAAGAAAGAGTTTTTAGTTGCTTCAAGGGTTTAGCAATAGGTGATGCTATTGGAAAACAGACAGAGTCATTGAAGTTCGAAGAAATAAAAGAATGGTTTCCTGAAGGGATTAGTGGACTTCACGGCGCTATAAATACCGTCATGCCTCGTTACGATGGAAAACATTATCTATGGAGGTTTGGGGAGACAACAGACGATACAGAACAATCTATTTCCATTGCTAGGGTGATTGCAAATGGTACACCCCTCAGCCATACTTCTGTAGGAAAAGAACTTATGCTCTGTAGAAAATCTAATCGTCCAACATTACTCCTGGGGAAATTCCAACAAATAGGTGATCCCTCTAGGATAGCTTTTGAAGGTAATGGATGTGGAGCGGCAATGCGTGTTGCTCCAATTGGGGCATTATATTCTTCTGAAAAAATAAATGAACTTGTAAATGCTGACCAAATCTGAAAATAGAGCTAATATAATGTATGACACTAAACTAAAGTATTAACAAGGGCTTTTCATGATTTATAGACATATGTACAAAATACGGGTTTTGTGCAAATGTAAGGCGGACTTTAGTAAACCCTTAATCCGAACTTCCATATGTCCAGTAACAATTAAATACGAACTCTAATAACATTGCTTTCAAACTGACTCCATTTAGTTCGTAATTATGTGTTATAAATTCTCCAATTTAGTTCGGAGTCAATGTTACGCTGAGCCTTTCAATTAATAAAATATTTTAGAGCACCCACATATACTTGTAAGTGCTCATGTATTCGAAATTATTATCGTTTTTCGTTTTTCGTTTATTTATACCATTGGGATTGTATCTCGTAAAGCTGTGCATAATTTCCATTAATGCTAATAAGCTCGTCATGTGAACCTTCCTCAACGATTTTCCCTGAGTCAAGAACAAAGATTCGATCCGTTAGTTTAGCATAGCCTAATCGATGTGAAATAAATAATACAGATTTGTTTTCAGCCATATTTTGAAAATGATTGTATACATCCACCTCTGCTTTAGCATCTAAGGCTGACGTCGGCTCATCTAAAACAAGTACGGATGCGTTTTTTATGTAAGCTCTTGATATAGCCAGCTTCTGCCATTGCCCAATCGAGAGATCCTCTCCCTGTTCATCGAATTCTTTACCAAGAAGAGTATTGTACATGGCAGGTAAAGATTGGATTACCTGGTCCACCCCACCTTTTACAGCGGCATCGTGTATCATCTTCTCGTTATTCATCATTTCAAGATTGCCGAAACCAATATTCTCCCGAACCGTCAGTTGATACTTCATATAATCCTGAAAGACCGCCGCTGTTTGGACCCTCCACAAAGCTGGATCTACATCGGATAGATCTTGACCATCAATTGTAATTCGACCCGATGTAGGCCGGTAAAGTCCAAGGAGCAGTTTAGCAAGTGTGCTTTTCCCTGCCCCGTTTAATCCTACCAATGCAATTCTTTCACCTGGATGAATAGTAAAACTAACTCCATCAAGGATAGGTTTGCTAAATCCCGAATATTGAAAAGTAACGGATTCAAATCGAATAGTAGGTATATGGTTTTCCTTACTGGAGTTAATTCCTTCATCATTCAATTTCGTGACATTCCCTGAAAAGGATTTCTCTTGAATCTGTAGATAATCCAACATATCTCCAATGTATCTTAAATCATGATCAAGTGTGATTAAACTCCCGAATGACAACATGGTTGAGTCTCGGAATCGTTCCGCCGCACCAATAAAAGCAGCATAATGACCTAGAGATAATTTACCAATTGCTACGAATGCCACAACGCCAGTTAGCACTAGAACGTACATAAATTGTTCGAGTATGGAGGGAAATATTCTTAGTCTAAATCCATGTGCTGCCAATTCTAGTCGGTCATCTCGCAATTTATGAAACAATTCCTCCCTTTTATTGAATAAATAATTCTGTAAGCCAAATACACGGATTTCTGCGGCTGATTGTCTTTCCACCAACAATCTGCTTAGATACTGTAGCCTTCGTTCAGAAGGCGTGTGTTTTTGATCCAAAAGATATTTTTGCCGATTGAATCGGATCTGCACATATTGTAATACGATGACCCCGGTAATGAGAATGGGTGGAAAAATAACATGAGTCGACCCAATATAAATCAACAATCCGGCTGCTGTGAAGAAATGCAAAAATAAATAAAATAAATGCTCTAGCGTTCCCGAAAGTGATTGTTCTACTCCTTGCTGTGCCCGGCGCAACTGATCGTATGTAGCAGGTGTTTCGAAGTGTTCCAGTGAAAGTCTGCTGGCTTTATGAAGTAATTGTTCTTGTGCTTTAACTTTAATATGTTCACGTAAATTGGAACCGTACCATTGATTTATCATCTCAAATATCGAATGTAAAAATAAAATCCCGATAAAAATCGCCAACCATCCGAATGCATTGGTCAAAGATGTTGTTCCCTCTATCACGCCCACTGTAGCATCGACCAAGATCTGTAAGAGATATTGAGAAGGGTCCAACCTGGGAGTATAGCAATTCTTGATTCAAAAAAGGGTACATTACATTTTGTTCAAGATGAAAGGTTGTCCGATGTTAGAAAAGGATTTGATTTTATTTCATTTGTAAACAGTTTGAAGACAGGCAAATGTTGAACTAAACTGCTCGATAGTTGAATATAGGCTGCCAATCATGCTGGCAGCCTGTGTCAGTGGTTTTTCTTTCTTTCAACCCAACGCAATAGTTTCTGGAAGTCCGATCTTCACAACTTCATTTTCAATAACAACAGGATAGGTTTGAACTTCGCCTGTGTCCGGCTCCAGCACTTTGCCATCCTCCAAGCTTATATGCAAATCCCGCAGCGGACAATATATGGTATGTCCGCTGACAATAGCTTCCGTCAAGGGTCCGCCTTTCTTGTGCGGGGTTCTATTCTCAAGCGCAAATAGCTTGCCATCGCTTGCACGGAACACGGCAAGGCTATATTCTCCGATCCGAACCTCCTTGCCGATGAACGGCTTGAATTGCGCCAAGGCGCCAATTTCGACATATCGCAATTCCAGCGTATTCAGCTCCATTGTAAACCATCTCCTGTACCTTTATTTTACTTTCGCCGGAATTTGTATCGTTTCGTACATTTGATCGCGTTGTGTATGATCGTGCAATACGGCTTGCCATGGGTCGCTCAAGCGGGCAAGCGCCTCCTCTACCCTTTGGACAAGCAACTTCCGGTTCTCCGCATCCTTCACGACGGCGTTCTCAATCTCTTCTAGCCCGACTCGCTCTACGAATTCGCTTGTTCTTTCGCCGTATTTGCCGTTTTCTCGGTAATATTGGATAAATGCGCCGGAGATCGCAATCAATTCTTCATCCGACTTTACTTTGCAGAGTAAATCCCCCTTACGCAGCTTCGTTCCGCCGTTACCGCCGATGTAGAGTTCCCACCCGCCATCGTTGCCGACGATTCCGAGATCCTTAATTCCCGATTCTGCACAATTGCGCGGACAGCCGTTGACTGCCATTTTAAATTTGGCCGGCATATTCAGCCGCTCGAATTTTTTCTCCAGGGCAATGCCCATCCCGATTGAATCCTGCGTGCCGAAGCGGCAAAATTGAGAGCCAACGCAAGTTTTTACGGTACGAAGCGCTTTAGCATAGCCGTAGCCGGAAGGCATATCGAGCTCCTCCCAGATTTTCGGCAGATCCGCCTTGTCTACGCCCAGGAGATCGATTCGCTGGCCGCCTGTGAGCTTCACCATCGGTACTCGATACTTCTCTGCTATATCCGCAATCTTACGCAGCTCCTCAGGCGACGTTACGCCTCCGTACATCCTCGGAATGACGCTGAAGGTTCCGTCTTTTTGAATATTCGCGTTCAATCGCTCGTTAACGAATCGCGATTCCGGCTCGTCTTCGTATTCTTCAGGCAGCAGCATACCGAGGTAGTAATTGATCGCCGGCCGGCACTTCGAACATCCTTCCGGGTTGCTCCAATTCAGAACATGCATGACCTCACGCACATGGGTGAGCCCTTTCTCCCTGATCGCTGCGATGATCTCGTCGCGATCAAGCTTCGTACATCCGCAGATGCCTTCCTTCTTCACTGCGGCTCCGTCGTAATTCTCTCCAAGCACATACTTCAGAATCTGCTCGACAACGGGCTTACACCCGCCGCAGGAGCGGGTCGCCCCTGTCGACATTTTGATCGCGTCAATTGTTGTACAGCCGCTTTGAATGCACGAAACGATGGTTCCTTTCGTAACTCCGTTACAGCCGCATACGATTTCACTGTCGTCCATGGAGGCTACCGAAAGCATTGAATTCTCTTTGCCGCAGCAACCTCCGCCGCCAAAAAGCTCTCCATGAATCTCTTCATCCAAAACGGCATTGGTTCGCACCCACTTGGTCAGCTTCTGGGCATGTGCGACATCGCCGAATAAGATGCCTCCAACGATTCGACCCTCCTGAAGGAGTATCTTTTTATATGTTTTCTTCCAGGAATCGCAGAGCGTGAGCACCTGATGTTCCGGTTTCTCCAGGAATTCGCCGGCGGAAAATACGTCTACACCGGAAATTTTCAGCTTGGTTGCAACGGAAGAACCTTCATACGGCTGCGTATCTTGGCCGGCCAGAACTTTGGCCAGCACGGTCGCTTGCTCAAACAACGGTGCGACAAGACCGTAACAAACATTGCGGTGCTCGCAGCATTCGCCGACCGCATAGACGTCCGGAGCGCTTGTACGAAGCAGATCATCGACGACGATACCGCGACCGGTTTGAATGCCGCTGGCCCTCGCGACATCGGTATTGGGCTTGATGCCTGCGGCCATGACCACAAGCTGCGCCTCCAAGGTCTCTCCGTTTTCGAAGCGGATTCCGCCGACCCGGCCGCTGCCGTCGTTTATTAGCTCGCTTGTTTTCACATTCATGCGGAATTTGATGCCCTGGGCCTCCAGTTCAGCTTTCAGCATGTCGCTCGCCGTCTTGTCCAGCTGCCGTTCCATTAACGTACCCATCAAATGAACAACGGTGACATCCATGCCGTTCTGCACGAGGCCTTTGGACGCTTCCAATCCCAACAGTCCCCCGCCGATGACCGTAGCTTTGCGATACGTTGCTGCAGAATCCAGCATGACTTCGCAGTCTTGAATGTCGCGAAATCCGATGACACCGGCCAGGTCGGACCCGGGAATCGGGAGAACGAATGGCTTGGAGCCCGTTGCTATAATGAGGGCATCATAAGCCGCCGGCTCAAGCCCGTCCGCGTACACTTTTTTATTGATCGTATCGATTTTTGTAACCGTAGTGCTTGTTCGAAGTGCAATCCCGTTCTCTTCATACCATTCTCTTGGGTTCAAAATAATGTCGTCTATCGTTTTGCTGCCTTCCAGCACATAGGACAGCTGAATGCGATTATAGTTCGGATAAGGCTCGCTGCCAAACACGGTAATCTCATACTGGTCAGTCAGCTTCAGTACCTGTTCGATGACACTCATGCCAGCCATGCCATTCCCAATAAGAACGAGTTTTTTTCTCTGCCGCTCCATTCCAATCCCTCCTGTATAACCTCTCTCTAGCTTGCTCTTGATTATAGGATAGATCGTCGCGGGATGGTGTGATAAAAATCATTCCGCCGAATTTTGCTTGATTGTGAAAACAATCACATATCTTGCTGCTTGTGCAACGTATAATGAATATGACATCGGGCTTTATGCCTGCAATCCTTTAAGAAAGCCGTGATTTAAATGAACAGACCAGCGGAAATAAACAAAAATGATATCTTTATGCTAAACACCCGCTTCGTCCTCATTGTGACGGTCGTGCTCGGAAACCTCCTTATGCCGGTCATTCCGCATGATTCCGGGGCAAATGCCGTCGTGTTGACGATATTTACTTTCCATATGCCCGTGTTTGTTTTTGTGACCGGATATTTTTCGAAAGGCTTTACGGAGGACCCGCATTATCTCCAAGTGCTGATGAGAATCTTTTTACAATATGTCGTCTTCCAAACGATCTATTCGACGCTAGATTTCTTCTGCTTTCATACGGAAGGCAACATCTACTCGTTTTGGGCGCCTTATTGGATGCTTTGGTTTCTCCTGAGCCATCTTTTCTGGAAATTGCTGCTGCTCGGCTTTGTCAAATTGAAGCACCCGATTGTCGCAGCCATTCTGCTAGGGGCGCTTATAGGCTACTTGCCTTTCGATGGATTTTGGCTGAGTGCCGGGAGGACATTTATTTTTTTTCCGTTCTTTCTTGCCGGATATTATTATAACGGGGCCGGCCTACGCAAAGCTGCCCGTCATGTTTTGGTAAAGCTTATGGCAGCCGCCGTGCTTGCTTTGCTCCTTGCACTCTTTTACAATGGCATCTTCCGGCTCCAACTGGGCTGGCTCCTCGGCAGCCGAACCTATACCGAGCTTAATATGCTTGAATGGTACGCGGTATTGTTCCGACTCGCCGTATATGCACTCGCTGCCGTAGTTTCTCTTGCGTTCCTGCTGCTGCAGACGGATAAGAAAAGCATCGTGACGGAATGGGGCGAGCGGACGGTGTATGTCTTCCTGATGCATGGAGCGGCATTAAAGCTGCTTACCGCGGCGGGCGTATACCGGGGTGCCGCACATTTCGGACACTTGTGGCTGCTGCTTGGAACCGGACTAATCTTGACTCTTTTGTTATCGCACAGGAGAGTAGCTGAATGGACCCGTCCTTTCATTCATCCGGACCCTGAACTGCTGCTAGGAAAGATGAAGAAGCTGTTGTCGCATCATTAGGGCCGAACATCCAATTGAACGATCCGCTCATGCATAAGGGACAGTATCCGCTGATATCGCGACTGTCCCTTCTTACCATTTACGAATTTAATTGTTCGATTTCATCTATTAACTGCCGGGAACGCTTGGCGTTTCCTTCCGCAAAATTTTGAAGCCGTTCCCTGAGCTGCTCCCGACTGTGCAATCTTTCCGACATGATCGTATAGGTGCGAAGCAATTCCGTTTCATAGGCCAAAGTCCTCTGCAGCTCGTTCTTGAGTTCAGCAGCATCTATGCCGCACTTCGCTCCTGTTTCATCGCAGTCCATTTCCTCTACCTCCCTTTTTTTCTATTTTCACCGGAATGACGGCAGTTATCCGGACGGAGGTATGGAAAAATAAAGATTATACGCCGAAATAAACCTTGTACACAAGCTGCGCCGCCGCATCGGAGGAACAGAGCACTGCGCCGTCGTCTGTTGTGACCAAGCTCGTGCTGTCCTCGCCTAGAATAGGTATGGCCAGAAATTGATGTTCGTTCATATAGATTTGCATATATTCATTGTTGTCGGTCATTTTTATTTTCTCCAGCGTTATTTTTTTAGGAGGAGCAACAGGATCAAGACCTGCTTGATCCTCAATATGCACCTCGATCTGGGACCCCATCCATTGTGACAGCTTATCCTCCCATTTCATCTCGCATTCACCTCGTCTTTATGCGGCAGGAGCCTGCATCTATTTTTGGCCATACTTTCACTTGATACCCTTGCAGATATTCCCAGCTGTCTTCAGCGGAATCAGAGTCCTGCTCCATGCTCTCTTCGATATACTGAAGGAGTTCATCCTCAGTTTCCCATGTCCCCAGCCCCTTGACTTCAGCGACCGCAATATCGAGACCTTCCTTTACCTTGAAATCGATATACCAGCTCCCTCTTCCGGCAAACAGTTTTTGCAGCTCCCGGTCGATCAGCGTCGGCAAGGGAAGCTGCCCATGCTCCCGGATAAAGCACAGGTCCAACGCAAACTCTGTAGGCATCCTCATCTTCCTTCCTGCTTGAGCCCCCGCTGCTTGGTAATATCGCTGAACATACCGGCATAGTACACGATATCTCCCGCATCATTTTTAACCGCGCTAATCGTGAGCCATTCCAAATAAATGTCGCCGTTCTTCTTTCGATTCCAAATTTCGCCCTGCCAGAAGCCCAGCGCGCGGATGCTATCCCACATGGCATTGTAAAAATGGCGGTCTTGTTTGCCTGACTTCAACAAGCTTGGCGTTTTGCCGATGACCTCATCGGATTCATAACCGGTAAGCTGCGTAAATGCCCCGTTCACCGAGCGGATATTGCCGTTAGTATCGGTAACCATGATGCCTTCAACCGTATTTTCGATGATTTTGGACGACAGACCCAGCTTTTCTTGATAGAACATCCACACAATAAGAATCAAGCTTGCCATAGCCACCTGGGATAAAGCCATGAAGCCAATGGCGTAGTGGCCTGTGAGTTTAAACAGGAACGTAAGCAGAAGCGGCGGGAAGAAACCGCCCAGGCCGCCCATCGCCGATATGATACCGTTGGCAATACCGGCTTGTTTCGAGAAATACATAGGCACCAATTTGAAAATAGTCCCGTTGCCTATGCCTGCGCAAAGCGCAATCGTCAGGCATCCTATCGTATACCAGGTCATCGACGGAGCAAAAGAAAGCAGAATTCCGGAAACGGTTAAGCCGGCGAAAACAAAGATAAGAATTTTGAAAGCGTTAAATTTATCTCCCAGATATCCCCCGATAGGCCGCATAGCCGTTGCAAGAACGATAAATCCGGCTGTACGCATGCCCGCATCCACTTTGGTCAAATGAAAGCTGCTGACCATAAAGTTGGGCAAATAAACGGTAAACGCAACGAAAGAACCGAAGGTAAGGAAGTAAAATAAGCATAAGAACCAAAGCTTGGAGTTGCCCGATACCCCTTTAATTTGCTCGACGAGGGACGTTTTTACGGCCGGTTCTTTACGGTCGCCTGCGAAAAAATTGAGAGCCGCCATAATGATAAGCAGGATGCTGTATAGCATGACGGTTTTGGACCATCCCAGATGGTCGGCGACGATCGGCGCGCCGAATGTCGACAACGCGGTACCCACATTACCCGCCCCGTAAATCCCGTTAACGAAACCGTGTCTTTCTTTCGGATAATATTTAGGCAGAGAAGTTACTCCTACGGAGAATACGGCTCCGCCGATCCCCAAGAAGAATCCGCCGATAATCAGGTCCGTGAAAGAGTCGGCCTGACTGACCCAGTACACGGGAGCCAGCAGAAGAATAAAGCTGATGGCAAATAGTTTTCGTGCTCCGTACCGATTGGTCCAGTACCCTACAGGCACCCTCATAACAGAGCCGAATAATACGGGAATGGCAGTTACCCATGTAAGCTGAGAAGGCGTCAATGAAATCGATTCTTTAATAAACGGCATCAAAGATGAGAGTATGACCCAAACCATGAAGCCAAGCACCAGGTTAACGGTTTGCAGCGGCAATTGTATTTTTTTTATCATCGTATTCATTGAGAATTACACTCCCGTCGATAAATCCAAATAGCGAATGGAAATAATAATATATTGCAAATTGCATATACAATAACCGTACGATACTGTTCAAAAAAGTACGCATTCACGGCTTTCTGCGTGCAGATAATATTCAGAAACAACACGACGCAAAGCAGGAGCACCCCTACATAGCTACGCTTCATAGCGCTTCACTCCTATCGCATAGATCGCGCCTTGATCCTCTTTGAGCAGCACTTCGGGCAAAGGTCTTCTCGGAGGTCCGGCGGTTGGAGCGCCTGTTCTGGCATCGAATATGCCGTGATGGCACGGACATACCATTTCGCTTTGTTCTTGGCTCCAGAATACGGGGCATTTCAGATGCGTGCATGCATTCTGATAAGCTTTGTATTCATTCTCGCCCAGCCGGATCAGCAGCGCGGAGTCGTGTTCGCCAGGGTACGCGAATTCAACGGCGTCCCCCACTCTGAGCGATCGGATATCGGCAATCTTTAGCGGCTGATACGGTTTCTTCTTGAGGCCGGTCAGTTCTTTAGCCGCAAGCGCTCCCCATGGAAGAGTAGAAACGGCGAAGACCCCCGCCGCCCCGACCAGCGTCTTCATAAAGCTGCGGCGATCCAGCTTTCGTTCGTTGTTTTTGCGTATATTATGGGTATAATTATCCTCATTAAAAGGACTATGGTTATTATCGCGCTTGTTGTCCTGTTCCATACAGCCTCACTCCAATACCAAAATAGATTAGAACAATTTTTGCTTCCCTTGCAGAATGCCCGGAAGGCTGATCTTCACATTCGTTTCCCCTTCAAGAGGATCGGGCAGCTCATGACTGGCCGTCCATTTCCCTAACCGATGCTGCTCTTTCTTGGCAGCAAGCTCTTCTTCCGTCAGCCACTGCAAGGTGTTCGTCGGACAAACCGAGGCGCACATCGGCGGGATTCCTTCCTTCGTGCGGTCATAGCAAAGATCGCATTTATACATTAAGTTTTGCTCTTCATCGAATTTCGGAATGCCGTAAGGACATGCGATGGTGCAGTTCTGGCAGCCGATGCATTTCTCGACCAGAGCCGAGAGCACTGCGCCCTCCTTCGTTATCTGGATAGCTTGCGCAGGACAGCTTCGGGCGCAAGCCGGATTTACGCAGTGCAAGCACATCAGCGGGATCGTCTGTCGCGTGACAAGCGGATTCACGTCATATACGTAGTTGCGGTTCCTTTGATCGTGGCCTCCGCATTGGGTACAAGCAGCCAAACAGCTGCGGCAGCCGATGCAGTTGTCCATTTCGATATATAAATGTTGTTTCATCGGACATTTATCCTCTCTGGTTGCTTTTCGATCTGGGCCGCGCAGGCTTTGAATTCCGGCATTCTGGACATCGGGTCCAGCGCCGGAATGGTAAGCAGATTAATAGACTGCTCATGTCCGAAGTGATAAGGAACGAACACAGTATCCTGACGGATCGCTTCAATAATTTTAACCTTATAAAACGCCTCTCCGCGCCGAGTATATAAACGAACCACTTCATCGTGTTGAATGTTATATTTGGCTGCCGTCTCCGGATGAACCTCGACATACGGCTCGGGGCACATATCCCGCAGGAATGGAATTCTTCTCGTCTGATTCCCCGACAGGTAGTGATAAACAACCCTGCCCGTTGTCAGCCGAAGCGGATACTGATCGCAAGGCTCCTCGGCAGGCGGTCTGTAAGGAAGCGCGCATAGCTTCGCTTTGCCGTCCGGGTGGTAGAACTTATGATCCAGGAACATATGCGGCGTACCCGGATCTTCCTCGCTGCGGCAAGGCCAGAAGACGCCGTCCAGCTTCTCTATCTTCTCCCAAGTCGCTCCGTAATAGTCGGCATAGCCGCCTTTGGAAGCTAGACGGAATTCGTCGGCTACGTCTCTAGCTGTCTTGAGATGGCGGAAGTACTGCCCTCTGCCGAGGAGCTCCGCCAATTCTACCTCGATCAGCCAATCAGGCTTGGACTCGCCTAGAGGCTCTTGCGCCTTATTGATTTTAATAATGCGCCCTTCCAGATTGGTCACGGTGCCTTCATCCTCCGACCAAGTAACGGACGGAAGCACTACGTCTGCAAATTCCGCCGATTCCGACAGATAGATGTCTGCGCAAACCATAAAATCCAGACTCTTCAGCGCTGCGCGGACATAATTCTGGTTCGGCGCCGAAACGGCGGGATTGGAGCATAACAGATACAATCCGCGAATCGTCTTCTGCTCCATCAGCTCGAACATCTCGTATGCCGATACGCCGGGCTGAGGCATTTCTTCCGGCGCGATGCCCCACACTTTGCACACTTCTTCTACATGCTTCGGGTTGGTCAGCTTGCGGTAACCGGGCAGAAGGTCCGACTTTTGCCCATGCTCTCGGCCGCCCTGGCCGTTTCCTTGCCCGGTGAACGTCGCCACGCCGGATTTCGGACGGCCGATTTTGCCGGTCACCAGGCACATATTGGTGTAGGCCGAAACGTTGTCCGCTCCCTTGTGCTGCTGCTCAATCCCGCGGGCAAACATGACGACGGCGTTCGGCGCTTTGCCGTAAATTTCGGCTGCCCGAATGAGCTTCTCAGGCGCGACTCCCGTGATTTCGCTGGTACATGCAGGAGTGAATTTTTTCACGACCTCTTGCATTTCTTCGAAGCCGTTGGTGTGATTACGCACAAATTCAGTGTCGACGTGACCGTTCTGAATGAGCAGGTTGAGCATGCAGTTAGCCAGCGCCAAGTCGGTGCCGGGGCGCAGATCCAGATGAACGTCCGCGCGGCGGGCGATCGGCGTCTCGCGGGGATCGGCTACGATCAGATAGCCGCCGCGGTTCTGTACTTCCCATACCCGGAACATGGAGGTCGGGTGGCATTCGGCCGTATTGCTTCCGGCGATGAACAAGCAATCTGTTTCGTGCAGGTCCGTCCAAGGAAGCGTCGAGCCTCTGTCTACTCCGAAGCTGCGAAGAAAACCTGCGGCTGCGCTCGACATACAGAACCGGCCGTTATAGTCGATGTAGCGGGTTTGCAGAGCAACCCGGGCGAACTTCCCTGTCAGGTAGCATTTTTCATTGGTCATCGAGACGCCGCTGAATACGGATAGCGAATCTTTGCCGTATTTCCCTTGAAGCTCTTGGAATCTTTTCACGATTAACGCGTAAGCTTCATCCCAGCTGGCTTCGCGAAAGCCTTCCTTCGTTCCTTTGAGACTTGCGTCGTCGCGGATCAGCGGCCGCAGCAGCCGGTCATCATGGTTCGTCTGCTGGTAAGCCGTTACGCCCTTCGGACACATCTTCCCGAGCGTAACAGGCCAGTCATATCGCGGCTCAACGCCGATAATCTTGTTGGTCGATTTATCGACTCGAAGGTTCATGCCGCACTGCATGCCGCAGTAGGAGCAATGGGTCGGCACCAGCTCTTCGTTCGGGTGCTGTTTGTTGGCAATGACTTTAAAAAATTTATCCTTTGGCATTCTGGTTGGCCTCCTTCACGTGAATCTGATGCGTGGGTATTCCGGTAAACCGAGACATTCTATATTTACGGCGGCATGGCAGGCACAGCTCGGCCAAGTGATAGCCCTCTTCGGTTTTGAATTCAATCTCGTTGACTTTCAGCACAGCGATAACATCATCGGACTGCTCTACCGATACGAAGCCGTTTCCGCATACTTTGCAGCTTTTGGTCGCCTGCCCGGCGTAATGCTCGCGATAGTTTCGGGCGAATACGCTCATCGGACGGAATGGGATATGCGCCAATTTTCCGAAAGGAATATAGATCAGCGTTACGATTACGGACCATTGATGAATCAGCGTCACAACCGAATGTCCGTACCCATGTAGGAAAATATTGCAGAATGTGAGCAGCAGCCCCGTGATACTTACAAAAAGCAGCATATACAGCGGTAGAAAATCGTAAATCAAGGTCTGCTCGGCGCGGGCCTGCATATGTTTGATTCTGCGGTACAAAGCCATGCATACGCCGCCTATGACCATGAACGCCGTAATGTTCAAAGCGTTGTAGAACAGAAATCCGAGCATGCCGTCCGCTTTAATCTTCATAATGTCGATCCCGAAGCCGACTACGGTGTACGTTCCGTTCTCGCTCATCGTGAAGTACATCCAGCCGAATACGAGGGGAAAGGTTACGAAGGCGGACAGTATACAGCCCCAGCCCAGCAGCACGTGCTGCGTCCAACGGTACCAGCCTCGGTTCCATATAAACCGGTAAGTAATCAGATGCTCCGTTGCAGTCTGCGGCGTGCTTTTGCGGAACAGCAGCTTGATGCCTTTTTTCAAAATGATTTTGGTCGGCGGCCGCTCTCCCCATGCAATAAATCGATAAAAGAAACCTCCGACGAAAACAACGGTACCTACCATGTACCCATACAAAGCCAAATCCACGTGTGTGAACATTCTTGATCCAATGCCCATCAGAATAATTAAACCGCATACGGTGAGGAACACACATTTGGCAAATTTTGATGCGAATGCTCGATCCATGTTATCATTGCTCCCTCGCTTATTGACCTGATGTTTGTATTAAACCATGAGCGGCCGTCCGTCCTCCGTGATAAAAGTCATTGTGAGCCCTTTAATATCGAAAAGACTCAGCAAATGACCGGCTGCCCCGGCCCTCTCGCCGAAGTCACTGGAAGCAGCTACCAGGCGAATACGCGAGCGATCAGGCCCATGTCATTATTCAATATACCTCAGCGAATCCAAGGGGATTGTGATCCCCCTCACATTTTGAAAATCAATCTCATTTGTTTTCACAAATCGGCAGCAAAAAAACAAGCCCCCGGCTTCAACACTCGCCACTCGCCAGAGGCTCTGCTGGAATTGCTATTGAAAACCTTATTTCTATCCGCCAATATGGGACATCTCTACCTTGCGCCTAGGAGATGTCTGCGCGAGTCTCGTTTCCGAGTAACGGTCCTGACGTTCGCTCCATACTTGAACGATCCGCTGCCTTACTTCATCATCGCTGGCGCCGGCCCGCATTACACTCAGCAAATCCGTTTTATCCGAAGCAAACAAGCACGTATACAAATGCCCCTCCGCAGATAGACGGGCCCGCGTGCAGCTACCGCAAAAAGCTTGCGTTACCGAAGAAATCAAACCGATCTCCGTATGTGTTCCTTGGTAGCGGTAACGCGTCGCGACCTCGCCATAATAGTTCGGCGCCACCGGTTCAAGCGGCATGTCGGCATGAATGATTTCGATAATCCGCTTGCTGGGCACGACCTGCTGCTGATTCCAGCCGCTGCTGTTCCCAACGTCCATAAATTCGACGAATCTTAGCGTGTGCCCGCGCTCGCGGAAGTACCGGGCCATAGGAATGATGTCTTGATCGTTAACGCCTTTTTGAACGACCATATTGATCTTTACGGATAACCCGGCTGAAGCCGCGGCATCGATGCCCTCAAGCACGGTCCGGACCGGGAATCCCCTTCCGTTCATCCTGCCGAATCGTTCGTCGTTCAGGCTGTCCAGGCTCACGGTGATGCGTTCCAGTCCCGCTTCCCTTAATTGCTGCGCTTTCTGCTTAAGCAGCGATCCATTAGTTGTAACAGCAATGTCCTTAACGCCCTCGATGCTGCGGATTCGGGAGATGATGTCGCCGATATTTTTCCTTAACAGCGGCTCGCCGCCTGTAATGCGGATTTTCTCGACGCCCAGCGAGACAAATATTTGCGTCAGCCTTACCAATTCCAGCAGGCTGAGCAGCTTCTCCTCAGACAGAAAGCGAAAGTCCGCTCCAAATATCTCTTCCGGCATACAATAACGGCAGCGATAATTACACCTATCCGTTATGGATATGCGCAAGTCCCGAAGCGGCCTTCCGAGAGCGTCAACCGGTGCAGCCGGGTAGTCTCGCGGTTCCATCGATGGCTCCTCCCTTTCCGTATATCGTCGTTTCATAGGGAAGCGGGATAACCCCCACCTGTTGGCCGGCGCTTACTCCCTTGGAGCCTGAGGGGATTCGGATCTGACAGTTCGCATTGAAGAGCAGCTCCAATTCGCCGCTGCCGCTGCCAACCGTAAAAAATTCGGCCATAACATCATAATCGCCGACCGACACGCCGCCGCTGACAAGCAGCATGTCGCATTCCTGTACAGCCTCCCGAATGATGCGGGCAACTTGATCGATGCGGTCCGGGGCAGTTCCATAATGAACGGCAAGTCCGCCGTACTGCCCGATTTGAGCCGCGAGCATATAGGCGTTGCTGTTGCGGATTTTCCCGGGCAGAAGCGGCTGACCGACATCGCTCAGCTCGCTTCCCGTCGTTAATACGCCGACACGCGGCCGGCGTATGACAGGGACTTTGTCATGGCCCAGCGAAGCAAGCAGCGCAATCTGTCCTGGCCCGATGCGGGTGCCGGCCCCCATAAGCAGTTGGCCGATCGCTACCTCGTCGCCAATGTTGGCAATGTTTTGTCCAAAAGAAACGTTATGTTTAATATGGATAAAAACTTGTCCATCCTCTTGAAATTCTTCAGTCTGCTCAAACATCACCACAGCAGTAGCCCCTTCGGGCACAGCCGAGCCCGTCATTACGCGAATGGCCGTCCCGGATTCGACCTGCTTATCCGAAACGCTCCCGGCAGGAACTTCATCTATTACCCGCAGCCGCGCGGGCTGCTGCGGAGCTGCGCTTGCAGCGTCTGCATTCATAACCGCATACCCGTCCAGCCCCGATCTGCGAAAATGCGGCATGCATTCCTTCGCATACAACGCTTCCGAGGTTCTTCGAAGCAGACATGATTCCAGAGGCACATACTCGCTGCCTAGCCTCTGTACATGCTGCATGATCATATGCTGAGCCTGATCCACCTTGACCGCCCTTCGGGCAAACCTGCCGCTTCTGTTTATCATAGGTATAGATCCTTTCGTAAGCCCGATGTCGTTGATTGAATCATAAAGCTTTGTAACGGATAGAGATGTGATCCTCGTCACTGCCGCGAATATTTAGTTTATTAGATAACCGAATTATTCCCTAATCGTCTATCTTTTTATAACGAATCCCTGCATTAAACCGGTATTTCGCTAAGGAAATCTTTTGAGTTTGTGATCATTAGTTTCAAAGTGGTTTTTTACCGCAAGCCATTACAAAGTTCATCATAGCGTATGCATCAGGGGAATTGTTCCTGCTGACAAAGACGCCGCGGCCGCAGCGAATCTCCACATCGTCGTCATTCACCTGCTATATTTTGTTAGCGAGCAGTTCCATTTCAATCTTTACCGTTTTCAACAGATGGTCATGATAACGGCCCCAATTCCCCTTGCTATTTCGACGATTGTACTTGTATTTCCGCGCTAGCCTTCCGACGCCGATCCACAATGCCCAAAGGTCAATTTCGGTATAGTCATCATCCGAAAGCTCTACCACTTCGTTATACCCCATTGCCAAGGAAGGGAATCCCTGAGTAATCTGATTATACTGTCCATCATGCAATTTGAAATGCCCCAAATCATACAGCGGACTGCTTCCCTGGATTTCGCCAAAGTCAATAATCCCCGTAAATGTTCCGTTATAATGGAAAATATGATCATCGTCAAAATCGCCGTGAGCTAAACAAGAACCGTGCCTTCCCATCAAATCAGCTCCCGCATCGAATAGGCTGCTGATTTGGAAGATATCCCTCCGACTGAATCCATTCTCCGATAATAATACGAGCCCTTCCTCAAGAACTTCATAGAGGTAATCATGCATCGATTTCTTTGGCCCCTGCAAGGGCCGCGCATCTTCTTCCCTCCCCCTCTTAACGAAACCAAAACCGTCCACGCTTACTTGATTGATAACCGCAATTTGTTTTCCCGCCTGAACGAGTATGCCATGATAAATGTCTTTCGAGCCGCAATTCATAACGTTTTCTCCGGGGATTTCACCGACAATCATGAATGACATCCCTGAGATATGTTGATGGGGAGCGAAGAAGATGACCTCGGGTACAAGGACTCCCTTTTCCCTCAGTAAAGAATGCACCTGCACTTCCACCGCAAAACTACAGTCTTCCTCCGGGAGAATTCGGAGATAAACGGTACGATCTTCGAGTTGCACGCGATAAACATAGGTAGAAACTCCCCTTAATTCTCGTTCTATCGTTTTTACTGTCTTATTGAGACTTTCGCTTGCGATTTGTTCGACCAGATCAATAGGCGGCGCATCATTTTTTTTCAATAGCCTGTTTCCTTCCTGAATTTGGATTTACAATCATCATACATAAACAGCTGCCAAAAAGCCTTTGATACTTTGTCTATAACAAAATTTTATGCCAATAGAAAAAGCCGCGT
This sequence comes from Paenibacillus doosanensis, assembly GCF_025060755.1. Lineage (GTDB taxonomy): Bacteria > Bacillota > Bacilli > Paenibacillales > NBRC-103111 > Paenibacillus_S > Paenibacillus_S doosanensis. Next base: position 60,833 of record NZ_JANYUY010000019.1, read on the forward strand.
TCTAAGCGGCTTGCCCCTTATTATACAATCTCATCATCACGTCACGTTCCTTCTCCAGCGGCCAGGCCGATAGCCTTCAACAAGGCTTCTACCCGCTTCCCGTACGTATGTTCGGACAAGGTGCGCCTCCGTGCCCGCTCCGCAATAGCCCGGCGTTTCCGGTCCTTGTTCAAATACAGGTTAATCAGCCGGACACACTCCTCCACAGAGGCGAACGGAATGATGTCCTTCCCCGGAGTATAGTACTCCCCAAGATCCTTGCGGATATCGAGCAATTGGAACGCTCCGCAGGCAGCGATTTCAAAGGTCCGATTGTTGATGGAATGCGCATCCAGCGCGGAGCTGTTCTGATTAAACGGATCGTCGATCGACCGGTGAATATTTAAAACGATCTTTGCGCCATTGTAATAGCGCACCGCTTCCTCAGACGATATCCATCCCTCGTCCCCGTGAGAGCGGCTTAGCATGACATGTGAGCCTTCTGGCGCTTTCAATCGATCCCACCAAAGCCCCAGAATCGTAACCTTTTTATCCTCAAGCCTGGCTATTATTTGCTCGAAGAAACGCACCCGGTTCCAAAAGGCGCTGCCGATGAAACAAAGATCGGAGGCATAGGAATCCGGCACCTTCACGGGATGAAACACGCTCGTGTCCGCCGCTAAAGGCAAATGATACACGCGCTTGCACCCAAGCCGCTCATACCGCTGTACCGAATTGCGATCCTGCGTAAAAACAAAATCGAAATGGACCGCGATTTCTTTCGACCAATCGGAGTAATACGGGTCGTCTGTAAACCAGACGGCTGTTTGGGCAGCCGCTCGTTTCAATTGGGAAAGCCGATGTTTCGGCATAAACAACGCATGAAATACAAGCAGCAGATCAGGCTTCCCGCTTCCAGCCGGCAATTCCTCTTTGGGATGCGCAACCGTTACCTGCTGTACTTGCTCCCGCAGCGCATGAATGATCGCCGATTCCAGAGGCGGATAAGGCGAGCCCATGCCGGAGGTTATGAAGTGAACGTGCAGCGGAGCCTTCATCTGAGCATCTTCCTTTCCTACTCATTTCCAAGTGTTAGTTCATCATATGTTGATTTGGGAAGAAATCCTATACGATTGATACGGAACAAATCCCCTATCTTTTGCCGGGCCATAACCAGATGCCTCTGACTGAACCTTCCCGAGCATCATATAGTATAACGAACAAGTTTAACTCTCATTGGAAAAGGAGATGACAATGACATTTGAACAGAGTAAACGGCTTGGTTAGCGTGGTGGTCCCGTGCTATAACGCATCTGCGTTCATAAGGAGCTGCCTGGACGGCTTACTTAAGCAGAGCTATACGCAAATGGAATGGATTTTAGTGGATGACGCTTCTTCCGATTCGACGGTGGACACGATAAACTCCTGGCTTCATGACTACCGCTCCGAGACGGAGCGATTGGCGAGAGTCGTTTTCCTCCCTCTTCCGAGCAATGTTGGAACAGCCGGCAGTTATACGATCGGCATGTTTCTCGCTCGCGGCGAGTTTATCGCTATTCACGACTGCGACGATATTTCCCATCCCGAACGGCTGGAGAAGCAGGTGCAATTTCTGAGCGAGCATCCGGAGTTCGGATTGGTCGGCACCAATTACATTGCCTTCGAGGACCAGAATTACCATAAAACCGTTATCCCGCAGTGGCTGGCTTACGGAAGCGATATTCCGCAAAGGTATGATGAGGGGCTTCATTGTATTTCGAATCCGACGGTCATGCTCCGAGGAAGCACGTTTGACCGGATCGGAGGTCATACTCGCAAAATCCCGGGAGCGGAAGACTTCGAATTTTTCGCCAAGTGCGCAGCTGCCGGAATTCAAATGGACAATTTGCGGGAACCGCTATATTTCTACCGGCTGCATCCCAAGCAGCATTCGAGACTATTTTATCCTTAGCCGCCAAAAGAAAGAAAATAAGGGCCATTCCAACAGCCACATGCAGCATGGCTGAGGAACGGCCCTTTCGGCATCATAGATGAAACCGGGTTGAACCTTTAGAATTAGACTTCGACCAGATCATTGTAGAGCTCGACGATGAATTGAAGACCGGCCGGATTTACGTCACCGTTCGTCGAGTAGTTCACTACTTCATAAGATACGACGAAGAAGTAAGTGGTAAGTGCAGGAATAGTAACCGGAAGTGTCGGGACGTAAATACCGGAAAACTTAGATATATTCTGCCATCCGAACGGCGGAGAGTCAGCCTGTCCCGCATCGCTCAGGCTGCCGTCCGGCGCGCCTCCGGCAGGCGTAACGGAGGTTTCAAGCGTAATCCCGACAAGAGGAATGTTCAAATATTCTTCAATAAATAGCGTATGGGCATTATCCGTGAATGTATCGGCCACGGCCAGACGGGTAATACCGGCGACGATGAGATCCGTGTACTGATAGGCTTGAGCAAAATAGACGGTTTCCGATGCCGCAGGAGACGCATCGTTCCATACATATTCTGGGTTAGCCAAACCTTCCGCGGCATAATACTCCAGGTTCGGCCAGAATGCGCCGGCTTGACCGATATTCGTAGCCAGTCCGCTGGTTGCGGTTGCAGTTCCCGTGATGGCTGCAGTAATCGCATCTGTCCTGCTTGCCGTCGAGTACCAGGTCGTACCGGAATTGCTGGTAAGGGAAGCTAATCTTGATAGCGGCATATCTAATACCACACTCCTTTGTTTATTATCACGCTGGTTCCGTGATTATACTTTCATAGTATTCTTTCTCTATAGCAATAGCTTGGATGAATGACGCTAGTTACTCGTATATTCTTATATTCAGGCTCTTAACGAGATACACCATAATACGGGAAAAGAGGGCCCCTTTAAAAAAATCTTACAGGCGCCCTCTTTTTTATTTGCTAGCAAGCAATTGATCGTATACATTCAATGTGCTCGAAGCCGCAGCTTCAATATGATAATAACTTTCGATATATTTGCGGCCAACCCAGCCCCACTCTTCCCTGGTTTGGGGAGCCAAATTCAGTACCTCGTTTAAATGCTCCTTCAGCATCCATTGCGATAACGGATGCTTAGATTTGTGATCTCCGAACCAAAGCCGCCAGGCGGACTCGTAATTTTCCGGCTGTACGATGCCGAAATAACCGTGCGTGCCTACTGCGATAACCGGCGTTTTACAAGCCAACGCCTCTACTGCAACCCGGCCCGTGCCGATCACGCAATCGCTGCTGGAATAAAGAGCGCACATATTCAATGAATCGCCAAGTAAATGAATGAACGGTTCATCTGCCGCGGCGTTGGTTTGTTCGACCAACGCTTCGATTTTGCCCGCTTCACTCCCCGCTCCCACAATCATAAGGCGCAGAGAAGCAAACGCTTGTTCTCTCAACTGCTGGCATGCTTCGACAATATTTAAGCAAATATCCGCCTTTTCCCATGTTAAACGTCCTACGTAAAGCACGAGAGGCGCATCCTCCGGTATACCGTATCTGGCTCTAAAGTCGGATTTGAGCGATGGGCGGTTCGCATACTCCGTGGGATTGATACCGTTCGGAATCAATATCGGGGAGTTATAATAATTTTTGACGAATTGCTGAACGGGAGGCGTAACGGTAATGACAACCGAAGCCATATCAAGAACAGGCAGTAAGTCGTTGCCGTAATAAAGACCGTGTACCGTATAGACAAAAGGTACCTTCACCTGGCTTGCCGCCTTAGCTGCGAAACTTCCGGAAGGAACCTGATGACCGTGAACAACGGATATATTTTCGTTTTGTATAATTTTTTTTACTTGTCGGATAATTTCATCCTTGTTCTCTTCGTTCGATCTGTAGGAATCGGTTACGAAATCGATTTCGTACACCGGACAGCCCAGCGCTAAAAACGTCTCCAGCATGCGCCCGTTTTTGCCGGCAACCGCAACATAGATTCCTTTCTTTATCAGCTCTCGCGCGAGCGATAAACAGTGGGTTTCCGTACCTCCGATATTAAATTGATCCAGAACCATCAGAACTCGGGCGTCGGCGGTCTCTTTTTGCTTATAAGGGTGAGCGGTTTTTCCGATTCTGGGATGGAGCGGGCAATTGAAATGAAATTCATGCTTTCTTTTATCCTGCGGTACTAAAGGACCCTGAATGATAACTTTTAAGGGCTCTTTCCTGAGGGATTTCTTCTTTTCCGGTTTCGATTTCCCCGCTCGTTTCAAAGCCACCTTCGACCATCTCCTTATCTGAATTCACGTATGCTGTGCACCGAACGGAAGCAAGCGGTCTTGAGCACAAAGCAACGCTTCGTATTCCCTTATAGATAATGCTATGTGCAGAGGGACGTTTGGGTAAGGTATATTCGCTTGTTTTTTTGGAAAAAACTTTGACTAACCTATTAATGCACATTTGTTACCATAGGTTGGTCAAAAGGCAAAAAACCGACTTTCCTACTCCGAGGCAGGATAATCGGTTTTTGTTTGCTTGCTACCATGATAATATGCGCGCGGCTTAACGAGTGCAAATCAAATAAAGAGGATTTCCATCAGGATCATTGAAGTGTGCCAGCCGGGTTCCATTGTTTTCAGTAATATGCTGGAATTCAACGCCGCGAGATTTCAGCACATCGATCGCCGGCTCTAATTCCTGTACTTCAAATCCAATAGAAATGCTCTCTGATTTTCCGGGTTGAATACCTTGTTCACCCGAGGGATGCAATAGCCCGATTGTCAGTCCCGGTGCCGCAACTTGCGCAAAATGCCCTTCCACTTGGTGTTGTAATTGTAATCCGAGCGTCTCTACGTAAAATTGTCTCCCAATCCTAGATTTCGTTTATATGCGAAGATCTCCTCCACGGCTCGATGATACCCGCCCGCAGTTCGGAACGAATCGCCAATTTCAACACAAGCCTCTCGAATCGATGCATCCTCGAACACATGTTCCGCCGCCTCTCGAAGATCCCGAGCGGTTAACCCTTCTTGCTTCAGGTGGATGCCTGCACCGATTTCAGCCACACGCCGCGCCACCATAGGCTGGTCTGCGCCTTGGGGAAGCACAATCAGCGGCACCCCATAATATAATCCTTCGCTGGCGCTGTTCATGCCGCCGTGCGTGATAAACAATTTGGCGCGTTGCAATACTTCGAGTTGCGGTACATAGTTACGAACGATAAAATTATCGGGAATGTCTCCCAATTCCGCAATCTGGGTTTGTCTGCCTACGGATACAATCACGGTGTACTTCGTTTCGGCAAACGCCGCAAAACAGAGCTTGTAAAATTCCGCCGCTTGATTGATAACGGTACCGAAAGAAATGTAAACCAATCGATCCGTGTCCACATGAGAGAAATCAAAATGACTGTGCGAACGCGGCACTACAGACGGTCCAACAAACTTGAACGTCTCGTCGAAACTTTCACCATCGGGCTGAAAGCTTTTCGACGTGTAGACAAGGCTCAACGGCGCAGGATTACAGGATACCTCGTAAGCGGAGCCCACTCGTACATCGTATTTCGCTTCCACTTGACTGACAAGGCGTTGAAACTCCTGCTGCGCTTGTTCGTTCACGTCGGCCGGAAACTGGCGCAAGAGGTGATCGTGCATCATGTCAAAGCTGTTTTGCTGAAGTGCAAAGCTTGTGTATGAATTGATTGCCGGCAAGTCGAGTATTTGCGCAAGCAAGCGTCCGCAGCCGAACATCGAATCATGAATGATGTAGTCAAAATGCTTTCCTTTGATTTGATCGAGGACACTGGGAATGATAATGTCGGCGGTCCGCAAAAGTCCGCCCGCCCGTGCCCAAGGATTTCTTCCTCCGGCCAGGAACGCCTCCACAAATTTGCCGCTATCGAACGTGATCACCTCTGCGCCCGTTGACTCTACGCGATCACGATACTGATCCGCTGTACAGTAAACCACCTGTTCGCCGCGGCGGATCAGTTCTTGAACAACGCCAAGCGTTGGATTGATATGTCCTTCGGAACCTCCGTTGATCAGTAATACACGCGCCATAATCATCACCTCATATTATTAAGTACGCCGTTCCAAGCGTCCGCCGCTAGCGGCCGTTACTTCGGCAATCGCAAACTTACTCATACACCGTCCCTTCTCCATTCATTTGAAGATTATGAATTAACTGCAAAATCCAAGCCTCGTCCAAACGAAGCTTGTCCAACCGATGCCGGAACCAGATCAGATTGTACTGTCGTTCCTCATCGGGCATCATTTCGTCTTTGCTTATATACTCCACCCGTTCTTCCTCATGGCGAAGCTCAAACCGCAAGTAATCCTTGTACTGGTGCAAAATCAGAAATTGCAATTCTCTGCTGATAATGTCAAAATTCGAAAGCTTGGCGTAAAAGTGCAGATCATAGTCCGGCGAGTATGGAATCGGTTCTTCCATCAGACGAAAAAAACGACGCTTACCATCCTCGGTTATTCTGTACATTTTTTTCTTCTTTCCTCTTCCTTGCCGGGAACCCTCCTGTTGTTCATCGGGGACCTGCTCGATCAGCCCATCTGCAAGCAGGCTATGAATGAGCGGATAAAGCACCCCCCAGCTGATTTTTCGCGTAGGTCCAATAGCTCCGTTCAAGATCGTGTGCAGCAAATAGCCGTGCATCGGAGCACCCGTCAATTCGCCGAGTATAAATAATTCGGTCAAGCATAAGTCCCCCCTTAAAGGTTGATTCATTTATATTATATCAAAAAGATATATTTATTCAATATATTTTTTTTGATATATAAATCTCAATAAAAGCTGCTGGAAATCGCAATCGTTAGTTTTGGCGGGATCATAAAAAAACGGACATGGCTGCGTCTTTACGAAAGACCCAACCATGCCCGCTGTAACACGGTATCTATTATTTTTTCGAAGTCGATTGCGCCGCGTTGCGGTCGCCGACGGTGACTGTAATGTCTTGTTTATTGCCGTTGCGCACAATCGTCAGCTTCACTTTGTCGCCGACTTTTAGCGCCTGAATTTTTTTGGTTAATTCGTCCGCCGTGGAGATTTCTGCGCCGTCTACGGCGACAATGGCGTCATATTCGCGCAACCCGGCTTCAAAGGCCGGCGTTTTAGGTTGAATATCGGCGACAACCGCGCCTTTAGTGCTGCTTAAGTTCAGATCGCCTAACATATCTTCGGTAATATTGGCAACACTAACACCAATGTACGGAGACGGTTCCTTCGGAATTTCAACGTTGTTTTTCAGATTTTCCAGCACTGAGCTGATCGTGCTTGTAGGAATGGCGAACCCGATACCTTGCGCTTCGGAGCTTACCGCCGTATTGATCCCGATCACTTCACCGTTCATGTTCAGCAGCGGGCCGCCGGAGTTCCCCGGGTTAATAGCCGCATCGGTTTGGAACAGATGTTTGTATTCTCTTGTCCCCTTGTCATCCGGGATACTGATCGGACGCTCCTTGGCGCTGATCACGCCGGAGGTTACGGTGTAGTCGAAATCGTACGGGTTACCGATGGCGACAACCCAGTCGCCCACTTGCGTATTATCGGAATCGCCGATAGGCAGCGTCGGGAAGTCTTTGTCCCCTTCTATTTTCAGCACGGCCAAGTCCAGATCGTAGCTGTTACCGAGTAGCGTGGCTTTAAAAGGCGTATCGTATCCTTGAACGGTAACATCGATTTCGTCGGCGCCGTCAATGACGTGTTCGTTGGTTAGAATGTAACCGGACGATTGGAAAATAAATCCGGAGCCCAATCCGCTCGATTGCAAAGCTCCGTCATCCTGATTTTGCGTGGAGCCTTTCCCGCTTCCCCGGCCTTGACTACCGAAAAACTGTTGGAAAAACGGATCGTTGTACATTGAATTGCCGTTTTTGCTGCTCTTTACTTTCGTTTCGATTTTCACGACAGCCGGTCCTGCCTCCTTAGCGATATCCGCAACGCTTTTGGTCGATGACACTACGTTGTTCAACGATGCGGTTTTGGCACCGTTATTGCCGGAAACCGAGGAAGTTTGCGGTGCCGCCGCGAGCTGCGGACCCGTAAACAAATTGTATTTGTCCGAAGCGAACATCAGGCTCCCTACTACCAAAGCCCCGGCCATAAAAGCGGCAAACGTGCTTTTCATGGAACTGCCCTTCTTCATATCCATGTTCTCAGGTGTGTTCAGAGATACTCTGCCGGAATATTTGAAGAACGACCCGCTTCGTCTTGGAGGCGTCGAAACGACCTCGATTTCATCGTCCATCCGATGTTGTGCAGTCTCTTCGCGCTCGGCATCAGTTTTATAACCATCATATTGATTTTTATTGTTGTTGTTGTTTTCCATAATAAAAGCCCTCCTATGAATGAAATTTGGTTGGATTAGCGATGTAATTATTGCTGTTGTTCATGCTTTAATCATGAGGCTTCAACCTTAAAATCACTTTAAAATAGTATAAAAGCAATCTAAAAGATTTGGGCGCAAAAACTAAGGTTCATTTAAGGTTTCATCGGGACGCGCCAAAAAGGACGAGCCGCTTCTGATACAGAAAGGCGACTCGTCCTGGAAAATATGATGTTGGCTAATCTAGGTTCGGATAAGGAAACAAATCGGCAATGCGGATGCTTTGCCCGCTGTCATTTGTAAACACGACATGCTCCCGCCTTAGCCCGCGAGGACTTTCCAGACCGCAAGCGGCCGCCAGCGAAAACAAGCCTTCCCTCATTTGCAAAATATAGTTCATTACGCGCCACTGTTTCTCTTCCGGCACCAGCGCTTCCTGGAATTTGGAATCCGTCGTCGTAATCCCGGTCGGGCATTTGCCGGTATGACACTGCATCGCCATAATGCAGCCGTTGGCCATCATAAAGCCGCGGGCCGAGTTGACGCAATCCGCACCGAGCGCAAGCGCGATCGCCACTTTATCCGGAGTAACGAGCTTGCCGGAAGCAAAAATGCGGAACCGGTCCCGCACGCCGAATTTTCTTGCCGTATCGTCGAGAATCAGCAAGGCGGTAAAGAGCGGCAGCCCCATGCCGTCCGCCATTGCTTTAAACGTCGCCCCGGAACCGCCTTCGGAGCCGTCGACGGTAATGAAATCCGGGTAAATGTCCAGCTCGAGCATCGCCCGGAAAAACGGCTCCAACCGTTTCGGATCGCCGACGACGATCTTCACTCCCACCGGCTTGCCGCCCTCTTCCTGCAAGGTAGCGATGAAGCGCAGCGCTTCTTCCGGATTGGTGAGAAATTCGAAGCGGTTCGGGGAGTTGACTGTCTTCCCTATCGGGACTAGGCGTGCCGCTGCGACCGGTGCCGTCACCTTAGCGCCTTCGAGATGGCCGCCGCGAATTTTGGCGCCTTGATGAAATTTCAGCTCGAACGCTTTAATATTCGGATGAGCGGCTTTGCGCTTGTATTCCTCGATGGAAAAACGGCCCTCCTCATCGCGGAAGCCGAACAGACCGGGACCGATCTGCGAGATCACCTCGGCGCCCGACGCAAGGTGCACATCCGCAACCCCGCCTTCGCCCGTATTGATCCACGACCCGCCCGCCATACAGGCGCCGCTTCCCGTCGATTGAATATAGCGCTCGCCGACGGCTCCGAAGGAGGTGGCCGAAGCGCCGAACATGCCCTTAAGCCGCCAAGGAAACTTACGTCCCTCGCCAACGACGATCGCATCCTCGTCATGCAGCAGCCAAGGCTTGACCCGCTCCTCGACCAGCTTTTCCTTTCTAGTAAACAATCCTTCGTCGGTGATAACATATTTTTTCCCGGGCACCGGCGCCTCATTATCGACCTTAAGCTCGCTCGTTAATTTCGGGAACATGGCATTGGATAAATAGAAGCCGGGCTTCTCGTAATCTCGTCTGCCCCCGAACGAAATCAGATCCGTCCGATATTTCGCCGCATAGACCAGACCGATAAAATCGGCTCTCGAGAACGGCTTGCCTTCCGTATCGTTGTCGAACCAGTATTGGCGAAACTCCGGTCCGAGCTTCTCAAGCAAATATCGCAGCCACCCGAGAAACGGATGCGAGCGGATAATGGAATGTTTGGGCTTTTTGGACAAAGCGTACATGTAACCGAAAAAAACAAGCAGCGGAACGACGACGATAACGAGCAAAATGATCAGTAAAATGACAGGCACCATAGTGCGGCCTCCTTCAGCGGCAGTGTATTAAAAAACAATACTATCATACCACAATTTGCCTGAAGACATGCCCTTCTCCAATGCAGGATGCACACTGCCGGCAAAGATCCGTTCCCTTTGCATCCGATGCAGCCTAATGCTATAATAAACCATGTTATTTTTTGACAAGTGGTGATAATAATGAGCGGATTGTCCATACTGCATAATAGCATTCCCTTGACCGGAGCGGGTCAAGGGTTTTTGTTTCCTTGGGGAAAAAGTTCTGGCGGGGGTCATAAATGATGAATTCGGATAACCGTTCTTCCATGATGGCGGCATGGGTAAGCTTGATCAGCAACGTCGCGCTGACGGTTCTTAAAATCGCCGTCGGCTTTCTATTTCACAGCCAGGTGCTGCTGGCCGACGGCATTCATAATGCCGGCGACGTCATAGCTACCGCGGCATCGTTAACCTCAATGCATATTTCCAAGCGGCCCGCCGATGAAGACCATCCGTACGGGCACGGCAAAGCCGAGGTGCTGAGCGCAGCCGTCGTCTCGGTCATTCTGACCATCGCGGCGCTGTATATCGCATACGAAGCGGTCAACGCGTTCTTCGAGGAGCCGCATCAGGCCAGCTTCGTCGCCTTGGGCGCGGCCTTCGTATCGCTCGTCTGGAAGCAGGCGCTCTATATTTACACCGTTCGCATCGGCAAAAAGATGAACAGCAAAGGGCTGCTCGCTACCGCATACGATCATCTCGCCGACGTCTATGCCTCGATCGCCGCCGTTCTCGGCATCGGCCTTTCCCTGATCGGGGAGGCTTACGGATGGCATATGCTCGCTTACGGAGATCCGGTAGCCGGGATCATCGTCTCGGTGCTTGTGCTCAGACTTGCCTACCATATGGGCCAGGAAGCGTTCGATGTCCTGATGGAAAAAGCCGTCGACCAGGAGAAGCTAAGCGAATATACGGCTCTGGTATGGACGGCTCCCGAAGTGAAGCGCATCGACCGGATTCGCGCGCGCGAACACGGCCATTACATATTGGTCGACATCCGGCTCAGCATTCCCGGCCATATGACGATTCAGCAAGGACATGACATCTCCCGCCGGATCAAGCAAACGATCATGTCCCGCCATTCCGACGTGGGCGAGGTCTTGATTCATATTAATCCGTGGTACCCCGGCGAATAGAGCATGAATCAGATCATCAATATGTCGCGAATATCTTGTTCGCTTAAAGCGGACGTGGCTGTCTCCCCCGGCTGAAGCACTTCGTCGATCAAATGCTTCTTTTTATGCTGAAGCTCGTAGATTTTATCCTCGATCGTCCCCTGGGCCAATAGCCGAATCACCTGAACCACTTTTTTCTGTCCGATGCGGTAGGCCCTGTCGGCCGCCTGCTGCTCCACCGCAGGATTCCACCATAGATCGTAGAGTATGACGGTATCGGCTCCGGTCAGATTGAGACCGGTGCCGCCGGCCTTCAAGGAAACGAGAAACACGTCCCGCTCCCCCTCGTTAAACCGGGTGCACTGCGCCACGCGGTCGGCCGCCGGCGTATGTCCGTCCAGATAGAAGTAGGGGATTCCCTGGTCGGAGAGCTCCCTGCTTATCAGCCCAAGCATCTCGGTAAACTGGGAGAAGACGAGCATCCTCTTGCCCGCCCCCCGGCATTCCTCGATAATCTCCAGCAGCTGTTCGAACTTCGCCGAGCCGCCCGCGTAATCTTCGACGAACAAAGCCGGGTGGCAGCACAGCTGCCTAAGCCGCGTCAAGCCAGCCAATATTTTGATCCTGTTCTTGTTGAAGCTGTCCGCGTTCAAATGCTTCAGCGTCTCCTGGCGCAGCTCGGCGAGATAGGCGGCGTACAGCTTCTTCTGCTCCGGCAGCAGCTCGGACGGATGCAGCGTCTCGATCTTCTCCGGCAATTCCTTCAGCACGTCGCTTTTCAGCCTGCGGAGCAGAAACGGCCTTGCTCTTCTCGCGACGGCTTCGCGCGTCAATTCGCCGAACGCCTGCCTGCCCGGAAACAGCTCCGGAAAGACAACGTGGAAAATCGACCATAATTCGTCGAGCCGATTCTCTATCGGCGTCCCGGTCAGCGCGAACCGGTGTCTGGCTTGCAGCGTCTTTACGGCTTGGGCCGTTTGAGTCGCATGATTTTTGAACGCTTGCGCCTCGTCCAAAATCAGCGTATGGAATGCATACTGCGCATACAGAAGCACATCTCGGCGAAGCAGCGGGTAGGAGGTGATCAACACGTCCGCTTCGGTTAGCCGCTTCAGCGTTTGACTGCGTTCCGACCGCGAGCCGTCGACGATCTCCGCCTTCAGCTCCGGAGCGAACCGGGCGATCTCCTGCTGCCAATTGTACATCAGCGAAGCGGGACATACGATCAGCGCCGGCAGCTGCATTTCGCGGATGTCCGCCAGCGAGGATACGAGGAAGGCGATGCTTTGCACCGTCTTGCCGAGTCCCATATCATCCGCAAGAATCCCGCCAAAATGGTAATGCGCCAGCGTCTTGAGCCAGCCGAATCCGTATTTCTGATAATCGCGAAGCACGGGCGACAGCGAGGCGGGCACCGGGAATTCGAGATCGTCCGGATTCCGGATATGCTCAAGCAGGCGGCGCAGCGATTTGCCCAGCCTGACCGCATGGCCGTGTGAAGGCGAATCGAGCAGACGCGCGGCTTGCGCGGCGGGCAGCCGAAACTGCGTCCCCGGCAGATCGTTAATTCGGATGCCGATCTCGTTAATAAATCGGACGATCTCCTGAAACGCTTCGCTCTCCAGCGGCACGAAAGCGCCTCCCGGCATCCGGTGATACTTGCGCTTCTCCGAAAGCGACTGAAGCACCTTGCGGATTTCCGCTTCGGGAATCCCGGCGATATCGAAGCGGAAATCCAGCCAATCCGTCCTCTCATCAACCTCCACCGTGATTTTCGGAGCAATGGGCCCGGCGGCCAGCCGCGGTTTTACGCTGGAGGTCGCATAGATCGTTACCAGCTTCTCCAGCTCAGGGACGATGCGGTACAGAAACTCGTATTCGCCGTCTTCTTCATCCAGGAAGTAGCCTTCCTCCGTTCTGATGAAGGCGCTTTGCTCCATCAGCTCCAGAATGCGCCGTTCCTGCTCTCCGTCCCGAACCAGAATACGTTCCGTGCTTTTTCGATCCCGTCCGCCTCCGGCGAGCGGATTAATGATCACATCGCCGTATTGAAATTCAAGCCCCGCGAGCAGACGGTCCCGCACCCGGTCCAAGTACAGCCTCGCCTTCAGCGGGTATTTCGACATTCTCTCCGATACGGCCTCGGATAGATGAACGCTGCCCAGCTTCATCAGTCCGGGCACGACCTTTTCCATGAACGGCTCCATCTCATCCCGGGAAATGGTCACTTGCCGTCCCTCCGCTCCTTCGAGCATCAGTTTCAGCTCCGCAAGGCGCTTGGCCTCTTCATGCGGCACCTTGAGCAGCTTGCCGCCTGCCAAAACAGCGCCGTACGCATCCAGAACGACCATCCGCTCCAGCCCGTCGACCTCTAGCCGGTAGCTTCGGCTGCCCGCCGTGTCGAAGGCAAAGCGAAGCGGGAGCGGCCCCTCCGCCGCTTCCAGTTTATAGTAGAAGGCTTCTCCGAGTTCAAGCCGGACAGAAGGGGCTTGGAGCAGCAGCGGAAGCAGCGAATCCCATCCGTAAGGAGGGATGAGCAGTATCCGTTCTCCGCCTACAGGGGCGGCTGCCGTTGAAAACGTCCGGGCGCTTTCCCGGTACATTTGCTCGTTGCGATACAGCCGGATGCATTGACGCAAAAGATCGTCGTTCTCCTTCTGGAAATAGTGCAGCACGGGATCGTACGTAAACTGCTTGGTCAAAGCATAAGCTTCCCCGCGATCCACCCGCTCCAAAAAATCTCGAATCTGCTGCACGATATACAACCGCTTGGGGCCGATTTTCAGTTCGACTCCAAACATATGTTTGCGGTATCCGTAAGGAAGCAGCCGACATATAACCTCGACCTCGAGCAGGCTTCTCGCTTCCGGCACAACCCGGCTCGGGCTTGTGCGAATCGTCCGCTCGCCGAACAGGCGCAGCATGCCTCTCGTCAGCTTCGCATCTTCCGTGCGCCCGGAGTAATCCCCCTTTGCAGCGGCAGCGTACTCTTCTCCTCGCTCGTCGGGCAGAGCGGCCGCATCCTCCTGGCGGTTCCCCGCGAACTCCTGCTGCAGCCGGTGGACGGCGAGCAGCGACGCGGCAATATGCTTGCAATATTTATCGTAGGAAGAGAGCCTCGGACAGGCGCACTCCGCACTGATGTTTCCGCCGGTATCAAAGGACGCGGTGACGTCGTACCGGCTCTTGCGGTCGGCAATGACGCTCGCCTCGTACTTCATGCCGATAGGGTCGTAATGAGTAACCGACACTTTGCCGGACCTCCATAACGCCTCGCCCTTCTCGTAAGCAAGCTGGCCGCATAACGATTTAATGACCTTGGCGGTCAATGCAACATCCATGCCCCGGCTCCTTTCCATATTTCCTTTTGCAATCGCTTAGGATCGCTCGTCTGTACCTTTAATCATACCAGATCACGGCAAAAAAGAACAAATGTTCCGAGGGCGGCCCGGACAGACCGCCTTGATCTTTAGCGCTGTTAAATTTTACGCCTATTCATTAGACTTGGCATTTCAACGGACTAATAGTATCATTTAGAAGAATCTATCTATAATCGTTATAGGATAGTTTAGGATGAAATCCATTTTTCTTGGGGGAACCGAACCTATGAATAAAAGCATATCGCTCATCGCCGCCACAGTTCTGGCTCTATCGATGATAGCGCCGTCCGCACTGGCGGAATCGCCCAAAACGGCGGCCGATTACCAAGATTTGACGAATTTGTCGCCCGAGCTGCAAACGCAAATTGACAGCTTGCTGGCCAAAGGCATTTTCGAAGGCGTATCCGACGACAGCTTCGGCATTGCGCAGAACATGACCCGGGCTCAGTTCGCCAAGGTAGCTTCTTTAGTGTTCGGCCTTCAGGCGGACGCTTCGCTTCAAACTTCCGGCTTTGCCGACGTCACATCCGACGATCCGGCTAACGGCTGGGCCATTCCTTATATCGAGGCGGCCAAGAAAGCCGGTATGATCGACGGAATGACGGACACGACCTTCGCCCCGGGCGACCCGGTTACGATCGGTCAGCTCGACGCCGTGCTCGTCAAAGGACTCGGCAAAACGGTCAATGTATCGGCAACGCCTTGGTATGAAGATGCGGTCAAGCAGGCAACCGGGCTTGGCATCCATCCTTCCGGCAAGGCCGGGGACGCTCCTGCAACGCGCGCAGATCTCGTGCAAGCCGCTTATGCCGCCTGGCAGGCCGCCCATTCGGAGAAGGAGCAGGGACAAGCGCAGGAACCCGTCTCCATATCCTCCGTGCAGGCATCCGGAGACCAGACCGTCGAGGTGAAACTGAGCCGCGCGATCGATACGGCCAAACCCGTGCTGACGCTGAGCAGAAACGGCAAAGTCATCGACACGAGTACCATCTGGTCCGACGATAAAACATCCGCTACGCTAACGCTGCTATCCGACGAAAAGCTAGCTACCGGAAGCTATCTCGTCACATTGAGCGGCCCGGACGGCTCCGCAGCGCAATCGGTAACCGGCACCTTGAACATAGGCGCTACGGTAGCGATCGGCAAGTACAACTACACGACCGACAGCTCCTTTGAACTGAGCGATGTGATCGACAGCGGGCTGACCGGAGGAGCCAGCGGAACGTACGGCAACGCTTCGAGAGCCGAAGCGGAAGATCCGATATTCAGCAAATTTGCCAAGGAAATTGAAATTACCGTCACCAACTCTGCCGGAGAAGAAGTGGCGACATCGGGCATCGTGCAATCCGTCAGCTCCTCCAATCCGAGCGTCGTGAAAGCGGGCGTTTCCGCCAACCATAAAGGGTTTATCCTCGGAAACCAAGCGGGGACGGCCACGGTCAACGTCATCTACGAAGCTCTGAACGGAGATATGAAGCAACTCACGATCCCCGTTACGGTCAAGCACGAAGCGGTCGCCGCGCAGCTGATCGAAGTAAGAGACACGGGTATCACTTGCGATACGACGGTAACGAATGGCGTCTATTCGGGCTCGTTTAACGCTTACGAGAAGATGGACATGAAAGTAACCGACAACTTCGGTATCGAATACAAACGGGGCGAAGTGCAAAGCTATAACTTTGCTTTGAACGTCTTCTTTAATCCGAAGGATATCGTCCGAGGCGCAAGCGACGACGGCAGCGGGACCGTGACGGTGAACAGCGCGGGTATCGTGCAAATTACCGGTGACATTACCTCCTTCTTACTGACGGCCGCCCTGCCGAACGGCAAGGAAGCTTCCGTTTACGTCACCGTCCGTAAAAAATCATAACGCTGATGTACGCCAGCACCCCGGAACGGGATCGTTCCGGGGTGTTTTTATTCGGGTTTATACGAAGAGCATCTGAAGCAGGTGAGGGAGCCGCTATCGGTCCGCAGAGCGCTGGCGCAAGCCAGCTTGGAGGCATCGCTTACGCGTCCAAGGGCGATTTGGAGTCCGGTATCGTCGCACGAGCCGACGTCATCGGCGGTGGCCCTAAACGCAAAATTACAGATAATCTGACATCGGATGAATAGATTGCGGAGGTATCACATACGTTTACTAAGGGATGGCAGCGTTACTTCCAATTCCAAAGCATGAGGAGTGATGACGGATGAACATGTTCAAAACCAAAGTATCCGTATTGGCTATGGCCGCAGCTTTGATGGTTCCGGCAGCTGCAGGTGCCGCGCCAACCTCCGCTTCGACGACATCGGGCGCAGCGCCGGACAAACCGGATATCATCTTCGTAGGATCGGTACCGCAGACGAATGTGAACGGCATCTATGTGCCCGGTTATTATCTCGTAACCAAAGATTCCAAAGCCGCTTTTATTCCCGGAGGCGTGGGTCTGGTTGTCGTTAACTCCGCCACCGCTCTCCCTATCGGAGCGTACTATGTGAAATAACCGGTTGGAAACCCCGGCAGGGAGAAGATGCTGCGGCGTCTCTCTCCCGCCCTCTCCTGCCGGTTCTCCTTGCAGCTTCTTATTATTTATATTTACATAATATATTTTATGTAAACTATAAAATAGGCTTTTTCCACTCCCGTCCTAATGAAAAAAAGCTAACGCAGATTTACTCCATCCGCATTAGCTTCTGCCTGACCTCGAGCGAGACCTTGTTTTTCACGAATCTTTTTTCTCCGATTCACGGTTCTCAAGCGTGCGGTCGTACTTGGCGTAACGATCGTCAACCTCTTCGGCCATTTGCCGGTATTTGCGGGTTTCTTCCATGATCGGATCAATCTGGGCCTGAATGCGAATCTCGGTTTTGATCGGCAAACGCTTGCGCGCCGCTTCTTCCGTATCGGTTTGCTCCATCTCACCTTCGGTCAAATTTTTGGCCAGTTGTTCCTCCAATTGTTTGGAATCCATCGGATCAACCTCCTCGTCGTATAATCATGCCGGCGCATTCCAGTCTCTCTGCGGCACCCCGCTGCACTCTCACTATCCTGCCCCGTCTATATTTAAATTAGTACCTTTTGGGCTCAAATGCAAATAAAGGACATCCTTTTCATTTCTTTTAATTAATGATATTAATATTCAACAATACTAATATTTATTTTTTCAAGTATTTAGCAAAAAAAACCAATTCTCAAAGAGAATGAAGAGGATTTTAGGGAATTATGTCGAAATGTATCGACAAAGATGATTTTATAGATAAAAAGAGGGTCCGCCATGTCTAAACTTCATAACGACCTACCAACCGGGAAGAAGCAAATTAGCCTTGCCACGCTGTTAACCGGGCTGGTTTCCGTCTCGGTTTTATTGACTTTAACGATCCTGCTCATTGCCTCATATCAATCCAATAAGCAATCGCTCTTTACAACGACGCTAGCGTTGAATTATTCAACCGCCGAAAAAATGAGCCAGACGATGGATTCCCTGTTCAAATCGATGCGCAGCAGTCTCCAATATACCGCCGCCTATTTATCGGAAAACTGCCATATGAGCGAGACGGAGGTGCAGAAGCAGCTGGACCTGCTTCGTCATAACAGCAGCTATTTCAACTCTATTATGGTCGTAGATCAGGACGGAATGTTCCGCAGCATCGCGCCTGCAAGCATCGCAGCGGCCGGTCAGCCGATCGCATCGCCCGTGACCCGGGAAGCGCTGGATTCGCAAAAATCGTATATTTCCAAGCCGTTCACTTCCCCAACCGGCCGCCTCATCGTGTTAATGAGCGAGCCGCTGTACGACGAGAACGGGGATTACCGCGGTTTTGTCGGCGGCACGCTCTATCTTGGCGATAACAATGTACTCAATATGATCTTCGGCAAAAACGATATCGATGAATCCGGCTCTTATTTTTATGTCGTCGACACGACGGGGCAACTGTTATTTCACCCGATCCCCGGCCGTTTAGGGGAAGATGTAGGCGCCAATTCGGTCGTCCAGAAAGTTCTTCGCGGACAAAGCGGGCATGAGCTCGTCGTCAATACGCTGGGCGTTCCGCTGCTCGCCGGCTATTCGCCGGTCACGGAAGTCGGCTGGGGAGTGATCGTCAACTCTCCGATCAGCGTTGTGTACGAACAGCTGCACCGGCTGATCCGTTCGATCGTACTGTATACGCTGGCACCATTTGTACTGCTGCTGGCCGCTGCAATATGGCTCGCTCGCAAGCTGGCCGGTCCCTTCGTCTCCCTGGCCGATCTTGTCAACCGGCTAGGGCGGGGTGTCCGAACGCCGATCCCCGATTTGACGGGACATTGGAACCGCGAGGCCGATTTGCTGGCACGGGCTGTGGCGAGCACGTTCCAGGATTTGCAAAAGCAAACCGATCAGCTCACGCATGCCGCCATGACCGACGCGCTGACAGGGCTGACGAACCGGAGAACGCTCGAAGCGATCTTGCAGCAGTGGACTTCCGAGCAATGCCCGTTCTGTCTCGTTTTATTGGACATCGACCGCTTCAAAACGATCAACGATTCGTACGGCCATCAAACGGGAGACGAGGTTCTGAAGCATGTAGCGCGGATGGTCGGCCAATCCGTAAGAAACGTAGACATTTGCTGTCGTTTCGGAGGCGAGGAATTCGTCGTGCTGCTCCCTCATTCGAGCTTGACGGATGCCGGCATTTGCGCCGAGCGCATTCGCACAACGATAGAGCAAAGCAAGGCGCCTATCGATCGTCCTGTTACCGTATCGCTCGGCATCTCCTGTTTCCCTTCCCAGGCCGCGACGGCGGAAGCCTTGTTCCAATTGGCAGACCAAGCGCTGTACAAAGCCAAAGAGACTGGGCGCAACAAAACCGTCATCGCCGGGAGCAAATAATTCCCGTATTTGCGCCCTTCCTGCCTGACAATCCCGCAACGCCGCTGCGGGAGCTAGTCGGCTTTCTGACGGCGGTAAGCCCGTTTAGTCAAGCTTCGAATTCCCACGCCCCTCTGCACCGGCATGCGCCGGCCGCTCAGGGGCTTTTGCGTTGTTAGTCCGTTTTTCGCCCCTCCCCTGTTCATCATCCTATCGCTTCACGGCCTTCGGCAAGTACGGCACCACCCGGTTCATGGCTTCTTGCTTCTGCTTGTCCCCGACATGCGTATAAATTTGCGTCGTTTGAATGCTCGAATGGCCGAGCAGCTCCTGCAGCGTACGTATATCGGTCCCCGCTATAACCTGCATCGTCGCAAACGTGTGGCGCAGCTTATGGCTGGACAGCGCTTGGCCGCGCAGTTCGCTGTACTTCTCCTTTAACTCGGCAAAATGCGCCTCGGCTATTTTCTGAATCATCCGCGCTGAAATGCGCCGTCCGAACTGGGATACGAAGAAAGCCTGCTCCGATGGCTTCCGCGGAGCAATCCGCTCGTTCAACGCCATATCCAGAATATGCGTCAGCGAATCCGGCAACGGCACCGTCCTCCATTTACGCCCTTTCCCGTACACCTGCAGCAGCTTGTTCTGCCTCTGATAATCCGTTACATTCAGCTGATGCAGCTCGCTTACCCGCAATCCCGCATAGCTCATCAGAAGAAACATCGCGACATTGCGGATTTGGTATTTGCCTTCGATTGACTCCAGAAATGCCGTCAATAACGATTCATTCAAATACGAGGGCAGCGGATTTTTCTCCACCTTCGACTTTTTGAGATGAAGCGCAGGATTGTGCTGCGCATATTTATGCTCGATCAGCGCAGTGAAAAAAGTTCGGATGGAAGACAAATACCGATTCCTTGTCGAGTCCCCCGCTCCTCCTTGGCGCACCTTGGTCAAAAACCGCATCACATCCAGTGCCTCCAGCTCATCAAGCGATTTCGGATACACTGAGGCCAAAAACAGCCGGACATCGCCGAGATACGCTTTTTGCGTGCGAGGAGTGAATCCCTGATCCTTCATCCATATGTCAAACAGGTCCAAACATTCATCTTCGGTAGCTATCTTGGGCTGCATGCGCACACTCTCCGTCCTTTATATCTGAAATTACGTTAAATATGTATTTAGCGTAATTTATTTGGTTGAAAAAAAGGAGCAAAATCGATGATTTTGCCGCCGTTGACTTGCTATTATGTCCTTTTTTTCCATTTTGAGGGACACGGCTATTTCAGCTGTCCTTCGTCACAAATATCCAACATAAATTACGCTTATTATTATATCAGCCGAAGCGATCATTGGGAAGCATTGGAATAGGATGTGTAATTGTGCCCGCTTCTTCTTAAACAAATCCCCCAAAAGCCATCCATGCCGCTACGCGGCACCACAGACAATGGAAATGGGGTACCAAGAGTAATTTCCAGGGTAGTGACGTGATGCGCTGAAGCTTATTCCGTCCGCATCCAGCCTAAGCTGGATCGGCGTCTAACCATTCCTCTGGGATCGTTCTATGGGTAGACTTTCCTTTCGGGGGAGCCACCGGATTTCCTCAGGATATTGCTGCGCATCATTTCCTAAACAGCGAGAAAACAGTTTACATAATATTAATTATGTAAACTGTTTTTTATGCTAATCCCCCGCAATCGCTTCGAACGATCAAACGATCGAGAAATGAGCTCCGTATAACGCTAAAGATAATTTGCTCGCCACTCTGCGGGAAGATCGATTTTCCCAGGACGTACTGTACAGCGGAAGACAGCCCTTATTCCGCACAGCCTTCGCCCATCCGGCCACGGCTTCGGAAGCCAGTCCTCTGCCCCGGTAAGCTTCGAGAGTTTCAAGCCCGGCTTCATGAGCCCGGGAGGTGATGCGCACGCTTCGGCAGACCGATACGGCGCGGTTATCGCGTACGATTGCTGCGCACGGCTGCGCATAGTCGATTTCCGAGAGCAGCCATTCGAAGCCTCCGCGCAGCAGTTCCGCGTTGTCGCGGGTAACGATAACCGCGTCCGCAGCCGGCGAGACTCCTTCCCGAACAAGAAAGCAGGGCCCCATCGTAAACCGTTGCCCTTGGAGGAGCTGCCGATAGTTCTCAAAATGCCGCGGCTTCCGCTCCACGTCCATCCCCATCGATTCCTCGGCGGACCACAGCTCCAGTTGCTCCGCGAGATGATCGTCGACATCATGGCGAATCCGGCAGAGAGACGGCCCCGCTATCGTCCTGCCTAAGAAAAAGCGGGGAGCCGGACCGCTCCCGGGCCATGGTTCATTGATCGTATGCAGCCGCAGCCGCTCGTCATACGTAAACAAAGCTTCGACATGGAGCTCCATCAGCTGATGAGCAGCCGATAGCGTTTCATTCTGCTCGTTCATTGCCGCCCCCCCATCGCTTTAAGGTTTTGTTTGGACCGAACGGTAATATTCCGCAAATACGTCGGCCAGCGCTTCCGCCGTATTCAAGCTTTCCTGCAGCGTATTATTCGTGCCTCCTATTTCCATCAACAAGCTGCCCGGAGAGACGGATTGATTATATTCCCCGTTTCCTTGATGCTCGCTTTTCGTGAGAATCCCCCGCGATAATCCGGGATACTTCTTGTCCAGAAGCTTATTGAGCGCCTCGGCGAACGCCTTATTTTCCTTGTAACCGGCATGGGCCGTACCGACGACAAACAGCACGCGCGCATACGATTTTCCATTAACGCTTGCCGTCGTTTTTTCCCTCGGCACGTCGGCGTCGCGGTGAATATCGAAGAAATACGAAAGCGAAGGATACGTTTGAATCGCTTTGTCGACGGCTTGTCGAGATACGGTGTACGATTCGGAGAAATTCAATTTCTGCTGCTTCAGCTTCTCCGCCACATTCACATCCCCGGCGAGCGCCGGTATCCCGCTTGCCTGCAACTGCTGCGCCAATCGATCTCCGACCAGCGTAATGTTGACTTTCGGATCGTCGACCGATGTGCCGGCCCTCAGACTAGCGACATTGCTCCATGATTCCTGATTATGAGTATGATAAATATATAATTCAGGCGCAATTCCATTAGGAAGCGATGATGCCGGATTCGAATGCTGGCTCGCAGCATCGGTTTGCACGACCCAGCTTGCGACATGGGCCTTGCTATTGTCGGGAAGCGATACGACGTACCAATCTCCTTTGGTATCGAGGATCGGGTAGGAATCGCCGGGCTTCGCTTTGCCGATGACATCGTACTCGATGCCCGGCCCGCTGCGCAAATTCGTAATATCGTCCATATGAACGACGGTTGCCTGATTGAGATCAGCCGCATCAGGCTCATCCGGCCGTTCCGCCTCGGGCTTCGGCGCATCCGCTTCGGCCTTGGGAGGGGCGACGCTCTCCAACTCGATATATTCCCGGAAAATCCAGCCGTCCTGTTTGTCCGTCAGCCTGATATGTACCCAATCGCCCTGCTCGCCTAAAATTTCGTACCGATCCGATTTCCCGATCATCCTGATGACCGGCGAAGACAGATCCGCTCCGGTGCGAACGTTCAACCGGTCCACCGTACTCCTGGCATACGTGGCTGCGACCGCATCTGCTTCCGAATGGGGCTGGACGTTATAAATCCGAACTCCTGCGGATTGTCCCTCTGCCGCCTCCTGACCGAAAGCAGCGGGCGCATGAAGCGCGCCGATAAGCAAAAAAGAGCTTGCGGCCGCGCTTATCATTTTATAACGTAACAATGGCTCTACAACTCCTATGTCAATAATGTAATATATACCATTCGACATAGGCGGACGAATTTCCTTCCTCTACCAGGAAATGCGACATTCGTGCTGACGAGAATACAAACAGGAAACGACACGCGATTAATCTAGCGGAGGCGGAAACCTGCGCTGTGCAGCTTGTTCGAAGCCGTACGCGATTCGGATCAGCGTCGGTTCGCTGAACGCCTTGCCCGAGAAGACGACGCCGAACGGACCTTTGGTCGAGTCGCCGTCCCGGTCGATCACCCCGTGAGCCGAATAGCCGGCGGGAACGCAAATCAACGGATAGCCTAAACGCGCCGCAACATACATCCCGTCTACGTCTCCGGGCAGCAGCAAGGCGTCCAATTCATATTGATCAATGACGTAATCGATGCCCTGCGTACGCGCCGGCTCATCGTATTGTTGTTTCTTCTGACGGTAGACTTGCTCCGTAAGCCCGTTTTCCTCGGATCGGATTAGGGTGTCCTGTCCGTAACGCAAAGCGGCCTCGGCATGATCAAGATTGAACTCGATCAATTCCTTTAAGGAATGAATCGGAGCCGAAGCCGGAAGCCGGGACAAATACCGGTTCAGCCCGTGCTTGAATTCATAGCAGATCGCATCGTTGTTCCAATCCTGCTGCTCCACATAGAGCTTGACAGGGTCCACGATGACAGCGCCGCTGCTTTTCAACAGTGCGATAGCTTCTTCCATGATAGCAAGCCGTTCAGCATCCAAATGCTTGTAATAATGTCTGGGCACGCCGATTCTGGCACGCTTGATAAAGCCGCGATCCAAAAACGGGGTGTAGTCGGCAAAAGAACGATTCTCGCTCGCTAACGTAGCGGAATCGTCGGGATCGATCCCGGTTAATGCACCCAGCAAAATTGCGGCGTCGGCCACCGTTCTCGCCAAAGGCCCCGGCGTATCTTGGCTCCAAGAGATAGGAATTACTCCCGAACGGCTAACGAGTCCAACGGTAGGTTTGATCCCGACGAGAAAGTTTGAACAGGCCGGACCTACAATGGACCCTGCCGTCTCCGTTCCGATTGCCGCCGCCGCCAAATTGGCCGCAACCGCGGCGGCCGAGCCGGAACTGGAGCCGTTTACGAACAGCTCGCCGGGCCCGTACGGATTCAGAACCGTTCCTCCCCGGGAGCTGTAGCCCGCCGGCATCGTGCTGGACATGAAATTGGACCATTCCACCATATTCGCCTTACCCAGAATAACGACGCCGGCCGAGCGCAGCTTCGCAGCAACGAAGGAATCCGCTTCGGCGATCGATCCGGCCAAAGCGACGGAGCCTCCGCTCGTATGCAGGCTGTCGCGCGTATCGATATTATCCTTAAGCAGGATCGGAATCCCGTGCAGTTTGCCTCGGCTGCCTTGCTCTCGACGTTCCCGGTCTAACTCTCTTGCGATCCGGATTGCGTCCGGGTTGACTTCCAATATGGAATTCAATTTTGAATCGTATTGCTCGATACGCTCCAGATAAGCTTGAACCAGCTGCTCCGAAGTCAGGCTCCCTGCCTCCATGGCGTCCTGCATTGCTGTTATATCCGCTTCAATAATCCACTTTCGAAGTTCGATGGTCACTGAACGCTCCCCTTTTTTTATATGTTAAGGCTAGCTTATCATAATCCGTTTGCGGCCCGACACGGAGAGTTTGACTATAACCGTATTTTGTCTAAACGAACCGTAGAGGCTAATAACCCCGTTTGATGGGAGAAATAAACCGCCGCCCTAAGGATTCAGCCAGACTTTACAGCGTCACCGCGCCGTTTCCCGCTGCTCGCCTGTAAGCTCCATAAGCCGCAGCGGCTTCCACTCTTCCGGCAGCAGCTGTCCGTACTTCGCCTGGGCGAAGCGGTCATCGACGAGCAGCAGCGTTCCGCGATCGGCTTCCGTTCGGATCAACCGGCCGCCGGCCTGCAGCACTTTGTTGATTCCCGGATACACATAGGCGTAGTCAAAGCCGTTGCGTCCTTTTGCGTCAAAATAGTCTTTGATGATGTCCCGCTCCAGCCCGACCTGAGGCAGGCCGACTCCGACCACAACGGTTCCCGTCAACCGCTCGCCCGTCAAATCGATCCCTTCGGAGAAAATCCCTCCCATGACGGCGAATCCTACGCACCGCCGGTCACGTCTCGGCTGGAACGCTTCCAGAAACGCTTCCCTCTCCTCCTCCGCCATAACCGGCTGCTGGACAAGCACCTCCGCACAAGGACTGCGCTCCATAAACCGTTCGTATACTTCGTTCATATATTCGTAGGACGGGAAGAAAAGCAAATAATTGCCTTCCTTCTCCCGCAGCAGCCGATGAATCCCGTCGGCAATCCGGCCTTTGGTCAGCTCCCGGTCGCGATAGCGGGTGGACAGCGGGAGCAGCAGCACGTCGAGCTGTTCCTTGCGAAAAGGAGACGGAAGCGTCAACGCGTAGTCTTCCGTTGTCCCGCCCAGCATATCACGGTAATAGGATAACGGCGAAAGTGTCGCCGAAAAGAATACCTGAGAGCCGTAGCCTTTGCTTATTTGGTTCAGCAGCGCCGACGGATCGAGACAAAACAGCTTGATCCGCACATCGCTTCCGGTCGTCTCTCCGTAGGTGACATAAGCATCGTTATAATAACCGGCGATGCGAATAAAGCTTTGCGCGGCGAAATACGTCTCCAGAAGCACCCGCTGCGCTTCCCCGCCGGAAGAAGGGCCGGCCGGAATTGCGGACTCGGCGGAAGCCAGCTCCTCCTCCGCAGCGGCAGCGAACGCTTCCACCAGAGGAAGCAGCTGTTCCGGCAAGGCAGGCTGAACGAATGTCTTGCGTTCGGCATGCGCTTTGCGCCAGCCGATGAAATAATCGTTCACGGCTTTGGCCGCGTCGGCGACGGAACGGCTGCGCCCCTTGTACTCCTTCTTCAGCTGCAGGAAAGAAGCCTTGCCGAGCTCGGCCGAGAACATCTCCCTGCCGCGGTCGACCAAATTATGCGCCTCGTCGACCAGAAGAACCGTCTGCTTCTTCTGCTCCTCGTACAGCCGCTTGAGCGAAGTGCGCGGATCAAACACATAATTGTAATCGCAAACGATCGCATCCGCTATGTACGAAACGTCGAGCGAAAATTCAAAAGGACATACCGTATGCTTGCGGGCATACGTCTCGAACGTGCCGCGCGTTAACATCGTTTCATTGTTCAACAGATCCAGGACGGCCGCATTAATCCGGTCGTAATATCCGTTTGCGTACTCGCAATACTCTTTCCGGCAGCGGGTTTCTTCTTTGAAACAAATTTTCTCCTTGGCGGTGAGCGTTGCGCAGCGCAGATGCAGCCCCCTCGATTGCATGAAGCCGACGGCTTGTTCAGCCGCTGTCCGCGCAATTGTCTTAGCTGTTAAATAAAACACGCGCAGAAGCTTGCCCTCCCCGATCGCTTTAACCGCCGGGAATAAGGTCGATATCGTCTTTCCCGTTCCCGTCGGCGCTTTAACGAATAGCTTTTGCCGCTCGATAATCGCCTGGTAGACGGCTCCGGCCAATTTTCTCTGTCCTTGGCGATATTCGTCGAACGGGAACGACAGCTCGCGTATGCTGCGGTTTCGTCTCTCCTCATGCTCTAGCTGCAGCTTGGCGTAAGGTGCGTACTTGGCAGCCAGCGACTGCATGATAGACTCAAGCTCCGCTGCCGATACGGTTTTCAGGAACCGTTTTTGCTGTCCGGTATCGACCTGAACATAAGTAAGACGCACGCTTAGCCGCTGCAATCCCTCCCGCTTAACATACAGGTAGGCGTAGCAATAAGCCTGCGACCAATGAACAGGAGATGTATTTTCGTCAATGCGTTCAAGGCTGCCCGCCGTAGACTTGATTTCATCTATCGTCACCCCGTCCGAATCCTGCAGAATCC
This sequence comes from Paenibacillus doosanensis, assembly GCF_025060755.1. GTDB lineage: Bacteria > Bacillota > Bacilli > Paenibacillales > NBRC-103111 > Paenibacillus_S > Paenibacillus_S doosanensis. Next base: position 87,923 of record NZ_JANYUY010000019.1, read on the forward strand.
CGTCGCATCGGCCCTCCATATGCAGCTCCAGCTCGCCGCAGCGCAGTATGCCTGCCAGATGAACTTCCTTCAGGTCATGCTCGGCGTACGATTTCTGAATCTGCTGATGCGCCTTGGTTCCTTCCTGCAAAGATACGTTAGTCCGAAACTCTGCGTCGATACTCCCGGCACGGTGCGCATATTCTACTAAAGATCTTACGGATACTTTAACGATATAAGTCATCATGCACCTGCTTTACGGCTTAGTTGAAGTTTCACACCCCATAATATCAAACATATGTTCCTATTATATCACAAGCTATAAAGAAAGGTAAACTTTGGGATAAATTAGAAAATAAAAAAAGTACGCTTATTAGTTTACATAATATTTATTATGTAAACTAATTTCGGGATTCATTTTCTCCATCAAAAAACCGGACCCCTTTGGCAGGCGGTCCGGATTCCTGAACCTAACAATCCGGATGATACGCGCCGATATAGTACATAGGATTGGAGGTGTACTACTATGGATATTGCCATGCTTTCTATGAATATGTCGCAAGCCAAGCTCGCCCAATCCGTCGGGATCAGCGTATTGAAAATAGCTCAAGAAGGCGCTGTACAGCAAAGCGAAGGTTTGATCCAGGCGATGCAGCAGAGCGCTCAGCCTCATCTGGGACAACGGCTGGATATCAAAATCTAAGAAACACGGCAAACTCTTCTGACCGGATCAGAAGAGTTTGTTTCAAGCAATTAGTTAATGGCATTAAACATAATAGTTAATCACATTAAACATATTCTTTGTTAACGCCATTAATAATTCCGGCCTGCGCTTCCGTCAGCGGCTCGTTATCCGAGAACAGATCCGGGTCAGCGCTCAGCATAACGGATAAAATCTCGTACATCCGCACGGTATCGCATACCCAAGCCTTGGCGTCCCCGAACTTGCCCTGAGCAATCGCGCCTCCCCGCTCCAGCACCTTCTCGACTTTCCAAAAATGCATGGACCAGGATAAACCGCAGTGCCGCCGGGAAGGAACCCGAATCTGCGTGCCGTCCGGAAGCACGGTAAACAGCTCCTCGTGACCGTCGGTTAGCCTTCCCGGAATGTCCAGCCATTCCTCGATTCCGTGAATGAACGTGTTTCTGCGCAAATCCACGCCCACCAGCAAAATTTGGGCCCGCCGGTCCAGCAGCTTGCCCCAAGCCGAGCCGCGGTGGCAAGGCGTATCGAACCGCTCGTCCCCTGCCGTAAATTCGGCCGCATCCGTTCCCAACGCGGCGACGGAATGCGTCGGATGCAGCGACCGGATCACGCCCTCGCGCCGGCGGAACAGCTCCGGCAAAATGCCCACGCACGAAGGCGAGGATTCGACGTAAAACTTCGGATTATCCGCGCGAATATAAGACCACGTATGGGTCGGAAGAACGAGAAGACCTTCCTTCATATACTCGGAGAGCGCATCCAGCACCGTATCCGCTGCTCCGTCGACTTCCCCGATGCTTTTCATGGACGAGTGCATCAGAACCGTCCCCTTCGGGTTCAGTCCCAGTTGTTCCAATTGCCGAATCAAACTAAGCTTGGTATGCAAAACGAAACCTCCTGCCAATATACTTAAGTGACTGCTGCAAGCTCTATTCTAGCAGACAAGTCGGATTCGTACGACAATCATTTTGGCCGGATCTTCCTGACGGGACAAAAAAAAGCCCCGGCAGGCGCGGCTTAAGGCCATACCCCGAAGGCTCGCTTGTGATCGCCGTCATCAGGAATAGACAATATTTTTTCCGTAAAATATTTCATCCATTTCCCACTTGAGGCTTTCGGTAATATCCTTCTGTTCTTTGGCGCTCAGCTTGTCCTTCGTATATCCGAACAAGTAATTGTTCAGATCGAACTCGCGAAGCTTGCATTTCGTATGAAAAATATTTTCCTGATATACATTCACATCGATCATATCGTACAGGTCTTTGATTTCTGCCGGTATGTAATTTTGGATCGAGCTGATCTCATGATCGATGAAAAGCTTATGACCGCTAATATCCCTTGTGAAGCCGCGGACCCGGTAATCCATCGTCATGATGTCCGTATCGAAGGAACGGATCATGTAATTCAACGCCTTGAGGGGAGAGATTTCCCCGCAGGTCGATACGTCGATATCCGCGCGAAACGTGCTGATCCCTTCGTCCGGATGATATTCGGGATACGTATGAACCGTAATATGGCTTTTATCCAGATGCATAACGACGGAGTCGGGAAGCGGACCCGGCGATTCCTCGAACGATTCGGTCGGAGCCCCGGCGACGGGTCCTTCCGACACGAGCATCGTTACGCTCGACCCTTGCGGCTCGTAATCCTGCTTGGCAACATTGAGCACATGGGCGCCGATAATATCCGATACATGCTTGAGAATCTTGGTCAGCCGGTCGGCGTTATACTGCTCGTCGATATATTCGATATAGGCTTCCCGCTCTTGCTTGGTCTTGGTATAGCATATGTCGTACATATTAAAGCTCAGCGACTTGGTCAAATTGTTAAACCCGTGCAGGGTAATACGCTGTTCCGGCGTCAGTTTCATAAGCATCCTCCTCCTGGTTCCGTTACTAATCTTTCCTTCTTCCGCCGTCTTGATTCTTGCCGGGGCATTTCCGCCTCCGCCGCTACTTCCATCCCAGCTTCTTCATGAGAGCGTCAAGCGGCTCCTTCTCTTCCCCGCGATGATAGTGGTCTACGAGCTTATCCAGCCGGGCCACCTGGTGCCCGTAGTCGAACATCGCCGCCGCAACGACGGAGAGCCGCAGCATTCCGCTTGGTTTCTCGTTATAGCGGTCGATAAGCGTCGTCATAAAACGCTCGTTTTCCGCTTCGATACCGAGGCCATCGGAACTATCCGCCTTCAGCTTATCTTCAAATTTCAGCAGCACATGCTCATGGAATTTAATCAGCCTCTCCAGATGCTGATCGAAATAATCGTCGGTTTGCGAGCTGCGGGTCGCCTGAAAATAATGCTCCTCCACAGCATCCAGCACTTGCATTCCTTTATACAGAGCGTGCAGCATCTGCTTGTAAATGACCAGATGGCGAATTCGGCTGAAGCCGGCCTTCCGTACCTTGCGCACCTCTTCCTCCATCAGCTTGTATTTCTCCGACAATGTCTGCAGCGCGGTTTGCAGCGCCTTCTTCTCCACGCGAAACACGGTTTCTTTCATTTCGTCGGAGATGACGGTGCGCAAGAGCAGCGACATTCGGCTGAATACGGAGTGAATCTGCATTCCGAGCTGCTCCTTCGGCTTCGGCGGGAAAAACAAGATGTTGATGAGGAAAGCGCAGCCGATGCCGATCAAGCTCAACAAGAAACGGTTGACGGCGAACTGCCATTCGGCCGACGCCTCCATCACCGCCACGACGGTAACCAGCGTCAAACCGATCGTTTGCTCCATGCCCATTCTTAAGCAGATGATGATGACGAGAATGCAGACGATGCCGATCGCTATCACATTGTTCGAGAAGAACATGCCCGCCAGCAGCGCCAAGACCGCTCCGAGCACATTCGTCTGCAGCTGTTCCAGAAAATAACGCCAAGAGCGGTAAATGGAAGGCTGCATTGCAAAGATCGCCGCCACCGCCGCGATGACCGGAGGGGTAAAATTCAAAAAAGCGCTGATGTATAATGCCAAGGTTACTGCTATTCCTGTCTTCCAGACGCGGGCTCCAAAAACCACAAGGCCCCTCCTTTTCTCATTGTTTTCATGTCCTATCTTACACGGGACCGCCCCCGGATGCAAAAAGAAAGTTTGAGGGAGTAAATCGATTCGCTCAACGAAGATTTGCCCGGCCTAAGACGCAGGCCAAAAATATCGTTTTTGTGACAGCAGCTTCGTGTAATCCGCACAAATAGCGGTTGCGGGAGGGCTTCGCGGTATATGAGGAAATTGGATGGTGCGTTAGGCGGACAATTGGATGGTTACAGCGGCGCCATTATGCTATACATTATTGAAACGTTCTTTGCAGAATCACATTTGACAGATCAAGAAAAGGATGAGAGCCATGGGAAGTCCGTTTGGAATATGGACAATGCTGATCGGAGTTCATGTATTAATGATAGGGATGGTTATTGCGGGATGGATTTTTTACAAGAAAAATAAAGATTTATTTTAAATATGCGTACACAGATGCGGACGTTTGGAGCGCCACGATTGCTTCGGCGGCCCGAGCCCTGTATAATATGGGGTCAAGCCGAAACCGTTATGAAACGGCAGAAATATGCCTTATTTTCAACGATTATTTTATTTTAAGAAAGAGTGACGCCAGTGAATAATCCGTTCGAACATTTGAAGCCATCCGAATTTTGGATGCTTGCCTGGGAGCAGGCCTTTTTTACCGATCGGCGTACCGGAGACGACACAGCAGAAGAGCGGTTTTGGCTGGATAATGCGGCTTCCTTCGATGAGCGTCATCCGCTTGCTCCCTATACGGAGCCATTAATGAACGCCGTATTCGAACATTTGTCGCCTGGCGACCACCTCCTGGAGATCGGGGCGGGCACGGGAGGATTTACCCGGCTGATGGCCCCCCATGTCGGCAGCATCTCCATTGTCGAGCCGTCCGCTGCGATGTACGCCGTGTTCAAGAATAACTGGGCCCGCCTCCCCTACCCTCTTCCGCATGTGTATCCGGAGAAATGGGAAGAGCTGCAGGGTGCTTCCGCGGATATCGTCTTTGCCGCCAACGCGATGTACCGCATTCGCGATATGAAAGACAGCCTGCTCCGAATGAACCGTACGGCAAGCCGCCGCGTATTTCTCGTACAAAGCGTTGGCAGGCCGTTCGCAGGACCGCTCGCAGTTACGCTGGAGGGACGGACCGAAGAACGCACGCGGGCGTCGGTACTAAGCGATATATTGACGGAGCTTGGTTTGGAGCACCGCTGCGAGTTATTTCCGGTCCAGCGCAAAAACGGCATGGTTCACGACGTCGCGCTGATTCATTGGCAGCCCGGCCGATCGTAGAACAAATCCCTCAAAAGCCATCCATGCCGCTACGCGGCACCACAGACAATGGAAATGGGGTACCAAGAGTAATTTCCAGGGTAGTGACGTGATGCGCTGAAGCTTATTCCGTCTGCATCCAGCCTAAGCTGGATCGGCGTCTAACCATTCCGCTAGGATCGTTCTAGGGGTAGACATTACTTTCGGGGGGGAACCCCGGATTTCCACAGGATATGGCTGCGCATCAATTTCCTAAACAATGAAAAAAGGACTCGCTAGGAGTCCTTTTTGCGGTGAATTGATTTTTGGTTATGTCTTGAACCTCTTTTGAACCTTAGGTTTATCCACAAACAACACTAATGCAGTATGGGGTACTACAATAACGTCTCTGCGGCACATCCCCTCGCTTCTATCTAGATTCTAAACCATCACCGGTATTTCTCGTCAGATCGCCCAACGGAACCACACCTCTCTTTTCACCGCTGAAGTTATTATGTCCGGGAGCTTCTAAGATATGCATCCGGGCCGCGGAATTGTTCATCGCGATTGTCTACATAAAACGAAATGGCATTCGCCATACTAAACCCCATCATAATTTATGGGGGATGAGGCATGAAGTGGGAAGTAAAATTGCGTAACAGGCTTGCGCAAAACTCCGATGTGAACTTTCGTTCGATCGTAGCCAATAACGAAACCTTGGTAATCGTATATATCGCCGGACTCGTCGACGACGTGTATGTGCAGGAGCAAATCATTCCTTCTTTGTTTCATGAGACGACGTTCAACACCTTGCAAGCGTATCGTTTCGAGCAGCTGGAAGAAGCGATCGAGGCTATCTTCTACGGACATACTCTCGTTATAACACAGCGAAATGAGCTGGCCTACCCGTTCCCGGGCAAAGGTCTCGAGAAGCGTTCCATCGAGGAGCCTAGCAGTGAAAATACGGTTCGCGGCCCGCGGGACGGATTCGTCGAATCGATCACGACCAATCTGTCGCTCATCCGCAGACGCTATCCCGATACGAGCCTGCAGGTCCGCACCTCCAAGATCGGCGCCCGCACCAGAACGCAGGTCGCTCTGGTGTATATCGACGGCATCGTCAACCCCGAAACCTTGGAGGAAGTCAAGGAGCGGGTCGATTCCATCCAAATCGACGAAGTGCTGGACAGCGGAACGATCGAGCAATGGATTGAGGACAGCTGGTACTCGCCGTTCCCTCAGGTCCAATATACCGAACAGCCGGTGCGCGCCGTCTCCGCCTTGTCGGAAGGCCGCATCGCTATCGTCGTGGACGGCTCTCCCATCGTGCTGCTCGTCCCGGTCACCTTCGCCATGCTGTTTCAGGCGATGGACGACTATTCGGAGCGCTGGATGGTCGGTACCGCGATTCGCTTCATCCGCATGATTGCCGCCGTCATCGCCCTGGTGCTGCCGTCGCTATATATCGCGCTGCTGTCTTACCATCCCGGCATGGTGCCGACTCAGCTTACGCTGTCCATTGCGGCGACGCGTGCCGAAGTTCCGTTTCCCACCATTATGGAAGCACTTCTGATGGAGACGACTTTGGAAATGCTGCGCGAGGCGGGGCTGCGCCTGCCGCGGTTTATCGGCCAGACGATCGGGATCGTCGGAGGGCTTGTGATCGGCCAAGCCGCCGTCGAAGCGGGGATCGTAAGCCCGATCATGGTCATCGTCGTAGCGCTCACAGCCATCTGCTCCTTCCTGATTCCCGCTTATAACGGGGCCATTGCCATCCGGCTGCTGCGCTTTCCGCTAATGATCCTTGTCGGCGTGCTGGGCTTGCTCGGCCTGATTCTGGGCGTGCTGATTATCGTGGCGCATCTCGTTTCGCTAAAGTCGTTCGGTATTAATTACTTCTCCCCTTTTGCCCCTTATCACGGAAAAGATTGGAAGGATACCGTCATTCGTGCTCCGCTTCCCCTGCTGGAAACCCGTCCGTCGGTTCTTCAGCCTTTGAAAAAAAAGCGCTTATGGAGAGACAAGCGTAAAAAAGGGTGGTAAATCACGGTGATCAAAGATAAAATCACAAACTCGCAAATGGGTTCTCTGCTATTCTCCATCATGATCGGCGTAGGCATCTTATCCTTGCCGCAGGCCGTTGCCAGCAAAGCAGGGGTTGACGGATGGATCGCAATCTTACTGGGCGGTCTGCTTGCCGCCGGCTCCACGCTGCTTATGGCCAAGCTCGGCGTGCGGTTTCCGGAGAAAAGCCTGATCGAATACGGCCCGCAGCTGATCGGAAAAATTCCGGGTAAGCTGCTATGTATTCTATTTATTCTATATTTTCTCGCCTTCGTCAGCATTGTGGTCCGGGTATCCGCCGATGTCACCAAGCTGTTCCTGCTTGATAATACGCCGGTGGAAGTGATCATTCTGAGCACCTTTTTAACCAGCATATATGTGATCCAGCACGGCATCAATCCGATCGCCCGCTTCAATCAATTCGTGCAGCCGATTGCCGCTATGCTGCTTATAGCGGTACTGTTTCTCACTTACAGCGATTCGGACTTGGGCAATAATTTGCCGGTGTTAGGAGAAGGAATCGAGCCCGTGCTGAGGAGCCTGCCGACCACCTTCTTTTCCTTTCTCGGGTTCGAGATGATCCTGTTTCTGCTGCCATTTATGAAATATCCCAAGCAGGCTGCGGGAACGATTATCGCCGCTTTCAGTGCAGTCATTTTCATCTATGTGTTCATTATGATCACGTGTGTAAGCGTATTAGGAGCCAAGGAGGTCGCTTATGTGAATTATCCTACGCTGGCCATCGCCAAAAACATCGAGCTACCCGGCGCTTTCGTCGAAAGACTGGAGTCGATTATGATGCTCAGCTGGATTCCGTTTGCGCTCACGACGATGGTGCTGTACCACTACGGCGCGAGCTTCGTCACTGCCAAATTATTGGGGCTGCAGGAGCACCGCGTCATCTCTTTGCTGTTCATTCCTTTTGTATTCTTGCTCTCGGTATTGCCCCGCAACGTATTGCAGGTGGATATGTGGAGCCAGATTGTCGGGATGAGCGGAATGCTTCTGAATATCGTCTCCCTTATCGGCTTATGGCTTGGTTATGCCTGGAACAAAAGGAGGAGGAGGCTGTGAACCGTATGATAGCGGCAGGAACCGCGTTGCTGCTGCTGCTCGTGCTGACCGGCTGCTGGGACCGTCTGGAGATCGAGGAGAGGATCTTCGTCCTCGCCGTTTCCGTCGATAAAGGCAAGACCCGTCATCAAGGACTGTCGGATTACGATCTTACCGTCCAGTTGGCCGAGCCCAAAGCATTATCCGGCAAAACGCCTTCCAACCATGTAGAGCCGGTATGGAATGTCAGCGTAACGGGCCCCTCCCTGTTCGACTGTATGCGAACCTTGGCGACGAGAGTGGCGAGAGTACCGTTCTACGAGCATTTGCAAGTAGTGATTATTAGCGAGGAGCTGGCCAAAGAAGGAGTGGAACGGCCTATGGATCTGTTTCTCCGCGATCATGAGCTCCGCCGCAAAACCTCCCTGATCATTACCCAAGGAAAAGCTAAGGATGTGCTGGAGGTTCACCATAAGCTCCTACCGGTAACCGGTCTGTATCTTAGCCGACTAACCAAGGAATCGATCCGGAAAACGGCGAAAATGCCGCGTCATTCTACCATCGGCACCTTTTCCTCCAATTACCGCGCCAATCGCAATAGTGTGCTGACCAGGGTAGAGCCGCGTAAGAATCAAGTGAAAATGGCGGGAGGCGCCGTTCTGAACAAGGATAAATTCGCAGGCTGGCTTGAAGATGCGGACGTCAGAGGCTACCGCTGGGTGGTAGGGTCGGTTCAGGCGGGAAATTATGTGGTCGTTAACAATGAGGAGAACGGAAAGCAGGAGCATCCCATCAATCATACGACCTATGAAGTAAAAAATATGCGATCCATCATTAAGCCCGGTCTCAGAAACGGCAAACCCTGCTTCACCGTGCAAATCCGTTCGGAAGGGCATATAGGCGAAGACGGTCTGACGTCGAGCCCGACCAACGAAGAAGTGAAGAATGTCGAGCACTTGCTGAACCTGCAAATAAAAAAGGATATAGAACGAATCGTGCGGAAGATGCAGAAGCAATTCGGGCTGGACATCTTCGGCTTCGGGGAGCAAATGAGGCGTCATGAGCACGCGTATTGGAAGAAGCATGAAAAGGAGTGGGACGAGGTATTTAAAACGGCGGAGGTCGATATCCGGGTAGATACCTCCGTCCGCCGCATCGGGCATGTCAGATAATTATGAAATGGGCGACCAGAACGACGCAGGATAGCAGAAGGCAGCAGTATCCTCCGTATTTGGCGAATGCGGCGTCCTTCGGCAGCTTGCGGTCCTTATAGCTGATATAATAACGCAGCCTTAGAAACAGACCGATACAAACGAACAAGGCGACGAGATAATAGGACGAAAGCGATTCTACGAAGCCTATGACAATGGTCATCCGATGCTCCTTCCCTTCGCAGCGCACGGCATGGTATGCTCCTAGCCTTCCCCACCCGGTGCGGGCTTACACCCGCCCGGCCTTTCTATTTGCTCGCGGCAAGCTTGCCCTGCTGAATTTCGTACATTTGCCTGTACTTGCCTTCCAGCTTCATCAGCTGCTCGTGGTTGCCCCTCTCGACGATTTCTCCGCGGTCCAGCACCAGAATCAGATCGGCGTTCTTTACCGTCGAGAGCCGGTGAGCGATCACGAACGTCGTTCTCCCCTGCTTCACCACATCGAGCGCCTGCTGAATGACCGCTTCCGTCTCCGTATCGATATTCGACGTCGCTTCATCCAGAATAAGAATCGCCGGATCGTAGGCCAGCGCCCGCGCGAACGAGATCAATTGCCGCTGGCCGGCGGACAGCGTGCTGCCCTTCTCGATAACCGGCTCGTCGATGCCGCGGGGCAAGTCTTTGAGCAGAGCGCCTGCACCTACGTCGGCCAGCACCTGTTCGATCCGCTCCCGGCTGATCGCAGGATCGCCTAGCGAAACATTGGAGCCGATCGTGCCGGTGAACAGGAACGGGTCCTGCAGAACGATCCCCATATGCTGCCGGATCGTTTGCCGCGGCAATGTCCGCGTATCCGTGCCGTCGATCGTAATGCGCCCCCGATCCGGGTCATAGAAGCGGAACAACAGATTGAGAATCGAGCTCTTGCCGGAGCCGGTATGGCCCACGAGAGCTATCGTCTGTCCTTGACGCGCGGCGAATGTCACTCCTTTGAGCACCGGTTCGTTGACCTTGTAGGAGAAAAAGACGTCTTCGAAGGTGACATCGCCTTTATAGCGCGCTATGCGCCGGTCCGATACGTCCTCGCCTTCCTGGTCGACCAGCGCGAACACCCGCTCGGCGGATACGAGGGCACGCTCCAGATTGGGCAGCTGATTGACAATATTTACCATCGGTTGGAACAGTCTGTTGAGATAATCGACGAAAGCGTACAGCACCCCGAGCGTCACCATGCCCTCTCCCCCGTTCAAGGAGGCTCCGCCGAAATACCAGATCAGCGCCGCCAGAGCCGTATTCCGGATCACCCCGACCAGATTGTGTCCGGTCCACGAGTTCAGGCTCAGCAGCTTGTTTTGGTAGGCGAACAAATGCGTATTGTGTATCTCGAACTGCTCCTGCACCCGCTTTTCCTTGCGGAATGCTTTGATGATCGTCATTCCCTGAATCGATTCGTTGATCATGCCGTTAATGTCGCTGACCGTCTTGCGGATCATCCGGTTATACTTCTTGGCGATCCGTCCGTAAACGTAGATCCAGCCGGCCAACGCCGGAATGATGAACAGGCAGATTGCCGCCAGTCTGGCGTCAAGCACGAATAAAGCGATATATATCCCCAGCATATGAATCGTCCCGGTAAAAAAATTGGCCAGCACGTTGACGTACAGATCGCGGATCGTCTCCGTATCGTTCGTCACCCGGGAGACGACCTTGCCGGCCGGCAAGTTGTCGAAATAGCGGATCGGCAGACGGTTCAGCTGCGCGAATACATCCGTTCGCATCAAGCGGATGATCCGGTTGGCGGTCGACTGCAGGTAGTAATGCTGTCCGTAGGTGAACACGGCCGACACGGCGACAAGCCCCAAATAATACAAGCACAGCTTAAGCATTCCGTCCAGCTCCGGCTTATAGAAGCCGAACAACTCCTCCAGCTGCAGCCGCTCGGCCGGATAAGACGCCCTCTGCCCGCCCTTGGTGATTCGAACGCTGCCGTCCTTCACGGTGCGTTCTCCGTCCCAGGCGACGGGCGATGCGATGAAATAATAAGCGCGGTCGATCTGGAGCACGCGGACTTCGTCGCCCCGCGTTTCTCCGGGCGTCCAATGATCCTCCCTCTTATACCGCTTGCCTTCGTAAGGAACGGAATAGCTCCCGCTATCGCTCGTTTCGTACCACGGCTTCTCGATACCGGAGATATGGACGTCGATAATTCTTTTGGCGATCAACGGACCGGCCAGATCCGTGCATACGGCGATCGCCAGCATCAGCAGAGCGACCAGAAACAGCCGCTTGAACCGGGCCGCGTAGCCGATCAGCCGCTTAATAATCCGTTCCTTGCTCCCCGGAGCCTGATCGAGGCCGAGCTCATTGCCGTATTCTTCTTCATATTCGCTCATCGGTTCTGCACATCTCCTTCCGTTCGCTGCGCCTCCAGCTGCTGGCGGTCGAACTGCTCCCGGTACCAACCGCCGGAGCGCAGCAGCTCTTCATGAGTTCCCCGCTCCGTTACGGCCCCTTCGTCCAGTACGAGAATCAGATCGGCATGCTGCACGGCCGACAGACGATGCGTGGCGATCACGGTGGTTTTGCCGGCGCGCGCCTTATAGATGTTGGCGATAATCTCGGCCTCCGTACGGGCGTCGACGGCGGACATGGAATCGTCAAGCAGCAGGATGTGCGGATCGGCGATCAGCGCCCGCGCCATCGATACGCGCTGCTTCTGCCCTCCCGAGAGGGCGACTCCCTTTTCGCCGACCAGCGTCTTCATGCCGTCCGGCAGCATCGGCAAATCTTTGTGAAATGCGGCTAAGCGCACCGCTTGATCCAGCTCTTCGTCCGAGGCGCGTTCATTGCCGAAACGGATATTGTCGCGAATCGTCTGGGAGAACAGGAACGCTTCCTGCGGCACATAGCCGAGCCATGATTTCAGCCGGTCCATATCGATCTCCCCGACGGGAACGCCGGACAGCGTCACCTCTCCCCGGCCTGCCGGATACTCGCGCAGCAGCTGCTTGATCAGCGTCGACTTGCCCGATCCCGTCCGGCCGACGATACCCAGCGTTTGGCCGGATTCGAGCCTGAACGTCACTTCCTTAAGATTGTCTACCGCCGAAGACGGGTAGCGGAACGTCACGTTCCTGAACTCAATGCCGCCCGGCAGCGCGGGGCTTACGGCATCCTCGGGGTCAGGAACGTCCGGGGCGTGCTGCAGCGTCTCGTTGACCCGATCCAGCGAGGCGTTGCCCCGCTGCATGATATTGATGAGCTCCCCGATCGCGAACATCGGCCAAATCATCATCCCGAGATAGACGTTGAACGATACGAGCCCGCCGATGGTCAATTCGTTATGAAATACGAGATAAGCGCCGTAGCTCAGACCGATGATGTAGCTGAGCCCTACCAAAATTTTGATCGTCGGCTCGAACAGCGAGTCGATTCGCACGACCGCCAGATTTTTATCCAGCACATCCTGAGTCACCGCGGCGAACTGGCGCTCGGCGGACCGCTCCTGAGTATAGGCGCGAATGACCCGGATGCCGGAGATCGTCTCCAGCACCCCCTCGTTCATATCGCCGAATGCGTCCTGAGCAGCCATATATCGCTTGTGAATCCATTTGCCGTAGCAGCTGACCAGCACCGCCATCACCGGCAGCGGCAGGATCGCCGCAAGCGTCAGCTTCCACGAGACGAAGAAAATCATCGTAACGAGCAGCGTCGCCATCCACAAGGTGGAATCGAGCAGCGTCAATATGCCGAAGCCGGCGGTTTGCGCCACGGCCTGCAAATCGTTCGTTGCCCTCGCCATCAAATCTCCGGTCCGGTTTTTCTCGTAAAAAGACGGCGTCATGTTCAAAAAATGGCGCATCAGCCGGCTGCGCATCGTGCGCTCCATAACGAAAGCGCCCCCGAACAGTCTATACCCCCACAAGTACGAAATAAAATAGACGGTCACGGTAATCGCGGCCAGAGCGGCAATCGTTTTCGCCACGTAACCGAAGGTTAAATGTCCCAAGGCGATCGCATCGATAGAACGGCCTACCAGCATCGGCGGGAATATTTCCAGAATGCCCGCCGCGACAAGTAAAACGACGGCGAGCGAATACCGCTTCCATTCCTCGCGGAAAAACCAGCTCAGCTTGCGCATAACGGTTAACACGGTTTCTTCACTCCTCTCTGTATACACAAAAAAACACACAGCCCGAAGGCAATGTGCTTCTATAGGGTCTCTATAAGCGCACGCCACCTGGGGGGCAAGTGTCCTGCGCCACGATATACGGCGGCCCGGAAGCGCCTAACGCGCTCTCCCATCCGTTATCCGGGGGCAGGAGCAAAGACAAACGGGATGCTTTTTCGAAAAACGTATGTCAAGCTGCGGCGCTTGGACGAATTCGCTTTCCATATTAGGCATAAGTTTGCTCTCCTTTCCGGTCCGGTCGATGAGGGTACATCAGAACGTTAGCACGCCTCCGCCCGCGCTGTCAATGAATTACAGTCGATTATTTGGTTATAATCAAATTCCCCCTCCGCCTAGTAAAATTTAAGCCTTTAGAACGATGCGCCAAGCCCGGATTTATGGTAATCTGATGAAATCGCCCGAACACGAACATATGTGCGTTGTTATAGCGAAGGCATCTTAGAACAATCGGAGGTTAGAGGATTATGCTCCAACGAACGCATGGGCTGGCGGGAGTCGTGGCGGCGGAGCTCGTGCTGCAGCATTTTCAAGTGCCCGTTTGGTCCTGGGAGACGGCCGGGGCTATTCTGCTCGGCTGCTTTGCCGGACCGCTTGCGGATATCGACAAGCCGGGCTCGGTGATGGCCAAATTGTTTTTTCCGTTATCGGCTTTGCTGAAGCTGCTGGGCATTCATCATCGCACGATGACGCATTCCATCGTATTCACCGCTCTGATCGCGGGAGCGTTAAGTCCGCTTCCCCCGTTATACGGGTGGACGTTTGTATGGGCGTACGCCTCGCATCCGCTGATCGACCTGCTTAATGAGCAGGGTGTCGCGCTGCTGTGGCCGATCCGCAGGAAATTCCGGCTGCTGCCCAAATTTCTTGCGATCGATACGGGCTCACGAGCCGAAGACGCCTTTCACATTGCGCTTGTCGTTATAGGCGTATGGCTGCTCGTTCGATACGCGCTGGCCGGATGATGCATAAGAGGATCGGACGGCAGGACAAGCACCGCATTCCCGGGACATTCCCTGCGAACGCGGTGCTTGTTTGCGTGCAGCCTATGGTTACAGCTTGGTATCGTCGATGGCGTTAAGCCAGCCGCGAATATCCCCGATAATGGCGGAGACGCAGCCGTCCTCGAACGGAGAGCGCAGCCCCGCCAGCTTCACAAGCTCGGTGAACGATCCGCTGCCCCCGGCCCGGCACAGCTTCAGATAGCTCGCCCAAGCGGCCGCGCGGTCGTCCCGGGCGTACTTCCAATACTGCAGCGCGCAAATCTGCGCAAGCGTGTAGTCGATATAGTAGAACGGGCTTTTGAAAATATGCTGCTGCTGATGCCAGAAGCCGCCCCGTTCCAGGAACGGCATATCGTCGTACACGCGGGTCGGTATATATTTGCGTTCGATGTCTCGCCATACTTGCTTGCGCTCGGACGGAGTCATGTCGGGCTCTTCATAAATCCGGTGCTGGAATTCGTCGACGGCCACGCCGTACGGAATGAACGTAATCGCTCCGCTAAGATGCGAAAATTTATATTTATCCGCATCCTCCTCGAAGAACGAATCGATCCAGGGCCAAGCGAAAAACTCCATGCTCATCGAATGAATCTCACAGGCGTCAAGCGTCGGATGAATGTATTCCGGTACCGCGAAATCCCGGCTCATATAAGCTTGGAACGCATGCCCCGCCTCGTGGGTCAGCACGTCGACATCATGCGAGGTGCCGTTGAAATTGGAAAAGATGAACGGGGCTTTATACGCCGAAATATAAGAGCAGTACCCGCCCACGCGCTTGCCCGGCTTGCTCTCCAAATCCATCAAGCCGTTATCCAGCATAAACCGGAAAAATGCATCCGTCTCCGGCGACATCTCCGCGTACATCGTCTTCGCTTTGCCGACGATCCACTCCGGTCCTCCCTTCGGTTTCGGATTGCCGGTCAAATACGACAAATTATCGTAATATTTGAGCGAGTCGAGGCCGAGACGAGCTCGCCTCCGCTCGCTCAGCTCCGAGGCCGCCGGAACGATATGCTCAATCACCTGCTTGCGGAATTCGGCGACTTGGCTCGGGCCGTAATCGGTGCGGTCCATCCGGTCGTACGCGAGCTCGACGAAGCTGCGGTAGCCGAGCTTCCGGGCGATGCGCGTGCGCAGATGAACGAGATGATCGTAGATGGCGTCGATCGTATGCTCGTTCGCTTCGAAAAAGGAATAGCGCGCATCCGTCGCCCGCTTGCGGGTCTCCCGGTCGGTCGACTGCATATAAGGAGCGAGCTGGGACAGCGTCCTCTCCTGCCCGTCAAATTCGATTTTGGCCGACGCTACGAGCTTTATGTATTCGCTTGTTTTTTTGTTCTCTTCCTTCAGATCGCCGACGATATCCGGCGAGAAGGTTTTGACGGACAGCTCTGCCCCAGCGAATAGCTGCCGCCCCCACTTGGCTTCCAGCTCCTTGCGGAACGGCGATCCGGCCAGCGCCTTGTAATAATCCGTAATAAGCCCTTGATAGACGGGCGATTGCTCGTCGATATAATCCTGCTCCGCTTTGCAGCCTGCATCCGCCGTATTGATCGAGTAACGGATACGGGCTATGGTGAACATCGACGAAACCTTCGTCCGGGCCGCATTGATCGCTTCCATCGCGGCGTCCTGCTCCTCCAGCGTGGCCGCGGAAACGAAACGGTCCAGCAGCGCGGTGAAATCGCGCCGGAATTGCTCCATATCGGGGCGTTCGTAAACATAATCTGGAAACTTCATCGGCAGCCTTCTCTCTCTATGGATTGGGGTTCTGTAATAGTATATCAGGAAACGGGCGCAGGAAGTCCTATCATTTTCAGTTCATAATCGATGGGGATCGGGGCATACTGAGGAAGGAATTAACTTATTACCCAGGGAGGTTTCACCTTTGGCACAACAAAACCAAAACGGAAATCATAACGGTGATCAAAGCGGCAATCAGGAGGATCTGCTGCAGCAGGTTCAACAGGCGGCGCAAGAAGCGCAAAAGACGGCGGAAGAAACGAAGCAAATCGCTCAGCAGGTTCAGACGACTGCCGCCGCCAACCAGCTTCAGGACGCTCAGCAGCAGCTTCAGCAGGCGCAGGATTTGGTGAAGCAAGCCGAGCAGTCGACCAGCCAGTCGCAATCCGGAGGCGGGCAAGGCGGCGACTCCTCTCAGGAAATGAGCTCCTCCTGAAGCTGTTTGTCCGAACCGTAACGATCGGCCGCGTTTAGCGTTCCCATTGAAAGAGCGCCGGCGCCGTTTCGCAAACATCTTCCGCTCGCTCTTGTTCCCGGATTTCTTGAATGGTTTGCCCGTAGAATAACGGAAATCCGGGCACAAGGCTTCTTCAGACTTGCTCCGCGGCCTGCGTCTGCAGATAGAAGGATAGAAGTGTCGCTCGCCGTGCCGACTCTCTATCGGCCCTACGGCCGCGTTTTCATCATTGTTTTTAAGTATGATGAAAACGTCGTTCAAGCGTCGCCCCGATCGTCTCATTTTTTACACCCGCCGCCAGAAAATCTGTCGTATAATGGATGGGAACGAGACAGCTGAGACGATGCTCTGTGAACCTAACAATCGCCGGGGTGATGGGTTAAATGAAAAAACGAGCCGTATTTTTGGGAGATCCGCAGCGGGTCCGCAATGTGTACCAGCCTCATCTTCGTCAGGAATTGCAAACGCTTGCCGATATGTATCCGGAAATTGTGAACAAAGACCGTATGCAGCAGCACGCCCCCTTCCTTCAGACCGCCGAAATTATCTTCTCTACTTGGGGAATGCCTGCGCTGACGGAAGAGGAAATTAAGCGCTTTTTTCCCAATTTGAGAGCGCTTTTTTATGCTGCCGGCAGCGTGCAGAACTTCGCCAAGCCGTTCTTGTACAACAATGTCATCGTGGTGAGCGCCTGGGCGGCCAACGCGGTTCCGGTGGCGGAGTATACCGCAGCCCAGATTGTGCTGGCGAACAAAGGCTTCTATCAGAGCGCGCTGCTGTGCAAGGAGCGGCGCAATGAGGCCGTGCAGCACGCAAGGGCGTTTCCCGGCAATTACAACGCCAAGGTCGGCATTCTCGGAGCCGGCATGATCGGTAAGAAGGTGATTGAGCTGTTGAAGCCGTATCAGCTGGACATCTATGTGTTCGATCCCTTTTTGCCCGATGCTGCCGCCGAACAAATGCAGGTGAAGAAAGCCGGTCTGGTCGACATTTTCTCCCAATGCCACACCATCTCGAACCATTTGGCCAATCTCCCGGCAACGGTGGGATTAGTGAACAAGGAGCATTTCAGCCGGATGCTTCCTTATGCGACTCTCATTAACACCGGCCGGGGCCGGCAGTTCGTGGAGCGGGATTTGGTCGAAGCGCTGCGCGCCGTACCTACGAGAACGGCGGTTCTCGACGTGACTTACCCCGAGCCGGTCCCGGAAGACAGCGAGCTGCTGCAGCTCGATAACGTCATTCTGACACCGCATATCGCCGGAAGCAATCCGGTTGAGGCGGCGCGAATGGCCGGGTACGTCGTCGATGAATTTCGCCGCTACCTGCGCGAGGAAGCTTTGCAGTATCAGGTATCGTTAAAGATGCTGGAGACGATGGCGTAACCCGCCACGGATAACGACAGACAAACAGGCCGCCTGAGGGCGGCCTGTCTTCATGGACGGAGCCGGCCCGCTCCGTCCTTCTTCTTGGAGAAGCGGCGAAATGCGAGACGCCGGCTTATCCTTGCATGTTCTTCGACAGCCGCTGCTGAAGCATGACGGCGGCCGGATGCGGCTGCTGCGGAAACTCGCGCGGATGTCTGCGAACCAGCTCCTTCGCGGACTCGCCTCTGCCCGTTTCCTCCAGCCGCTTGCTGTATTCCTTCAGGTAGCCCCTCGCATGGAACGGGCCTCCCTCCTTCATGACGGTCCAGAGCGGGTCGCGGTCGTCGCCGGACCGGCGCATCATCTCGTCATGCCACTGATTCAAGTAATAGACGGCCTCCATGCAAACGGCGCGGTTGTCGGCGGCGACGTTACGCTGCTCCTTGGGATCGGAGATCAGGTTAAAGAGCATCTCCTCGTCAAACAAATGGAACCCGTCATGGTACGTGCGGATATACAACCAGTCGCCGAAGCGGACGCTTCGCTGGGCGACGTGAGCGCATTGCGATACGACGACGTAATCGCGCCCGCAGCTCGCTCCTTCCTTGAGAACCGGCGCATAGCTCACGCCGTCCCAGTCCGGCAGCAACGGTCCGCCGATCATCTCGGCCAGCGTCGGCAGCAAATCCAGATGCAGATGGAGATCGTCGTTAACGACGCCCTGCTTCATTCCCGGCCAGCGGATAATCATCGGCAGGCGGCAAGTGCCTTGATCGGCGGTCGCATGCTCGCCGTAGATGCCGAGCTGCCCCATATTTTCGCCGTGATCCGCCGAAATAATAATGATCAGCTCGTCCATCACGCCCTGCCGCTCCAACGAGGCGAACAATCGTCCGAGATGCTCGTCCATATAGCGGATTCCGCAGTCGTAGCCGTCTATCATCGTCCGGAGCCCGTCCATATCCCGAATGTCGCCGGGATGGCGCGGGAAGTTCGGATGCGTCCGGTTATCGTACGTTTTATTGACGAAATCGATATTTAGCTCATGCACGCAGTGCGAGCCGACCATTTCCTGATGGCTTGCCAGCACCTCCTCGGTCAGCCATTCCGGCAGCGGTTCGTTCTCGAACGGATTGCCGTACTCCATTGGCACACGGTAAGGCGTATGCGGGTCCCAATAGTTGATGTAGAGAAACCAATCGTCCTTCTTCGCGTTGCGCTCGATCCAGTCCAGCGCCACAGGCGTTACATGCTCGGCGGATTCATTGCCATATTTGCCGGTATTGAGAATCTCGTTAAAACCCGCATAGAAGTTGAAGGTCGAATGGCGCTGGGCGAACGGGCTGATCAGCACCGTGTTCAGATTGCCGGCCAAATTCAAATACGAAGGCAGGGCGCCGCCTCGCGTCAGTCTGCCCATCAGCTCGCGCTTCTCCCCTTCCAGCTTCATGTCGCCGGCGGTGCCGCCGTGGCCGACCAGACCGTTGCGGATGCCGAACTGGCCGGTCATCAGCGCCGTTCTCGACGGAGCGCAGGGCGCGTCGGAAGTGTAATAATTCGTAAAGCGGATACCCTCGGCCGCAATTTTGTCAATGTTAGGCGACGTATTGCGGTGATAACCGTAACATCCCAAATGGTCGGGGCTGGTGGAATCCAAATCCAGAAATAACATTCTCA
The DNA here is from genome assembly GCF_025060755.1 of Paenibacillus doosanensis. Classification (GTDB taxonomy): domain Bacteria; phylum Bacillota; class Bacilli; order Paenibacillales; family NBRC-103111; genus Paenibacillus_S; species Paenibacillus_S doosanensis. The sequence goes on from NZ_JANYUY010000019.1 coordinate 107,572, forward strand.
TCGTTCATCCTCCGTATTCATCGTTTTTACCGGTTATCCGGCTTCAATCCGAGTCGCTCATACTGCTCTTCGGGAGCTTGTTCGAGCTCCATGGCGCGAATCAGCAGCTCCGTATACGAGCGGATTCGTTCTTCGTCCTCGACGGGCGCGGCTTGCCGGTAATCGGCTTCGATATGATACAGCAGAGAACGCTGCCCGTGCTGCGCGATCTTGAAGGGCGACCCGGCTTGGCTGACGGGAATCCGGTAAACCGGAAACGCCGTGTAAGATAGAAATCTGCCGGTCTCGATCTGCTCAGGGACGGAAGCGCCGAGAAAGGAACCGAACGTCGTCGGCATGGCCGTATACGCATAGCACGGGACGTTATCCTCGCGGACGGGAGCGCGCAGGTAGGTGTAGGCTCCGTCCGTTATATTCACCGTCATGCCGAACATGCCGTAGAGCGCGCAATCGCGCAGCGTCCGCGCGGTTCCGTCAAGCAGCGGCAGCCAGGACTTGCCTCTGACCTCCGGCGGAATCTCGATGCCGAAGTAATCGAGGATCGTCGGCATTATATCGATGTTTTGCGTTATCGCCGAAATCCGCGTGCCGGCGACAGCCGTTCCCGGCACGTGAACCATCAGCGGCAGATGGGCGATTTCGTTGTACACATGCATGACATTTTTGCCCGTCCAGTCATGTTCGCCTAACAGAAAGCCGTGATCCGTCGTCATAATCAGCAGCGTATCGTCCCACAGGCCGTTCTGATCCATCGTGTCGAGCAGTTTCCCGAGCCAATGATCGATCATCGTCAGATTGGCCGCATAACGCTTCCGCAGATGCTCTATCGCTTCCGGCGGCTCGCTTACTCTGGAATACTTGGGCCACTCCATCCTCGGACCCGTATAGCCGTCGCCGTACATAGCCAAATAATGCTGCGGGCAATCGAACGGCTCGTGCGGATCGAAGGCTTCCACCATCAGGAAGAACGACTCCGCCTCTTTATTATCTTCCAGCCAGCGGCATGCCGCGCTCATCGTTCTCGGCCCCGGATAATCCTCCTCGCGCCGGAAGGCGGCGCGGTTTTTCTCGTATTGCGGCTCCACTCTGCCATAGTGCGGCTCTTGCAGGGATGCCGGATCGCCAACCCGGGAAACCCAGGGATCGCTTTCCTGCCCCCGGTGCAAATCCCAGCTGCTGAAGGCTTGGCAGTAATTTTCCCCGCCCGTTTTAAAATAATGATAGTGATCAGTCACTATATGAGAGAATATGCGATGGCGCTTCAGCACCTGCGGCAGCGTCACATCGAACGGCTCCAGACCGCCCCAGCCGCGTTCCAGAAACCCGAGCCGCCCTGTGAACATATCCCTACGCGCCGGCATGCACGGCAGAGAGCCGGACCAATGCTGGTCGAAGACCGCGCATTTCTCCGCCAGTCTCGACAAGTTCGGCGTCCGTACCCAACTCGCCGGGTCATACATCTCAAGCAATTGCCGGTTTAACGTATCCATTAATATAACGATCGCTTTCATCGCTAATGCGCCCCTTTCTCCCCCAAGCTTTATCCTTTGACCGAACCGACGAACATGCCTTTGTTAAAATATTTCTGCAGAAACGGGTAACATAGCAGCAGCGGCAATGCCGTAGCAATCACGGCGGCCATGCGGACGGGAGGTCCGTACTCGTAGTCGCCGATATTCAGCTCCATCGAAGAGTCGGTTTCCAGCAGCAGCTGGCGCAAAAACACCTGCACCGGCCATTTGGCGGAATCGTTCAAGTATAAGATCGCCTGGAAATAAGCGTTCCAATGGGCGACCCCGTAGAGCAGCGTCACCGTGACGATCGATGGAAGCGACAGCGGGATGACGATGCTGAATAACAGCCGCCATTCGCTGCATCCGTCGATGCGCGCCGACTCTTCCAGCTCCGCCGGGATGGTGGAGAAGAAGCTTCTCATGATGATGAGCACGAACGGAGCGACCGCCCCGCTCAGAAACAGAGCCCAGTAGGTGTTGATCAGCGAAAGCTCCTTCAATACCAGGTACGTAGGAATCATCCCTCCGTTAAAAATCATCGTGAACAGCACCATAAAGTTGAGCCAGCTTCTTCCTCTCAGCCAGCTTTTGGACAAGCCGTAGGCCATTAAGCAAGTGACGAAAACATTGATCGCGGTGCCTACGACCGTAATGTACAGCGTATTCGCATAGGACGATAAGAAGCCTTTATTATTGGCCAAATACCCATACGAGTTGAACGTCCATTCCCGGGGGAACAAATAAAATCCTCGCGATAAATATTCCGCCTTCGTGGAAAACGAGCTGAACAGCACGTAAAGAAACGGTAAAAGGACAACAAGCAGCGAAAAGGCAAGCAGCCCGTAGATGAGCAGATTGAACAATATGTCGCGTTTTCCGGCCACTAGTTTATTCATGTCAGTAGACGCCCTCCTCGCCGAATCGTTTGGCCAGCTTGTTGGCCGCAAGTACGAAGATTAACCCGACAATCGATTTGAACAACCCGATCGCCGTAGTGAAGCTGTATTCCCCCTGTAGAACGCCTTGGCGGTATACATATGTGTCGAAAACGTCCGAAACGGCCAGGTTCAACGAATTTTGCAGCAAATAAATATGCTCGAAGCCGGAATCCATCACCTGTCCGAGCCTGAGAATGAACAGCAGTACGGCTATCGTCCTGAGTGCAGGCAGCGTGATATGCCACATCTGCCTCCATCTTCCCGCTCCGTCCATAACGGCCGCTTCATACAAGGTAGGGTCTACGGAAGCCAGCGCCGCCAGGAAGATGATCGTTCCCCAGCCCGTCTCTTTCCAGATGCTTTGCAGCACATACAGAGCTCTGAAGTAGCCCGGATCGGTCAGCAGATCGATGCGGGACCATCCGTATTCGGCGAGCAGCTTGTTGACACCGCCGTCTTGCGAAGCGAATAGCACGACCGTAATGCCGACGACGACCACCCATGATACGAAATGCGGGATGTAGACGACCGTCTGAACGGTTTTGGCAAACCATTTGACCCTAGCTTCGTTCAATAACACCGCAATAAGAATCGGCACGGGAAAATACAGAAATAAATTGAGAGCGCTTAACATCAGCGTATTGGTAAGCAGCCGCCAAAAGTCGGGCTCGGTAAACAAAACGTGGAAATGCTTGAAGCCTACCCATGGGCTCGCCCATATGCCTTCGAAAGGATCAAAGTCCTTAAAGGCCAGAATGATGCCCCCCATCGGCGCATAACGGAACAGAAGAAAGTAGAGCAGGCCGGGCAAAATCATAATATATAAAGGGATTCCCTGTTTGATGGCCTTCTGCATGTCGATCACTCCCTCATTCATAAGGGCCGGCGGGTTTGGCACGCCGCCTGCCCTTCGCATCGCGCAACCGGTTATTTCAGCGTCTGGTATTGCGCGTTGATTTCCTTAATAATCTCATCGCCGCCGTCCCGCTTCCAGGCTGCCGCCGCATCGTCGATCGCCGTGAGCGGAGCTTGGCCGACAATGACCTTGGTCATCGTTTCCATCCACTTTTGCTGCAGACCGGCGCCTTTTTTGGTCATCGTATCGCTAAAGAGCCCTTCGGCGGGATTGGTCCAGCGGAATTTCGCGTTGGCGTCGATAATCGCATTGATTTTTTGCGCGACTTCCTGATCGTCCCATTTGCGAATTTGAATGCCGGGGTCGAATCTGCGGAAAAACCAGGTGGACAACAGCTGCGGACGGTCTTTATCGAACGCCTCCAGCTTCTGGAACTTGCCGTCGCCGCTTTTCGTATAATGCACGCCTTCGATCCCGTTCTTGATCAAATCATAGCCCTCGTCGGACAGCATATAGTCCAGCATTTGCAAAATACGCTGCTTCTTAGCTGCATCGATTTTGGCGTTGACGACGATCTTATTGGTCATCTGCAGCGTCTGGCTCGTCTGCTTTCCGGCCGGGCCTTTGGGAGGAAGCAGCTGCACGAGCTCGGCGCTCGGGGTCAGCTTCTTCAGCGTCGGCAGCGTCCCGTTAAAAAATTCGTTGGTGACGATCATGGCGATGCCCGTTTTGCCCGCTTCCAGCTTGGCTACGCTGTCCTTCAGCTTATTGGCCGGAAAATCCTTGTCCATGACGCCTTCGGCGTAAGCTTTTTGCATGAAAGCGGCGAACTGCTTCAATTCCTCCGTCTGCACCTGCATCGGCACCAGTTGGCCGTTGATCTCGGCCCAATCATTGCCCAGCCCGAAGGCGCCCATAATCGGTTCGATTTGCGAGAACTTGTTATTGACGATGCCGAACGAGAATCCAGGCGTATCCGCCTGGCCGTTGCCGTCCGGATCTTTCGTCGCGAACGCCTTGGCCACCTCGTAAAATTCTTCCGTCGTCGTCGGCATCTTCAGCCCCAGCTTATCGAGCCAGTCTTTGCGGATGGCGAGTGTGTCCCGCGTATCGGTTACATAATAAGGAAACCCGTAATATTTGTCTTTCGGATTCATCTTAGCCATCGCGTCGGCCGGAATGTACTTCGTCAAATTCGCATAGTTGCCGAGCTCAGGCTTCACGTCCATAAAGACGCCCTTATCCCGCCACTTGTTGAACTCCGCCTCCGGAACGTAGAATACGTCGGGAAAATCGTTGGAAGCCGCCATCACGTTCAGCTTCTGGGAGTAGGTGTCTGAAGGAACCCACTGCACCTTCAAATTAATATTCAGCTTCTTGTCGATTTCCTTAATAATCGGATGATCTTCCGGCCAGCCGCCCCCGGCGTAGCTCGTCGTCATCATATTGATCGTCAGCGGTTCTTTGCTTCCGCTCGGCGCATCGCCGGATGCGCTGTTTCCTTGCGAGCAGCCGGCCGCTCCCGCCGCAAGCGCCCCGGCAAGCAATAATGGCGTCCATGTCTTCATGGCTAATCCCCCTTTGTCTTCTTTCACCAATAACAATACAGCCAGCCGGACTTTTTTTCCTTACACAATCTTTTTATTTATAATCGGATTTTTTTACGGGCTGCGATAAGGAATGCGGATGCTGATAACGCTGCCGCGTCCGGGGAAGGTATGCACGAAGACGCCGTAGCCTTGCCCGTATTTCAGCGATAGGCGCGCGTGTACGTTGGCCAGGCCGATCGCCCCGCTCATCAGCGATTCTTCATTCGACGATTGGCTGGAGAACTGCTCCTCCAGACTGGCCAGCTTCTCGTCCGATATGCCGGGTCCGTTGTCGGCAATCTCGATAATTAAATCTTGTCCCTCCTTATAGGCCGTTACGATGATCGCCGCTTCGCCTCCCTTCGGTTCGACGGCGTATTTGACCGCATTTTCGACGACGGGTTGAATGCTCAGCTTGATGATCGGGCAGCTCAGCAGTTTTTCGTTGACGCGGACGCCGCTTTCGAATTTCTTCGGATAACGGATATGAATGATGTCCAAATATTTGGTCAGCGAGCTTAATTCTTCCTCCAGCGTTACTTCATCGTAAGACCACTTCGACGCATAGCGGTAGACGTCGGCCAAATTTTGGGTAATTTTCTCGATCAGAGGGACATCCTCCAGGAAAGCGATGCTCTTGATAATATCCAGCGTGTTGTAGAGCAAATGCGGATTAATCTGGTTTTGCAGCGCGCGTATCGTCGCTTCGCTCTGCTTCAATTGCAGCTCCACTTCCTTGACCTTGTAATACGATACCTCGTCCATTAAGATGATTAACTGCTTGACCATTTTATTGAAGCTGTTATTCAATATTTGAAATTCGTTAATGGTCGATACTTTATGCGCTCTGACGCTCAAGTTCCCCATCGACACCGCCTCCATCAGCGATTTGAGCTGCTTGATCGGATGAATAAATTGGCGCAGCAGCAGCGGAATCAAGATCATGATGAGGAGCGATATGACGGCGAACGTAATGAGCGTCGATTGAACGGCCGATTGCAGGCTGTGGGCCATCTCCGCATACGGAACGATCGAAACGATCTTCCAGCCCGTATAGCCGGATACGCCATAAAAGACCAGATACGCGGTGCCGTTCACGTCGTACATATTTTTCCCGTTGTCCTCCTCCCCAGCCAGCTCCTTAAGAGGCGTATCCGCGATCCGCTTGCCGATCCACTCTTTGTTTGGATGATAGACGAATGTGTTATCGCCGGAGAGGATGAAGAAGAAGCCCGTCTTGCCGAGTTTCGACTTGGCGAACGTCGCTTCGATCTCCGATAACGAGAACTGAACGACCAGGTTGCCTATCATCTCCAGATTGATCGTACTGTAGATGGGGATGACCATGCTTAATACGAGAGGCCCGGTGTCGTCCAGCCTCTGTGTCGGCAGAACGGTGACCTCGGACAACGGCACGGCCGAATACCATGACTCGTTGGCATACGTCTGATTGCGGCTTTTATTGTTAAATAAAGGAAGGACCCGCTTGTCGTTGGACACCAAATACATATTGACGATTTCCGGGAAATTGAAGGAAACGTACGTCTTCATCTCCATCTCGATTTCGTTGATGTCCTCCGGTCCGGGGACGTATTCCTGCCTGAGCCATTGCTGCGTCAAAGCGGTGTTGATCAGCGTATTCGTCGAATTTTTCATTTGTTTAAAATAAAACTCCATATGATGGTTCAACCGGTTCGTCGCTTCCGTCGTGATCAGATTGAAATCTTCCTTGACCGCCTTGCTATAGTAATGATGGGAAAATAAGGTAATTAATCCGATAGACAATAAGCTTAGCGCCAAAAATAAAAAAATCATTCTGTGCTTGATGGAGTTGACCTGCAACCTCGGAAGCTTCATAGCCCTAAGCTCCTTCTGTATTCATTCGGCGTTTGATTCGCGACGCTTTTGAAGAGGCGGTTGAAATACGGCAGCGAAGAAAATCCGACCATATCCGCGACTTCGTATACTTTAAGATCCGAATCCAGCAGCAAATGCTTGGCCTTCTCAATGCGGAACATATTCAAATAATTGATAAAGGAATCGCCGCTGTTCATTTTAAAAAGCACACAAAATCTGGAAATACTCAGATCGGTATAGTCGGCAATTTGCGACAAAGTAATGTCCTTATGATAATTTTTCTGCACGTATTCGTTTACTTTTTTCAGCAGCGAGCGGTTTTTCTGCTCATCCCGATGCTGGTGACGCGACCACTCTTCCAGCAGCTTTACAAAGTAGCTTTGAATCGCCTCTACGTCCTTATCGTTTTCCAGCGGCAATTTCCGGTAATTCGGGATGACGCTGTCGAGCTGATCGTTCAATTTGTTAGCAAAAATGCAATATAGCCCCGACTTCACCCCTGTATCCGCTTTCATTTTGGAGATATAAAAGATCAGCTGCACCGCATCCTTCACCAGCTGCTGATGATCCATAACCTCCATCGTTTCTATAAAATGCTGAATTTTATGCAGACGCTCATGATTGGAATGAAACTGCTGCAGCCGTTCCACGGAACGCGTCAGCGCCCGCTTCAAATCTTCGGCCGGCACCGGCTTCAGCAAGTATTCCGTCGCGCCGTACCGCATCGCTTGCTGAGCGTATTTGAAATTTTCATAGCCGCTGATCACGATCGGAACCATGGATATATGATATTCATCGCATTTTTGCAGCAGCGACAACCCGTCCAATTGCGGCATCACGATGTCCGTAATGACAACGTTCGGCCAACACTGGTTAATCAAGTTCCAAGCCTCCATACCGTCGCTCGCTTGAGCTACCACCTTAAAGCCGAGATCGAAACGCTCGATCATCTCCACAATCGCGTTCCGAATCCAAACTTCGTCTTCCGCTACCAGCACATGGTACATGGATTCACCCCATTTAATCATTCGATAGGTGAAGTCTATCATATCGTCCGTCCGATTTGAACCCGATTTTTCATTTGGCTTTCATAACGGAATACGACAAAACAGCGCCCTCCCGCGAGATTCCGTCATCGGCTTGCTGCCGAGCCTCGGTAGTCTCTTTACAGGAAAGGCGCTTCGCTTCAGTGTTACAACGTGATTTTGCCGGCCATCACCCGGCTTACGATTTCCAGAACGGCCGCGCGGTTCAGCTTGCTTTTACCGGCGGTGATCGCCTTCAGCGTGCCGTGCGCCAGCGCCAGCGGAATGCTGCAGAAGTTGAGCACGGGGCCGCGTTTCAGGTCGGCGATATATTCGTCGGCCAGCTGCAGATTTTTGCGCGTGTATTGAATCATCTCTTCCATGCCCCAATGCTCGGGGAAGAAGCTGACCCCTCTTGTGGAGTCGTCCATCCGATTGCTTAAAATATTGACGGCTTGAAGCCCGCGGCCGAACGCCACGGCTTTGACGCGATCGGTTTGCGTTCCGTCGTACCACATCCACAGATCGGACAGCAATTCCCCTACCGCTCCCGCCACGCAATACGTATAGTGGTCCAAATCCTCTTCCGTCCGGATCGCCCACCGCTTCTCCACCCATTCGGCCATACCTTCCGCCATGACGGCCGTGCTTTGCAGAACGGTGTCCATAATCGATTCGGGGCAGACGGCGACCCAATCGTTCAGCCGCAGCGTAACCTCGGGAAGCATGTCCTCGTGCGGGGCGAAAAGCGCTTGCAATTTCGTTTCGCGTTCATTCTCGCGCAAAATGCGGCCTACGCCGAGCAGCAGCTCCACCTTAAGAGCGGAGGCCAGCTCCGGATGGTCTTCTATTTCATCGATTGCCCGCATGCATAAATAAGCCGAAGCGACAGCCTCCTTCAAACCGGGAACCAAGCGGCTGATCGGGATATAAAACGTTCTGCTAGTTGATGCCAACATATCCATGGAATCCTTCGTTAAATCTTTCGTCCTGTTCACCGATGACCTCCGATAATGTTAAATGTCGTAAGATAGCAACTATGACCTCTTTATATCATAGCTTTTCTTCTTTATGGAGGCAAATATACGGTCATTTTTATTTTCTGCTGCGTGGCATTGCGGGAAGCAATCATTTCCACCGATGCGATCGTGTTATATAATAAACTTATACTTCCTCCGCCGGAAGCGTGGAGCCAAGAATCAAGGATAGGAGAATACATATGGAAATTATTAATATTGCAACCGATTTGATCGATGAAGATAAGGAACAGCCCAGATATCAGTTTGCCGAAGAATCGCTGCAGGAATTAATGAATAGCATCGAGGAGCTGGGTCTGCTGTCCCCGATAAAAGTCAGGGCGCTCGACGGCGGGCGGTACAAAATCATTTACGGCAACCGCCGCTACAAAGCCTGCAAAGCTCTGGGCCGCGCCTCCATCCCGTGTATCGTATCCGCCGTTACCAACGAGCTGGATATTTATTTGGAGCAAATTGCGGAAAATTTGACGCGGGAAGGCTTCTCCCCGATTGAAGAAGCCGAGGCGTTCCACAAGCTGATGAACGATCCGAAATTCAGCAGCTCGGTCAAATATTTGTCCAGCAAGCTCGGCAAGCCCGAGTCGTATATCAAGAACAAATGCGAACTGCTCAAATTCGGCAATGCCGTGAAAAAAATGATCGTAGGCGGCACGGAAATCCGCAAAGACGCTCTGACCGAAGAGCAGCTGCTGCCGATCAAGGATTTGCCGCTCGAACACCGCGACCCGCTCGCCAAAATTATCGCCCGCGACGAGCTTCCCGTCAGCGACGTCAAGAAAATCGCCCGCCTTTTCAAGGACAAGAGCATCTCCTCCGGCACGAAGGACAAGCTGCTGTATAAATCGGGACCGGAGCTGATCGAAACGTGGTCGGTCTTCGAGCAGAATAAAGCCGAGCGGACCAAGCCGTCTCAGCCGAAAGCTGCCGCGGCCAAGAAGGAGAAACCGGAAGAGGCACAGAACTCCGGGCTGCCGGCAACGCCCCCGGCGGCTGCAGCGACTGCAACCGCCGCTTCGATCGGATCGTCCGAGATAGCTTCGGCTTCTCCGTCTCCTCTCGAAAGCAAGCTGCGGTCCTTGCTGACCGCCTTGCCGGCCAACACCCCGCTTCCTGCGGATTGGACACAGCTTCCTCCGGAGGCGCAGGAGCGGCTATTGGGCGATGTGCACACGCTGATCGACACGCTGGAGAAGCAGCTCAAGGAATGGAGGCAAGTCAAGGAGCTGGCCTCCTCCGCTCCGGTCGCCGCCGGACTGCAGGAGTAAAGCTTAGAGCGGCCGGCTTCCGCCGCAAAGCTTCGAAGCCGGGGTTTTATCACGGAGAAGAAGGGGTATCTGTCAAGTCTTCTTAGGACTTGCAGAAACCCCTTTGTTGTCCAAGCCGGATGAATGAACCCCTTAACGTTGGCTCAGCCAATGCGTCAAGTCTTCATGAAATGCCGCCGCTCCATTCCGGCCGGCCGACCGCAGCAGGCGAAGCATTGCCGCAGCTCGCCACACGGCCCGGAACTCGCCGCTTGCAGGCGCTTCCAAAGTATATCCTTCAAAAATATGCCGTTGATCTTCGCTCGAACCCCACGATACCAAATCAAATGCGGGATGGCTGATGTAGGCGTCGCCAAAATCGATCAATCCGGAGAACGCTTTACTTTCCGGATAAACAAACGTATGCGGCGGTCCCGGATTGGCGTGAAGCGCAACCGTCTCCGCATGGGACGGGAGAGAATCGAGAATTTGACCGGCCGCTTGCTCCACCGTGATCGTCAGCGTCCAGCCGGGCGGTCTGTCCCCCAAACGCTCCACCGCGGCGGCGAGCTGCTGCTCAATCGAGCTCTTGATATCGGTTTCGCGAAGACTTCCCTGAAAGAACGGGCTTTCTTTAAACGGTGCTTGGTCCAGCTGATGAATATACCGCAGCATTTGTCCCAAATCGCGCATCACCCGGCTCCGTTCCTCGCCTTGGAGATCAAGCCAGCGCGCCGCGACCCCCGGCATTCGCGTCATAACGGTGTATTCGACGCCGTCCTCCGTTCCGTAGCCCAGTACCCGGGGAACCTGTATCCGTTCATCCGCCTGCAGCTGATGAAGAAAGAAGACCTCTTTATGTAAGCTGGTTTGAGGACGTATTTTGGACGGGCGCTGCGTTTTTAGCACAATGTCCTCACCGATCATATAAGTGCGGGCCCGATTTCCCGTTTCATCAACCTGTCTGACTTCCCGGGCCTCCGGAACGTGTTTCTGCACCAAGCCGAGAACGATCTCGTTACTGAGCACCGGGTCTGCCGCAATATCTCTATCCTTATCCTTGCGCATCGCTCTTCCTCCCTTATGACGGATTATTCCTTCAAGTGCGTTATTTTGCGTAACGCCCGCCGGCAGCCGTTACGGCAGCCGAAGGATGCAGAGGGGCGGAGACTTACTTGCCCGAGCCTTCTTTTACCGCCTTCACTTCGTACATATTCACGGTGGTGCTGATCACGTACTCCGGCTTCGGTTTGCCGTGGTTTTGCCGGTGCCCTTGAATATGAACGTCGCTCTTCTCCCAATTTTTCCAGTCCTCTACCGATCTCCAGCGAATCATTACGACGACTTCTTCCGTCTCGTCCTGCTTTTTACGGTTGACCATGACGGTTTTGTCGATCAATCCCTCCATAGCATCCATCGGACTTTCTTTGGTAAAGCGTTCAACGACCAAATCTGCGCTACCTTTTTGCACAACGATCGTTCTGGTTTGAATTAACATAGGAAGACCTCCTCTTAGTGTATGAAAAAAATTATACGATATATCGCTATTTTATAACGATATATCGTATAAGGTCAATGTGACATTTTATCGATGGAGGCTTTCAGCCGCTCTTTTATTCCTGCTTCTTCTTTGCGCTCTTAACGTCTGAAGCGACAGCGAAATGCCGGTGACGGTTAATATAATTAATCCGACGGCCGTAACGTCGGCAAGCCATTTGACATTGACAGATCCGACTCGTCCTTCATGCAGACCGTGAATGAATCCGACGAATGAATTTCCCTGCTGCCCGAAACCGCCCGCGGGCTTCCCTTGCTGTCCGCCGCCGCTGGACGCGGCCCCTTTCATATTGTCTCCTCCTCGTATAGTATTTCTAGAACCAAGTTTTAAGCCGATTTCCAGTTCCCATGGGAACTGGCCGCAAACTTTTCGATTTCCAGTAAATCGCACCTTGAAAATTGCAAAAGGGACTGGACTTTCCC
>NZ_JANYUY010000001.1 GCF_025060755.1 Paenibacillus doosanensis
GTGCTGCTACGCAACGGCCAACTCTATACGCCACGGAAGAAGGTGACGCCTGCGAAGGATTAACGCCTCCTTTGCTAAAGTCCCTGGCATAATTCCCAGTTAAAATCTGGATATTATCTCGATTTTTCGCTGGGTTCAGTTTGAGCTGTCCTTTTTTCGGCACTCCCAGCTGTTACAGCCAAGAAAATTTCCAATTCGACCGATTCGGGGACTTGACATCATACCGCTGGACTTTACAAACTAATGATAACGAATTTTGAGGAAAAGGTAAACCTAAGCCTATGGAAGGCCGTTTTGAGGCCGCAAAAAAGAGCTCCCCCAGCGGGAAACTCTCGGTTTCTTGCGCGGCAGTCTTAGATTTTACCGCCGGCTTCTTCAATGACTCTCATCGCCTTGTCATAATACTGCTCGTCAATGACGACGGTGAGCAGCGTGTCCATCCGGTCGGTGCCGCCGAAATCCCCCGAAAACACTTCCTCCATCGGAGCGCTCATTCCGCTGGCGTCGACGCTCGCCGCCGACAAAATGCCTTCGTCGATCCCTTCGCCTTCCTGACCCAATGTCAAAAAGGAGAGTCCCGGAAAGCTTCCGGTCAAAGGATTCATCGATTCGCTTACGCCCGTTCCGTTAATCTGATGGATGCGGTCTACGGATACGTCGATTACTCTGAGCGCCTTCAGCTTCGGTACGATGCGCTCCGCTTGCTCGGATGTATGAAAAAAGGCCAATATGTTTTTTTCAGCCACGACTTGATCCCCTCTCTGCCCTTACGAGGGTCAGCTAAGATTGTTGACGCGCATCCGCTTGCTCGGCGCGTTGTCCCGCTTCCATATCTTCCTCATCGGCAAATTCGGCGTCATATTCTACATCTTCATTTTTGGCGATCGGCAGCTTCTGATTTTGCTTATAATCTTCGTTCGATTGTGGCATAGCGTCTCTCTCCTTGCGTTATGTGATAGAATGCTTCTCCTATTGTCCGCAAAAGCATGAAGAATATGCAGCACCGCGGCCAAGCAAGCGACAGGCTACATATCACCCCCGGCAAGGAAAAGGGATCGTTCATCAAAGCGCAAAAAAGCGCACCGAGAGGTGTAGGCCTCCGGGTGCGCCGATGGAGCGAGCAGCGTTCCGCAGCCGCTCAACCGAATTACCGCCGGCTTGCGACGACGTTAATCGCCAAGAAACGCTTTTTTCATTCGTTCAAAAATCGTTTGCTGCTGCTCATGCGTATGTTCTCCGCTTTGGCGGGCGAATTCGCGCAGCAGCTCCCTCTGTTCCTCATTCATATTGGTCGGCGTTACGACGACCACCTTCACATGCTGATCCCCTTGACCGTAGCCGCGCAGCCGCGGCACTCCTTTGCCTTTCAGGCGGAAGTACGTATCCGTCTGTGTGCCGGCAGGGATTTTCAGCTTGACCTTTTCGGTCAGCGTCGGGATTTCAATCTCATCGCCGAGCGCAGCCTGAGTGAAGGTCAGCGGGATTTCGCAGTAAATGTCGTCGCCTTCGCGTTCGAAGAAATCGTGCGCCTTCACGCGAATAACGACGTACAAGTCGCCCGCAGGACCGCCGCGAGTACCCGATTCCCCTTCCCCGGATACGCGCAGCTGGGCTCCGTCGTCCACACCGGCAGGAATATTCAGGTGGATCGTCCGCTGCTTCTTCACTTTCCCCGCGCCATGACAAGTGGAGCATTTGTCCTTAATAATGACGCCCTGGCCGTTACAAGCCGAGCAGACCCGGCGGTTTACGATGCGTCCGAAAGCCGTATTTTGCACAACTTCCTGCTGGCCACTGCCATGACAAACGGAACAAGTATCCGGCTTCGTTCCCGGTTTGGCTCCGTTTCCGTGGCAGGTGTCGCAAGTTTCGGTACGCGGGATGTGAATATCCGTTTCTTTGCCGAATACCGCTTCCTTGAACTCGATGGTCAAAGTATATTGCAGATCGTTCCCGCGCTGAGGGGCGTTTGGATTGCGCCGCTGCCCGTTTCCGCCGAAGAACATGTCGAACAAGTCGCCGAATCCGCCGAAATCCGCATTGCCGCCGCCAAAGCCGCCCATCCCCTGATTCGGGTCCACATGGCCGAAACGGTCATATTGCGCCTTTTTCTGGTCGTCGCTAAGAACGTCGTACGCTTCTTTGGCTTCCTTGAACTTCTGTTCAGCGTCGGAAGCTTTGTTTACGTCAGGATGGAATTGACGGGCCATTTGACGGTAAGCCTTTTTAATTTCATCCTGCGAAGCGTCTTTGCCTACCCCAAGTACCTCGTAATAATCGCGTTTGCTCATAGTTCCACTCCCATTCTTAAAGCCATGAAAAGTCCCCGGACCAGGAAGCTATTCCAAGTTCGAAGAACCCCCGTGTTACGCGCGCTGCGCCAGTAAAAGGGCCGCATGCGCATAATTGGTGCACAACATAGGGAAAGTCAAAGCCGGCAAGCGGCTTTGACCTTCGATCCCGTATAGATTGCAGCGGATATTAGCCTTGCTTCTTGTCGTCGACAACCTCAAAGTCAGCGTCTACGACGTTGTCTTTTTTCGGTGCGCCTTCTCCGCCCGCTGCGCCGGCCTCTCCCGCTTGCGCTTGTTGGGAAGCTTGCTCATACAGTTTCACGGAAAGCTGCTGCACGACTTCCGTCAGCTCGTCGCTCGCCGCTTTGATTTCGTCCAGGCTGTCGCCTTCCAAAGCTTTTTTCAATTTTTCTTTAGCGGCGTTCGCTTTGTCGATTTCGGCTTGATCCACTTTATCTCCGAGATCTTTAATAGTTTTATCTACAGAGTATACCAGTTGATCCGCATTGTTGCGAGCCTCTACCAAATCTTTACGCTTACGGTCTTCTTCCGCATGGGATTCGGCATCCTTCATCATGCGGTCGATTTCATCTTCGGACAAACCGCTGGAAGAAGTAATCGTAATTTTTTGGCTTTTGCCTGTGCCTTTATCCGTAGCGTTGACATTTACGATCCCGTTCGCGTCGATATCGAAGGTAACTTCGATTTGCGGAATGCCGCGCGGAGCCGGAGGAATGTCGCCCAGAATAAAGCGGCCCAATGTTTTGTTATCGTTAGCCATCGCGCGCTCGCCTTGAAGCACGTGAATTTCTACGCTAGGCTGATTGTCCGCATAAGTCGTAAACACCTGCGATTTGGTCGTAGGAATCGTCGTATTGCGGTCGATCATTTTCGTGAATACGCCGCCGGCCGTTTCGATCCCGAGGGACAAAGGAGTTACGTCGAGCAGTACGACATCTTTCACGTCGCCTGTCAATACGCCCGCTTGCACGGCAGCGCCCAGGGCAACGACTTCATCCGGGTTCACGCCTTTGTGCGGCTCTTTGCCGATCAAACGCTTCACCGCTTCTTGTACGGCCGGAATCCGTGTGGAACCGCCGACAAGCACGACTTTATCGATTTGGCTTGGAGACAAGCCGGCATCGCTCAGCGCCTGACGAGCCGGTCCCATCGTTCTTTCTACGAGGCCAGCGGACAGCTCTTCGAATTTGGCGCGGGTGAGGTTAAGCTCCAAGTGCTGAGGCACCCCGTCCACAACCGTAATAAACGGCAAGGAAATCGTCGTCGTAAGCACGCCGGAAAGCTCTTTTTTCGCTTTTTCCGC
Source organism: Paenibacillus doosanensis (assembly GCF_025060755.1). GTDB lineage: Bacteria > Bacillota > Bacilli > Paenibacillales > NBRC-103111 > Paenibacillus_S > Paenibacillus_S doosanensis. Next base: position 3,619 of record NZ_JANYUY010000001.1, read on the forward strand.
GGCGTCTTTCAAACGCTGTACAGCCGCTTTGTCTTTGCTCAAATCGATACCTTGCTCTTTTTTGAACTCGGCTACCAAATAGTCGATGATCACTTGGTCGAAATCGTCGCCGCCCAAACGGTTGTCGCCGCTAGTCGCTTTAACTTCGAAGAAGCCGTCGCCCAGCTCAAGGATAGATACGTCGAAAGTACCGCCTCCCAAGTCGTAAACAAGGATCGTTTGATCTTCGGATTTCTCCATGCCGTAAGCCAAAGCCGCCGCCGTAGGTTCGTTGACGATCCGCAGCACTTCCAGACCGGCGATTTTACCGGCGTCCTTCGTCGCTTGGCGCTGGCTGTCGTTGAAATATGCCGGAACCGTAATAACCGCTTGCGTTACGGTCGTGCCGAGATACGCTTCCGCATCGGCTTTCAGCTTTTGCAAAATCATAGCGGAAATTTCTTGCGGCGTATATTCGGCGCCGTCGATCACTTCTTTATGATTGGTCCCCATATGACGCTTAATCGAAATGACGGTGCGGTCCGGATTCGTGATCGCTTGGCGTTTGGCCGTTTCGCCGATGACGCGCTCTCCGTCCTTTTTGAAGCCTACTACGGAAGGAGTCGTACGGTTGCCTTCCGGGTTAGGAATAACAACGGCTTCGCCGCCTTCCATTACGGCAACACAAGAGTTTGTCGTTCCCAAGTCAATACCGATAACTTTACTCATGTTGATAGAACCTCCTTTAAATGTTCAAGCGATATAATGCCTCGAGTGCCTCTTTAGCTGCCGATCCGCCTCTAGGAGCTGACCTTAACCATAGCCGGGCGAAGCACCTTGTCTTTAAGCATGTAGCCTTTCTGTACTTCCTCGACAACGATTCCTTCCTCATGCTCGTCGGAATCTACCTGCATGATAGCCTGATGGAATTCAGGATTGAACGGCTGACCTACGGATTCCATAGCTTGCAGCCCTTCGCCTGCCAGAACCTGTTCGAATTGACGGAATATCATATCAACGCCCTTAAGCAGCGCATCGTAATCGTTGTTGTCTTTTCCCGCGACCAGAGCGCGCTCGAAGTTATCCACCACAGGCAGAAGCTGCTCAATCAGCTTCAAGGAAGCATACTTCGCAAACTCTTCCTTTTCTTGACGCGTCCGTCTGCGGAAATTATCGAAATCCGCTTGCGTGCGCAGAAAACGCTGATAGTGCTCATCCGCTTGCTGCCGAAGCTTATCCAGCTCGCCGGATTGTTCGGAAACCGCTTCTTGCGCGGCTTCGGCAGCTTCGCTTGCTTCTGTATATGTAGCGTCAACCTGTTGCTCGCTGTCCGCTTGATCATCCAATGGTTTGTTTGTTTCAGTACTCAATCTTATGTCACCTCCTTATTTGGACTCCACCTATCAATAGGTCTATTGTAACCATCCCCTGCCGGGAGTAGCCTTTCAAGATCTGTTCACCGCAGGTTGACTGGATAATAACTAGCGCTTGCGCTTCATTCCTCCGAGCGAGGCTGTTTCATCTTAATTACCGTATGAATCCGCAGCACCGCCGCGGCAACCTCGCCCGCAGCCTGCAAAGCATGAAGCTTCACCTGCGCAGGGTCCACGACGCCGCGCCCGATCATGTCGACAACGGCTCCGGTATCGCAATCGATGCCCAGCGCGTCGGAGCCTGCGTTAATCTGCGCCGCCTTCACTTCCTCCACCTTCTCCAGCGGATTGTAACCGGCGTTGACGACGATCTGCGCGAGCGGCTTGCGCAGCGCCTGGGCTACGGCGGCGACGCCGAAGCCCTCCATCCCCTGGATCGTCTCGCGCAGACGATCCAGATCGTAGGCGGCGGCCATCTCGGCCGCGCCGCCGCCCGGCAAGCATCCGCCGCGCAGCGCAGCCTGCACGGCGGATGCGGCGTCTTTGGCGATTCGCAGCCGCTCGCCGACGACCTCGCTCGTGCTGGCGCCGACGACGATCGTCACCTGCGTCCGCCCTTTGCCTTCGGCCATGCGGACGCATTCGAGGCGATCGTCGTACGAGACGCGCCCGGCGAAGCCGAGATAGCCTGCCAGCTCGGAGGCAGGCTTGCGCAGCCCGCTGCGGCGGATCGGCCGCGCGCCCGTATATTCGCACACGAGCCGGATATCGTGGCGCGGCACCCGCTGCACGACCATGATGCCGTGGTCGGTGCAGAACTGCTCCGCCTCGGCGTTGACGCCCCGGTCGGCGATAATCAGCCCGACCTGCAGCTCGACGAGCTTCTCCAGCGACAGCCGGAATTGCTCCTTAAGCTGCATCTGCTTTTGGAAGCCCGCCTCGGTCATCAGCGCTTCCTCGTCGATCGTCTCCGGCTCGAAGGCATCCTGGAATACCAGCACCGACGCGGCATCCGGAGGGAAATCGAGCTGCGCGTTAATCGGCTTCTTCTGAATCAGCAGCCCCGGCCATACCTCGCTGACAGCCCGGCTGTGGGAAATAACGACATCCGCGTAGCGGAAGCTTTCCTCCTGCAGCTTATGCACGCCAAGCTTTCTCGCTCCCTCCAGGATCAGCTCCGCAAGGTCGCCGTGTTCGCGGCCCGCAATATAGCCGATCCTGTACAGCAGCGGGTCCTTCAAGCCTTCGATGCGCCGGCTCCGGGCGGCAAGCGACTGCAAAGCGGCCGCCACGCCTTCCTGAATCCCCTTCACAACTTTGGCTACCGGCACACCCCGGGTCACCTGCGCGACCCCTTCGGCTACCAGCGCGCCGGCCAAGACGGTAGCGGTCGTCGTCCCGTCTCCGACCTGCTGCTGCTGCGAGCGCGCGACCTGAATCAACAGACGCGCCGCAGGATGGGTAACATCCATCTTCTCGAGAATCGTGACGCCGTCATTCGTAATAATGACCTCGCCCTGTCCGCCGACAAGCATCGTATCGAGCCCCTTGGGCCCGAGCGTACCTTCGACAGCCGAACAAATCGCCCGGATAGCCCCGGCATTATTTAGCAGCGTTGCATACGTATCGTCGCTCTCGTGCGAAACAGGCTTTGTTTGACTCATCTGTACCACCGCTCCAGCATCAGCGTCATATCCTTGGACAAGTAATCGAGCAGATTAATCACTTTACCGTAATCCATCCGCGTCGGGCCGAGAATGCCGATCGTTCCGAGATGCTTGCCGTCAAACGAGTACGACGCCGTAATTAAGCTGCAATCATTTATGGCTTCAACCGAATTTTCACTGCCTATTCGAACCTGGATGCCGGCCGGCGTGCCTGTAATCAGTTTGGCGAGCACCGGCGTCTCGGCCAGCAAATCCAGAATGCTTTTTACTTTTTCCATGTCCTGAAACTCGGGCTGCGTCAGCATATTGGTCGTCCCGCTCAAGAAGATGCGGTCCTCTTCTCCCTGATCCACAACGCCGTTCAGCATCGCCATCAATTCCTGATAGCCCGTCACATAGCTGCGCATTTCTTCTCCGGCTTCGGAGAACAGCTTCGACTTGAAATGAATGAGCGGTACATTGCCGAGCCGCGCATTCAAAATATTAACGAACTTCTCCACCTCGGACATCGAGATGCCTTCGGGAATCGTTACCGTCTTATTCTCGACATGCCCCGTATTCGTGACGATAATGGCGACGGCCGTCCGTTCGTTCAGCGGCACGATCTGCAGATGGCGCAGCGTCGTGCTGAACATCTCCGGTCCCATCACGATGGACGTATAATTGGTCAGGTTGGACAACATCATCGCTACATGTTGAACGACTTGCTCCATCTCCTGCATTTTATCGGCAAAAAAAACTTTCAGCGCCTCCACCTCATGCTGGGCGAGGCTGCCGAGCTTAATCAGATGGTCCACATAATAACGGTACCCTTTATGCGAAGGAATCCGCCCTGCGGACGTATGCGGCTGTTCGAGATAGCCCATCTCTTCCAGGTCCGACATTTCATTACGGATCGTGGCAGGGCTGAATCCCACATTGCCGCGTTTGGAAATACTGCGGGAGCCCACCGGCTCTGCTGAACGAATATAATCATCTACGATGGCACTTAAAATATGACGCTGGCGCTCGGTCAACATATTCAACCCTCCCGAAAATCGTAAATCGTCGAAACCTGCTTTTCCCACCCGTCGTTAGCACTCCGAACTGTCGAGTGCTAATTCATAATACAAAAATAACAGACCCGAAGGTCTGTGTCAAGTCAATCGATCCGCTTCAGAACGGCTATTTCGTCGCAGCAATGCTGCTTTTTGCAGTGAATGCAATCTGTCCATACCTTTTCCGGAAAAATCTCTTTCTGCACGACGGTAAAACCGTTTCTTTCGAAAAATCCGACCTCGTAGGTCAAAGCCATCACTTTGGGAATTTCCTGTCTTCTCGCTTCTTCTATTAGAAAGCTCACGACGGCCTTGCCTATGCCTTGGCCCTTGTAACCGTCCGTTACGCCGAGGGAACGAATCTCCACCAAATCCTGGCCCAAGCGGGTCAAAGAACCGCAGCCGACGAGCCTGTCTTCTATAACAGCCACAACAAAGGTATCGATCTGTTCGGCCAGCGTTTCGCGCGACCTCGGCAGCATGATCCCCTGCTCTGCATAGCCCTGTATTATGTCATAAAGAGTATCGATATCCTGCTTTGTTGCTTTTCTGCATGTGACTGCCATAGAAAACCCACCATTCATGTAATAAATTCGATATGAATAAATATACAACAAGACGTATAAAGTTTTCAATATAAAAAAAACTCCGATTCGAAGTCTTTTTTACAAAGCGTTCCCTTGCGGAAGCGACGGCTTTTCATGCCGTTCAGAGCGGAAAGAAAATATGCCGGACGGCGGTCTCTATGTCAGTTGTACGTTTCTGAATTTCGTTTCTGAATTTCTATACGCTCAAAAACTCTCCGAACACCTCGTTGCCGTAAAGCACTCCTTTATCCGACAGCTTGTAGCCGTCCTCCGTCTCCTCCAGCAATTGAAGTCCGAGCAGCTTCTTCAGCACGTCCCCGAACACCGATTCAAGCTCGCTGCCGAACTGTCTGCGAAAATCCGATCTCGTTACGCCGCGCAGCAGCCGCAGCCCGACCATCATGAAGTCTTCCATCGCATCCTGCCGGCTGATCTCATATTCCTCCAGCAGCGGAAGCCCCCGCCGCGTAGCGTCGATGTAAGGCTGAACGCCTTTGATATTGACGTGTCTGCGTCCGTACGTATAGCCGTGCGCGCCTGCGCCGAGCCCGTAGTAGCTGCGGTTGAGCCAGTACATGCTGTTGTGGCGGCTTTCGTAGCCCGGCTTCGCAAAATTGCTGATTTCATACTGCGTGTACCCCGCCTGCTTCAGACGCTCCATAATGAGCAGAAACATATCCAGCTCCTCGTCTTCTTCGGGCAGCGGAAGCTGATTTTTTTGATACAGCGTATGGAACAGCGTGTTTTCTTCCACTTTCAGGCTGTAGATGGAGTAGTGCGGCAAATCCAGCGCCAGCGCCTTATCCAGCGTGTCGTGCATCGTCTGTACCGTCTGCTTCGGCAATCCGAACATCAGATCGATCGACATGTTGGTAAAGCCCGCCTTGCGCGCATTTTCCAGACTGCGGTATACGTCGTCCGTGTTATGAATCCGGCCGATTCCCTCCAGCAGCGCGTTGTCGAACGACTGGACGCCGAAGCTGATCCGATTCACTCCGCCTTCTTTCATCGCCTGAAGCTTCTCCAAATCGGTCGTACCCGGATTCGCTTCCATGGAAAACTCGATTTGCGGCGACTGCCGCGGGAAGTAGGCGTTGACCCTGCGCAGGAAGCTTGCCATCTGATCCGGCAGCAGGACGGTCGGCGTTCCCCCTCCGACGAAGATCGTCTCGATCTCCTGCGGCGGCACCGCGGCGACGGTCCGCTCCATCTCCCGCTCCAGCGCGTCGAGGTAATCCATGACCGGCTGGCCTTTCAGCACATACGAATTGAAGTCGCAGTAATGGCATTTGTTCGTGCAAAAAGGGATGTGAATATACACCGCTTGCGGCGTTTCTTGACGTTGAATCATGAAGCTCCCTCCTTTCCGTCCCAACGGAAAAGCAGATGCGCCGGTTCGGCGCACCTGCTGGCTTGTCTCGCTCTATTTATTCGTCGATGCGCAGCACGGCCATGAACGCTTCCTGAGGAACCTCCACGCTGCCGACCTGCTTCATCCGCTTCTTGCCTTCCTTCTGCTTCTCCAGCAGCTTGCGTTTACGCGAAATGTCGCCGCCGTAACATTTGGCGAGCACGTTTTTGCGCATCGCCTTGACGGTTTCGCGCGAAATGATCTTCTGCCCGATCGCCGCCTGAATCGGTACCTCGAACATTTGACGAGGAATCAAATCCTTCAGCTTTTCGCAAATGATCCGTCCCCGGTTATAAGCGCGGTCGCGGTGAACGATAAACGACAGCGCATCCACCTGCTCGCCGTTCAGCATGATGTCCATCTTGACCAAATTGGATTTTCTGTATCCCGACAGCTCGTAATCGAAGGAGGCGTAGCCTTTTGTGCTCGATTTCAATTGATCGAAGAAATCATAGACGATCTCGGCCAAAGGTATTTGATACGTCAAGGTTACGCGGGTCGTATCGAGGTATTCCATATTGACGAATTCGCCGCGTTTTCCCTGGCAAAGCTCCATAATCGCTCCGACATAATCGTTAGGCACGATGACCGCCGCTTTAACATAAGGCTCCTCAACGAAATCGATCTTGCCGACTTCAGGGAATAACGAAGGATTCTCGATGTTCATTACATCGCCGTTGGTCAACGTAACCTTGAACACAACGCTCGGGGCCGTCGTAATAAGCGGAATATTGAATTCGCGCTCGATCCGTTCCTGGATGACGTCCATATGCAGCAGTCCGAGGAAGCCGCAGCGGAAGCCGAAGCCTAGGGCCGTGGAGGTTTCAGGCTCAAAGCTTAGCGACGCATCGTTCAGCTGCAGCTTCTCCAGCGCTTCGCGCAGATCGTTGTAGTCGCTCGTCTCGATCGGATATAATCCGCAAAATACCATCGGGTTGATTTTGCGGTAACCCGGCAGCGGCTCCGGAGCGGGATTCTTGGCATCGGTCACCGTATCCCCGACCCGCGTATCTCCGACGTTTTTAATTCCCGCCACAATAAAACCGACATCGCCGATATCCAAGGAATCGACGACCGTCATCCGCGGCTTGAACGCTCCGACCTCGATCACCTCGAACACTTTGTCCGTCGCCATGAATTTGATTTTGGAGCCTGCCCGAATCGCTCCGTCGAGGACGCGGACGTATACGATAACCCCTTTATACGGATCGTAATGGGAATCGAAAATGAGCGCTTTGAGCGGCATATCCGGATTACCGGTCGGCGCAGGCACCTTCTGTACGACCTGCTCCAAAATTTCCTTGATGCCGATGCCGGCTTTGGCCGAAGCCAGCACCGCTTCGCTCGCATCAAGTCCGATCACATCCTCGACTTCCTGCTTAACCCGTTCGGGGTCCGCGCTGGGCAGGTCGATTTTGTTAATAACCGGAAGGATTTCCAGGTTGTTGTCCAATGCCAAGTACACGTTGGCCAGCGTCTGCGCTTCGATGCCCTGCGCCGCGTCTACGACCAGCAAAGCCCCTTCACAGGCGGCCAGGCTTCGCGACACCTCATAAGTGAAGTCGACGTGTCCCGGCGTATCGATCAAGTTCAAAATATATTCTTCTCCGTCATCGGCCCGATAGTTCAGACGCACGGCTTGCAGCTTGATGGTGATGCCCCGTTCCCGTTCCAGATCCATTTGGTCGAGCACCTGCTCCTGCATTTCGCGGGACGAGAGAGCTCCCGTATACTCCAGAATACGGTCGGCCAACGTCGATTTACCGTGGTCGATGTGAGCTATAATCGAGAAGTTTCTTATCTTTTTCTGTCTGGCTTGAATATCCATCTGCTCGGACCCTCACTAACCTACAAATTTACAATACCTCTAATTATAACAGTTGTGAAGGTGCGCAGCAATGGATGACCGTCGTCTTTTCGGACTTACTCCGTTATGGCGTCGAATAAAGCGACAAACCAGCGTATTCCGTGATAAGTGATAATTTGCAGCAGCTCTCCGACTTTATTGCCAAACCGGTTAATGCCGGACGCCTCGGTAATTTCCTTGCGGGGCTCGGCCGCTTCGGACGCCGCCTTATCTTTAGCTTCCTTATCCGCTTGCTTGGCGGCGGTTTGCGTCTTGCCGGCCGCGTCGGCTTCCCGGCCTTCGGGCTGTTTGACCGGCGCCGCCGGCTGCAGCGGACGAACGATAGCGGCATCCTGACCGGTGATCGGACCGTGAACCCGTTCAACGCCTCTGGTCGCCAAATCTACCCCGAAGAAAATGCTGAAGCCGATTCCGAGCACCACAAGCAGCAGCCTCAAATACGTTTTTCCCATCGCACTTACGCCCCCGACTCTTTACTCGCGGATGAACCCGCTAATTCGTCTTTTTGCCGCCGTCCTTCGCATCGCCTTCGGCTGCGCCGCCGTCCACCTTCTGCACGTTGAGCACGACTTCGGTAATGGCGTCGGCCAGCAAATCGGCCGTCCGATAGCATTCCTCGAGCGAATTGTCTACGCCGCCGACCTCGATCAGCACGCTGTTGGCAGAAAAGTTCTGGTTGTATACCCCGTTGCCTTCCGCCGCTTTGGCGAAAATGCCTTTGGACAAGCCCGGATATTTGTTCTCCAGCGCCTGGTGAATTTGCGACGCGAACTGCTCGTTTTCTTTCCAGTCCGGATTTTTGCCGCCGATAATGAAATAAAGCTGTGCGTAGTCTTTGCCGTTGATGGTTACCGTCGTTTTATCCCTGCGCTGGGAATCGCGGTGGATATCGAAATAAAACTTCAGATCCGGATGCGCGGCCGAAGCCTCCTGCAGCGTTTTAAGAGAATATTTATAAGAGTACGGATAATAGAAGTTTTTTTCGGTCGCCGGATAGTTGATATCCGAATGCACGGCTCCGATGCCGTCCTGCTCCAGCTTTTGCGCAAGCCTGAGTCCGACCAGCGTCACATTTTTCTTCGGATCGTACGCTTTGTCCGGGTCCTTGACGCCGGGAAGATCGGGCAAATACGATTCCTGATTGTGAGATTGATAGATGAAGACGACATTTCTTCCTGCCGTCCGCGGCGGCTGCGCCGCTTGGGCGGGAATCGCGGGGCCTTGTACGGCCGCTTCCGCCGGAGCCGTCGGATTCGCCGTAATGGAACCGGAGCCGCCTTCGCCGTTGGTGGGAATGGCGTCTCCCTTCGGCCCGTAATCCTCGGGACCGTCGTCGCGGGTCGCCGTCGTTTTGCGGAGAATGACCGAACGATCTTCGGCCATGCCCGGCATTTCTCTGGCAATGAACGTTTTGGGATCTTTCAAATTAAGATCCGTTACGAGCGAGAACAGGAAGCCGGCCACGTTCGATTGAGAGAAAGTGAACGATTGCTTGTCCGACTTCATTTGCGGCAGCTCCATTCCCAGCATATCTGTAAAGAAATGGCTTGAAACGGATGCGGCCAGCCCTTTCATCGACGAAGTAGGCGTCGTATTGGCCCATTTGGACTGCGCATATCCCAGCATGCCGAGAATAATGAAAAACAGGATGCAGCCGGTTACGAGATAGCTAATGATGCGAAAGTAGATTCCCAGGTCTTGTCCCGCTTTGCGATATTTGCTTAAGTTGACGGTTACTGCAGTCCATTTCATTGAGTGGTTACCTCCTTAGAGCTTTCCGTTAGGAAAGCTTTCTTCGTAAGCGTTACTGAGCTTTCCGTTAGGAAAGCTTTCTTCGTAAGCGTTACTGAGCTTTCCGTTAGGAAAGCTTTCTTCGTAAGCGTTGCTGAGCTTTCCGTTAGGAAAGCGAATTTGGTTAGCGTCGCCGGGCTTTTTGCGAAAAATAGAAAGCTATGATCCTATCTGCGGCCGTTAGCCGATCTCTAGTAACAAATCTATGAGCTTGATCCGGTTGATAGAACCAAAACTTCATAGAGCCGGGAGCAAGCCTTTCGCGAAGCATGCTCCCGGCGAACTGCCCGGAACGCAAAAAAGCGCCCCGGCATCGGTTACGAATAACCTTACCCCGGACGCTTGGATTCCTTGCATAAGCTCATGAAGTCTGGTGAAGAACGCCGGCCGCTCGTGCGGGAACGTCTTCCGATCAGATCGCTGCCTTCCTGCGCTGTTTCCAACTCTGTACCGGCTCAGCGGCCGCTTTTTCAACACTTCTAGTGAGTATAGGCTGACACATTGTCGGCATTGACGGCATCGTGCAGCGCCGCATTCAAGCCGCTGGCGATAATGTTAGCGATATCCTCGATAAACTGGTCGATTTCCTTCGGCGTAACGAGCAGGTCATGTCCCAGCGGATTGAGCACTTCCTTCACGAGCTCCAGCCGTTCGTTCTCCTGCATATTGTCGAGCAATCCGAGAATGGTGCCCGTATTGTCGGTTTGCTTAAGGAAATGATTATGCATCATATCGAACGCGTTGTTCACGATCGTGGAAGCGAAGACGACCGTCGGAACTCCGATAGCGATAACCGGAACCCCCAGCGTATCGACGGTCAGCCCTTTGCGTTTATTGCCGATTCCCGATCCCGGATGAATGCCGGTATCGGCAATTTGAATCGTCGTGTTGACCCGCTCCAGCGAGAGAGAAGCCAAGGCGTCGATGGCGATGACCAGATCGGGATTCGATTTTTCCACAATCCCCTGTACAATTTCTCCCGTCTCAATGCCTGTAATGCCTAGAACCCCGGGAGCCACGGCGCTGACCGGACGGTATCCGGGGCTCACTTGGCCGGGCATCAGCTCAAAATAATGGCGCGTAACCATAATATTCTCGACCACAATCGGACCTAGAGCATCGGGAGTGACGTTCCAGTTGCCCAGCCCGATCACGAGCACCTTCGCCATAGGAGGAACGTTCAGCTTCGCCAAATAGCCTTCGAACTCCTTGGCCAGCACCGTCGCGACCCGATCCTGAAGATCGCTGTCTTTCTGGCGCAGCTCGGGCACCTCTATCGTAATGTAATGGCCGGGGAGCTTGCCGATCGCACGCGCGCCTTCCTCGGATGTTATATCGATCGTGCTGATTCTGATTCCTTCGTGATTTTCTACGGCCCTATGTACGCCGGGCATGATCGTTCCCGATGCGGTAGCCATATCGTGAGCCTCGAGAGCGAGGTCGGTTCGGACGGAATAAGCGCTTAAATCCATGGCTTATGTCTCCTTTCAGCATAAGTATGCTTGTTTATTGTGTGACAAAGCCAAAAACACTATACAAAACAATTGTCAGACACGCCCAATCACTCTATTGCATTTTGATATGGGGCATGTTAGAATATCAAGAGTTGTCAACAAAAAAGCACCGAATGTATTGATGCAAGTTGTATTAGGAGGTGAACGTCAATGCCGAACATTAAATCCGCGATTAAAAGAGTAAAAGTAAGTGAAAAGCGTCGTCTTCGCAACGCATCTCACAAATCCGCTCTTCGCACTGCAGTTAAGAGCTTTGAAACTGCTGCAGCTAGCAACAATGTGGAAACTGCACAAGCAGCCTTGATTGCTGCCAGCAAAAAGCTGGACAAAGCAGCAACTAAAGGTTTGATCCATAAAAATGCCGCTGCCCGCAAAAAATCTCGTCTGGCTAAAAAGCTTAACGCGATTTCTGCACAGGCTTAATGACCGAGAAAAACGGCCGATTCCTCCGGGAATCGGCCGTTTTTCTTTGATTCATTAAGCGATCAGCTTGAGCAAAAACATTTCCAAACCGAGCACCTTGTCAATTTTGCCGCTCTTCATCTGATAATCGAGATCGGACAGCTGATCCAGTATGCTTGCAAGCTTCTTCAGCTCGAAGCGGCTGGATTGGCCGGAAGCTACCTTGACCGCATAAGGATGGAGTCCAAGCTGGGAAGCCATCTGCTGCTGCGAATACCCCTGCTGCTGCAAATCCTTCACTTGGAACATAATGCGGAATTGTCTGGCGATCAGAGACATGATCTTGATCGGCTCTTCCTTTCGGCGCAGCAGCTCCGACAGCATCGTAAACGCCTTCTCCAACTGGAGCTGTACGATATGCTCAATTAAAATAAAAATGTTCTGCTCGATGCTTCTCGTCACGAGCTGGTCCAGCGCGTCGGCCGATAAGACGCCTCCGCGTCCAACGAACAAAGCGCATTTCTCCAGCTCGCTGGACAGCGCCTGCAAATTCGTCCCCGTATACAAAATGAACTGCTCGATAACGCCCGGAGCAAATGTAAATCCCGCCTTCTCCGCCTCCTGCCTGACCCAGCCTGTCAAATCATCAGCCGACAAAGAAGCGCAAGGCACCAGACAATTCGCTTCCTTCAGCGACTTGACCAGCTTCTTTCTCTCATCGAGCTTGTCCGCATTGACAGTGAACACGATAACCGAGAAGTCTGCCGGCGTCCTCATATATTCCGTCAGCCGCTCCGGTTTATGCTCCACCTTCGAGCTATCCTTCGCACCGGTCAGAAACAGCGCGTTGGCGGCGATAACCAGCTTTTTCGGGACCATGAAAGGAAGGGTCTCCGCTTCCTCGATCACCGTATCTAGCGGCGTTTCCGCCAAGTCGTACTTCGTTACGGCGAACGATTTATGCTCAGGATCGACAAGCTGTTCGGTCAATCGGTCGGTCAGCGCATGAATCAGGTAAGATTCGGAGCCGTAACAAACGTAGACGGGGGCGATTTTTCCCTGCTGAATCTGTTTCATTGCCGATTTATAATCCATCTTCGTTCCCCTATCTCTTATGTAGCTTCGTAGTAGCATTGTAACAACAACAAAGGGATTACGTCAAAACCTGCAGGTTTTGCACATAATCCCTTTGCACGAAACCCCATCTATATAAACACTAGGAGGAAAGCTCTAGAAACCTTCCCCGTGGTGGTCATACGACGCGACTCGTTAAACTTATCTTACAATCCTATTGTATTCTCCGGACGCCGGTTTGGTGAAGCCGGCATCCGCAAAAAAGTTATTTTTTCGTTTCCGTCTTGGCTTTGAGATCGACGACAAAGATCGTCGTTCCGGCATCATTGCTCACTTGATAGGTCAAGCTGTTATCCGAAATCCACTCCATCAGGTCCACCTTGTCTTTGTCCGTCCATGTCCGGGACGTAAACACAGCCTTGCCTTGGGCGTCCTTGACAACCACTTGATGCTGCTCGTTGACGGAAGCCGTAAAAGTGTTGGCCGGGGAAGACAATGTATGCTCCTGCGTTATCGCGTTGACGGAAAACAGGCTGTTGATCTTTTTCTCCTCCGGCTCGGGCTTGGCTTTGGATGCGTCGCCGGCCTCCGGCTTCGCAAGCGCCCTGCCGCTATCGGCCGCAATCGACTGCGCGCCTCCCGCGGCGATGCCGGCTGCTGCCGGAGGCCCGGCCTTGACGCTGCCTGCCGCTGCATTCGAATCGGCCGCAGCTTGACCGGCCGCTCCGGCATTGCCGCCTGCCCCGCCGGACTCCGATGGCACAGCCGGCTGCGGGTTGGCCGCCGATGCGACAGGAGCGGTTTGCGCCGATCCCGCAGAGTTTTGCGGCGGTTCAGCCGCCGCGCTATAATCGCTCGCGCCGCCTGCCTCCGCTTCCGGATTGCCGCTTGCGACGTTCTTCTTCGCATCGTCAGACAACGCATCGCCCGACACCGAATCTTGGGCGGCCTTCGTCTCCGATTCGGGAGGGAGCGAAGAATCGAGCGGGGCTGCCTTTTTCAAATCGACAGCCGGCGCACCGGTCGGCTGCGGCGTATTGGCGGGCTTATCCTCCGTTCCGCCGCCGGAGGCCGGGTCCAAAGCTTCATTGCTAGCGGTTGCGGAAACTTCCATCCGATCCGGCTTAGGACTCGCGGAATCGGCGGCTCCCGAAGCGCCTCCCGCCAACGGCTGCGTCGCGCTGCTCTCTGCGGCCGCCGAATCGGGGGCTTCCGCTCTCTTCAGCTGGCTGGCCGTTCCGCCGCTTTGCGGCGCGCTCTGCCGCTGCATCAGCATTTCCCCCGCATCCTTCATGCCCGCATGCTGTTCCTGCTGCTGGAATACGAAAAATCCGAGCACCAAGCCGGCTGCCACGACTCCTCCGACGACAGGCAGTGAAACATAGCCGCGCAGCCGCTTGCGCCAGCCGCTTGTCTCCTTCGCAGCCGGGTTACGGGGAGCCGACGAATCCTCCGTCCGCCGAGCCGAGTCCGCCGCAGGGAACGGCACGGCCGGAACGCCCTCGTCAATGCGCTGCAGCTTCGGCATAATAGCATCGACCAGGCTGTAGGCGGGCTTCACCTTAGGCAGCTGTTCAAGCTCCTCCGACAGCGCCACCAAGCGCTGGAACAATTCCGTGCAGTCCGGGCACTGCTTCAAATGTCCGAGCATTTGTTCATATTCCAATTCATCGAGATCCTGATCGAGGTATCTCTGCATGAGTTCGATCACCTCTTGACACATCATCCCGCACACTACCTTTCTGAACAATTCACAATTGATATTTTACAAGTACGAAGCAGAATCAACTGATCAGGACGAATTCGGAAAACCCGTCTGCGACTTAGCCGCGGACGGCGTCGCTTTTGGTTTTTTTGTAATCCTGCAGTAACGTCTGTAACTGCTGCCTTGCCCTGAATAAGTAAGACTTCACCGTGTTGATGGGCAAATCCAAAGATTCGGCTATTTCGTTGTAAGAAAAATCCTGCAAATATCTGAGTACAACAACCGAACGATGATGTTCCGGCAGCTTATCAATTGCCTCCTTAATATCTTGGGCAATATACGCGGACATAACCTCGTCTTCTACCGTTTTATTCGCAGTAAAGGTCAGTTCGTGTTCATCGATGGAAACGGTGGGCTTGGATCTTCGGAATTTGTCGATGCACAAATTGGTGACGATCCGCTGCACCCACGTTTTGAACTGAGCCTTTTCCTCATAAGAGTTGATTTTAGTATAAATACGTATTAACGCTTCCTGTGCGGCATCCATGGCGTCCTGCTCATTGCCCAGAATGTAATAAGCAGTTCGGTACACATGATTTTCTATTTCACGCAGTAGGGTAATTAGAGCGTCGCGATCGCCCGACTGGGCAGCCTTTATCAGTTCTGGCGCTACCACTGGGATCCCCCTCTCTTGCAACTATATAAACGTAAGGACGTTTCAAAATGTTGCACCTCTCTTAAAACCTGTATTCAAGCCGCGCTTAAAAGGGTGGTGAAAAAGTCCGTTCGGTGTCCATTTGATATTCCCATCGCTGTTGAAATCGGATTTTTGGCTGGTTGCTTCCTTTTTTTCAAGGAAAATATCCGTTTTCAAAGGCGAACGCTATCGCTTTTCCAGATTCAAATGGCCCCACCGCTCGTTTTTCACCGGACTTATAAAGCCGCTGCGGAACCCTATTAGTACAGTACCATATGTTAGTCATTAACACTACGAAAAAAACGGCTGACCTGCCCGCATAACAAAGAAGAAGCCTGCCGATCTTGGGGCTTCTTCCTGCCTGTATGTCAACGTAACCTCTCCGGCCCGTTTTTTATGAAATCAGCTTTAAGCCGACTACCGCAGCGATCACGCAAGCGATGAAAAAAATTCGTTTGCCGTTCTTCGATTCCCCGTACAGATACATTCCCAGCAGCGTGCTTCCCACCGTGCCGATTCCCGTCCAGACCGCATACGCCGTTCCGATCGGGATGGACCCGAGGGAACGCGACAGGAAGAAGAAGCTGAACACAAAGCAAACCAGCAGCTGTGCGACGGTTTTTACATTAGCCGAACGGTTCACCTGCTGCAGGCAGACGAAGCCGACGACTTCGCAAGCGCCTGCGCATAATAAAAAGATCCAGCTCATCGTTTCGCCCCCGCTTTCGCGTTCTCGCCCTTGCTTTTGTCATTATCCGTTACCAGCTTAAGGCCAATGACCCCAAACAGCAGCAGGGCGATCAGAGCAAGCTTATCCAAGCGTACGGGTTCTCCCCACCATATCATTTCGGCTGTGACGGCGCCCGCGGCTCCGATTCCGGTAAACACCGCGTACACCGTACCCGCAGGCAGCGTCTTGCAGGCAAGCAGAATCAAAACGAAGGAAACGGCGATGGCGAAGCCGACCAGCAGCCAATCGACCGCGCTATCGGCATTTTTCATTCCCGAAATCCAGCAAACCTCAAGCAATCCTCCGATCCAAATGTAAATCCATCCTTTGTTCATTTCCGTATCCTCTCCTTTTCCCCCGGCGCGTATCCGAAAAAGCTATAACGAAATGCCCCTCCAGTATACTTTCCACGACAATTCGAACGCATTATCGAACGAATGCGGCGTCTCGTAGACCAACTGCGCCATAAGCCCGTCAAATAACGTAAGGAATGCGGCGATGCCTTCCTCGGGAGTTACCCCGAGCTCGGGAGCCGATGAAAACGCCGCTTGGAGAAGCGATTTCAAATGCAGCAAATGGATGTTATATGTATGGGTAAAATACACTTCCAGATGCTTGGGCGGAATATAGGACATCAGAAACATAAATTTATATTTCTTGTTATGAACATATTTATCACGGTACTCCTGAAGCAGCGAATGCAGCAGCTGCTGCAGCGGGGAATCCTTCAGTCTATCAAAAAACTGCGTCAGAAACTGCACGTCCTCCTGAATAACCTCGTGGTTGATGGTCAGGACCAGCTCATCTTTGTTTTTGAAATGACAGTATATCGACTGCTTCTTGATTCCGACCTCCCCGGCAATTTCCGAAAGGGACGTGCCTTCGAAGCCGTTCTCCGTGAACTTCCGCAGGGCAACCTGCTTAATGCTTTCCGCACTCATTCTCCCCAACCCCCAACCTTACTCACGTAAGGTAGTATAATCCTATCAAATACTTATAGTCAATAGATCAAAACAAATTTCACCTTACCTTCGTCAGTTTACACATGTCCACCCCGGCCGGATTAAGCCCCCTTCTCCTTCGTCCGGAATCGGCTGGCGCAGCAGATGCATACAACGTTTCCACAAATTTTATTGTCAGGTTCACCAATGACCCGTGTCGCATTTTGTTGTAAAATGGTCTGCAAATAGATTCGTCTTACACTATAGGAGGGGACCGACATGCCGCAGGGCCATGTAGACCGCATTTTTTGGATTGATACCTTGAGCCGAATCGCTCAACCGGTACTGCACCATTTGAATAACCGCCAGCTGAAAGAAAAAATGCCCGTTGAAGGGAAGCTCGACGACCGTCCTATGTACACCTATCTTGAGGCGCTGGGACGACTGCTGACCGGGATTGCGCCGTGGCTGGAGCACGGCAGCCGCGAAGGCGAGGAAGGAAGATTGCGCGAGCGCTACGCCGAGCAGGCGCGCGGAGCCATTGACGCCGCTACCGATCCGGCATCGCCCGATTTCATGAATTTCTCCGAAGGCTATCAGCCGATCGTAGACGCCGCCTTTTTGTCCCATGCCATTCTGCGGGCTCCCGGGGAGCTGTGGAACAAGCTGGACGGCCGGGTTAAGGATAATGTCGTTAAAGCTTTGCAGTCCACTCGGACTCGCAAGCCCTACTATAACAACTGGCTGCTGTTCGCGGCCATGATCGAAGCCGCGCTGTTCCGCGCCGGAGCCGAATGGGACCGGATGCGCGTCGATTACGCCTTAAGACAGCATGAGCAGTGGTACAAGGGAGACGGCGTATACGGAGACGGCCCTGATTTTCATGCCGACTACTATAACTCCTTCGTCATCCAGCCGATGCTCGTCGATTTGATTGAAACGTTTAAAAACGAAGATCCGTTCTGGGCTTCCATGCAGGAGAACGTGATTCAACGCGCAAGACGGCATGCCGTGCAGCAGGAACGTCTCATTTCGCCGGAGGGCACCTTCCCCGCTGTAGGACGGTCGCTCGCTTACCGGTTCGGGGCTTTCCAATTGCTCAGCCAGATGGCGCTGCAGCATCAATTGGACGCGACTCTCGTTCCCGCACAGGTGCGCTGCGCTCTAACCGCGGTCATTCGCCGCGTCATCGACGCGCCGGGCACATTCGACGAGAACGGCTGGCTGACCATCGGCTTCTGCGGACATCAGCCGGAGATCGGCGAGACGTACATTTCCACCGGCAGCCTTTATCTGTGCTCCGCCGTATTTCTGCCGCTCGGCTTGCCGGCGGACGACCCGTTCTGGCAAGGGGAAGCGGATTGGACCGGCAAGAAAGCATGGAGCGGTCAAAGCTTCCCTATCGATAAAGCTCTCTATTGATCCGCCTCATTCCGGCGGATTAGTTCCCCGCACACCAAAAGCAGCGCCCGCAAAAAGCGAACGCTGCTTTTTTCATTGTTTAGGAAATGATGCGCAGCAATATCCAGTGGATATCCGGGGACTCCCCCGAAAGTAATGTCTAACCATAGAACGATCCCAGCGGAATGGTTAGACGCCGATCCAGCCTAGGCTGGATGCGGACGGAATAAGCTTCAGAGCATCACGTCACTTTCGGGGGATTTGTTCTGTATATTCGTTTTTCCGCTTTGCCTTGACGGCGGTCTTGCGCTCGGAAACGAGCACCCCCAGCAAAATAAGCACGATGCCGATCCACTGCACAGCGTAAGTCGCTTCATGAAGCAGCAGCGCCGAGCAGACGATGACGACCGGCAGCTCGACGGAACCGAGCACGGCGGCAAGTCCCGTTTCGATCAAAGGGGCCCCTTTCGCATACAGAAACGGCGGCAGCACCATGCCGAAGACGCTGAGCAGCAATCCCCACTGCCATAATCCTTGGCCGAGCGAGCCGTTCCACAAAAATTGCGGAGGCATCAATATAAGCACAATCGCAGCGGCACCCGTAATCATCCACGCGCTGCGGAACAAAGCAGGCAGATGCGTCGCGATTTTCCCGCTGAAATAAATAAACAAAGTATAGCAGCAGGCGGCCAATAGTCCCAGTCCGATTCCGCTTGCTCCGGGACTGTCCATCGTGCCCGACAAGATGCCGGAAGCGAGCACCGTGCCGAGCAGCGTAAACGCCATCGCGATCCATTGGAACAAAGTGGGAACTCTCCGCTCCGTAATCCAATCTAACAGCATCCCCATCCAGGTGAACTGGAACAGCAGCAGCACTGCGAATGACGCATCGAGAACTTGCAGCGATTGGTAATAAAAATAACCGGTCAAGCCGGTAAACGTGCCTCCCGCTATCAGCTTCAGAACGATCCCGCCCGAAATTCCTTTCATTTGCCAAAGCTTCGGCAAACTGAGCAGCCATAAAATGATAAATCCGAACAAAACCTGGCTTCCCGTAATTTCCGCAGCCGAAAACCCTTGCTTGTAGCCGAGCTTAACGAATGTGGACAGCACGCCGTACGAGGCTGCGCCCAACAAGACGAGCCAAATGGCTTTCCAACGATGTTTCGACGCCATTGCCTTCCCTCTTTACCTAAAGTCCCTCACCCGCCCGCGTATGCCTTTAAAGAAGGCTCGCACAAACAAACACTATACGGCAACCCGATCATTTAATCAAGCGGATTTCCGCCGGTTTTCATAATCTGCGACCGAAGCTTCGTGCGCACGCGGATCACTCCGTCCTTGACGCTCATCTGTACCTCTCCGTCGGCATCGGTCCTTAGAACAGGAATCCCTCTCTCCCCCAGCCTGGCAATAACCGTCGGATGAGGATGTCCGTATGTATTGTACTGACCGACGGAAATGACCGCATATTGGGGCCGCCACGCATCTAACCAGGCATCCGTCGTCGAGGTTTTGCTGCCGTGATGGGCCACTTTCAGCACGTCGACGGGACCCGTCCCGGGAAACAGCGGAGGAGTCTTGTCCGGCGCCGTTTCTCCCCTTATCCGATCCTTCTCTATCAGCTCAAGCACCTTCGTTTCCGACGGCTTCTCCATATCCCCCGTCAGCAGCCATCTCGTCCCCTGCATCTCCATCAGGAACACGACCGATTCCGTGTTCTGCTCTTTCTCTACCCGAATCCCGCCGTCCGTATAACTTGCAGGCAGCGGATACATAAAGCGCAGCCGCGTATCCTCATCGACCTGCAGAATATCTCCAGCATAAACCTTTACCAGCGTAACTCCGTTTGCCAGCGCGGTCTGAAACAACGTCTCTACACCGGGATTCGGTTTGATCGTGCCGTTAAAAAGAAGCTGCTTGACGGGGATTTGCTCCAATACGGCCTGCAGGCCGCCGATATGATCCGCATCCTGATGGGTCACGATCAAATAATCGATCGCATGGATTCCCCGCTGCTTAAGCAGCGGCACGAGCAGCTTGCGCCCGACCTCATACGGATCGGAGCGCTGCTTCCACTCATCTCCAGGCTTGCGAAACGACACGGTGCCTCCCCCGTCGACCAGAATGACGCTGCGGCTTCTCGGGGAACGGATAAAAATACTGTCACCTTGGCCTACGTCGATGAAATGAACCTGGCCTTCCTGCACCCAGCGATCCGGTTCGTACGCGTACGCAAGCATCCCGCAAACCATGCATACGGCGAGAGGAAACCGGCAATAGCCTGCTTTGGCAGCGAGATTTGCCGACAGCCGTCCGGCTTTAGCCTGCGTCCCCTTGGCGCTTAGCATCGGGCCGCTCTCTGCCGCGCTCTTCCCTGAATCTCCGTTCCCGCCGCGGAGAAGCAGGCTGTATACAAGCAGACTCCATACCGCGTAGTAGCCGATAATCCATACGATGCCCGGAGTGGGCCAGATCGTCTGGAAGAGCTGCCACCGGCTGAGCGCGGACACAACCCAAAATAACCATTCGTTAACTTGGGCCACGATCCAAGCGAGCGCCTTGCCTGCCGGCATCCAGACAAAGCTAACGAAGAGTGCGATCGTCCCTCCAGGCATCGTAAACATGCTGAAGACGGGCACCAACACGAAGTTCGCCGCCAGAGACAGCAGGGAAAATTGATTGAAGTAATAAATCGAGACGGGGAAGGAAACGATCTGGGCGACAATCGTTATCGAGAACGCGTCTCTCCATGCCCGCGAGCGGATCGGCATCAGCTTGTTCGCGTACGGCACGCCGACGATAAGCCCGATCGTAACCAGAAAAGAGAGCTGGAAGCTGACGTTCATCAAATAATACGGCTCCCACAACAGCATAAGGAGTCCGACGAGCAGGACGGTGTGCAGACCGTCCTTTAACGTTTGACGGTAAGTCGCATATAAGCCGATGACAGCCATCAAGCCCGCCCGGATGATGGACGGCGCCGCTCCGGTCACCGCAACGTAGAGCGGAACCGCAATCATGGCCGTAATCAGGTACGTTTCCCGCGTAAATCCAAGCTTGCGCATCGTCCAGAGCAAGCATGCCAGAAATATGGCTACATGCAAACCCGATATAGCGATAATATGGGTTAAGCCCAGCTGGGAAAATTGCTGAAACTGCTCGGGATCGATATCGTTCGTCAATCCGATCAGCATCGCTTTCATAAATCCCGATTGCGCTGCCGGAAACAATCTCTCCATTCCGTCCCCCAGCATCGAACGAAACCAGTCGATCCAGCGGAGCAACTGCAGCCAGCTCCAATGATCGGGTGATGCCGTCTGAACTTGAGCGGCCCCCTTCACACTTACCTGCCAATGAATATGCTGAAAGCGCAAATATCGCCGGTAGTCGAAGCCGTCAAAATTTCTCGCTTCGCCCGGGGTTTGCAGCGTTCCCTGCAAAATGACGCGATCCGCCCGCTGCCACGTTTTGGCCGCCGCCTGTTCATCCCGGGACAGCAGCTTCACCGATACGGCGAAGCGCTCGCGCCGGCTATCGGCGGATTGAACGGTGAATGCCGCCTTGTCCCCGTCGACCTCAACCTGATCCGCTATGACCCCTTCCAGCGTAAAGGCTTCCGCCTCCTGCGAAATCGCCTGCGGATTCAAGGAGCTGACGTTGCGCCCGTCGTAATCCGCATAATAACCGGCGGCCATAACGACGACGAGCGCTCCGCATACCGCCGTCTTCCCCGGAATCGGCAGCATCCATAGAGCGACGGCCGCAATAGCGGCTATCAAGGTCGTATATAAGGAAAGCCACGATATGCCGGACAACGAATAGGCTATCGTATATCCGAACGTCCAGAGCAGCGTTATCGCCACGACAGGGCGGTTTCTGATCATTTTCTCTCCCCCCAATAAACGACAAAAAAAGAACCTCTTCCGCTTAAAGCGAATAGAGGTTCCTCCTCAAAACTTTCGTTTAATGCTGAACTTCCGTCATCGTCCCGGCCGGGGGCTCGTAAGCTTCCAGCCTGCGGAAGATGATGCCTTTCTGCTCCATCAACGCCTTAACCTTATCTGAATCCTTAGGATAAGGGCGATGGTAGACGATTTCGCTAATGCCGCTGTTAGCCAGCATATTGGCGCAGGTCCAGCAAGGCTGATCCGTCACATAGACGACCGAGCCTTCCCGGTCCTTCGGATCGGTGAACAAGAGCAAGTTTTGCTCGGCATGGATCGTACGTATGCAGCGCTGCTTCTTAACGACCTGCTCCTTGCCGCCGCTCTCCGCCAGCTCGTATTCCTCCACCAGCATGCAGCCGGCTTCAGAGCAATCCGGTACGCCCATGGGCGCGCCGTTATACGCGGCGCCGAGCAGCTTCTTCCCCTGCACCAATACCGCTCCGACATGTCTGCGGCTGCATTGGGATCGAGTCGATGCCATATACGCCATGTCCAAGAAGTAAGTATCCCAATCTTTACGAGTCGTCATGTGATTTGATCTCCGTTAATTAATTCTGGCTGGCTTCAATTGCCTGACCCAGATCGTATAAAATATCTTCGATCGATTCCGTTCCGATCGACAAGCGGATCATCCCCGGCGTTACCCCTGCAGCCAGCTGCTCCTGCTCGGACAGCTGCTGGTGCGTCGTGCTCGCAGGATGAATAATAAGCGATTTCGAGTCACCGACGTTAGCCAGGTGAGAGAACAACTGCACGTTGTCGATCACTTTGCGGCCGGCTTCAAGGCCGCCTTTGATGCCGAAAGTCATGATGGCGCCTTTGCCTTTAGGCAAATATTTCCGGGCGAGCTCGTAAGACGGATGGCTCGGCAGACCGGCGTAGCTGACCCACTCCACCGCATCGTGCCCTTCCAGAAACTCCGCAACCGCTTGCGCGTTCGAGCCGTGGCGTTCCATACGCAAATGCAGCGTCTCCAGCCCTTGAATCAGCTGGAAGGAGTTGAACGGCGAGATGGCCGCTCCCATATCGCGCAGCAGCTGTACTCTCGCTTTAATCACGTAAGCGATCGGCCCTACCGCATCGGTGTAGACGACGCCGTGATAGCTCGGGTCCGGTTCGGTCAAGCCCGGGAACTTGCCGCTTGCCTTCCAGTCAAACCGGCCGCCGTCAACGATAACCCCGCCGATGGACGTGCCGTGGCCTCCGATAAATTTAGTCGCCGAATGAACGACGATGTCCGCGCCATGCTCAATCGGGCGGCACAGGTAAGGGCTCGGGAACGTATTGTCGACGATCAGCGGAACGCCGTTCTCATGGGCAATGGCCGCAACCGCTTCAATATCCAGCACGTCGCCCTTCGGATTGCCGATCGTTTCCGCGAACAGCGCTTTCGTCTTCGGCGTAATGGCTTTGCGGAAATTTTCCGGATTGGACGGATCGACGAAATGGACTTTGATGCCAAGCTTCGCCAGCGTCGTCGAGAACAGATTGTAGGTGCCTCCATAGAGGCTTGCCGCCGAGACGATCTCGTCGCCGGAGCCGGCGATATTCAGAATCGAATATGTAATGGCAGCCTGGCCGGAAGCGGTTGCAAGCGCTGCAGGCGCGCCTTCCAAAGCGGCTACTCTCTTCTCGAATACGTCGGTTGTCGGATTCATAAGACGCGTATAAATATTGCCGAATTCCTTAAGCGCAAACAGGTTGGCGGCATGTTCCGTATCGCGGAATCCGTAGGATGTCGTTTGGTACAACGGTACGGCGCGCGACAGCGTTGCCGGATCAATCTCCTGTCCGGCATGCACTGCCAATGTCTCGAAGCCTAGCTTACGTTCTTTAGCCATTAGATGGTATTCCTCCCCAATTGAAGTTTGAACCTGTACTCTCTACTATTTTCTCATATATTGTAAGAAAACGAAAGTAGGTTTCATAGATTAAAATTCGACGGTAACATACGGGCGCATTTTGGCCAAAAGCTTCTCCCCGATCCCCTTGACCTCAAGCAGCTGGTCGACCGAGCGAAAGCTGCCGATTTTATCGCGGTAAGCGATGATCGCTTTGGCTTTGCTTTCGCCGATACCGGGAAGCGTATCAAGCTGCTGTGCGGTCGCCGTGTTCAAATTAATCTTCGCCCCGTCCGAAGCCTGCTTGGACGCTGCGCCCGCCGCGGCGTCTGCGGAACCTGCGGTCTCCGGAGCTGGCGCAGCCGACTGCTTGCCCGTCCCCGAAGATTCGGAGGGCGCCGCCGTCCGTGCTCCTGAGTCCGCCGAGGCTGCGGGTCGCTTGGCCGCGGGCTCCGCCTGCTTGTCTGCGCCGCCTTGCGGAGCCGCCAGCAAATCCCGCATCTCCTCGTTAGCCAGACGCCAAGACGCAGCTTCGCGAGCCGTCTCTTTCCAAGCCGTATACCCAAACCATCCTGCCAGCGCAAGCGTCAGCGAAACCAGAAAAAGAACCGTTCCCGTCTTCGTCTTATTCGCAGCCGAATTCAATTGTCAATTCCCTCCGTTTCATTAGGCTTAACTATGCCATGCCTTGCCCGATCCGCCGCGGAATCCTATTCTTCATGTCATATTCTCCGGTTAGCTCGAATAGGGATTAAGAAGGCTGCACTTTTTCAGGGGGGATCGTCATGAGAATTGGATTCATAGGCACGGGCAGCATGGGAAGCACACTCATCGAAGCATTCATCCAGTCCGGAGCTCTGAATCCGGATCGGATCATTGCGACGAATCGAACCATAAGCAAAGTGGAGCGCTTGGCGTCGGATTACCCGGGCCTTGAGGCAGCCGGGTCTAATATAGAGGTAGCGCAAAACTGCAGCATTTTATTTCTGTGCGTCAAGCCAACCGATTATAAAAACGTCATCCATGATATCAAACCGGCGATTCGGCAGGAGCAAATCATCGTCTCCATTACGAGTCCCGTTCTCGTTCGCCATTTGGAGGAGCAGCTTCCGGGCAAAATAGCCAAAGTAATTCCGAGCATAACCAACTATGTGTTCAGCGGAGCCACTCTATGCATTTACGGCGACAGGCTGGAATTCGAAGACAAGGAGCTGCTCGAAAATCTGCTGTCCCATATTAGCGCCCCCATCCAGGTTTCAGAGGAACACACGCGGATTTCTTCGGACCTATCGAGCTGCGGACCGGCCTTCCTCGCTTTTTTCGTACAGAAATTTATTCAAGCCGCCGTCGAAGAAACGGGCATCTCCGAAGCCGAGGCGACGCAGCTCGCAAGCGAGATGGTGCTCGGTACAGGCAAGCTGCTGACTACAGGAGGCTTTACTCCCGCTTCGCTGCAAAAAAAAGTATCCGTTCCCGGAGGCATTACCGCCGAAGGACTCCGTATGATGGAAAAAGAGTTGTGCGGAATGTTTAATAACCTTGTCCGCACAACTCATGCCAAATATGAAGAAGATCTGGAAAAGGTGGAAGCCCTGTTTAAAGATATCAAGGACGATTAAACGCGATGCTTTCACGCTTTTCCCTCTATGAACCGCCTGCTTTCAAGCAGTGCGGTTATTTTTTAGTATTGGACGCCAAGCCCGCGTCCCCCAATCCAGTTACCCTACGACGATATTAACCAGCTTACCTTTTACCGCAATCACTTTACGGATGGTCTTGCTGTTCATCGCTTCCTGCACTTTGGAAAGCCCTGTCGCAAGCTCCTGCATCTGCGCCTCGTTCGCATCCTTGGATACCATGACGCGTTCCACGATTTTGCCGTTCACCTGCACTACGATTTCAATCTCGTTATCGACAGTCCACGCCTCGTCGTATTCCGGCCAAACGGCATATGTGATCGATTCGGTATGGCCCAGCTTCTCCCACAGCTCTTCAGCCAAGTGAGGTGCAATCGGGGACAGCATTTGCGTGAAATGCTCCATCGCTTGCTTAGGAAGACGATCGGTTTTGTAAGCTTCATTGACGAAAATCATCAGCTGGCTGATTGCCGTATTGAAGCGAAGCGCATCGAAATCTTCCGTAATCTTCTTGATCGTACGGTGCCATGTGCGTTTGAACGAGTCGCTGCCCAGCGTTTCATCCGCGCTGATTTTGGACGAAAGCTGTCCGTTCTCTCCGATGAACAGACGCCAGATCCGGCTCAGGAAACGGAACGAGCCTTCTACGCCGTTCACATTCCAAGGTTTCGTCGCCTCCAGCGGCCCCATAAACATTTCGTACATGCGCAGCGTGTCGGCGCCGAACTCGTTCACGATCTCATCCGGATTGATGACGTTGCCGCGGGATTTACTCATTTTCTCGTTGTTTTCACCTAGAATCATGCCTTGGTTAACCAGCTTATAGAACGGCTCCTTCGTCGATACGACGCCCAGATCGTACAGCACCTTATGCCAGAAGCGAGCGTACAGCAGATGAAGCACCGCATGCTCGGCGCCGCCGATGTACAGATCGACAGGCAGCCATTTTTGCTGCAGCTCCGGCGAACACAGCTCCTTGTCGTTCTTCGGGTCGATGAAGCGCAAGTAATACCAGCAGCTGCCTGCCCACTGAGGCATCGTGTTCGTTTCGCGGCGTGCCTTCAAGCCCGTTTCCGGATCGACGGTCTCCACCCATTCGGTCACGTTGGCCAGCGGAGACTCGCCCGTTCCGGAAGGAGCGATTTGCTCAACGTCCGGCAGCAGCAGCGGAAGCTGATCCTCAGGCACGGTTTTCATCGTTCCGTCTTCCAGGTGAAGAATCGGGATCGGCTCGCCCCAATAACGCTGACGGCTGAACAGCCAATCGCGCAGACGATAGGTCACTTTGCCCTGTCCTTTGCCGCTTTGTTCCAGCCACTCGATCATAGCCGCAATCGCCTGCTCGTTGTTAAGTCCGTTCAGCTGCTCGGAATTGACATGCTCGCCGTCGCCGGCATAAGCTTCCTTCGTCACGTCGCCGCCTTGGACCACCTCGATGATCGGCAGGCCGAACTGCTTGGCGAATTCCCAGTCGCGCTGGTCATGACCCGGCACCGCCATAATCGCTCCGGTACCGTAACCTGCAAGCACGTAATCGGCGATCCAGATCGGCGTTTTTTTGCCATTCACCGGATTGATCGCATAAGCGCCCGTGAATACTCCGGTCTTCTCTTTGGCCAGGTCGGTACGCTCCAGATCGCTCTTGCGCGCCGCCTTCTCCTGATATTCCTTCACCGCATTCGCTTGCTCCGCGGTCGTAATGCGCTCCACCAGCTCATGCTCGGGAGCCATGACGCAGTATGTCGCCCCGAACAGCGTATCCGGACGCGTCGTGAACACCTTCAAGTCGGCTTCCGCGTGGCCTTCGATGGCGAACGTCACTTCCGCTCCCTTCGATTTGCCGATCCAGTTGCGCTGCATATCTTTAATCGATTCGGACCAGTCAAGCTCCTCCAGATCTTCCAGCAGGCGCTCCGCGTATTCGGTAATCTTCAGCACCCATTGACGCATCGGCTTACGGATAACCGGATGGCCGCCGCGTTCGCTCAGACCGTCGATCACTTCTTCGTTAGCCAGCACCGTTCCGAGCGCAGGACACCAGTTGACGGGCACTTCGTCTACGTAAGCGAGCCCTTTTTTATACAGCTGGATAAAAATCCATTGCGTCCATTTATAGTACTCCGGATCGGTCGTGCTGATCTCGCGGTCCCAGTCGTACGAGAAACCGAGCGATTTGATCTGCCGGCGGAAATTGTTGATGTTCTTGATCGTAATGTCGCGGGGATGCTGTCCCGTATCGAGAGCGTGCTGCTCGGCAGGCAAGCCGAAGGCGTCCCAGCCCATCGGATGAAGCACGTTATAGCCGCGCATCCGCTTGTAGCGGGATACGATGTCCGTAGCGGTGTAGCCTTCCGGGTGGCCTACGTGAAGACCTGCTCCGGACGGATACGGGAACATATCCAGCGCATAAAATTTGGGCTTGCTGTCGTCGTCAAGCACTTTGAACGTTTTGTTCCGTTCCCAATGCCCCTGCCATTTCGGTTCTACAACCAGCGGGTTATACCCCTGCTGTTCCTTTACTTCCTGTGTCATACGATTGTGCCCCTTTCACCCATTCAAACTTCAACTCATTTGCATGTGGTTTCATAAATGCTTGAAAAAATACAAAAGCCTCTCATCGCTAGCGCAACGCTAGGGACGAGAGGCGTGCTTCCCGTGGTACCACCCTAGTTAACAGCGGGCATGCTTTACCCGTGTTCACTCTTCCCCTTAACGCGAGGGCGACGATCAGGCTAAGTTCTGATGCCGGTAAACGAGGCCTTGGACAAGCCGCCGCACCGGTAACGAATTTCACCTTCTGGCTCCAAGGCGAGTTCGCTCCTATCATCTGCCAGCTTCCACCAAACCGCTGGCTCTCTGCAAGACGATGCGCAAGAGCTACTATTCCTTATCACAGCCGCAATATACATATAAGGCGATTATATGCAAAAAACGGCAGCGATGTCAAGTCCATAGGCCGTCTGAATACGCTTTAGGCTCTTCGCCGCCGCCCGCACCTGAACATACGGATTAGCTTTCACATAAAATGGAAAAGCTAGAAATACACAAGCGACGCCGGGCGATTGACGGACTTGCCCTTAAGAAGCGATTCGTCCGCTTCGCTCGCATCCAAGCCGGAGCATTGCTTGCCGCACATTCATCCGATTCGAGGTGTACGTCCCATGACAGGCATCGTTAACGGCATTGCGCTCGCCCTCCCCTTATGGGGAATTATATTCGCGATCGTGAAGCTGATCATAAATATGTAGCTTATGCACGCGTCGCAAATCTTCGTGACGCCCCTGCTACTTCCGCGCCACGAAGAACGCTCTTTGCGTCGTCTCCGTGACCGATTTCCATAAGAAATCCGCATAGCAATCGACTTCCTTGAACCCGGCGGAAAGCAGCTGCCGCTTCAGCCAGTCCAGCGGGTACGCCCTCTGCACGTGAACCTCGTCCACCCGGCGAAAGCGTTCCTCCCCGGCGGCTTGCCGAGCTTGATCCGCTCCTGCCGCCTCCTGCACGAAGATCGTCAGAGCATGCTCGATTTCACAGCGTTCTTCGTCCAGCTCGCTGGTCCAAATATAGGCGATATCGTCTTCATTCAGGAAAAACGGCTGTTCCTCCGCATAAGCCTCCAGCTGGTAAGGCGTATGGACGTCGAACACGAACAAGCCGCCGTCCTTGAGCCCTGCGTATGCGCTGGCGAATGCCTCCGTTATGTCTTGCTCTTCAAGCAAATAATTCAGACAATCGCATAACGAAATGACCGCATCGACCGGCTTCAGCAAGCTCCAGTCCCGCATATCCTGCTGCAGCCAGGTCACTTCGCCCTTGCCGGAAAACGGCCGCTCCCGCTGCGCTTCAGCCGCTTTCTGCTGCGCGACGGCCAGCATGTCTTCGGACAAGTCGATGCCGTATACCGCGTACCCCTGCCGGGCTAGCGGAATCGCGATGCTGCCGGTACCGCAGCCCAGATCGGCGATTTCCTGCGGATGCCCGTACTTGTCCCAGCAGCGGCCCAGGAAATCGAGCCATTGCGGATAAGGCATTTCTTCCATCAATCGGTCATAATGGTACGCAAACAATTCATAGGCCACGGCTATCAACATCCCTTTATGTAAAATGCAAAAACCGGCATTCCCGTCCTTCTCCGCCATTCCTCCTAGGTGGCAAAAAAGTCCCGGGATTGCCGGCAGCAGCAGCGTCTTCCGTTATTCCCCGGTCTGCTGGTCTTGTTCCTGCTTCAAGTGCGTCCAGCTTCCTTGCTGGTACACCAAGCCTTCCTTCATCAGCTTGCCGATCGCCCGTTTGAAAGCCGATTTGCTGATCTTAAACCGTTGAAAAATAAGGTCGGCCGGGGTTTCATCGGAATACGGCATCGACCCGTTAGGGCGTTCCTTCAGAAATTGAAGCAGCCGCTCCGCATCCTCGTCGCGCCCTACTTCCTTAGGCGCCCGCATCGTGCAGTTCACTTTACCGTCGTCGCGAACATAGCTGACTCGCACCTCGACCTGCTCGCCGAGACGAAGCAGCCTCGTCCGTTCCGAGGCGTGAATCATCCCGATCGCCCCGAATCCCAGCACGCCGCCCTCGCACACGACGAAGGTGCCGATCTGAAGCGTCTTGTACACTCTGCCCTTAACCAAAGTGTTCTTCCAGCTCGTCGGAGCGTGAAAACATAGCGGCTGCAAGTCCGGCTCTCCGGCCAGCTTGGCCACCAGCCGCCCCTGCCGGTCATGAGCCAGCAGCACGAACACTTTGTCGCCGACCTGCGGTCTCAGCTCCGGCAGCTCGGGAAGCTCGCGGAACGGCAGCAGCAGATTGCGGCCGAGCCCCATCTCCAGGAAGCAGCCGAAGCGGCGGTGGATGTCGACGACCTCCAGCAGCGCCACTTCGCCGAGGCTGATGAGCGGAGTGCGCATCGTTGCCGCGAGCCGGTCTTCCGTATCGAAGAACAGGAATACGTCGACCTGCTGTCCGACGGCAACTTCCCCTTCGAGTTCACTGTAATGAAGCAGAACGTCCTGAGCCCCATCGGTCAAAAAATAACCGTGGGGCGATACTTCTCTCGCTACTTCAAGCTTAACCCGGGTTCCCGCTTCCAATCTCATACTTGTTCAACCACTTTCGCGTCGGACCACAGCCGTTCGATATTGTAATACTCCCGGTCATCGCGGTGGAATACGTGAGCCACGACATCGCCCATATCGACAAGCACCCAGCGTGCCGTATCCATTCCTTCCATACCGCGCAAGCGCGCGCCCTTCTCCTCGGCCTTTTTGCGAATTTCGGTTGCGATCGCTTGCACCTGCGTCTCCGAGTTGCCGTGACAAATGACGAAATAATCGGCAATCAAAGAGATCCCCTGCAGATTCAAAGTCACCACGTTCATCGCTTTCTTGTCGTCAGCCGCTTCTACTACAAGGGCCATCAGTTGTTCCGGGGTTATGCTCATTCATGTTCCTCCTCTTTCTTTTTCACCGTTTCATCCTTCTATTATACAATATCCGCCTAAGACGATATGGGTTCCGCTTTACCCGACGATTTCTTCGATCAGGCTGTTGCGCGCGATGACCGTCAGCGGATATACCTTTTTCCCTTTGTCCAGCAAAAACCGGATCGTGCCGTCAAAACCGGCAATGAGTGCCTTCTCTACACTATGTTCGGCGATTTCGCGGATATTATTCACGCCCGGAAAATCGCGCCCCGGCTCGATATAATCGGCCAAACAGACGACCTTCTCCAGCAGCGACATGCCCGCCCGGCCCGAGGTATGGTATCGTACGGCGTTCAATATCTCCTCATCGTCGATCCCGTAATCACGCTTGGCTACGAAAGCGCCCGCGGCGGCATGCCACAGTTCCTTGTCGTAGTCCAGCAGATCGGCGGATAATCCGTTGTCGCGGATGACATCCTCCTGATCCTTGACCGGCCAATACTTGCATACATCGTGGAGAATCGCCGCCAAATAAGCCTTCTCCGGATCGCAGCCGTACCTGCGCGCTAGCATGACCGCCGTCTCCATAACGCCGAGCGTATGCTCCCACCGTTTGGAAGGCATCTGGGCTTTGACCGATTCCATCAGCTGTTTACGATCCATAGATACGGTTCACCTCAATATAATCATTTACGCTGTCCGGGACCATATACCGTACAGGCAGCCCCCGGCTCAGACGCTCGCGGATGTTTGTGGAGGACAGCTCCATTAAGGGCATCTGCGCCATGACGAGCGCCTCGCGGACTTCTGCGGGCAGGCTGGAGATCTCCACGTCATAGCCGGGCCGCTGCAATCCGATAAACGAAACGAGCTGCACCAGCTCGCCAATTTTATACCACTTGGGTAAATATTGCACCATATCCGCGCCGATAATGTAATAAAAATGAATGCCGGGATATGTCTGCGTCAGCAGTTTGACCGTATCGATGCTGTAGGAGACTCCGCCTTTTTTCAGTTCCAGGTCGACCGGCTTAAAGCGCGGATTGCCTTCTACCGCCAAAGCGACCATCTCCCACCGCTGCCGCGCCGAAGCGCCGGGAGCCTCGCTCTTATGAGGAGGAACGTTCGTCGGCATAAACCATACTTCGTCCAGCTTCGCCTGCTCGCACGCGCTTTGGGCCGCTATCAAATGACCGGTATGAATCGGGTCGAAGGTTCCTCCCATGATCCCAACCTTCATAGCTACACCTCTTTCGCGACAATTATCGGCCTCTCTCCCGGTCAGACCGGCAGCTCGATCTTCTTGTTGTCACGGGATTCCTTATACAGGACGATGATTTTGCCGATAACCTGCACAAGCTCGGCACCCGCTCCTTCGGCCAATTGCTGCGCCACTTCGCTGCGGTCCTCCATACAGTTGTTCAGCACGGTCACTTTAATCAGCTCGCGCACCTCCAGCGCTTCCTCGATATGGCGGATCAGGTGGTCGTTGACGCCGCCTTTGCCTACCTGGAAGATCGGATTCAAATGATGCGCCATTGAACGCAAATATCGTTTTTGTTTGCCTGTTAGCATGATGATTGCCTCTATTCTACTGTATTATTTCTTTAAACGAACGACTGCTCGACGACCCGGCGCATCGCCGCGATCGGCGCAGGCACGCCGGTCCAATATTCAAATGCGTATGCGCCCTGATAAATAAACATGCCTAAGCCCGGATGAATTCGCGCCCCTCTGGCCTCCGCTTCGCGAAGAAACCTCGTGACAAGCGGGTTGTACACGGTATCGCTGACGACGACCCCGCTGCGGATCAGCGACGCGTCCATCGGCACGCTGTCTACGTTAGGATGCATCCCCGCCGGCGTAATGTTGACAATTAAGCTTACTTCGCCCGCCGCTTCGCCCGCCTGCTCCGAGGAGAGGCCGGTCGTTCCCGTGAACTCCGATAGCGAGGCGGCAAGATCGACCGCCTTCTCCGGATTGCGGTTAGCGATGTATATATGCTTTGCCCCCTCCTTCGCCAGCGCGTAGCCGACGCCGCGAGCCGCGCCTCCGGCCCCGAGAATGAGCACCTTCTTGCCGGAGAGCTCAATGCCGGTCTCTTCCTTCAGCGAACGGACGTAGCCGATGCCGTCGGTGTTGTAGCCCGTCAGCTTGCCGTTATCGTTGACGATCGTATTGACGGCCCCTATAACCCGGGCGCCTTCGTCAATCTCGTCCATGTAGTCCATCACTTCCACCTTGTGCGGAATCGTGACGTTGACGCCGCGGAACTGCAGCGCCCGAATACCTGCCACCGCATCCTTCAGCTGTCCCGGTAAAATATGAAACGCCGCGTAAGCAGCGTTGATTCCCGCTTCCTCAAAAGCACGGTTAAGCATAATCGGCGATTTGGAGTGACGAATCGGATCGCCGAAAACGCCGTACATAATCGTGTGACTGTCCAATTTCCCCATAGTTTCAACCCGCTCCCGCTTCCATATTGGCGTTGGCGCAAGCCGCTCGGCCGCGGACCGTGCGGCTTCCCGGCGCGCATCAAATCATCGATTCCCTGACGGCGACCTTCACTCCGCGCGGCGCGTGAATGACCAGATCCGCTCCGGCATCGCTGTTCGCCTTCACCCAGCCAAGGCCCGAAATCGAAACGTCGTACAGCTTCCCTTTCGGAATCCGTACCGTATGCTTGACCAGCTTCGGCAGCAGCTCAAGCTCTTCCCGCGCCGGAGGAGCCAGCATCTCGCCTTTATGCTCCTCATACAGCTCATCGGCCCTCTCCAGCTTCGTCCGGTGCACGTTAAGCGCATTGGAGACGTAGAAGGTGAACGATTGCCGCGCTCCCTGCACGAAGTCGAACCGGGCCAGACTGCCGAAGAACAGCGTCTGCTGCTCGTTGAGCTGGAATACCAGCGGCTTGAGCGGCCGATCCGGCATCACTTTTTGCAAATCCCGCTTGCTGACAAGCTCCGTCAGCCGATGCTTGTACACAATGCCCGGCGTATCGATAACGAACGTGCCGTCGTCCAGCGGAATTTTGACCAGATCGAGCGTCGTGCCCGGGTACTGGGAGGTTGTCAGCTCGGCATCGAGATCGCTGTAATCGCGGATCAGCCGGTTGATCAATGTCGATTTGCCGACATTCGTCGCCCCGACCACATAAATATCGCGGCCGTCCCGGTGCTTATCCAGCGCTTCGACGACACGCTCGAAGCCCATATTTTGCTTGGCCGAGCAAAGAACGACTTCGACGACCTTCAAACCGAATTCCTTCGCTTGTCTTTGGACCCAATTGACGATTTTATTGTAATTGGTCACTTTCGGCAGCAGGTCGATTTTGTTCACGGCGAGCACGACCGGATTATTGCCGACAAAGCGCGGCAAGCCGCTGATCAGACTGCCCTCGAAATCGAAAATGTCGACGATGTTCACGACGAGCGACCGGGTGGTCCCTACATGGCTCAGCAGCTTCAGGAAATCGTCCTGATCCAGGGTGATGCCGGAAACTTCGTTATAGTTTTTAATGCGGAAGCAGCGCTGGCAAATGACCGGCGTCCGGCTAAGCGCTTGCTTCGGGACGTACCCGAGCGCGCTTTGGTCTTCCGTCTGAAGCTTGACTCCGCAGCCTGCGCAGGCCGCTTGGTCCAAATGGGTTTCTGTCATGGTGTACCTACTTTCTTATCCAAGTTAAAGCGGCTTTTTCCAAATTCCGGTTAACGACCTTCGTGAAAAAGCCTTCGTCTTTGCGCGCAATCGGCAGTACGAGAATCGTATACAGCCCCATCCGGTTGCCGCCGAGCACATCCGTCATCATCTGATCGCCAATGACCACGGTTTGCTCGGGACGCAAATTCATCAAATGCATCGCCTTATGAAAAGCCGCGCGGGTCGGCTTCTTTGCCCGGTAAATAAAAGGAAGCGACAGCGGTTCGGCGAACTGGCTGACGCGAAGCTTGTTATTATTCGATACGATAATAACCTGAAAGCCGATCTGGCTGACGACCTTGAGCCAATCGATGAGCTCCGGCGTCGCAAGCGGCGCCTTGGCGCCCACCAGCGTATTGTCCAGATCCGTAATGATGCCGCGCTTGCCCTGCTTCCACAATTCATTCAGATCGATATCGTAAATCGTATTTACCTGCAGTTGCGGAACTAGCTTTTTTAGCAAAAACATTCACCTCTAGGAACGAGCATATATACGCAAACTATACCATATTTGTCCTTTTTGTTGCAAAAGAATACAGTGACCTACAGCGCGCCGCGCTTCGATTCGTTCTCCTATACCAAAAAAAGCACCCGAGCAAGTCGGATGCAGGCTGTTACGATTCGTCCATTTCCCTTTTCAGCGCCATCAGGTCTTCCAATCGCGAAGGCTCTCTCCGGAAATATTCGACCAGCGTTTCGATGCAGGTGATCGAATCCCAGCTGAGATGATGCTCAATGCCTTCTACATCTTTATAGATCGTATCTTCCGATACGCCGATCAACGTTAAAAACTGTTCCAATAATTGATGCCGATCCACCAGTCTCTTTCCCATTTTTTGCCCTTTGGATGTCAATACGAGACCACGGTATTTTTCATACACCAAATAATTGTCTTTATCCAATTTTTGGATCATTTTCGTCACAGAAGAAGGATGAACTTCCAACCCTTCTGCGATATCGGACACGCGCGCGTACCCTTTCTCGTCGATGAGCTTGTAGATCCTCTCCAGATAATCCTCCATGCTCGGTGTAGCCATACGCTTTCCTCCCGTACATCATCAAACCATGGCGCAAATCCGCTGAATTCTTGCCCGTCCATATATGAAGAGACAAGCGCTTCTCCAAGGTGCATTTTCCACGTGTGAGCAGAAGCATTCTGGATCAAACTATGGTCGTTATAAGCGCCTTTTACTATAACACAGCCGGGTTATCGAAGCAAGTCAAGTCATGAAATTGTACCAAGGCCCGCATGAAGGAGGAATCGGCATGGCGGTCGCAACGGAAAGTCCCGCGACGCGGCAGACGGAAGTGTTCGTACCGGAGCTCGTTTATTTCGAACCCGATGCGCTGAATTACCCGAAAGGGCAAAAAATATGGCAATGGGCCAAAGAGCAAGGCCTTCCGATTCATATGACCACCTCGCATAACCGGATTACCAACCTGCCGGGAGACAGCGATCTGGAAAAATACCGCATCGCCAAAAGAACGCTTGTCGTAGGCATTCGAAAAACGCTGAAGTTCGATACGTCCAAGCCTTCGGCGGAATATGCGATCCCGATCGCCACCGGCTGCATGGCGCACTGCCACTACTGCTACCTGCAGACGACGCTCGGCGCGAAGCCGTATATTCGTGTCTATGTCAACACCGACGATATTCTTCAAGCCGCCAAGCGTTATATTGACGAGAGAGCTCCGGAAATCACCCGATTCGAAGCCGCGTGCACATCCGATCCTGTCGGTTTGGAGCATATTAGCGGCTCGCTCAAAGAGCTGATCGAGTTTATGGGGCGTGAGCCGCTCGGCAGGCTTCGTTTCGTGACGAAATTCCATCACGTGGAGCCGCTGCTCGACGCCAAGCATAATAAGCATACGCGGTTTCGCTTCAGCGTCAATGCGGATTATGTGATCAAGCATTTCGAACCGGCGACCTCCAGCTTCCGCGAACGAATTACCGCCGCGGGCAAAGTGGCCCAAGCTGGCTATCCGCTCGGTTTTATTGTCGCGCCCATTATTTGGCATGAAGGCTGGGAAGAAGGATACCGCGAGCTTCTGGGCAAATTAAAAGAGGCGCTTCCCGAAGAAGCTACCTCTGATTTGACCTTTGAGCTGATCCAGCACCGCTTTACGAAAACGGCCAAAAACGTCATTTTGCAGCGTTATCCGAAAACGAAGCTGGAGCTTGACGAAACGAAACGCAAGTACAAATGGGGACGCTGGGGCCAAGGCAAATATGTATATCCCGACGAGCAGGCTACGGCGCTGCGCGAGTTTATTACGGAGCAAATTTTCGAGAAATTCCCCAGCGCAACGATCGATTATTTTACCTAACCGTTTTAAAACTTCAAGTAGTCGGGGGTAATCTGATTCAGCCATATGGTGATGCGGGTCATTTGATCCGTATATAGCAAAATCGCCATCAAGATCATCAGCCCCCCGCCCGCTTTCATGATGCTGCCCGAATACCGCAATATCCATTTGGTCGTTCCGATGAAAAAGGCGAGTACGAAAAACGGAATCGCGAAGCCGAGCGAATACGCCGTAATCAGCGGCAGCCAGGAATCGGGATTC
The DNA here is from genome assembly GCF_025060755.1 of Paenibacillus doosanensis. Classification (GTDB taxonomy): domain Bacteria; phylum Bacillota; class Bacilli; order Paenibacillales; family NBRC-103111; genus Paenibacillus_S; species Paenibacillus_S doosanensis. The sequence continues at coordinate 40,909 of NZ_JANYUY010000001.1, forward strand.
GTTGCGGCCAACGCCAAAATCGCCGATAAAATCGGCCCGATGCACGGCGACCAGCCCGCCGCGAAGCCCATGCCGATCAGCACCGAGCCGACATAGCCCGCAGGCTTGAACTTCCACTGCAGCTTGCGTTCCTTCATCAGCCATTGCGGCTGAAAAATGCCGACCAGAAACAATCCCATCGCAAAAATTAAAATGGCAGCGATCTGCCGAAGCAAGTCTTTAAAATCGATGAAAAAATTCGATACGAGTCCTGCGCCCCAGCCCAAGCTGTAAAAAATGATCGAAAATCCGACGATAAAACAAAGCGTATGCAGCACCGTCCTGCTGCGCACTCCGGCTTCGCCGCCGGCATTTTTCAATTGGCTGACGGACACGCCCGTTATGTAGGATAAGTAAGACGGATAGAGCGGCAAGCAGCAGGGGGAGATAAACGAAGCTACGCCCGCCCACAGCGCGATCCACATATTGATTTCCATGCCTGAACTCCTTTCTTCCGGAGCCTTATAAACGCAAACCCCGTTTCACGAACATGCTGATGATCAACAGGCCGATCAGGAACAAGACGATCGTCGCCCCCGGAGCCAGACTCCATACGCCCGCGGCGACCAATCCACCGACGACCGCAATCTCCGAAAACAGCACGGCCCAGAACAGCGAGTTGCGGAAGCTGCGAGCTACCAGCAGACTGCAGGCGACCGGGATGGTCAGTAAGGACGAGACCAGCAGCGCGCCGACGATTTTGATCGCGACCGTAATGACGAGCGCCGTCAGGATCGTAATCATCATGTTATAAAATTTGAGCGGAAGACCGCTTACCCCGGCCGCATCCTCGTCGAAAAACATCAGAAACAGCTCCTTGTAGTTGACCAGGATGACGCCGACCACAATGACGGTCACCGCCAGAACGACCCATAAATCTCCCGTATCGAGCGTATAGATGCTTCCGAAAAAGTAGCTCATCACGTTAATGTTAAAGCCTTTGCCGAGCGTAAACAGCAAGGTCGCCAGCGCCACGCCGCCGGACATAATGATCGCTATCGACAGCTCGGCATACGTTTTGTACGCTTTACGCAGCCATTCGATGGCGAAGGAAGCCAATACGGCGAACAGCAGCCCGACGCCGATCGGGTACACATTGAGCAGGAAGCCGAGCGCGATGCCGGCAATCGATACATGCGCGAGCGTATCGCCGATCATCGACAGCCTGCGCAGCACCAGAAACACTCCCATCATAGGAGCCGCCAAACCGATCAACAAGCCTCCCAATAATGCCCGTTGAAAAAAATACTCTGTAAAAATATCCACCTGATTCTCTCCTAGCTTCAGCTTACACCCGTTTGATCAAGACAACACTTCGATTTGCTCCCGCAGCTGCTGAATCGAGTGGGTCAAATTCGTTTCGCTGCAATTTTCCGGCGCATGGGTATGCTTGACGTAAAACGAAAGCGTTCCGCTCTTCTGTACGGGTTCGCTTCCAATATAAGATTGTACCATATCCATGTCGTGGGAAACCATAATAAACGTAATATGGTGATGCTGATGCATATGGCGGATCATCCGGAAGAAACCGGCCTGCGTTTCCGCGTCGATGCCGACCGTAGGCTCGTCCAGTATGAGCAGCTCCGGGTTGTTGATAAGCGCACGCGCCAGAAAAACCCGCTGCTGTTGGCCGCCGGACAATTGGCCGATCCGCCGGTCCGCCAAATCCTCGATGCGCATGACGTAGAGCGCGTCCTCGCATTTCTGCTGGTCGGCTTTGCTCATGCGGCGGAACATCCGCTTCTTGCCGTACAAGCCGGACATGACGACCTCGCGCACCGTGGCCGGGAACAGCGGATTGAACGCATTTTTTTGCGGGACGTAGCCGATCCTCTCCCAGTCGCGGAAGGAGGAGACAGGCTCGCCGAACAGACGGATCTCGCCTTGCGTAGGCTTCAGCAGCCCGACAATCATTTTGAGCAGCGTCGTTTTCCCCGCTCCGTTAGAGCCGATCAAGCCGACGAAATCGCGCTCCAGCACGGAGAAATTAAGTTTTTCTATCACTTTTTTATTTTCGTAGAAAAAAAAGACGTCATCAATCGAGACAATGCTCCGATGACATCCTGCATTCACTTGGTCCATAGCTGCAAGCTCCTTTTATCGCAGGTCTTACTTCTATTGTAATGCTTTTATTAAATTATTCAAATTGCTCTCCATCAGAGAGATATAATCGGCTCCGGCCTTCGCCTGAGCATCGGTCAGCCCTTCGATCGGGCTCAGCACCAGCGTCTCGACCTTGGCGTCCTTCGCCAGCGTCTTCGCCAGCCGGTCGGATACGAGCTCTTCGAAGAAAATGTATTGGATGCCGTTCGTGCGGATAAACTCGTTGATCTCCTTCAAATCCTTGGAAGTCGGCTCGGAATCGGGCGACAAGCCCATGATCGCCTTCTGCGTAAGGCCGTATTGCTTGGCCAAATAGGCGAACGACTGATGCGTGACGACGATGTCCTTCTTCGGCGTTTTGGCCAGCGCTTCTTTATATTTGGCGTCCAGCTGATCGAGCTGCGCCGCGAATTTCTCGTAATTGGCCTCGTAGTCCGATTGCCCCGCAGGGTCCGTTTTCACCAGCTGATCCTTAATATTGAGCGCAATCTTCTTGGCGTTGACCGGACTCAGCCATACATGGGGATCGTACTGCGATTCGTTGTGAGCTTCCTTATTCTTTGCGTCATGATCGTGATCGTGGTCTTCTCCGGATGACGCCAGCAGCTCCACGCCCTTGCTTCCTTCCACGACAGCGACCTTCGAGTCTTTCGGCAGACTGCCCAGCGTATCGTTCACCCAGCCTTCGAATCCGGCGCCCAAATAAACGAACATTTGCGCTTTGGACAAGTTCTGCATGTCCCGGCTCTTCGGTGTCCAGTCATGCGGCTCGACGCCCGTCGGCACCAGATTGATGACGTTGACGCGGTCGCCGCCGATCTTTTGAGTGAAATCGTACAGCGGATAAAAGCTGGCTACGACGTTGACCTTGCCGTTCATGAGTGTTGCCTGCGATTTGCCGCAGCCGGCCAGCATTATCATCGTAAAAAATGCGAGTAAAACGGGTAAAACAACTTTTTTATTACGCCATTGCATAAATATAGTTCCCCCTGCTTGTAAATCGTAAACTTTTTTATTAGACGAATTCGATTATACGTCCGTCCTCCCTGCCGTGTCAACAGTTAATAATGTTTACGATTAACCGCTCGCAAATATGCCGGATTCAAGAAATGGCCTCCGCCATAACGCAAATAAAGCATCCGTCCCTCCGGCCCTAAGACCGGTGAAACGGATGCTTTCATTGTAAAGGTGAAAAAGTTCGCCGCGGACAGCTACTCGACGCGCACCGCCTGCATTTGCGCTTTGATGCACAGCTCGGCGGCCTTGAAGGCATGCTCCTGCGTCATCGCCTTCTCCGTGCGGTTAATGCAATCGAGGATCAGCTGGCCGAAGAACGGATAGCCGACTTGACCTTTCAGGGAGAAATGCTGTTCGCCTTCTTTATTGACCAGATACAGATGGTCGCCCTGCGGATCGCGGGCAATATCGATATATTTGCGCAGCTCGATATAGCCGTCGGTGCCCAGAATCGTCATCCGGCCGTCGCCCCATGTGCCGAGGCCGTCCGGAGTGAGCCAGTCGACGCGGAAATAGTTCGTCGCGCCGTTATCCGCCACAAGGGTAGCGTCGCCGAAATCTTCAAGCTCCGGATAATCCTTGTTATTGTAGTTGGCGATTTTGCTGTGCAGCACCGTCGCGTCCTTCGCCCCGGTGAAGAACAGGAATTGCTCGATCTGATGGCTTCCGATATCGCACAGAATGCCGCCGTATTTGTCGTGCTGGAAAAACCATTCCGGTCTGGACGGCGCGTTCAGCCGATGCGGACCAAAGCCGATCACTTGAACTACGCGGCCGATCGCGCCCTGCTCGATCAGCTGGCCTGCAAACACCGCGCTCTCGACGTGCAGACGCTCGCTGTAATAGACCATATACTTCTTGCCGGTTTCCTTCGCCTTCGCTCTTGCTTGCTCCAGCTGCTCCAGCGTCGTGAACGGAGTTTTGTCGGTGAAGTAGTCTTTGCCGTGATCCATAACGCGAACGCCGAGCGGACCGCGCAAGGACGGCACCGCCGCCGCTGCGACCAGCTTGATCGAAGGATCGTTCAAAATCTCCTCTTCGGAAGCGGCCGCTTTGGCTTGAGGGAACTTCTTGATGAAAGCTTCCACCTTCGCCGGGTCCGGATCGTACACGGCGACAAGATCGGCTCCCGCTTCGACCAAGCCGTTACACATCCCGTAGATGTGACCGTGATCCAAAGCCATCGCGGCAAAGGCGAATTCGCCTTGTCCGACCACCGGATTCGGTTTGCCTTGCGGCGCGTAATTCATTCCGTCTTTGGTTTGCATAGATTAAGCCTCCTGTTAAAAGAGTCATAGATTATTCATAGCATATGTTAACGTGAACAATCCTCATTTTACCACAGATCCGTTAGGAAGTGCATCAGAAATTGTCGCCAAAGTCAATTGATCTCCGTGCGATGCGGCGAGAATCATTCCCTGCGACAGTTCGCCGCGCAGCTTCACCGGCTTCAGGTTCGTCACGCAGATCACTTTGCGGCCTACGAGCTGCTCCGGCTTATAAAATTTGGCGATGCCGGAGACGACCTGGCGCTGCTCGTACCCGAGGTCGAGCTGCAGCTTCAGCAGCTTGTCGGCGCCCTTCACCGGCTCGGCGGCCAGCACCTCGGCGACGCGCAGATCGACCTTGAAGAAATCGTCGATCGAGATTTCCTGAACGCCCTCCGGCGCCTCCGGCTTGGATGCGTCCGCAGCGACCGCCGCTTGGCCGGCAGCTTCCGCCGGCGCGGGAGCCGCTCCTCCGCCCATCGCTTGGGCGATATAAGCCGTCTCCTTCTCCGCTTCCAGCCGCGGGAACATCACTTCGCCTTTTTCGACGCGGGTGCCGCTAGGCAGCGTGCCGAACTTGTGAATCGTATCCCAAGCCGTCGGCGCCCCTTCCTGAATACCGAGCTGCTGCCACATCTTGCGCGGCGTCTGCGTCAGGAACGGCTGCAGCATCACCGAGACGATCCGCAGCGACTCGGCCAGGCAGTAGAGCACCGAGCCAAGCGTGTCGCGCTTGCTCTCGTCCTTGACCAGCGCCCATGGCTGCGTCTCGTCGATATATTTGTTCGTGCGGCTGACCATTTGCCAGATCGCGCCGAGCGCTACGGAAAACTCCATTTTCTCCATAGCTTCTTCCACTTTTTGAACCGCCGCGCTGATCGTATCCAGCAGAGCGCCGTCGAATTCGGTCGCTCCTGCGATATAAGGCGGTACGCTGCCGCCGAAATACTTGTCGATCATAACGACTGTGCGGCTCAGCAGATTGCCGAGGTCGTTGGCCAGGTCGAAGTTGATCCGCTCGACGAAGCTTTCCGGCGTGAACGTCCCGTCGGAGCCGAACGGCACTTCGCGCAGCAAATAGTAGCGAAGGGCGTCCAAGCCATAACGGTCGATAAGCGTTACCGGGTCGACCACGTTGCCTTTGGATTTGGACATTTTGCCGTCCTTCATCAGCAGCCAGCCGTGGCCGAACACCTTCTTCGGCAGCGGAAGATCGAGCGCCATCAGCATAATCGGCCAATAGATCGTATGGAAACGGACGATTTCCTTGCCGACCAGATGGACGTCGGCCGGCCAGAACGTCCGGTATTTGCTGTCGTCGCCGCTGCCGTAGCCGAGCGCCGTAATATAGTTGGACAGCGCGTCGATCCATACGTAAATGACATGCTTCGGATCGTTCGGCACCTTCACGCCCCAATCGAACGTCGTCCGCGATACGGCCAAGTCCTCCAGTCCCGGCTTGATAAAGTTGTTGATCATCTCGTTTTTGCGCGATTCCGGCTGAATGAAATCCGGATTGTCTTCATAATACTTCAGCAAGCGGTCGGCATATTTGCTCATCCGGAAGAAGTAGCTCTCCTCCTTGATCAGCTCGACGGGCCGCCCGCAGTCCGGACACTTGCCGTCGACCAGCTTGTTTTCGAGAAAGAACGATTCGCAAGGGGTACAATACCAGCCTTCGTAAGTGCCCAGATAAATGTCGTCCTGCTCGATCAGACGGGCGAATATTTTCTCGACCGATTGCTTGTGCCTTGGTTCGGTCGTCCGAATGAAATCGTCATAAGAAATGTCCAGCTTGCTCCACAGCTCCTTGATACCGGAGACGATGCCGTCGACGAACTGCTGCGGCGTCACGCCTTTCTCCTGCGCCTTGCGCTCGATCTTCTGGCCGTGCTCGTCGGTGCCCGTCAAATACATGACGTTATAGCCGCGCAGCCGTTTGTAACGGGACATTGCATCGCCGGCCACCGTCGTATAGGCATGGCCGATATGCAGTTTGTCGCTCGGATAATAAATCGGGGTCGTAATGTAAAACGATTGTTGTTCCTTGGTCATGGGAATCGCTCCTTTTTTCTTTGTACAAATAAAAAAAAGCCTCGTCCATCTTGGGACGAGAGCTTGTGCTCACGCGGTACCACCCAACTTCCCCCGGCTTTCGTACCGAATGATACGATAGCTCAAGGCTCAGCAGTCATAACTTGCGACTTTCCGTTAACGCCGGAACAGCGAAGAGGGCTTGCCCGTACGGCACTCGTCCGATTCCGCGCTCGCCTTCCTGTCCTCCCGGACCATCTTCCTATGCTTTCCGTCGACCGGCTCTCAGCTTCCCGGCTCTCTGTACGACCTCAGGCAAAGTACTCATCCGTTCATAGGGCATATTCTTTATGCAGTTAAGCCAAATATAGCGAAAAGTACTAACCTCTGTCAAGTCCGTACCAGGCGGCGCGATGCGGTTATCGCCCGCGATGTCCGGCCCGCCGCCGCACTCCGCTTCTATTCCTCTTGCGCCGCATCGTTCCGCGGCTTCTCCGGTTTGCGTTCCGGCTCGGGAACATAATCGATGCCTCCGGGATGAAACGGATGGCATTTGCATATTCGTTTGACGGCGAGCCAGCTTCCTTTGACCGGCCCGTGCAGCTCCAGCGCATCGAGCGCATATTGCGAGCATGTGGGGTAAAACCGGCAAGTAGGCGGCTTCAGCGGCGAAATAAACTTCCGGTAAAAGCGCACGCCGCCCTGCAGCACTCTTTTCATAGCAATCGCCCTCCGATGGGTAAGCGGTCTTACTTCGTATGATGCCCGATCGGAGGACGGGAGTCAAGCTTACTTCTTCATGGCCGAAACGTCCTTCTCAGCCCCTTCCTGGGCTTCCCGCAGCGCGCTGACCGGATTCGTGCCGCCGGAGACGATCTGTGCAAAGGCCGTGTTCATCCGCTTGGCTATCGCATCGTCATACTTGGTGACGTAAGACGGCCGGGCTCTCTCCTTGGGGAAAAATGCGCCGACGTTTTTCCCTTTGAAGTTTCTCCCGCTTGCAGCATCGGACAGCTGCCCGAACGCTTGAACGACCTCGGGAGTGCGGACGATCGGCAGGGTGCCCGCCTTCGATATTTTCATCTGGTATTCATCGGACGTTAACGCCTCAAGAACCTCGAACGCCTGCTGCTTATGCTTGCTCGTGCTGGAAATGTTCATATACGTGCCGTAATCCTGCGATCCGATGCCCGGCGCTTCCTTGAAGGTCGGCATGCTGACCATATCCCAGCTGTCGAAATCCCAGCGCCCGATCTGATACGCCATCATCGCCACATTTTTCTCCTTCGCGAACATATCCGTCGTCGCTTTCTCATTGCCGGGAATTTGCGCAAAGCGGGTGAAGTTTTCCATGAACAGCCTGAAGCGGTCGTCCGACACCTGAACGCTCTGCGAATCCGGATTGTAATAAGACAGCGACAGCTGGTTCGTATTGTACATGAACGGGTAGCGCGTAGCGAATCCGTAGTAGGACGTTCCTGCATCCGTCCGCGTCAGCTGTTTGGCCAGCTCGTACGTTTCGTCCCAGGTCATGCCGTCCTTCGGATACGGAACGCCGAACTTGTCGAAGATGTCTTTGTTGTAAAACAGCGCCGTCGGAGCGCTCGCAACAGGAAAGCCGTAGACGCCGCCTCCGAATTGCTTCTGGAATTCGATCGCGTTAGGCACGAGCCGGCTCGTATCGTAGCGATTTTGCTTGATCAAATCGCCGATATCGTACAAAAGCCCCGTGTCGGCCAGCACCGGGAAGGAGAAGACGGAGCAGAGAATCAAATCGACGTCCTGCCCGGAAACAAGCAATTCGTTGGGTGTCGTCCCCTTGCCGGTGGCGATGAACTTGATCGTGACATAAGGGAATTTCTCCTTAATTTCTTTGCCGATATCGCTATCCATGAACGCCTCTGCCGTTGCGGTGGAGTTGGATGCGTTATAGACGACCAGCTCAACAGGCTCCTGGCTGTTCTGAACCGATGGCTTATCCGCCGCCGGAGCCGGCTCGGACGCATCCCCAGCCGAGCCGTTGCAAGCGGTTACAGCTAGGCATAAAAAAATAGCTGCAAGCGAAGCGGCTCCTTTTTTTCTATAACCGCTTCCGGACGATCCATCATACTCATTCCTCTTTTCCATAGCTATCCAAGTCCCCCTTTGAATTCGACGGCGAGGAGGCGGCACGGGCTTATCGCCCGGCCGTCCGCATTGTTCTCGTTGTCCGTCTGCATCTGTCGGCGAAGCCGCCTCCGCCCCTGCCGTCTCCTTGCTTCTTTATCTTCGTCGTTCTTGCAAGCTTGTTTCTCGTCCCGCCTTCATTCGGCCCGGCTTGCGTCCGCTCAGATCAGCTCAAACGGATCGTCAAGCTTGGCCAGCCATTGTCCCAGCTCCCGTTCCAACAGCAGCGCCGGCCCTTCCTTCGGAGCCTGGTCGAAGCGCAGCGGGTTCAATTGATACGGATCGCTCTCGTTATCGAAGCAGAGCCTGGTCAGGGCGACGTCGCCGAAGCTGCGCTTGGCCACATAGGTGTACCGGTGCGTGCGAACGCCCCGCCAGCCGTAAGCGTTGATCTCCACCCCTTGTTCCCTCGCCTTCAGGTGCTCGTCGACGCCTCCCGGATAATGGCATATGAAGGCCGACGCAGGCTCGTTGCCTCCTTCTCCGAGGAAAACGGCGGAGCAATCGGTCCCCTGCACCTTCTCCGGTACCGGAACGTTCATCAGCCCGAGCAGCGTAGGCACAAGATCGGGGCTGTTCAGCAAACAATCGCTGCCGCCGGAAGGAATGCGCCCCGGATAACGGATAAAGAACGGAATGCCGATCGATTCCTCGTACCATACGTTCTTATGCTCCAGCCAGCCGTGCGAGCCCATCATTTCCCCGTGGTCGGACGTCAGTACGACAATCGTATCATCCGCGAGCCCTTCTTCTTCAAGCGCAGCGAGCAAACGGCCGAACTGGTCGTCCGTCGCCGTCACCGCGGCGTAATAATTGCGCAGATGCTGCTCCGCTTGGGCCAGCCCGTCGCCCCATACGTTCGGACGGTATTTCACCGGCTTATCGGCATACATCGCTTTATAGCGTTCCGGGACCTGCTCGAACGGCTGATGCGGCGGATTCCACGACACGAACAGGCAGAACGGCTGATCCGGATCGCGCCTGCGGATATAATCGATCGCCACGTTCGTTTCATGCTCGGTCGACCAGACGTTCGGCTCGATCATCTGCGGCGTATCCTGCCAATAATGCGGATGCATATGACGATCGTAGGCGTTGTAGGAATACCAGAAATCGAAGCCGAACCTGCGCGGGCCGGGCGGTATGTAGGCATCCCAATGGCGAGCACCCGAAGCCGGCTCGGGCTCTTGGGACTGCTCCGGCACATCGAGATGCCATTTGCCGATATAGCCGGTTTGGTAGCCCGCTTCCTTCAGCACGCTTCCGATCGTCAGCTCATCGTCGTTCAGCTTGATCGGCAGCCCCAGCTTGCAGTTGCTCGTCACGCCCGTCGATAGCGGATAACGGCCCGTCAGCATAACGGAACGATTGGGCGAACAAAGCGGAAAACAGCTTATCGCATGATTCAGCGTCAAACTTTCCCCGGCGAACCGGTCGATATTCGGCGTGCTTACTTCATCCTCGTTAAACAAGCCGACGGCCTGTCTTCTCCATTGATCGGGGAATACGAACAACAGATTCGGTTGTTTCTTGTTCATTTCTCATCGTCTCCATACTGAGTTGTCTTGTGGTCCCGACCCCTTGCGGCCGGCGCCGCCTCCGCCGGAGACGGAGGTTGCCCGGCTAACCCTGCGCATGCTGCGCAATCAAGCGGTTTAATTGCTCCCGTTTGGCGAGCAGCCATTCGGCGGAACGCGGATACTCGCTGAACGTGATCGGCTGTTCCAGATCTTCCTCCAGCAGCGCGACGACGCGTTCTTTGCCGATATAGCTTTCGAGCAGCTGCAGCGCCCGCAAGTCCTGCAGCGCTTCATAGAACACTTCCATGCGAATCGATTCGATCGGCCCTTCCTCGCCTGGATAGACGAGGAACGCATCCCCGGAAGGGAAAGAATGGTTCGCGTCCGTATTGACGAACGGATTGATCGGCTTCCTTGAATACTGCGAAAACCAGAAATTGTATCCCCAATGCAAAAATCCTTCGGCGTCGAATTTGTACAGCTGCATGCCGATAATCCGGTTTCTCGCCGACGGCATATTAAAAAACCGATTCGACACGAGATTGCGCTGCGATACGCAGTAGTACGTCCAGAGAGGCTTAACGCCGTTTTCTATAAAAGGCTCGATATGGTTGCTGGCCGGAATCGGCCGCTCGACCAGCCCTTTCTCATAAAACGCATAATCCGACAGCGCGTCGATAATCGGAAATCCTTGCAAATGCTTGCGCGTAAACTCGCTGATCTTCCGATACTGCTCCATATCGGCCATCCGCGGTTCGTCCGAGTTATGGAAGAAGCTTCTTTGCTCCAGGCCGTTATCGCGGATAAACCCGACGAGCTCGCGCAAAAACTGCTCCAGAAAACCGCGGTAAGCCTCGCCGTTCGCATCCGTATCCCAGCCGAAAATCCGCTTGTATTCACCGTCAACGTCAGCCATAATCTTGGGCGCATGCTTCGCCCCCCACTGAGTAAACAGATGGGAGAATTCGAAGTAGCGGATTCCCCGCTTGCTGCACAGCTCGACCCAGCGGCGAAGCTTATCGAAGCCGAAGCGGTAGGACGAGCCGGTTTGCTCCACATCGACGAGCTGAACCGTAGGACGCTCTCCTCCGACGGCGGTATCGAGCGGAGGCGTGAACACCGGCGTCAGGATCATATTCACCCCATGGCGCACCGCCGTATCGACATATCGGTCGATCAGCTCCCAATGCCGTTCGGAAAATACTTCCACCCCATACTGCACCGCCAGACAGTCCGTATGGAACCACTCCGTATGAATCAGCTTTTGCTCCGGCAGCTTGGCGCCGATAATCTCCAGCACCATTTTCTCCGACGCCAGACATTCCCCTTGCTCGTTATCGAACTGGACCTCGATTTCATACTGGCCGGCCGCTTGACTTCCGTCCAGCGAAACGGTGACCCACAGAGCCCGCCATTGGCCGGGGAACAACGTCAGTCCCTCCTGCTCGTCGATCGGGTAAAGCGGGTCCGGATACAGCCCCGGCGTCGTGCGCAGCACATGGCGGTCGGCGTCATGCATCCAGGGCAGCTCGGAAGGCGCCAGGCCTACCGTACGGACCGAGATCGCTTCCGCCAGCTCCGACCGTACGCTGACCCGCACCGCTTTCATCAACGACGGCGAACGGTAAGCAATTTGATAGGCATACGTTTCATTGCTGAATGCGCTTGCTTTTTTCAAAAGAGGATCGATCGCCTCTTCGTCGGCAAACACTTTGGACAAAGAGCTAATGACTACGGTTTTCAATAAATTCGACAACCTCTCTTCCCCCTCGCTGTATCCATTGGTCAAGCTGCAGCCGAATAAGCCGAGGCATGCGGCCCTGCGCTTCATCCGCCGATGCCGGGGTTCGCTGCAGCGTTGCAATGTTAGATTAATAAGAACGTATTCATTTGTCCATAAGCGAAATTTCTCCGCATATGCGAGATTTGCCCTATAGCGCCCGGCGCGGGCTAGGCATGTGCCAGGCTCGGGCTAGGCGTGGGAAATTCGCGGCATCGGCATCGGTTCCTTGCCCAGCTCGGCCCAGATGTACCGGAGCATCAGCTCGGCTTTAAGCTCTTTGCACGACGGTTCGTCCCACAGATTATGCCGCTCTTCTGGGTCCGTTTCCAGGTCGAACAGCTCGCCGTAGGTTTGGTTATAGTAAACGGTTATTTTATACCGCTGGTCGACGTACGTTTTCTGATGAATCGTCGTCGGCTCATGATGAAATTCGCAAACGATATGCTCCCTTGCGCTAAGCTGCGGATTCGCCCATACGGCGCTTTGATCGATTCCGGTCATCGCGGGAGGGACAGGCAGTCCCGCCATCGACAAAAACGTCGGAGCCAGATCGACGAGCGATTGCATCGAATCCGACGCGGCGCCGGCAGGCACGCGCCCCGGGTAGCGGACGACGAACGGCACGCGGATCAAATCCTCGTAATGAAAGCCCCCTTTGGCCTGGAGTCCGTGATGCCCGAAAAAGTGGCCGTGGTCGGTCGTAAAAATAACAATCGTATCCTCGCTCAGCCCGAGCTCGTCAAGCTTGTTCAGGATCGAGCCGATGTACCGGTCCATGAAGCTGATCATCCCGTAGTAGACGGCAACCGCCTTTTTGCGCTCCGCCTCCGTCATCCGAACGTGAGAATGATAGCCGTGGATGCCGAAGCCCGTCTCCTTGTAAGCGGAGAAATCCGGCTCCCGCTCCTGGGTCATGCCGAAGTGCGGCGGATTGTGTTCATGTTCTCCCGGCGCGCCCTCGGGTATCGTGAGCAGATCGGGGTCGTACATATCGCACCACGGTTCGGGTGCCAAATAAGGCGGATGCGGGTCCGGGAAGCTGGCCCACAGGAAGAACGCGTCGTCCTGCTCCTTGTACTGCTGCAGCAGCGCGTTCGTCCGCTCGGCAATCCACGTATTGTAGTGATACCGCTCCGGAATCGGCCAATGAAACTGCTCGTTTGCATCCATCGTTCCGATCGGCGGGGTGAAGTAATCTCTCCAGTTCGCGCAGCCGTTCTCCTCCAGCCACAGCGCGTAATGCTGCCCGACCAACCATTCGTTCGCATGGTTGCGCAGCATCTCCGTGTGCTCGAAGCCGTAATACGGGCCTGTGAAATCCCGCCAAAAAGCGAAATCATGCAGCTTCTCGCGCCCCTCCAGCGAGGAATATTCCTCCGTCGAACCGATGGGATGAAAATGCGCCTTCCCGATCAGCGCCGTCCGGTAACCGCCCTCGCCGAGCAAATCTCCGACCGTCACGCGGTCCTCCAGCAGCTTTGTCCCCAATGTCCAAGCGCCGTGCTGGCTCGGGTACATCCCCGTCACGATCGACGCTCTCGTAGGCGTGCAGGTCGGATTGGGACAATAGGCTCTGCCGAAAGTCGTGCCCTCGCTCACAAGCCGGTCCAAATTCGGAGTTTGCAGCTCCGGATTGAACGCTCCTATCGTATTCCAATGCTGCTGATCGCTTGTTATAAGCAAAATGTTAGGCCTGCGCTTGCTCATGCCTTTCTCACCATCCAGACTTGTTATTTTGTATATTCTACTTCTTACTATATAAGTTTAAACTCTTTAAATACAATGGCATGGTGTAACAATTATTTTGCATTTTGTATATTACCTTAATCAAATCCCGACCGCGCTTCCGCGAATGTCAGGCGACAAAAAAACCTTCCGCTGCTCCTTGAGGGAGGGAAGCGGAAAGCTTCAAATTATGGCTTTTATTCCGTTTCATATCACCCGGCGCAATCGTGACGCCGGCCGATCGGTTCGGTTATTTTAAGACCGGGTCAGCTGCTCCACGATCCAATCCAGCTCCGCATCGAGGGAGATCGGATCGTTAAACAGCGAGGAACGCGGGTCGAGCTTAAATACTTTGTTATTTTTGACGGCGGGAAGTCCCTTCCAGACGGCACTTCCGTATACGACCTCCGGATCGGCGTTGTCTCCCGACCAGGCGCTTGTGAAAATATAATCTCCGGCATAGTACGGCAGCATTTCGAGCGACAGGTTGGCGTAGCCTATGCCGCTGTCGATCGCTTCCTTCTGGATCGGCTGGGGCGCCTTCAGCTTAAACTCGCCGTAGATAATTTCGCCGCCTCTGGCATAGTTGTGTCCGAAGGCATAAATGCCTTTGGCATACGGCTGCAGGATCGACACCGTCTTGTCTCCGACGGCCGCCTGCACCTTCGGCTTGGCTTCGGCAATTTTTTTATCCCAGGCGGCAATCCATTCATCCGCTTTGGCCTCGCGGCCGGTCAATTGGCCGAATTCCTTCAATTGGTCCCGGAACGTTTTCTTCCCGTACGGGATCGGAATCGTCGGCGCGATTTTGCCGAGCTGCTCAATATTGTCCGCGGCTGCGTACGTAACAATCAGATCGGGCCTCAGCTCCAATATTTTTTCCAGCGACGTGCCTTCGCCTAGATTTTCGATTCCGTCAAGCTTGCCTTGAAAATAGGCGTTGGTAAAAGCATTATCCGTTACGCCCACCGGTTTGATCCCGAGCACCAGAAAATCGCCGAGGTAGCTGTCCGCCAGCATGACGACCCGCTGCGGGTTCTTGGGAACCGTAATATCCCCGTTATCGGTATGATGCACGGCCGTTTCATTATCCTGCTTCGCTTCTCCTTGAGCCGATCCGGTATCCGGAGCTTTCCCGCAAGCCGTCAGCATGGCGGCAAGCAAAATCGCAAGGACGATCATATTTAGTTTCTTGGCTGCGCTCATTGTCATTGTAAATTCTCTCCTCTTACAGGTATTTCAATAATGATAATCATTATCACCGTAAGATTATAACATTACCGGACATCAATTGCATCTCCAAAAATACTGCCAAAAATAATTACGCCGAGCGAATCGCTCCAAAGCCAAAGACGAAAAAGCGGCGCCCATCGTCCGCCGACGATGAAGACACCGCTTTTCGCTTGCTTGTATGAACGTCTATTTGAAGGCTGGTTTGCCTTTGCCCGCCGTTCCTGCGAGGGCAACCTGCCCTCCTCCTCTAACCGCTTCGCGCGCGCCGTCGAGCCGCGGGTCGACATAGCGGACGAACCACTCGTCGAGCTCGGCCTTCAGTTCCGCCGCCCGTTCCCCGCTCGCTTCTCCGCCATGTTCCAAAAGATTGACGCGTTCATCGGGATCGCTCGCAAGATCGTACAGCTCATGAGGACCGTACGGATACCGGTGCACATATTTCCATTCGCGATTGCGAATCATCCTTACCGGTCCGTATTCGTCGAAGACGAAAATATGCTCCCGTTCCTTCATCGATTCGCCGCGCAGCAGCGGAGCGAAGCTGGCCCCCGGCAGGCCTGCGGCGCCGGGATGCTCGATCCCTACGTATTCGAGCAGAGTCGGCATGAAATCATAGCCGCTCAGCATCGCAGAGCACACCTCTCCTTCGGCCAGCGTGCCCGGATGACTGAAAATGGCGGGAACTTTGACCGAGGTGTCGTACATATTTTGCGGGAACGTTCCGTTGCCTTTGCCCCAGAAGCCGTGATGGCCGCAGTTAAAGCCGTTGTCTCCCATAAAGACGATCAGCGTGTTTTCCCTTAAGTCCTTCTCTTCCAGCTTGTCGATCAGCCTTCCAATCTGCGCGTCCATGGCCGTCACCGCGGCGAAGTACCCCTTCAAATTTTCGCGCCAATCGCTGCCCCACGGGGCGTCGGGAATCGTCCACGGATGAGCCGGCTCCTGCGGACACGACTCGAACGGGCAATCTTCGTACAGCTTGACGTATTCCTCCGGATGATTGCCGATCCATGGACTGTGCGGAGCCGTATAATGAACGCTCAAATAAAACGGCTCTTCCTCCGTCTGCCGATCCAAAAACTGCAGCGCATCGTCCGTAATCACCTCGGTCAAATAGCCGGGCTCGACGACAGGTTCACCGTTACGGATCATCGGCGCATTGTAGTACGGGCTGCCGCCGGATTGGTGAACGAACCAATGGGAGAAGCCTTTCTGCGGATGAATGCTGTCGCCGAGATGCCATTTGCCGCTCAAGCCGCAGCTGTATCCGCCTGCGGCAAGCAGCTCGGTATAGCCTGTCTGCCCGTGCAAATATTCGATAGCTCCCTCGCCCATGCTGCCTTCGCGAATCCAATCGTGCACGCCGTGCTGGGAAGGAATCCGTCCGGTCAGTAAAGTGGCCCGGGCCGGCGAACATACCGGCGACGTGCAGAAGAAGTTATCGAAACGAATCCCGGTTGCGGCGAGCCGGTCCAGGTTCGGCGTGCGAATCTCGCTGTTCCCGGCGCAGCCCATAGCCCATGCGCCCTGGTCGTCGGACAAAATGAATAAGACATTAGTACGATTCATCTTGGAAGTAGTCCTTTCATCGGATAAGATATGGATGATTCTAGCCTCACTATATCGTCATACCGCAGGCGGAACAATGGCTAAATGTGTCCTCGGCTTTGCATTTTGTAAGGTTATGAGTATACTGAAGAAAACATTCGGAAGTGGGACCCATGAAAGAATACACTCAGGAATATGCGGAAAATATGTATTTCACGCCCGACGAGACGGACATGTCGCTCGGCCTTTGGCTCGTTCGGCTGGGGCGCAACAAAACGAAGCCCAGCTATAACGCCGGCCCGAGGGCGACCGATCATTTCAGCCTTCATTTCGTCCAGCAAGGCTCCGTACTGTTTCAATACGAGAACAACATCGTCCAGCTGCATAAAGGAGACGTCTTCTGTCTATTCCCGCAGCGGATATACAGCTACAGGCCGGCCGATCCCGCCGTCCCGCTGGAGATGGCTTGGGTCGCCTTCGACGGAGATCAGGCGGCAGCCCTGCTCTCCATGATCGGGATTCACCCCGGGCAGCCTTACGCCAAGGGCGTAGGAACGACCGAGGTGGCGCTTACCTTGCAGCACTTCTGGTCGGCGGGCGCGCTTCGTCCCGGCCGGACGAGGCTGCGCTTTCTGAGCCTGCTGTACGAGCTTATCGATTTGCTGGACCAACGTCCTGAAGCGGACGGCTCGCCGAAGCACCGGCAAAAAGACTGGGTCAAGAAAAGCCTCGACTATATGAACACTCATTATTCGGAACCTATCGATGTCAACCATATTGCGCAGCATGCCGGCATTCACCGGACGTATTTTTCCAAAGTGTTCACCCAGCATCTGGGCATTTCTCCGCTCAAATATTTAATGAGGCTGCGGATGAACAAAGCGATGCAGCTGCTTAGAGAAACCGGCTTGACGGTTACCGAAATCGCTTTAAGTCTCAGCTATTCGGATACGGCTACGTTTTCGCGCGCGTTCAGCCTTTATTTCGGCGCGTCTCCGTCTTACTGCCGCAAGCATAGCTCGGCTCTCCCGCAACCGGAGCTGGAACAAGATCTCCCCGCAAGGTGAGGCCTTGACTTCGCTTTCCTTGCAAAAAGAAGACCGGGCGCGAAGACGCCAACGTCCTCCGCTCCGGTCTGCGGCCCGCGGCCCTCGGAGGGCCTTTTAAGACGTCCGGCGTACGGCAACTTCGCACAGCCGACCGATTACTTAAACAAAAAGGTTGTTTTTTAAAAATATTGTTGTTTAAGTAATCATAGCTATCCTAACTCATATTAATAATATCCAATCATTAAGAACATATGTTCTTTACAGGCTAGATCTCTTTAAAGTATAATAATTCCAGAATCTAAATTTTATATATGGTGGAGAGATAATCAAATGAGCTTGAAAGCAATTATTAGTTATCAGGACACAACTAAAGAGATAGCAATGATAAAAGAAAATGAAGAGTATAAAATGCTTGACCCTATTAAAGAAGGGAAATGGTCAATTAGGGAAATAATTGGGCACCTATACTATTGGGATAAATTTATTTTAGAACAACATATCCCTTGCATGGCGCAAGGAGCAAATCTAATTGCATTCCCTGATCATGACTTCCACAACAATGAAGGGATTCAGTATATCAGTAACTTCAAGAACATGGTTGCTTTAATTGATGAGTTTGTATATACACGAAACCAACTATGTGAGGCTATCGATAGTATCAAAAGCGACATACGATTCACTATTGGTTCTGGCAAACGACAATTTACTCTTGAAAGTTACATTAGTATATTTTCAAAACATGATATTCATCATTTAGAGCAAATCAGGAATAAACTGTCACATTAATTGTTAGGCCAAGCCCCAATATCGAGTTTAACTTGAAATTAGTTTGCTTTGTTCATCACTTATTCCGCGTTTTGTAGCTTTGCCGCCTCTTTTACGAGGCTGTAATGCCTCCTTTTCTACCCTTGTCACTTTCCAAGACATAAGTTTCATCACTTTCAACAATGCAACACAAAGTGGCATGACCTACTGACCGAAAGGCATTAAGTATCTTATGCCTCCAATAAAATGCTGTAGCAACGTGAATATCGAGTTCAACAGCTATTTTTGGTAGTGGCTTCCCTTTGCTGTCAACCATCATCAAAAAATATTTCATCCATTTCGCAGGACTGTGGGTGCCAGAAAGTGGCGTTCCACTTATATCGTTGAAGTATCGTTGACGCTCGCGGTAAGTACCGTTTCGCTTCACACGCAAACTACCACAATGAATACAAGCTAAACCGTTCCGAAAGCGTGATTATCGAATTCCTTTATATAAGCCACTTGGCTTCATTGGTTCAGTAGACACATCTTTCTTTATCGCTTCAAACAACTGTTTTGATCTTCCATAGACAAGTCTGTAAATTGTGCATAAAGGTCTAACCAGGCTTGTGCCATACGAAACTCTCTCCTATCTGAAAGGTATTATATATAATAACAATTTTCAAATAGGATTCGCAGGATAGCCGCATTTTTTTAGAAAACAGCCAAACAAAAAGGACGGCAGCTCGGACAAATCATCGATTACCGCGTCCGCTGTTCCGGGAGCGTCGTAATAAGGGTCGCGCTTCCACACGCCCTTCATCCCTACGGCCTGCGCCGCTTGAACGTCGTTGACCGGATGATCGCCGACGAATACCGCGTCCTCCGGCGTAACGCCAAGCCGTTCAAGCGCCCGCAAAAAAATCGCCGGGTCCGGCTTGCGCAATCCCTCCCGCTCGGAAATAAGCAGCGTTCGGAAATAATCCTGTATGCCTAAGGCCTTAATATTGTTCATTTGGAACGCCGTGAATCCATTCGTTATCATCCCAAGCGCGATTCCTCTGTCGCTCAGCTCGTCAAGGAGACGGATCATATTCGGAAAAGGGACGCAGCTGTCCGCAAACCCGGCAATATAATCGGCTAACAGCTGATCCGGCGTCAGCCCGTGTATCCCGAACCGTTCGGTCATTTCCGCGTAGACGCGATCCTTCCAGACGTATCCTTTGGCATCCAGCGTAATGAACGCGGAGCAATACTCCTCCGCGTCAATATGGCCGACATGCCGGTGGAGACGCTCGTGCTGCCGGCGAATAAACTTGCGAACCGAGGCATCCCGGTCCAGCAGCGTTCCGTCCAGATCGAACAGCACCGCCCGGATCATAGCGCAGCCTCCGCCTGCAGCCCGCTGCGGACAAGCTGCAGCAGCGCTTCCTTGCGGTCCGGCGGACAAGCGATAATATACGGCTCGGCGTTCATCCCGTCGAAGGGGTTGCCGTCGAAATCCATGACGACCCCTCCCGCTTCTTGGACAAGCAGCAGACCCGAATACAAGTCGTCGCCTTCCGAATTATACAGCACAATGCCGTCGATTTGACCTCGCGCGAGCATGACCCATTGCAGCGTCGGCGCCCACAGACGAAGCAGCCGTTTGCTGTTTTGCTCGATATGCAGGCGCAGCCGGGAAGCCCGGTTATCCTGCTGTACCTGATGGCCTTGAATCCAGCCTATTGTCATTCGCTTGGAGGCAGGCTTCTCTTGTATCCGGAAAACGGTTTCATTGCAGACTGCGCCAGCCGACCTCCTGGCCGTGTAAAGCTTGTCCTGCATCGTATCGTAAATAATCCCGAGCATAGGCATGCCTCGGTAAATCAAAGTAATCGAGACGCCGAAAAGCGGCATGCCGACGGCGAAATTATTGGTGCCGTCGAGCGGATCGACCAGCCACAGCCAGTCCCCCTCGACTCCGGACCAGCCGGATTCCTCGCTGCGTATTTGATGCTCCGGAAACATCCCCCGGATGCTGTGCAATATGACCTGTTCGGCAAGCAAATCCGCTTCCGTAAGCAGATCTCCGCTCTCGTCCTTCTCCTCGACCTTAAAGCCCCGCTGAAACAAATTGCGGGCTACGGCCCCCGCCGCTTTCGCCGCCTGCGCCGCAACCTCTTCCGCTAACGTTAAAATCTGCTCCACCGCTGCTTTCATCCTCCCCATCCGATTTGGCTTGCCAAACTACATGCCGACGAATCCGGCCTCTGCGTTCCCCGCCTTCCACTCCGTCGATTCAATTCGCGCGCCGAGAGCGCGGAAGCTTCCGACCGCATCCTCGTAACCTCTCTCAATATGCTCCACTCCGGTGATTCGCGTCGTCCCCTCCGCGGCGAGTCCCGCCAAAATAAGGCAGGTTCCGGCCCGGACGTCGGTCGCGTGAACCCAGTTGCCGACAAGCGGCACGCCGCCTTTAATATAGGCGCTCTCCTTGCGCACCCATACATCGGCGCCCAGACGCTTAAGCTGATGAATATGATTGAAACGTTTGACAAATACCCGCTCGGTGACGATGCTTTTGCCGGGCGCCCGGGTTAACAGCGCCGTCAGCGGCTGCTGCAAATCGGTCGCAAAAGCCGGATACATCCCCGTTCTTACACGGGTCGCGCGCAGGCGGCCGTCCGAATGCGCCGTGACGCTTTGGTCGCCCGTTTCGATCTCCAGCCCGATTTCTCTTAACTGCGCCAGGCAGGAGCCCATATGCTCCGGTATGACATTAGCCACAGTCACAGACCCGCCGTTGATGCCTGCCGCCATAAGGAACGAACCGGCAATCAGGCGGTCCGGAATGACGGCGTACCGCCCGCCTCCGAGGTAAGGCACGCCTTCAATGCGGATTTGATCGGTTCCCGCGCCGACGATTTTGGCCCCGAGCTGATTGAGGAAATTGGCCGTATCTACGACTTCCGGATCTGTCGCCGCATTGCTCAGGCGCGTTCTGCCTTTGGCTCTCGCCGCCGCCAGCATGACATTGATCGTAGCCCCCATAGTGATCGTGTCGAAATAGACATCGGCTCCGCGCAGCTCTTTCGCTTCGACGACATAATGATCGCTATGAAATGTAAATTCTGCGCCGAGCGCGCGCAATCCTTTAATATGCTGATCGATCGGACGGGATACGAAATCGTCGCCTCCGGGAAATCCGATGGTCACTTTACCGAACTTGGCCAGCAGCGCGCCGACGAAATAATAAGAGGAACGGTAAGCAGACGACTTGCCCGGATCGATGGTCGCGCTGTGAATGAATCGCGGATCGATCAGCATGTCCCCCATAGGCGTACGCTCTATGGTAAGACCGATGTCCAAACCGATTTGGCGAATGATGCGGACATCGTTGCTGCCCGGGATTCCTTCCAGAGTTACCGTAGCGTCGGCCAGACAAGCGGCCGCCAGCAGCGCCTGCGAACTGTTCTTGGAGCCTTGAACGGTTACGCTGCCGTGAAGCGGACCTGATGTTTGCACTTGTATCACTTTCACAATCGTTCCTGCCTTCCGTAAGGACGCTTACTTTAAGAAGCGAACCGTCCGCCCCGTCAAGACGGGATGCGTCAGTCCTTCTCCAGGACATACCCGCTGCCGCGGACGGCGCTGATCGTAAACGTATCTTTCCCGTATTTTTTGCGAATCCGATATATTAAAGCATTCAATTCATCCATACTGACATCCGGCACGCCGCCTAAGCCCAGCGTTCTTTCCGGCCACACCGTTTTCTTGATTTCGTCGAACGGCACCAGCTGATTCGCCTGATCGTACAGCAGCTTGATCAGTCCGTATTCTTTCTCGGACATCACAATGCGCTGCCCTTCGACCGTGCACTCCCGTTTCTCCCAGTTAATAGAGAAGCCGAGCTCTTGAAAGTTGAACTGCTGCGTATAGCTGATCGGCTCGAATTCCAGCGTCTGATCCGCAAACAAATAAGAGAAGTGGATGACCACCATCCCTTTGGCCAGCTTGATGATGTCGAATGCCTGCAGCGTATGCGGCGTATGCGGCTCAATGAGGACGCCGTTCACTTCCGTGCCGTGCCTGCTGCCCATGTCGTACAGCACCGCCTTGTCCCTTTCCCTGCGAATCATCAGATGCTTGCGGGAAATAAACGCGTTGGAAAAAGCCAGATCCGGCGTTTCATCGTTGGACGAGCGCCCGACGACCCAACTGTCGGTATTCAAGTTGATGCAGGTCCCCGCACGATGCGGCTCCCCTCTGATGATATACAGACAGGCGTAAGTGTCCGACTGGCTTGCCTCGGCTGATTGCCGCTGATTGGTTCTGGCGGCCGAAGAGTCCGCTCTATGTACCCGAATATCGTTTACCATCATTTCATAACAACACCTTTATGAGAAAACTTCATGGAAAGGCCGCTAAAAAAGCGTTCTTCATCATCTTACCCTATTTTGTCCGGCAATGGTAATGCACCTTCCTGACAAATCGCTCACTTTTCGCTGACGCGGCCGGCTAATCCCGGCGCATATCGCCTGCGAGCGGAAAAACGCGTAAAGAAGCCTATTCCATTTTATACGAAACGGCGGGCCAAAAGGTTGCTGCCGAACGGAGAAATCCCATATGTTCCCATATGGGTTCGCGATTTGCACGGCTTGCCGCGCCCGAGACCGGCTGGCGGAACAAATCCCCCAAAAGCCATCCATGCCGCTACGCGGCACCACAGACAATGGAAATGGGGTACCAAGAGTAATTTCCAGGGTAGTGACGTGATGCACTGAAGCTTATTCCGTCCGCATCCAGCCTAAGCTGGATCGGCGTCTAACCATTCCTCTGGGATCGTTCTATGGGTAGACATTCCTTTCGGGGGAGCCCACGGATATCCACAGGATATGGCTGTGCTTCATTTCCTAAACAACAAGAAATACGAGCCTTGGAGCAAATGGCTCCAAGGCTCGCATATGTTTCCCGCAGTGTACCCGTCATCCCCTTCGTCTTCACACGCTTTGGATCGTGCCCGTCTCCACCGAACGATGAATCGCATGCACGAGTCTAGTATTCAGCAAACCGGCATCGACTCCGCTGTCCGGCTCGGTATCCAGCCGGATATTATCGATGAACGAATGGAGCATAAAGCTCGGCGCGGAAGTAAACTGCCCGTTGATCGGCGTCCCCAGCGTATGCATATGCCTGTAGTCGGAGGTCGCCTTGCGCACCATCTGATCGGACAGATCGACGTACAGCGCGCCGTGCTCGCCGATAATTTCATACTTGAAATCGTAGATCAGCGGCATCGATTCCGGCAAAATCCAGCTGGTCGTAAACGTGGCATGCGTATCGTCCTCGAACGTGACGACCGACTGGATCGCATCGTAGGTATCGATCCCCATCGAGACAAGCTTCTTCTTCGTTCCGACCGCATAGACCCTGGTAGGCTTAACGCCCTTGAGCCACAGCGCAATATCGGTCGCATGCGGGAACAAAAACCAGCCTGGCGTCGAATTCTTCGACCATTTGAGCATTTGGGTCGGCACATAGATCGTATCGTTCAGACGGGAGTTCACGGTGACGATCTTCCCGATCTGCCCTTGCTCGACCGCTTCCTTCACGGCAGCGAACGGGGCATTCCAGCGGTTCTCGAAAGCGACCAGACATTTGACTTGCGCCGCCTTGACCGCTTCCGCCATCTCCTCCGCTTCCTCGACGATCGTTGAGAACGGCTTCTCGACCATCATATGGATGCCTTTCCTGGCGGCAAGCATCACCGGCTCGCGGTGAAGAAAATCCGGCGTCGCGATGACGATCGCATCCAGCTTCTCGCGTTCGATCATATCCTCTACGCGCAGATAGCCGGGCACGCCGTATTTGCGCTTGTTTCTCTCCAGCGTCTCTTCGAACGCATCGCTGACGGCCGCAAGCTCCGCATAAGGATTTTGGCGAATCGTATCCGCAAACAGACTTCCTCTAATGCCCATTCCGACAATTCCGAACTTAATCATAGATATATACCGCTCCTTATCCAATGTTTTTCGCATAAACGTCATTTCACCGCTCCGGCGGTCATCCCGCTGACCAAATATTTTTGCAGCGCCCAGAACGCGACCACGATCGGAAGCGTTGTCATGACCGAGCCGGCCATCAAGTAGTCCCAGTTGACGACATACTGCCCCTGAAAGCTGGCGATCCCGACCGACAGCGTCCATTTGCCGTAGTCGCTCAAAAACGTTTGGGCAAACAGAAACTCATTCCAGCTGGTCAGAAACGAAAAGATCGCCGTCACGACCAGTCCCGGAAGCGTCAATGGCAGAATGATGCGGATAAACGTTACCAAGCGGCTCGCTCCGTCCACCATGGCCGCCTCGTCGATCGAATAGGAAACGCTGTCGAAATAGCCTTTCAGCATCCAGGTGCAGAACGGTATCGCCACGGTGGAATAGGCGATCACAAGCCCGATGTGAGAATTCAGCAGCTGGTATTCCTTCATGATGATGTATAACGGAATAATGAGCAGCGAGCCCGGCAGCATTTGCGTAATCAGTATCAAATAGCCGATAGCCATGCGCCCGCGATAGCGGAACCGGGACATCGAATATCCGCCGAGGGCGGAAATGATAATTGAGAATAGCGTAGTCAGCAAGGAGACGACGGTCGTATTGTAAAACCATTTGACGAAGTTCAGGTTATCGTCCGCGGACGGGTTCAGCATCGCCTTATAACCGCCTGTATTGATAGCCGAAGGCAAATAATTCAGCGGCATACTGTAGATGTCGCCGGGCGGCTTGAGCGAAGTCGCGATCATCCATAGAAACGGGCCGACGGCAAATAAAGATATCAGTACGGCGCAAACATAGATCCATGCTAGGCGCAGTTTCTTCACGTCGTCTCCCCCGCTTTCGTCGCTTTCAGGTAGATCAAAGTAAAGACGATCGAGACCAGCAGCAAAATCATACCGCCCGCTGCGGCCACGCCGAAATTAAACGTCTTGAATCCGACCTTGTAAATAAAAATCGTCAATATTTCCGTAACCCGGCTAGGGCCGCCGCCCGTCAGCACATACACGATGCCGAAATCTTTGATCGTCCAGACGACCAAGAGTAGGAAGACGACCACGGATACCGGCCGCAATAGCGGCAGCGTCACGCTGCGGAATTGCCGCCAAATACCGGCGCCGTCCATCGTCGCCGCTTCGTACAAATCCTTGGGAATGCTCTGCAAGCCGGCCAGCAGCATGATCGCCGCAAAAGGGAAGCCTTTCCACACATTGACGAACATGGCCGCGCCGAGCGCCGTGCGCGAATCGCCCAAGAAGGCGACCGGACTCGATAATATATTCATTTTCAACAAAATATCGTTGATCACTCCGTATTGATAATCGTACATCAATATGAACACGAGGCAGGTTACGACCTCCGGAACCGCCCACGGAATAATGACCATAGCCCGCACCAGGCCCCTGCCCCTGAACTTCGTATGAAGCAGCAGAGCCGTTCCCAGGCCGAGCAAATACCGGAGCGCCACCGTGACGACAATGTACAAAAACGTAATATAAAGCGATGTAAAAAAATAGTCCGACCGGAACAAGCCGCCATAGTTGTCCAGCCCTACGAAAGGATGTCCGCCCTTCGGCTTCGTGACGAGCCAATATTGAAAGCTCATGAGCATAGCCTTGCCGATCGGATACAGCAGTACCAGGACGATCGCGATCACGAGCGGCGCAATGAACAGGTAGCCGACCCGGTTGTCGCGCCATCTTTTGAATTCCCTCTTCAATAAGGAAGGCTGCTCGTAACGTGGTGCCGCTTCTGCATGTTTCATAAGACCCTCCTTCTCTTCAGCTAATCCCGTTCTCTCCGGCAAGCGGCGGGCGGACGCCATCACAGCAGAATGTGCGGACGCCCCCGGACATGCCGTTTCCGGTTAATTTAACGCTTCCTTCATCTTCTTGGCCGCTTCATCCAGCGACGCCTTCGGATCTTTCTTGCCGACGAATATGTCCTGCGCCGTGTTGACGATAATTTGCGACAGGCTTCCCTGCTCCGGAATCGGAGGGTCCATTACCGCAGGTGCGTAGCGGTCGTTAAGAAATTCCATAAACTGGACGGCCAGCGGATTATCCTTTTTGTAAGCGTCCGTCGCCACATAGTCCTTATTGCTCGGAATCATGCCCGAACCGGCGATCACTTGCTGCGCCTCCGGGCTCGTCATCCACTCCAGAAACTTCCACGCTTCCTCCACATGCTTGCTCTTTTTGGAAATCATCGCGACGGAAGGGTTAGTATGCGGATTCGGCTTGTAGTCCTTGCCCTTGTACTGAACCACCGGCTGCGGCAGCAAGCCCAGATCGTCCATCAGCTTCGCGTCCCGCTCCTTGGTCATCCCGATAAACCAGGGACCGTCCATATTCATCGCCGCCTGGCCGTTCCAGAACATTTCCCGCCCGACCTTCTTGTCGCGAGTGCCCGGCGGCGTAGCCTGCGGATTGTTCATCAAATCCTGCCACCATGCGGCGGCCCACACATTCGCTTCGCTGTTCACATGAATCCGGTCGGCCGTATACGGTCCCGCCTCGCCGTCAGGGAAGAAGATGCCTCCCGAAACCGGCCTTGCGACCAGGCGGTACCACTCGGAAGCGACGAACGGATGAGAGCCTACGACGCTAGCGAAGCCGTATTGATCGAGCTTGCCGTCGCCGTTCGTGTCGACGCCGAGCTTGGTCGCCGCATTTTTGAAATCCTCCAGAGTACGGACGCTGCCCGGATCGATACCCGCCTTTTCGAACAGCGATTTTCGATAAAAAATACCGGTGTTTCCCCAAGCGTAGTTCGATATCGCATAGTAGGAGCCGTCTACCTTGCTGAGCTCCTGGCCGACCAGCTTCTTCTCCAGATCCTTGCCTTTGATGTAGGAATCGAGATTGACGAACGCGCCTCCGTCGACCAGCGAATGATAGGTCGCGATGTTTTCCGGGTACACCTGTACGATATCCCCTTGCGTACCCGCAATGATCTCCGTCGTTAACTTGTCCCAGAAATTTTCGTAATCTGCCCCGTGAACTGTAATCTTCACGTTCGGATTTTTTTCGTTGTACATCGAAATCAGCGTATCGATCGCCTTCTTATGAGGCGCTTCCGCATACAGCGAAGTTTCAAACGTCAGCGTAACGGTTTTCTCGCTCCCCGCGCCGGACGACGGCTTGCCGCCTTCATCCGAGCAGGCGGCAAGCAGCCCGCCTGCCGTCATCATAAGAGCAGCCGCTGCGGCTGCACGCTTGCTCCATACCGGTGCCTTCTTGCGTTTCATCATGGTCATGCATTTCCCCCCGCCTTAGTTGTCATTCATAGTTCGGCCGTTTGTAAAGCGTGTGCGGCGCCCGCTTGCATTCATCGCCGTCGATCGACTTGCCTTAATCTTAAATGCAGCCGCCGCCTAGCTCAATGTACACTTTTCGGCGATAAACTAATTGTCATTCCGCGCCCGGACATCGCCGCCGATGGGCAGGAAGCACTGCAGCGGGCGCAGGCCGTTGCGGCAAACAAAAAACGCCTCCTCGGCCCGTACGCATTTGCCGTACGAATTAAGGAAGCGGCTTCGAACGCAATAAATTTTTTTCGCCGATAAACGTTTTTCAATTTCCTTTGCGGTAATCGCCGGGAGACATGCCGGTCATCTTTTTGAAGGTGCGAATGAACGAAATCGCGCTGGAATACCCGACGTTTTCGGCGATTTCCTGAACGGTCCGATCCGTTTCCGTCAGCAGTCTTTTGGCATGCTGCATGCGCAGATCGATCATAAAGTCGACGAACTTGACGCCGTACGCCTCTTTGAACGCTTTGCTCAAATATTTCCCGTTCATTCCGAATTTCTCGCTCAAAAAATCGAGGGACAGATTCGGGTTCATCACATGCTGCTCCAAGTAAGCCTTCACCTCGTGAATCGCAAACTGCGGATGCTTCGCTTCCCGCAGCTCGTCCATTTGCAGCGCAAACCGCTCCAGCACGGCGGGATAGCCGTCCTCAATCTCCTCCAGCGTTTCGAAGGAATCGAGCAGTCCGAGCAGCTTCGGATAGGCGTCCTTCTTCCACCGCTCCTGGAGATGCGCGCCCATGGCGCTCACGGCGCGGTCCAAATGAAACGTCAGCGACCGCAGCAGCGTGACGACATCCTCCCGGGACAAGACGCTGCGGTACATTTCGCGAAACAGCGTCTGCAGATCGCTTCGCCAGCGGCCTTGCGACATCCGGTAATCGCTGGCGATATCCATAATGAGCTGCAGCTGCTCGTTCGCCTCGCCCTTCGACGGAAGCCGCTCGTGAACAAGCAGGCCGTTGCCGCCGTATATCGTTTTGAACCGCAGCGCCTCCTGCGCCTCCTTGAACGAATCGCGAAGCCCTTCCGGACGGCCGGTCAGCCCCCCGATCCCGATCGTGACGGTCAACTGAAGATTGACTTCCATCCAGCTTCTAATTTTCTCAAACATCTCGATATGCTCGATCGACGTCTTCGTCCCATCATCGATACGCAGCACGCAGGTTAATTGATGCGACGCCGTCCACAGCGTCCAGACCGTCTCCGTTCCGGAAACCGCCGTTTCCTCGACCATCTTGCTGATGACAAACTTGAACAGATTTTGAT
The DNA here is from genome assembly GCF_025060755.1 of Paenibacillus doosanensis. Lineage (GTDB taxonomy): Bacteria > Bacillota > Bacilli > Paenibacillales > NBRC-103111 > Paenibacillus_S > Paenibacillus_S doosanensis. The sequence continues at coordinate 69,755 of NZ_JANYUY010000001.1, forward strand.
CGCGGTGGCTGTATTCCTTGCAAAATTCGGTATACTTGTCGATCTCCACGACGAATACCGTCTGCATTCCGAACGTGGCGGGCATCATCAAGCCGTCGGCTTCGCGGCTCCATTCCTCCGCGTCGACCCGTCTGGTCCCTTCCAGCAGCCCGTGAATGAAATAATTTCGGCGCACGCCCAAATCTTGGTAATACTGCCGCTCCCAATGATTGGATTGCTCGATCATATTGTCCAGCGCCGACTCGATAAACTTGAATTCATTGGCGTTCGCCCCGCCGCCGATAAATCGCGCCTTATAGTCCAGATACAGCTGCAGCCGGGAAACGATCAATTCGATCGGCTTGTAATTGCGGCGCGTGACGTAGATCATCCAGGCAATCGCACCGAGCACGACCAGTATGCCCAGCGAAATCCACACGTTGTACAAGCCCAGCACCAGCCCGATCAAGCCTTCCCGGCGTATGCCGCTATCCATCCGCCACCCTGTGTAATCGGATACATAACTTGCGTACACTTTGCCTTCTTCAGGGGAAAACGCGTCGCCTGCGGCCGCTTCCATCAGATCGCTGCCTTGGCGATCGTACAGCCGGACGAAGCTGACTTCCGGATTGTACATTTGGCGGGCGATCGCATGCAGCGCATCCGTCCTTACGTTAAGCACCAGCATCCCTTTCTCTTGGGAAAACACCGGAAAGCCCCGTGTCAAGCTTACGACCTGGACACCTTCTTCATACGCAAACTGCTTAAAAGCCCGGGAATCGGACCAGACGCTGTTGGGCGCCTTGCGCATCCGGGCGATGAACGGCTCGTCCGGATAATCGCGAAGCGCATAGGAACCGATATTGCTGAGCACGGTATCGTCGCGGAAACGAATGACATACATCGAGTCTATCAGCGGGTAGGTCACCTTCAAATCGCGCATCGCGTTCATGACCGCCACATCCAGCTTCAAATCGTCCGCGCCGCCGGAGGAAAAGTAACGCGCTACGTCGGAATTGCGCAGCAGCTCCAGGGTCACCTTCTCGTCGATCGCCTTTAAAGAATAATCGATATAACGGATCGCCTGCTGAGCGACAAAATCATTCGCTTTGATCGTTTCTTTCTTGTTTTGCTCGCTTAACGTTTGAAAAAAGATAAAAAATAAAAAAGCCGTGACGACAAAGAAAACGGGAATATAAGAAAGCAGCAGGCGATAAAACCATTTCTTGCTCATCGGGTCTCACTCATTTCAGAAACTCAGTGTATGAACCAAATTATGCGTACGTCCGCCGGTGAAGTCAATAGCCGCCGTATGCGGAAGGGCTGGCAGATTCGGATTCGCCGCGTTCCGTAAGGCTCCGAAGGCAGCAGGAGGCCCCGCTTGTTCGCCGACAAGCGGGGCCCTGTTCGTAAACAATGCTGCGAGCTTGGCTTCTATCTTCTGCCGGCGGCCACGGCCGCCGATTCCGGTTAAGCGATGGAGGTCGGAGCTCCGAACGGCGACCTGTAGCCATTGATCGCGTTCAAGACGCGCTGCGCCTCCTCGTCGCTCATGGAGCCGTACCGCTCGACCGCATCGACGATTTTCGGGAACAAATGGATGTCCCCCGCGCTGGCGAAGCCGGCGACTCCCTTGAACGACAGAACAAAGTGCACGCAGGCGTCGATAATCTCCTGCCTGTCGAACGGCTCATACCAGGTCGCGTAGGCTCTGTCCTGCTCCTCGCCCCAAGGGCCTTTGGCGATCGCCTTGATAACCCGGAGCGCCGTGTTCTGCCTGTCCGCTTCCTCCAGCAGCGCATCGAAAGCCTCTCTGTATTCGGGAAGCGAATACAAGTGATAGTTAAGCGGCAGCAGCACGGTATCGAACGGGAATCTGCGCAGCGCTTCCAGATGAGTGACCGGAGCCTGATGCCCGTGGCCGGTAATGCCGATGGCCTTGATCACGCCTTCGTCCTTCGCCTCAAGCAGCGCTTCGAGGGCGCCTCCCGGAGCCGTACATTTGTCCAGCTCCTCGATCGTGCCGACGGCGTGCATTTGGAGCAGATCGAGCCGATCCGTCTGCAGCCGCTCCAGCGAGCGGTAAATTTGCTCCTTGGCCTTCTCCTTCGTCCTCTCGCCCGTTTTCGTGGCGAGGAAGATTTCGCCGCGAACCCGCGGCATCCACGGTCCCATGCGAAGCTCGGCATCGCCGTAGCTCGCCGCCGTATCGAAATGGTTCACTCCATGCTTCAGAGCGAAGGAGATCGACGCGTCCGCCTCCTCCTGAGTCACCTGCCCAAGACTGGCGGCGCCGAACATGATGACGGAGCTCATATGCCCCAAACGGCCTACTTGACGTTGCAGCATAACAATTGTCCTCCTTATAGAGTGTGTTGATGCGGGCGAGCCCGCTTAAGACCTTGCGGCTCCCAGGGCGCTCCGCATGCTGAGAATATATTTGGACGTATCGAGAGGATTTACGCCCCTTCTCTGGCGCTCGACGACGGTGCCCGCGGGACATTCTCTATAGCCGCTGAACCGGGTAGCGAAAGTGCCCCGTCCTCCCGTGAGCATGCTGAGCTTCACGGGAAATTCGAGCGAGCTCGAAACCGGTACCGTCCCTTCCACGTTAAAGCGCTCCCCGGTCATTTCCGGATAATCGAACTCCGCCCGCATGAGCGTCAGCTCATGTAAAATTTTGCCGCCGGCTTCTTCCGGAGCCGTAATCCGAAACTGCACATACGGCTCAAGCAGCGTCGTGCCCGTCCGGGCCAAGCCGTCCATAATGCCCATCGGCGTAGCCAGCACGAAGTCAAGCGGATGCGTATGCCATACGTGATGTTCCCCTTCGACGAGCGTCACCTTCAGATCCGTCACCTCCCAGCCGAGCAGCCCCTGCTGCAGCGCTTCCGGCACTCTGCGGGCAACCTCGTTCTGGTACCCGGGGAGAAGCCGCTCCGGCTTGACAACGGAGCTGTAGCTCAGCCCGCTCCCGCGTTCCCCGGGCTCAATGCGGAATTTCAAGATCGCCCAGCAAGGCTTGGGCATCGTATAGGCGACAAAGCCGTAGCCTTCGGCCGACGGCGTCTCCTTATAGATGACCGTAGGCTTGCCGAACGCGGCGCTCAGACCGAAGCGGCTTTGCAGCACATGGGTCAGCACCTCCAGCTGGATCGGCCCGATAATTTTCATGTGCAGCTCTCTCTCCAGCGGATGCCATTGCAAATCGAGCAGCGGGTCTTCTTCGGCCAGCTCCTGCAGCGCGGCGACCAGCTGCGGGTAATCCGCCGCCTGCGCAGGGCTCACCTGCACGGTCAACAGCGGCTCCGTCAGCCGATGCTCGGGCGCTACCGCGTCCGGGCTGCCTATAATATCGCCGATCCGTACGCGGCTGAGACCGCAGACGCCGGCAATATCGCCCGCCTCCAGCACGCCGACGTCCTCCTGGTGGCCGGCGTGGATTTTGCGGATTTGCGTTACTTTCTCGTCCGTGCCGAGCGTAAAGTTGCGGATGACGTCGCGGTTCACGATCCGGCCCCCGTACAGCCGGACCATTGCGATCTTCCCCATCGCTTTGTCCCGCTCGAGCCGGAACACAATGCCCGACAGCGGGTCCTCCGCCCTGCCTGCCGGAGCCGGAAGCAGCTCCACTATCGCATCCATCAGCTCGGGGATGCCGATGCCTTTGCCGGCTGCGCTGTACAGAAGCGGCTGCACCTTGCCCTGCCGGGTAAGCTCCGTCAGGCTATCGATAAGCCTCTCGTCGCTGACAGGCATGCCGCCGACATAATCGTCCAGCAGGGCTTCGTCCTGCTCCGCCAGCCGCTCCAGCAGCGCATCGTAATCCTCCTGGAGATCGTCCGCCGCACGGGCAACGGTTCCGTCCCCCCGGCGGTTCCACAACCGCAAAACCGAACGGAAGTCCTCCTCTGTACCGGAATACCGCTGAACCGGAACGATGCCGCCGGACAAAAAGCGGTTTAATTCCTTCAGCACGCCGGTCGGATTCGCTCCCACCCGGTCCATTTTATTGATGACGATGAGGGTTGGAATTTTTAGTGCCTCAAGCGCCCGCCACAACGTCTCCGTATGCGCCTGCACGCCCTCCACCGCCGAAACGATCAGGATGGCGCCGTCCAATATGCGCAGCGAGCGCTCGACTTCGGACGAGAAATCGACGTGCCCGGGCGTGTCGATCAAATTGACCGTGCATCCCTTCCATTGGAACGCCGTCGATGCGGCGCGGACGGAGATGCCCCGCTCCCGTTCGATGTCCAGCCAGTCGGTCTGCGCCGTACCGGCGTCGACGCGGCCGAGACTGCGGATGCGACCGCTTTCGTACAGTATGTGCTCGGTCGTCGTCGTTTTCCCCGCATCGACATGGGCGACGATGCCGATATTTCTTATTGCCGATTGATTGTGATCCATCATGATGTGCCGCTTCTCCATTCTCGACTCGGATTCGGATTCCGTTTGCCGATTCTCGAAGCGCAGCCTTCACCTCATCTTTCTTCGGTGCGGTCGGTCGCCGGCGGCGGCGTTACGGACAAAGCGGATATTTCGCCGCGCCACTCCGGCGTCATCGCAATATCCAAAGCGGCAAGCGACGGCTCCAGCTGCTCGACATTGCGCGCTCCGATAATCGGCGCCGTAACGGCGGGATGAGACATCACCCACGCTACGGCAAGCGAAGCCGGATGAAGCTCCCGTTCAAGCGCATAGTCGGTAAACTTCTCGGCCGTTTCGTAATACTGCTGCTCCGCGTACCGTTCGATATAATTTTTCTGCTCCATCAGCCGTCCCTGCTGCGGCCTGCGGTCGCGGCCGTACTTGCCGGTCAGCAGCCCTCCGCCGAGCGGGCTGTAGCTGATGACTCCGATTTGCTCGGATTCGGCCATCGGCAAAATCTCGACCTCCGCCTGCCGCTTCGCCAAATTGTACATCGGCTGGATGCACTCGAAACGGGCCAGGCTCTCCTTGGCGGCGATCCCCTGCGCTTTGGCGATTTGCCATGCCGCCCAATTGCTTACGGCCGGATACAATATTTTGCCTTGGCTCTGTAAATCGTCGAGGGCGCGAAGCGTCTCTTCCATCGGCGTCTTCGGATCGAAATGATGAACGAAATACAGATCGAGCCTGTCGGTCCCGAGCCGCTTCAAGCTTTGCTCTACCGCGAGCATAATATGTCTGCGCGACAAGCCGCGGTCGTTGACCCCTTGCCCCGTAGGGAAGCAAACTTTGGACGTCAGGACGATCTCGTCACGGCAGTCCTCGATGCAGCGGCCCAAAATCTCCTCGGAAACCCCTCGGTTATATACGTTCGCCGTATCGAAGAAGTTGATGCCCGCTTCTCTGCAGCGGTTAAACATCGCGCGGGATTCCGCCTCGTCGGCCGGCCCCCCGAACGACATCGTCCCGAAGCATAAGCTCGATACCTGTATCCCCGTTTTTCCCAATGTGCGGTATTCCATCTCCTAAATCTCCTCCCTATCGTTAACGGTCGTCTTTTTTCCGTAATATCGCTAAAGCTCAGCTTCAGCTGTTTAACTGCGGCGAACCCGGCATCAGCTGCATGAACTCGATCCGGTTGCCGTCAGGGTCTTTGGCCCAGCATTGATAGTTGGTATCTTTCCCCATTTTCGGTTCCACGTCCAGCGCAATGCCGTTCTTCTTCAAATGCTCGGCGACGGCGTGAATATCCTCCACCTCAAGACACAGATGATTGAAGCCGATCGGCTTATCCACCGGAGCCGGCTTGTTCAGCCCGCCGTAGAACAGCTCGATAAACTGGCCTTCGCATACTTTCAGATAAACGATCCAAGGCTTGTCCGCCGCGTCGTGCAGCTCGAAAGCCTTTGCAAAACCAAGCACATTGCAGTAAAAATGTAGCGATTGCTCCATATCCTTCACAGTAAGCGCCAAATGACCGATTCGTTTAATCAATTGCCCCAGCCTCCCCGCTAATAATAGAACCTGTTACCATCATATAAAAAATCGCCGCGAAATATAAGGAGTGAATAAGTTTTCATTTAGTTACGTTAAGGTAAGTAGGGTCCGCCGCCCCGGCCGATGCAAAAAAAATCCCAAATCCTGCCGCGAGGCGGGAGATGAGATCTTTTTCCGTGAAGCTTATCCCTCGGAGGATTCGGCATATTTGGCCGAATAAGCGTGATACATCCGCCAGCCCGTGAGCAGAGCCGCCACCAGGCAAATGCAGGAGGAGACGATAAATACGGTGTGCATCCCGCTGAGAAAAATATCCGGACGGCCGGGAATAAGCCCCGTGACCCGATGACCCGCTTTGCTGCTCATAACATGGAACAGCAGCGTCGTCGCGATCGTAATTCCTACGACCATCCCCACATTGCGGACGAGCGAATTGATGCTGCCCGCCGAGCCGAGTCTGGTGCGCGGAACCTGCGACATGATCAGAGCGTTGTTGGGAGATTGAAACAGCCCGCTGCCGATGCCGAGCATCGCGATCCACAAGCCTACGACCGCCAAATGACTGCCGTCATGCAGCGCGGCCAGCCCGAACTGGGCGATCACCATCACGATCAATCCGGCAAAAGTTAGCGGCTCGGACCCTATTTTATCGGAAAGCGCCCCGCTGACCGGAGCGACGATCACCATGCAGATCGGGAACAGCATCAGCAAAAAACCGGCCGCGAACGGAGACAAATTCAGCATGTTCTGCGCATAGAACGGGGCGATAATATTGAAGCAGAAATTCGCCGAAAAGACGAGAAACCCGCATAAAATACTGACCGAAAACAGCACATTTTTAAACAGCGACAGCTCGATAAGCGGCTCCGTCCGGGTACGCTCCGCACGCAGAAACAGCGCGAACGCAATAACCGCAACGAGCAGCGAGAGAACAATCCAACGATTGCCGTATCCGGCCTGCTGACCGAGCAGCAGCCCCGTAAACAGGGTAACGATAAATACGGCGAACAGCAGACTGCCCGGAGCGTCGATCCTCGACTTCACTTTGACCAGATCGGCGGGGAGCACCTTCCATCCGATCAGGATGGCGATAAGGCCGATCGGCACGTTCACCCAAAAAATATATTCCCAGCCCAGCGAGGAAATGATGATGCCGCCGAGACTCGGGCCCGCGATGCTTCCGAGCGAGACGAAGGTGCCGATGAACCCGAGCGCCTTGCCGCGCTCCTTCGCCGGAAATATGTCGGTTATGACCCCTTGGCTCGTTGCCATCATTATGGAAGCTCCCAGCGCTTGAATAACCCGCGATATGATCAAGAACGTAAGCGAGCCGCTAAGTCCGCACAACAGCGAGCCCGCGATGAAAATATAGGCGCCCAGTTTGAACACGCGGATTTTGCCGACCATATCCCCGAGCTTCCCGAAAAACAGGATCACGGTGCAAATCGCCATCAAATATCCTGTCGTCACCCATTCAATTTGGGCGATCGGCAGCCCTAACCGCTCGGACAGAACGGGCAAAGCGATATTGACAATGCTGCCGTCCAGCGTGGACATAAACGTAAATAAATTAAGGACGATCAGAATAATCCAGCGTTTCTGCTGGACGGCGGCATCTTCCTGATACGTTTTAAAAGACGGATTCATAAGTAACCTCCTGAACTTCGGCGTATTTAATTAGTTGCAGGCTCAACCAATTATTCGTAATCACTTTACCTCATATTAGTTGCATGCGCAACAATGTTCAGATAAAATATTTTTATAGCGCTTGCTTTTCTCGAACGTTCTCGGGATGTCATTTAATTTTTCCCAAAAGAGGTATACCTATGAAAAAGGAACCCATCGGCAAGCTTATTTCTTACATTCACCGTTCCAGTCAAAAAATACTCGCCAAACGGCTCGCTCCTCACGGAATCGGAAGCGGCGGGCAGTACAGCTTCCTGAAGGCCGTTCTCCACAGCCCGGGCATCAATCAGGATCAGCTTACCCACAAGCTTAAATTCGATAAAGCTACCACTGCGCGGTCCATCAAGCAGCTGGAGCAATCGGGGTACATCAGCCGGACTCCCGATCCGAACGACCGGCGGTCCCAGCTTGTCTATCCGACGCTAAAGGCTAAGCAATTCGCCCCCGTTTTGCAGTCGATTCTCGATGATTTCAATCAGAGGCTTGTCTTGCACTTAAACAAGGAAGAAGAGGAGCTGCTGCTCGGGCTGCTCCACAAAATCGGCCGCAGCATCGAATCGGACGACGAACCGCAGGGTTAAGGATCGCGTATTTCCCGAAGCTGCAGATCAAGGAAGGACAAAGCGAATTATGGATATTAGACAACTGCGCTATTTTATCGCCATCGCCGAAGAACGCAAAATCTCCGCCGCGGCCCAAAGGCTGCATCTGTCCCAGCCCCCGCTGAGCCAACAGCTCAAAGCGATGGAGGAGGAGCTCGGAACCGTCCTGGTCGAGCGAAGCGGCAAGCTGCTGGAGTTAACCGAATCCGGCAAAGCGTTGTATCGCTACGCTCTGCAAATGACGCAGCTGATGGAGGAAGCCGTTTCCGAAGTGAAGGAGGTCGGCAACGGCGTCAAAGGATGTCTAAACATCGGGGTCAACACCTTGTCCTCCGTAGAACTGCCGGGACTGCTCCATCAGTTTAAGCGGCTCTACCCCCATGTTACTTACAAAATTCAGCAGAACGAATCTTCCCGGCTGTGCGATCTGGTGAAGAACCGCGCGCTGGAGCTGGCGCTTATCCGCTTGCCCCTGCAATTGGACGACTTCTCCGTATTCCACCTGCGCAACGAGCCGTTCTACTTTATCACTTCGCTTCAGGCGTTTTCCTCCCGCAAGGAAGCGGCGCTTTCCGAATTGTCGGGCTATCCGCTAATACTGCCCAGCACCGAAGGCTTAGGGGTGCACTATTCCATTCTGATGGCGTTCTCCGAACAGCACATGAAGCCGAACATCGCCGCCGAATGCTCCGACATCCCGATGCTGCTCCGTCTGGTATCATCCGGCTTCGGCTCGGCCCTCGTGCCCGCAACGGTCATTGCCCAGCTGTCGGACCCCACAATCCGCGCCGTTAAAATAACGGACCCGCCTTTGTCGGCGGCGGCGGGACTCATCTGGCTGAAAGGACACCATCTATCCGCTGCCGCGCAGCACTTTATCGAGCTGCTTATGAACAAATCCGGGGATGCTTAAGCGTTCGGACGAAAAAAATGATGCGCGGCTGGTTCCCGTGGATGACCGGAAGCTTACGGTCTAACCGAAGCAAGAACAAATCCCCCAAAAGCCATCCATGCCGCTACGCGGCACCACAGACAATGGAAATGGGGTACCAAGAGTAATTTCCAGGGTAGTGACGTGAAGCTCTGAAGCTTATTCCGTCCGCATCCAGCCTAAGCTGGATCGGCGTCTAACCATTCCGCTGGGATCGTTCTATGGGTAGACATTACTTTCGGGGGAGCCTCCCGGATATCCACAGGAAATTGCTCCGCATCATTTCCTAAACAACGAAAAAGAGCGACGTCCTAAGCTGCCCGCCGCTCTTCACCGATTCAACGTCTTTTGACGGAGCCGCCGCGCCGAACCGGCTTGCGCCCTCTGCCGGTTCGGAGGCTGGCCGTCGTGGCCTTGGCTCCGCCGAATGCTCCGATCATTTTAAAAATCGGCCCCATCTGCTGAAATAACTTGAACACTTGCTGCGCTTTGGTCATCATCGAGATAATGCCGTCAATGCCGCCGAAGCTGCTTAAGAGGGACGCCCTCTGCTCGGCTGGCGCCGCCGCCGGAGCCGACGAAGCTTCTTCCCTGGCTGGAAAGCCGCCCATGGCATTGTCCTGCCCCAAACCGCCGAAGCCCTGCAAGCCTGAGGAGGTCGAAGGCAATATGTCGCTGTCGGAGAAGGAGTCCTTGACCGACCTCGGACGTCTCGCTTTCGGCTTCGGCACACTCTTCTTGACGGATCTCAGCGTTGCGCTGCGCGTCCTGGACACGTAAACTTTTTTCATACCCATCCCATTCCTTTGCAGTGTGCTCAGTTTCGTTGGCTGTGACCTGGCTGCCGCCAGGTACTGACATCCAACTTGTCTATGCTATACACTATGCGTCCGCTCGGCAAATAGCATGGGTTAATGAACCCGGTAAGGCTCAATTGTGCGTTTGTCCTTCACGAAGCTCCTCCCGATGAAAAAAGGCATACCCGCCGCTTGTTCCCCGTAAAATAAACTTGAGAACAAATCCCTCCAAAGTGACGCAATGCTCTGAAGCGTATACTCCTGCAGCGGCGGATCAAAATAACGAATTGCAAGCGATAATTAACAGAATGACGCCGCTTAAGAGCGTGCCGAATTGCCCCAGCGTGAAAGATCCGATATGGATGCCGGCCGCTTTGCGTCCCAACACGGTGCCCAGCCATACGGTAGCGAAGCTTCCCACGGCAGCGGCCAAGGAGATCGCTATGGGAGACAGGCCGATCAGCCCTGCGCTCAAACCGTTCGTCACCGCATTGGCCGACAACGCGATGCCGAGCACGGCGGCCTCCCCTAGCCCGATTTCCCCGGACTTGTCAGTATCTACCGACTCCGGGTTCCGGAGAATGCCTGCGAGCGAATGTCCGCCGGAGCTTGCGGTCTCTTCTTGTTCGGCGGAGTCGCTGCGCTTGCGCGGAAACGCCAGCACTATGATTCGTATGCCGACAATTACCAGAACGAAAGCGCCTGCGATCGCCGGAAACATTCCCGGCAAAACTTTTGCCAGCCACTGCCCTCCCCAAATGCCCGTCATACTGCAAAGAAAGCAAATGCCCGCCATGAGCAGATTAGATAACAAACCTATGCGAATACTTCGAATTCCGTAAGATATTCCGACTCCCAGATTATCCAGACTTGAGGAAATCGCAAAACCCAATATCATCATCCATACCATTCGTGCTCCACTCCCCGTTTATTTATAGTGCATTGTACGGTTCATGCTCGCAGAGCGTGCTTATCCCTCAACAAAAATGTTGAGAAATCTCAACACGTCCGAAAACGTCGGTCCATGAGGAGGGTATAAACGATGTTAAACGAAGAGATGGGGCAGCAGCTTGGAGAGATGCTCAAAGCTTTACTGAAGGAGAAATCTTTGTCGATGCGCAAGCTAAGCTCTCTTACAGGCATCGACACCGCAACCATTTCGAGAATTATTAACGGAAAGCAGAGGGCCCGTCTGGATCATCTGCAGCAGTTCGCCGCTCATCTCGGCATCTCGGCGCAGCGGCTCTCGCAAGCGGCGGGGCTTTCATTCGATATCGGACAAAGCCAGCCGGAGCGGCCTTCGGAGCTTCATGCTTCCGTAGACAGCATCAGAGAGCTGCTGCTTTCCCATAACCTGGTAGACTCCGATTTTACGACAGAGCGGGTCCGCAAGGAGCTCGGCAAGTACGAGCAATACGCTTTGACGGAGGAAGGACGGCGAATCATCGTCGAAGATTTCCGTTCGAAGGTCGACAGCGTGAACAGCGCCGGACCTTTCATCGAGCAGTTGAGGCAGATGCATGCCCTATTCTGTCAAAGCGATCTGACGTCAGAGAGGCGAGCCGTCGCCGGAAGCGCTCTGCTCTATTTCATTTTATCTGCGGACATTATTCCGGATTATGTGTTTCCGATCGGTTACCTAGACGATGCCATCGCCGTGCAAATGACGCTGGACCGGCTAGCCCGGATGGAAAAGGAGGCACCGCCGGATGCGGAGGATGGTTAGCGTCAGCTCCCGCGCAACAAAATAACCCCACAAAGTGGGGCCATGGCTTCGAAGCTGATTCAGGTACTTTGCGGGGAGCCCCCGGATATCCACAGGATATGGCTGCGCATCATTCCCTAAACAACAAGAAAAGGACGGTCCGCCGGGTCCCGGAGGCCATCCTTCTTCTTGTCTGCTGCTATTGCTTTCCGTACGCGCTTCCCGCTTCAGCTTTGCTGCGGCACCGTGACCCAGCCTTTATAAATCGAATAGTAGAACAGGAAGGTCGCGGCCAAACCGAGCACTAGCATCAAAAATCCAAGCTTAGGCTTTTTCTGAAAAAACAGCACCAGCGCGCCGCTAAAAAAAGACCCCATCACCAAAATAAACAAGATGAACAACACGATCATTGCAGCGAATCTCCTTTGACCTTCGTTTCTCCTGAATCCTAGGAATACGAATCTACTTTACCATCTTTTCGGTATAAAATCCAAAGCTTCGTATCCGTTAGCTCAAGCTTTCGGCCATTTTCAGCAGCCGCTCCTTGTCCAGCTCGCGGCCGGAGATGCTGATATAAACGTTGTCTTCCATCCAGTTTAGCTGCACGTAGCGATCCTGCGAAGTCACCAGCAGCCCTTTACTCCCCCGGACAGGCAGTTCCTCCGTGCTTGCCGGCATAAAAAAACCCGATGACAATACGCTGCGGGGCTCCATCTTCACGAAGCTGACTCGGAGCAAATAGCCCTCCTCGTTCGCATACTCGAAAATAATATGCCCCGACCGCTGCTTCCCGCGTTCTCTGCCCCATACGCTCGCTTCCTGAAACGTATAGCCCGATGGAACAAACTTCGGAACGAGCAGTTTAAAGTCGGCGTAAGCGGCCGCCTCTCCCTCCGCTTCCGTCATTCGCAGAGGCGGCTCTGCCTCGCTTACGACGGATGGGCCGTAAAGCGGAGCCTCGTCGTCTTCCTGCCGGAAAGCTGCAGCCGCAGCCGCTTCGGCCGCCTCGCGGCTCGGTGAGGCGGTTCCGAACATAAAGCCGCCGGCCAGCAAAATAACGGCAAAGCCGCATACCGCCGCGGTAAGGCGCGCCCTCCTGCGCCGTTTCTCTCGCCCTTTCAGCAAGGGAGCGATATCGCCCCATGCTTCCAGCAGCGCCGCGTGCGAATCGCCAGCCTCGCGCTCGGCCGCCGGCGCGCCGGCTCTACGGCGCTTCACGGCTTGCTCCCGCGCCATTTCCTCCAGCCTGCGGGCAATCCGCCCGCCGTCCATTCCCCTGAAGCGGCCGGCGGCCGCTTGCAGAAATACGGCTTTGACCGCCTGCCGCGCCGCGGGACGCGGCAGCTCCCTCATCGGCTCCGCCCGGGAAATGACCTCAACGAACTGCTCGAACAGCGCATATTGCACACGCTCCGGGCAAGCCGCGATATTTTGTTTAAACAGCAGCAGCCATCCGTTCTCCATACAATCCCCTTCGTTCTAAGGTTTGGCCAGCAAGCCGTCCGCAATGCGGCCCAGCTCTTCCGGCTTAAGCGAGCCTCTCACAATCATATTCAGCTCGCCGCGATTCACCTCAATGTCCGCCGTACCGTCGGGAAGCTCCGTCACGAACCGCTGTCCGTCCGGGTCCTCCGCATGAGCGCTGAACGCCCGTTTTCTCAGCAGCACCGTCAGCGCAGGCGTCTCTCCCTTATCGGCATACACCAGCTTCAGCGCGCTGGCCTTCGCCTCCCCGCCGGAGAAATGAAGCGTCGCTGCCTGAAGCGTCAAGTCGCCCGGGATCGCATCGAGAGAAGGAAGCTCGAACTGCGTCTGTTCCTTCGCTGCCTCCAGCGTAACGGTCATCCTCCGGAAAGCCCCTTCCTGCGGCAAATCGCGGTTATCCACGTAAGGCTCTTCCCAATCGTCCGGCGGCGGCGGCGTTTTGGCTCCTTCGGCCGACGGGCGGTCGGTGCTCCCGATCTGCATGCTTACCGTGCCGCCCTTCATCTTATAGGCCATTTCGAACATCGGCCTGAACGCTTCGGTCGTCTGCAGCGAGTGGAACAGGAAAGCGCCGGCCAGCAGCGAAGCCGCCGCGAGGGAGAACCATCTGGCGCCGCGCATCCACCTTGCTCTGCGCCGCTCCCGGACAAGCCGCTTCTCCACCCTTGTCCATGAAGGACCGGCATCGGGAACGACGATGTCATTTTCGCTTTGTCGGACCGCTTCTTCCAATAACCTGTCAAATTCGGCGTCAAAATCCGATTTGTTCAAGGCTCGTTCACCTTCCATTCACGCTGCAGTTTTTTCTTGATGGCTTCCCTGGACCGATGCAATGTTTGCCTGATCTTCTCCTCCGAAACGCCGAGCTGCTCCGCCATTTCCTTGTAGGACAGGCGCTCCAGCCAGCGCATGCGGATCACCTGGCGGTAGATCGGTTTCAACTGGTGAATACACTGAATAATCGCTTCTTCGAGCAGCTTCGCTTCCACTTCGGCTTCTGTGGATGAAGCCCGTTCCGCCATCAGCGGGACCGCGTTTTCTATATAGACGTCATCGGAAAGCAATTCGTCTTGTTTTTTTTTATTTTTTCGCAAATAACTTATCGTAGCATTGCGGGCAACGGTGCGCAGCCATGCGTTCAGCCTCGCCTCGTCGATATCGTGGGGACTTTTGCGGATAATGAGAATGAACGTTTCCTGAATAATATCTTCGGCCGTCTGATGATCCTTCACAATATACATAATCATAGGATAGACCAGGCGGTAAAATTGTTTGTACACCTGTTCCTGCAGCATCGGATCGAGGGACCTGATGTCACCGGTCAGCAGGAGCAATATCGATTTTGACATGGTTCCTCCGAAATAAGCACAAGTGCAGGAAGCGAACGTCCTGCGGAAAATACGCCCTATCGTTTGGACAATATTTCCTTTTTTGATCATACAATGGATGTGCCGCTATGAAAAGCACTTTTTCAGAAAAGGCTGCGCGGCCCTTGAAAAGAAACGGCCGGGCCCGGGAATTCCCCGGACTCGGCCGCCTGGCAACCGTATGGACGAATAAACCGTTTAATCGCGTCCGCCGCGCTCGAACAAAGCCAGATACGCGCCGTAACCTTCCTGCTCCATCTGTTCTTTGGGAATAAACCGCAGCGAGGCCGAATTGATGCAGTATCTTAACCCCCCCGCATCCTTCGGGCCGTCCGGAAACACATGCCCCAAATGCGAATCCGCTTCTCTGCTGCGCACTTCCGTGCGTATCATAAAGTGGCTGTAATCCTCTTTTTCCTTCACATTCCCGGAAACAAGCGGCTTCGTGAAGCTCGGCCAGCCGCAACCCGAGTCGAATTTATCGAGCGAGCTGAACAGCGGTTCTCCCGAAACGATATCCACGTAAATGCCTTCTCCGTGATGATCCCAAAATTCATTTTGAAACGGCGGTTCGGTCGCATTGTTCTGCGTCACCTCGAACTGCATCGGAGTGAGCCGTCCTCTTAAGCGCTCCTTATCCTGCGGCGTATTCCAATGCTGCTCGATAAAAGCGTCTCTCCCCGAGCCTTTGCGGTACATTTTATAACGAAGCGGATTTTTCTGGTAGTAATCCTGATGGTACTCCTCCGCTTCGTAAAATTCCCCGGCAGGCACGATCTCGGTCGCGATCGGACGGGAGAACCGCCCACTCTGCTCAAGCTCCTGCTTGGACGCTTCCGCCTTGCGGCGCTGCTCCTCCGTATGGTAAAAAATCGCGGTCCGGTACGATTCTCCCCTGTCGTGAAACTGGCCGCCTGTATCGGTCGGATCGATCTGCTGCCAGAAGGTGTCCAGCAGCTTTTCATAAGGAAATACGATCGGATCGAACGTAATTTGCACGGCTTCGGCATGTCCGGTCGTCTCCGAGCAAACCTCCTGATACGTCGGATTCGGCTTATGTCCTCCCGTATAGCCGGAAACGACCTTTTTAATGCCCGGAAGCTGGTCGAACGGGGTGACCATGCACCAGAAGCAGCCGCCGGCAAATGTCGCCAGCTCTTCGCGATGGTTGTGATTCGTTTTCTCTTCCACTGATTCTCACTCCTTATCTATATGATACAATCGTTTCCCCTCAAAGCTTGGTTTACTTATCCATCATACTAAAAAAGTGCCCCCAAAGTGAAGTGAAGCGGGAGCACCTTCATAGGAACGACGCGAATGATCCGAAGCCCGCCTGCGGCTTACAGCGGGAACGGCGGCTCGATTTCCGGATCGAGTTCAAGACGGACCAGCATGCCTGCCTGCACGAGCCCGGAGCCGAATCCGTACAGCAGCGCCAGATCGCCTTGTCTGATCTTGCCGGCACGGATGCCCAGATCGAGTGCCAGCGGAATCGTCGCCGCCGATGTGTTGCCGAAGTATTCCAGGCTGTACAATGCCCGCTCCGGCGGCAGTCCGAGCCGCTCGCAGATCGGTTCGATCATGCGCAAATTCGCGCTGTGCGGCACAAACCAATCGACTTGGCCCAGATCAAGCGAAGCATTGCTCAGCACCTCCCGCACGCCTTCCGGCACGGTACGCACCGCCCATTTAAACACTTCCCTGCCGTTTTGCACCAGCAGCTGCTTGTCGATAAGCTCGATGCCGTTCATCCGGTTTGCGATCCGCGTCTGGTACACATGAGCGCCGCCGCTTCCTTCGGTGCTTAGACGGGACGATAAGAAGCTTGAGCGCCGCTCATCATGCTCGATCAGCACCGCCCCCGCCCCGTCGCCGAACAAAACGCAGGTCGTCCGGTCGGTATAGTCGGTAATTTTGGTCAACGTCTCGCCCCCGACGACGAGAATTTTGCGGTGCAGCCCGGATGCGATCAGCCCGTTGGCAAGATGCAGGCCGTACACGAAGCCGGCGCATGCCGCGCTAACGTCCATCGCCCCGGTGGACGGCGAAACGCCGAGCTTGTGCTGCAGCAACGACGCCGTGCTCGGAAACGGAAAATCCGGCGTGCTTGTAGCCGCAATGATCATATCGACATCGTTCACGGACTTGCCGTAACGCCGCATCAGATCGCGTACCGCGGCAGCGCACAGATCGCTCGTATACTCATGCGGAGCGCTGATTCGGCGCTCGCGAATGCCCGTGCGCTGCACAATCCATTCGTCGCTCGTATCGACCATCTGTTCCAGGTCGTAATTCGTCAAACGCTTCTCCGGCACAAACGTGCCGATGGCCGTAATTGTGGCATGACGGATTTCCAAGGCGCATCATCCTTTATCATCAAGTATTAGTACTTGGTACTAAGTTTAACGAACGCGAAGCTCCTTGTCAATCCTAACCAGGCTTTCACCTATGCAGAATATACGGATAATCGGCCCGGCGCATGTACTTGCGTAAACGACAAAATGCCGGGAGCTCTCAAGCTCCCGGCGCAATAGCCGGATCGGCGCCGTGATGCGGCCGCCGCATGAACGTCCGACGGGACGCGCTGCAGTTTGCAGCCCGCCCCGCTTCTCGTTTACACAATCTGATAATTCGGCTTTACGCTGCTGAAGTTCGGATTTTCCCCGCAAACCATCAGCCCCATGCCCCAATCAAAATGGACGTTTCTCACGGGCAAATCGGATGCCTCGCGGTATTGGAACAGCACATTTCGGCGGGGGCGCTCGCTGCGGTTGCAATCGGAGCCGTGGATCGTCAAATAATTGAAGAAGAGCACGTCTCCCGCCTCCGCCGGGCAAGGCGTTCCGCTGGAAATCGGATGCTCCTTATGGTTCAGGTAATACGTTCCGATATGAGGGAGCGGTCCTGCCTTGTGAGAGCCCGGAACGACGCACAGGCATCCGTTTTCCGTATCCGCACGGTCCAAGTGCACGCTGGCCGCCAGCATCGTGTGGTTCGTATGCGGAAAATACGGATAATCCTGGTGCATCGGAAACGCCGCTCCGTTCTCCGGCGGCTTGACGAGCATTTTCGTATGATGCAGCAGCACGTTGGGCCCGATCAGCTGCGACAAAATCGCAGCCATATTCGGGTGAATCGCTGCCCGCGCGAAGGCCGCATCATGATAATGCACGTCGTGGAAGCCCTTGAGTACGAGCTTCTTCAGCTCCTCCGGGGGCAAGTAGTCCCCCTGCCAGGCATGGTTCTTGTCGTACTTCGAATGCGCCGCACGCTCGATGATTTTCCCGGTCGCCCGACGCATCTCCTCCACTTCCTTCTGATCAAATATGCCTTTAACGAGCAAATACCCGTTATCCCGGTAAAACTCCGCTTCATCCGCAGTGATCATGCTTCATCCTCCCCGCTTTTTCGATTGAACTATCCTTTGATTCCCGTCAGCGTAACCCCTTCGATAATGTACCGTTGTCCGATAATATATACGATCAAAACGGGAATAACGGCAATGGACGACCCCGCCATCATCAGGGTCCAGTCGGTAATATACATGCCGCGAAACAGATTGAGCAGCAGAGGCACCGTAAATTTGTCCGGGCTGTTCAGGAAAATAAGCGGGCCGAAGAAGCTGTTCCACATGCCGAGGAACGTGAAGATCGCCAGCGCCGCCAAGGCCGGACGGATGAGCGGAAGAATGATGCGCCAGTAGATCGTCCAGCGGTTCGCGCCGTCGACGATGGACGCTTCCTCCAGCTCGTCGGGAATGCTCTTCATAAACTGGCGCAGCAGGAACACGCCGAAGGCATCAAGCAGCGAAGCCGGCACGATCAAGGCCAGATGCGTGTCCAGCCAGCCGAAGCCTTTCATCATCAAGTATAAAGGAATAATCGTCACCTGATGCGGAACCATCATCGTCGCCAGAAACAGAACGAAGAGCGGCTCCCGCAGCGGGAAACGGATTTTGGCGAAGGCGTACGCCGCCATGGAGCAGGTCAGCAGCTTGACTGCAACCGAAATGAAGGCGATGTAAAAGCTGTTCAAGTAAGCGTGGCCGAACGGCAGCGCTTCCCAAGACCGTTTATAATTGCTCCACTCCCACGGATCGGGAATCCACTTGGGCGGAATGAGAAATACTTGCGAAAACTGCTTCAGCGAGCTGAGAACCATCCATAGAAACGGCCCCGTCATAATGACGGCCCCGACGATCAGCACCGCGTGCAGCAGCACCTTGCCGACCGGGCTTGTGCCGCTGCGGTCGCGCCGCAACGCCGCTGCGGTCGAACGGCCCGTTTCGGCCGTCTTGCTTTGCGCTTGAATCTCCATCAGCGTCTCCTCCTCTCCCGGTTTCGTTTATCCGCCATAATGAACCCACCGCTTCGACATGTACATTTGCAGCAGCGTCAGCGTCAAAATAATGCCGAATAAAATGACGGCGGCCGCAGCGCTTTTACCGAAGGTGAACTCGACGAACGCCAGCTGATAAATGTGGTAGACGATCGTGTAGCTGGCTTTGGCCGGCCCTCCGCCCGTCATGACGAACGATTGATCGAACACCTGGAAGGAGCCGATGATCGACATAATGGTCGCAAAAAACGTCGTCGGAGAGAGCAGCGGAAGCGTAATATGCCAGAATTGGCGGAACCGGCTCGCCCCGTCGATTTGCGCCGCCTCGTAATAGCTGGACGAAATCCCTTGAAGTCCGGCGAGGAACAGCACCATATTGCCGCCGAGTCCCCACCAGACGCTGAGCATGGCGATCGACGGAATGACAAGCTTGCGGTTCGTCAGCCATTCGGGACCGACGATGCCGAACCACTGCTTCAAATATACGTTGATAATGCCGAATTCGGAGTTCAGCAGCCACAGCCAGACAATCGATACCGCGATGGAGCTCGTAACGACCGGCATGTAGTAAAAGAGCCGGTAGACGACCTTGCCCCGCACTTTATTCAGCGCGACCGCGACGAGAATGGCCAGAACAATGCCGGTCGGCACGACCAGCAGCGTATACCATGCCGTGTTGAACAGCGCCAGCTTAAAGTCCGGATTATGAAACTGGGTAACGAAATTATCGAGTCCGATAAACTGCTTTTTGCCGAAGCCGTCCCATTTCATGAGGCTAAGCACGAAGGCGGAGACAAGCGGGATAAAGGCAAATATGAGAAGTCCGGTCAACTGGGGAAGAATGAACGCATAGCCCCAAATCCCTTCCGATACGCGTTTGTTCATAAGTCATCAGCCTTTCGTTGAAGTCTGGAAGGAAGCCGCCCGAAGCCGGGTCCGGCCCCCTCCCTGCGAAGTCGCATGCCGTCTATTTGCCCGCCTTATAATCAGCTATTTTCTGGTTCGCTTTAATCCCGACCGATTTTAACGTCTCGTCAAGCTTGCCGTCCTTGAGCCACAGAGCTTCCATCTCGTCCTTAATGATTTGGGTCAAGCCGGGAATTCCCGCTTCGAACGGCGTGAGCGCATAGCCGATGCTGCGCGCGTCCAGGAAGTACTGGGCGTGCTCCGGCAAATTGCCTTCCATTACGACCTGATCGGCGCCCTCTACGGAAGGAACCGCGTTACCGCCTCCTTGCAGACGGTAAACTTGCCCTTCCTTCGATACGAATTCGCTGATGAACTCATACGCTTCCTTCGGATATTTCGTACTCTTGTTCATAACCATATAGGCAGTGGCGACGGCCGCAGGCTCGATCTTCTTGCCGGTGTTGGTCGGATAAGGCACGATGTCGAATTGCAGGTCCTTGCTTTGCTTGAATATCGGGAGATACCAGCGCCCCGCCGACACGAAGCCAACCTGGTTGGACATAAACATCGCGTCGCCTCCCTGCCCCTTCGGCAGCGTTCCCGCAAACGTAATGTTTTTCGCCTGGATGTTATCGTAGAGGAATTTGTACGCCTCGACCGTCTTCGGGTCCTTATCCGCAATAAATTCCCCTTTATCGTTGTACACGTTGCCTCCGTTGCTGCTTACAAAGCTGTAATACCGGTTCCAATCGTTATCCAGCACGAAGCCGTGCTTGCCGTTCGCGCGCAGCTTCTCGAGCATTGCTTTGAACGAATTCCAATTCCATTGACCTTTTTCATACAGCTCCGCAGGCAGCTCGGTCACTCCCGAATCCTTCAGCAGCTTCGTGTTATACCAAAGAATCATCGGATTACAGTCCACCGGCACTCCGTACACTTTGTCGTCCTTTTTGGCTGCGCCCCACAGACCTTTGAAGAAGTCGGCCTCGCGGATTTTGCTGTCCGAGCTCTTGTCCATATAAGGGGTCAGCTCGGCGATCGTCTGGTTATCGATCAGCTTCACGATCGTCCCGTCCCCGGAATAAAACACGTCCGGCGCCGCCCCGCCGCTAAGCTGGGTCAATATTTTCTGCTCGTAGTCACTTGGAATTGGGATTAATTCAAATTCGACATTCGGGTGCTTGGCGTTGTAATCTTTGGTGAACTCCTGGAATCTCCCCAGCTCGCCCGGATTGCCCCAGGTAGACCATTTCAGCTTGATCTTCTCTCCCGGCTTCGGCGCTGCGGCCTGTCCTCCCGGAGCTGTGCTGTCGCTGCAAGCTTGCAGCAGAGGCAATAAAGCGATTACAGTCGTCATCATAGCAACGGACAAGGTTGTCTTTACTTTCATTTTACTCATCCCCTTCTATCAAAAATATCGGCTACCTTTTTATTATAGGACGCGAAATTTGCGGATGTAACCGCTTTTATTCCGAAATGGTGGAGCCTTTTCCGAATATTTTCATTTCAGGCCCCCCGGTCGCGGAATTCCGCTGGCGACAGCTTCATCATCTTCTTAAACAGCTTGCTGAAATATTTCACATCGTTGAAGCCGGACATTTCCGCCACTTCGTATACTTTGAGCGTCGTCGTCTGGAGCAGCACGGTGGAGCGCTTAAGCCGCAGATGGATTAAATAATCGATAAAATTTTGCCCTGTCACCCGCTTGAACATTTCGCTGAAATAGTTTTTGCTGACCGACACATGGTCGGCTACATCCTGCAGGCTGATGTTTTTAGTGAAATTGCCCTGCATATATTCGATCGCCTTCGCGATAATCCGGCGGTGAAAGCCGAACTCCTCCTCAATCTCGTCCTCCGATTTCCACAAGCTCTCGAACACCGACCATAAGAAGGACTGCACTTCTTCAACGGATTCCATCATCCGGAGCGCTTCCGTCTGTTCCGCCGGAACGTAGCGGTTCCCCTTGCACAGCTGGTATAAAGACAGCAGCTCCTGCGCTTCCCTCAGCACTTCGACCGGCGTCTTGTTGTCGCAGGTCCAGCAGCCCAGCAGGCGCTTCTGGCACTCTGCGGCTTTGTCTTTCCAGTCTTCGGATATCGCTTCCCGCAGCGCGTTCATCCCAGCCTCCGTGTTTCCGCTGCGCGACGGGCGCCTCGGAGAGACCAGCATAGAGCGGATGCCTCCGGGACCGAA
This sequence comes from Paenibacillus doosanensis, assembly GCF_025060755.1. Lineage (GTDB taxonomy): Bacteria > Bacillota > Bacilli > Paenibacillales > NBRC-103111 > Paenibacillus_S > Paenibacillus_S doosanensis. Next base: position 91,678 of record NZ_JANYUY010000001.1, read on the forward strand.
GTAAAAGCGCAGAGCGGCCTTGTCCAGCCCTTCCCGGTAAGCCCGCTTCAGCCCGCCGCTTCCGGCGCTGCAGAAGCTGACCCCCATCGTAAACGAGTATCCCTTGTCCGCAAGCATGCGGTGGAGCCGCTCCAGCCGTGCCATCCAGCTCTCCTGATCGCCGCCCTCATCCGGCACGGCGAGCACAAGCTGGTCCGAGCCGACCCGGAATGCGGCTCCCCGCTCCAAATGCTCGTAGCAGGAAGCCTGCACTTCCTCCATGACAATCTCAATAAACAGCCCTCCTTCCTCCGCGCGAAGCTTGGCCGCCCCATCCAGCATGCAGACGACGATTCTGTAGCCTTCGTTCAGCCAGGCGAGCTCCGCCGTGCTTTCCTGCTGCGGCTCCTCGCCCGCCAGCAGCTTCATCAGCTGCTTCTCCAGCTCCTGCCGCTTGCCCGACAGCTCCTGCCGCAGGATCAGCTCGGTCCGCTTGCGCTCCTCGGCAATTTGCTCCTTCAGCTTGCCCAGCACCGCTTGCAAATCCTCCGTTTCCAGCGTCGGCTTGAGCAAATAGTCGGAGGCGCCGAGTCGGATGCCTTCCCGCACATATTCAAAATCGTTATGGCAGCTGAGCAGCACGACCTTCAGCGCCGGATATGCAGCCCGCGCCCTGCGCATCAGCTCCAGACCGTCCATCACCGGCATGGCGATATCCGTAATCAAAATATCCACTTCATGGCTCTCCAGCCACTGCAGCGCGGTTTTCCCGTTCGACGCCTCTCCGACAAGAAGAAACCCGTTCTCTTCCCATTCGAACGTCGACCGGAGCCCGATGCGCGCCATCGCTTCATCATCGACCAACAGCACTTTGTACATGGTCATCCTCCTTTTGAATAGGAAAAATCAGCTGTACCCGCGTTCCCAGCCCTTCCTCGCTTTCCACCTCCACACCGTATCCCGTTCCGAAATACAGCTGCAGCGTTTGATGCACATGCAGCAGGCCGATCCGGGTCATGCCGCTCGCGCGCGTCGTGCCCGTTCCCGACAGCAGATCGGGCAGCTTGGCCTTCGGAATGCCGATGCCGTCGTCCCGAATGACGACAACCGCATCGCCGCCTTCGCGCGAGACGGTAACTTCGATGAATCCTTTCTCATCCTTCGGTGCGATGCCGTGGAAGATCGCGTTCTCCACGATCGGCTGCAGCAGCATGCGCGGAATCGTAATAGCTCTCAGCTCGGGCGGACATTCGATATTCAGTGTAATCCGATTGTGATACCGGTATTGCTGAATGATCAAATATTTGTTCAGCAGCTCGAAATCCTCTCCGAGCCTGACGAAAGAGCCATTCCGCTCCAGACTCGCTTCGAGAAGCGGCACCAGGGTGGAAATCGCGTTGGCGACATCCTCCGTCCGCTGCAGCTTCGCCATCCACCGGATCGAATTGAGCGTGTTGTACAAAAAATGCGGATTGATCTGATAGCGCATCGCCCGAATTTCCGCCTTCTTCTTCTCCCGCTCCTCCTCGGCGATCCGGTGAATCAGCACGCCGATCTGGCGGATCATCTTATTGAAGCTGCGGCTTAGCTGCCCGATCTCGTTGCGGCCGCCAAGATCGGAGCGCACGCTTAAATCCCCGGCTTCTCCCCGCTTCATCAGCTTGCTTAAATAGACGAGGGGGCGGCCGATTTTATAAGCGACGTAATAGCCCATAATCATCGCTACGACAATCGATGCCAGAGCGCTCCAGATCGTCAGATCGCGGATTTCGATAGAGCCTGCGATCAGCTCCTGGATCGGCACGATGCCCGCCACACGCCAGCCGTTGCCGAGCGAAGCCGGGATGACGAGCATATCTTTGCCGTTCAGCCGCATCGTCTGCGTCGTCGCCGGCATCGCCAAATCGGAGCTTTGTCCGAAATAAGCCGAATCCGGATGATAAGCGAAACGGTTGCCCTGATCCACCACATAGGTGTAGCCCGTCCGTCCGAACTGTATGTCTGCAAGCGCTTCCGTCAAAATATTGCCTCTAACCTCGATGAACATGACTCCGATAATTTTGCCCGTGTCGACTTCCTTGATCGTCCGTCCGAGGCCGAACACCGGAATGCCCATATCGATGCCTTTTAAATATGAAATATTCGTCAGTCCGAACCAGACCGCATTGCCGTCGGCCTCAAGCACTTTACGGTACCAATCCGTTTGCCACGGGTCGACGACGCCTTGGAAGGTGGAGCTGACCACCGAATTATTTTTGTTGATATCGAGAAGATAGATGTCCATAATTTCCGGAGAATTGGTAATCAAGGAGATGATAAAATCTTTGGCGTCATTGTTCTGCTTGAAGCTGTCGTAAGGGGTCGCCGCATTTTTGCCTTGAAGGGCATCCTGGATCGCTTTGCTGCCGAGCAGCCGCATCGATACGTTGTCCAGTCCTTTAAAAATAAAATTCAATTTGTCGCTGACCTGCTTGATCGTTAGCGACGCCACGTTGCTAACCTGCTCCTCGATCATGTTGGCCGATTTTTCATACGACAAATAGCCTCCGATCAGCACCGGCACAATAATACTGACGAAGAACAGCAGAAACAATTGAACGGCAATGGAATGCAGCTTGTTGTAAAACCGGCTTCCGTGCCTCAGGTAAGCAGTGAATCGGCTTCCTTTCATCGCAACCCCCCGTTTCCTTAATTGTTGCCTTTTGCGTTACGGCCTGGGACAAGCTCGCTGCAGCTAGCCTGCGGCTTGGCGGCGCTTCCGAGAGAAGCAGGACGTGCCCGGACCGGAACTAAACGGCCTAAACAGTCTTATTCGTGAGTGCGGAAAAGAATTCCTGCTCTCCTGCGCATCATTCGCCTCATTTTGACCACGGCCGCCGGACGCACGGTTTCATCTTGCCACCCGAACGCGGTTTCTGCTATCTTGAATTTAACCACGCTTTTAAAAGGGTGGTGAAAAAGTCCGCTGCGGCGTCCATTTGATCCTCCGATCGCTGTTGAAATCCGGATTATTTAGATTGTTTTTCCAGATTCAAATGGCCCCTCCGCTCTTTTTTCACCACGCCTCTAAGAATTCGGAAGGAGAGCGACCCGATGAATATGCCAAGCAAGCCCGCGCCAGGCTGCAGCGCCCCGCATATCGTAATTGCCGGCGATTTCACCGTGAAGGCGGGCTGGACGCTCGGGCCGAGGGCGCTGACCGATTACGAGCTCGTCTATTTTCCCGTAGGCTCGGCTGCGGAATACCGGCTGGACGACCGGACGTTTCGGTTGGAGGAGCCCTGCTTCATCTTGACCCGTCCCGCCCAGACGCATACTTACAGATTCGACCCGGTCCAGCCGACCCGGCATCTGTTCGTCCATTTCATGATGGATACGCTGACCGGTTCTCACGACCTGTCTCCGCTCGTTTCGCCGGACGGCCCTTCATATTTGCCGGCCGGCAAAGCCAGTCTGCTGCCCTCCCTGCTGACCCATATTTTACATCTGGCCGCAGCCAGACCGCCAAGCTGGGAGAGCCGATGCAATCTGCTGCTGTACTCCCTGCTCGCGGAGCTGGAGGAGCTTGCGGGATCGGCAGCCGCCGAAGCGGAGGAAGCGAATCCGCTTCCCCCGCAAATCGTCAAAGCGCTGCAAACGATCGATCAGCATCTTCATCTCCCCCTATCCGTCGCCGCCATAGCCGACAGCGTAGGATGGACGCATGAGCATTTCACCCGCATTTTCGTCAGGCATACCGGCATGACGCCGCAGAAGGCGATCTCCGAGCGCCGCATCGACAGAGCCTGCCAGCTGCTGGTTCAAAGCCACGATACCGTGAAGCAAATCGCTTTTACGGTCGGTTTTACGGACGAGCATTATTTTTCCCGCTGCTTTACCCGGAGCAAGGGCATGACCGCATCCGAATACCGGGAGCGATTCTCCGATCCGCGCGCACAGCATCTTGCCCCTGCGGAAGCGTACCGCACGCCTTATCCGGCGAATAAACTGCTTCATAGCGCACAGATCAAATAAATCCACCTTAATCCGGTTTGTCTGAATGGAAGCTTCTTCCCGCGATTGCCATAATGAAAGCAAGCGCTTCATCAATTAGACGTGTGGTGAAGAAGTGGCCCGAGAGTCGATAGAGAGTTGGAACAGCATAAGCGGTCGCCTTTGTAGACGAATTTTCCCCGCTTTAGCGATTCAAAATGAAAAAAATCCGGCTACAAGAGCGAGTGGAAACTTCTATCGACCGCAGGCCGCTTGTTTTTCACCACCCTTTTAGATCAGGGAGGGAATCCAATATGTTAAGCTATGCCGGAATTAAAAACCCTTACGCCATCGGCCAATACGGGGTGGAAAAAAACGCCAAGGCGCTTCAGCGGTACCGCTTCATCCATGAGTCGCTGCTGCGCATCGCCGCCGGCCATCTGCCGGCCCGCGAGAACTGGGATTTGAAGGTCGCGCTCGGGAAGCATCTGTATGAGGACGCGGAGGCCGCCGACCGGCTGCGCGTGCGGATTACGGAGCTGAGAACGTCGTCTGCGGTGCTGAATCACGAGCCCGACGCCGCATTGTCGCTGCTAATGGAAGAGCTCATTCAAGCGCGCAATGATCTGGAGCTCGCCATTGGCATCTATGAAGTCGTCAAACCGGCGCTGCTGCAGGTATACCGCAATCATCTCGCCACGACGCAGCAAATCGTCGACCAGCCGACGATCCGTCTCCTCCGCACGGTCGTTCTCGATTTGGAGGAGCAATTGGCTTGGGGCCAAGAGATGATCGGCCACCTCCAATCGTCGGGAATCTACGACGATCAAGGCGGCGAATTCAAAGCCCGGCTGACCGGATTCCTGCAAGCCGCCGGCGGCATTGACGGCTCCCAGCCCAAGACGGCGGCGCTGCCGCACCGCTGGCGTTCGCAGCAGCCGTACACGCTGCCGCTGCGGTCCGTCCGCGACCCGAGGAATATGGGCCCCGCGACTTGGGCGCGGACGAGCGTCGCCGTCGCCCCGGACGATCCCGTCCGTCAGAAGCTGTTCGACAAAATGCGCGTAAGGCAGGAAGAGATGACGGCCGCCGAGCTGATCGCCGCCGTGCTGTTTTCGCAGAAAAATATGCCCTGGGAGTTTTATCGCGACCTGGCGCGCCATTTATGGGACGAAGTGCGTCATGCGCTGTTCGGCCAGGCCGCGCTCGAGAGCGAAGGCGTGGACTGGATGAGCCGGCCGCAGTACACGTCCGATTACGACGTCAATGCCCCGAAAATTCCCGGCGCTCAATACGCCTGGCTGTCCATCGGCATCGAAGAAGGCGCCATGAAGCGCCCGGGCAAAGCGGGCGAATACGAATTTTGCCGCGACGAGGCGAAGCATCCGCTGATGGCGCAATTCCAGGATTACGACTGGGCCGACGAGGTTGTGCACGCCAATCTGGGGCGGAAATGGACGACCGATTTGATCGGCGAGGACATCGGCTTCGTCCGTGAAATAGCGAAGCAGGAGCTGGACCATTTCTGGAAGGAAGTGCGCGAGGCGGAGCGGCAGTGGAAGGAGCGGGAGGAGTCGATTTCGTAAATGTACTGAAGCAAGCAAGGACCTCAACCCCGTTTGGCAGCGTGCCGGCGGAGTCGGGGTCCTTACGTTTTTGGGGAGCCGCCCCCGCGACCGGTCGGCATCGTGGGCTGCGCTCTCGCTTTTACGGACGATCCCGGTTAAATGGACGTGCCGCCGTTCGTCCTGCCGCTCGCTGCATCCCCGGCAAGCTTTCTCTTGACGAGCAGCAGATGCTCGCAGACAAGCGCCAGCTCGCCGCGCTGGTTGAACACCTCCACCAGCTCGCATACGATCCCGTAATCGGGACGCTTGGGGTAGTCTCTTTTTTCCTTGATCGAGGCTTTGGCGTATATCGTATCGCCGATAAATACCGGTTTGACAAAACGCAGCCGGTCATAGCCGTAGGAGAACGCCTCGGGATTGATCTCCCCGGCCGTCATGCCGACGCCCATGCTGAAGATAAGCGTGCCGTGGGCGATCCGCTGCCGGAACTCCTGGGTCAGGCACCACTGCGCATCCATATGATGGGGATAAAAATCTCCCGTCTGCCCGGCATGCAGCACAATGTCGGCCTCCGTTACCGTGCGGCCGGTCGTCTGCCGGACGGCTCCGGTCTCGTAATCTTCGAAAAACATCGATCGGCTGCCCATCGCGCTACGCCTCCTTCTTCTCGATCAAATGCTGCCACGCATCGGGGCTGCGGTAGCGCACCGTCTGCAGATGCTCGCAGTACAATACGAGCTCGCCCTCGTTCTTATACACCTCGTAGCTGACTTTCACGAGCCCCATCTCCTTGTACTTGGGACGCTTCTCCATATGCGTTCTGACCGTGTAGATCGTGTCGCCGATAAATACCGGCTTAATAAACCGCAGCTTATCGTATCCGTAGCTGAACGTGTGAATATTGTTATGGGCCATCAACCCGAGTCCCATGCTGAATACAAGAGCTCCGGCCACGAGCCGTCTCCCGAACGCGCCTTCCTCCCGTGCGAACATGTCGTCGGCAACATAAGGATGCAAATCCATCACAAGCGCGTTAAACTGCATGCTTTCGCCCTCGGATATGGTGCGCCGGATCGAACGGATCTTCTGCCCTACCTCAAATTCCTCGTACATCCACGATTCCGTATGAAACACGGGCAGTTCCTGATGCGGTCTGACGCTTCGTTCGTTTTCATTCATGCTCGGTCGCCTCCAGCCATTCGTTGATCGATTCATTATGCTCTCCGATGCGCGGTGAGCCTTGCGACGAGGTATATACCGCCCCGTCGATCCGAATCGGGCAGCGTGTCGTGCGCATAGCGGCGCCGCTGCCCCTGTATACCGTCTGCGTCATACCCAGACGCAGAAACGCCTCTTCCCGGCGCAGCTGCTCCCAGGTCAACACGCTTGAGCAGGGATACCCTGCGGCTTCCAGCCGTTCAAGCCACATCGAGGTCGTACCCGCCGCCAGCCTGCCGGCGATCAGCCGGTTTATCTCCTCCCGGCGCTCGTACCGGGAGGCTTCGTCGGCGCAGCCGGCGAGGCTCTCGCAGCAATCAAGCGCCTTGCCCAATGCCTCCACAGAGCCTGCGCCTAACGCTATGTATCCGTCAGCGGTCGGATACATCCCGTACGGTGCGGGCATCCAGGCATGGGCGCCGCCCGTCTGCGGACGCTGCGGCAGCCGCTCTCCGCCGTTCCAATAGACGACAAGCTCTGCCGCCTGCAGATCGAGGATCGACTCCAGCAGGCTCACTTCCACGCGGCAGCCTGCTCCCGTCATGCTCCGCCGGAACAATCCGGCGAGCACTCCCTGCACCAGATAAGTCCCCGCAGCCATGTCGACGGCGGCGAGCCCCAGCGGCTGCGGCGGCCGGTCGGCCTCTCCGTTCAGCCACGCCAAACCGGAGAGCGACTGGACAAGCAGATCCTGTCCGGGCTTATCCTTCCACGGCCCCTCTGCGCCGTACCCCGTGATCTCCGCATAGATCAGCGCCGGATTCCGCTCGCGGACCGCATCGTAATGCAACCCCAGCCGTTCCATGACGCCGGGCCGGAAATTCTGGATCAGCACGTCCGAGCGCTCGATCAGCCGCCGCACTCGATCCCGGTCCTCCTCCCGCTTAAGATCGGCGGCGTAGCCTTCCTTATTGCGGTTGATGGAATGGAACAGCGTGCTGTCGCCGTCCAGCTCCAGATCGGAAATATATAATGTCCTGCATATGTCTCCCGTGCCGGGCTTCTCGATCTTGATCACCCGCGCCCCGAGATCGGCGAGCCGCAGCGCGGCCGACGGTCCCGACAAAAACTGGCTGAAATCGAGAACGAGTATCCCTTCCAGCGGCTTGGCGTTAGCGCCTCTGTTCATCTGACGGCCGCTCCTTCCCCATTAAGACGGCGTGAATCCGAATTCTGCGGCAATCTTACGGCTGTCCTCTCCGACGCGCGGCGCCCCCTTGGGCGACTTCAGCCTTATGCCGTTCATCCGGATCGGGCAGCAGGTCGTCTTGAACGCCGTCCCGCCGGAAGCCCGCGTTACCTGAAGCATATCCAGCGCCTTGAAGGCTTCATGCTCCGTTAGCTGCTCCCATGTCAGCACATCCGAGCACCAATAATCCGCAGACTCGAGCAGCGCCAGCCATTCCCGCGTCGGCCGGCTGCGCAGATGAGCCGCCAATATCGTCTTGATCTCGTCCCGGCGCGCGAACCATTCCTTGGGGTCGGCGAACGCCGACAGCTCCCGGCAGCCGAGCAGCTCCCCCAGCTTCAACACGGACCCCATCGCAAGCGCGATATAGCCGTCCTGCGTCTCATAAATACCGTAAGGCGCCCCCAAGTACGCGTGTGCGCCGTTAATCGAGCTGCGCTGCGGCGGCCGGCCTCCGTCGTTAAGATACGTCGTGAACACCTCGAATTGGAAATCGAGCAGCGATTCCAGCAGGCTTACCTCGACCAGGCCGCCTTCCCCGCTGCGGCCCCGCCGCACCAGGCAGGCGAGAATCCCCTGCACCAGATGCGCTCCGGCCAGCATATCGGCTACCGCCAAACCGAACGGCAGCGGAGGCTGATCGCTGTCTCCGTTCAGCCACACGAGGCCCGACAGCGACTGCACGAGCAAGTCCTGACCCGGCTTATCCCGCCACGGCCCCTCCTTGCCGTATCCCGTGACGCTGGCATAGACGATGCGCGGGTTGATCGACTTGACGCTCTCATAGTCAAGCCCCAGCTTCTCCATCGTGCCCGGCCGGAAATTTTCGATCAGGACGTCGGCTTGCCCGATAAGCCGCTTGATGCCTTGCAGCTGTCCGGGATGCTTCAGATCGGCCGAATAGCTTTCCTTATTCCGGTTGATCGTTTGGAACAGCGCGCTCTCCCCGTTATAATCCAGGTTGCCGATATACAGCTGACGGCATAAATCGCCGGTGTCCGGCCTTTCGATCTTGATGACCCTTGCTCCGAGATCCGCCAGCCGCAAGCCCGCAGACGGACCGGATAAAAATTGGCAAAACTCCAGCACGACCGTTCCTTCCAGCGGTCTCATAGCGCTCCCTCCCTCCGCGAATCGCGGTATAGGTCGTTCAGCTTCTCCAGCACGCCCCCGGCATCCCCGCCCTGCATCGCATAGCGGCGGACGAAATCTCCCGCGCGGTCCTGGAAATGCAGATACCCGCTGTAACGGGGACGGAGAAAGGAGCGGTCCAAAGCAGTCAGCGTCCGCTCGAAATATCCGCCGCAGCTTCGGTTGACCGCTGCGTCGGTCCAGGCCGCGCGATGTCCAGGCTGACCGCCGCTTTGGGCATAAAGCGTCCGCTGGGTCGCCGGATCAGCCGTATACATCGCATACTGAAGCGCCTCATCCAGATGCCGGCAGCGGACGGATACGGCAAGCCCGGTGCCTCCCAGCGTCGTGCGCAGCTTGCGTTCGCCGAGCCGCACCGTATCGGCGAACGTGATGACGTTAGCGGCATAGCCGGGACGCGAGTAGTTCGAATATCCGTAGGCAAACGGACAATAGGCAATGTCGCCGCGAACGGCCATCGCTTCATACAGCTGGATCGGATTCCACCCGAACATCTCCTGCGGACAATATCCGGCCAGCTCCTTCAGCCGTTCGAGCGCCTGTATCCCGATCTCGCATGACACGACTTCATCGTCCCGCAGGAACGGGTCTTCTCCGAGACTGGAGCACAGCATATAGAAATTCATCAATGTATCGATAGGAATACCTGGAAATGCTACAAGCCCGCGCTCGGCCAGAGCGAGCAGCTCCTCCCATGTCGTCGGCGGCTCGGCTGCTTCTCTAGCCATAATATCCTCGCGATACGATGCCACCGGGGTCGCCGCATCTATCGCCAGAGCGCTTTGATAACCGCCGAAGTTATAGCTCTCATGGGACCTGCCGACCGAATGGCGGCCCTGATCTTCGAGAAACGAGGCAGGCAAATGCCGCTCCAGCGGCACCAGAATACGCCGATCGGCAGCGAAGCCGGCCCACGGATGGTCGATCACCAGCAGGTCGTACCGTTCCGCCAATTGCTCAATGGGCGCATCCGCGAACTGCTGCAGGGAACGCTTCTCCCATACGATCTCCACCCCCGGATTCCGCTCGGCGAACCGCTGCGCGGTAGCCGCCAGCGGAACGAAGCCGCGGCTGTGATGCCAAGTAATGCCCTTTAACACAATGCTCATCCTGCCGTCCCTCCTAACCGTAATTAAATCCGATCGGATAATATGGTTTGCGCTCACTTGCTGTTCATCCGGTAATCCTGCGGCGTGCTGCCGAAATGCTTTTTGAATATTTTGATAAAATAATTCGGATTCTGATAGCCGACCTCAACGGCGATTTCATAAATTTTACTCGTCGTAGCTTTGAGCAAATGAGCGGCCCGCTCCATCTTCAGGCGATAGATGTAGTCGCTCAAGTTTTCCCCCGTTTCCAGCTTATAGATGCGGGACAAATAGGCCGGATGCATCTGCAAATAATCGGATATCGACTGCAGCGATACGTTATCGGCCAGCTGGGCCTGAACGAACTTTTGCGTCTGGCGGACGGCCGATTCGCGGGCGTTTTTCGTTTCGCTGCTCGTATACCGCTCGATGTGCTTTAGCACGGCCTGAATCCAGGCGCGCAGCGATTGGACCGTCCTGCACGGAGCCAGCTCCCTGCCCCTTGCATACTCGCTGCCGATCAGCTCGGCGAGACGTTTGCCGCTCTTGTGGGCAATGAAGGAGAACGCCGCGAACACCGAGAAGAACACTTCGGTGATATGCTCCGCCGATTCCGACCAAGACTGCTCCAGCTCCTCCAGAATGGACTCCAGCTTCCGCTCCACCGCATTCCAGTTTCCCGCCTCCATTAAATGCACCAGCATCGGCGGTTCGTAGAGCCGGTATAAGCTGTGCATCTCCGCGGTTTCCGTCTCCCCGATCGTATATACCGGAAGGTCCTTCTCGCTGCCGAACCGTTTGCGGAAAATCGCCAGCGAGTTATGGTATACTTTCGCGAGCTCCTCGGGAAACCGGCCCCAGGCGCTGACAAGCACGGAAACGCTCCGTTTTAAATAAAGCTCGATGTTCAGCTGCAGCTGGTTGGCGAGACGCTCCATATGGTATTTACGCTCCCCGCCGCCCTCCGTATCCTCATCAGCGCATAGCCCTTCCTTCGGCGCAGCCAGCACGACCAAATATTCGTGAACGTCCTGGCTGATCCATACGTGAAAATATTCCTCGAACGTCTCCTCGGCCAGATTGCCGATAGCAAACTTCATCAAAGACATCTCGAACGGATCGTAGTCGGCGAATTGCTCTTTATACCGGATGAGCAGCAGGCAAAAATCGTCCTGCGGCCGTACCGGAATCCCCAGCTGCGTGAGCTTTTCGGCCGACTGTCCTCGGGTCGTCCGTTTACCCTGCAGCATATCGTTCAGCAGCTCGCTCTTCAGCTTCGGCAAATGATCGTGCAAGGCCTTCATCGCCCGCTGATACGTCTCGTTCGCTTCCCTCTCGTCATGAATCAGCCGGACAACCTTGGCGACTCTTTCGATCAGCTCCTCGTCCCGAATCGGCTTGAGCAAATAGTCGCAAATCTGGTTTTGGATCGCCTTCTGCGCATACTCGAATTCGGCATAGCCCGTCAGCAGGATGCACTTCGTATTTTTCCAATTCCATGTAATTTTCCGGATCAGCTCCAGTCCGTCTACCCCCGGCATACATATATCGGTTATGACCAAATCGATCGCATTCGTCTTGAGAATATCGAGCGCCTCCGCAGCGGAGAACGCCTTGTACACTTCTCCGATCCCGATCTCCTGCCACGGAATCGTCACGGCCAAAGTTTCCACCACATTCATCTCATCGTCCACAAGCAGCAATTTGAGCATCGTTCTCCTCCTGAATCCGCGTTATCGTTAGGAACACATCGCTTTCAGGACCGCGGCGGTCAAGCGCTCTCCGCCTCCCGCTCAGCCCATTTCAGCACGATTCTGAGCCCTCCCGAAGGAGACGCGGACAGCAGCAGCCCGGAGCTTTCCTTGAACTGATACAGCAGCCTCTGATGCACGTTCCATAAGCCGCAGCTCATCTCTTTATCCATCGGAAGCGATATTTTATGCTGCAGCTCCGCCAGCTTCTCGGGGGACATGCCGATCCCGTTGTCGTCGATCACGATTTTGTTTTCTCCCCACTGCCGTTGACCGGTAATCGTCACAATGCCGTACCGCTCGCTTTTGCCGATTCCGTGAATGATCGCATTTTCCACGATAGGCTGGATCAGCAGCCTCGGTATTTCGAGCTGAGCCATCGAGTCGGGTATGTCGATTTCATAATGAAACCTGTCCATGCGCAGATTCTGAATGTTCAAATAGTTCTGAACCAGCTTCATCTCTTCGTGCAGCGTCGTCATCGTATTCTCCAGCTTCGTGATATGGCGGAAATAATCGCCCAGATTGACAACCATTTCCGTGGCCGCATGCTTGTCTCCGACCGCAATCGTATTTTTAATAAAAAACAGGCAGTTGTACAAAAAATGCGGGTTGATTTGCGACTGCAGCTGCTTCAGCTTCGCCTCCCGAAACCGGATATGCTCCATGTAAACCTTTTCAAGAAGCTCTTGAATTTGGGCCGCCATCTCGTTAAACCGGGCGAATACATACTCAAATTCGTTATTCGGGCGATGATTCAGACGGAGGGCGTACTTGCCGGCCTGAATCCCTTGAACTCCGCGCAGCAGCAATTGGATCGGAATTTGTACCTGTTTGTACAGCATCAGCGCCACGACGACGCTCATCGCCAGCAGCAGCGCGATCGAGCCGTAGAACAAATTCCGGCTTTTGACGATAGGCGATAAAATTTGCTGCAGAGGCAAGTAATCGACGACATACCAGCCCAGGCTCTTCGATTGGACGTAGCCGACCAAATACTTCTCGTGCCTCAGCTCAACGATCCGGTGCCCCATGGGACTTAACTGCTGTCCGTTCAAGTAAGACGTCAATTCGCCGATCAACGCCTCATTCGCTGCGCTGCTGACGATCGGTCCGGTGCCCGGAGAATATAAAAAAGGGTCCCCCTTGCCGTCCTGCTTATAGTCAGCCAACATATTCATGACATTTCGCCGGGAAAATCGCACCTCGGTCACGGCCTCGGCATCCTCCGGATTTTTATAAGAAATGAGCGGACTAAGAATGAACTTGGCGAAATACGAATCGCCGGCGGGCAGCGCATGGTATTCCCAATCGGGCTTGATGCTGCTGCGGAAAAAATCCGGATCGTACACGCCGTTATAATCGCTGGATATGGCTTGCTTTAAACCGGGCAAATAAATCGTCAGCCGATTGGACCAGCTGCTTGTCGCGCTGAGCAAAATCAACTTGCCGACAATCGCTTCCTGAAGCTGCAGCTGCTCGTATTCTTTCGTCGTCTTGAGCAGCTCCTGTATGCTGCGGTCTTTGCTGACAATGATAGGAATGATCGACAGTTGATCGATCACGCTGTCCATTTGGGACGTAAAAAACGATATGCGGTTTAAATTGGAATTCTGGATTTCTTCCTCCACGACTTCTATCGATACCCGATTCGAGAAGCCGTAGAGCAGCACGATCGGTATAAGCAGCAGTACAATGAACAATACCATTTTTCTGAAAATGTTCATTTTCAATCGCATCCCGTTCCCCCCCATGATCTGTATACTGAGAGTGTAACCGAAAACAACGGCTGCGGGTATAACGATTTGCTCGGTCTGCCGCTTACCCTTTTACCGCGCCCGCCGACAATCCGCTGACGATATATTTTTGCGAGAACAGGGCCATAATCATCACCGGCAAAGTAATGACGCAGGCTGCGGCCATCAGCGCGCCCCAGTTAATATTGGAGGCGGATATGAAGTTAAAGACGGCGATCGGCAGCGTCTTGGTTCGTTCGCCGGCAAGAATCAGCGAGAACATAAAGTTGTTCCAGGAGAAAATGAACGACAGGAGCGCCGCCGTAACGATGCCCGGAACGGAAACGGGCAGGACGATCGACATAAACGCTCTGAATTTGGAGCTTCCGTCTATCCACGACGACTCCTCGACTTCCACCGGAAACGCTTCGAAGAACGGAATCATCACCCACATGATGAACGGCAGTCCGATCACCATATGGCTTACAATCAAGACAGTGAACGTATCGACCATATGCAGCTTCGTAAACAAAATGTACCAAGGGACAAGAAACGTGATGCCCGGAATCATCTTGGCGACCAGAATGACGGTGCCGAGCGTATGCATCCGAAATTTGGCTATCGAATAAGCCGCAGGCAAGCCGAGGATAAGAGCGAACGCCGTGGAGCCCAGCGCCACCAGAAAGCTGTTCAGCAAATAGCGGAGGTAGTCGTTGTCCCGAAACACCTCGATATAGTTTTTGAACGTCGGCTTGAAGAGAAAAATGTGATCGGTAGACAGCACCTGAACCTGCGTTTTGAACGAAGCCATGAGCATCCAAATAAACGGAAACGTAAACACGAGAAATACCGCCAGCGTTAAGACGAGCTGGTAAATGGCCGGCCAAAGCCTGGTTTTCATCCCGCTTCACCTACTCTCTTGCGGATCGAGATCAGAAGCAGCACGATGAACATAATGATGGCGAAGAACAGGATGAGCAGCGACGAGGCGGCGCCGAGCTTGAAATATTGAAACGCCTGGGTGTAGACCATGACATTCAGCGTTTCCGAAGCGAAATTCGGGCCGCCCTGGGTCGTCGAATAAATCGTATCGAACGTTTTGAGCAAGTCGATCATGCGCAGCACGACCGCTACCATAATCGTCGGGCGCAGCATCGGCAGCGTAATATGGATGAATTTCTGGAAGGACGTCGCTCCGTCCACATCCGCTGATTCGTACGGCTCGGACGGAAGCGTCGTCAAGCCGGCGATGACGATGAGGGCGATCATCGGCGTCCACTCCCATACATCGATAACAATGAGCGAAGGGATCACCTGATCTACCGCCCCCAGCCAAGCGAGCGGCTTCATGCCGAGCGTCCTAAGCAGCTGATTGGCCAGCCCGATGGAGGGCTCGTAAATAAGCAGCCAAATCAGGCCGATTGCAACGGGAGTGGCCACCATCGGCAGCATCAGAAACGTCTTGACCCATTTGGCCCCGATAAAATCGCGGGAAAATAACACGGCGATCAGTACGCCCAGCACCGTCTCCAGCACAATCGCCGGAACCGTGAAATAAAAGGTGCGCCATACGGAGCCCCAGAACCGCTCGTCGGCCAGCAGGGCGGCATAATTGTCCAGCCCTACCCATCGGGGCGGCGTAATCGCCGACATGCTCCATTCATAGAAGCTGATATGTACCGTATAGGCGAGCGGAAAAGCAATGATGAGCACGATGAACAGTGCGGCCGGCATTATGAATATCCATTTCATGTTACGGTCTAACCAGCCGTATCCCATAAGCAACCGCTCCTTTCTCCGGCCGATCCGGCTAACCGGCGAAGGCGGCAAGAGGCCGCCTCCTGAGGTTAACCGCAGCGCGCGGTTTCTTTAACAGTATAGAAGGCATACATTTCCGGGGCCCAACAAAATCTTTGAATGAACTTCGGAGCAAGGCTCCGCGGTGCGAGATTATCTCATTTGGTCTTGTCCTTGTCGATAATCGCCTGAAACTCCGCATTGGCCTGATCGGCCGCCGCTTTAATATCTTCGCCCAGCGCGGCTTTCACCACGACGCTGCCGACCGCGTCGCGCGCCTCGCCCACGCTGATCACCTCCGGCACGTTATGCCCGACGCCGATTTTCATCGTCTCCTGAATCGCTTCGGCAAGATCGGCCGGATACGTCTCAATGCCCTCCTTCGTCGTCCATAGAGAGCTTCTCGCGCCGGGCGCTCCCGCGCGCTGAGTCTTCAGCACGTTTTCCTTGTTCGTCGCCCATTGGATGAACTCCCACGCCGCGTCTTTATTGGCCGATTTCGAGTTGATTGCAAGCGACCAGGCCGTGATGTTGTATGGCTTGGCCCCGGCGTCGCCGGCCGGAAATTTGGCGAAACCGATCTTATCTTTTACCAGCGATTTCTCCGGATCGGTCGTGTTTTTGTACACGGAAGCGGTTTCAGCATAAAACGCGGCTTTGCCTTGAGCGAAGATAGCGGATGCTTGCGGCCAAGACATATTCAGCACCCCCTGCGGCCCGTAATCCTTAATCAAAGTCGCATAGGTTTGAAAACCCTTGATGGCCTCCGGCGTGTTGATCGCCGCCTTATCTCCCTTCATAAAGTCGCCCCCCTGCGAAAACACGAACGAGGAGACGGCCGTGACGAGTGCGTTTCTTTGACCGCGGCCGACAAAGCCGTAGAAATCATGGGCCGGATCATGCAGCTTTTTGGCGGCCGCCGTCAGTTCGTCCAGCGTCGCCGGTACGGAAATTCCATTTTTCTCCAGTATATCTTTGCGGTAGTACAGCACGAATTGGTCCGTAAAGACGGGAATCGATTCGATCTTGTTTTCGATCGTGGCCGCTTCGATGGATGATTTGGCGAAATCGGCGAAGTCATAAGCCGCATCCTTATTGACATAATCGTTTAACGGCGAAGTCCACCCGTTCTTGTGGTACAAAATTTTATCCATATAAGGGCGGTACATAAACACATCGGGGCTTGCCGCATTCGTCGTAAATTGAACGGCCAGCTTTTGCTGCAGCTGATCTTCGCCGATCACTTGAAAATCCACTTTCATGCCTGTAGACGCTTCCAATTGCTGAATCGAGCCTTTGATCGTATCGCTCCAAGGATGATTCAGCGCAAATACCGTCACCTTCTTGCCCGCAAACGGCTTGTCTGCGGCCGACGCGACGCCCGGTTTATCCGGCGCGGCCTCCTGGCTCGGACTGCAGGCCGACGCGACGCCGACAAGCAGCGTCAGCAGCAATGCGGCGGCTGTGGTTCTCGAATGCTTGAACATATGTAGCCCTCCTCGTATCTCATATAATAATGAAAGAGCGGTTTGCCTTTTAACATGGCGATTATTTCACCCGGTACTTGTCAAAATACTCGGGAATCACCTCGGTCGATGCGCCGGGCATTTGCGGGAGCACATAGTATCCGTCCTTGACGGTAGCGGGTTCGACGAAAATATCCCGAATCCAGGGGATGTACTCCAGCATGACCGCGTTGGACGTAGCGGCCACCAGATGCTGATGAATCTGCCCCATATCGCCGACGTGAGGCACGATCGGCAAATCGTATGCGGCGGCCAAACCGGCGACCTGAAGCCATTCGGTAATACCGCCGACGCGCGTCGTATCGACCTGCACGTATTCTACGGCCCCTTGATGAATATAGTCGCGGAAAGCATATTTGCTGTACACATGCTCCCCGAGCGCGATCGGCACGTTGAGCTCGTCGGCAAGCTTTTTATGGTTCATCACGTCATCCGGGTTCAGCGGCTCCTCCAGCCAGAACAGATCGAACTCCTCCAGCTTCTTGCCCCAGGTCATCGCCGTCGTAATATTCCACATCTGATTGACGTCGACCATCAAGATCACATCGTCGCCTATCGCTTGGCGAACGGCGCGAACCCGGTCATAGTCTTCGCGCGGGTCCGGCTTGCCGACCTTCATCTTGACTCCTGTAAAGCCCTGCTCGACAAAGGCGGTGATGTCCTGAAGCAGCCGCTCCTTCGGCCAGTTTAACCAGCCTCCGTTCGTATTGTAAGCTTTGACCGGTTTGCTCTTATGACCGCCCAGATACTGCCACAGCGGCCTGCTCGCCGCCTTGGACATCAGATCCCACAGCGCGATATCCACCGCGGCCAACGCCATATGGGTAATGCCCGCCCTTCCGATCCAATGCATCTTGCCGTAACGCAGCTCGTCCCATATTTCCCTCACCATATACGGATCTTTGCCGAGCAGAACGGGCGTATAGTACCGGTCGATCGTATCCGTAATCAGTTCGTCCCCGTAGGCGCAGGTCCCCGTGTATCCATACCCGGTTATTCCTTCGTCCGTATAAATTCGGACTCCCGGCAGTCCCCAATGGGTAGGCGCGTTGATCGCGTCCGTAATCGGCGGGCTGAGCGGAACGTGAAGAATAAAGCTTTCCACCTTCGTTATTTTCATTGCGGCATTCCCCCCTTGTCTGGTCGATCTACAGCTCAATTGTACCTTGCTTTAATCGGCAAGGGACAGGGCAATAATTTAAGCATTATATACGATTTTTTTACCACATCGGCATGTTCAAGTTCTTTACGGGCTAAATCGCGTAGGAACCGCATGCCTTGCCTCCGTTCATATTTGTTCATATTTTTTTAATACAATGATCTTTTTTTCCACACAGAACGGTCATGTTTATGCTGTACATTGTTCTTGTGCAGGAGCAGCAGGCTGTGGCGGCGGCAGAATCCCCTACCGGCCGCAGCAGGCCAACCGTTTGTCATCATATTTTTAATTCCTGCGCAAAAAGTAAATGTTTGGAAGGAGATGTTACTTTTGAGAACACTTTTATCGAATCGCCTGACCGTGAGAAAAACTTTGACCCTAGCTTTAAGCATGGTGTTCATTTTCGCAATGATTACAGGATGCTCCGGCGGCGGAGGCGAAAGCGGCAGCGGAGGCGTCAAGGAGGATACGGGCAGCATGCCGACGACAAGCTCTCCGTCCGGCGGTCTGGATTCATCCGGCTCGTCCGGTACGTCTGGATCATCCGGTACATCTGGTTCGTCCGGTTCTACCGGCGCAAGCGGTGGTTCTTCGAGCTCCAGCACGGGCGGCGCAAGCAGCTCGGGAAGCTCCAGTCTGGGCGGTGCGGGAAGCAGCGGAAGTGCGGGTAGCACAGGTAGTACGGGAAGTACGGGCAGCACAGAAAGTGCAGGAAGCGCGGGCAGCTCAGCCGGCTCGGGCTCGGGAGCAACCGGCGGCAAATCTGCCGATTCCAGCCCCGGAGGCGATTCCAAAAGCGGCGACGATCTGAAGACGCCGGATGAATCCACTAACAATCCGAAGCCTTAAACGGCTTTTCATATAGATCTTATCGCGCCTTTCTTCCTCCGGGGAGAAAGGTTTTTTTCGTATGGAACCCCCGCAAAACCGGTTGCATCCAACGAAAACTATAAGTAAACCAAAAAACGAAGAGGAGAAGCTATGAACCCTTGGAAGGTATTGGTTGTTGACGACGATCCGAACGTACGCGAAATCATTCGCCTTTATTTTGAAAAACAGCATATCGATATGATGGAAGCGCAGGACAGCTTAACCGCGCTGGACATGCTCGATAAAGAAGCTCCCGATATCATTATTCTCGACGTGATGATGCCGGTGATGGACGGCTATGAGACATGCCGGGAAATCCGCAAACGGTTCGATATCCCGATCATTATGCTGACCGCCAAGGGCGAAGAAATCGACCGGGTGCTCGGCCTTGAGCTCGGCGCCGACGATTACGTCACGAAGCCGTTCAGTCCCCGGGAGCTTATCGCCAGAATCAAGGCGATTTTCCGCCGAATGCAGCCGCGCAAGCTGCAGGATGAAGCGGAGCCGGCGCAAAGCCTGGAATTTGACGGGCTGTCCATTTATGTAGACCGGCGCGAGGTCGTTGCCGGCGACGGCGAGAAGCTGAGCCTGCGGCCCAAGGAATTCGATTTGCTCGCCCATATGGCCAAATCGCCGGGCAACGTCTTTACGCGTGAGCAGCTGCTGGAGCAAGTATGGGGATACGATTTTGCCGGAGATAACCGGACCGTGGACGTTCATGTGAAGAAGCTGCGGGAGAAGCTCGGCCCGCACAAAAACGACTGCATCGTGACGGTCTGGGGCATCGGCTATAAATTTGCGGTGGAACCATGATTTTCGGGATTAACAAAAGCATTTTCCGGCGCATTCTATTCAGCAATATGTTCACGGTGCTGCTCGGACTGTGCGTCGTCGGGCTGATGATTTCCTTTTTGACCAAGGATTATATTATCGATTCCAAGAAGGACGAGCTGCTGCGCAAAGCCAAGCGCGTCAACGTTGCGGTGCAAAACGTCCGTCTCCCGGACGATGGGCTGAAGGACCTGCTGCTTTTCTTCGACCAGTCCTACGACACGCGCATCTGGTTGTTTGACCTGCAGGGTAAAATCGTCGCCACCTCGGCCAAAGACGAGGTGTACATCGGCAAATCCGTAGACGCCTCGATCGTCGCCAAAGTAAGCAAAGGCGAGAATACCGTCATGAATATGGAATTCGAGGGACTGAAGGAACAGATGCTCTCCGTCGTCGTCCCCTGGGGCAAAGACAATCAGCTGTACGGCGGCATCGTTCTGCACGCCCCGGTCACCGGTATGAACGAGACGATCACGAATTTGCGCGAAACGATACTGTGGGGCACCCTGTTCGGCCTCCTGCTCTCTGCGGTCATCGCCTCCTATTTATCGTGGACGATTTCGCAGCCGCTGCAAAAAATCGACCGCGCCGCCGCCAAAATCGGCATGGGCGATTACAGCGAACGCATCCGCATCCAGTCCAAAGACGAAATAGGCGAGCTCGCCTCCACGATCAACCATATGGTGGAAAAATTGGAGATCGTTGATCAGGAGAAAAAGAAGCTGGAGCACATCCGCCAAGATTTTCTCGCCAACGTCTCGCATGAGCTGCGAACACCGTTAACGGCGATGCAGGGCTTCCTGGAGGCACTGCAGGACGGCTTGATCGACGAAGCGGCCAAGCCGCGTTATTACGGCATTATTTATAACGAGACGCTGCATATGAATCGGCTGGTCGACGATATTATGGACTTGATTAAGCTGGAAAATAATGAAATTATGCTCTCCCGCTCCCCGGTCGATATGGAGACGCTGCTGTCGCAAATCGCCTTCAAATTCGAGCCCGAGGCCGCCGACAAACAAACCGACATCGAGCTTGCGATTGCCGGGCCTCTGCCGAAAGCCTACGCCGACGCCAACCGGATGGAGCAAATATGCAACAATCTGATCAAAAACGCTATCAAATTTACCGAGAACGGACGAATTACGATTGGCGCCGCCTATGAGCAGCCGTATATTCATATGACCTTATCCGATACGGGCATTGGCATCTCCACGGACGATCAGGAAATGATCTGGGAACGGTTTTTCAAAGTCGACCGAGGCCGCTCCAAGAAAAATCAAGGAACCGGCCTCGGCCTCGCCATCGTGAGGGAATTGGTCGCTCTGCACGAAGGAAAGATCGAGGTTCGCAGCGAGATCGACAAAGGCACGACGTTCGACGTCTGGATTCCGACGGTGGAGACGGTGCAGAAATGAGCCGCTTATCCTGTTTCTATAGCTGAAGAAGCCTGAGCCGCAACGGCCAGGCTTTTTGCTGCTGCCGTCGTCCCGGCGGACAGGTGGCGTCGTTACTTTTTCAAGATGCCCAAATATTCCTTCCACGGCCCGACGTCCGCCCTGTATCTCTCCGCCATGACTCGAACGATTTGCGCCATATGGGTTAAATCATGGACGACCCAGGTGGACACAAGCTCCCGCAATTTCACGCTGCCGAAAGCCGGATGCGAGCCCGTCAGCTCCAAATGCCGCTCCGGATCGACAAGAGCTTTCAGCTTGGCTATGTTATGCGACCGGATCGTTTTAAATTCGCGCAGCGTCTGCTCCCATGACGCGGATTTCGGTTCATGCAAATGCGAATACCGGTCAAACGGAGGGAACGGTTTGCCGTCGCCTTCTTGAAGAATAAACTCCAGCCGCGGCATCCAGTTATGCTTCTCCCCTTCGATGAGATGTTCGATCACTTCCGTAGCGTTCCACGTGCCTTCGCCTTCATTGCTTTGCAGCCACCCGGGGGATAAGCCGGATAAAAAATATTCCAACGTTTGCGGCGTCCGTTCCAAAACCTCGATCGCTTCTTCCATCGTAAAATTCATAAGCTCGCTCCTCTCTCCGAATTTCATGAAGCAATAGCAATATTATCATATCAGTTGAACGGCTCGGAGAAAACTGCTGCTCGCTCATCCGATTGGTCTTGGCTTCAACTTGATTTATAATGGAGGAAAAGGAGATGATGATCCATTGAAAAAGCAGCTGATTCAACGTCTGACCGCCTATGCGCAAGTCGATACGCAATCTGATGCCGGCAGCAAGACTTGCCCTACGACGCCGGGTCAATTAACGCTCGCCCGCATGTTGGTCGACGAATTAACAAGCATCGGGATGTCCGAAGTGACGATGGATGCCAACGGATATGTGATGGCTACGCTCCCTGCGAACACCGCCAAGGAGGTGCCGACCATCGGCTTTATGGCGCATATGGATACGGCCACCGATTTTACGGGAACCGGCGTCAAGCCTCAAGTCGTCGAGCATTACGACGGGAAGGATATCGTCTTGAACGAAGAACAGCGCATCGTGCTGTCCCCCGCAGATTTTCCCGCGCTGGCGGGCTATGCCGGGCATACTCTCGTGACGACCGACGGAACGACGCTGCTCGGCGCGGACGACAAGGCGGGCATTGCCGAGATTATGACGGCGATGGACTTCCTTCTGCAGCATCCGGAGATCAAGCACGGCCGGGTCCGCGTCGCCTTTACCCCGGACGAGGAGATCGGCAGAGGTCCGCACCGGTTCGATGTGGCGGCGTTCGGCGCTTCCTGCGCCTACACGGTGGACGGAGGACCGTTAGGCGAGCTGCAATACGAAAGCTTCAACGCGGCGCAGGCGATCGTCACCTGCAAGGGCAAAATCGTACACCCCGGCACGGCCAAAGGAAAGATGGTCAATTCCGCCAAGATCGCCATGGAGTTCAACGGCAAACTGCCGGTTCAGGAAGCGCCGGAGCATACCGAAGGGTACGAGGGCTTTTTCCATCTCATCTCGGTGCACGGGGATGTGGAAGAAACGAAGCTGCATTATATTATTAGGGATTTTGACAAAACCGCCTTTAACAATAGAAAGCAGCTGATGACGCAGATTGCCAAGGAGCTGGAAGCGCGGTACGGACAAGGGCGCATTTCGGTAGAAATCACGGATCAGTACTATAACATGCGGGAGAAAATCGAGCCGGTCCGCGGCATCGTCGACATCGCCCGCGAAGCGATGGAAAGTCTGGGGATCGAGCCCGTCATCGAGCCGATTCGCGGCGGAACGGACGGCTCGCAGCTGTCGTATATGGGGCTGCCTACGCCGAACCTTTTTACAGGCGGGGAAAACTATCACGGGCGGTATGAGTTCGTATCCGTCGACAATATGGAAAAAGCGACGAACGTGATCGTTGAGATTATACGGCGTTTCGAGCAGCGCGCTTAAGACCGGTTTCGATTAACCTCGACGCCGAGGCGCATACATAACGGATACGGCGGCGAAGCAAGCGCAAATTTACCGTAGAAGCGCATGTCCACGCCCTGCGTCCCCGGAATTTCGCTGCTGTGTGACGGACGACGAATCCGTTCACGCGATCCGGGGATAACAGGGCTCGCCGTCCCGCGGCCAGCGCAGCAGGCGTATGTCGCCGCGCTTTACCGCCGAATGATACGGACGATAAATCAAACTACGCTAGCAGCAAGGAGCGGATATCCGGTTCGATGTCCGCAGGCTCGATCGTACATTCGTACCTGCTCTTCACCCGGCCCCTCCGATCGATCAAAAACTTGGAGAAATTCCATTTGACCCCGTCGCCCTCATAGATGCCGGGGTATTTTTCCATAAGAAACTCCCGCATCCAGCGGCCGTCGGAGGTTTGGGGATCAAACCCTCGAAACGGCGCTTGCCCGGTCATATATTGAAATAAAGGATGCGCATCCGCTCCGATCACCTCGATTTTTTCAAATAGCTCGAACGTCACTCCGAATCGGCTGTCGCAATACGTCTGAATTAGCGCATTATTTTCGGGCTCCTTATCGTTGAATTGGTTGCACGGAAACCCGAGAATTTCCAATCCCGCTGCGTGATACGCGTCATAAAGCTGTTGAAGCCCTTCGAATTGTTTGGAGTATCCGCACCGGCTCGCCGTATTTACGATAAGAAGAACCTTTCCGCGGTAAGCCGACAAACAGACGGGTTTGCCGTCGATCGTTCGAGCCTCATATTGATAGACAGACATGGTTTAAATCCCCTTTCAATGGCGCTAGTGTTACAACTTATCATAAAGGCAAATTGTTTATTCGTCTAATATATAATTGAAATTGATTTAATAGGTAATTGCTATAAGTTTCGCATAATAAAAAAAGCCCCGGTCCAAACGGAACTCAGGACCGGGGCCGCTTATGGCCTTTATACTATTCCTCGTAAATTTTGGTCAGCAAAGCGCCCAGCGCTTCCATAGCCTGCTCTTCCTGCTCGCCGTCAACCTCAAGCAGCACTTCGTCATTTTGAGCGAGTCCCAAAGTCAGCATGCTCAGCGAGCTTTTGCCGTTCACTTTTTTGCCGTTTTTCGTCAAGTTGATTTTACATGGAAATTCGCTTGCTTGTTGAACGAATATTTTGGTAGGGCGGGCATGAAAGCCCGACGGGTTCATCACGGTAAACGATTGAGACAGCATTTATGCTTCACTCCTTGTCAATTGTTGAACGAATTGTTTGACCTCCGCTTGGCTGCGCATTGCCAGCGCCTTGCGGGCATGATCGGCCCATTCGCCCTGCGGCAGCTTGCCGATCAGCGCTCTGGCCGGCAGGATCGATCCGGCGCTCATGCTGAACTCGTGCAGTCCGAGCCCGAGCAGCAGCGGGATCGCCGTTTCGTCTCCGGCCATTTCCCCGCACATGCCGACCCATTTGCCTTCGCGCTCCGCCGCGCGGATAACCATATCGATCAGGCGGAGAATCGCCGGATGGCTGGGCTGGTACAAGTACGCAACCGTCTCGTTCATCCGGTCCGCCGCCATCGTATATTGAATCAGATCGTTCGTGCCGATGCTGAAGAAGTCGACGTCTTTGGCGAAGCTGTCCGCTGCGAGCGCAGCCGCAGGCACCTCGATCATCATCCCGACTTCGATACGCTCGGCAACGGTCACGCCTTCGCCGAGCAGCTTCTCCGTCTCCTCCTGCAGCAGGCGCTTGGCTTCCCACAGCTCTTCCACAACGGCGATCATCGGAAACATAATTTTCAGCTGCCCGTAGGCGCTGGCCCGAAGCAGCGCCCGCAGCTGCGTGCGGAACAGATCTTGGCGGTCGAGGCACAGCCTCAATGCCCGCAGCCCGAGGAACGGGTTGCTCTCTTCAGGCAGCTTCATGTACGGAAGCTTTTTGTCCCCGCCGATATCGAGCGTGCGGATGACGACCGGCTTGCCGTTCATTTTCTCCAGCACATATTGATATACTTTGAACTGCTCTTCCTCGGTAGGCAGCGCGCTGCGGCCCATATACAAAAACTCGGTGCGGAACAAGCCGATTCCTTCCGCTCCGTTATCCAGCGCTTTCTGCACATCCTCGACGCTGCCGATATTGGCTGCAAGCTCCACTTGGCGGCCGTCGGAGGACAGCGAAGGCTGATCGATCAATTGTTTCAGTTCCGCCTTGCGGGCGTCGTACTGCTCTTTTTTCCGCAAATACGCCTGAAGCTCTTGCTCATCCGGATCGACGACAATCCGTCCTTCCACCGCGTCCAATATGACGGTAACCCCGCTCGCAATTCCAGCCGCCGCGGCTCCCGCGCCGACAACCGCCGGAATTTCCAACGAGCGTGCCATAATGGCGGAATGGGACGTTCTGCTGCCGATTTCGGTGATGAAGCCCATCACCAGATCGGGATTGAGCTGCGCCGTATCGGACGGCGTCAAATCCTCGGCGATGAGTATTGCCGGCGCCGACAGATCGGCAACCGAGCCGTACGATTCTCCGCGAAGGCGGCTGAGCACGCGGCCGGATACGTCCTTCACGTCGACCGCGCGCTCCCGCAGCAGCTCGTTATCCATCGCCATCAAAGCTTCGATGAAAGTTCCGGCCACTTCATAGAGCGCATAATCGGCGTTGACCGATTCGTCTTTGATTTTATCCGTAACGGCATCGATAAGATCCGGATCTTCCAGAAGCAGCAGATGCGCCTCAAAAATTTCCGCTTTCTGCGCGCCGAGCCTGCTCTCCGTCATCTCCCGGATCGTCTGAAGCTGCTCTTGCGCCTCCTTCACGGCCTGCGCAAAGCGCGCCGCCTCCTGCTCGGGATCGGCCACCGAGCTGCGGACAGGCGTTTGCTGAACGGTTTGCAGCCGGAACGCTTGCGCGACGGCTATGCCCGGCGAGGCCGCTACCCCTGTCAAATGATTCGACATTTCCAACCGCTCCTTCCTCGAGTTAAAGTGTATTAGACGGCTTCCATGCCGAGTATTGTTTCATAACCATCTCATGAACCGGATGATCTTCCGGTATGTTGGTATATCGCGTCAAAGCCGCGCCTGCGCCAAGCTCCTTCACGGCCGCCTGAAGCTCCGCCGCTTCCGGGTCGTCGGCATAGTCGAATCGCAGCGCCGCCGCCATAACGCCGGCCAGGCGCACTGGCTCGATGCCGCCCGCAAACGCCTGCAGCGCCGGGCGTACCAGTCTGTCGTTCGGCGACAGCTTGCGGATCGGCGAACGGCCGACGCGGACGACTTCGTCGGTCAAGTACGGATTGCGGAACCGTTCCATAATTTTCACGATATAGCTCGTATGCTCTTCGGCGTTGAAGGAATATTTGTACACGAGCATTTTGCCGGTTTCATCCAGCGCCTCGCGAACGTGCCGGGCTATCGCCTCGTCGGCCATCGCCTCCTGAATCGTCGCTATTCCTTGCAAATAACCGAGATAAGCGGCGCTGCAATGGCCGGTATTGACGGTGAACAGCTTGCGCTCGATGTAAGGCTCAAGCTGCTGCACATAGTGAACGCCCTTCACCGGCTCGAACCCTTCGAACATGGACGAGCGGTCGACGACCCATTCGTAGAACGGCTCAACCGTAACATGCAACGGGTCTTCATGGTGCTGGAGCGGCACGATCCGGTCCACGGCCGCATCGGGGAAGGCAACGCGGCTGTCCGCTTGCTGGCGCTCCTCTTCGTTAAGATGCGAGTACACATGCTCTTTCAGCTGCGTGCTGCCGCCGATCGCATTCTCGCAGGCAATAATATGCAGCGGCGCGGCGCCCGCCGCAAGTCTGCGGCGTATGCCGGACGCGATATTGCCGGCGATGAATTTCAATATGTTCACGCCGACCGCCGTCGTGACCAGATCCGCTCCGGCTACCGCCGCGGCGACTTGCTCGGCGTCGTTGCCGCTGATCGCCGTAACGCCGCGGACCGTTACCGTATCTTGCGACTCGTTAGCGAGCGAGACCGTATATTCTCGGCGCTCCCGCAGCAAGCCCACAAGCGTCTCGTTCACATCGACGAAAGTAACTTCGTAACCGGAGTCGGACAGCAAGAGGCCGATAAACCCGCGGCCGATGTTGCCCGCTCCGAAATGAACCGCCCTCATCATTCCATCCCGCTTTCAAAGATAGCGAGCAGCTCTTCGGCCGTAGAAGCCTTCAAAATGCCCTCCAAATTATCGTCATCCGAACAGATCATCGCTACGTTGGTCAGTATTTCCAGATGGTCGTCTCCGTCCGCCGCGATACCGACCAACAAATAGGCTTTCTCCCCTTCGCCGAAATCGACGCCTTCCGGGATCTGCAGAATCGACAACCCCGTCGAGCGGATAAATTGCTTCGAGTCCTGCGTTCCATGCGGAATAGCAAGTCCCCCGCCCATGTAAGTGGATAACGTCTGTTCTCTCTCGATCATTTTCTCGATATACGGAAGCTCGGCATGTCCAGCGTCCACCAACAGTTGTCCCGCCAAGCGGATCGCTTCGTATTTGTCTTCGACCTTCACGTTCAATCTGACTTTCTCTTTGGATAAAACACTCATGGTTATCTCTCCATTTCCCTTTATATTCTTCGTCGTTATTGCGTTTTATCGATAAAAAAGCGCGCCAACTCCTCGCTCAAAAACCGCTTGATCTCCTCCGGCTCCCCGCGCTCCAGCAGCCCGATCATCTCCGGAACAAGCAGCAGCGCGCTGATCTCGCTGAGCACTTCAAGGCTCTCCTTCGCCAGCTCGCGCGGTCCCAGCATCAGCAGTATATGCCGGACTTCCGTCGGCCCTTCCGCCTCCAGCACGATAGACTCGCTCAATCGAAATAAGGTTAGCGACGGCCGGCGGACATATTCGCTCCGCGTATGAAACAATGCCACCGACGTATCCGGAATGAGCTGGCTTCCCAGCTTCTCTCTCTCGACCAGTTGATCGGCGACAGGGCCCGCTTGGTCAAGTACGCCCGCTTCCTTCACATAAGCGCACAGCTCAAGCACCACATCCCGCAAGCTGGCGGACGGCCCCCCGGCAAGGTGCACCCGGAACTGCCCGATCAGCCGGACGATTTCATCCAAATACGCTTTGAGCTTGAGCAGCCGCTCCCATGCTCCTTGCCCTTCGTCTGCGGCCTGCCGCTTCGCGGACGGGTTCTTTTTCAGTGTAATATCCTGGATGAACCGGCGCAACCGCTCCGCTTCCTCTTTGGTCAACAGCGGGCTAAGCTTAATATACTGATCCGCTTCCAGCGGCAGATCGACCGTCGAGATGATCAGATCGTATGCCTCTCCCGGCTGCCGCGCAGCTTCGTACCATGATACGTTGCCGACAATCTCGATCTGCGGAAATTGCTTGCCGATCCGAATCGCCAGCATCTTCGAGGAGCCGATTCCGCTGGTGCACACAAGAATGGCCCGCACATTGCGGCGAAATTGATTCAGCCTCTCCAAGGCAGCGCCGAAATGCATAACCAGAAAGCCAACCTCTTCATCGGGCACGGCGACATCGGTAATGACGCTATCGACCCCTTCACGCAAAATTCCGAATAAGTAGTCGTAATCTTTTTTGATCTGGGCAAGCAGCGGGTTGCGGATATAAGCGCCGTGACGAAGTCTATCCAGCGCGGATTCCAGATGTGTCAACAGTCCTTCCCTGAGCGTACGGTCTTCGGTTACGCTAACTCCCGTTCGTGCCTCCGCGTAACGGATCAGCCTATTCATTTTATCTATCAGACTAAGATCGTCCTGCGGCAGTAAGCCGTTGACTGCGCCTGCCGGGCCCAGCGTCGCTTCGCGAAGCAGCTCGGCAATATAAGCCGTTTCTTCTTCGGTAAATTCGATCCCGAGCCTCGCGGATAGCGAAGCAACGATTGGCCTCGCAAACTCCGGCACTTCACCCGGTGCGTGCGAGCCGCCCCGCTTCCTCGATTTCATTCTAGTCCCTTGTTCGATCCGCTTAACCGCGGTAGACAGACGGACTAGCAGCTCCGTATAGGCAACCTCAGCCAAATCGGCGTTTCTTAGCCGCCCCCATTCCCATAGAGCGTTCTCGATCTCCATCAGAAACGGTTTGCCGACCATATTCAGCAGCTTTGCCGTCGCCGGGCGCACCGTCCGTCCGGTCGGCCCGAATAAATCGGAATCGTCCAGATGCTCTCCGGCCAAATAGCCTATAGCCTTCTGCTTGCTTGTCTCCGATCCGTTGATTTCGACCCCGTAGCCCCGCCTTCGCACCAGCTGCAGGCCGCGCTTGCCGATCCAGGACTCCAATTCGTCCAGATCATGGGCAACGGTAGGCATCGTCACTTTCATGTCGTGAGCTAGCGTAAACAGCTTCACCGGCTCCTGAGCCTCAAGCAGCGAGCAGAGAATCCACACTTTGCGGTCCTCCGCGGAAAAATCAACCGCACTAGTACGGGACAATCTTTCGCGGAATGACTCCAGCCGTTCCGGGTCATCCGCATAAATTTGAATGCCGATGCCGGATTTCTTATGAAGCTTCAATCCGTACGCTTCCACGATCTGCTCCACCTCGGACAACTCCCGGTGAACCGTTCGGGTGCTTACATTGATTGCCGCCGCAATCTCACCGGCTGTAATCTCGTCCTTCCGGTTCAGCAGAAGCTCCAGAATTTGGCGATGTCTGCTGGAAACGTTCAACATGGGCATCTTCCTCATACATAAAATGGCATAACTCCGGCGCTGACGGCAGCGGCGAACAAGCTTATCCGAACTGCCGCAGGCTCTATCTCATTCACCGTACGGCGAACGACAAACCTTTTTTTTGAAACCGGCTGCCCTGCTCTTGTTCACCGCGCTCTCGCACCGGTGTTATGCGCTATTATACAATCAGCTTAATCGTTGGACCAATTCGTCGTATTCCGGACTTTTCAGGAAATTATCGATCGAGATATGCTCAGCCTTCGGCGCCTGCGCCTTGGCTCGATCCGTCAGCGATTTATGCGTAATGACGATATCGGCATCGCCCGGAATTTCACTGATCGCGGTGTTGATAACCGTTACGTCCACACCCGCCGCCTTCATTTTTTTGCGTAGAATCGAAGCGCCCATGGCGCTCGAGCCCATGCCTGCATCGCATGAAAAGACGATTTTGCGGACATCTTCTTTGGCGAGAACCGTACCTGCCGGGCTTGCTGCAGAAGCTGCGGCAGCCGGAGCGGATGGGCTGGCATTGCCCGCTGCTTTCATCTGCTTCATTTTTGCCGACGCTTCTTCCAAATCGCCTTCGTCCTGCTCATCCTTACGCGTTGTTTTCAGCAGCAGGGCGGCGACTAGGAACGAGACGATCGTCGCTGTAATCACCCCGGTGAATACGGCCAGCAAGCCGCCTTTCGGCGCCATCGCGATGTAAGCGAAAATACTTCCCGGCGACGGTGTCGCAACGAGTCCCGCATGGAACAGCGAGAAGGTGAATGTGCCTGTCACGCCGCCGGCCATAGCCGCCAAGATCAAGCGGGGGTTCATCAAAATATACGGAAAGTAAATTTCATGAATCCCGCCGAGAAAATGAATGATTGCCGCTCCGGGAGCGGATTGCTTAGCGGTGCCGCGTCCGACCAGCCAATAGGCGAGCAAGATGCCAAGTCCCGGTCCGGGATTCGATTCGAGCATAAAAATAATCGATTTGCCTGTTTTGGCCGCTTGATCGAGCGCGATCGGGCTAAGTACGCCGTGGTTGATCGCATTATTCAGGAAAAGCACTTTCCCCGGCTCGATCAAAATATTGGCCAGCGGCAGTAAGCCCGCGTTAACGAGAACCTGTACGCCTGCGGCTAACGTTTTACTGATGACTTCTACGACAGGGCCGACCCCCGTATAAGCGATCAGAGCGAGCACCCCGCCGATAATGCCCGATGAGAAGTTGTTGACGAGCATTTCGAAGCCGGAACGGATTTTGCCTTCGATCGATTTGTCGAACTGCTTCAAAATCCACGCCGATCCGGGACCGACGATCATGGCTCCGAGAAACATCGGGATGTCGGCTCCGACAACGACGCCCATCGTAGCGACGGCGCCGATGACGCCTCCGCGCTGCCCGTGAATCATAGTCCCCCCGGTATAACCGATGAGAACAGGCAGCAAATACGTTATGATCGGGCCCACCAGCTTAGCCAAATATTCGTTCGGGATCCAGCCTGTCGGAATAAATAATGCCGTGATTAATCCCCAGGCGATGAAGGCGCCGATGTTCGGCATAACCATCCCGCTCAAAAAACGCCCGAAGCGCTGCACCTTCACCCGTACTCCGCCGGATGCTTGCTGTGCTGCTGTATTCATGTAGGATTCCTCCCTTTAAGTTTTGAAATGCCGCTGCTCCAATAAAAATTTGTGCAAGCGTTATCTGTCTTTATCGTAAGCCACGGCGGTTTGTTCTTCAACCTAAGGAAAAACGTGTCCCGTCATCAACGCTGTTGACACTTTTTTAATTTAGCATGTTCAACTTTTGCGAAAAATACCGTATGAGGCTTGAGCCGGTAGAGTAAATTAACGTCGAACCCTACTAAACAACGTCTAAGCAAAGGAAAGATCTCTCATGAAAATACAGCAAAAGTTTCTCGGAAAATCCCTTTTTGTCTGGAAACGCCTATTTTGCTTGCTGGTAGCGGTGTTCTTGACGGCAGGCTTTTGCGGAGAAAGCTATGCCGACCCGGAATCGGCGCCCGTTCATCCCGTAAAGGCGGCGTTTGTGCGTAAAGGCAATCTATGGATCAAAGCGGGAACGGAGGAAAAGCAGCTAACGGACCTGGGAGGCGTATCCGGTCCCAAATGGTCTTACGACGGCCAATGGATTGCCTACAACCGGTCGCAGAACGGCAGCGATCAGGAGGTGTGGCTCTATAACGCGAAGGATGGCCGCCATGAGCAGATCTACGCGCGCGGAGGGACGAATCTGCAGTGGTCCCCGGTGCGCAATATGCTGGCGTTCCAGGACCAAACCGTGCTGAATATTACGGATACGGACGTTTTACCCCAGCAGCATTTTGACAATGTGGCGCTGGGGGTGAACAATTATTCATGGCTGCCCGACGGCTCCGGTTTTCTGGCTTCCACCGCGGCTGACCGTCTGCCCGACGGCTGGACGAACCCGGTGCTGTACTTGATTCCTTACGACGCCAAAATGGACGAGAAAAAAATGAAACGATTTTTTACGATTCCTTCCGAACTTACCGGAGGCAGCGTCACCGTGCTGTCGATCGGCACGTCGATTTTCAAATGGTCGGCCGACCGGAGATGGATTTCGTTCGTCGTTCATCCTACGGCTTCCTGGTCCGCCGACAGCGATATGTTATGCTTGCTTTCCGCGGACGGCAAACACTTTAAGCCGGTGAATGAAATGCTGGCCAACTCCGGTTGGTTCAAGTGGGCTCCTGCTCGCAGCCGATTGGCTTATATTCAAGGCGGCGGCCGGATGGCGCTGGAGAATAAACATCTGAAAGTGAAGGAGGTTCCGGCTTTACAACTGCCGGCGCTTACCCCGAAAGGCTATGCGGACGTCGGCTTTACTTGGGTTACGAGCGAGAAGCTCGTCGTATCCCGATCGGCGGAGAGCACATGGCAGCAGGACCCGTCGCAGCGCCCGCTGCCGGCGCTTGTTCAGCTGCACCTTCAAGATCCGCAGCAGCAGCCGGTATCGTCCCCGCCTGCCGGTTACGGGGACTATGCTCCTCAATATCTGAAGAGCAGCCGCCGGCTTGGCTGGGTGCGCTCAAACCGGGAAAAGGCCGGCGTGATGCTGGGCAAGGATAACGGAGCGGAGGCGGTCTTATGGATTGAATCGGTGGATTTGGGCTCGAATTATTACGAGCAGTGGGATTGGAGCGAGGTGCTATGCTGGTATGACGGCACTTCTTCTTGAGAAAGACGCCTTGCCTCACGCGGCGCCCGCTCGTCTAAAAGCCTCTGCGCAAGCGATTTGACGAAGACTTAGCTGCAGGCGCTGCGCATTATGATTA
Source organism: Paenibacillus doosanensis (assembly GCF_025060755.1). Lineage (GTDB taxonomy): Bacteria > Bacillota > Bacilli > Paenibacillales > NBRC-103111 > Paenibacillus_S > Paenibacillus_S doosanensis. The sequence continues at coordinate 124,914 of NZ_JANYUY010000001.1, forward strand.
TGCTTAAGGCTTATTGCTTCTCACGCTCCAGCGAGATCAGCAAAACTGCGGTATCGTCCGAATCATTCACATACGTGTGAACGCAGCCGCCGCGGAACCGGATCGCATCATGCGGGTGCAGCTCATGCTCGACATCGGAGACGATGATGCGGGCGATACCGGACATCAGCGCAGCGGTTTCCATGACGTCGGCCGGATGATAATCGGAAGAATACTTGCTGCGAGGCGCCAAATAGGCACGGTATATTTCCGTTCCTCCGCTCATCGATTGGGGGAACATCGGCTCGATCCGCCACGGCCCGTCCGTGAACTGCATTCCTGAGCCAGCACGGGACACCTGGACGACCGTCTCCCCGGCGAACAGCGAAAACATCGGCACCGACAAACCGTCGGCTATTCTCCATAGCACGGCCAGACTCGGATTTGTCTCTCCCCTTTCGATTTTGCCGAGCGTCAGCTTGCTGACCCCGGATTTCTCCGCAAGGTCGTCTAGACTCAGCTTCTGCTCTTTGCGCAGCTGTCTAAGCTGGTGGCCGATCCGGCGGACCATCCCCTGCACTTCTTGTTCATCCTGTTCTTTAGAAATATCCAAAGGTTTCCCTCCAAATAAATTATAATTTACTTTTATTCGTTATAAGTATATTATAGTTTATTATCACATGCAATAATCGTTGATCGATTTGTTGTACAAAGGAGAGGAACTGCAATGAACAACCCCAAATCTGCTGCAATCGGGCAAGCCCATGCAGCAACAGGCATTCGCAGCGGCAGCCTGCTGCTCATGTTCGGCGTCATCCTGATCGCTTCCAACTTGCGCGCCTCCATTACTGTCGTCGGACCGTTAACGGCATCGATCCGCGCCGATACCGGCTTGTCCAATGTGCTGGCCAGTCTGCTGACCGCGCTGCCGCTTATCGCTTTCGCCTTGTTGTCTCCGCTCGCGCCCGGCATCGCCCGCCGCATCGGCATGGAGAAGACGCTGTTTATAAGCATGGCCGCCTTAACCGCGGGAATCGTGATCCGCTCGCTCCCTTCCGCAGCGGCGCTGTTCGCCGGAACAGCCGTGCTCGGCGCCTCTATCGCTATCGGCAACGTTCTGCTGCCCGGCCTGATCAAACGCGATTTTCCCGGCAAAGTCGGGTTGATGACAGGTCTGTACTCCATGTCGATGAGCCTTTGGGCCTCCTTGTCTTCCGGCATCAGTGTCCCTGTCGCCAATGGCCTCGGTCTCGGCTGGCGAGGCTCGCTCGGCTGCTGGGCCATCCTCGCCGCAGCGGGTCTAATCTTATGGCTGCCTCAGCTGAAGGCCTCCGGCGCAGCCGCCGCTGTCATCAAACGGGCCCGAACCGGCAGCTTGTGGAAATCTTCGCTGGCTTGGCAGGTCACGCTGTTCATGGGACTGCAATCGTTAGCGTTCTACGTGACGATCGCCTGGCTCCCGGCCATCTTGCACGACCGCGGCATGAGCACCGGAGCTGCCGGCTGGATGCTGTCGCTGATGCAATTCGTCAGCCTGCCGGCCTCCTTCATTATGCCGGTGCTTGCCGGGCGCCGCTCCAGTCAACGCGGACTGATCGTGTTCACGGCGCTGGTCGCGCTGCTCGGCTACTGCGGTCTGCTGCTTAGCACGTCAACGTCGCTGGCTCCGCTGTGGATTATTTTGATCGGCATCGCGCAAGGCGCAAGCATCAGCTTGTCGCTCGCCTTATTCGCGCTGCGTGCCTCGAGCGCGGCCCAAGCCGCCGAACTGTCCGGCATGGCTCAGTCGTTCGGCTATTTGCTCGCCGCCGTCGGACCGATTTTGTTCGGCTATCTGCATGATTTGACGCAGTCCTGGACGGCGCCGCTGCTTGTCCTGGTCGTTTCAACGACCTTGTTCCTGCTGATCGGGCTCGGCGCTGGGCGCAGCGTTCAGCTTGGCGACTCGCGGCCGGCCGCGAAATAAGCCGCCGTGCTTACAGTCCATAGCTTATAGGAACAAATCCCCCAAAAGTGACGTAATGCTCTGAAGCTTATTCCGTCCGCACCCAACCTACGCTGGATCGGCGTCTAACCCTTCCTCTGGGATCGTTCTATGGGTAGACTTTCCTTTCGGGGGAGCACCCGGATATCCACAGGATATTGCTGCGCATCATTTCCTAAATAACAAAAAATCGCCCGGTAAGCCCGGGCGATTTTTCTATTTATCCATCCGTCATTTTATTAACCGAAAAACCGTTCCAGCTCGCTGACGAGCACCTGCTTATCGTTCTCAATGACCGTTTGAACCTGCGGCTTGTCGAACAACTGCTGAATTTCGGTCGGGAACGGCTGCTCAATGTCGATGAGCGCAATCGCTTCGTTGAACTTGGCCGGATGCGCCGTGGCGAATACGACGCAAGTCTCCTGCTCCCCGCTGCAAGTCTCGTAAGCTTTTACTCCGCAGGCCGTATGCGGGTCGAATAAATAGCCGGATTGCTCGTAATATTTATCGATGATCTCCAGGCAGTCCGCACCCTTCACTCCTTGGGCTTCGAAATCGAGAGCCACTTTGCCGAGCAGCTCCGGTCCGATCTCAAGCTGGCCTTCGGCACGGAAGCGGTTCATCAGCTCGGATACCTTGTCCGGATTTTTGTCGTTCAAATAGTACAAATACCGCTCGAAGTTGCTGGCGATCTGAATATCCATCGAAGGGCTGTACGTGCTGTAAAACTCGCCCGGTTTATACACGCCTTCTTTAACGAAACGCTCCAAAATATTGTTTTCATTCGTAGCCAGGATGAGCTTGCCGATCGGAAGTCCCATTTGCTTGGCCAAATAGCCGGAAAAAATATTGCCGAAGTTGCCTGTCGGTACGCTGAAATTGACTTTCCCGACCGGTTTTGCTTTGGCGATTTGGAAGTAAGCGTAAAAATAATATACCGTCTGGGACAAAATGCGCACGAAGTTGATCGAATTGATCGCGCGCAGATGGTATTTATGCTTGAAGTCCACATTCGCGAACAATTCCTTGATCGATTGCTGACAATCGTCGAAATTGCCCTTCACGGACAAGTTCAGCACATTCTCATCCTGCACCGTCGTCATTTGCAGCTCCTGCACCTTGCTAACCTTCTGATGCGGATGCAAAATGCAGATGCGGATGCCTTCTTTGCCTCTCACGCCTTGGATAGCCGCCGCTCCCGTATCTCCGGAGGTCGCGCCCAAAATATTGATAATTTCGTTGCGCTTCGCAGCCACATAAGAATACAGGTTGCCCATAAATTGCAGCGCGACATCCTTGAACGCAAAGGTCGGCCCTTGGAACAGCTCCAACACGTACAGCGAATCGTTAATTTGCTTCAGAGGCGTCACCGCTTCGTCTCTAAAGGTAGAGTAGCTGTCATAAACGAGCTTCTTCAAATCCTCGTAAGGAATTTCATCGTTCGTATAATAAGAGAAAATTTCAAGCATTAAGTCCTGATAGGACAGCTCCTGCCATTCCTTCAGCTTCTGTTCCGAGACGTTCGGAATTTCACTTGGGATCACAAGACCGCCGTCATTGGCCAGCCCCATCAAAAACGCGTCGATAAATCCGCACTTCTCCACTTTTCCTCGCGTGCTTATATAATCCATACTAATCCCCTTCACGTATGAAAATTCACTTTATTATATCAAAAACTTGTCTAGGAATGAAGGAAAATACGGATTTTATCGACAAAACCGCGCTCCGGCGGCCGAAAAAGGCGAACAGCTCGTTTTTTTCCGAAGAAAAGACGGATAAAATCCGGACTGGCAACGAAAAACATTATAACCTTGAGTCCGAAACGTGGTATGCTTGTACGAGGAGGTGAAGTGTATGAATTATATTGTGATAGACCTCGAATTTAACGGAAGGAAGCATTACGATATTTATCCTATGGAAATTATCGAGATTGGGGCCGTCAAGCTGAACGACCGGCTGGAAATCGTCGATACGTTTCAAAGCTATATCAATCCGAATTTTTATATTAATAGATTCGCCTTGCAATTTTGCGGAATTACGAAGGAAACGCTGCACAAGAGCGCTCGCTTTCATCAGGTGATCCGGGAGTTCCGGGCTTTTTGCGGAGAGGAGTATACCATTCTTGCTTGGGGTGGCGGAGATTTCTTCCATTTATTTCTCGATTGCAAAATAAATCAGGTCAGTGGCGATTGGCTCGTCAATCTGCTTGACGTAACTTCCTTCTTCGAAGGAGGACTGCAGCAGGCGCTGGTCGAGCACGAGCTTGAACCGGTAGGGCAGCATCACTCGGCGCTGGACGATGCGCTTAACACCGCGCGGCTGCTGCAGCTTAAGCCGGATGTTATGCGTTCTGACGCTTATTTTGTTCCTAATCATTTTAAGCTATGCACGGGCGGTATCAAAAAGTGGATCACTTTATCGCTGGATAGCGCTCTGGAACAGGACAAGCTGCTTACCTGGAAACAGTTTGCCGGTAACGATAAAACGAAAACCTACTTTAAAATCATGAGGCTGGACGCCGAAGAGATCGAAATGGTCCACGAGCTGTTCACCAAATTTTTCAACATGAAATACGGAAGAAAAGCGAAAACCATGCAGCAGTTGGCTTAACGCTTATTGCAGTTGCAGCCGTCTCGGCCCAAAACCGTCCTTTGCCAAGGACGGTTTTGCCGTATAAAGGGCCGGTCGCGGCTAACCCCCGCTCCGGGGAGAGATTGCCGGCGTCAAGCCGCGCCCGGTTCGCTCAAGGCCCGAAGACTCGGCAGATGGGTCAGCTCGTCTTATGACCGAAAGCAGCTTAAGCCTCTGCCCAGGCCGGCCGCGCCGATTATCCCGGCATCGTTGCCAAGCTGCGCTTGGACGATATCGACCTGCCGGCGCAATGGCTCGGCGGCGTAGCGCGCGAACGCCTCGCGGACCGGCGCCAGCAGCGTCTCGCCGGCGCGGGACACGCCGCCGCCGATAATGAAGCGCTGCGGATTCGTCACCGCAGCCGCCATCGCCATCGACAGGCCGAGCGCATCGGCGGCCTTGCGGACGATCCGCACCGCCGCGCCGTCTCCGGCTTCGGCGTGGACGAACACATCCTTGGCTTCCAGCCGCGCCAAGTCAAGCCCGGCGAGCGTCGTGCCCTCCCCTCGTTCGATTGCCTCCCGGGCCAGCCTGACGATGCCCGTGGCCGAGGCTATCGTCTCAAGGCAGCCTCGCAGCCCGCAGTTGCAGGGGGCCGCCTCGGCTTCCGCCGCGATCCGTAAGTGGCCGAGTTCTCCCGCCATGCCGCCGAACCCATGGACGAGACGGCCCGCTTCGACGATGCCTCCTCCTACGCCGGTTCCGACCGTATAGCACACGAGATGGTTCACCCCGCGTCCCGCGCCGCGGAGCGCTTCTCCTAGCGCCGCCAGATTGGCGTCATTTTCGATGGCAACGGGCTTGCCGAACTGCTCCGACAATATGCGGGCGATCGGCACCTGCTCCCAGCCCAAATTTTCGGCCAGCGCCACCACGCCGCTATGGATGTCGACGAAGCCGGGAATCCCCGCTCCGATACCGGCTACGTCCGACCAATGACCCCCCGCTTCGTCAACAGCCCGGCGAACATATTGGTCGATGCGGCGAACCGCTTCATGCAGCCCTTCCGCTCCTCCTGTAGGCCCTTCCAGCTTATGCAGCAGCCGGCCGTCGGCATCGCATAACCCGACTTTCACATTCGTTCCGCCTATATCGATTCCCGCATACAACGCCTTCTTCATCTATCGGTCCCCTTCGAATGTGCGCGCCGTTACGCACGGAATGTAAACACATATTGTCCTGCGGCGCACCGCTCCTTCGGCTTCATGACGATGCGATATACCGTCTCTCCCCAAGCTTGCAGCAGCTTCTCGTCCGTAATGACGCGAGCCTCGATCACCGCCTCCAGTTCGCGGTTGTCGTATTGACAGACGAGTCCCTTTCCCTCCGTCGTCGGCAGCCAGATCGTTCCGTCTGCTTGCAGCCCGGGCTCACGCCCCGTCAGCAAATGGAGAGCGATCTCACCGGCTTCCGAAGCAAACCGGTATGTCTCGGTTACTTGTACGGCGGGAGTGCCGCCGCGCAGGAGAGCGACCGATCGGTGCCAATAATCCAGCCCCGCTTCCGGCGGATAGGCGCCGGCGATGTCGAGCTCAAGCGACGTTGTCTGCCCGTCATCGGCAAACCGGCAGTCGGAAGCCCGATAGCCTTCTCCGGCGCCCTGACGCACGCCCGCAATCTCGGGCAGGTTGTGATAAGAAGACTGCATCGTCCAAATATCGTACCGGTTCGGTCCGAACGTCTCTTTCGTATAAGTCTCTACGCCCAGATCGATGATGCAGGGCTCTCCGTCATAATAAATAACAAACTGGCCGACATCGTTATGGTTGTGGCTTTCGTCGTTGTGTCCGCCCTTCACGGCAACATACAGCCCTTGCTCCGGGCTCGCCGCTTCCCGGGCAATCATCACCTGAATCCCTTCCAGCCACAGGCTGCGCGGATATGCCGCCGCCCGTCCATGCTCCAGCAGCTTGCTGAAATTAAAGAGCGCAGGAACTACCCGCAAAAAGGAGAAAAACTGCATCTGCTTGACTCCCTCGGTCCCCCATCGACGGGCTATCGTATAGCCCAAATCCATTAGATCGCTCTGCCCCGTACGACTTCCGAAACGATAGATCAAATCGCCTTCAATCGTCACCTTATGCGGCCCGTCGGCAAAGTTAAGCACATACCGGTCATGAATATGCGCTTTGAAAATATACGCGGCAATATTCCGGATCAGCGGCTCGCCGTAGAGATCGATCGTTCCGCCGGTGGCAACAAACAGCTGCTCAAGACAGTCGAACAAGGAACCCGCCGCTTTGTTCCAGTAGCTCGGCCCCTCGTCGCAGCCGCCGTCCGCATGATACGTAAGCAGAAAGCGGTCCAGGCTGTACGCCGCCTTTTCTACGGCCCGGATGCGCCGGTCGTCATCCTCCTCGACGAATAATACGGCGCTGAGCACGTTGGAGGTGATCCAGGTCGTCCAGTTGTACAGCTTCACCGATTCGTCGAAGCCCATCCACCACATGTCCGTCCTGCTCGCGTAAGGCTCTAAAATGCGCTCTCGCAGCTCCATTGCCAGCCTTTCTTTAACAAGCGGCCCGTAATGCTCCGTAAGCGCATCCCCCAGCAAGTAATACGTCCATGCCAGGGCGTTGCCGGTCTCGGCGGCGAACAGATCGATGTCGTGACGGGCCTTGTCGGCAACGGGAAGGCTGCGGTCATAGAAATGAAAATTATGGGCCGAGATGACCCAAGACGTCTCCTCGCATATACACCAAATGCCGTTGACGATATCGTCCAGAAAACGGCCTTTATTTTCGATGCATTCGGCTAACACGAAAGTAGTGAGCGCTCGTCTCCGGCGATGGTACGGCAGATCGTAGCGCGTCCGGTTGCCGTTTCTCCAAAACTCCATGTACATCACGGCCGTAAGCGGAGGATAGGCGAACGGCAGGCTCGCTTCCGCCTCGCGGACGATGGAAGCTTTCAATGACGCGGGAAGCTGCTCCCAAGGCTCTCTCTCTTCCAGCCGCGGAAAAGGCTTGTACTCCTCCTTGCCCAGCAGCCTCCTCTTCCAATCGTGCAGGTTCAGTTGTCGACGTATCATAGATGCACTCCTGTTCTTCAATGAGCTTTGGCTTCGGGAAAAGGAACCGGATAGTTCGGATTTACGAATCCGCTCGATTTGGGATCGCCCGTCGTGAACTCGGCAATTCCAAGCCGCTCCTTCATCCTAGCCTGAAACGATTTGGCGCGAAGCTCCGTTTCTTCCGGGTCGCATACCGAACGCAGCCTCCGTTCGCATGCTTCGAGCGCCCGTTTCGCTTCATCGCTCATCGGCACAGCCTCCGCCTGGTTGAACATTTCTTCCGGATCGTTCTCCAGATCGAACAACTGCGGCGTATAGCCGTTGAAGTGAACGTACTTCCAGCGATCCCAGCGGATCATATACATGCCGACCGGCATTCCGTGCGCGTGGTATTCGCTGAACACAAAATCGCTGCGCTCCACGTCCGCCCTGCCTGTCGCCAGTCTCCATAACGACCTGCCCTGCACCCCTTCGGGAACGGGCAGCGCAAGCGCCTCGCATAGCGTCGGGAACAGGTCGACAAGCGATACGAGCGTATCTACCGTCGCCCCCTTTTTTACGCCGGGGCCTTTCATAATAAGCGGTATATGGGCGGCCTCTTCATACATGCAGCATTTGAACCACAGCCCGTGATTGCCGAGCTGCTCCCCGTGGTCGCTCGTGTAGATGATCAAAGTGTCGTCGTACATTTCGAGCTCCTCCAAAGCGGATACGATGTCGCCGATGTTCTCGTCCAACTCCGTCGTCAAGGAGAAATAGCCTACGTGGGCTCGCCGAATCGTCTCCTCGTCCGCCGCATCGCAGCGGAAATAACGGCGCATCGCCTGCAGCGGCTCGTTGAGTTCGTCAAACGGCCCTTTCGTCGCCTCCGGGATTTGCTGCACCAGCGGATCATACGTATCCCAATGCTCCTGCTTGACGAAGAACGGAAAATGCGGATGGGAAAAACCGACGTACATAACCCATGGAGCCGCCTGAACCTTTCTTTGCTTCAGCCACTCGATCGCTTCATCCCTTATTCGCTGATCGTTCGTGCCTTTGCTGCGGATGCCGATGTTCCGGTAGCGCTCCTCCACCTTAGGCTTCGGCTCGCAGGTATCCCGGAAATAAGCGCCGGTATCAATATTTCTGCGGAATCCCGGCCTTGGGGCAATCAAGCCTTCATAATGTCCCTCCGGATGAAAATCAAGCTTGCCGAAGCTGTGCAGCTCGCGCCCGTGCTCCGCCAAATAAGCGGAAATCCCTTTCACTTTACCGTCATAAGGCGTAGCATTATCCCAGGTCCCCAGCTCATTCACATACTTGGATGTAAAAAAACTCGCCCTCGCCGGAGTGCACACCGGACAATTCGTATAGCAATTCGTAAATCGAGTCCCTTCGGCGGCAAGCCGGTCCAATACGGGAGTCTGTACCAAGGGGTGGCCCGAGCAGCCCATTACCTCCTGGGAATGCTCATCAGACATGATGATGACAATATTCATTAGCGCAATCCCTGCCTCTCGTCGGTTAACGCCTGTGCGGCGTCGCTTAGAGTCCAGTACCGTTTTTCGCAAACATTATGTAAAGGCTTCCATTAGATCATAAAACGGTGCCTAACTATTGTCAATATTTTAACATAAGATAACTCTACATATTTCGTAACATGTTTAAATTGCAGGTTGCTTTGTTTAAAATTAAACCTACAATTTATAAGCTTGAACGAAAAAAAGCCGATATACGGCCTTTTTGCAATCGCCTCCCTCATTCGGCGGTATGAATTTGTGAAAAATCTTCATTCTAACCGTTGAGCAAACATCTAATAAATTCCTTTCGTAAATATTTCAACAAATGTTTACAGACTCGTCAGTTATCACTGCCTTCATTCGCGGGAAAAGCGGAGCACATACAGTACGACGGCGAATTCTCCCGCCAAGCCGAGCGATTGCGCCAGCGCGCCGACAGATCCGCCCCAACCGGGCACCTTCCATACGAGCAGCAGCAGAGCCAGCAGCGTTACCAGCACATTGGCCGCCTGCGACCACACCATGCAGCGGGTTTGCCCCTTGAGCATCACGATGCCGTTGCAGTAATCGAGCCACGGGAATACCAGATTCATGATCATAAAAAAGCGCAGCGCACGCAAGCTTTCGCTCATCAGCTCCGTCCCCGCCCTCACTCCCATCACTTGCTCCAAAAACCAAGGGCCTGCCGGCGTGTAGGCAAGCACGGAAATCAATAAAGCCGGGCATAAATTCATCATCCAAGCGAATTGATACACTCTGCGCGCATTGACATTATAGAAGTTAAGCACAATCTGATGCATATAGGAGAAGAAGCTCTGCATCAAGTGCGCGAGATTGACCGCAATCGCGAACGAAGCGATCGCCAGCTCCATCCTTCCCGTTTTTCCGAGAAAGGCGTTAATCGCAGGGTCGATGAGCACGGCAAGAAAGGAAGAGTACATCAACGGGCGGTAAAACCGGAAGATAGGCCCCTTATCCGCGATCGGATGGCCTTCCAGCTTCTCGGGAATGACGCGCTTCAGCAGCGACCTTCCTTCCAACACGCTGATGAGGCACTCGATCGCCATGCCGAGCAGAAAAATCCACGCGCCTACCGCTCCGCTGCTTACTTTGTCCGTGGCTACAAAGTAAGCGGCCGCCATAAACATGCCGATAAGCCGAATTCCCATCCCGATCGTAAGCCATTTCGTGCGCAGATTATAAATAATAATGCCGTGAAACAAACAGCGCACGCCGGAGAAGATGATGACGATATTGAGCAGCCGGAATATATCGACAATCTCATGCACTTGCTCCGCCGCCGCCCCGAACCCATGCAGAAACACCCAGGGCCCGAGCGGAGTATAGCCGATCGCCGAGCCGATGATAAAGCTGCACAGCAGCAAATAAACGGCGATGGACGACATCGCGCGAAACGAAACCCGGTCCCGCACCAGCGCGGAGCATGTCTGTCGCAGCAGAATGGCCGGCCGTTCGATCACGTCCATTAGACTCATCGCGATCGTGTAGCTGGCGATGAGCAGCTCGGGATGCGCGGAGCGGGCCAATGTCCCGTTAATAATGACATGCGAAATCATGACCAGGCTTGCCGACGCGCCGAGCGGTACGAAGAAGGCCAGCAGCTTGCGAAACGGCAGCGGCTGAAGCTGATGTATCTTAAGACCCGCCTGAGGCGGCGCTTTACTTATTTCCATACATAAGACTTCCTTTCTAGAAGCGTGGTGAAAAAAGAGCGGAGAGGCCAATTGAATCTGGAAAAGCGCCAGCGGTCGCCTTTGTAGACGGATTTTCCCCGCGTGAGGGGTTAACAATGAAAGAAATCCGGCTGCAACAGCGAGCGGAAACCTCTATCGACCGCAGGCCACGACGAAATCACCACCCTGCTAGAAGAGGGTCGGAAAAGCCGCGGCTCCGTAATCGCAGTTCGGCTGGTTACTCTTACCCTATATTCCATAGCCTCCTGCCCGAGTCCTTCTCCGCCACGGACAAATCCGTTCAACCAAAAATAAGCCCGGCATATCTTATAGATACACCGGACTTATTGGCTCTATGATGGAATGCTCATCATCAATTAGGAAGAGAACTGGAAGTACTCGTCCGCGTTGTTGTACGAAATATTGCGAACCATGTCGCCGAGCAGCTCCAGGTCGTTCGGAGCTTCGCCGTTCTCCACCCATTCGCCGATCAGATTGCATACGATGCGGCGGAAATATTCATGTCTCGTATACGACAGGAAGCTGCGGGAGTCGGTCAGCATGCCGACGAAGCGGCTGAACAACCCGAGGTTCGAGAGAGCCTTCATTTGTTCGATCATGCCGTCCTTCGTATCGAGGAACCACCAAGCGGAGCCGAGCTGAATTTTGCCCGGAATGCCGCCGCCTTGGAAGCTGCCGATAATCGTGCCGAGCACATAATGATCCTTCGGATTGAGCGAGTACAGAATGGTCTTAGGCAGCGAATCGTCGCCGTCGAGAGCGTCCAGCAGTCTGGCCAGCGGGGAAGCGAGCGAGCTGTCGTTGATCGAATCGTATCCCGTATCCGGGCCGAGCTTGCCGAACATCCGGCTGTTGTTGTTGCGCGCCGCGTTGATATGGAACTGCATCGCCCAGCCCAGTTCGGCGTACAGCTTGCCGAGGAATACGAGCGTATACGTTTTATACTGCTTTTCTTCTTCAAGGCTGACGGCTTCGCCTTTCAGCGCCTTGGCGAAAATCGCTGCCGCCTGCTCCTTGGTCGTTTCCGCATAAGCGACGTAATCCAGCGCATGGTCGGATACGCGTCCGCCTACGGAGTGGAAGAAGCGCACTCTGGATTCCAAAGCCGCCAGCAGTTGATCGTAGCTGCCGATAGCTTGTCCGGCAACCTCGCCCAGCTTCGCTACCCAAGGCAGGAACGTCGCGCGATTGATCTCAAGGCCTTTGTCCGGACGGAACGAAGGCAGCACAAGAACGTCGAAATCTTTGATTTCTTTAATTTTAATATGATATTCCAGCGAATCCGTAGGATCGTCCGTCGTACATACGACTTTGACATTGGACTTTTTGATCAGGTCTCTCGCGCCGAAGCCTTCGCCGCTTAATTGAGCGTTCACTTTTTCCCAAATGACAGGAGCGTTTTTCTCGTTGATCAGATCGTAAATGCCAAAGAAGCGCTGCAGCTCAAGATGGGACCAATGGTACAGCGGGTTGCCGATCGTTTGCGGAACGGTTTTGGCCCAGGCCAAGAAACGGTCGTAGTCGCTTGCTCCTTCGCCGCCGGTAACGAATTGCTCCTCGACGCCGTTCGCTCTCATCGCTCTCCATTTGTAGTGATCGCCGTACAGCCACGCTTCCGTAACGTTCTTGAACGTTTTGTTCTCATAAATTTCCTGCGGGCTCAAATGGCAGTGATAATCGATGATCGGCATATCCTTGGCGTAATCGTGGTACAGGCGGACGGCTGTTTCATTGGACAACAGGAAGTTTTCGTCAAGAAATGGTTTCATGGGACATCCTCAATCCTCTCTTGTGGAAATAGTTCGAATCAATGCCTAAGCCGAAACATGCTATGCACGCTCCGGCTTGAAATGGGCGGTTTACTTGCCGAGCAAGTCCAGATGCTTGCCGATATGGGAAATCAGCGATTGCTCGAACGCTTCTTCCTGATCGCTCAAGGTGCTGTAGAACTCGTCCTTAAACAAGGATTTGCCTTCCGCATCCTTCGCTTGCAGCAGGATACCGTAAGTAATATGGATCAATTGGCGCGCATTGTCCTCGTTCATATAAGTATCGGCCAGATCGGCATCGGCCACTTGATCGAGCGGCGCGATTTTGCTCAAATCGGTTGTTACATGGTAGTAAGCCGTAGCTTCTTCGAAGTGCTCCAATGCGTGCTGGTGCATTCTGCGGTACAGGCCCGGATTCACTTTGGCTACCGTTCTTACCGCTTCGAGCCAGTTCGTGCCGGCCGTTTTCACGTGGAAGCGGCCTTTGGTATGTTTGCCGATGATCGGGAACACGCTGAATTTGTCGCTGCCCGAGTGAATGCTCAGCTTGTAGCCGAAGTCGTCGGCGATGCCGGCATGAATGATCAGCTCTTTCTCGAATTGTTCGATGTCGCCGATGTAGTCGATGCCTTTTTGGAATTCGCCGATAAAGCGCGGCGCCATGCTGTAAATCGTAAGTCCGCGGGCATACAATTCCTTAGCTACAAGGAAATGCGATTCCGGCGCGGTCGGCGTGGCCGTCTCGTCGATCGAAATCTCGAAGTCGATTTCGCGGTCGGCGGTTTTAATGTATTTGTTGTAGATATGCTCCATGAAATCGATGGCAGGTCCGTAGATCAGCACGTTTTTGGCCAACGTTTCTTGGTCGAACGTTACGGAAGTTCCCGCAATCGTGAATTCCTGATTCAAATAACGGGATTCGTAATGCTTGCGCACGTCTTCGGGCAGCGCGGCGTATTTGGCCGCTTGCTCTGCGGCGGACAGCCCTTCGATCGAATTGTCGATATATTCGGAGCAATCCAGCGTCAGCATCGTGAAGCCGAGGCCGAGCGCGAGCTCGATGTCCGCTTCTACCTTCAAGTGGTCGCCGTCGGCGCCGAAGCCGTCCTTGTAGCCTTCCTGGAAAGCGGCGAAGCAAGCGGCGTCGACGACTTGCTTGTAATCGCGTCCCGTCAAATTCAGCTCGCGGATACTTTGCTGAGCCAGAATCGGACGCACGTTTCTGCCGCGAACCGTCTTAATATGGCCCGGCGAAGCGATGCCGAGACGGTCGCCGAGACCGATCGTCGCGATTTGCGTACCGAATGCGCGAGGCACGGTGTAGTCGAAATATTTATTAATAACCAAACGGTTTTCATGAGTCAACGGGCAAGCTTTCACTCCGCCTTCTACGCTGCCTTGCAGCTCGTCGAACAGCGGGCCTTCGCCTACGGCCAAAATGTACTTCGTTTGGTTGTCCTTAATCATAACCAGCTTCACATTGCCGGATTCCGACAATGAATGCGGATACACTTTGATACCTTCAGAAGCGCTGATATTGCTAACGTTGCCCTCTTTCACTGCTTGGGCGATCGTCTGATACTTGCTCATGAAAAAAGCCTCCTTGATTAATGTGATACTCCGATCATAACGCAAAATCATACCATTATCTTCGCCAATTTTGCCTATTTTCCACAAACCTATGCATATCTTGCTATGAAAAAGTATCATTCTCTGCTACAATGAGAGAAATCTTTAAATCGGGAAGTGATCGAGCCATATGAGCGAAACGGTATCCCTCACCTACGGTGCGGAAGAAGGCGATTTCTATATACAGCACATCAAGCGAACCGAGCCTTTCGAAAGAACAAACCATTACCACGGCACCTACGAGATTTATTATTTACTGTCCGGCCAGCGCAACTATTTTATTAAAGACCGATCCTATATGATCGCGCCGGGCGACCTCGTCTTCATCAACAAGCATGACGTTCATAAGACATCCGATGTCGGCCAGCCGGGCCATGAGCGCATCGTCATTAATTTCAGCGATTCGTTCATCGGCACCGATCATCCGTTCTATCATCCTTCGCTGTTCGGCGTATTTCAGCAGCCTGCCCATGTGCTCAGTCTGAATTTGCAGGATCAGATTTTCGTGCAGACGATCATGAACAAGCTGACCAAGGAGCTCAACGAGAAGCAGAACGGATTCGAAACCTACATTAAACTGCTGCTCGTCGAGCTGCTGCTGTTCTCAAGCCGTTACGCCGAACGTTACGAATCGGTTCCCTTCGAGCACGCCAGCCCGCTGCACAAAAAAATATCGGAGATCGTCCAACACATTAACAGCCATTACCAAGAGCCGATGACGTTGTCGGGAATCTCCGAGATGTTTTATATGAGTCCTTATTACATGAGCCGCGCGTTCAAAGAAATTACCGGCTTTACGTTTATCGAATACGTCAACATGACCCGGATTCGCGAGGCGCAGAAGCTGCTGCGGGAGTCGAACCGCAAAATCATCGACATCGCCGACAGCGTCGGCTTCGAGAATATCGCCCATTTCGGGCGCATGTTCAAAAAGCTGACCAAGCTGACCCCGCACGAATATCGCAAGCATCAGCAGTAATGCCTGCCCGCTCGCCTCGCTGACGCGACGAACGGGAGCATCGGCTAAGGAGACGCAAGCGCTGCCTGCCGCGAGCTTCCGATGCTTCTGGAGAGTCGCGCTGCAATGACGTCGACGGCGCAAGTCGAAAACGTCTTCCGCTTGCTCGCTCGGCGGGGATTCCCCTCGTTACTCGGGTACACGAGGCGGAAGCTTCTCCCCGCGCAAACGGAACCTTGGCGAAAATCCTTCTTACGCCCGCTCGTCCGGCTCCTTCAACCCGGGCATACGCGCCTCCAGTCTGGTAATCAGCTCTCCGTAAATATCCCGCAGCTCGCCGATCGTTATAAGCTCCGGCGTATTCGCTTTCTCTTCAGGGGAATGCTGCCGCAAAACTGCGTCCATCCCGTCATAATTGAATTTCAAATCTTTGTACGTTTGCTCCAGCTTCTCCAAAATAACTCCGATCAATGCTACGTACTGCTCCAAGCTTCATTCCACCTTCTCTTTTTGGCGCGGCGCCCCCCGACGCTATTAGGACGCATCCTTTTCCACGATATCGACGGACTGGATCGTCACTGCTTCCACGGGAGCGCTCTCTTCGCCCGTCTGCTTCTGCTTGCCGACCGGCGTGGCCGCAATCGCCCGCACCGTATCCATTCCGTCCGTAACCCGGCCGAAAATCGTATAATTCGGCATTTGATTCAAATAATCGCTGTCCGGTCCCGTACAGATGAAAAATTGGCTGCCGTTCGTATCCGGACCGGAATTGGCCATCGCAACGACTCCCGGCTCATAGCGGAACGGAGAATTCAGTTCGTCCTTGAATTTGTATCCCGGACCGCCGGCTCCCGTACCTGTCGGGTCGCCGGTTTGAATCATGAACGATTGAACGATCCGATGAAACGTCACATCGTTATAGTAGCCTTCGCGCGACAGAAAAACAAAGTTATTGACGGTCACCGGAGCCTCATGCGGGAACAGTTCGATCGTAAAGTCGCCTTTGTTCGTGTGAACCGTCGCCTCGTATGTTTTCGTCTCATCGATAGTCATCTCCGGAGGCTGCGCGTAAATCTTACTGACAGCCGGAGCTTCCTCAACCGCCTCTGTTCCATCTTCCCCTGCCGAGCCGTTAGACTGGCTTGACGAATTGCCCGCGCCTGCCGGGCTCTCAATCCCGTATCCCTCTCCTTGCTCTACTGCGCCGCCATCCACGCTGGCATAATGGATAAGTCCTGCCACGATCAGTAGCGCCATTAAGAAACCTTGTCCCACCTGAATTCTCCTCTCAAGCTCTTAAGAGCGTATCCTATCAATTCCATCTTAAATCTCCCTTCCAATCATTTCAAGACTTATGCCGCCGATCGATCCGAGAGCTAAACGGCAAAAAAGCGCAAGGCTGCCGTAACTCGCGCAGCCCTGCGCTATGAATGATCGAGTAATAATTAGTCGAACGACACCAAATTGGCCACCTGCACCGGAAGACCCGTGCGAAGCGACTGGTTGCCCGCAATGCCGGTAAGGATCGACATCGCTCCGTCCACATGCGAAGCCGCGCGGTTGAAGCGGTCCGGAGCTTTCACGCCGAACAAATCGTTCAGGAGCACCGGATCGCCGCCGCCGTGGCCGCCCTTCGTTTCCTCAACCTTAACGTCATACGGCGCGTCGAACATCGGGAATACGGTAATTTTCTTCCCTTTCACCGCTCCTTCGAGCGCTTGCTCGCCGCCGGAATTGACATAGGAAGACTCCACGACGTTCATTTCGATGCGGCCTTTGCTGCCGTTGAAGCAGACGCGGAATCCTTCCCAAGGCGCATAAGCGTACAGCGAGTAAGTCAGAATCGCATTGTTGCGATATTTGACCATGACGCCCATCGTGTCCTCGATATTGATGCCGTCGCCGAAGACGCTTTGGTCGCGGAAGTAGCCGTCTTCTTTTTCCGCATCGAGATACATCGATTTGAGGTTCTCATTTTCCTCCAAATGCAGCGCGAACGGATCGTTCTTGGCATACTCGCTGCCGTAAGCGCGGGAATAAAACTCGGTGACGCCGCGCTTCTCGGCGTTTTCGCGTCCGTAGAACATCAGATCGCCCAAGGCGAATACCGTCTTCGGCTGCGTGCCGAGCCAGAAATTGACCAGATCGAAGTGATGCGTCGATTTGTGCACGAGCAAGCCGCCGCTGTTGCGCTTGTCGCGATGCCAACGGCGGAAGTAGTCCGCGCCGTGCTTCGTGTTCAGCAGCCATTCGAAGTGAACCGAGTGAACGTCGCCGATGGCTCCGTCCATAATCAGCTCGCGGATTTTCGTATTGTGCGGAGAATAGCGATAGTTGAACGTGACGCGTACGTTGCGGCCTGTCCGTTTGATCGCATCGAGAATTTCCTGGCATTTCACCTCGTCGACCGTCATCGGTTTCTCCGTAATGACGTCGCAGCCAAGCTCCATAGCGCGGATAATGTACGTATGATGCGTGCGGTCCACCGTCGTTACGATCACGATATCCGGCTTCTGCTCCTCGATCATCCGGTCGAAATCGCTAGATTTATAAGTAGGAAGCGGTCCAACGCCGAACGGCTCCAGTTTTTGGTTGGCTACATTCATCCGGGTTTGGTTAATATCGCAGAAAGCGACCAATTCGGATGTTTCTTTATAATCGCGGGCGATGGAAGTGTAGAAGAAGCTCGCTCTTCCTCCCGTGCCTACGAGTGCATAACGTTTACGTGACATCTATATTTCCTCCCTTGTCTGTGTTATTGTGAGTATAGCGCAATAAATATACGAAAACAGCACGAAAATTGCTTACATTTTATTTTTTCAACATATTTTGCACATTCTATCATTCCGCTTCTATCGGACTCTTAAGGAGGTCGCCAGAATATGAAACCGCTGCCGCCCCAAGGCACGCTGCCGGAGAAGGGCTTTTCCTTCTCCGAAAAAGACGGCTTTCATCTGCACCATTCGATACGCACCGATACGTTCAACATGAAACAAAATCATTCCCATGATTCGTACGAAATTTATTATATGCGCGCGGGCGAGCGATTTTATTTCATTAAAGAACGGTCATATCATGTGAAAAAAGGCGATCTGGTGCTGATTCAGCCTAATGTGCTGCATAAAACGATGGAAGCCGGCTCCCCGCAGCATGAGCGGATATTAATCAATTTCCGCGATTCGTTCGTGGAACCGGTTCAGTCGATGCTGCCCGGGCTGCTGAACGTATTCGAGGAAGGGCCGGTGCTTCACCCGGATGCGCGCGAGCTGATCGCGGTCGAAGCGGTTATGGAGAAGATGCTCCGCGAGCAAAAACAACAGGAGAGCGGCACCGAAGGCTATATGAAGCTGCTTCTGGGCGAGCTGCTGCTCATGATTCAGCGGCATATCGAGCAGTCGGACAGCCGCAGCAAAGTATCCGATCATCCGACCACGCTGCACCGCAAAGTATCGGATATCGTGAAATATATTAACGAGCATTTCCGCGAACCGATGTCGCTGAAAGGACTGTCCGCACATTTTCATATCAGCCCGTATTACTTGTGCCGCATCTATAAAGAAGTAACCGGGTTCGGCGTCATCGAGTACGTGAACAGCCTGCGCGTGCAGGAGGCTCAGCAGCTGCTCAAATCGTCGCGCATGTCGGTCACCGACATTACGGAGAAGGTCGGCTTCGACAGCAGCACCCATTTCGGCCGCATCTTCAAATCGGTATGTGGAATGTCGCCGCTGCAGTACCGCAAGTGGGCCGGCAAGTAGCTGGTTCGCTTTGAAAACGGATAGAAAATAGGAGTCGAACCGTTTCTACTTTTAACGGACATGAGGGAGCTAAAGTCGTCGCAAACGGATGCTTTTTAAACGTAACGGACGTCATAGCGCTTACATAGCTCCGAATTGCTTTCTAAGGCGGCATTGTCAACAAATAGCTGCATCTGTGTCCGTTAGAAATCCAAAATGGCCGATAGGGTAGATATAACGGCCGCTGTGTCCGTTGCGAGTGTACTGCGTTAGTGCTCGCCTTTGCAGACGGATTTTCTCTTAAAAAATCGGCGACAACCATTCAAAATTACAACAGCGATTGTAAGATCAAATGGCATCGCAGCGGACTGTTCCATCACCTTTTTAGAGGGTCCGTTGAAAAAACAGCCATCGTCAAGTGAAGGCAATCCGGAGAAGCGCAGCGTTCACTTTTGCCCCCGGATTTCAAGCCTATCAAGGTGACGAAGTCATCCCCTTCTCTGCGGGAGGGCTCCGCAAAAAGCGCAGCGGGATGCCCACGGCGCACGGAAGCGGAACAAATCCCCCAAAAGTGACGCGATGCTCTGAAGCTTATTCCGTCCGCATCCAGCTGCAGTTCCGGTCTTGCTTCGCTCTATTCGGCAAGCGGCCGTCGCCGCTTCCATTCGTTCGACGCCGCTACATCAGATATTCCGGGTTCAGCTGCTCCAGCTCCGCAATGACGAAGCGTCCATCCTTACGGATCAGCTTGTCGTCGAAGTACAGTTCTCCGCCTCCGAACTCAGGCCGCTGGATGAGCACCATATCCCAGTGAACGGAAGAACGGTTGCCGTTATCCGCTTCCTCATAAGCGTTGCCCGGGGTGAAATGAATGCTGCCGTCGATTTTTTCATCGAACAATATATCTTTCATCGGATATTTGATGTACGGATTCACGCCGATCGCGAATTCGCCTATGTATCTTGCGCCGTCGTCGGTATCGAGAATTTCGTTCAGCTTCTTCGTATTGTTGCTTGTCGCTTCAATAATTTTGCCGTTTTCGAACCGCAGCACCACATTCTCGAACGACGTTCCCTGATAAATCGTAGGGGTATTGTAGGACAATACGCCGTTAACGGATGTTTTCACCGGTGCGGTAAACACTTCGCCGTCGGGGATATTATTTTTGCCTGCACAAGGAATCGCCGGAATATCTTTGATGGAGAAGGTTAAATCCGTGCCGGGAGAGACGAGGCGCACCTTATCGGTACGGTTCATCAGGCTGACGAGCGCTTCCATAGCGCCGCCCATTTTGCTGTAATCGAGATTGCACACCTGAAAGTAAAAATCTTCGAACGCTTCGGTGCTCGTATTGGCAAGCTGAGCCATCGAAGGATTCGGGTAACGCATCACGCACCATTTGGTATGATTGACGCGCTGATCGGTCACCGGCCGCTGGTACTCGGTTACGTAAAGCTTCATCTACGCTTCCGGCACGTCCGACGTTTCCGTAATATTGCTGCCGCTGCGCATGCCGATATAAGCCTGCATCCGCTTCATCCGCTCAAGCTCCAGCTCCTTCAGCATTTGGAACTGCTCCTTCGTGCCGTGCAGCATCAAGCTGCGGGTAACGGCGGGATCGCGCAGCTCGATATGCGGATGCCCTCCGGCCGCATGCACTTCCTCAATGAGACATTTGGTCAATTCTTGATCGGGCAGGCCGATCATTTCCAGTAAAATATGCTCGCCGGGCTGAAGATTTACGGAATAGCGGATCAAATTATGCGCAAACACCTTTAATCTCGGATCTCTCATCGGTCCATCACTCCTTATTATTAGAAAAAACGCTGCACCTCGCAGGGCCGCCGCTTCCATCCTGTAACACCTGTCTGCATAACAAATGTAACCAATTTCACGTAAAACTTCAAACCCCGCTCACGCCCCGGCGAACGAACATACCGAAAAGAGACGGGCGTCTGTCAAGGTCCCGTCTCTCTCGCCTGCTCCTGCTTAAAACGCCGGCACAACCGCGCCGTTATATTTGCTGTTAATGAATGTTCTTACTTCCTCGGAGTTCAAAGCTTTGGCCAGCTTCTGGATCGCATCGGAATCTTTGTTATCGGGGCGGGCGACCAAGATGTTCACGTAAGGCGAATTGCTGTCTTCGATAAACAGCGCGTCCTTGGTCGGCGTCAGCTTCGCTTCAAGCGCATAGTTGGTGTTGATCAGCGCCAAGTCGACTTCGCCCAGCACCCGCGGCAGCATCGCGGCTTCCAGCTCCTTGATGTTCAGCTTTTTCGGATTGTCGACGATATCTTTCACCGTACCGTTGACGCCTACGCCGTCTTTCAGCTTGATCAGCTTGTTTTTCTCCAGCAAAGCGAGCGCCCGGCCTCCGTTGGACGGATCGTTCGGAATGGCGACGGTGGCGCCGTCCTTCAGCTCGTCGATTTTTTTAATCTTCTGGGAATAGCCGCCGAAAGGCTCGATGTGCACGCCGGTTACTTTCACCAGGTTGAAGCCTTTGTCTTTGTTTTGCTGCTCCAGATAAGGCGTATGCTGGAAAAAGTTCGCGTCCAGCTGCTTCTCGGCCACCTGCACGTTAGGCTGCACATAATCGGTAAATTCCTTAATTTCCAGATTGATTCCCTGTTCCTTCAATTTCGCCTTCACCGAATTCAAAATTTCCGCGTGCGGCACGGCTGTCGCTCCGACCTTCAGCGTGACTTCCTTCGCCGCCCCGCCCGCTGCCGCGCCGTTTGCAGAAGACTCGGCGGGAACCGCCGGCTTCGAGCCGCAAGCTGCCATCGTCAAAGCAAGCACAACGGATAATACAGATACCATTGCTTTTTTCATAAGTATGTTCCCTCCGCCAATCCATGTATTTGTTTATATAAGAAACACGTCTATAGAAGGACGCCCTTCTATTTCCGCTGATAACTCCGTACGAGTCGGTCTCCAAGCATTTGCAGCACTTGAACGAGCACGACCAAAATAACGACGGTCACGATCATCACGTTCGTCTGAAACCGCTGATAGCCGTAACGAATCGCCAAATCCCCCAGCCCTCCGCCCCCGATGACTCCGGACATAGCGGTATAGGAAACCAGCGTAACGGCCGTAATCGTAATCGCTGCAATGAGCCCCGGCCTCGCTTCCCGCAAAAGCACCTTCCCTACAATCTGATTGTAAGTAGCCCCCATCGACTGGGCCGCTTCAATGACGCCGCGGTCCACTTCTCTAAGCGAAGTCTCCACTAATCGGGCAAAGAACGGCGCCGCCCCGATGACCAGCGGAGGAATCGCGCCGGGCACGCCGATCGAGGTGCCGACCAGCAGCTTCGTAAACGGAATGATCACAATCATCAAAATGACGAACGGAACCGAGCGAAGCACGTTCACTACGAAAGATAAGATACCGTATAATGCCTTCTGCTGCAGCAGCTGCCCGCCCGAGGTCAAAAATAATAATATGCCCAGCGGCAATCCGATAAGCACGGTAAAAAACGTCGAAGCGCCCAGCATCGTCAAAGTATCGAGGCAAGCCCGGCCAATCTCCTGCCAATCCAAATCCCAAAAAGACGGCTTATCCAACGGTCAGCACCTCCACATCAAGCCCTTGATCCCGCAGCGCCGTCAAAGTCCTGTCCGCTTCTTCGCCGGCGGCGTGAAGCTCCACGATCAATTGGCCGTAAGGCGTATCCTTCAAGCGGGAGATCGTCCCTTGCAATATCGCAAACGGCACATTCATTTCTTTCATCGTTTCATAGAGCACGGGTTCGTAAGTTTGCTTGCCGATGAACGTAATTTTCACCTGCGTCCGCTTCCCTCTTTCCTTGTCGATGAGTCCGGCATAAGCTTCGGAACCGTCCGACGCTTGCGCGACAAAGTCTTTGGTCGTGCGGTGCTGAGGCTTCAAAAAGACGCTGGCGACGTCCCCCGATTCGACAATCGTTCCGCCGTCCAGCACGGCCACCCGATCGCATATGGCGCGTATCACCTGCATCTCGTGGGTAATAAGCACGATCGTAATATGAAGTTTGTGGTTAATTTCCAGCAGCAGCGCAAGAATCGATTGCGTCGTTTGCGGGTCCAGCGCCGATGTCGCTTCATCGCATAACAATACCTTCGGATTCGTCGCCAGCGCACGCGCTATGCCTACCCGCTGCTTTTGGCCCCCGGACAATTGAGCGGGATGCTTATCGGCATGATCTTCCAGCCCGACAAGCCCGATCAGCTCCTTCACGCGCCGCTCCGTCTCCGCCTTCGGCTGCTTGGACAAGCGCAGCGGAAAAGCGATATTGTCATGCACCGATAACGACGACAGCAGATTGAAATGTTGAAAAATCATTCCGATCGAGCGCCGCCGCTCCTGAAGCCGATGATGAGGCAACGACGTAATGTCCGTTCCGTCCACCATAACTTGACCCGATGTCGGCCGCTCAAGCAAATTGATCGTGCGGATCAGCGTGCTTTTCCCGGCTCCCGAATGCCCGATAATGCCGAAAATTTCCGCTTTGCGCACCGTCAGATCGATATCCTTCAATGCTTGAACAACCCCTGCGCCGGAGCCGTACGTTTTATTAATTTGCCGTAACTCAATCATCGCTTTCACCTTCTTTCCGTTTCACGAGGCCCCCAAAGTGCATCCATCCTATTTATGTGAACTAAGGCGGCCGCCCCTTTCCTTAACGACAAAAAAACCCTGAACGCAAGCGAACAGAGTTGGTCTTCATTCGTGCGTCCTCTCATCTCCCGGAACCCGCTATGCGCGCTCCGAAGGAATTGGCACCGGACTTCCACGGATGGTTCCGCAAATGGCACGCATGACATCGCGCACATTCGGTCATCCTGCTGGAACGGTTGCCGGGCTTCATCGGGCCTTATCCCTCCGCCACTCTAAATAAGAAGTACATTTTTTCGTATGAAATTGTAAGCCTTGCTTAGTGTAATCCATTCTCGAAGTATATGTCAACTTACTTTTATTTACATTCTATTTCTATCAAATAATGATTAATTCTAGTAAGTACATCTTTTTATTATTAATCTTTGGTTAATAATAGTTTAGCTCCCGGTTCCGAAGAACCGGGAGCTTCCCATTGTTGCAGCCCGCCGCTTACAGCCATTTTTGGATGACATGATCGTAGACGACTAGCTCCTCCGGTTTGAAAAAGAGCGCAATTTCCCGCTCCGCGCTTTCCGGCGAATCCGAGCCGTGAATGACGTTGCTCTCGGTACGTACGGCAAAATCGCCGCGAATCGTACCTGGAGCCGCCTCCGGCGGTCTCGTCTTGCCCATCATCGAACGGGAGAGGGCCACAATCTGTTCGCCCTGCCATACCATCGCAAACACGGGGCCGGAGGTAATGAAATCGACCAATTCCCCGTAAAAAGGTTTGCTGGCATGCTCGGCATAATGGGTTTGCGCCAGCTCCTCCGATACTTGCATCAGCTTCGCGCCGATCAATTGAAAACCTTTATCTTCGAACCGTTGTACGATCTTTCCGATCAATCCGCGCTGTACCCCGTCCGGTTTCACCATTAACAATGTTCTTTCCAACCTGCAGCACCTCGCTTAGCCATCATCTGTATATCCGAGTGGATTAGTCATTATTTCCATTTTACCAAAAAATTATAATGCGCGACCGCACAGACGTTAGGCGGAATAAGCCGAATGCTGCTGCGCAGAAGCCTCATGATCGGTCGCTTCGCCGTAAGCCATGGTCAGCGCGGCTTGGGCAGCGGCAATTCTCGCCAGAGGAACCCGGTAAGGCGAACAGCTCACATAGTCGAGCCCTTCGGCATGGCAGAAGAAGATCGATTCCTTATCCCCGCCGTGTTCGCCGCATACTCCCATTTTCAGCTGCGGCTTTACCGCTCTGCCCTGCCCGGCCGCCCAGCGAATCAGCATTCCAACGCCCTCCTGATCAAGCACCTGGAACGGATTGGCCGGCAGCAGCTTGTGCTCCACATAATGCGAAAGGAACTTGCCTTCCGCGTCGTCGCGGCTGTAGCCGAGCGTCATCTGGGTCAAATCGTTGGTGCCGAAGGAAAAAAAATCGGCATGTCGGGCTATGCTCGCCGCAGTGATCGCCGCTCGCGGAACCTCAATCATCGTGCCTACGCGGTAAGTGAAGGGACACGGCCTGGAGCCCAATGCCTCGGAAGCCGCGCGGTCGACCAGCTCCCGCATCAGCTTAAGCTCGCTCGCATGGCCGATGAGCGGGATCATGATATCCGGACGCACGTCAATACCTTGTTCCGAGCAGTGCAGCGCCGCGCGGAAGATCGCCTCCGCCTGCATCTCGTAAATTTCGGGATGGATCAAGCCGAGACGGCATCCACGGGTACCGAGCATCGGGTTCATCTCATGCAGGCTGCGCACCTTGCGCAGCAGCCTCTCGACCCGCTGCAGCTCCTCTTCATCGGCATCCTGCCGCAGCGTTAGCTGCGAGCGAAGGACCGCCAGCTCCTCCAGATTCGGCAAAAACTCGTGCAGCGGCGGGTCGAGCAGCCGGATCGTCACCGGCAGGCCGTCCATCGCGCGGAAGAGGCCTTCGAAGTCGCTCTGCTGCATCGGCAGCAGCTCCCGCAGCGCCTCCGCCCGCTCTTCGGGGCGCTCGGCAAGGATCATTCCCCTTACGACCGGTATGCGGTCGGGAGACATAAACATATGCTCGGTGCGGCATAAGCCGATCCCTTCCGCACCGAAGCCGCGGGCTTTGGCCGCATCCTCCGGCGTGTCCGCGTTCGTGTACACCGCGAGGCGGCGAATCCCGTCCGCCCACGAGAGCAGCTGCTCCAGCTCTGCCGTCAGCTCAGGCTCCCGCAGCTGCACAACCCCGCGAATGACGCGCCCGGTGGCGCCGTCAATCGAGATCCACTCGCCTTCGGCGATCGTCGCCGCGACCTGGTCCGCTTGGGCGACCTCGAAGGCCCGCTCGCCCAAGCGGATGGCCTCGCAGCCGCATACGCACGGCTTGCCCATCCCGCGGGCGACCACGGCGGCGTGGCTCGTCATGCCGCCGCGGCTCGTAAGCACTCCCTCGGCGGCAAGCACGCCGTGAATGTCTTCGGGCGTCGTCTCCGACCGCACGAGAATGACCTTCTTCCCGGCGCGCGCCCAGGCTTCCGCCGTGTCGGCGTCGAACACGGCTTGCCCGGCGGCTGCGCCCGGCGAAGCAGGCAGGCCGGAAGCCAGCACGTCCGGCCTGCAGGACGGATCGATCGCGCGATGCAGCAGCTGATCGAGATGGAACGGCTCGATGCGCTGAATCGCTTCCTCGCGCGTAATTACGCCTTCGCCTACGAAGGCGACCGCCAGCCGGACGGCGGCCTGCGCCGTTCGTTTGCCGCTGCGCGTCTGCAGCAAGTACAGCTTGCCGCGCTCTAC
Organism: Paenibacillus doosanensis; assembly: GCF_025060755.1. Taxonomy (GTDB): domain Bacteria; phylum Bacillota; class Bacilli; order Paenibacillales; family NBRC-103111; genus Paenibacillus_S; species Paenibacillus_S doosanensis. Next base: position 151,202 of record NZ_JANYUY010000001.1, read on the forward strand.
CGTAAACTCGATATCCTGCATATCGCGGTAGTGTGCCTCCAGCTTCTGGGCGGCCGCGATCAGCTGCCCGTAAACTTCAGGCTGCTCTTCCTGAAGCTTCACGATCGGCTTCGGCGTACGCACTCCGGCGACGACGTCCTCGCCCTGCGCATTCATCAGAAACTCGCCGTATAACGTCCGCTCGCCTGTTGACGGGTTGCGGGTAAACACGACCCCGGTGCCGCAATCCGCCCCCATATTGCCGAACACCATAGATTGAATATTGACCGCCGTCCCCTGCTCATCGGGAATGCGGTGAATATTGCGGTATATTTGCGCGCGATGATTGTTCCACGAACGGAACACCGCCTCCACGGCCAGCTCCAGCTGCTCATCGACCTGCTGGGGGAAGGCGCGCCCGGCATATTTGAGAATAATGCCCTGGTATTCGCCGATGAGGGAGAGCCAGCCTTCCGCCGTCACTTGATGGTCCGATTCGACGCCAAGCCGCTGCTTCATGCGCTGAAGAAGGAATTCAAAATGGTATCCTTCCAGATCGAACACGACATTGCCGAACATTTGGATCAGACGGCGGTAGCAATCATAGGCGAAGCGAGCGTCGCCCGTAGACCGTGCCAGCCCTTCCACCGTCTCGTCGTTCAGCCCGAGGTTGAGGATCGTATCCATCATCCCCGGCATCGACGTTACCGAACCGGAGCGGACCGAAACAAGCAGCGGACGTTCGGTATCGCCGAACCGTTCGCCCTTCGCTTGCTCCAGCCGGCGCATCGCCTCCTGCACCTCCGGGAACAAGCCTTCCGGCATCGTACCGCCTGCGGCGTAATAAGCGCGGCATACGTCCGTCGTTATCGTAAACCCCGGCGGCACCGGCAGCCCGACTCTCGTCATCTCGGCAAGATTCGCTCCCTTTCCCCCTAACAGCTGCTTCATACTGGCATTTCCCATCTCAAACGGCACTACTCTCAACATGCTGGTTCCTCCCGTCACATAATTGAACTGCTTTGGAATGATGTGGTATGAATTCACTAATACACACGATATCATACACAATATATATTTTCAATGGTGCGTATTAATATAAATTAATGCATGATATATGGGTCAAATCCATATTTTTATGTTACATCATTCCAAGCCGCGTCTTATATGACCTAACAATTGAGCAGCCGTATCCCCATCCGCGCCTAAAATGCCGCGGAAAAGTTCGTTGGTTCCAGCGAAACCGGCTCGAACCAGACATCCCGAAACGGAACCCACCCCAGCGCATTGAGCGATACGCCGCGCAGCGACGGATGATACAGCGTTCTTTGCTGCCAATGATACAGGAAAAACACCGCAGCCCGGCTCTTGACCAGCTTCTCCAGCCGCTTTAGCCCCTCGCTTTGCCCGCCCGGACCCGACTCGCATTCCGCAGCGTAAATCTGCTGAAACAGCGGACGCATCTCTTGCAGCAATTCGTCGCTTAAATGCCGGTGCACGAGGCTGTTATCGGCCATAAACAACTCGATCACCGACAATACGAGATCATCGTCCAAAATGATCGTGCCCAGGCACATATGGCTTCGTCTGCCCCCCTCGATGCGGCCGCAAGAATCGTTGTCCAGCGTCTGGACGCAAACGTTGACGCCCATCTCCGCGAACAGCGCCGCCAGCGCCCCCGCTTCCTCGAGATAGGCTTGCGACGCCCCGAGCACCAGCTCCTCTCCGTCATATCCGCTTTGCCGAAGCAGCTCCCGTGCCAGCTGCGGGTTATACAGCGTCTCTTGATCCGACGGATGATGTTCGTATATGAACCAATCCGCCAATCGGGCGTCTTCGGGAGTGTGCAGCAGTTCCAGTTTCTTGCGGTCAATGCCGTGCACGACCGCCTGCCGGAAGCATAACTGCCTTTGAGGGCCCTGCATTCGCAAATTGAAGGTCAGCATTTTGCTGCCTCGCGAGATCATCTCGACCTTATTCCACCGTTCGTGGGAGTCTTCCTCACCGGGCGTACGAATCCGGTACATCGTCCGTTCATACCCGCTCGCTTTGCACTCCAGGTCGGGCGTGTACCATATTTCGAGCCGGTCGAGATGCGCCCTTTTGTCAAAATACCGGGGGAACGCTTCGCATACGAACATATTGGCATCATGCTGCACGACTTGAAAAGGTCCTGTACCGACGGGGTGGCGCTTGAAAGCGGCCCCTTGCGACGACACCAAATCCTCCGGCACGATGGAGGCTCGGTCAAAGCTGAGGAAATGCAAGAACAGCGAGTTGGGCTGAGCCAAACGGATGCGGATCGCATACCGGTCCAGCGCTTCGATGCACACAACGTCCTGGAACATCCATCTGTACGGCGAATCGACATGCTCGTCGCGGATGCGGTCCAGCGAAAACTTGACATCCCTTGCCGTCAACTCGCGTCCATGATGGAACAAAACGCCTTTGCGCAAATAAAAGATCCATTCGGTCTCGTCTTCGCTGCGAATCCAGAAATGCGCGATATGCGGCTCGATCGTTCGAGTGTGATGGTTGTACCGGACGATGCCGTCAAAAATTTGCTTGGCCATATGCGACTCGACGACAAAGGTGATGAACGCTGGGTCCATACATAAAATCGGCTTATGATACGGAATCCGCAGCGTATCGGTCCGCTCCTCGTGATGCTGCTCCGGCCGGTAGCCGAAGTGGCTGTCCAGCCAATAAACGAACTGGTCTCGCAACGACGGCAAATAAGCATGCTCGTCGATACAGGCGAAAGCCTGCTGCAGATCGCCCCGGGCTACATGCTCCTCCGCCATTTTCAACACCAATGACTCGCGCGTTACCCGAAACGCCATTCTGGAACGATGCCCCCTGCCGCGTCCCGGTATCCAGCGAATCCACGACAATTCTTCCATTTTTTTCAATATAATATTGACATTTCTGCCGGAAAAATGAAGCCAGTCCGCAAGCTGCTGCAGCGTTACCTCCGCTTCCTCTCCTTCGGTTGCATTCGGAAGCTGCCTGCGGATCGTCAAGTAATATTGTTCTAACATGATGTCTACCTCCGGTCAAAAAAGATGAAGAAATTGTGTAACATTCTACACTTTTTATTCACCTTTATCCAGCTATAATCAAAATTACAAAAAAAGGAGTGGAACCCTATGATGAACATATTCGATCTGGAAATGCAGATGAGGGAGAATGGGCGGAATATCGAGCGGACGGCTTTAAGACCTTGGACAGCGCAGCTTCGGCTTCCTATGCTGGATTTGGCGCTGGGGACGGCGGCTGTCGGGGCGTTAAGCGCCATGTTTTAAAGGAGCAGGCCGGCAGTTGTACGGCGACCGCTGACGCTGACGCAGCTCTCCATCGGCTATCCGTCCACTTTTTCACCATGCTTTTGAACGCAAAAAGCGCCGGCCCCGGAGAGAAGCTTCTCTCGAGCCGACGCTATTCAATTGAGCGGATAACGACAGGCGTTCGCTCCTAATCCAGCTGTTTTAAAAATTCTCTCATGAATCCGGGCAGATCGGGCCAGGCATGTCCGGTGACCAAATTGCCGTCGACATGCAGCGTCTCCTCCGTATACCGCGCGCCCAGCTGTTCGACGTCGAACCGGCAGGCCGTGTAAGCGGTCATCGTGCGCCCTTCGAAATAAGACTTGTCCTTCAGCGCGCCGAGCACAAGCGCCGCATGGCAGATCGCGCCGACCGGCTTGCCCGCTTCGAAGAAATGGGCCAAAATACGCGGCACATGCTCGTCCAGACGAATATATTCCGGCGCTCTGCCGCCCGGGATAATAAGTCCGTCGAACTCTTCCGGATTGACGTCGGCGAACGACACATGCGAATCCAGCTGATATCCCGGCTTTTCGGTATAAGTATCCCAGCCTTCAAAATCATGCACGACGGTTCTGAGCGTCTTCTTCTTCGGAGAAGCGATCACCGCTTCATAACCGGCTTCCAGCACCCGGTAATACGGATAATACACTTCCAGCGATTCTACGGCGTCGCCGGTAATAAGGAGAATTTTTTTGGACAAAGGTATCCCTCCCAAATTTTGTACTCCATTCCATTGTGGGGCAAGCTGCCGCAATTGTAAACAGGTGGAAATTGTCGAACGCTGTCTGACGGCGTTTTTTATTCGTAAGTTTTGCCGGCAAATGTTGCAACAATATCGCGAATCAGCATAAACGCATCTCCGTTAGTCAACGCGGCAGGCTGTTCGATAGCCTTGATCGTCTCCTGGCGAATCCATCCGCGCTCGGTTAAATGCCGAATCGTTTTTTCTTCGGGCGTTTTCAGCCCCATAGCGTTCCCCAGCGTCAGAGCCGCTTGTTCCAGCGTTAACGGCTGCTTGGCCGGATCGGTCATTCCTTTGAGGGCTGCAGACGGCTCTCCTTTGAACGCATCGGGATGCGCCTTGCGCACAGCCAGCATATTGTTTACAAACCGCTGTGCATTCGATTTGTCGTCCAGCTTCCACTGCATATTGTCATAGCCGCCTGTCGTAGCGAACATGCTGACCGCCGCCTTCAGGCCGGGATACGCCTTATGCTTCGTATATGCGGGAGGGTCGAACTTTTGCATGCTCAGCTCTACCTTCTGCTGCCGCAGCTTGTCCTGCATCGTCTTGACCGCATCGGCCGATTGAGAGAGCTGGCGGAAGGAAATGTTGTTCTCGATGGCCGTTTGTGCCGCAACTCCGGCGGCTTGTGCCGTAGCCATTCCGAGCGGGATCACCCGCGCACTTCCGTGCGGCAGCGTATCGAAGCTGGCCGCGCGCCCGACGACGAGCAAAGCGTCGACCTGCTTGGGAACCAGACTGCGAAACGGTACGGCGTACTGCTTCGGATGCATCATGACCGCTCCCGGGTCCTGATAATTCGTGCTTTGAATATCGACCTGGTAGGAACCGTAAGCGATAGCATCCCATTGATCGCGGTTGTCGAGCAGATCGGCCATCGTCAGACGGTATTCGCCCTGAATATGGCGGCTTTCCCGGACATACAGCTCCGGCGCCGTTCCCGCCAGCTCCAAATCCTTAAACTCGCTGAAATGCTCCTTCATATACTGCACGATATGCGGCGCTTCTTTGCGGCCGATTTCCATGCCTTCCTGAACGGATTGCGGGTTTAACGGATCGACGCCGAAAATTTGCATCGCATTAATGAGAATCGTGCCGTCATTTTGTCTGCCGATGTTCAACCCGCGCATCCGCACGCGCTCTTTATTCGTCGACGCGTACTCCTTCATCTCCGGGAATCCCCAGACGCTCATCGCATCCATACCGGTATCCTTATGCTTGCCGAATGACTGCCAAACCTCCGGCGTGACTCCGCTCAGCTTCATGACGAGCGTTACGGCCATCTGGGACTGCTTGTCCCCGATATCCTCCCGCCCCCAAGTAAAGGGCACTCCGGCCGACGCGGCCACATCCGCGTCCTGCGTCGCATCGATAACCGCTTTGGCGCGCACAGTCTGCTTGCTGCCGTCGGCTTTGACCAGCTCGATCCCGGCGATGCGCTTCCCGCTTCCGGATGCAGACGGCTCCGTAATCGGGTTCATTTCTTTAACCTTCATCAGCAAATCGATATTCGGCTCATGCCGTACCATATCGTAAAAGACATTCGCCGCCGTATGCGTATCGAACGAAGTGCCCTCAACCTGATCGTACCATTCCTGAAATATCCCTTATTCAAAAAGTTATGCTTGCCCGGAATCATCGAAGCTTCCGGCGCGTAGTTCAGATCGAGCGTATTCAGCCAGCCGATCGTCATAAGCCCGCCGAGAATGTCGCGGTTGCGCCCGTCGACAAGCAGCACCTTCAACCCGCTGCGCGCCGCCGAAATGGCGGCCGTTACGCCTTCCGGATCTGTCCCCGCGACAATGACGTCGTATTCGCCTTTCAGCTTTTGGACGGATTCGACGACCTTCAGAGGCTGCTGCTTGGCAGTATCGGAAGCCCCGCCGGCAGCTTTATTCCGCACCTCGTTCAGCATCTTGCCGGAGGAGCCCCCTTGTCCCCATACTAACCACGAGAACCAAGCGGCACCTGCCAGCAAAACCGCCGCTACCAACATTCCTAAACCTTTAATTCCGATACGCATGATTCCACTCCCACTCTTTTTTCTCTGTCAATCCATTGTCCATTGTAATCGGGCTTTATCAATTTTTTACTAAATATTCTTTAAGAATTATTAAGATCCCGCAGGAATGCGAAGAAAACCAGCGATAAGCGCAAAAAAATAACCTTAACCTCAATGTTAAGGTTTATAATTATGGTATAAGTTTCTTTAAGCTTGCCTCGAAGGGAGCACGACCATGAAAATAAGCGAGCTGTCCAGGTTAACGGGAGCCAGCGTCCGATCTTTGCGCCATTATGAAGAGCAAGGCCTGCTGACCCCGCGCCGGCTTGATAACGGGTACCGCGAGTACCACGACCTGGCGGTCGAACAAGTCCGCACCATCCGGTTTTATTTGAAGCTTGGTTTAACGACGGCGCAAATTTCCGGTTTTTTACACTGCGTCATGAAAAATAAAGAGGCTTTCTGCGAAGAAGTGCTGCCCGTATATAAAAAGAAGCTGCGGGAATTGAACGAACAGATTGAACTATTGACCGCCATTCGCTCCAACCTCGAAGAGCGCATCCGCTCCATTCATGATGAAAGAAGCGCATTACAGGGCTTTGACGAAAAATAATTCGCCGACGTCCCCCTCGTTGATCCCGCTGATGATTCCACACTCGCGAAAGCCCATCCGCCGGTGCCACTCCTGCGGTTCCTTCTCGTTAACCTGCGAGGAGCTGTACAAGGCGGACTGCCCTTTGCTCCTTAGCCGGTCCTCAAGAAATTGCAGCATCCCGCGGCCGACGCCCTGCTTCTGGCAATCCGGCCGGACAATAATCAGTCCGATATACGGCGACTTGCCCCATAAATGCTCCAATCTTAAATAACCGATCAATTCCCGATTCATTTCCGCCAGCACGATCTCCTCATTGGCCAGCTTATAGGCAAGCAGCTGCGCGCTGATACTTTGATCGCCTCCGGCGACGTTCTCAAAATCATGCTGCTTTGCAAATCGGACTGAGAATCGCATCGTGTTCCTCCTTTTTTATTAAGTATGCACATGCCAAATTCGACTTTTTTCACTCGTTTAAAAGGGTGGTGAAAAAGTCCGCTGCGGCGTCCATTTGATCCTCCAATCGCTGTTGAAAACGGATTCTTCGGATTGTTTTTTCATTTTTCTGTGGAGAGAATCCGTTTTCAAAGGCGAACGCTTACGCTTTTCCAGATTCAAATGGCCCCTACGCTCGTTTTTCACCAGGCTTTTAAATGTCGGGTACAGTTATACAGCTCGCATTCCCATTGATCGCCTTCAGCGTGCTTGAGAATGGTCAGGGACGTATTATTCAGCGGATCTCCTGTAGGAAGGCCGGAGATCAGCCTGTTCAGGCTGTGTCTCAACACCGCTCCGTGACTGACAACCAAAATCTTCTCTCCCGCGTATTTACGCGCAAGCTCCCTTATGCAGCAGCTGCCGCGCTCTCCCCCTGCCGCTCCGCTCTCCAGCCCCAGGTTCATCTGCCTCCAACCGGCTCCCCAGCGCTCCACCCGTTCTTCTTCCGTGTAGCCTTCAACCTGTCCCCGTCCCAGCTCGCGGAGACGTTCGTCCAACCCCGCTATCGCAATCCCCAGCCTGCCCCTGATGATCTCAGCCGTTTGCCTCGCCCTGCGCAGATCGCTGGAGACGATGACCGTCCAATCCTCCCCGCTCAAGCGCTCCGCAAGCCGGTGCGCCTGAGCGATGCCTTCTTCATCCAATTCGTTATGAGAATGGCCTTGTGTTCGTCCTTCCTTATTCCAATAAGTAACCCCGTGCCGAATCAAGCCTACGCGCGTCATCCTATCCCCGTCCTTGTCTCTTTAATGGGAGCATCGCTAAAAAAGTGTGGTGAAAAAGATGCCTTGTATTAGCCTATGCTTCGTTTCATTCCGATAGCCGCTGCAAAAAAATTTGCATTTTTTTCAGATTTTGTGACTTTTTCAACAGAATCTGCTAAAAAGAAATGTTACAATAATCTAAAAACCAATGAAAAAGGAAGTTATAGCGATGCCGAAGAAAGTTCTCAGGAGTCAGTCAGCACATTATCCGTTCCCTGTGTTATTGAACAAAACGAGAGTTCTAACGCGGGAAGGCAAGGGAATTGTCATCGACAAGCAAACCGAATGGATTTATGTACAACTCGAAAAGAACGGTTCGATCATCAAAACGAGCATATTTTTAACCGAACTTATTGAAACCGCCTGAAGGGCGGTTTTTTTGATTGTTTAGGAAATGATGCGCAGCCATATCCTGTGGATATCCGGGGGGCTCCCCCGAAAGTAATGTCTACCCATAGAACGATCCCAGAGGAATGGTTAGACGCCGATCCAGCTTAGGCTGGATGCGGACGGAATAAGCTTCAGTGCATCACGTCACTACCCTGGAAATTACTCTTGGTACCCCATTTCCATTGTCTGTGGTGCCGCGTAGCGGCATGGATGGCTTTTGGGGGATTGGTTCTTTTATGCCATTTGTAAATTTCGGGGCTCGCCGGCTCCGCCAGGGATCAGCCGCTTCGGGTACTTGCCAGAAAGCGGGCAACGGCGTCCTCGTTATTGCTTTCGATATGATGCGTCGCCCGCTCCCGAAGCCGCTCATGGGCATTGCTCACCGCAACCCCCGCATCGGCCGCTTCGAACATGGACAAATCGTTGAGATTGTCCCCGAAACAAACGAGCTTCTCCATCCGCTGCAGTTTTTGTACGTACACGACCGCTTCTTTCTTCGTCGCGCGGCAGCTGGCGATCTCCAGCCAATGATAATCCGGGGCGTAAATATCCGGTCCGAAATGACACTGACACGCCACTTCAGAAGCATAGCGCCGATAGGCGGCCTCCAGCCTGCCCGGCGTATCGATGGCGTTCACGCTGACGATATGCTCCCGCAGGCAATCCTCGTAATCGTCAATTAGCATAAAGCGCGAATCGCCATGGCTTAGCCGGCCTTCTATGTAAAGCCGTTCGCTCTCGTTAAACATTCCTCTGTAATAAACATGAGGCGACCCTCCAGAATCCACCGTGTACACAATCGGATTCAATCCGTGCTCTATATATGTACGAACAATGCCCTCTCCAACCTCGGAAGGCAAGTAATTACTCCTAATCGTTTTCCTTTGCCGCCAATCGTAGATGAAGACGCCGTTCATCAGAACGACCGGAAGCTGCAGCTGCAAGCCCTCCAATATATGTTTGACCGAATCGATGGAACGTGCCGTTGCAATCGTAAATTGGAGCCCTTCCCGAATAAGCCGATTCAGCGCTTCCAGCGACGATTCGCTGATTTGCTGCCGGTCGTTTAACAGCGTACCGTCCAAATCCGATACGAACAGCGTTTTCTTCCAATCCCATTCGGCAGTCCGTGTCTCCATCAGCTCAGCCTCTCTTCTTTTTTCGGCAGATGCAGCACCATCAATTCCATGTCGTAATACATATCGTTATATTGCAGCGCAGCGGGCTCGACTCCGTATACGGTAAAGCCCATGCGGTCATACAGCTTCCGGGCGGCGGTGTTGGATGCGGTCACTCCAAGCAGAATTTGCCGCAGTCCTTCCAGCATACCGGCTCTTCGAATCAGCTCCTCCAATAATTGGAAGGCGACCCTTTGCCCTCTGTAAGCCGAATCGACGTACATGCCCCATATATTTCCCTTATGCCTCAGCTTCGGAGAGGCTTCCCTCACGAAGCCGGCCATCCCGGCAAGCCGTTCGCCGTCAAACGCTCCCAGCACGAAGTTATCGTCCAAGGTTTGAATTCGCTCCTTCACCGCGTCCAGCGACTGCCGGGCGAATGTCTCATAGCTCGCCGAGAACGCCTCCGGATTGCTGCGGAGCGCTTGAAGCCTCAGCTCGCGAAACTGGGCGGCTTGTTCGGGTATAATATTGGTGATTTTCATCGCTTTGGCCTCCAAATATTAAGCAAATTTATCCATAGCTTGCCGTTTCCATCAATTAATTTTTGTGCTATGAAACAATGCTTTGAGCAGCAATAACAAAACCGCCGCATGGCTTATCGCTCCCAACGCTCCTTCCGTCACGGAACCGAGCAATCCGAACAACAGCCATAACGCTATCGGCGGCAGTTGGATGACCGCTAATAAGGAAGCTATCATCCGGGCCGCAGGATAGAGCCTTTCTCCTGCGATCCTATAAGAGTGGTGAAAAAGTCCGCTGCGGCGTCCATTTGATCCTCCAATCGCTGTTGAAAACGGATTCTTTGGATTGTTTTTTCGTTTTTCTGTGGAGAGAATCCGTTTTCAAAGGCGAACGCTTACGCTTTTCCAGATTCAAATGGCCCCTCCGCTCTTTTTTCACCACGCTTCTATAGCTGCACAGCATAACCGCCAGAAGGCTGCAGCCAAGCAGCGACGATGCGCACGACCACAGCCGCACGGCACCCCATTGCGAGCCTTCCTCCATGCCGAGAAAACGAAAAGTAAACCAGAGCGAATTTGCATACAGATAGCTCACGGCAATCGCCAGAATCTCTCCCATGCCCAAATAAACATCCGCCCGCACCGGCTTGCCCGCCCATTCCAGCCGTCTTGGATTCATCGGCCCCGCAGCTGCTTCGCCAGCCGTTTCGGAGCCGTACGGTAAAATCCTTCTTCGATCAATTGCCTCGTTTCCTCCCAATCGATCCGCTCTATATTTTGTACGGATACCCAGCCGTGATGCCCGATATAAGGCGTTTTGAAATAATTCGTCCCTTCCTGCCGGAGCAAAATGTCCTGAAACGCGGGGGTGCTCTTGATCGCCAGCGTGGGCAGCCCTTCCTTTTGTCCCATCATGACGAACGGCTTATCGCTCACGCGAAAGGAAGTATGGCCGAAAGCGTCGATCTTCTCGGCCACCTCCGGAAATTCCATACAGACGGCGCGTATTCGTTCCAGCAGTTGAAGCGCCTCGGGCGAGTTAAGCAAAGAATGGTGAGTCATTATCCTGTCCTCCGTTCATAGCAATGATTTCTTTTACTACGATGATCGGCGCCAATTACAATTTATATACGACGTTGCCCTCTCGATCGACCGCTTCGATAACAGGCCGATCGGCCTTTTCCTTCAGCTTCACGTACCATACCGCAAGCCCCTTCGCTTCCGGCCGATCCAAATACGCATCAAGCCGAACCATCGCGGCGCGCTCCCCGTTGACAAGCACGGCGTCGGCGGCCGTTGCGTCGGCCAGCCCGAAGAACACGATATTATTTTCGTTGCTCCCACCCCTGAGAGGCTTCTGCCAAGGCTCTTTAAGGCCGAAACCGGTCCCTGTCGTGCGGGACTTGACCTTCCAGCCAAACAGCCCTTTCACCGCATGAATGCCTACCAGAGCCAGTTCCTTATTGACGCCGAAATAAAACGCCTCCGAGCCGATTTCGTAGACGGGAATAAGCTCCTGCCCCTGAACCCGCAAGCTTTCGCTTACATCCTTATCGAATGCGACGGCGTCCGACACCCGCGGAAACGATGCCTTATACTCCTCCAAAAAAGCGCCGATGATGAATAAAAGTACGATGACGGCGGCGGCTATCCTTCGCGCTTTCATGAGCTTATCCCGTTCATCAACTCGCAGACCCATTCATAGCACTGAGCCAGCTCTTCATCGCTTATTAAAGCCGAATTATGCTCGAACAAAATTTGCACGGCGGGGTTTCGCGCTGCGATAATCCGCAGGTAGTCCTCCATCGGGGCCCATCCTTCCTCCGGCTTCTGATCGGGATGCACCGGATAATGGTTGAACCTGACCCGGCCCTCCGCGATGTTCGTGTTGCTCAAGTGAATGAGCTTAGCGTATGGCGCGTAAGCTTCCAGAACCGCCTTGGCGTCGAAATAAGGATCGACCCTCTCCTGCAAATACAGCCTGCCGGTGTCCAGACACAACCGGATGCCGGGGTATCGGCACAGCAAGGATTCGAGCAGATCCGTCCCGTAAAGGTATCGGTTCAAACCGTCCAGTTCCAGCACAGGCGTAAAATCATATTCCCGGCTTTTTCGGTCCAGCCATTCGAACAGCTGCTCGCTCCCCTCCCGCAGAGTCTCCAGCGAGTACTCGCTCTCCCATGCATATTCGCTCCGGTCGGAGAACCGCCACAAGGTCCAATCGACCCTGTCATCCATAATGACGGGCTTCGGATAATGAAAGAGCACATAATCGGGACGGAGCCGTCGCAAATAGCTCAGCTCCTGTTCGACGTCCGCATAGGCCGCTTCCCGCGTCCCTTTGTCATCGGACAAGAGAAGCGCGTCCCTATGCTTATACCGTCCCGCGCGCAGCGGAAAATGAATGCCGATCCGAAACCCGTGATCTCCCGCTTCCTTCAGCAAATGCTCGGCATCCTCCTCCCGCTCGAACAAACAGGCTTCGATTCCGTAAAATCCGGGCTTAAAGTCCCGGCGGAACTTGTTATAGTCAAAGCGGCCGTACTGGCCGATCATAAAACGGTTCAATCCGCACATCCTCCGTTCGTACCGGTATCATTTCGTTTGGGCGTAACTGTCCAGCTCATGATCTTCGATCAGCTCCATCGTCGCTCGGCGGTTCACAAACCGTCGAATATGCCCGCTAATGTTCGGATACAGGACGATGGAGTCCAGCTCCGATAACGGAATCCACTTGACGGCGCTTTGCTTAGGGTCCGGCTGATCCGGCAAGCGGGGCACGGAGCCTTCCTTCAAGGTGCATTCGAAAATAATCGATAAGTTGTGAGGCGAATTCGGGTGATCGCCCGACTGCCGGTGCGGCGCCATCTCGTACACGAAGGCGATCGGCCCGACTTCCGCCTCCGCACAGGTCTCCTCCAGCACTTCTCTGGCCGCCCCTTCGGCGAGCGTTTCTCCAGGCTCGGCTCCTCCCCCCGGAAGGTTGTAGTGCACGCCGTGCTCGTCCGTATATTCAATAAGTAAAATGCTGCCGTTCTGAATAATCAGGGCCGTAGGTCTAACGCGAATATGATAGGTCATCTGTAATATCCTCCCGTTTGCAAATAGATTTGATTTGCCGATATGTCTCCTGCAATAAGACGCCGTTTAGAAGTCCGGTGAAAACCGAGCGGAGGGGCCATTTGAATCTGGAAAAGCGTAAGCGTTCGCCTTTGAACACGGATTCTCTCCACAGAAAAACGAAAAAACAATCCAAAGAATCCGTTTTCAACAGCGATTGGAGGATCAAATGGACGCCGCAGCGGACTTTTTCACCACCCTTTTAGGAATGCCCCGCAAACGTCGCTTCCTGCGTGAGCCACGCCGATTCCTTATAGGCCTGATCGATTCCGAGCCGGCCGGCAAGCTCCTTGGCCACACGCTTATACTTCAGCGAGACGGTGCAGGCCCGCTCCAGCGGGAAGGGAGTTAACGCAATCCGTTCCCCATCCGCCCCCTCGGCCATCAGCTTATCGCCGAGCCCGAGCGCCTCAGACAGCTTGAATCCGAAGCGAAACCACGGATGCTCATGCTCCTTGTCCGCTCCCGGTTCGTTCATACAGACATACAGCGAAAGATCGTCGCACAGCTGCAGCAAGCGAAAATGCTTCTCCGCCTGCGCTTCATCGCAGCTAAGCGAGTTCAAGATACGCTCTTGGCGCAGCGCTTCTTCACGGCAAAAATCGATGCATGCCTGCCGTTTCGACTGGCGCAAATCTTGGAAGGACGCGAAATGCTTGCTGCACAGCAAGGCGGCGTATGCACTCATTCGTTCTATTTCGTCGAGCCCGACCCGGTAGCACAGCAGCTTGGGAAGCAGCGGATAATCCGTAAAAGAAAACGGACTTTCGGCCCGGTCGTTCCAGATAGGCGCGTCATCCAGCCGAATCCAGCTGCGGTCATGTTCGTAGACGGCAAGCAGCACATCCTCTCTTAACGATTCGTCCCCAAATAGATCCGCTCCCAAGTGCCCGGCGATTTGGCCCGATAATCTGGCATGTTCATGCTGGGCAATCAATATAAAAGCTTCTTCTGTTTCACGAATAATCATCGTACACGCTCCTTATCCCGCAAACTTAGCCGATTCCATCACTTCCCTGGCCTTCGCTATAATTTGAGCACGCTCCCCCGGACCTTCCAACCTCTCGATCATTTCAAGCGCGGTAGGAAAGTTCATGATGACATATCCGGTCTTTTCGAATCCTTCCGGCATTTCATGAAAGCGCTCGATAAAAGCCAGAAAAAATACCGTATACGTCTCCGTCTCGTTCCAATACCAATGGGCAAAAGGGATTCTCCGCCGCGTCAGAACAACGCCCGCCTCTTCCATCGCCTCGCGGTCCAACGCCTCCTGAACGGATTCGTTCCCTTCCAGTCTTCCTCCGACCGTGGTCAGTCTGCGTTCTTGCCGGTCCCATACCATCAGCAGATTGCCGTCGTCCGTCATCGGCACGCAGTGCACGCCGGCCACAGGCTTGTCGGTCGGGAGTTCCTTGCTAAACCTTAACATTCCTCCGCCTCCTTCAGCCATCTTCCAAACATATATGACTATTTATATGCTACCACAAAATACCATTTTCTTCAGCCCTAAATACGGCGATGAACATGACAAGTTCGCAACGCTCCAATTTCAAAGGCGGACGCTGACGCTTTTCCAGATCCAAATGGCCCCTCCGCTCTTTTTTCGCGAGGATTCCAGAATTAATGCAAAAAAACCGTTCTAATTATGAACGGTTTTACGAGCAACACTATGAAGTTTTGTTTCATTCGCGGCTTTCTGCATGCCAGACCTGCGCCCAAAGCTAGCTGCCGCTTCGTGCAAACCCTTCCTCACGAAGATACTCCTCGGCTTCCTCATAGGTTTCGAAGGCCGATTCCAGGTTGTGCCGATCGTATAAATACCACAGCTCGTCTTCGTAATACAACCGCAGCGTGTGGTTTTCCGGGCCGATCCACAGCTCTTCGCCGCCTTCGGCCGGTTCAGAGGAAGATCGCTTCGCATTCTGCGGCGTACTCGGCGACAGCGAGCGGATGGAAGCCGTCAGCAAGCCGCGCAGCTCCTCTTCGGAGAAATCGCGGATATTGACAAGCCCCTTCTCATCGGTCGCATATCCCTTCAGATGACCGGCGTAAA
The DNA here is from genome assembly GCF_025060755.1 of Paenibacillus doosanensis. Taxonomy (GTDB): domain Bacteria; phylum Bacillota; class Bacilli; order Paenibacillales; family NBRC-103111; genus Paenibacillus_S; species Paenibacillus_S doosanensis. Next base: position 166,316 of record NZ_JANYUY010000001.1, read on the forward strand.
CGAAGCCATTGCCGTTTTTATGCAGATGGTAGACGACGTTTTTGCGGTCGTAGGCGCTGTCTTCATACTGAAAATTGACCCGCCCCAACGAAACGTCCTTGCGCTGCAGCTCCGGAAACGATTCGACTACGGCCAGTTTTTGTTCAAAAGTAAGCATTCTTTTCCTCCTGATATCCTACTAAGTCGATTTGTTGATTATAGCACAGGATGCTGCGAACACCAATGAAACCGGCACGGTCCTTCTCCGGAGTGCGCAAGAACGGCTGTTAACCGCCGCTTTCGCGGGTTGGCAAGCTTCCCCGGTTGGTTTATGATTAGCAGAAAGACGCTCTATGCTATAAAGCACAATAAAGAACGAAGGATGGATGAAAATATAATGGACAATAAAGCTATCGCCGCCTTATGGCGGCAAGTCAAGGAAATGAAGCCGCTCGTTCATAATATTACCAACGTAGTGGTGACCAACTTCACGGCCAACGGGCTGCTGGCGCTTGGAGCCTCGCCCGTCATGGCCTATGCGAAGGAGGAAGTCGCGGATATGGCGGCTATCGCCGGAGCTCTGGTTCTGAACATCGGAACGCTGACCGCCGAAGAAGTAGAGGCGATGATCATCGCCGGCCAATCGGCCAACGAGCACGGCGTTCCGGTTATTTTCGATCCGGTCGGCGCCGGGGCGACCGCGTACCGGACCGAAACGTCGCGGAGGCTGCTGCGCGAAGTGAAGGTCGCCGTGCTGCGGGGCAACGCCGCGGAGGTGGCCAACGTCGTCGGCGAGAGCCGCGCCATCAAGGGCGTCGACGCCGGAGCCGACGGAGGCGATGCGGCCGCGTTGGCGAAGCGGGCGGCGCAGCAGCTCGGCTGCATCGTCGTCGTCACCGGCGAAGAGGACATGGCCAGCGACGGCGACGCCACCTACGCGGTGGCCGGCGGCCACCCGATCTTGACGCGCGTGACAGGCACGGGATGCCTGCTCACCAGCGTGATCGGCGCGTTCGCCGCCGCAGCCGCAGGAGCCTCGCGCCCGCTCCTTGAAGGCGCGGTCGCCGCGCTGGCCGGCTACAGCGTCGCCGCCGAGCGGGCCGCAGGCGAACGCCCTGCTCCGGGCAGCTTCGCCGTACGCTTCCTCGACGAGCTCGCCGAGCTGAGCGGCGAAGAGCTCGAACGCTCCGCCCGGGTGAGACGTGTTTAAAGCGCGCCCGTATCAAGCGCGAATCCCGCTTCGGCAACGCCTATCCTCTTGACGCGGCCGCTTCCTAATCGACCGTGGCCCGCACCAAAGGAGACTGCATCTCATATTGCTCCATTATCGGTTGCTCATTGGCTGCGTCATGACAACGACAAACCCCGGAACCTCATCGGTTCCGGGGTTATTTATGGACGGGCAGCAGCTTATCCGGCTCACGGGTGTCCCGTGAGCGATGGCTGCGGCTATGACGCAGGCTTGCGTCCCGTCAGCAGCAGCATCAGGAAAGAGATAGCGATCATCGTGACGGTCCAGGACCAGGCCATCGGGTTATTGCCGGCGTCCACGGCCACATAAATCGCCGTAGGGATCGTCTGCGTCTTGCCGGGAATGTTGCCCGCTATCATCAGCGTAGCCCCGAATTCGCCGAGCGCCCGGGCAAAGCCGAGAATATAGGCCGTCATCAGGGAAGGAAGCGTCATCGGCAGCGTTATATAGCGGAACACCTGCCATTCGCTCGCTCCTATCGAGCGGCCGGCATCTTCCAAATCCCGACTGACCGAGGCAAAGCCGACCTTCATCGTCTGGTAGACGAGCGGAAAAGCGACGACGACCGCTGCAACGACGGCAGCCCACCAGGAGAAAATAATCGGCGCGGCAAACAGCCATTCGATGAGCTGCCCGAGCCAGCTTTTGCGGCCGAGCAGCACCAGAAGCAGGAAGCCGACGACCGTCGGAGGCAGCACAAGCGGCAGCATAAAGCCTGTTTCCAGTACCAGTTTTCCTCTAAACGATCTTCTGGACATCCACCAGGCCGCGGCAATGCCAATAACGGTAACGATCACGCTGGATAGCAGCGCCACCTGCAAGGACAGCTTGATCGGCGCCCAAAACTCGCTCGCATTCATAAGCTCCACCGCTTACTTGGAAGCGGCGGGCGTAAAACCATATTTGGCAAAAATATCTAACGCGTCCTTCGACTGTAAATAGGTGTAGAAGTCTTCGCTCTCTTTGCCGTGCTTGGTCGCCTTAACGATGCCGATCGGGTACTCGACCGCCGTGTACGTCTTCGGATCGACGGCAAAGGCGATCTTCACCTTAGATGAGGTGAGCGCATCCGTCTTATAGACGAATCCGGCATCGGCATTGCCGGTTTCTACGTACTGCAGCACTTGTCTGACGTCTTTGCCCTGTACGGTTTTGGACTGCAGGCCCTCCCAGAGCTTGGCGTTCGTCAATGCTTCCTGTGCGTAGCTGCCTGCAGGTACGCTCTCCGGAATTCCGATAGCGATCTTCTTCACCTCGGGCTTCGTCAAGTCCGCCTCTTTGGAGACAGCGACCTTCCCGTCGGCCGGAACGACCGCGACAAGCTCATTGGTCAGCAGATTGTTCTGCTTCGCGGAGTCGATGAGCTGCTTGTCGACCAGCGCCTTCATATTTTTCGTTGCGGCGGACAAGAACAAATCCGCAGGAGCTCCCTGCTCGATTTGCTGCTGCAGCGAGCCCGACGCTCCGAAATTAAAGTTTAATTTGATATTGGCATGCGCCGCTTCATATTTGCCCTGCACTTCTTTGAGCGCGTCCGTCAGGCTGGCCGCCGCGGAGATCGTCAGTTCCACCTTCTCGGCCGGAGTCGGGCTCGTTTGGCTGACTTGCGAAGGAGCCGCGGCGTTTCCGCCTGCAGCAGGCTCTTGCTTGGTTCCGCATCCCGAGAACGTCAAGGCCAAACCGACGACGACAGACAAAACCATACTACTTTTAACTTTACCCCACATATTTCTCTCACCCTTTGTTATATTTAGATATATCTAATGAAAAACAATACTCATTATACTTGTTTGCTGAGGCACATGTAAACCGTTGACCGATAACAAAAAGGTCATTTATGTTACAATAGATTGCAGCCGAGGCGATCGGGTTCATTCATGCAAGGAGGAATCTCATGACCAGCGACATATCCTATACGACCGAAGAAATCGCCAAACTGTTAAAAATATCGAAACTGACCGTCTACGACCTGATTAAAAAAGGAGATCTGCCTTCTTATCGGGTGGGCAAGCAAATGCGCGTCGACGCCGCCGATCTCGAAGCCTACAAGCAGCGGGCCAAAACCGTTCCTGTGTCCGGGCAAGGACAGCCTGCGGCGGCGAATGCCTCCGTCTCGTCGGCACCCGCTCCATGGGCCGGCGGAGGCCGCCCCCTTGTCATTACAGGCCAAGATATTAGCCTCGACCTGCTCGCCAAGCATATGGAGAAGCAAATTCCCGGAGTGAGACCTCTACGCTCCTATGTAGGCAGTCTGGACAGCCTGATCTCGATGTACCGGGGCGAGTCGGACATTGTGAGCACCCATCTGCTCGACGGAGATACCGGAGAGTACAACATTCCTTATATCCGCAAGCTGCTCGTCGGCTCGCCCTATATCGTCGTCAACCTGGTATCGAGGCGCGCAGGCTTTTATGTTCAGCGGGGCAACCCGCTCAATCTGCAGCATTGGAGCGATCTGCAGCGGCCGAAGCTGCGGCTCGTCAACCGGGAGAAGGGAGCGGGAGCCCGCGTCCTGCTGGACGAGCAGCTGCGCCTTCACGGCATTTCGCAGGCTGTCCTGGACGGATACGCCGAAGAGGAGCTTAGCCATATGGCGGTAGCGGGCAGAGTCGCCGCAGGCGATGCCGATGTAGGGGTCGGGATCGAGAAGGCGGCCGCTATCGTCGGAGGGATCGACTTCATTCCGCTCATTCAAGAGCGGTACGATCTTGTCATGATCCGGAAGCCCGACAACCGGGCATGGATCGACGCCGTGCTGCGTATCCTGCAATCGGAGGCTTTTCACAAAGAGCTGCGCACGATTTCCGGCTATGATCTGACGTTGACCGGACAAGTCTTGTACGAAGCTTGATTTCTTTTTTAGGGAACGCCAAAAAATCCCCTTCGGCCGGCAGCGGCAAAGTCCGTCGTTCTCGGAACTTTTTGCCTGTGCACCGCAAGGGGATTCGACTCTAATCAAGCCCGCTGTCCCGGGCCAAAAACGTTCTAAGCTTCCGTGCCGAACAGCCCGAAGTAATGCTCCGTCCGCCCGACCCATTCATGTTCTCCGCACTCGATGCGGCGCTTCAAATCGTTCAAAGCGGCTGCCGCCTCAGCGCCGTCCTTTTCGCTAAGCTCTCCTTGGAGCATAGCTTCGCGCCATTCGTCTTCATCCAGCACATAGAGCGCCCGATTCGGGAGCAGCACCAGATCGAGATACCAATCGTAAATCACCGGGATGCCTTCGCTATTGAGCTCCATCGATTGAATAATATCGAAATACCACTGTACGACGCGGCCTCCCGCATCTGCCATGACCGTTAAGCTGTAGTTGGCATCGGCAGGGAACAGCATCAGCCAAGCGTATCCGTCGTCGGCAATGCAGACGGTATCGCTCTCTCCGTAAGTGACGCGCAGCGGCTCCCGCACCTCGTCCAGCCGCAAAATCGCAATGTATCCGCGAAATATGCCGTCATCGACATAGCTCTGCTCGTACCGCTTCCGGACAACGCGCCCCCAGCCGGGACGGTTGGCAATCTTCCGTTTCATCCCTGTCCCCCCTTAACAAAACGTCGGCAAAGCGCCGAGCGTTAGGTCCGCAGGATTGTCTCCGAATGATTACGCAAATTTTCGAATACCGGACGCTGAACCGTACTGATGTCCGACATATCGATGTCCTCAAGATCGATCCTCCCCCCGCTTACTTGGCGCGCAGCAAAGATCCGATATATGCATGCGCGTTATCGGTCAAATATTCGGCCGCCAGATCGAGCTTTTTGCTCTGCAGGAACATTTTGACCAACGTGCTGCTGGTGTTCAAATGCTTGGTGGTCGGAGTCAAATATACCGTTTCGGCCAAGCACGCCTTCCGGTTGTACTGCTCCAGCTTAATCTCGTAATCGAGGTCCGTCGACCCGCGAATGCCGCGGATAATGGCGTCGATGTGATTTTCCTGGATGTAATCCGCAATAATTCCCGGATACTGCACGACGCTCAGCGACTGCTGCAGATGGTCCGTAGACAAGCGGATGATCTCATACCTCTCTTCCGCCGAAAACATATAATTTTTCGAGCGGTTGCTCGCAACTACGACGTCGATATGGTCGAACAATCTTGCCGCCCGTTCCAATATATTCAGATGGCCGAGAGTAAACGGATCGAACGATCCCGGATAAATAGCTTTCATAACAGTCTCCTCCCTGCGTTGTCCTCATTCGCCTACGTCGAATTTGCCTTCCTCGATCTGTTCTTTCATCAATTCCAGCGTCTTCAGACTGCCGAGCAAATAATGCTGCTTCTCCTTCGTATCGACTACGCTCACGGGCGTATCTTTAATTTGCTGAATTTTCTCCTCCAGCCAGGCTATCATGATTTCTTTTCTCATCTTCAAGTCCTCCGTGTCGGGATTATAAGTCAGAATATACCTAATCCGTTCCATTTTCAACCGCTGCGCCCGGCATCACCGCGACATAAGTATTCAGCGCCCGAATAATCACATCCGTATGCATACCGGTCCGCTGATGAATACGCCGGGCCCACTCTCCAGTTTCCTCCATCTCCAGCTTGCTTTCCCGGATCAGCCCTTCGCTGCAGCTCACAAAGCTGTTCCAGCGGTCGAACTCCCAATGCCGCACTTCGTTATGCTCGGTAAAACGCATTTCGACCAAAGGATATCGGAGCAAGGATTGAGAGGTATTAGCGGCGGCTATAAATTCGTTCATCTCGATAGGCTCCAAGGAAAATGTCTGCTCGCTGATTTTGCCGTTCGGGCGTATGTAGGTGAACTTCGCTTCATTCCGCCCTGCGGGCAGCTCTGCTTTTATCCTCCCGCCTGCGACAAATCCGTCCAGCTCATCCTGGGTAAAATCTTCGCATGAGGCGTCAATCAATATCGGCTCGATCCATTGATCACCCAAATCGCAAAAATATGTTTGCCCTCGCTCGCCCACTGCGATCACCGCGACATGCGCTCGGGGCGTATGCAAATGATGACCGATTGGATAAGACTCGATGCCGTTCTTGCCAAATTCGTGCATAAGCCACAGCGCCAAATCAAAGCAGTTGCCGGACGTGCCGAACTGCCGCCGGTGCTCTTCCATCATTTGAACGGTCCGCTGCCTGCCGGGGGCGCCTTGAGAAATGTGCCATGCCTTCGTCAACGTCTCCATCGGATGATGATCGAACTGTCTCCAAACTTTAACGATGTCCACAGATGCTCTCATTTTTCGTTCCTCACCGCTTCTGTTATTGTACCCGCTCTCATTTTACCATATTATGTAACCGTTATGCGAAAAGAAAAAGCCCTCCCGTTTGCCGTCGGACAAACAGAAGGGCGCTCGCGGATCGCGCTAAACGCAGGCCGGAATTTGATGCACGTTAACGGACAATTCCGTCAGCTGCCTAATCGTATCGGCATCGGTTTTCTCATCGGTAATCACATGCTGAATCTGCTCCCACGAAGCGACATGGGCCAGCGATTGCAGGCCGAATTTGCTGTAATCCGCAAGCACGTAGATCGTATCGGCGATGCCGATCATCTTTTGCTTGATCAGCGCCTGCAGCTCGTTGAACTCGCTGAGCCCCCGCCGCAGATGCAGCCCCTTACAGGATATGAACGCCTTGTCGACGTGATAGGTGCTCAGAGACCGCTCGGCCAGCGGGCCCACATAGGATAACGACCGGGGAGAAAGCAGTCCTCCGGTCGAGATGACCTTCACCTTTTCTTTCGTGCTCAGCTCGATCGCTACCTTGATTGAATTGGTCAGCACCGTCAGCGGAATGTCCGGCAAATGCTGGGCCATATACCATGCGGTAGAGCTGGCGTCGAGAATAATCCGGTCATGCTCGTTAACATGGCCGACCGCCGCTTGGGCAATCCTCCGCTTCTCGTCCGCATTGGTCGTTTCCCGCTCGATATACGGCGTTTCCGCCTGGGAGGAAGGAATGCTGACCGCCCCGCCATGGCTGCGCAGCAGCTTTCCCTCGCTTTCCAGCTTATCCAAGTCGCGGCGGATCGTCTCCTCCGTCACCTCGCATATTGCACTAAGCTCCGTCACGCGGATACTGCCCCGTTCGTTGACGAGCTGTACGATTTTTTGCCATCTTTGGGCTACAAGCATCGTGATCCCTCATTCATTTCTCGTTATCATCCAACATCGGACAAGCGGCTAGGCCCGCTTCCCGCGCGCTGCGCGCTTGATTCGAATTTTCCGGCAGTATGCCCGGCAACGAATTCCAATGACTAATATTGTACAACAAGATCGCCGATCGCACTAGCTTGATCAGGTCCCGCAGCAAAGATATTTTTGGAAAAAGAAGGATACCCAGCGTCCGATTTCTTTTGTATAATAATACAAACGCAAACAAAACCAAATTCGCTGAATCGAAGGAGGCCTACGAGAACACGCTATGGCACAAGCGCATAAGATCAACGACGGTTCGGGCCGCAAGCCGCGGCTGGACATCCAGCAATCCTGGTGGGCTATGAACGGCGTCGGAAACGGCGAACGGGAATGGACCGTGGAGGAGAAGTTCGAGAAGATTGCTGAAGCCGGCTTTACCGGCATATTGAGCGGAATTCCGGCCCCTGAAGAGCAGGATCGCTGGCATCGCCTGCTTGAGGAATACAACCTCAGCTTCGGCACGCATGCTTTCCCATACCGAAGGGAAGATCTCACGCCGGTGCTTCGGGACGCCAAGCAATTCGGCGCGCAGTATGTCAACGCTCAGGTGATGGACTCCTTTGTCATCGGGGACGAAGCGATCCGCTTGCTGCAGAGCTTGACGGAAGAAGCCGCCGTCCACGGCGTCCCGTTCATGGTAGAGACGCACCGGGCCCGCGTCACGCAGGACCTGCACCGGACGGCCGATTATGTAAACGCTATCCCCGGCCTGCGGCTTACTATCGATTTCTCGCACTATGTCGTGGCGGGAGAGATGACCCATAGCGGCATCATCGAAAAAGCGGAGCCGCTGCTCGATACGCTGCTGCGCCGCACATCCGCCCTGCACGGACGGGTGTCCAACGGGGAGCAGGTTCAAGTCGATATCGGACCGAACGGAGAGCATGGCATGGTCGAGCATTATCTCAGATGGTGGTCCAAAGGAATCGCTTACTGGCTTCAGGAAGCGCAGCCCGGCGACGTGCTGCCGTTCGTCAGCGAGCTCGGCCCTCCGGGTTATGCGATTACCTCCGACGGCTACTCCTGCGGCCGCGCCGAAATATCCGACCGCTGGCAGCAAGCGCTTGTATTTAAGCGGCTGGCCGAGGAAGCTTGGCGCACGGCAGCCGGCGAAGCCTAATCCGTCTATTTCTATTTAATTAAGACTTATCCAAGCAGCGATGCGATGCAGCAGTCCAAGCGCAAGCCCGCCCGCAATATGGAACATGCGGCGGCTTGACTTGGGCTGTTTGTCTGCCGACCCGGATGCCTAAGCGTGCGGAGAGGCTGCCGCCGGATTCCAGCCGTCCGGCCCGCCGAGCACCTTCTCCGCCGTACATTCGCGCGCCTCTTCCTCCGTAAGCCGACCGGACCAGCCGACCCTCGCTTCAGGGTTCGCTCCATCTCCGCGCGAGGCATATTCGCCATAACGGGATGTGCGCTCTCGCGCCGGATCATTCCAGTTATGCCAGCCTTCCGGCTTAATCGATCCGTCCATCTCCGTGCGAATCCAGACGACGCGGGCATGCGGCCGCCACGGCCTGCCGAGATATACGTCGGAGGCTCCCGGGTCCGACGTTACTTTACAGTCGAGAAACACATAGCCGTGTTCTTGATGCTCGGGCGTCGAGGCCGCCGTCAAGTAGCCTCCCTTGCGCTTGCAATGAATTTCGCAATGGGAAAATACGGCGCTGGCGGGTCCGAAAATAAAGTCGACATCCCCCTCGATACGGCATGACTCGTAGTACTGCCTGCTTTCTCCCGTATACAGCGTATCTTGAAAGCCGAGGAACGTCACCTCGCGAAATACGGCTCGGTCTCCCGTTACGAATGCAGCCACCGCCTGCCCGGCTCCTTGTCCTGAGCCGTTGCGAATCGTCAGCCGTTCAGCGGTAAAATCGTCGCCGTGAAAAAAAGCGCTGGCGCTGCGGAACGTGCCGAGCGGCTCTCCGTCCGTTCCGATCGTCTTAGCACGATCCGAATAGGTCAGCACGACTCCGTCCCGGCTCTCGCCGATGAAATGCAGCCGGCATTTCTCCTTGGGAACGGTCAGCTTCTCCTCGTACACTCCGTTCTTGATATCGATGACGACCGGCTCCCTGCTTCCTGAAGGAGCCGCATCGACCGCTGCCTGAACCGTCGGGAAATCCCCTTCCCCGTTAGGGGCCACCACGATTCTCATGATTTCCTCTCTCCTTCCCCTGAACGAAATCTTCTACAAACGTATTATGCTCACAATCAAACTCAAGTTTCTTCTCTAATTCATGCTCGATTGCATCAAAACTTTCATATTCTTGTCCTTGCATAAAGACGGGAACCGACGCCGCCCGCTAGGCAGCTTCCGGTTCCCGTTTGACTTCGCTGGTGCAAATGTCTTTAGCCCTTTGCTTCAGGCGCCGCCGCAGCCGCTTCTACCGTCAGCTTCCATTCCCCTTCGAGCGAAGCTTCCCCAGCCCGCAGGAGAATGCGATACACGGCATCGCCCCAGACCGGCTTCATCCGGGCATCCTCCACCGCGATGGCTTCCGCCGACGCATGCAGACGCTCAGCGTCATAATGAAGCAGCAGACGCTCGCCATGCTCGTTCTCCAGCTCGATCACGCCGTCCTCGCGCAGCAGCGGCCGCTGCAGCGACAGCAAGCTCAGCACGATGTCGGCCGTGGCCTCCTGCAGACGGTAAACGTCCTTGATCTCCACCTCTGCGCAGCCTCCGGCGCGATGCAGCGCGCACGTGCGACGCCACGAGACGATTCCCGCTTCTTCCGGATAGGCGCCGGACAGCTCCATGGAGACGCGGGCGCGCTCATCGTCAGCGCTGTACTCCACGCCGGTCGCCCGGTACTCCTTCCCGGGCTGCTGCTGGACGCCGTTAACCGTCGGCAGGCTGTGGTAAGCGGATTGCATCGTCCATATTTCGTAACGCCGCGGAGAGAACGTCTTCGCCGTGTAGCTCTCCACTCCGGCATCGATCAGAAACGGATGGCCGTTGTAGTAAACGACGAAATGGCCGACATCGTTATGATTATGGCTTTCGTCGTTATGCCCGCCCTTGGCGGCCAAATACAGCCCCGCGCTGCTATCTCCCCGCTCCCTTGCGGCAAATATATGCGTATCCTTCAGCCACACGTCGCGCTCATAAGGAGGAGAAACCGGCTCCCGCAGCAGCTCGTTGGCATCCATCAGCTCGGCGACAATCCGGTGCAGCGAAGGAATTTTGTCGCGGAAGAACCCGTTGCCCTGGAACGCATACGCTCCAAGCCGGCTCATCCTGGCATCGCCGATCCGCTTCCCGTAGCGGTACACCAAATCTCCCGCTATCGTGAGCTTGGCATCGCCGTCAGCGAAGTTGACGAAGTGGTTGCCGTCGATATGCACGCGGTAAATGTACTTGCCGATTTCTTGAATGAGCGGCTCGCCGTAGAAATCGATTTGTCCGCCCGTCGCCTCGTACAGCAGCTCCAGACAGTCGAACAGCGAAGCGCCCGCGCGCCCCCAATAGCTGGCTCCTTCGTCGCAGCCGCCGTCCGGATGGTAGACGCCGACGAACGCGTCGAGACTGCGCGCCGCTTTGGATACCGCCCTGCTGCGCACGAACGGATCTTCCTCCAGCACGAGCAGCGCCGCCAAGCAGTTGGAATGAATCCACGGATTCCAATTGTTGACCGTGCGGTCGATGAAGCCCATCCACCAGAAGTCCTCCCGGTCCAAATACGGCTCGATGATGCGCCGGCGGATCTCATGGCGGATGCGTCTGCCGATCATCGGCTCCTCCCGTTCAAGCTGTGCGTCCAATAAATAGGCGGTCCATGTCAGCAGTGCTCCGGTCTCCGCAGCGAATAAGTCGATCACCTGCTCGGTCACATCGGGCAGCGCAAAGCCGCGGCTTTGCAGAGATATCGACATATGGGCGGGAACGACCCAATAGGTTTCTTCGCATAAGCACCAGATTCCATTCATGATCGGCTCCATGAAACGTCCTTGCCCTTCGAGACATTCCGCTACAACCAGTTCGGTAAGCGCCCTTCTCCGCTCGAAATAAGCGGCTTCATACTTGGTGCGGTTGCCATTGCGGACAAAATCCATATACCGGACGGCGGGCAGCGCCGGCCATTCGAACGCAAGGCGCTCCTGCGCCCATTCGATCCATTGAGCGCGGATACTGTCCGGCACCGCCTCCCAGAATGCCCGTTCTCCCGCTTTGGGAAACGGATGGAACTGCGCCGCCGACTGCAGACGTTCGGCCGCATACTCCTGTGTCACCGTTGAACTGAACATCGTTTACCTCATCCCCTCAGGATCGGAATCGTGGCCGCTAAGCCTACTGTCATTGTATCCTTAACTTTCGCTCAAAGCCTACTATCATCTGAAAAGATTAATAGAATCGCCGGGCAACAAGCCGCTTCATCCATAATCACAAGAAATGATTATCGCCCCCGGAATCGCCCCCCGCCCCCGCCGCTGCGGGCTTTCCTCCCATGCAAGGTGTCAGATGAAATGATTGTTTCTTTTTGCCGCACCGTCTCCTACAATGATCGCAAGAGGCGCAGTTCTACCAGCCGTGCAGCCCACTTAAACAAGGAGTGTGAATATATGAAAGCGGATACCGCAGAGACGAGCCTTGACATCTCCCCTTCCGCCAAACGAATCCGACCCGGTTGGAAACAGCATTTGATGGATTGGGACTTGTATTTACTGCTGGCCCCCGGCCTGTTCTACTTTCTCATCTTCAAATATTTGCCAATGTGGGGAATTATTATCGCTTTTCAAGATTACAGCCCGTTTCAAGGGATTTTGAACAGCGATTGGGTCGGATTCAAACATTTTATCCGGCTGTTCCAATACGACAAGTTTTGGGAAATTTTTCGCAATACCATCTTAATTAGCTTGTATAACCTGATCTTCTTCTTTCCGGCCCCGATCGTCATCGCGCTTCTTCTTAATGAAGTTAGAAGGTCGTGGTTCAAGCGCTCCGTACAGACGATTATTTATTTGCCGCATTTTATTTCGTGGGTCGTCGTCGCAGGCATTACCTACCTGCTTCTCGGCACGCAGGGCGGAATCGTCAACGAAGTGATCAAGGCGTCCGGAGGCGAAGCGCTCTCCTTCCTGACAACGCCGGACTGGTTCCGCTCCCTGCTCGTCTCGCAAAGCATATGGAAAGAAGCCGGCTGGGGCACGATCATTTTCCTTGCCGCTCTGTCCGGCGTCGATACCCAGCTCTACGAAGCGGCGATCGTCGACGGAGCCGGGCGCTGGCGTCAGCTGTGGCATATAACGCTGCCGGCCATTCGCAGCACAATCTTTATTTTGCTCATTTTGCGGCTCGGCAACATCCTCGACGTCGGCTTCGAGCATATTTTCCTCATGCTGAATTCCACCGTAACCAGCGTCGGCGACGTGTTCGAAACCTATGTGTACCGGGAAGGACTAATCGGGGGCAAATTCAGTTATACGACCGCCGTCGGACTGTTCAAATCGTTCATCGGTCTGATTCTGGTCGTCGGAGCCAACTGGCTGACCAAAAAATTCGGCGAAGAAGGCGTCTTCTAAACTGGGAGGGAACTACATGCACACCAAACCGACATGGGGCAGCCGATTGTTCGATGCGGCCAATACGCTGTTTCTCATCGCCTGCTCGCTAATCACGCTATTTCCGTTTCTGTACATACTCGCCACCTCTCTGGCTCCGCTGCAGCAGGTGCTGCGCGGGGGCGTCATCCTATGGCCGGAGACGTTTACGTGGGACGCATACCGGACGATTTTCTCGAACACTCATTTTGTACGCTCATTGTATACGACATTTTTCATTACCGTAGTCGGCACGTTCACCAATTTGCTGCTGACGACGTTTATGGCGTACCCGCTGGCCAAAAAAAGGCTCAAAGGGCGCGGCGTCATCTTGTTTCTCGTCGTTTTCTCCATTCTGTTCAACGGCGGATTGATCCCGTCTTATATGATCGTCAAATCGCTGGGATTGATCAACACGGTCTGGTCGCTCATCATTCCCGGCGCAATCAGCGCATTCAATCTGATTATTATGAAAAACTTTTTCCAGGCCATTCCCGAGGAGCTGGAGGAAGCGGCGCGCATCGACGGCTGCAAAAATTGGGGCGTACTGTTCCGTATCGTACTCCCTCTCTCCATGCCGGCTCTGGCCACCTTTACGCTATTTTACGCCGTCGGGCATTGGAATCAATTTTTTGCCGCCGTCATGTACGTAACCAAGCCGAACTTATGGCCGATTCAGGTCGTCTTGCGGCAAATGATTATTGAAGGCTCCACCCAGGATTTCGAGGTCGCGATGGGAGAGCTCAAAATCATCCCCACCACGATCAAAATGGCGGCGATCATCGTCGCGACGGTACCGATTTTGTTCGTGTACCCGTTTTTGCAAAAGCATTTTGCCAAAGGCGTGCTGCTCGGCTCCGTCAAAGGCTGAGGAAGGCTCGAAATTTTTGTATTCCGTATTCGGCTAGCGGTATCACGGACGCAGCTTGACTAAGTGCTTCAAGCGCAATCGAAAAGGCCGACGCGGCCCTCTCCCGCCCACGCCCTTCTCACAGCTATCGCAAGGAGTTCCGCGGCCTTATTCACTTTGCAGCCGGCGCGTCCTGTATGTATAAGCCCCATATTTAAGGAGGTCATTATCATGACAAACAGATGGTCCAAATGGTTATCCGTCTCTACCGTTACCGCGTTTACGGCGACAACGCTGCTCGGCTGCTCGATGGTCCCCGGCGCCGAAGACAATCCTCCTGCCGCTTCCAAAGAGGGCGCCTCTGACAGCGGAGGTACGAAGCGTTTGAAGATCAGCATGATGTTCCCGCTGTACAACGAGCCGCCGCAAAAAAACGAGGTTTGGAAAATGATCGAGGACAAGTTCAACATCGAATTCGAGCCGATGGCCGTCCCTAACAACAGCTATGAAGACAAGCTGAAAGTAACGCTCGCGTCCGGAGACATGCCGGACATTATCCTGTGGACCAAATATCCCGACCCCGAGCTGAACACCTATGTGGCTCAAGGCGCCTTCGCCCCGCTGGACGATCTGATCAAGGCATCGCCCAATATTATGAAAACGCCGCAGGGCATTTTCGACAATATCAAAATTGACGGCAAATTGTACGGCGTTCCCAGAACCCGGGCGCTGAACCGTTCCGCGGTCATGATCCGCAAAGACTGGCTCGACAATCTCGGTCTCCCCGTACCGGCGACGATGGACGACGTGTATAAAACCGCGGTGAAATTTACGACCGACGATCCGGACAAAAACGGCAAAGCCGATACGTTCGGCATCGCCTTCGGGGAGAACGTGTCGCATATGGACCCGCTGTTCATGGCCTTCGATTCCGGCGCCGGCTGGCGGGTGATGGAGGACGGGACGCTGATGAACGACGCGATTACGCCGGGCAAGAAGCAGGCGCTGGAATGGCTGCGCAAGCTGTATCAGGACGGCGGGCTGGACAAAGACTTTGCCGTATTGAAGAACACGCAAGTATGGGAGAAGCTTGAAGGCGGCAAAGCCGGCATTCTGCTTGGAGGACAAACCAGCGATTACGCCCGTTACGTGGAAAATTTGGCTAAAGTCGATCCGAAGGCCAATCTGATTATGATCAAGCCGCCGGCAGGTCCGACCGGGAAATTCGGATACAGCGAAACGTCGGGCTTTTTCGGAGAGTGGGTCATCCCCGCCAAAACCGACAAGGACAAGCTGAAACGGATTATGGAGCTGCTCGACTGGCAGGCCGGCGACGAAGCCTATAACTTAAAGCGGTACGGCGTGGAAGGCGTTCATCATACCAAGAACGCCGACGGAACGTACAAAATTAACGTAGACAAATACAAAGCCGACGGCGTCGATGCCGTCATCGCCCACAACCCTTACGACCCTTACAGCTATGTTGTCTCCTCCGCTCCGGCCGCCGTCCAGAAAGCGCAGAAAGAAAATCTTGATCTGGTCAGGGATATGGGTATTAAAAATCCGGCTCTCTCCTTCGTCGCCCCGTCGGCTCCGGATAAACAGAGCGACTTGAACAAGCTGCGCGACGAAGAATACGTCAAACTGGTGATGGGCAAAGTGCCGATGGACGATTTCGACCGGTTTGTCCAGGAGTGGCTCGATAAAGGCGGACGGCAAATTACGAAGGAAACGAACGACTGGTACAAAACGCAGAAAAAATGACGGCACGGCAGCAGCGCCCCTCCTGGATGAAGTTCTGGCGAGGGGCGCGTATGCGTTCGGGCGCGGGGTTTCGCGCCTCCCATCTCCCGAATAGGGCTTGCAGCCTGTTTTCTCCTGTTCCGGAAGGGAAACGGATATGCAGCACGAACATATATACCAAAGAATACAACGCTTTTGAGAAAAACGTCTATCGACGTCCTTTCACGGATGTTCGACCGCGCTGAGCGGAAATTTTTATCGCTAATAGGAAATATCTTGCTATGCTGACGCTTTAGTAAACTTGCACTTTCCAATGTGGTAAAAAAGGCGGTGGCCCCTGATGCTTACGCTGTGGATTCAACGCATTTGGACGTTCGGCCCTGTGCGGCTGAAGGTCATTATGACGGCTTGCTTGCTGGCTGTCGTGCCGATCGCTATTCTGGGCACAGTTACTTATATGCTGGCCAGCCACAGTCTCTTTCAGGAGATCGGGCAGGCGAATCAGGAAACCGTAAAGCAAGTTCAGGAGCGGATCGACGACAAGCTGATCAACCTCGATAAGGTCGTGCTTCAGCACGCCTTCAATCCGGTGTTCAAGGAATTTTTATCTCAAGAGAATCCTTACGGCGATCCGCAGCTGTTTAGCTCGGTGATGGCCATATTGAACTCGATGGAAGGTCTGATCAACGACAGCGACGGAGTTTATTTGTATATGACGCGTCAAAATCTGATCGTCAGCCCAAGTCAAGGATTGGCTGAAGCGAGCAGACTGCATCCGAGCGTGCTGGAAGCCATTCGATCGCATAAAGAAGCGTTCTTCTGGATTGACCGCAAGCGGTCGCAGCCTACCGTAACGCGGGGCGGCTCTCATGTCGTTACCTTGGTCCGCAAGCTGCCCGCCTCCGTTGTGGACAAGCCTCTCGGGTTTCTGGTCATCGAATTGAACGATCGCGCTTTCTTCGATGTGTTCACCCATATGCAGTTCGGGCGCAGCGGGGAAATGATTATCGTCACGCCTTCGGGCAATATTTTATCGGACTGGAACAAGCAGCTGCTGCAGCCCGACTCCGACGATCCCGTCATTCGGCGGATCGCTGCCGCCTCTCGAGACGAGGAGATGTTCACCCTGCCGATAGGTCAGCAGGACATTTTGTTCAACTATCTGAAATCCGACTATAACGGATGGCGGTATTTATCCGCCGTACCGCTTAAGGAGCTTACCAGCAGCATCCAATGGATTAAAAACGCGACGCTCGCCGTAAGCTCGCTGCTCGTGCTCATCTGCGTCATTGCGGCCGTAACGTTATCCGGCTCTTTCCTTCGCGTGCTTCAAGGCATATTGGATATGGTCCGCAAACGCGGCGGCACGCTGTCTCCTCCTCCGCATGCGACCAAAAATGAATTTAGCCTGCTGCGGCACTATATGGAGTCGCTCCACTCCGCCAACCGCCATCTGGAGCTGCAAATGACCGAATCTCTTCCTCTGCTGCGCGCCAGCTTCCTTCAGCGGCTCGTGACGGAACCGATGCAGCCTGACGAAATCGAAGAAAAGCTGCGCTACTACGGGATCGATATGCCGGCTCCGTATTGTACCGTAATGTGCCTCGAACTCGACCATCTGCGCGGCCATACGGAACGGGATCTTCACCTGTTTTCGTACGCCGCCGTGAATATCGCCAAGGAACTGCTCTCCCGCTGCGCCCACGGCTTCGTCTTCCAGACGCAGACGGACGATATAACCGTCGTGCTGAATCACGGAAGCGATGAAGCCTCGACGCACGAGCTGCAAACCGCCGCCTTCAGCTTGGCGGAGGAACTGCGCAGCGTCATTCAAAGCGTCCTCAAGATCACCGTCACGGCCGGAATCGGCCGCTGTTACCAAGGTAGCTCGCAGATCAAGCTCTCTCATAAGGAAGCGCAAGAAGCATTGCAGTACCAGATGATACACGGCAGCGGCAACGTGTTCTACATCGGAGCCGTAAGTCCGCAAGCCGCCTCCTACGAATATCCGATCGAGCAGGAGCAGTTGATCTTGACCGGCGTGAAGCTGGGGCAGCTGGAACAAGTTTGCGATCAACTGGACGAGTTCGCCGCTCGGCTTACAAATGCTTCCGGAGGAGCCAACTACGACCATGTGCAGCAAGCCTTCGTGCAGTTGATCGCCGCCTCGCTCAAGACGCTGTACGAGCTCGATCCGGAAGAAGGACCGAAGGTGCTGCATTACAACGCCTATCACCGGCTCGGGCGGATGAAAACGAGCGAAGCGATCGTCAAGTGGCTTAAGGAGGAGCTGTACCCCGCCCTGCTTCAACATATTACGCAAAGACGAAGCTTGCGCCAGCGCCATACAATGGAGAAGGTACTCAATTACATTCACGAGCATTATCAGGAAGATTTGACCCAGCCGCTCCTGGCCGAACTAGCTTCGATGCCGACCTCCCAGTTCAGCCACTTGTTCAAAGTCGAAACCAGCATGACGTTAACCGACTACATTATCGCCTTTCGCATGGAGAAGGCGAAGGAGTGGCTTAGAGAGTCGGATTGCAAAGTCGCCGAAATCGCCGATCGGCTGCGCTACAACAATCCGCAAAATTTTATCCGCTCCTTCAAGCGGCTCTGCGGCATGACTCCGGGGGAATACAGGAGCAAATATTCAAGCAAGCAGCAGGCGGCTGCGACTGCCGAAGGATGAACGTCCAGCCGTCGGCTTCCTAAGGCTTTGTATCCCGGCAGGAACAAATCCCCCAAAAGTGACGTGATGCTCTGAAGCTTGTTCCGTCCGCATCCAGCCTAGGCTGGATTGGCGTCTAACCATTCCTCTGGGATCGTTCTATGGGTAGACATTACTTTCGGGGGAGCCCCCGATATCCACAGGAAATTGCTGCGCATCATTTCCTAAACAACGACAAAGAGCTTTCGTGAACGCCAAATTCACGAAAGCTCCTTGTTCGGGAGACGGCCCGATTATCCGTTATACCCCTTCTCTCCGAATGGCTGCAGCCGTTCGATCCATTTGGCTTCGAGGGCAGCCAAATCGTCGGCGATTGCTTTGGGGTTTGACTTCGGTTCTTCGATCAGTTCCAACACTTCGAACGTGAAAGAGTCTTCGCCGAATTCCTTCCAATCCTGTTGCAGCCGTTTGTTGCGGTGACCCTTCATTTCCAGCTCAAACCGCGTACGGTCCCAGATGGCGTCCAGATTGACGCTGCTTCCAACCAGCATTTTGCCGTCCGCCTTGTTGCGGATCGCATAAACGCCCATCGGCCGATTCATCTCTTGATAGGCTTTTACCAATTGTTTGCGCCGCTCCGCCGACAAGGCCGGTGCGCCCTCTTTGACCCAATATGCGCTCCCGTCGCTCTCGCGTTCCATAAACCCGTATTCGATCAAATATCTGCGCAGCGTCACATAATCGTGGTAAGCCGCCAGGAGCACCTCGTTAACCTCTTTCTCCGAGTACGTTCTGCCCCGATCGAAACGTCCGATCAAATGGCACAGCACCATAAATTTGCGCTTCTCCTTCGATGGAAACCGCGCCAGCGGACCGTCCGGCCCTTCCTTAAAATACGATAAAATCGCCGTTTGAAGCTCCTCGTCCCGGACGTCAAACCGATCGTCGCGAATGGCTATCGTGTGCTCGATCGCAGCCGCCCGCCTTTTGCCTGATTGCTTGTCCTGACCTTTATCGGCGTTAAGCTTCTGCTCAAGCAGGTCCATAATGACCAGAAACAGCTTCGCCTGTTTTTCCTTCTCGCGCAGCGCAAAACGATGATTGCGAATCGTCGAAGTGCTGCCCCCGTCCATTTTTTGCACAATTTCGTTATCGCTGTACCCTTCGTAGAACATAGCGAGCAAGTTTTTTTGCAAATCGGACAGCCCGGTCTGCTTCTTGCTTAGGCCAAGCAAATAATCGAACATCGTTCCATGCTCTTCGGCAATATGCACGGCGGTAAATTTCTCCGCCTCGTACATCGTCGTGCCGTCCGAATAAATAATCCCCTTCTCGAAGGAGCTGCCGCAAATAAGGCAAATGAACCGTCCGCTCGCTTCTTCATAACCGTATCCGCGTTTCAAATCTGGGATCGAAGCCTGCCAAAAAAAATCCGAATGATCCACGATCAAACATATCTCCATTTCATTTATATTTATATAGACATCTTATCTATCCGTTTAGTTAGTGTCAAATCGGCCTTTCGGATTTCTCGCGGACGCGCAAACAAGCGGCCTCCAAAACCGCTGGAGAACCGCTTGCTTTCTCAACCGAATTTCTTTTATTGCCCGCCGAGCTCGGCGGATAAAACGATCGGCGCACCGCCTCCGATTCGAATCCGTACTTGTTGCGCGGCGCTGTCGTAATCCGCCTGAAGCGGCTCGCCCTCCGCAAGCCCCCTCACGGCGCGGAATATCGAGATGAAGACGGTTTCCCTCCCACGTCTTCTCCGCACCAGCGAGCTCCGCTTGCCGACCGCCGGCATCGCTGTCGTCTCCGCCAAATAAAGCTCCTCCGCGTTCTCCGCGGCCAAGCCGATCAGCTGCAGCCGGTCGCCGCTTCCGCCGCTGTCGTCCCACGTCCACTCCATCGACCAGCGGCTGCCGTCCGAATCTGCGCGCCGAACGTCGCGGAAGAAGGCGTAGCCGTCCTCGGTCCCCAGCGCGGCTTCGGCAGCGGGGCTCCACTCAGGCGAGCCCGCTCCCGCAGCCGGCCGCCCTTGCGTATGGATAATCCAATCCACCTGCTGCTCCGCCTCGCATTGGACGTGGAATACGTCGAGCAGCACGTCGGCGTGAAGGACGACTTTGCGCCGCAGACGCGCTCCGGGATAGGCCCCGTCGACGGCCATCACCGCTTCCAGCGTCCCGTCCGGATGCGCCCGCGTCCATTCGACGACGCCTTCCGCTTCCGCTTGGGAACGCCCGCCGATCGCTACCGTATTGTGAGCGGCGGTCTGCTTGAAGTAATCGAAATGGATCGAATTGCCGTACGGCAGCATGCCCGCGTCCGTCAGCCAAGGATGCCCGCCCGCATAATACAGCAGGTTCAACTTGTCCTGATGGCCGTGCCATCCTCCGTGTTCGCCGTAATCGATCGTCGCGACCCGGCCGAGCTCCGGCGACGAAGCCTGCCGCTTCATAAACAGCATGCCGGCCTTCTGCAAGTGCACGAAGCCGTCGTCCGCTATCTCCGCTTGGTTCCGGCCGCCCTGCGCCTCCTCGAAGCCGAACAAAATGCTGTACAGCGATTCCCTCGGGCCGCGGGCGACGATCTCGCTCCCCAATCCGAAATACCGGTTCGCCATTTCGTACAGATGCGCGTACCGCGTCAGACTCACTTCCCCCGAATCGTGAATCGGCGGCAGCGTTCCGTCCGGCAGCATGCATTCGAGCGGCGCGCGGAACATCGACTGGAATCTCGGCTCCTCGTACAGCCGGAGCCCGAAGCTCTCGCCCGCGAGCACGATCAGCGTCTGCGCTTCCAGCGTATAGAAGTGGTAGCCCCACGCCCCTTCGTACCAGAAGCCGTCCTCTCCCAGACTGTTCGCCATCTGAAAGTAAAACCCGTTCTCCGGATCGTGAACGGCCTGACGCATCATCTCCTCGTCGCCTAAAGCGGCGGCGACCAGCGCCTTGGCCGCATTGTGATACGTTTGCCAATTCGATATGCCGGCCGGGTTGTTCGCGATCACATCGAGCGCGGGAAGCAGCAGCTGATCGGCGATCATGCGGCTCTCCTCCGCCGTAAATACCCCTTGGCGCTCTAGGATATGATAACCCTGCGCCAGCAAGCACAGCCAGCTCGCTTCCGACAAAGTCTGGCACATGACTTTCCCCGACGTATGGCCCGCTCCGCCGTACCGGTCATGCAGCGGATACCGGTCGTACTGCCGCGCGTAAATCAGCAGCACGCGCTTAGCCCATTCTCCCCAGCGTTCTCCGCCTTCCATCGCATATATCAATGCCGCATTGCGGCATATTCTGCCGTAATTCCAATGCTCGTTGGCAATGGCCACCTCATCCCACGGCGATCCGCTCCAAACGCTGGAACAAGTCGGGCAGCGATGATGATGACGATCTATCAAGACGAGCCGGTCCCCGTCGTTCGGACAGTTGTAATCGTGGCTCCAGCCGCTTCCCGAAAGCGGGATGTCGATCGGCTTGTCCAACGCAGGCTCCGCCTGACGGCGGAAATGCTCATAGGCGTTCATCGCCTGCGGGTAACGCTTACATTTATCTTGGACTCGGCTGAAAAATTCCTTGCTCCACATAGGTATTCCCCCTTCAAGTCGCTAATCCGGCCCGTCCTGCTCCTTCGGGCCGGCAAGCTCGCATCTGTTGCCGCACTGTTCATGCTACCAGAAAGCTCCGGGGCAAAGTTTCGGTCTATTGCGAAAAAATGTCGCTACTTTACGTTTCACAAAGACCGTTTCAGGCCGCTGGTATGAAAAGGAATTAAAAATCCTTCGATAACATCGCTTTGCAGTATTGTGTTTTATAAACGGATGTCATATAATCACTTGTACGATTATTAATGGAGTGACCACACAGTGACCTTACTATATAATGAATCCTTACATATGAATGAAACGGTACATACATCCGAAGCCTCCGAGGACGAAGGGCTCCCGCCCTTGTCCGCCGCATTTGCCGAGGAGCCTTCCGCCATCAGCCCTACCCTGCAGCGCATTCTCGATTACTTGTGTCCCTGTCCGGCGTTTATCGCCGATCGCCGCTGCAACATCATAGGCTGGAACAAGGCCGCCAGCGCCGTTATGCGCAGCCTCGGCCCGATCAGCATCGAGGAGCGGAACATCGTGTGGCTTTCTTTCATGAAGCGCGAGCTGCAGGAGCTTGTTGTCAACTGGGAAGATTTCGCCAAAGATTTCTTGTCCATCTTCCGCAATTATTACGGTCAATACGGAGCCGATCCTTGGTATGCCGAATTCGCCGAGCAATGCGGCAGGCTCAATCCGCAGTTTACCCAGTTGTGGCAGCACAGCGATCTTGTCACGACGCCGGTAACGGTTCGCGAGTTTAACCATCCGGAAGCCGGCAACATGCACTTCGAAATTACTTCGTTCCAGGTATACGCCCATGCCGACCTTCGCTGCTGCGTCTATACTCCATTGCCGGAATCGGAGACCGAGACGAAGATGAAGCAATTGCTAAGCGCCATCTGAGAAAAACGTCTTTCGACGTCGCAGGCCGACCTGCGAATTATCGCGCTTTCCTTCGCTGTGCGTCATCGCCCTCCAAGTACTCTGCTAAGCGAATAAGCCGCCGTTAAGACGGCAAAACCGCCTGTGAACCGGCCGTAAGCCGGATCGCAGGCGGTTTTGCTTTCTTATGCCGCTACGCCTCTCCTCTAACCCGGAGAGACGGCCTTCTCCTCGCCTTCCTCGCGAAACCATAAATGCCGCAGTTCCCCGCTCGTCTCAAGAAGCCGTTCAAGCGTACCCTCAGCCTCGATGCGCCCGTCCTTCAGCACGATAATATGATCCGCATGGGACAGCGCCGTCTTGCGGTGCGAGATGACCAGGCATGTCGCCTCGCCCTCGCGCTGCTCATAGATACGCTCCCACAGCTTGCGTTCGGTTTCGACGTCCAATGCGCTCGACAAGTCGTCGAACACGAGCAGCTCGGCGTCGCGGACGAACATGCGCGCCGCTGCGGTCCGCTGTGCCTGACCGCCGGAGAGCTTCACGCCGCGCGGTCCGATGATCGTATCCAGTCCTTGCCCCAGTTGACTTATATCGCGTTCAAGCACGGCCGAATGAATCGCCTCCTGCAGCGGAGCCGTCTGCCGATCCAAGCCGAGAAGGATGTTATTGCGCAGCGTGTCGCTGTACAGCCTCGGCACCTGCGGCGTATAGGC
This sequence comes from Paenibacillus doosanensis, assembly GCF_025060755.1. GTDB lineage: Bacteria > Bacillota > Bacilli > Paenibacillales > NBRC-103111 > Paenibacillus_S > Paenibacillus_S doosanensis. Next base: position 189,718 of record NZ_JANYUY010000001.1, read on the forward strand.
GCTGTGCGGCGGGGTGAAGAATTCGCCGGGCTCGGTCACCTGCTGCCGGTTCCATTCGATGCGGCCTTCGTCCATCGGCAGGAGGCCGAGCAGCGTACGGACGAGCGTCGTCTTGCCGGAGCCGATGCGGCCCGTAACGACCGTGAACGATCCGCGCGGAATGCGCAGCGTGATATTCTCGATCCCTCTGCCCGTTTCCGGATACCGATAAGTCAAACCGCTCACCTCCAGCAGCTCCAGACGGCCGCCTTCCGCATGAGGGCGCGTGACCTCGAAAGCGCCTGTCTCCTGAAGCTCCGACCGCAAATACAAAGGATGATACTCGGTCGCCACCGCCAGATCCGCCCCTTGCATCAGCCGCTCCAGACGGTCCTTCGATACCGTGCATTGCTTGAAATATGTCAGAAACTTGCCGAAGTTCTGAATGAACTGAGTGACGAACGTCAAGTAATAGACGAACAATGCGAAATCGCCGACCGTGAAGCTGCCGCTGCGCATCGACTGCGCCGCCAGGAGCAGAATCAATCCGGTCCCGATGTTAACCGTGTTGGAAAAGACCGAATCCAGCATTTGCGTCAGCAGCTTATCCTTCAGCATCGCCTGCCGGCGGTTGTCGTTCAGCTCCCGGAAACGGCGGATTACTCTCCCTTCCGCTCCCGCCACCTGAATCGACTGAACGGTGCTGAACATTTCGCTGATCGCACCCGTTACTTGGCTCGTCGCCTCGCGGCTTGCCGCCCGGTATTTTTGCAGCAGCGTCGTCGAGAGCTGGGCGATCGTTACGACGAAAACCAAGGGAAGGAACACCCACAGCGTCATCGTAGGGCTAATGCCGTATAAAATGACGAAGGATACGACCGCAAAACAGGTCATGCCGAACGCATCGACCGACCAGCTGATCGTCTCCTCAACCTGGTCGACGTCATCGCGGAAGCTGCTGATGGCTTCTCCGGGGGAGCAAGGAATCGCCTTCGCTCCCGGCTCCTTCAAAATATGCTTCAGCATGTTTCGGCGCAGCAGCGCTCCGATCCGAAAGCGAAAGCTGATATCGGTGATGAAACCGAAAATAATCAGGAACGACTTGCCTATCGCCGCCGCCAGCAGCAGCGCGATCAGCGACCAGACGCCGAAGCCGTACGCGCTTTCCCCCGACAGCGTATCGAAAAACTGCTTCGTCACCCACCCCGGAACGATAGGAGCCAAATAAATGAGCGACCAGGCGATCGCATTGATGAAATACAATAGCGGACGGTACTTCGTCAGCCGCCATAAAAACCGAAACGTGCTCATGCCAGCATTTCCTCCATTCCGACCTGAAGCATTTGGCTGTATTTGGACTTATGATCCGACGCCAGCCGTGCGCGATCTCCGAATTCAATGACGCGGCCTTGCTCCAGAATGAGAATTTGATCGGCCCTCTGGATCGTGGCCAGCCGGTGCGCGATAATGATGCAAGTACGGTTCACCAGCAGCCGGCTGATCGCCTGCTCGATCTTCTGCTCGGTTGCCGGGTCCAGCCGGGAGGACGCTTCATCCAAAATAATAAGGCCGGGATCGGACAAAAACACGCGCGCGAACGATATGAGCTGGGCCTCTCCGGCCGACAATCCGCCGCCCCCCGATTCCAGCGCGCTGTCCAGTCCGGACGGCAGGGAACGGAACCATTCCTTAAGCCCCAGCTCCTCCAGCACATGAATAATATCCGTATCCGCAATATCTTCCCTGAAGAAAGTCAGATTGTCGCGCACCGTTCCTTGAAAAATTTCGATGTTTTGCGTGACCATCCCGACCCTTTCCCGCAGGTCGCTCAGCTTCGCGTCGCGAATATCGACATCTCCGAACGAAATGCCGCCGCTGCGCACATCGTAGAAGCGGAGCAGCAGCCGGGCCAGCGTCGTCTTGCCGCTCCCCGTGCGTCCCAGCACGCCGAGCACCTTGCCCCGCTCCAGCCGGAAATCAATGCCGTCCAGCGTCGTTATGTCGTCCTCATAGCCGAAGTCGACTTGATTGAAGCGCACGGATAACGGCCCCGCAGGCAGCGGCAGACCGATCCCGTCGCGGATCGCCGGCTGTGTGGCGAGCAGCTCGCGAATGCGTATGATGCTTGCGTCCGCTTTTTGCAAATCTTCCATTTGCGTGCGGATTTTCTCGATCGGTTTAGCCATCAGCTCGGTATAATAAAAGATCATATAGACCGTTCCGAGCGTAATGGAGCCGTGCTTCCAATAATAGGCGCTTAGCGCGAACGCAATCGCGTTGCCGATGGCGAAGACGACGAGCGTCGTAATCCACATGCTCGCCCAACCCATAAAAGCTTTCGTGCGAAGCGGCAGCCACTCCCGAATTAACCGGAAGAAGCGATGCATGACGTAATCGGTGGCGCCGTTCGCCCGCGTATCCTCCGTGCCTTCGAGATGCTCTCCCAGAAAGCCGTAAAATTTGGAGCTCATCTGCCGCAAATTACCCCAATGCGGAACAGCGAACTTACGTATATATTGAATGGCGTATATAGCGGACACGACGAACAGCGTCATGCCGAGCCCGATGACGAAGCCCTCCCGGAACAGCAGCACGAGCATGCCGACGACAAGCAGCATGTTGCTGAGCAGCGTGACGACGAAGTTGGAGAAGAAGTTTGCCAAGTTGTTAATATCGCCGTCCACCCTTTCGATAATGGCTCCCGAGGTGTGCGCCTTATGGAAGGACATGTCGAGCTTCATGCAATGCTCGGCGACGTCGCCCCGCAGCTTGTTCGTGGCGATCCAGCCGACGTTTTCGCCGATATAAGTCGCGATAACCGTAATGACCTGCTGCAGCAGCGATACGCCGATGAACAAGCCTGCGGCATACAGCAGCGGCTTCACGCTCTCCTGCGTCTTGGCCGTATCGATGAAATAGCGGATAATTTGCGGATTGATCAGCTGCATGACGATCCCCGCTATGAGCAGAACGGCGAGCCACGCGATACTCTTCTTCTGCGGCCGCAAATAGCTTTGCAGCAGCCCGGCGTATTCTTTTGCCGGTATTTTTGCTTTCATAACCTGAAAATCCTCCTCTATCTGCGCCTGTCTGGAAAAAAAGGGTATGCAAGTAACTTTAGTAGATCGCCGCTGCGGCGTCAACGTATTTTTTGATTGAAAATGAATCTTGGCATCGCTTTCAATTTTGATGTATCGCCTGCCTCGTTCATGCTATAATAGGATCAATTTGGTTGGAATAGGAGCCATGCCTTTATGTCATTCAACTTACGCCGCTATCCTCCCTGGGCCAGGTGGACCGCATTGATTGCAGCCGCCGGACTGCTCGCCGTGCTGCGCAGCTCCTCCCCTTGGGAGGAACCCGAGGAACCCGCTCCCCGCAAGCCGCTGCAGCTGGAAATATCGACGGAAGACTGGAGCCGCGAGCAGTTAAGCCGTGATCCCAATGTGATCGTCGTCCTCAGCGAAGCGTTCTGGGACCCTACGGTCATCGAAGGGCTCAGCTTCAGCCGGGACCCGATCCCTACGTTCCACGCCCTCCAGGAAAAATATACGAACGGCCGGCTGCTGTCCCCCCAATTCGGCGGCGGCACCGCCAATGTCGAGCTCGAAGTACTGACCGGCAATTCCATGCGTTTTCTGCCTGAAGGCTCTATCGCCTACGAGCAATTTATTAAGAAGGACGTCGACTCGCTGGCTAGTATCCTGGGCCGCCGGCAATATACATCAACGGTCATAAGCCCGTTCTACAATTGGTATTTCGACAGCCGCAACGTATACCGGCATTTCGGTTTCTCGCGGTTTATCAGCTTTGAATTTTTCAACCCGAACGAATATGTGGGACCGTATATCGGCGATCACGCCGTAGCCAAACGGATCATTGAGCAAAGCTCGCTGAGCGAAGGGCCCGATTTTATTTTTGCCAATACGATGGAAAATCACTACCATTACTTTGCCAACAAGTTTAAAAGCAATACCATCGACATCAAAGATACGAACGGCAATATGTCCTCAGAAGCGTTGGCCATCTTGGAGACTTATGCTCAGGGAGCCAGCGGAGCGGACGCCATGCTGCATGAGCTGGTTGAGCACTACAGCCGCGTGAAGGAACCGACGATTATCGTCTTCTTCGGCGATCATTTGCCTTTTCTGGAAAAAGATTATTTCGTCTACCGCGAAAGCCGGTACATATCGGGCGAGGACGATCCGGATTTTCTGGACAAAATGTACAGCACGCCCGTACTCGTTTGGAACAATTATTTGCCGCAAAATAAGGAAACGCTGCATATGAGCCCTTCGTTTCTCGGGCCGTACGTGCTTCATTTGGCCAAGCTTGCCGGCAGCGGGTATACGGACTTTTTATACGACTTATACAAGCGCGTTCCGATCATTCCGCCGAAGTCTTATTATGAAGCTATGAATATCCGCGAGGCGGATTTGGCGGAGTATGAAGCCAGGCAGCGGCAAATTCTCGCTTTGGACGAACAAGCGCCGGACGAAAGCGCGGCTCCCGCGAATGATGCCAATTATACGATGGGATATGGCGCACCGTCGATCGCCTCCGTAAGTCCCGCATCGATCCGAGCGGGGGACGGCAAGCTGCCGGATCTGAGGAAATCGGCCTCCGTTACGGTCCGCGGCGGCAAATTCGGCATCGGTACGATAGTCTTCGCCGACGGTCGGCCGCTGCCTACGACATGGCTATCCGAAGAAGCCGTAACGGCCGAAATCCCCAAGAACATGTACGATAAGCCCGGCAGCCTGGAGCTGCAGGTCAAGGTCGTGGACGAGAAAGAGACCGTCCTGGCCGAATCGCAAGTCTACCTGCTGAGCGTAACGAACCAGAAGCCCTGAGCGCCCGCCCTCTTTGTCCGGAGAGCGAGCCTCGGGGCTTGCTTATGCTGAAGCATACAGCAGATAGATTACGGCGATCTGGTCCCCGGGGTTCTGAGCTTGCGGTATTCCGCCGGCGTCATCCCTTTGGTTTCGCGGAAAATCCGCGAAAACGTATTGTAAGATCCGTAGCCGGTCTCCATAGCAATATCCGAAACGTTCATCTCCGTAGAAATTAACAGGCCGCAAGCCTGGCGAATGCGCACCTCGTGCACGAAGGCGAGAAAATTTTGTCCGACTGTTTTTTTGAACAGCTCGCTTAAATAAGGAACGCTAAATCCAAACCGCTCGGCCATCCCCGATAACGTCAGCTCGTCCTGATAATGGTCGTGGATATGGCGGATCACCTGCCAGATGCTGCCTCTGGGTTGGAGCTGAAGCTTGGCGCACGCGGCGGCCCGCTGCCCGCTCCGGCCCCATTCCCTGCGCCGGAAGCGGTCGAACCGGACCAGCACTTCCGTTAGCTTAGCCTTGATTATGGCATTCTTCCATAAGCCAGCGCCTTCATATTCGCTGCGCATCTCCTCCAGTATCGAGCGGATCGTCCCTTGCTCCCGTTCGTCCATCTGCGCAAAAGGGGGCAGCAATTCTTCCGTATAATACGGGTCGATCCCCGGCAGCTCCTCCCCCGGAGCATACAGATGGATGCCGAAGTTGCAATTGTATAAGCGAAGCGGCGCCCCCGGCTCCGATATGATCTCATGGTACTGGTACGGCATGACCAGCGTAAAGGCGCCCGGCACCATAGGATGCTCCACGCCGTTAATCATTTCGGAGCCCCGGCCTTCGATAACATAGGAAAACTCCAAAAAATCATGCCGGTGCGATTCGAACCCGTGCTCCAGCCGGTTAATTCTGAGATGAAACGGAAAGGCCGAATCCATATTCGGGTAATGGGTCAAATATTTCGGGATGATCGCCATGTTATCAATCTCACTCCTGCTGAAAAATTGGGATAACGTTCGTAAAAAATGGGACGCATTTTATACGCTTCCATTTTACTATAAAAAGGAACGCGCCGGCGCAAAATCTGCTATTGCTTGCTTCGCAAAAACGCTTAGCCCACGCTTTCGAAGCAAGTTTTTGCTTCGCAAAAACTCTTAGCCCACGCTTTCGAAGCAAGTTTTTGCTTCGCAAAAACTCTTAGGAGGGTCCACCCATGAACTCGAAAGAACAAATCCGCCTCGGCATTATCGGCGCGGGAAATATCGGCAACGTACATATTCAAACGTTCGGCCAACTGCCCGAGGACGCCTTCATTGAAGCCGTAACGGACTCGTATTATCCGCTGGCGCAGCAAAGGGCCGCCCAGTACGGCATCCCGAAATGCTATCAAAGCGCGGAGGAGCTGATCGCCGATCCGGCCGTTGACGCCGTCGTCATCGGCGTGCCGAACCAGTGGCATGCGCCGCTCGCGGTCCAAGCGCTGCAGGCGGGCAAGCATGTGCTGCTGGAGAAGCCGATGGCCATCGACGTGCCTTCGGCCCGGGAAATCGTCAGAGCGCAGCGCGAGAGCGGCAAGGTGCTGATGATCCCTCATCAGATGCGCTGGGAATGGCTTCCTCTGCAAATTAAAGAGCAGGTCGATAAGGGGGCGCTGGGACATATCTATAACGCCAAAACAGGCTGGTTCCGCCGCAAAGGCATTCCCGGCTGGGGAACATGGTTTACGCAGCGCGAGCAATCGGGCGGCGGACCGCTGATCGACATCGGGGTCCATATGCTCGACCTGGCCTTCTTCCTGATGGGCAATCCTAAGCCGGTGTCCGTATACGGCTCCGCTTATGCGGAATTCGGACCGCGCAAACGCGGGATCGGCACTTGGGGCACCCCGAACTGGGACGGCCGGTTTGACGTAGAGGATTTGGCTACCGCGCTCATCAAGATGGAGGACGGGAGCACGCTTTCGCTGGAAGTCAGCTGGGCCGTCCATATGGATACGGACAGCCAGCACTTCATTCATTTGATGGGCTCCGAGGGAGGGGCGTCCATACGCGGCGGCCAAGGCAAGCTGCTTACCGAAACGTTCGACCGTGCTATCGAAACGAGCCTGGTCACTCCGGAGAAGGACGAAGGCGGACGCGTCCGGCTGAGCCGCCATTTCATCGAATGCATCCGCGAAGGAAAGCAGCCGGATACGTCGGCTATGACCGGATTCACGAACAATCTCATTTTGGATGCCATCTACGAATCGTCCAAAACCGGACATGAAGTGATTCTGGACTGGAATCTGTAGCGCTTTAAGCGAATTTCAACCGTTAAGAGGAGGCCATTTCCATGTTAAAAGGGGTAACACGCGCCGGCATCGGCCAGGCAGGCTCCATCGAATCCTTTATACAAGCCGCCGCCGAGCACGGCTTCGAGGCTGTCGCTGCGGAAGGCAAGGAGCTGGAGCAGTGGATAGCGGACAAAGGCTTGGCCGGAGCGCAGGCTTTTCTGAAAGAACACGGCGTCCAGATCGGTACGATCGGCCTATCCGTGCAATGGCGGACGACGGAAGAAGAATTCCGCTCCGGGCTCGCCAGATTGGCCCAGGATGCGGAAGCGGCCGCCGCTCTCGGCTGCACGGCATGCTGCACTTACGTGCTGCCGTCGACAGACTACTCCGCCGCCCATTTCATGGCGCTGGCTACGCGCCGGCTGCGCACATGCGCGCAGATACTGGCCCCTTACGGCATCCGGCTCGGGCTGGAATTTGTCGGCCCTCATCATTTGCGGACGCGCTGGAGAAATCCTTTCATCTGGGGACTTGCGGAGACGCTGGACTGGATCGACGCAATCGGCGAAAATAACGTAGGACTGCTGTTCGACAGCTATCATTGGTATACTAACGAGCTGGGCGTGGACGATATATTGCAGCTCGATCCTTCCCGGATCGTCCTCGTTCATATTAACGACGCTCCGGCTGTACCGGTAGAGGATGTGCTGGATAACGACCGGCTGTTCCCTGGAGAAGGCGTTATCGATCTGGCCGGATTCCTCGGCGCATTGAACCGGATCGGCTATCGGGGAGTGATTGCGCAGGAAATATTGACGCCGCAGCCGCTCACCGAGCCGAGCAGCGTTCTGCTGAAGCGCTCGCAGGAAGCATTCCGCCGCGTTTATGCGGCCGCCGGTCTGGAATAACCCTTCGGGAAGCGGCCGGCCAAGTAAGCAAGCTGATGCTCGCCGCAGCTGCACATAGCCTTGTAATAAGCCCCGGCGCGAGCCGGGGCTTTCTTCGTTCTCCACACGCATTCGCTCATCTCCAGAAGCGTTCTCGCTATTTCGCGCTGCCTGCCATCTTGCGGTCATAGGCCGCCTGATAAATTTCCAGGTAACGGCTAAGTCCCAATTTTTCCAGCGACTGCACGTAATCGTTCCACTCCGCTTCGATGTCGAGATCGCCTAGAACGGCGCGGGTCAAAAAATCCTCGCGGCACCTGTCGATCGGCTTGCTTAAATCAGCCAGCTCCTCCGCTTGATCGCTTGTAAAAAACAAAGGCGGCACGATCTTGTTTTTCTCGATTCGATAAGGCTCGTAGTTTTTTTTCGTTTCCTGATACAGCACGACTTCCAGCGGATTGTCCGGGTCCGCCGCCTGGCTGAGCCGCCACTCGTTGGAACGGTATGAAGGCCCCGTCTGCGACCAATGAACGTTCTGCTTCTTCCCGGGAATCCCCGGCAGCTTCAGCTGTCTCCATCTGGCATGATGTCCGTCGATTCCGACGTCGTCTTCCTCAGCCCAGCTCCATTCCTTATCCGGTCGCCCTACGTTGCTCCGGAAGGTCGCCTCCCCGCTGTAGAGCAAATCCGCCAAACGAAACGCCGCCTCCGGGCTCTGCGCCTTGTTCGTAATGATGAAAGCGCCCTGCGTCACCGCCCCGTACGGATTGTATACCGCCGTTCTCCAGCCTCCCGGCCCTTGCAAAGGGGGAACCGTCACGTACTGCTTCCAGCGGCTCTTATCCATATCGCTGAAAATCGCCGGATTTTGCGCGGGTATAGCGCCAATGATCGCATCGTTGGGATTCTCTCCAAGCTGCTTCAATTGCACCCTATCCTGGGTAAACGTCTGGGGAGCCAGCAAATCCGCTTCGTACAGCCGATGCAAATATTCAAGCCCCTCCTTCCAGCCCTGCTGGTTGTATGCGACATGAATGCTGCCGTCCTTTACGAACATGTGGCTGCTGTCGCTCTCTATGAACGACTCCATCAAAAACGACTCGATGCTGCCCGACGGCGTGTTCGTAGCCCCGACGAGCGGAAGCTCGTCCGCCTCTCCGTTGCCGTTAGGGTCCTTTTCCTTAAACGCCTTCAGCACGTCGAAAAATTGCCCGGTCGTCGTCGGCATGGCCAGACCGAGCTTGTCGAGCCACGTTTGATTGATCCACATCTTCGTTCCTTGCGTGCAATGGTAGCATTCGTTCACCAGCGGAAGCCCGTAAATATTGCCGTCCGGCGTCGTTATCATATCGCGGACATACGGCGCTTCCTCAAGCACCCTCTTCGTTTCCGTCCCGTACTTGTCGATCAGCTCGTTGAGCGGAAGGAAGACGCCGTCCTTGCCGTACAGCGCCTGCAGCACCGGATTGACGTTGAGCCCGAGGAACACGTCCGGATAATCTCCGCTGGCCAAAGCAAGCGTCATCTTCTGCTCCGCGCTCTTGGGAGGAACGACCTCCCATTCAATGCGCAGGTTCGTCGTCTCTTCGATCCATTTGCTGAATTCATTGGTTGCGAAGTTGTCCACCCGGTTGTTATCCATAACCATGATGCGGATCGTGGCCGGCTGCTTCGTAATCGGAAATATCCCGGCCGGACTTACGGCGACGGCGGCGTTATCGTCGTCAGGCTGCTCCGCCTCATGCTTGCAGCCGCCTGTCAGCAGAAGCGTTACGGCTGCCAGAGCAAGCCATGCTACTTTTGTGCTATGCATGCAACCTACCTGCCCTTTTCCAAGATGAAATGCATTCTAAAGCTGTCCTTACCCGGTTGACGCCTCCAGGGGCCGGGTCGGCCTGCCGTTCTTCCCTCCATCGTCAGCGGGCAGCGCCGGCTGCAAAATATGGGCGGGGCGCTTGTCCGGCATATGCAGCGTCACCGTAGTCCCCGCTCCCGCAGCTCCCCGAACCGTAACGCCGTAGCGGTCGCCGAATACCATGCGGATACGGTTGTGCACATTCAACAGGCCGATGCCCCCCTGCTCTTCGCCGCCGCTTCGCTCGGGCGGACGCTCCAGGAGAAGCCGCTTCTCAAGCTCCTTCAGCCGCTCCTCCGGGATTCCGATTCCGTTATCGGTAATCGTGACGAATAAATCGCCGTTGTCCGCCGTCATCCCGATGCGCACGTAATGATGCTCTTCAATGCCATCGGGGAACGCGTGCTTGAACGCATTTTCAACGAGCGGCTGCAGCGATAAGCGAACCATCGTTTTAAGCAAATATTCCGGCGGAATGTCGACTTGCAGTTCAAACTCCCTCTCGAACCGGTAATTCATAATGGTCATGAAATGCAGCACATGCTTCAATTCACTCGCCACCGTGATCTCTTCCAGATCGGCTCTTACCGAGTAGCGCAGCATGTAAGACAGCGAACGGACGATATCTTTAATTTCGTTCGAATCCTGAACGACCGCATAGCAGATCACCGTCTCCAGCGTGTTATACAAAAAATGCGGATTGATCTGCAGCTGCAGCGCCTGGAATTCGGCGACCTGCCGTTTCAACAAATGCTCCTGGTTTTTCAACTCGGCCGCATAAACTTGATCGACCAAATCCGCCAACCGCGCTACCATGACGTTGTAGCTGCGAATCAAACGATCCATTTCATCCTTATCCCCCGTCATCGGCACCTGGGTCCAGTTTCCTTTCTCCGTCTGCCTCATCCCGTTCTCCAGCCGACGGATGGGCCGAATGATCGTCTGGCCGAACCTGTATGCCAGTATCAAGGCGACAATCAGCGCGAATGCGCAGGTAATAAGGGTTGTCTGCCGGATGTTCAAGATCGGCTTTCTCAACTCGTTCACCGGCAAGGAAGCGACGAGCGTCCACCCGGAATAATCGGAACGGCGGCTAAAATTGGCCCGCCCGCTTTTCTTGTCTATAAAAAAGCGGTTCGCATTATCTTGAAGCTGCGTATACAGCTCGCCTTCCAACTGCTTTCCGATTTTGGAAGAGGACGGATGGTACACGATGCGCCCCCGGTCGTTGACGATGTAGAAATAACCGGTATCCCCGAGCTTAATTCCTTTCCACAGCGTCGTCAGTTCTTCTATCTTCAGTTCGACGCCGAGAATCCCCTTGAACGCTTTGGAGGTTTGCCTGCCGGAAATTTTGCGAGCCAGCGCAAGATTGCCGTTCGTGAAGCTCCAATCCATAATCGTCAGGCTGCCGTCATCCTTGGTCATCTCCTTCAGATCGTCCAAGCTGTCGGATAAGACCGCGTCGTTAACCGTCAAGCTCGGGGCGTTCACGTCAAATACGCTGCTCCCGTTATAACCGACCAAATACATTAAGCTGATCTCGGGGTTATTGATGAAAATCGGCTGAATGACCTTCTCCTTAATTTGGGAAGGCAGCGTGAACATCGAATAAAAGCTTTTATCGTTCGTGTCCAGAAATTCTTTTACACTGGAGGAAGAAAGTGCGGATAAGGTCGCCCGCTCATAATTTTTTAAATATAAGTCCGTATGATGCATCGCGTTGTCGACAATTTGGGTCAATAGCTTCTCCGTCTGCCTGTCCAGCTCCTTGGACGACTGCTGATACAGCGTAACGCCGATAATGGAGGAGGTCAACGCGATCACTATGGCAAAATAAACGAATATTTTTCCGGCCAAGCTGGATTTCATGTTATTTGATCCCTAGCATTTGTCTATATTCCGTCGGGGAAATGCCGGTCATTTTCTTGAATATTTTGGAAAAATGTGGATAGTTCTGGTACCCGATTTCCATTCCCACATCCACAATTTTGTAATGCGGCAGCTCAAGCAGCCGCTTAGCCATCTCGATCCGCTTTCTCATCCGGTATTGAACGAACGTTTCATTGGTCATCTTTTTAAAAAAATAACTGAAATACGTCGGCGCGAGCCCGACTCTTTCAGCGACCGCCTCCAGGCTGATCTCCTCGGCGATATGATCGTCGATGTAGGATTTCGCTTCCTCGAACACGCTCTTCTGATTGCCTCCGCGCCACTGCGCAAGCTGGCCGCACCAATGAATCAGCTCCGATTCGAGATGCTTAAAGAGCTCGTCCCGGTTCTTGGCAGACTTCGGCGGCGGCGTATCGGCAAATTGGTATAGCTCGCGGGCATTCAGCTTCTTGACCAGCGCCTTCAATACATCGGCTATCGTCTGCTCAAGCTGCTCGGTGTCGAGAGCCCCGCATAAGTCATCCCCGCTCCAGCGCAGCAGAAGCCGGTCAATGCCCTCGAAATCGGCCGACCAGATCGCCGTTTCCGCCTGCTCCAGCCATTCGCTATACGCGGATACCGATAATGAATGCACTTTCTCCTGATACAGAAGACGGTCAAGCACCGGGTACAGCTCCAATTCGGTTACCGGCTTCAGCAAATATTCCTTAACCCCGTACGTCAAACATTTCTGAGCATAAGTAAAATCCCCGTAACCGGAGATAACGACGGTTCTAATATTCAGGTTCATCTCGGCGATGTGCCTGCACAGCTCCAAGCCGTCCATTTTCGGCATGCGAATATCCGTGAATACCATATCCGGCTTCTGCTTGCGAATCTCGGCCACCGCCTCCGCGCCGTTCGGCACGGCATAGGCATGTACCCCCTGGCTGTAATGCTTGATCAGCTTCGTGAGCCCGGCCCGAATCATCGGCTCGTCATCGACGACAAGGATTTGCTTCATGACATCCATCCCTTCCCTTCCGTCAAATTGTTTGCTGTCAACCCATTCGAATGCCAAATCTTGCTGTAACGCGCTTCACCTCGTTATAATGCAACCGTGAAAGGTCACATCAATAAAGCGCTTACTAAATTTGCGGAACGGCTGCCTTTTCCTTATTTTACTACAAAGATGCTCGGTATGACACCCTCTTATCCCCAAGAACAAATCCGCCAAAAGTGACGTGATGCTCTGAAGCTTATTCCGTCCGCATCCAGCCTAAGCTGGATCGGCGTCTAACCCTTCCTCTGGGATCGTTCTATGAGTAGACTTTACTTTCGGGGGAGAACCCGGATATCCTCAGGTTATTGCTGCGCATCATTTCCTAAACAATAAATAAACCCCACAAAAGTGGGGTTTCGGCTGCGAGGCGTATTCAGTTGCCGTGCTAAAAGCAAAATCGCCGTTAGGAAGCGGATTCGGCCGCAGCCGTGTCGGATGCCTGTTTGGCCCTCCGCTTCGCTTTCGGCTTGGCGGATTTGCCGGACGGAGCAGGCGGCTCCGCCGGCGTCACAGCCTCAAGGCTCGCTTGGAGCGCGCTCATCAAATCTAGGATGCCGCTCTGCGAAGCGGCAGGAGGAGCGGTGCGAATGTCTTCGCCGGCCATTTTACGTTCGATCGCGTCGATCAGTCTTAGGCGGTATTCATTCGGGTAAGCAGCCGGATCGAATGTCCCCGATAAATGGGAAATAAGCATCTGCGCCATCGCCAGTTCCTTCTCTCCGACAGATTGCTGCTCCGGCATATTCGGCACCTGCTGCACCTGCCGAACTTCATCCGGGTAAAACATCGTTTCCATGACCAAGCATCCGTCGCATATGCGGATGGCGGCCAAACTAACTTTGGACCGTATCGCGATTTGGCCTATGGCGATTTTTCCGCTGCTTCTCAGCGCTTCGGCGAACAGCGTATACGCGCTTGTCCCGAGCTCGCCCGGTCCCAGGTAATAGGTTTTATGATAATATACCGGATCGATGTCGGACGGCTCTACGAAACGGACAATCCGAAGCTCTTTATTCGTCTCCGGCAGCAGATCGTCAAGCTCTTCTTTCTCGAACAGCACAAACCGGTTTTTCTCGATCTCATAGCCGCGGATGATCTGCTCCCATTCCACATCCGTTTGACATGCGGGACAGTGCCGCACATTTTGCACAGGGGCGCCGCAGTCCCGATGCACATACTTCATGGCGATCTCCTTCTCTTCCGTCGCGGAGTACAGCTTAACGGGAATATGTACGAGCCCGAAGCTTACCGCTCCCTTCCAAATCGTATGCATCGCATAAGAACCTCCATCCGAAGTGAATTCTATTACTATGATCTCCACTTCATAGAGAAACTATACTTTGCTATAATCGGGCTTCCGGCTGCGGAGCGGAAGCCCGATGTTGAGCGGCCTGCGTCCGCTCGCCGTTTTAACCGATCGCGAGCTTGACGCCGGCCAGCACAAGGCCGATCAAAAACCCGCAGATCGCCCCGTTCACCCTGATCCACTGCAAATCTTTGCCGACTTTATCCTCCATAAGGTTGATGAGCGTTTCGTCGTCGAACCGGTCGATATTTTCCTGAATCAGCGCTCCGATTTTATGGTGATTCGCCTCGATCATGCGGCCGATTTGCTCCCGCAAACCGAGCTCAAGCTTATTTAGCAGCTCGTCATCGGACTCGATCCGCTGGATGATCCGCGAGGCGAACGGCAAAACATAAGCTTCGGCGTAGCCATCCTCCCGAACCCATTCCAAAGCCCGGACATGCAGCCGCTTCAGCAGCTCAAGCAGCTTCTCCTCCAACTGAAACTGCGTCAGCAGCTGCTCCTTCCACGCATCGAGCTCCGAAGCGATATTGTCCCGGTGCGCCGGATTGTCCAGCCAAAACCGCAGCGATTGCAGCACCGCCTTGCGGTTGGTGTTCTCCTGCATTCGCAGCCCTTCGATGCCGCTTAATATAAATTGCTGGATTAAGCTGCCGAGCTTCTCCTCGTTGAAGTAACCTACAAAAGCGTTCAGCGCGAACTGCATCAGCCCGTTCGTCTTCAAATGAGTTAACGCTTGCGCGGCCATCGCTCCCATCCGGTTGCGGATCTCTTCCTTCATGACAAGCTGCTCCGCCAGATCGAGCACGAAATCGAAAACCTTCTCGTCGTATCGTCTCGAATACACCTGTTCCAGCAAAGCATTGACGATGCTGCGCGTGTCCAGCGATTCGACCAGCTTGCGGATTTCCCGCTCTCCGTAAGCGGCGAGCTTCTCCAACGGAACCTGCTGCAGAATGAATTCGCTTATGGCGGCGATGCCCGCCTTGGCGCTATCGGTGGATAGCTGCTCCTGGGCCCCGCGCAGCAATTTGATGACGAGCGGAACCTGCGACAGCTTGTCCACGATGCTTTGCTTGCTCAGCAAGTCGTTCTGAATCGTCGATATAAACGCCTTGGACACTTTATCGCGATTTTTGGGCAGTAAGGCCGTATGCGGAATCGGGATTCCGAGAGGGTGACGGAATAAAGCCGTAACCGCAAACCAGTCGGCGAGCCCGCCTACGAGCCCCGCTTCGAAGCCGCTTTGCGCAAAGCCGATCCAAGGATTCGTCCCATCTAAAAATAAAGTTCCCGCGAAGCCCGCAGCCATGACTCCGAGCGATACGGATGCCGTATGTTTGGAATTTCCACTCACTTGTCAATTCTCCCTTTTCTAAGAAGCCGAAAGCTCGGCAATATCTGTTTTCTCTATTATAGAACATGTCCGGGCAAAAAAATCAAATGATTGCCATTTATTTTATCGGCACGCTTAAAAATGCGGCAATTTCGTCATGCCGCCCGGCATGCGAAAAGGCAGCCCCGTCGGGGGCTGCCCGCTCATCCAACGTTTACGCCGCTTGCGACGGCTGATTTTTCAAACGGTATTTCTTATTCAAATTATACCCGTACAACGCGGCAAGCAGCTGCTGGAACAGCATGCCGGCAATAACCGGGAGAACGACCGGCGGAGGAAAGAAGCTGATGGCGAGCACCGCGCCCGCGCTCAAATTACGCATTCCGGAATTGAACGTAAGCGCTACGGTCACATCCTGATCCCACTTCATCGCACGGGATATGAGCCAGCCCGCCAAATAGCCGACAGTGGCGCAGACAAAGGCGACCGCGATAATTTCGATCAGCTTGGCATTCATCTCCCGCAAATGAGGCGCTACAACCGAGCTGTTGATCGCGACGACGATAAACAAGCCGATTTTGGTAAACGGCGCCAGCCTCGGCCCCCATACGACCTTCACGCCGCCTTTGGTAAGATGATTCAAAATCATCCCCACAATGGAAGGCACTACAACCATCCACAGCAGCCCGTTCATCATCGCCAAGACGTCCAAATGGACCTTGGCTCCGACGATTACCGACAGGCTAAGCGGCACGATAATCGGCGACAACAGCGTATCCAGCAAAATAAGCGCCAGCGTCAAGGCGATATTGCCGCCATAGATCGTTACCCAGACAAGGCTGACGACTCCGGTCGGAATGACGAACAGCAGCACAAACCCCGTCTGCGTCAGATCGTCCCCCGGAAATACGAGCGAGCCGGCAGCCCAGCCAAGAATCGGCATGGCGATATGCAAAATAAGAAATGTCGCGATAATTGGAAGCGGATGCATCATTACTTTCCCTAAATCCCGGAAGTTCGAACCTATACTGCCGGCGAACGTCATAATGGCAAAAATCCACGGAACGAGAAAGCTTAACGTGTGCAGCCACGTCGCGCAGAGCAGCCCGACGGCAACGGCCGCAGGGGTCAGCACCGGCATAATCTTCTCCAACGCCTTATTCAGTTTGATTAACATTAGCAGCCCTCTTTTGTCTAGACAGAATGTGTCCCATATTAAAGCTTATTCTAGCATAATATTGCCGCTATAGGGCGATTTCCGGAACAAATAATTCGTTTTCTCTTTGAAAAACAAGAAAGAACCGCCGACTATTTTTCGCTTTTAAAATCCGCCGCGCTCCATAACAATATAATAAAGGCTTGACCCCTTGCAAAAAAACAAACCGTTCATCCGAACCGTAAAGGAAGTGAATCCGATGCTTATCGTCAGTCTGACTATTTTTACCATGACCTTCGTGATTGTCGCCGCGCTCTGCCCTGTTCTGATCCGCGGTTTGAGGACGCTTCGGTTGACCCAGCCGATTCGTTCGCAGCTTCCGGCAGATCACCAAGCGAAGCGCGGAACGCCGCTGATGGCGGGCATTATTCTCATGATAGGCAATGTCGTGCTGCTGGCGACGCATCCGGGGGATCTCATTATTTTCCTCAGCTCCGTCTATTTGCTATTCAGCATCATCGGCTGCATTGACGATATGAAAAAAGCCGTTTTGCAGGACCCTGGCGGAATAAGCGGCTCGGCCAAGCTTCTGCTGCAAAGCGCCGCCGCCGCTGCGATGCTTTATTACTACAGCCAGTTGACTCCGCTCGATACGACCGTGCGTCTTTTATTTTCTTCCGGGCTTGAACTGCCCCCGATCCTATACATAGCCGTTATTATGCTGTTCATTATCGGTACGGCCAACGCGGTAAACTTTACGGACGGCTTGGACGGCCTGCTGATCTTCTCGTCGATTCCGACGTATTTCTTTTTCTTTGCCATCTCCTCTTCATGGGAAGTACAGCTGTTCTGCATCGCCATGATCGCCGGTTTGCTCGGACTGCTCATCTACAATATGTATCCGGCCAAAGCTTTTATGGGAGATACCGGCTCTCTGGCCATCGGAGGATCGCTGTCTTTTCTGGCCGTTATCGAAAAAGTCGAGATTCTTGTGCCGATCCTGTTTTTTGTTTATTTCGCCGAGCAGCTGTCGGTCATTTTGCAGGTCTGGTATTACAAAAAAACGCGGCTGCGCCTGTTCAAAATGACGCCCGTTCATTATCATTACAGCTTGAAATACGGCTGGAGCGAAACGAAAATCGTCTGGATTTTCGGAGGCGTATCCGCACTCTGCTCGCTGATCAGTTGGCTATTGTGGGCTTATGCGATGTGATGCCAAGAGAAAAGCCCCCCATACACAAGAGGTATGAGGAGCTTTCGCTTCCAAAACAGTCCAACTTAATATTTCACAAGGGAAACAATATCGATAGCGCCCAGCTTCTCGCGGCCGTTGAGCTCTTCCAGCTCGATCAGGAATGCGGCTCCGATCACATCGCCGCCAAGTTGGTTCACCAAATTGATCGAGGTAGCGATCGTGCCTCCCGTAGCCAGCAGATCGTCGGCAATCAGCACCTTCTGTCCCGGCTTGATGGCGTCGTCGTGCATAGCCAGCTTGTCTTTGCCGTATTCAAGCGCATAGTCGGCCTCGATGGTTTTTCCGGGCAGCTTGCCGCTTTTACGAATCGGAACGAATCCGACTCCCAGCTCGACGGCCAGAGGCGCGCCTATGACGAAGCCTCTTGCTTCCGGTCCTGCGATCAGATCGATCTGCTTGTTTTTCAGCTGACGCGCAAGCTCCCGGATGACTTCCCTATAAACAGGCCCGTTATTAAGCAGCGTAGTAATATCCTTGAAGCTGATGCCCGGCTGCGGAAAATCCTCGATGACGCGAATATACTCTTTGAAATTCATATGATTTCCTCCAATGATGGTTTCATCTGTTTATGCTTGCCGCTTATCCATTCGTGCAATTCTTGAGCGCTGGAATAAACCAGCGTCTGTTCGACGTCCAAGCTATGCTGGCGCTGCCGGTATAATCTTGATGCCGTCAGATCTTTCTTGGCCGGATTAGATACCGCCCTGTACCCTTCCGGACGGCGCTGGATGAAGCCGAGCTCTTCGAATACATCCAGAATAAATTGAATCAATTGCTGCGATTGCCCCGATCGTCTGGACAATGCTTCCGTGATATACGAGGCCGGAAACGCTTGGTCCCCCAGTTTCAGCACGGCGCCGTAGACGGTTTTAAATATGTCGCGGTTCGGAAGCGGCCCCTGATTCGCCGGAGAACCCGAGAATACGGCATACCAGCGCTCGGCGCCCGACGCCGAAACGATGACCTGCTCGAGCGCCCCGAGCTGTGCCGGCAAATCGTATAATACCAAATCCTTGACAGCGGATAAAGGCTTGCGCCTGGCGGGCTCGTTAAGCGGAGAGCCTTGTCCTGTCGCCGGGTCCATCCCCCATACCGGATAAGTGTTCATAAATTTCATTCTGACCTGTTTATCTTCCGGATGAAACGTGATGACAGCCGGCTGTCCGCTGCCTTCCTCCGCTTCTGCCAGAGGACTTACGCGGCTGTTCAGCTCCCTAAGCTTGAATTCAAGCTTGCTTGAAGCTCCCCGCCAGTCGAACAATTGCACGTGCGGAACGCGAATGTCCTGAATCATAATTTGCGGCTTACGCACGCCGTTCCATTCGTTGATGGACAGTTCTCCCAAGATGTCCATCGATGCGGACGGAGAAATCCAGGGGAGCGCCGCGCTTTTGTTAAAACCGACGGCATCGAGCGTTGCCGCGGCTTCGCCGCCGCCTTTGATCAGCGTCATCTTAACATGCTGCTGCTCCTTGCCGATCGTCCGCAGCTCTTGACAGCGGATGTTCGTAAATACGAACTTCGGCTGCGGGTTCCCCATGCCGAACGGTCCCAGCTGCTCCAGCTGGCGGATCGTCTCTACGCCGACCTCGTCCAGAGCGCATTCCATATCCGCGTGCAGCAGCGGAATGAAATCGCCCGGCTTCAGCCATTCTTCGGCCAATACGTTGAGGCGTCGCTCCAGCTCCGGAAGATGGTCTTTGGATAAGGTCATCCCCGCAGCCGCTTGATGCCCGCCGAAATGCTCCATCAAATCGTGACAATGGCTGAGCGCCTGGTACAAGTCGAAGCCGGCAATCGAACGGGCGGAGCCTTTGGCAAGCCCGGTTTCCTTATCGATGCCCAAGATGAGGGTCGGGCGGTAAAAACGGTCCATCAGCTTCGAGGCCACGATGCCGATGACGCCTACGTTCCAATCCTCGTGAGCGAGCACGATAACTTTGTTCAAACCGCCGGACGCTTTGCGCTCCTCCATCATGCTCATGGCCTGCCTGGTCATGTCGTCTACAATGCGCTGGCGTTCCTTATTGAGCGAGTCCAGATCGTAAGCGAGATGCTCGGCTTCCTGCTCGCTGTCCGTAATAAGCAGCCGGACGGCGTCGTCCGCATTGTTCAATCGTCCGCTTGCGTTAATACGAGGCGCGAGCGAGAAACCGATATGCGTAGCGTTCACATCTTTCATTTGCACGCCGGACACGTCCAGCAGCGCGCGGATTCCCCAGTTGGCCGAGGATTGCATCCGCTTGATCCCCTGCTTGACGATAGCTCTATTCTCGCCGAGCAGCGGCATCAAGTCCGCTACCGTTCCGATAGCGGCGAATTCGAGCAGCTCCTCGGGCCAGCGCCCGAGCAGCGCCTGAGCCAGCTTCAAGGCGACGCCGACACCGGCCAGCTGCTTGAACGGATAAGGGCATCCCGGCTTTTTCGGATTAATGACCGAGTAAGCTTCGGGAAGCACTTCCGGCGGCTCATGATGGTCGGTGACGATAACATCAATGCCCAGCTCTGACGCATAGGCGATCTCTTCCACCGCGCTGATTCCCGTATCGACCGTAATAATGAGCGAGATGCCTTCCTGCTTCGCCAGATCGACGGCCGGCTTGTTCATGCCGTATCCTTCATGCACGCGATGAGGTATGTAATAATCGAATGAAGCGTCCAGCGTTCTAAGTAAATGTACCATCAGCGTCGTGCTGCTGACCCCGTCTGCATCGTAATCGCCGTAGATGCGGATTTTTTCCCCGCGCTCCAATGCCTGGCGTATGCGTACTACCGCTTGTTCCATACCATCTAAAAGGAACGGATCGTGGATATGATCCGTTCCTCCAAATAAAAATGCGGCAGCATGCTCTTGATCCGTCATCCCACGGCTTATAAGCAGATGGGCCAGCAATGGAGAAATCTCCAGTTGCCCGGCCAATTCCTCTGCTTGCTTTGAATCCGTCTCGCTTATTTTCCATCTTGCTCGTGATTGCAGCATGCTGTCCCTCCTAAGGGCTTTCCTGCAAAGAAAGCCATCTTCGTAAGCATAATCCGGGCTTTCCTCGCAGGAAAGCCGTCTTCGTAAGCATTAACTTTGAGTTTTGCCGGAAGCAAAACTTGCTTCGAAAGCTTTTATCTAATATAGCACACTTTAGTGCAGCAGCGTCGGATATTCATCTTGACTTGAATCCGCATTATTCTTATAGGGATATCCGCCATCGTACGGATTTACATGAATCAATACGTCGGCAATATGCGAGAAACGCGACATCAGCATATGCTTGGCCCGCTTGGCGAGATCATGCCCTTCCATTACCGAAATTCTTGGGTTTACGCTTATTTTAACGTCAACAATGACATAATGTCCATGTTCTCTTGCCCGAAGCTCGTCAACTGCGATAATTCCCTTTACAGCCTGTACCGTACGAATCAGCTCGGCAACGTCCTCCTGCTGCAGCGCGTGCTCCGCGGATTTTTGAACCGTTTGTCTGATGCGGTCCAGTCCTGTTCGAATAATCAGTACGGCGATACAGAGTGCGGCTATCGGGTCCAAATAATACAAATGTGTATTTCCCAGGTAATGACCGAGAATCGCTCCCCCTGCGCCGACAAGCGCGACAAGAGAAGAATAAATATCCGAACGGTGTTTCCAGGCGTTTGCCATTAAGGATTGGCTTGAAATCCGTTTTCCGAGACGATACTTATATTGGAACATCGCTTCTTTCACGACGATCGCTACGGCAATAGCAATGAAAGCGATGGGCTTAGGCGCCGAGAGGTAGTCCGCCAGCATGACTCGAACCGAGGACAGCGCCGTCTCCAAACCGATTAAAAGAAGGATGACTGAAATAATAATAGCAGTAAAAGACTCCGCCTTACCTTGCCCGTACGGATAATCTTTGTCCGGAGAACTCTTGACAGTCCGAAAACCCGGCATGGCGACGATAGAACAGGCCGCTTCCGTTGCGGAGCGAAGTGCATCGGCCACCAGCGCCTTGCTCCCTGACATGACACCGAAAACTCCCTTCATGACCGCGAGCACGATATTGCCGACAATACCGATCCAAGCGCCAAAACGCGCCTGTTGAAACCGTTCATCAGACATGGAGCCACTCCTCAAGTGAATTGTAAAGGCCGCGGAAACGTAATTTCGCGCGGCCGGCTATTATTCTTTTACTGCAGCTGCCCTAGTTTTAGAACCTAAGGATTTGTTTTTAAGCAAATACCACAGCGGTGTGGCAATACATACGGAGGAGTATGCGCCTGATGTCAAGCCGACGATTTTGGCCAATGCGAACAGCTTGATGGACTCGCTTCCGAAGATGAACAAACATACCGCGGCTATCAAAACCGTAATAACCGTGTTAATATTACGGGCCATCGTTTGCCATATGCTTGCGTTCAGCATATTGGACAAATCTTCGCTGGACTTGATTCTGGAGAAGCGCAAATTTTCCCGGACACGGTCGAAAATAACGATCTTATCGTTGATCGAATACCCGATCGTCGTGAGTACGGCAGCCAAAAACGGCAGGTTAACCTCAAGCCGGAAAATTGCAAATACGGCGATAACGATAAACGCGTCATGCAAAATCGCAATGATAGCCGCAACGGCGAACCGCCACTCGAAACGGATGCTGACATAAATACATATCGCCACGCTGGCGATCGCTACCGCAAGCATCGCTTTATAGCCAAGCTCCTTAGCAATATCCGGCGATACCGTATTGACTTCCTGCGATACTTTATCGCCAAAAGTCGTCGTCATGGCCGTACTGACCTTCTTAAGCTCATCTTCGGACAAGATCGTATCGAACCGCGCCGATATATGATCATTGTTGCCGCTGATGGTCGTAATCGCCGGCTTCACGCCGGCGCCTTCAAATGTTTGATCTACCTTTTCCTTCGTTACGGCTTGTCCTACATTAATATCCAGCGATGTACCCGCTTTGAAGTCGACGCCGTAATTCAGATTCATAGCAACAAGCACGATCAATCCGATTATCAGGATGGCAATGGAAGCGATGAAAAACTTATTACGGTTTTTCATGAAGTCAAAGTGATTTTTATAGTCCACGAATTTCCGACTCCTTTACACCGTAATAAGCAGGTTTCTTGAAGAGATTGCTCTTGATAACCAGATGAATGTACCACCGCGATAAGAAAACGTTTGTGAGAATACTCAAAATAATACTCATAATCGTCGTCAAGGCGAAGCCCCGTATCGCTCCGTTGCCGACATAATACAGCACGACGGCGGAAATCAGGTTCGTAATATTGGCGTCCATAATCGTGCGGAACGAATGCTTGGAGCCTGATTTCAAGGAAGACAGCAGGCTCTTGCCGCTGCGAATTTCTTCTTTAATACGTTCGTAGGTGATGATGTTGGCGTCGACCGCCATCCCCATCCCGAGGATAAACGCCGCGATGCCCGGCAATGTCAGCGTCGCTCTCATGAGCCAGAACGCCACAAGCAGCAGGAACATGTAGGTGATCAAAGTAATCGCCGCAATTAGCCCCGGCAGACGGTAGAACACCAACATGAAGATAAGGATCAACGCTGCGCCGATCAAACCGGCTTCAACGGTTTGCTGCAAGGACAGCTGGCCGAGCGAGGCGCCTACCACCTGCGTATATTTTTCGGTTAATTTGAGCGGCAGGGCGCCCAGGTTAATCGTGTTCGCCAGACTGTTCGCTTCATCGAACGTATAGTTGCCTGAGATCGTAGCATTTCCATCCTGAATGACGCTGTTGACGACAGGAGCGGAAAGCTCGTTTTCATCCAGATAAATAGCCAGAGGCTTCCCGAGAAGCTTCTCCGTTACTTGCTTGAATTTGTCCGGATCTTTCACTTTGATGCTGATTATAGGGCGGTTGGATTGGTCGAACTCAACTTTGGCCGCGCCTTCCACGAAATCGCTGCCCAGCATCTCTTTAGTGCCGTCCGGTCCCCGGAATGTCAGCTCTGCGGGCTTCTTGATCTTTTTCCGAACCTCTTCTTCGTTTTTGACGTCGGCCAGACGCACGCGAATGCGGTCATTGCCCTCCGTCGTTATTTCCGGTTCGGCGATACCGAGGCTGTCCGCCCGTTTCATCAAGCTGTTGGCCGTTTGTTTAAGCGACTCTTTCGTCACCGACTTTCCTGCTTCGACCGGCTCGGCCACATACAGGATTTCGAACCCACCTTTTAAGTCTAGACCGAGTTTAATGTTCTTCACTAATCCCGGAGTGAAGTAGGCGACAAGGCCGAAAGTAATGACCACGACCGCCAAAAAAGCAACTATCCGTTTCATGTGGTTAACGATCTCCTTCCATACTCAATATTCCTATTATACCCACCTGCGAAAAACGAGTCAATTTGGCGATGAATGACGCAAAAAATTCCCGTTTTCCCGAAGAAGACCGGAATGCACAACAAATAACCCTTTCTTCATTGGAAAGGGTTGGTCTTATAGATGCTCATCGTCATCCAGTTCATGAAGCTCGTCACTTTCAGCGATAAAATATCGTTGACCACTCTGTGCAGCGGCGGCGATCCCGTCTTGCGGTATTTGTCGCTGACACATTCCCAAATGTCCTTGCCGGTCACATGCTCGTATCCGATCATTCTGAATTCCTCGGCCTTGCTGGTGCAAATGCTCTCGATGACTTCGTTCAGCTCATCATCCGACAGCATTTCGATTTCGGCTTCGGGTTCATGGCCGGGAGCTGCGTCAAGCGCCGTTTCAAATCGCGATTCGAATTCGGACGCTTCCTCCACCGCCAAAACCGCCGGGTCTTCCAGCGAGACGGCGGCCTCCTTTAGACTATCTCCTTCTTCGCCGGAGCCCGGCTCAGCCTCCGCTCCCGTCCCGGTCGGCTCCGCCGCTCCGGCCGCCTGCTCTTTCTCCGCACTTGCCTCCGACATCGAATCGGAAGCCTCTGCATCCCCGTCCCGCTGTGTATTCCGTTCCTCGTGATCCATCACTATCAACCTCCTCGCGGTTCAGCATCGTCGTTAATTAATTCGATGCGCAAGGTGTATTTCCTTCCTTACGGCAAGAGGAAATTCCCGGTGCCGGAACCTGCGATGAGCCCCCGTCGCCGCCGGCGGCCCTCCCTTCCGTCCAGGCGGTCAAAAAAAGGCATGCATGGGGACAGGTCCAGCATATTCTTTAATAAACTATAAGGGAGGAAGTAGGAATCCAACGTGACCAAACAATCGTTTATCAAAGGCACGCTCATTCTGCTTGCCGCCGGAATCATTAACCGCATTCTCGGATTCATCCCCCGGATCACACTGCCGCGCGTCATCGGCGCCGAAGGCGTCGGGTTGTATCAGATGGGATACCCGTTCCTGATCGTCATCTTGACCCTTATTACCGGGGGTATTCCGATTGCGATCGCCAAGCTGGTTGCCGAGGCGGAGGCGGCAGGGGACGAGGGGCGGATTCGCCGCATTTTCCGGCTATCCATGCTTCTCTCCTTGGCGCTCAGCACTTTGTTTACAGCAGCCAGCCTGCTGTCGGCAAGGTGGATTTCCACCTATTTGTTAACGGATTCCAGAGTATACTACACTTTCATGATGATGACGCCGATCATACTGATCGTCGGAATCGGCTCCGTCTATCGCGGTTATTTTCAAGGCAGACAGAACATGATTCCAACGGCGCTGTCGCAAGTCGCGGAGACGCTCGTGAGGATCGTAACCGTTCTGGCCTTCGCTTACCTGATGCTTCCTTACGGTATCGAATATGCGGCGGCCGGAGCGATGGCAGGGGTGCTGGCGGGAGAAATATGCGCCCTGCTGGTCCTGTACGTTCTATACCGCCGCAGCCGCCGCGGGGGCTCGCGCTCCATGACAAGAGCCAAGCCGGATCTATTGTCCGCGATCAGCCGCCGCGCGGAGCTGAAGCATCTTTTGAAGCTGGCGTTCCCGATCACGGGCAGCAAGCTCGTAGGCTCCTGCTCTTATTTCTTCGAATCGATCGTTATTGTCCGCAGCCTTGCGCTGGCCGGCGTCGCGACCAAAACGGCAACCGCCCAATACGGCGCCCTGCAAGGAATGGTCATGCCGATCCTCATGCTGCCCAGCGCTTTGACCTATTCGCTCTCCGTCTCACTCATTCCGTCTTTATCGGAAGCGGCGGCCCAAAACGATATGAAGACCATTCACTCCCGGCTCCATCAATCGCTGAAGCTCGCGCTGGTAACCGGCGGCCCGTTTGCGATGATCATGTTCGTGCTTGCCGAACCGCTATGCTATTACTTTTATGGACAAAGCCAAGTCGCATCCATGCTCAAAATGATGGCGCCGATCGCCTTGTTCATTTATTTCCAAGCTCCTTTGCAGGCTACGCTGCAGGCGCTGGAGCGGCCGGGCAGCGCGCTCGTCAACACATTGACCGGCTCCGTCGTCAAGCTGTCGCTCATTTATTGGCTGGCCAGCAAGCCGCAGTTCGGGATATTGGGAGCCGTTATGGCGATCAATGTCAATATTATGCTTGTAACGATTTTGCATTGGCGCAGTGTGTCCAAGCTGCTCCGGTTTCGTATGGATTGGAAAGACTTCTTGAAGGTCGGCCTCGCCATGACGGTATCGGGCCTCGCATGCCACGGTTTGATGTACTATCCTTGGGTCGAAAATGAAGCCGTTCGTTTTATCGCATCCAGCGGCATCGGCCTGTTACTGTACCTTATGTGCTCCGTCATGCTTAAGCTTATCGACCGCAACGATTTGCTTAGGCTCATCTGGATCGGCCGCAAATTCGTCAAATAGCCCGTTATCTTTTCTTGTCGATAAACCATTTGCCGCGGTGATCCACCGTACAAAAAAACACGTCTTTAAAATCGTGGATGCCCTTCGCTTGAAGCTGGCTTTTCAGCCAAAAACGGGTTTTGCCGAGTTTCGTCAAACTATCGTCCTGAACTTTGCCGTCCATGATAAGCGGCAGAGGCAATCCTTCATAACGGATCGTCGCTTGTGCGGCTGCAGGCTTGCCTGCGGCCTCTTCTTTTTCGACGACAGTCAGCTTTCCCGACGGCTCCAATATGGCGAATTCCACATCGGCCACATCCACGATTTTATTTTGCCGCAGCTGCAGCAGCAAATCGTCCAGATTGTAACGATGCTTTTTCATCACTTCCCGGTTCAGCTTTCCGTTCTGAATAAGGAAGGCGGGCCTTCCTTCGACGAGGCGGCGCACTTTTTCGTTTTTCAGCGAAATATAAGCAATCCCCAACTGGACGATCACCAGCGTGACCATCGGAACGACTCCTTCGAGCAGCGGCTTATTCAAATCCTCCAGCACGAATACGGCGATTTCCGCAATCATGATGGATATGACCAGATCAAATAAAGACAGCTTCCCGATCTCCCGTTTGCCCATGATCCGCAAAGTAAGGAGCACGATGAAATAAACGAGAACGGTGCGCAAAAAAAGGGCCAAAATCTCCATGTTATCCATGATCCTCCTACGATAGTAGTAGCAAAGACAGGACTGTTACCCATGGGTATTTTGACCTTTACTCGGCGGTGTCATGCAATCCGCAAGCTTACGAATTGTTGGCAAATGCGAACTTAGAAAAACACGGCCATGACATACACCGTCGATATAAGCAGCGACAGCAAAGTAAGCGGTATGCCGATTTTCATAAATTTGGCGAACGGGATGCCGCGGCCTTCTTTCATGGCGATTCCCGCGGCAATCAGATTGGCGTGCGACCCTATCAGCGTTGCTCCCCCTCCGAGACCGGCTCCCAGAGCGAGCGACCACCATACCGGATTGAGCTGCCAACCGAAAGCGAGCTCCATATGAGCCCCGATCTGCCGGATCAGCGGAATCATCGCCGCAACGAGCGGAGCTTGGTCCACCGCCGCGGACACGATCCCGGATACCCACAGAACAAGCAGCGACACGAACATTAAATTGCCGGACGTCAGCTCCATCGTCTTGACGGCTAATGTCTCCCAAACTCCCGTGTCGGCCAAGCCTCCGGCCAAAATGAATACTGCGATCAAAGCCCCCGCCGTCCCCCACTCGACGGAATGAACCGCCTCTTCCGCTTCCGTCCTGCTTCTTACGGTCAGGATAACTAGCAGAAGCGCTCCGATCAAGGCAATGGCGGCCACAGGCATTCGAAGCGGCTGATGCAGCAGGAACGCTATCAGCGTAAGAGCCCACACGATCCATACTTTAAGCAATAAGGAACGGCTTGGCATATAAGCGGAAGCATCCAAAGACATGAGCTCGTCTCTGTTTACGGGCGTCTCCTTCCACTCCTTGGCGTAAACTCTCCACAGCACAAGCAGTTGAACCGCCAACAGAAGAACCGATAACGGAGCCAAATGGAGTAAAAATCCGTTGAACGTAAGTCCTGTCAGCCCGGAAGAACCGAGCAGCATATTTCCCGCGGAACCTATTAAGGTGGCTGTTCCTCCGACGGTGCCCGTCAACATTTCAGCAACGAGAAAAGGAAGGGCGCTAATTCCCAGTGCGCTTGCGATGCGGATCGTCACAGGCACGAGCACGATCATGGTGACTACCGGATCTACCGCCGCCGAGCCCGCAGCGGCAATCACAGACAGAAGAACGAGCAGCTTCGGCGCGCTGCCCTGCGCTTTTTGCGCCGATTTCAGCGCTATGTACTGAAACAATCCGGTTCTTGCCGTGACGCCGGACAAGATCATCATTCCGATCAGCAGACCGATCGTTTGCCAGGCGATATGAGTCCGGTACGCGGACGACAAGGAAACGATGCCGAGCGCCAGCATCAGCACGGCGCCTCCCCACGCAGCGGCCGCCCGATGCACCGTTCCCGTCAACATAAGACCGTATGCGATAATAAAAATAATAACGGCTGCAATGATTTGCCACGCAGCGGCAGGTTGAATCGCATCCATAGATATCTCCATCCTTTCTATTCGTAGTCACGCTGCTCCGCTTTCCCGCATAGATAGGCGATCAGATGTATCCGCCATTATACTTGATCCGCCTTCAGGCGTCCAGAACAACATGTACTAATTTTATGTACGCGCCCATACAATGATGATAAATGCTCT
The DNA here is from genome assembly GCF_025060755.1 of Paenibacillus doosanensis. Lineage (GTDB taxonomy): Bacteria > Bacillota > Bacilli > Paenibacillales > NBRC-103111 > Paenibacillus_S > Paenibacillus_S doosanensis. The sequence continues at coordinate 218,560 of NZ_JANYUY010000001.1, forward strand.
TGAATGGGGGAGTCGAAAGATGAAGCAATCGCCTCTTTTATCCGGCTTGATGTATTCTATGATCTTCATGCTGCTAGGGACGCTGATGATCTCTTTGCTGATGCTGGCAACCAGTCTCCAGGAATCCTCCTTGTTCGGCTATACGATGTCCATTCATGGCGTAGCCATGTTCATCGGAGGCATCGTATCCGGCAAACGAAGCGGAACCCGCGGCTGGTATCACGGAGGCATACTCGGCGTCGTCTATTGTATCATTGTATGTATAGTCGGATTTTTGGCCTATGATTCCGGGTTGACCGAGCAAACTCTCTATTTGCTAGGTTTAACCTTCGGCGCAGGCTCGCTCGGCGGCATTCTCGGCGTCAATATGAAAAAATAACGGCAACGAAAAAATGCGAGTCTCCTTCTACGGGAGGCTCGCATTTTCGTGTGTGAAGCTTGAGAAAGCCGGCAGCTACTTCTTGTCTTCGCCGGAAGATACCGCGTTCACAGCCGAACGTTCGAACGTCAGCTTGGTTACATCGTTGACGCGCAGGATGACCGTATCGTCAGACAGCTCCAAAATCGTGCCGTGCAATCCGCCGATCGTCACTACTTTATCGCCCTTCTTCAAGTTGCCGAGCATCATGCTGCGGGTTTTTTGGCGTTTTTGCTGAGGACGAATCAATAAGAAATACAGCACTACGAACATCAATACCAACGGACCGTATGTATACAAATAACTTTCGATACCGGCCGTTTGAGCCGGCTCATTTGCCGCTAACCACATTTGCTTTCCCCCCTTTCCTTATACTATACGTTTAAAACCCTTTTCCGTTTTCATCGATCCCGTATTTTTCAAAAAAATGATCGCGGAAATCTAGCAGCCGGTCTTCCTGAATAGCTTGTCTTACTTGACGCATCAGCTCCAGCAAGAAATGCAAGTTGTGATACGTAGTAAGACGAATGCCGAACGTCTCGTCCGCCTTGATCAAATGGCGAATATACGCGCGCGAATAATTGCGGCATGTATAGCACGAGCATTCCGGATCGAGCGGTCCGAAATCTTCGGCATATTTCGCATTCCGCACGACAAGCCGTCCCGAACTGGTCATCACGGTACCGTTGCGGGCGATGCGTGTCGGCAGGACGCAGTCAAACATATCGACGCCGCGGATCGAGCCTTCAACCAGCGCGTCGGGCGACCCCACTCCCATTAAATACCTTGGCTTGCCCGCAGGCAGCAGCGGCACGGTGTAATCCAATACTTCATACATCAAATGCTTCGGCTCGCCTACGCTTAATCCACCAATAGCATACCCCGGGAAATCCATGGAAGTCAACTCGGCGGCGCTTTGTTTGCGCAAATCTTCATACATGCCGCCCTGCACGATGGCAAACAGCGCTTGGTCCTGAGGCCGCGCGTGCGCCTTCAGACAGCGTTCCGCCCAGCGCGTCGTCCGCTCAAGGGATTGCTTCGCATAGCTGTGCTCGGCCGGATACGGAGGGCATTCGTCAAAAGCCATCATAATGTCGGAACCGAGGGCATTCTGAATCTCGATCGATTTCTCCGGCGAAATGAAGAGCTTGTCCCCGTTCAAATGAGAGCGGAATGCAACGCCTTCCTCGGTAATTTTGCGCATCTCGCTCAAGCTGAACACTTGAAACCCGCCGCTGTCGGTCAAAATCGGGCGGTCCCAGTTCATAAACCGGTGCAGGCCCCCAGCCCGCTTCACGATATCGTGTCCCGGACGCAAAAACAGATGATACGTATTGCTCAAAATAATATGGGCGTCCATCTGCTTCAATTCTTCCGGACTCATTGTTTTGACGGTAGCCTGCGTGCCGACCGGCATGAACGCCGGCGTGTCGATGACGCCGTGCGGCGTATGCACCCTGCCTAGACGGGCCCCGGATTGCTTGCAAGTTTTAATATGTTCATAGGTTACTGCTGCCAATGAAAATCACTTCTTTCTATATATCCTGCTGATTAATAAATAAACATCGCGTCGCCGAAGCTGAAGAACCGGTACTCCCGTTCTACCGCTTCGCGATATGCCGCCATTACATGCTCTCTGCCCGCCAGCGCGCTGATCAGCATGAGCAGCGTCGACTTCGGCAAATGAAAATTCGTCAGCAGCGCATCGACCATCTGGAATTCATAACCGGGGTAGATAAAAATATTCGTCCAGCCGCTGCAAGCCGCAAGGCGTCCCTTCTCCGTGCTAACCTTCGCTGCGGTCTCCAGCGTGCGGCACGACGTCGTGCCGATAGCGACAACTCGCCGTCCGTTAGCCTTTGCCGCATTAATAAGCTCAGCCGCTTCCGCGCTTACTTCGTAATATTCTTCGTGCATGCTGTGCGCTTCCACATCTTCCACCGAAACCGGACGGAACGTCCCGAGGCCGACGTGAAGCGTAATATAGGCTAATTGTATACCTTTTTGTTCCAGCCTATTCAAATAATCGCGCGTAAAATGAAGTCCCGCCGTAGGAGCCGCTGCGGAACCTTCGTGCCGGGCATAAACGGTCTGATACCGCTCGCGCTCGGGAAGCTGCTCCTTAATATACGGTGGAAGCGGCATTTGTCCCAGACGGTCCAGCAGTTCATTGAATATGCCTTCGTACTTGAAGCTGAGAATCCGGCCGCCCATCTCCAGCTCTTCCTCGACCGTAGCCGTCAAAAGGGCCGTTCTCGGCCCGCCTGCGTCGTCGTCGGCCTCTCCGAATTCAATGACGGAGCCTATCTTCAGCCGTTTGCCGGGCTTCACCAGCGCCTCCCAGCGGTCTCCCTCCAACTGCTTGAGCAGCAGCACCTCCGCCTTGGCCCCGGTATCCGCCTTGATGCCAAAAAGCCGGGCTGGCAAAACCCGCGTATCGTTCAACACGAGTACATCCCCGGCTTCCAGATAATCGATCAGTTGTTCAAAAGTTTGATGCCGGATCGCTCCGGTCGTTTTGCTCAATGTGAGCAATCTGGATGAAGTGCGCTCTTGCAGCGGAGTCTGCGCAATTAGCGACTCCGGCAATTCATAATCGAACCATTCTACTTGCATTGTCGTCATTCCTTGGTTATCGAGACTCCTACGTAGTAGGTCTGCAATATTTTTTTATAGTCGTAACCGAGCTCGGCGTAGCCTTTGGCGCCCCATTGGGATAACCCTAAGCCGTGACCGTAACCGGTTCCTTTGAAAATATAGCGGGACTGCTTGTCTTTGAGCCGGGCTTTGTTGTCCCCGTTCATAATGAACAGCTGCGCCGCCGTTTGCTGCTGCGGCTTATCCGAGCCGGAGGCGACATAAATCCCGGGCGATGCAGGGGACTGACTGCGCACCGTATTGCCCGCTCCCAATATAGTATACCTTCCCGTATCTTCAATATCAAACCGGGTGCTGGGCAAATTGTTCAGCAAAGTGCGGTATGCGTCCGGGTATGCCGGCTTCATCACCTGACCGTTGGCGGCCATCTCGATGACGCGTCCCGATTCTCCCCGTTTGGATACTTCCAGCTGATCGAGACTGCCGGCAATCGGCTTCGGAAGCACCGAATTGACCTTATCCTTCAACTTGCTTGCGTCAAAAGGCCCGCGTATCCACGAATAAGCATTCGATTCGACGGCCTGATCGATCACGACGAAACGGTCGCCGATATCGACCTTGAAGCTGGCCGGGTTGGCCGCGTTATCGACGTAAGGGGCCGGACGTACGCTGACTCCCGTACCGTTCGATTCGTAATAAGGCAACCCTGCGGCATTTTTTTGCCCCGTATCGCGGGCATAGTCCGAGTGAATATAACCGGACTGACCGTTCGGAAGCACGATGAGGTACCATATCGCCTTTCCTTTTTCGGCACCATCGTCAGGGCTCGGAGCGCTCTTCAAATAATCGACCTTATTGCCCCAGACTTCGCTCGAATCGGCCGTCATTCCTCCCGCATTGGAATAAAACAAAGGCTCGATCAAGCCGCTCTTATCCGTCAATACTTCCCCGGTCGTAGCCTGCACCGCTTCGGCCGCCGCCGCAAATTCGGCGCCCGCTCCCTGATAAGCCTGGTCTTGAGTCGAATCGGAAACATGGGCGATCGCATATTTCATCCCCTGCTTCAACGCATAGGTTCGGGCCGCAACGGCCTGCGCCTTCAGAGCTTCCTTGGGCCAATCCTTGCTCAGCTCCGAGCTGATGACCGAAACCAGGTATTGCTCGAACGGCAGCTCATTAATGACCGCAAGCTTCCCGTTATACGGGGAAATCTCCAAAGCTCCCCGGTACGCCCTTCCGAACCGTTCCTTCACGGTCACGGTCCCTTGGCCGCCGGCGGTGACCGCAAGCTTGGCGCCGGCTCCGCCGGCCATATAGTGCGGCATCGGCGCCGACGGCTGCGACGTTACGTCCAGTTGGTTCCGCTTCAATATGTAGGCTGCCGAGGCATCAAGCGGCTGCAAAACGGCCGACGGCAGCGACGAGCTCAGCTGCTGCTTCACGGCGGCAAGCTCCTTCTCGTCGGCCGCCGCCCCGGCCAATACTGCGTAGGCAGGAGCCCCCGCCCCCGCAGCGATATAGGCGACGCCGGCGTCGAAGCCCGCTGCGCCGACGGCTGCCGCCTGCGCGTCGGCTTCCGCTTCGCTCGCGTAAACGCCGGCATTCCAATGAAGCGGGCCTTTTACGCTCGGCGCAAAGCCCTTCAGAGCGCCGCCTGCCGCCGCGCCCGCCGAAGCCTTGCTCAAAGCGGCCGCCGCCGCTTCCTTGGTGGCGTAAGGTCCGAGCGTCACCTGATATACCGTTTGGCCGAGCTTGGAAGCCGCCAAAACGACGGGACTTTCGTTAGAGGCGGTAAGCTTGTCTACCAGCGCCTTGGCGGACGCGGCGTCCGAGCCTTCCCACAGCAGCGCGCGGTAGCCGTCGAGAGAAACGGCAGCCGGCGTTTTGCCGTCGACGGCAAAGACCTGCTTATCGGCTCCCGCCGAGCCCCGATAAGCGATATTCAGCCCTTGATCCGAGGACAAGGTGACATAAGACGCAGTGACATTATATTTGCCCGTGTCCACAAACAGGGCGACTCTTATCGAATCCAGCTTAGGCAAAGCGGCAGCCGCATAAGCCGGCTGATTAAGCTTCGGGATTGTCGCCGAAGCTCCCCATCCCGCGCCTGCGATGCATATGCCGGCGATGATTTTATACATAGAACCAAGTGAAGGCCGAAGCTTCCTCATGTTCAGCGTTCCCCTTTCTAACGTTGGATGAGCGCACTCTTCCCTTCCACTTGCCATACAAGCGGTCAGTTATTGCCGTCAGGCACCGGCAGCCCCAGATGACGATAGGCCAAATGCGTTGCCATACGGCCTCGCGGCGTGCGCTGCAAAAAACCGATTTGCAGCAAATACGGCTCGTACACATCTTCGATCGTCTGGCTTTCTTCTCCGATCGTCGCCGCAATCGTATCGAGTCCGACCGGCCCGCCCTGAAAGCTTAGTATGATGGCCCGCAGCATTTTGTGGTCGATCTCGTCGAGGCCCAGATGATCAATCTGGATGCCGAGCAGCGCTTTCTGCGCGATGTCGAGCGTAATGATGCCGTCGCCCTTGACCTGGGCGTAATCGCGCACCCGCTTCAGCAGCCGGTTGGCGATGCGCGGCGTTCCGCGCGAACGCTTGCCGATCTCATCGGACGCCTCGCCGACGATTTGCACCTGCAAAATATCGGCCGTTCTGCTGACGATATAAGCGAGCTCGTCTACGGTGTAATACTCGAGCCGGCTGACGACGCCGAAGCGGTCCCGCAGCGGCGCCGACAAGAGCCCTACCCGCGTCGTAGCCCCGACCAGCGTAAAGGCCGGGAGATCGAGCCTGACCGAACGCGCGCTCGGCCCTTTGCCGATAATAATATCGAGCGCAAAATCCTCCATAGCCGGGTACAGCACTTCCTCTACCGTGCGGTGCAAGCGGTGAATTTCGTCGATGAACAGCACGTCGCCTTCCTGCAGGTTCGTCAAGATCGCCGCCAAATCGCCCGGGCGTTCGATCGCCGGTCCCGATGTCGTACGCACGTTCACTCCAAGCTCGTTGGCGATAATGTTCGACAGCGTCGTCTTGCCGAGCCCCGGCGGCCCGTACAGCAGCACATGGTCCAGCGCTTCCTTGCGCATCTTGGCCGCTTCTATATAAATTTTCAAATTTTCCTTCGCCTGCGTCTGCCCGATATATTCGGCCAAATAGCGGGGGCGCAGGCTCAGCTCCATTCCCTGATCTTCCATCATCAGGTTCGCGGATATGATCCGTTCATCCATGGTGAACCTCCTTTTACTTAAGCGACTGCTGATACAGCGCCTGCAGCGCCAGCTTCATCACCGCGTCGACGGCTTCGCCGCCCTGCAGCTTGGACTTGATCGCCTGGCCGGCCCGGTCGGCCTCCGCCTCCGTGTAGCCGAGCGCAATCAGCGCCGCCTTCGCTTCGCTCCATGCTCCCGTGCCCTGCGGCTCGGCCGCCAGCCCCGCTCCTGCCGTAAAAGCGGCGAAAGGGTCCTTATCCGCGGATATCGCTCCCAGCTTATCCTTCAGGTCCAGAACCATCCGCTGAGCCGTCTTGCGTCCGATGCCGGGCAGTTTCGTCAAGAAGCTCAAATTCTCCTGCTGAATGGCCGTGGCGATAACCTCGGGCCTTCCTCCGCCGGCAAGCACTCCGATCGCCACCTTAGGTCCGATGCCGCTGACCTCAAGCAGCAGCCTGAACAGCGATTGCTCCTCGCGGGATATAAAACCGAACAACAGATGCGCATCTTCGCGCACATGATAATGAATGAACAGGGTCGTCTCCTCCCCTTCCTTCAACTGCGCCGCATACGGATTCGGGCAAAAGACGCGGTAGCCCACGCCTCTGACGTCCACAACGACATATTCCGTTTCCCTATGTACAATAATGCCTCTCAAAAAATCGATCATCGTTTATGTACCCCGTTTACTTTTTGTTCGAACGTCGAGGTGTGGGCATGACAAATCGCCACTGCCAACGCATCCGCGACATCGTCCGGCTTCGGAACGGCTGACAAATTCAGAAACATGCGCACCATTTCCTGCACCTGCTTTTTCTCCGCCTTGCCGTATCCGACAACGGCCTGCTTCACTTGAAGCGGCGTATATTCGCCTATCGGAATATCCTTCTGAACGGCGGCCAGCATCATCACCCCGCGAGCTTGCCCCACCGTAAACGCCGTCGTGACGTTCCGGTTAAAAAACAGCTTCTCGATAGCCACGGCATCCGGTTTGTACTTCTCGATCAGCTGCACCGTAGCCTCGTACACCATTTTCAGCCGCAGCGCCCCGTCCGTATGCGCTTCGGTCTGAATGCTTCCGTATTGTACCGGCACAAGCCGGGAGCCCTGCTTATCAATAAACCCGAAGCCGACAATCGCGATCCCCGGATCGATCCCCATAATTCGCAAAACGCGCACTCTCCCATCCTGCCTAAAAGCGAACATATGTGTTCCCATGCCATTATAGCAGATATTACCGCGCATGAACACGCCCCAAAAGGCTCAACAATCGCTCTGTCCGCAGCCGAAAAGAAAGACGCCTCCGTCATTAAGAGACGAAGGCGTCTTTAGAAGCGCGGTGATTTATGCGCGGCTTGCGGTCGATAGCCCGCTGAGAATCGGAAGATGCTTTCGCAAGCGCAGCCGGCATTGTTCACCACCCTTTTAGTGCTTGGGCGTTTCCTCGACGGCAAAGTCCGCAAAGGTCGATAGCACGCTGTTATACTCGTCCAGGTTGCTTACGGGAATGCCCCGGTACAGCTGCTTGACCGTCTCGCTCGGCAGGCTGCTCTCCAAAAACTCGATGTTCAGCTGGAAAAACGTGCGAATTACCTGTTTTCCTTCCGGCACTCCTTCAAACAGGGAAAGATTCCCTTGAGCGTCCAGCCCGAAGTAGGCGTTGGTCTTGCACTGCGGAGACAAATCGTCCACCCGCTCCGTAAAATAGACGCGGCCGTCTTCTCCGAGCACAACCGTTAAGGCCGGATGCTTCTTGTGGTAGTCAAAAATTTGCGAAGCCGACATGCTGCCGAGCATTTGCAGCTCATCGCCGCAAACATATGCTTTTTTGGTAAATGCTTCGCGCTGACCTTCCATTTGCTTCAGCATAGCCTTAACTTCTTCCTCCGATTGTTCCGACGGTTTAACCTGCCGCCCGAATACGGATTGATCCGCTCCGGACCAGCCCCGCTCCTCAGGCGCCGTCATCGAGTGCAGCAGCGCGGCCGCCGCCGTGCTTAATCCCGCCAGCAGCAGAACAGCCGCCAAAGTTAACCAACGACGCTTCCAGCGCAGCTTTTTCTTTATTTTATTCAGCAAGCTCAGAAGAATCATTCGAATCCCCTTCTAACGTCAGTATGATGTTTTTACTATTTTTCCCATGGATACGAATGATTATACCGATGCCGAATAATCGTCCTTTCTACCCTCCGATCCCCTTGCTCTGTACGCGCCGAAAAGGCCGAAAGCGTTTCGCTTCCGGCCTGCAGCCTATCATGGTATTTTTCTGATTACAGGTTAATCCACGGCGTTTTCTGGGAGGTCGATTTGTTCGATCCCGAACGGTTGCGGCGCGTATTTTTCACCAGCCGGCTAATGGCCGCTTCCGGGGATTTACGTTTTTTTTTGGCGTTTTTCGCGGTCGTCTGCTCCGCCTTGCGGGAGATCGTCACCTGTGAGTCATACTCCTCTTGCTCTTCATCGTCGCGGCCTTTGGATTTGCCTGAGGGCCCTTCCTCGAAAGGAGCCGAGAACGGCGAAACCTGCTGACCGTACATAGGATAAACCGGTCCGGGAAATGCGGTATTCATCGCCGGTTCAAACGGATAACAAGGCGCTTCGGAAGTTGGACTCACCGCCGTCGGATAAGGTGCGTTCGGGAAGGGCATTCCCATGTTGGGAAAAGGCATGCCCGGGAACGGCTGGCCTGCCGACTGAGCCATAAACGGATTCTCCATTTGAGGCCCGTAACCATACGGCATCGCCTGATCAAAAGCGGGCGATACTTGGCCTCCGCAGCCGCAGCCGCCTGCATTCGGTCCGAATTGCGGATACGAAGCCATTGGCGCCGCGAAGTTTTGATAAGGCATTTGATTGGCCGACGGCATAGCCTGCATAGGCGGGAATGGCGGCTGCTGCTGCGGCCAAGCGTTGAAATTCGGCTGATTGTACGACATCGCTTCTACGGCAGGAACCTGGAACTGCTGAAACAAATTCGCAGAAGGCTGCTGGAACGGCTGGAACGGCATATTCGGCGTCGCCTGCGGCATCATACCGAATGCGTTATCGGTAAGCGGCCCCGGCGGCGGCCCCCATTGCTGCGGCATGGTCTGTTCGCTTTGAACATATTGCGGCTTTTGGTTCGAGCTTGGCATGAATGTAGATTCCGGACTAAATGTCGGAGCCTGGTTCATCTCCGGCTTGCCGGTCGACTCCGGCATGAACTGCGGAGCCTGGTTCATCTCCGGCTTGCCGGTCGACTCCGGCATAAACTGCGGACCTTGGTTCATATTCGGCATCGCCGTCATCTCCGGCATAAACTGCGGGCCTTGGTTCATATTCGGCATCGCCGTCATCTCCGGCATAAACTGCGGGCCTTGGTTCATATTCGGCATCGCCGTCATCTCCGGCATAAACTGCGGGCCTTGGTTCATATTCGGCATCGCCGCCATCTCCGGCATAAACTGCGGACCTTGGTTCATATTCGGCATCGCCGTCATCTCCGGCATAAACTGCGGACCTTGGTTTATGTTCGGCATGACAGGCATTTCGACATTCGGCTGCGGCACTTCCGTGATCGGAGAAACGTTCGTATTCGGAGCTTCAGGCGCCGGCGTTTGCTCTGCCGGTTTCGTTTCGATAGGAGCCGTATTCTTTTTGTCCGGGTGGTGGGGGTACGGATACGTATTTTGGTTCGATTGCTGATTATGATGGTGATGATGCCCGCCGCCCGTTTTCGGAATAAATACGACATCTCCCGTCATCAACACATTCGGATTTTTGAGCTGCGGATTAGCCGCAATCAAATCATTCAGGGGAATGTTCCATGCTTTGGACAGCTTCCACAGCGTATCCCCCTGTACTACCGTATGTTTGTAAAGATAGTCGCTCGGCGGTTCCACCGGCTTCGGAGCATTGGGGATTTTCACCTTCATGCCCACATCAATGACGTTGGGATCAGCGATTTGCGGATTCAGCTCGATCAACTTATCCAGATCAACATTATACTTTTGTGCGATTTGGTAGAGGGATTCGCCTTTCTTCACCATATGGATTTTCAATGCATAAACCTCCTTAACATGTTCTTGGAGAAACGCATCTTCCCGCGCGCTTCCTCTAGCGCTTGCGGACTGCCGTTTCTCTTTTTCGCATAGCACCACGGGAACTGCCTAAGAGCTCTTAAGCTGCCATTGACGGAAATAAAAGCCGTGCATCGCGCGTGCCAAAACAAAATAACAATACAGTTTATGCAAGTCGGTAGGCATTTGACCATAATCGCGGGAAAAAAATAAGCGTGCAACGGAAGAACGCCCCTAAAAGCGGCGCAATGCTTCGAAGCCGATCCGTCCGCATCAAGCTGCGGCTTGATCGCCGTTTGACCGTTCCGCCGGGATGATTCAAACGGTTGGCCACGCCTTCCGGGGAGAATCCCCGGTTAGCCTCAAGAATCCGGCTGACATCGCTTTCCGGGCAACGCAAAAAAGAGCAGCAACACCCTGCCGCCCCTGAAGGAGCGAAGGTGCTTTCTGCTCATTGTATGCTTGTAAAATCGGCTTTATCCCTTTTCTTCTATACCTTGGAGCCCTCGGGCTCGTACGAATAGGTGGGATAGCTGCCCAAGATCCGAACCTGACAACCGATCGCTTCGATTTCCTGCAATGCCGCAGGCAGCAGAACCGAATCCATAGACGCTTCTATATCGATATAAAAATAATAAGTTCCCAGCTTCTTCTTGGTTGGTCTCGATTCGATCTTCGACAGATTGATTCTTCTCCAGGCGAAAGCCGACAGCAGTTGATGCAACCCGCCCGGGTAATCGTCCGGCAGCGTCACGATAATCGTCGTTTTGACCATCGCGCTTGTCTTCTCCGGCAGGCGAAGCGGCTCCGAACCCACCAGAACGAAGCGGGTAAAGTTATTATAATGATCCTGCACTCCCTGCGCCCACGTATGTAATCCGTACAGCGCGCCGGCGCTGGCGGGGGCCAGAGCGGCCACGTCGGAACGGCCCAGCTCCTTGACCATGCGGGCGGCTACGCCGTTGCTGCCCACCTGCTCCAGCTCGACATGGGGCAAGTATTGACGCAAAAATTGCCGGCATTGGGTCAGCGTAACGCCATGGGAAACGATCTTCTTCAGTCCGCTGCAGCCTGCTTCCAACGACGCTCCGAAGCCTGCAACGCCAAGCAGATTGATGGAAATCGGGTACACCCATTCCGCTTGCATCGGCAGCTCAACTTCATGCACCAGCCAGTCCAAATGGAGGCTCACCGAACCGTCGAACGTATTCTCGATGGGGATGACGCTGTAATCGGTTTGTCCGTTGACGGTGGACATAAAGACATCGTCTATGAGCTTGCAGTTCACATAATCGAAGTGATTTCTACCCAAATAATAATCCGCCGATTCTTCCGTGAACGTGCCCGGACCTAAAAGCGCAATTCGCTTCATGCGCGGACCTCTCCTTTGATGTTTTCGAATAATGTACAACTTTCATCAAAGTGTGTCAACACCTGTACGCCGCTCTTGTCCGGCTTCAGCCACATGAGCGTGGCTTCGATGCCCTCGTCCTTCAGCGTGCCGAGCAGAAACGCCTCCAGCTCCGCCTTGCGGGAGCTGCCCCGCTCCACGAGCGCGAGCATCGTCGGGCCCGCGCCGCTCAAGGCTACGCCGAGGGCCCCGTGATCCGTCGCCTCGGCCAAAATTTTGGACAGGCCCGGCACGAGCGGGGCCCTGTAAGGCTGATGCAGCGCGTCCTTCATCGCGCCGGCGATCATATCGAGCCGCCCGGTGCAGAAGGCGGCCACGAGCACGGACGAATGCCCTACGTTGTAGACGGCATTCGCCAGGCTCTGCTCGCGCGGCAGCACTTGCCGCGCTTTCTCCGTGAGCAGCTCAAAGTGCGGGATAGCCACCAGCGCTTCCAGCCTGTCGTCGGGCTCGACGCGAATATGCTCCGCGCGCGCGCCGTCCCAGAAGGCGACGACCAAGCCGCCGAACAGCGCCGGGCCGACATTGTCGGGATGCTCCTCCAGCGCCGTCGCCATCTGGAAGAGCGTGTCGTCGGACAGCGGGCTGCCGATGAGCGCATTGGCCGCCGCCATCCCGCCGATGATGGCGGAAGCGCTGCTGCCGAGGCCGCGGGTGAGCGGAATGTCGCTGTACATCGAAATTTCCAGCTCAGGATGCTCCACACCGGCTTTAGCGAATACTTGCTGGGCCACTTGATAAACCAGATTCGACTTGCCCGTCGGAAGACCCGACATTTGATCGCCGATCAGATGAACGGCCGTCTTATCGGCAACGCCCATTTCAATCCACATATATAAATCGAGCGCCATGCCCAGCGTATCGAAGCCGGGTCCAAGGTTCGCCGTAGTGGCGGGCACTTTGATTCTCACCTTTTTACCGATTATGTCCATGAATCGTCCCATACCCTTCAAGCTTTTTTGCCGGCCGGAACCGCCCTTCGCCTCGCTCCAACGCAAGCTTCAGGCCGAGATTGCCGTCCGGCGGTTTTCATCTGCGGATAATTCTAGCTTCATTGCTTTACGGTTTCTCCCGCTTCTCGGTCATCGCCTTTGCCGGAGAATCAGCCTTCAACCCGGTAGACGCTCTTGATCGAATGAACGACATCCATCGTCTCGAACGCCTTGAGCACGTTTTTCATTGACGCCTGATTCGCATCATGCGTGATAATGATAATCTCCGCCTTCGGATTCAGCTTGTTCGGATGCTGCAGCACCGATTCCAGGCTAACCTCATGCTCGGCGAATACCTGCGTAATTTGCGCCAGCACGCCCGCCTTGTCCTCGACATGGAGCAAAATAAAGTTTTTGGACGAAATTTGCTCGTCGGTTTTCAGCTTCTTCTCCTTATACGGAGTATATCCGCGCTTTCCGTTGATGCCGAGCTTCAGATTGCGCACGACGGCAACCAAATCCGCTACGATCGAAGTCGCCGTAGGCATTTCGCCGGCTCCCGGTCCGTAGAACATCGTCTCGCCGACCGCTTCGCCATAAACATATACCGCGTTGAATACGCCGTTCACGGAGGCCAGCGGATGCGACTGCTTCACCATGGTCGGCTGCACGCTGATGCTGATATGGTCGTCCTGGCGCTCGGCGATGCCGAGCAGCTTTACTTCGTAGCCGAGACGTTTGCCATAGGCGATGTCTTCCTTGCTCACTTGGCTGATGCCACTTACCGACACGTCGCTCAAAGCGACGTTGGCATGAAAACCGAGCGTGCCGAGAATCGTCATTTTGCGCGCCGCGTCGAAGCCTTCTACGTCCGAGGTCGGATCGGCTTCCGCATAACCGAGCTCCTGGGCTTCCTTCAGCACATCCGCATAAGCCGCACCCTCTTGGCTCATTTTCGTCAAAATGTAATTGGTCGTACCGTTCACGATGCCCATAATTTTCGTAATCCGGTCGGAGGAGAAGCCTTCCACCAGCGTGCGGATAATCGGAATGCCGCCCGCTACGCTGGCTTCGTAAAATACGTCGCAGCCCTTCTCCGACGCTTTGGCCAAAATTTCCTGGCCGTGCAGCGCCATTAAATCTTTATTCGCCGTAACGATATGCTTGCCCCGCTCCAGCGCTTCCAGAATGTACTGCTTCGCCAGGTCGACGCCGCCCATCACTTCGACGACAATATCGATCTCCGGGTTGTCGATAACCTCCCACGGGCTTTCGGTCAGCTTATCCGGGCTGATGGCGATGCTCCGCGATTTATTTTTATCCTGAACAAGAATTCGAGAAATTTCCAGCGCTGCGCCGGTTTGGCTCTCCAAGTCTTGCTGATGCCCTTCCACTATACGGACGACGCCCGTTCCGACGGTACCTAGCCCGAGTAATCCTACTTTGATTGGTTTCATATATCGTCTCCTCCTTCATCTCGCTTGGCGATAGCCGCTTTTTCACCATTCTCCCAAAGAAGCGTGGTGAAAAGCCCCTGCGGTGCCCATTTGATCTTCCAATCGCTTATCCCTGGCCAACCAAATGAGCCCTTGTCACGCCGTCCTGCTCACGTAACCGATCAAGCAGCCCCGCGACGGTCTCGGCCATCTGCGACGTCTCCACCGAAATGACGACGTTGGCCACGCCCTGCAGCGGAATCGTCTGGTGAATCGTCAGCACGTTCCCTTCCAGACCGGCAATCATCGCCAGCACCCGGGACAAGATCCCCGACCTGTGCTCCAGATCCATCGAGATCGTCACAATCCGCTCCCGCTCCAGCTTGTTTAAAGGGAAAATACCGTCCTTATATTTGTAAAAGGCGCTGCGGCTCAGCTCCACCTGTTCGACGGCATCGTGAATCGTCTTCACTTCGCCGCGTGCGAGCAATTCCTTGGCCTGCACGGTCTTGACCAGCGCTTCAGGCAGTATGTCTTCCCTGACTAAAAAATAACGCTCATGTCCTTCAGGCTTGGTCTCCGGATCTTTTTTATCCAGCACGTTAACAGTCCTCTCCAAAAAGACGATTGTTTCTTCATAGTGGACATTATAACGAAAATGTCGGATTCCGGCAATAGGCTTTTTCCAAGCCGGCCGACTTTCATAAAGTTTCCACATCTGTACCCTGTCATGCCTAAGCGATTCATGGTAAGGTTTGATGAGACACGCCTCTATAACCGGGCTGTCAGCCGCATCCGCATAACGATCCCATCGACGCAGTAAAGGAGAGGAGTTTCTTGATCCGCGCAAGAATGATGGCAACGGCCATGCTGTTTAACGACGGCGACCTGCTGATGATGAAGCGATCGCCGACCCGTACTTTAAATCCCGGCATGTGGGCTGTCGTAGGCGGCCATATGGAGCCGGAAGAAATCAACGATCCGCTGGACGCCTGCCTGCGGGAAATATATGAAGAAACCGGACTGCAGCCGTCCGAGCTTACCGAGATGAAGCTGCAATATATATTGATCCGCCAAAACCGCCAGGAAATTCGCCAGCAGTTCATCTATACGGCGCAATCGGCGCGCAGGGATGTGCTGCAAACCGACGAAGGCATCCTGTACTGGATTCCCCGCGAACAGGTGCTGCAAAGAGAAATTCCTTTTATTTTCCACACATTGCTCGAACATTATTTCTCCCACGGACCCGCGCCGCATATTTGGATCGGAACTGCCGGGATATCCGCCTCGGCATCGCCTACAGTCCATTGGACCCCGCTTGTCGATCCCGTGATGAACTGAGTAACGGCTTTGCGCGCCTTGCGGCCGGCTTATTGAACGCGCGACGCCGCTGATTCGCCATGAAAAATGCTCCTCTTACGGCAGCAGGCTGAATTGTAACCTGTCTGCCTAAGAGGAGCATTTATTTTTTCATACGCTTCTTTCCATTATAAGCGGTGTTTGGGGGTTTGAAACGGCAACGGGCCCTCGGCTCCGGAAATCCGGCCATGACGGTGGAGGGACGGTAAGCTGCATCTCAAGCGAGCTATGACACCGTCTCGAAGCCTGCCTGTACGGTTACGGCGTTACCGTTTATTTGGCCTGCCTTTTCGGGCTGAATTGGCTTTTGCCGCTCAGCTCCCGCCACTTATCCAGCAGCTTCAAGGCTTCCTTGCGCGCAAGCAGAGAACGGGCTAGCTGGAAGCCTTCTTCATAGCTGCCTACTTTATCGAACCAATACAGCCTTAGGCCCGCGTTAAATATAACATGCTCACGTTCGTTGCGCACTTCGTCCGAATCGTCGCCCTGTATAACGCGGGCAAGCAGCCGGAGCTGCTCGTCCTTGCCGCGTTTCTCGAACGGATCGCCGCGAAACCCGAAGATCGTCGGGTCCACGCTGTTCGATTCGTCTCCCCATGGCGTCACCTTGCGGATAGAGCTCGTTTTGTAAATCGGCAAATCCTCGGACCCTTCGATGCCCTGTACGATAAAAGCCGTCTCGAAGCCGGATTGCGGCAGCAGACGGATCAGATGGGTCATCGCCGTCTTATGGTTCACTCCGATAATGATGTTTTGGGAATGGACCGGATTGATGACTTTCTCCACCGTATTCAAAAACGTCCTCAGTCCGATTTGCTCGCGAACATGGCGGATGCGGCCGAACGGAGGACAGATCGAATCCGTCCGTATGAAGCCGATATGCAGTTCGGCGAATATATCTTCCCATTGCTTGGCGTCCAGCTCCACTTGAATGCCGAGCCCCTCCAGCAGCTCCTTTAAGGATAATCCCAGCTTCGGAGGAAGCGAATCGCTGCCGTGGAGCACCTGCGGAAAGCCGACGGAAGCGATTAGCAGGCTGACCGGAAGCGTGATCGGGAAGTAGCGGCGCCCGTCGTAAGGACCGGCGCAGTTCAACGAATCGGAGAACGAGCGGTACGGCAGCGAGTATTTGCGGAACACGTCGATAAATCCCATCATTTCCTCGTCCGCTTCGCCCTTCATTCGCATCGCCATTAAAAAAGCGGCGGTTTGCGCATCCGTCGACTCGCCGCGGGCGATCGCATGGGCGGCGGCGACCGCCTCGTCATAGCTCAAATGGCGCGAACCGAGCTTGCCTCCGCCGACCGTGTTTATCCATTCCTTCATGCTGTCACCTCATTTCAAATCTGCGGAAGATCGCCGGGACTCGGCAGGCTTAGCCATACTAGGTATAAACTAACATATAACCGGATATATTATGACATTAAAATCGGGATATGGCCCTACTCTGCAACTTCTTAAGCTCGACTTCATACTAAACTCCCTGTTTTCCTGCTGCTTCCCCCATAAAATCGCGTCTTGTATGTTAGAATTGTTAACATTATACATGCGAAATTCGTATTGTTCAATACCTTTTTCGATAAAATTTGATTGCTTCTGCCGGTAAAATAATTAATAATTAAACAAAAAAACACCGACCTCACATTATAGTAACATGAGTGTTGGTGCTTTATCATTTGTTATCCGTTCGGCGCTATTCTCTCTCGACGAACTCAAACTCGAAATCGCCGATCCGCACGATTTGTCCATCCTTGGCTCCACGTTCGCGCAGCGCTTGGTCGATCCCTTTTTTCCGCAAAATCCGGGCAAACCGCAGAACCGATTCTTCGGTCGTGAAATTCGTCCGCTTCATGAGCTTCTCGATGCTCGGACTCTCTATAACAAAATCCTCATTGTCTTTACGGATCGTGAAATCGTCCTCTTCCTTGGAAGCAAGACGGTATACTTTCTTCTCCGCCAGATCGGAGAGCTCTTCGACCAGAGGCATTTCCGGAATCGTCTCGAGCAGATCGGCCACTTTGTAGAGCAGCTCCTGCACGCCCTTCTTCGTAACCGCCGAAATCGGAACGATCGTTGTCCCCGGCTTTACTTCGTCAAGCTGCTTCGTGAATTCGTCCAAATACAGCTCCGCATCCGGCATGTCCATTTTGTTGGCTACGACAATTTGCGGACGCTCTTCCAGCTTGCTGTTATACAGCTTCAGCTCTTCATTGATTTTTTGCCAGTCTTCAAACGGATCGCGTCCTTCCGTCGCCGCCATATCGATGATATGAACGATGACCCTCGTCCTCTCGACATGACGCAGAAACTCATGCCCTAGGCCGACGCCTTGATGGGCTCCCTCGATTAGGCCCGGCAAATCCGCCATGACGAAGCTTCTGCCGTCTCCGACGTCCACGACGCCCAAATTAGGCGTAAGCGTAGTGAAGTGGTACGCGCCGATCTTCGGCTGCGCCGCGGACACGACCGACAGCAGCGTAGATTTCCCGACGCTGGGAAATCCGACCAGACCGACGTCCGCCATCACCTTAAGCTCCAGCACGACCCAATGCTCCTCGCCTTCTTCCCCGTTCTCGGCGATTTCCGGGGCCGGGTTATTCGGCGTAGCGAAACGGGTATTGCCCCTTCCGCCGCGCCCGCCTTTGGCGATCACGACGCGCTGGCCGTGACGGGTCAAATCCGCTATGATTTCCTGCGTATCGTCGTCGATCACGACGGTTCCCGGAGGCACCTTGACGATCATATCGTCGGCGTTGGCCCCATGCTGGCTTTTGTTGCGGCCCTTCTCTCCGCGGTCGGCTTTAAAATGCTTCTGATAACGAAAATCCATCAACGTCCGTAATCCTTCGTCCACTTGAAAAATGACATCCCCGCCATCGCCGCCGTCGCCGCCGGCCGGACCGCCTTCCGGAACGTATTTCTCTCTGCGGAACGCAACGAGCCCGTCTCCTCCGTCACCGCCTTTAACGTAAATCTTCGCTTTATCTACAAACATGAATCCACCTCTTTATGTATTTAAGGACAGCGCAATCTTGACAACTGCCTGATTAGTTTCCCACTGTAAGGTCTCCCAATACTCCGCCGGTACCGACTGCGAACGGACACGTTCCAGCGCGGCGCCTAACGTCGCCGCTTCCACCTGCCCGTGATAATCGAACGTTACGGACAATGTGCCGGGCGTCTTTTCCAGACGAAGTATTAACCGGTGCGCCTCATCCATTGCATATTTGCGTGCATTCTCTTTGAAAGCATCCATGACGCCCGACATCAAATTGTTGATCCGGCGAGTGTCCACCGGTAGCTCATCGAGATGAATTTCCTGATCCAGCCGAATATCCAGGCCGACCTCTTTAACCTCGGTTTGAAAAGAAAGCAGGTATACAACCAGATCAGGCACGCCCAGTTTGGCAATATAGCTTTCCTGCTGCACCTTATGTTTTATTTTTTCCATAAGGTCCGCCAATTTATCATATTTTTTTAATTTCACGTAACCGAACAGCACCTGAATCTCATTCATCCAATCATGACGGTAATGGTTTAACAAACGGATGAAACGCAGATTGTGCTCCGTCTCCTGCTCCTCGCTAAGCGGCATTCCTGTAGGGAGACATGAAAATCCCCTATTCGGCTCGTTATCGCGTTCATTCGATATCATTCCCGTAACCTCTCCGATCCGCACTTGATCGTAACTCTTCCAGTATAGCATGTTGTACGAAAAAGATCACTGCTCGCCACCTTGTTCCTCACCAACTTCATACCTTCGAGTACTCTCGATCGATTGCAAAAAAACCCCAGCGACACTGAATCGCCGGGGTTATCGTCGATGACGTATTAAACTTCTACAGCCGCAGCCACAGGAGCAGCGTCAACAGGGTAGACGCTAACTCTCTTACGATCACGACCCAGACGTTCGAATTTCACAACGCCCTCTACCTTTGCAAACAACGTGTCATCGGAACCGATGCCTACGTTATTGCCTGGATGAATTTTGGTGCCGCGTTGGCGAACCAGGATGCTTCCCGCAGTAACGGTTTGACCGTCAGCGCGTTTCACGCCAAGACGTTTCGCGATACTGTCGCGACCGTTCTTCGTGGAACCTACACCCTTCTTGGAAGCGAACAATTGAAGATTTAATTGTAGCATGGTTGTCTACCTCCTTCTTCATTATTTGGATTGTTGCAAAGCTATATATTCACCATACGATTGTTCGATCGATTGCAGCATAGCGACCATCGATTCCAGCAGCAGTTGCACCTTTTCGCTCAATGCCTCGTCCAGCCGCTCGGGAACTCTCACATCCAGCAGACCGTCTTTCATATCTGCCTGCAGCTCGACTCCAAGCACCGATTCGACGGCATTAACGGTGCCCACGGTCACTGCGGACACTCCAGCGCAGACAATGTCCTTGCCCGGATTGTCAAACAGCGCGTGGCCCTTTACCCGGAACGACTCGATCCGGCCGCCCGGCCTCCGTTTGATCGTTACCCGAATCATATCCTTATCCCTTAAGCGTTGATTTTTTCGATCACGACTTTAGTGTAAGGCTGACGGTGACCTTGCTTGCGACGGTAGTTCTTTTTCGCTTTGTATTTGTAAACGATGATTTTCTCACCTTTACCGTGCTTTTCCACTTTTGCGGATACAGCAGCGCCGGAAACAACCGGAGCTCCAACCACCAAACCGCTTTCTTTGGATACAGCCAATACTTTGTCGAAAGTAACGGACTCGCCTTCGCCAGCGTTCAGTTTTTCGATGTAAAGAACATCGCCTTCCTGAACTTTGTATTGCTTACCACCCGTTTCAATAATTGCGTACATTTCGTTGCACCTCCCTCATGTCTCAGACTCGCCTAAGCTAGGTGACTCATTCCGGCAAGGAATGCGTGCTTCCAACCCGCTTCGCGCGGTTACAGCATGTTTTGCAACACACCTGAATATTCTACCATAGAGGATAAATGATTGCAATGCCTATATGGACAAAACTTATTTGTTCGCCACCCAGCCGCTGCCTTCACATGCCGTACATCGGCGCATCGTCAGCTTGTCCTTGCCGTCGCGCACTTTTTTGCGCGTCATTTCGACGAGACCGAGCCGGGTCCAGCCTTCAATGACCGTTTTAGTCCGGTCCTTCTTCGATTCCTGCTCCAGCTTATCCAGAACATGCTGGCGGTGGGCAGGCACGTTCATATCGATGAAATCGATAATAATCAATCCGCCGATATCCCGAAGCCGCAGCAACCTGGCAATCTCCTGCGCGGCCAGCGCATTCGTATCTCTGGCCGTCTGCTCCAAATCGACGCTGCCGGTATACCGCCCCGTATTGACATCGAATACCGTGAGAGCTTCCGTGTGGTCGACGACGACGTATCCCCCGTTATCGAGCCATATTTTGCGTTTAAAGCCGTTCTCCAGCTGTTCCTTCACATGAAAGCGCGAGAACAGCGAGGCTTGCTGCTGGCCGTAACGTTTGACCCTGTCGCACAGCGTAGGGGATACCGGACGAATCAGCGACAAAATGGAGTCGTGAGCCTCTTGATCGTTAACGAGCAGCTCGCTGACATCGTCCCGGAATACATCGCGTATCCAGCGCGGCAGCAGCCCGAAATCCGTATACACTTTCCGCGGCACATTCCCCTGCTGCCTGGAAAGCTCTTCTACGGCCTGCCAGCGTTTTCTGAGATCCTCCAGATCGGAAGCGATCAGCGACTCGTGAACGCCCTCCGCAGCCGTTCTGGCTATAAATCCCTCGCCCGGAATCAGCCGTTTCTCCGCCGCGTGCTTCAGCCGCTCCCGCTCGGTCTCGTTCTCAATCTTGCGCGACACTCCTACGTAATCGGCGCTCGGCATATAGACCCCCCACCGGCCCGGGATGGAGTAATGGGTCGTCACCCTCGCTCCCTTGTTGCCGACAGGCTCTTTGACCACCTGAACAAGCAGCGCTTGTCCCACCTGAACGAGCTCCGTAATCGGAGGTTTTTGCTTCGGATGCTTTTCCAGGTGTGCGGGAAGAATGTCATCAATATATAGAAATGCGTTTTTTTCCAATCCGATATCGAGAAAAGCCGCCTGCATGCCTTGCAGCACGTTCACGACACGGCCCATATACATATTGCCGGCCAAATGCTCGGCTCCGCGAAATTCACTGTCGTACTCTACCAATCTGTCGTTCTCCATAACTGCCACTTCGATTTGGTCCTGTCCGCATTGAACAAGAATACGCTTCATGTTTTTCCACCTCGGACTTCATTTTACATGAAAAGCTCGGAAATCGCACTTCCCCGCTTCGATTCATTGAAATACGTCTGCAGCAGCGGCTGTTCGGGAAGCACGACGCGTATCGTCCCACGCTCATCCATCACGTAAACGAGATGGTACTTCTCCCGCATAAACAGGCGGACGATATCCGTCACTTTGCGCTTTCCGTGGACGACGATAGGCCGGGCGAGCGTCCCGCTATTCATCAGCCGGTTCAACGAATTTTCCCGGTGAATGAGGAAGCGCATAAAATGATAGGACAAGCCTTTGTATGCGTACCAATTGGAATAAAATAAAAACAAGCCGATCATTAGCAGATTCATCTGCAAGCCGCCGTACAGCATATGCAGCACCGACGCCGCTATCATGAGCCCGCTGAAAACAAGGGAGACGACGCAGCTAAGCGCGATAACCCGCTGATAAGGAAGCCACAGGCTGAGCAATGACTGCATAAGCTTCCCTCCGTCCAACGGGAGGATCGGAAGCAAATTGAACAAAGCGACGAACACATTCGCCTGAATGAAGTAGGCGCCCCATTCGCCGGAGATAAAGCCTGCCGATTGCAGCGCAAAAGCCGCTACGATCATCATACCATTTTGCAGCGGACCTGACACCGTTACAATAATTTCCTGCCAGACCGGGACGCTGGCCATTTCTTCCACGACCGCCACCCCGCCGAACGGCAGCAGTTGAACTTCTTTGACGCGCCAGCCGAAATTTTTGGCCGCTACCACATGGCCCCATTCATGAACGAGCACAATGACGAATAAGGTAGCCGTCTCTATAAAATACCCCGCAAGGACCGATAATAAAATGACGATGGAAAACAGCGGATGAAACCGCAGTCTAACCCCGAAGAGCGAGCCCCATTTAATCAAAATTCACCACATCCGCCGGATTGACGAACTTATTATCCTTGGACACCGCAAAATAGAAATACCCTGTCTGCTTGCTGCTATTTTTGGACACCGTCCCGATCGTCTCACCGCCCTTGATCCAGTCGTTAAGCGCAACTCTGCCCTGCTCCACCCAGCCGTACACGGATTGCATGCCGTTGGTGTGACGGATAATAATCGTATAACCGGTATCCTCTTTGTTTCCTACATAAACGACAAGTCCCGTATCCATCGCGGCCACCGGGGTATCCGGCTTCGTTTCCACCGTAATCCCCAAGTGGCTTGTCTCATAAGGAGCGATAATTTTGCCTTGAACCGGTGAAAAATAATGCTTCGACACCGCATCCACCTTCTGCGCTTCCTCCTGCTTGATGGAATTCAGCGCCGGCAGGAGTGACGGCGGCCCCCCGAATTGGCGCTCGTACCAAAGCGCCACCGATTGAAACTGGAACGATTCGTTAAGGGCCGAGCTGACCCACGCCTTGCCCTTGTTCGCGAGCGGATCGTTCCATTGGAACAATCCCCAAATGAGCGCGAACAATACGCAGCTGGCGACCAGCTTCCAGCGCAAGCCGCCTTTGGGAGGTGCGGCCCTGCTGCCGCCCGAGCGGTAATCGTCGTATTCGTAATCCTGCCGACCCAAATCCTGCTGCCATTTCCGCTTCCATACGTATTCGGGATCGTTCCACTGGTTCTCCTCGCCAAGCGGCGTCCCCCGCAGCTCCTCCGGCCTCTGATCCTGCAAGCGATATTCATCTTGAGGAGAAGGCTTCGGGGGAAAAGCGGCCATGGAAGGAACGCGGCGATCCGCCCCTTCCTGCAGCTCTCTTATGCGTTCCAACCTTCTTTGACGAATATTGTTTTTGGTGTTCATGCTTCGATTCCTCCCCGAAATTAGCGCCGAACCTTCATCGCCAGCCGGATACAGTCCGGGCTTGTATACTCTCATCTTATGAGCCGGGACAAGCGATTATGAGAGAAAAGCTATTTATCGATGCAAACCGGGGAATAGCGACCTCCATACCAATACAAAAAAACACCCTGCGCAGTCGCACAGAGTGTTACTCATTTTTTAATAGCTCGGCTCCTTCTCCTGATGAACGCGAATGCTCATCACCAGAGCGATACTAACCATATTAATCAGCAGCGACGTACCGCCGTAGCTTATAAACGGCAGCGTAATACCGGTTAGCGGCATAATGCCGATCAGCATGCCGACGTTCTCAAAAATCTGAAAGACGAACATCGAAACGACGCCGACAATGATATAAGCCCCCGCCTTGTCTCCGCATTGAATCGAAATTAAAATCATCCGGTAAATCAAAATAAAATATAGCAGCAGAAGGACTGAAGAACCGACGAATCCAAATTCCTCGGCCAATACGACAAAGATGGAATCGGAATAGGCGTAAGGAATGAAATGTCTGTGCACCGATGTCCCCTGCAAATATTTTTCTCCGGTTAATCCTCCCGAGCCGATCGCTTTTATCGAGTTGTCGACCTGGAACTTCTGGTCTTTGGTGGCGGAATCGGGGTCGATGAACGTATCGATCCGGGCGACCCAGTGCCCCTTTCCCTGCTCGGTAAAAAACGTTTTGATCGGATCATGGTAGTGGACGAACAAATAAAGGAACAGCATCAGCCCTGCTACGGCCAAGGCTACTCCGATCAAAAAGTGGAAATATTTAACGTTCCCGATCCACAGCATGCCGACGAAGACGACGAGAAAAATGATCGCATTCCCCAAATCGGGCTGGATAAGCACCAAAACGAAAGGCACAATCACGATGGCTCCGACCGGGACGACATCCTTCCAGAAGAACAGCGGATCGCCTTCCCTTCTGGCCAAAAAGGCCGCCAACCCGATAATGAGCAGCAGCTTCATTAATTCGGCCGGCTGAAACAGCAAGCCTCCCGGAAGCGAGAACCAGCTCTTCGCCCCGTTAATTTCCATGCCGAATTTATATACCGCAGCCACCAGAGCGAGCCCTGTAATATACAGGTAAGGCGATATTTTCACCAGGGCGCGATAATCCGCGAAGGTCACGCCGATAAACGCTAAAATGGCGATAATGTAAATCGTAACGATTTTTTTCATGTCAAATACGATATTCGGATCATCGAGCGTCGCGCTGTAAACGAGCAGCGTGCTGATGACCATAAAGGCCAGCAAAATGACTACGATCGGAATGTCTATTTTCTTCAGTTTATGCAGCAAACCCGATCATCCCATTCCCATAAACTTCTTCAGCTTGTGCAGCACGCCCTGTTTCTCGTCCATAGGCAGCAAAGGCACCGTATCTCCCAAGATGCGCCGCGCGATGTTGCGATAGGCGATAGCGGCCCGGGAACTAGGGTTCATCACCGTCGGCTCGCCCATATTAGCCGCCTTAATGACGTACTCGTCGTCCGGAACGATCCCGAGCAAATCGATGGCCAATACGGAACAGATTTCATCGATATCGAGCATTTCGCCTTTTTTGACCATATTCGCGCGAATGCGGTTAATGACCAGCTTAGGGGATTCGATCCGCTCGTTCTCAAGCAATCCGATGATCCTGTCGGCATCCCTTACGGCGGCATTCTCCGGGGTCGTTACAACGATCGCCTTGTCGGCGCCCGCGACGGCGTTCTTAAACCCTTGCTCGATTCCCGCAGGACAGTCGATAATGACGAATTCGAAGTCGCGCTTAAGCTCAAGAACGATATCGCGAACGGCTTCTGGGGAGACGGAATGCTTGTCTTTGGTCTGTGCGGCCGGCAGCATGTACAGCTCGTCGAAGCGCTTGTCCTTGACCAGCGCCTGCGCCAAACGGCAGCGGCCTTCCGCCACGTCCACCAAATCGTAAATAATCCGGTTTTCAAGCCCCATGACGACATCCAGGTTTCTCAGGCCTATATCGGTATCCACCATACATACCTTTTTACCCTGCAGCGCCAGTGCCGTCCCGATGTTGGCGGATGTGGTCGTCTTGCCGACGCCGCCTTTCCCCGAAGTTATGACGATAGCCTCTCCCATACGGTCCACTCCCTCTTCTTACTGCTTTGCAACCATCTTATGCATATGGTGTATTTTATCTATTTCCATCTTGCCGTTCTTGACGTAGGCATACTCCATGAACGCTTCGTTAATGCCCCATTCGTCCGGCGGCCTGCTGATGATCGAAGCGATCCTAAGCTGCGTCGGCCGAAGATGGGACGCGGCGATAACCGTCGATTCGTCGCCGTCGAAGCCGGCATGGGCCAGCCCCCTCAGCGAACCCATAATATAAATGCTGCCCGAGCTAATAATGCTGCCGCCCGGATTCACATCTCCGAGGAACAAGAGATTGCCCTCTTCCGTCAACGTTTGCCCGGAACGGACAATGCCTCTCACCAGCTTGATTTCCGGCATATGGAAAACGGACTCCATCGGGTCCGCAATTTGCGATTCAATCGATTGGATCAGCAGGTTCCCCTTTTGCGAGATGATCGAGCGGATCTGTTCCTTTTCCACATCCGACGCGGCCCGCTTCCCGAGCTTCACATGCACGTGAATAATCGGGCCGGTCAATATTTGCTGATGGGTTTTCTCCAGCTTATGCTGAAGCTCGCTTAACACTTCTCCAAACTCGCAGGTGTCGTCGAGCAAAAAAACAAGCCCGTCCTTAACACCTTTTATCGTCACATGATGCTTAACTGCGGCCATACACTCCTCCAACCTCCCAGCCTATACATTTCGGCTTTTTTCAGCAGATCTCCTTCTTTTTCGCTGAAAATTATTCCTCCGAGGCGGAAGACCCGCTGTGCATGCCCTCAAAAAGCTTTCTTACCGGGACATACACGATTAGGGCAAAGAGAAGATTGATCAGAGCGCTTGGGAGCATCTGATGGAGGAAAGCCCATTGCAAATCCAGATGCGTTGTCTGGAACAAACGGTACAGTCCGTATACGATCAATTCGTAAGCCAAGTTGCCGAGAACAATAACCAGCATGCTGACGACAATATTGGAATAAAGCCTGCGGTGCGTGAGGCCCGCCAAATAACCGGTCAAGCCGAGAGCGAACGAGATCGGCCCAAGCATAGGCGAGTAGTACATGATATCCTGCAGCAGCCCGAAAATAAGCCCGTACCAAAGCGCGGTATGCCGATTGACATAGAGTCCGATATAAAGAACGATAACCAGTATAAAATGCGGCGCCACGTAAACTCTGGATTGCCATACCCCGGGAATTAGCCATTGCAGCAGCGTTCCTTCCAAAATAAACAGCGCCCCGAGGATAATCCATAACCACTTCCGCGTCACTGGGTTTCCTCCTGCTCCGGAACAA
Organism: Paenibacillus doosanensis; assembly: GCF_025060755.1. Taxonomy (GTDB): domain Bacteria; phylum Bacillota; class Bacilli; order Paenibacillales; family NBRC-103111; genus Paenibacillus_S; species Paenibacillus_S doosanensis. The sequence goes on from NZ_JANYUY010000001.1 coordinate 245,459, forward strand.
TGACTACAAATACTTCTCTCAGATGGTCGAATCGCGCGTAAGGCTGAATCTCCGCTTCATGGGAAATGCCGAAGTTGCCGGGCTTCCGCGAAATCACCTTGCCTACCGGAATCCCCTTCGGAAACACTTGGCCCAGTCCGGATGTGATGACTTCGTCCCCGACCTGCAGCTTATCGTTCGGGTCGATTTTGGTCATGATCAGCTTCTGGCTGGCAGGATCGTAGCTCTCGATAATGCCGAACGACTCGTTTTCGCGATTTTTGATCGTGACGGAAATCGCCTTGGACGTATTGGCCGTATCGTCGACTCCGCTGAGCAGCTGAACGTTCGAATAAAACGAAAACGTCTGCATGACCCGCCCGACCAGACCGTCTACCGAGACAACGGCCATATTCGGCTTGACTCCGTCCTTCTCTCCCAGGTTGATGCGAACCGTATTGTTCAGAGCGTCGGGGCTCAGCGCAACCACTTCGGCAATCCGGAACGTGTAGTTGTTGGCTTGCTTCTGCCGTTCGGTAAAGCCGAGCGCTTCCTGCAGCCGTTTGTTCTGCTGCTCAAGATCGTTTAGCCGCGTCGTGTCGCGCGCATATTTCGTCAACGTCTGCTTCAATACTTTGTTTTCGATAAAGATCGTACGCATTTGGTTCATATCCTCAAAGAAACCCGCTATATAGCCAGCGGGCTTATAAAACAATCCTTGTGTCCATGAAATCGTATCGCCCAAAAATTTCTCCGGCCAGGTCGTTTGCTGCCGTTTTCCCAGCGTCAAGCCCATCAGGGCGATGAAACAAATGAGGCCAAGCATTAGGATGAGCAGCCTCTTATTCCCCAATAATTTCAAAGCATACACCTTCTAACCTTTACCGCTTCATATTTTTAACGTCTGGATTTGCTCGTAGGACCCGATTTCATTTTGAACAGGTGGATGTTTTCAAGCGCTCTTCCCGTACCGATAGCTACGCAGTCAAGCGGATTTTCGGCAACCAGCACCGGCATTCCCGTTTCGCGGGACAGCAGCTTGTCCAGATTGCGCAGCAAGCCGCCGCCGCCCGTCAGCACGATACCGCGGTCCATAATATCGGCCGACAGCTCGGGAGGGCATTTCTCCAGCGTCACCTTCACCGCATCGACAATGCTGAATACGGTATCGCTCAGCGCCTCGGTAATTTCATCGGAAGTCACCGCCATCGTCTTAGGCAAACCGCTAACCAGGTCGCGGCCGCGAATTTCGAAGCGAACCGAAGGGTCCATCGGCAGCGCCGACCCGATCTCCATCTTGATCGATTCCGCAGTGCGTTCCCCGATCATCAGATTGTAAGTCCGTTTAATGTATTGCGTGATGGCGTCATCCATCTCATCCCCCGCAACGCGGATGGAGCGGCTCGTTACGATGCCGCCGAGCGAAATGACGGCCACTTCCGTCGTTCCACCCCCGATGTCGACGACCATGCTGCCCGTCGGCTCCCACACCGGCAAGTCCGCGCCGATCGCAGCCGCGAACGGCTCCTCGATCGTAAAAGCGTCGCGGGCTCCCGCCTGACGGGTCGCATCCTCCACCGCACGCTTTTCCACGGCGGTAATGCCGGAAGGCACGCATACCATGACGCTCGGATGACGCTGGAACAGCCAGCGGTCCTTTTGCGCCTGGCGTATAAAATATTTGATCATCGTAGATGTCGTGTCAAAATCGGCGATAACCCCGTCCTTCATCGGACGGACTGCGCGAATATTTCCGGGAGTACGGCCAATCATCATTTTTGCGTCGTTGCCTACGGCCTCGATGGATTTGGTATCGGTGCGCAGCGCCACAACGGACGGCTCCCGCACGACGATGCCTTTCCCCTTCACATAGACCAATGTATTTGCTGTGCCCAGATCGATCCCCAGGTCTTTCGTAAAACCACCAAACATTTTTGGTACTCCCTTCCTTTATGACTGCACGTCCAAACAAACTGCAAAAGACCCGTTTCCGACACATCTTGCATGTATAGCGATCCGGGCAAAAGCTGACATTCTCTGTCCCGTATTAACCTTCATTTTCTTTAAAAATGAGGAAAATTCCTCATCTGTAACTATTATATTACATCAAACCTTGCTCCTTCAAACTTATGTAACGGCGGTCGCCGATCACGACATGATCGAGCACGTCGATGCCTACGATATCTCCGGCTTCCACAAGCCGCTGCGTCATTTGAACGTCTTCGGAGCTTGGAGTAGGGTCGCCGCTCGGGTGGTTATGCACGCAAATGATCGAAGCGCTGCTTCTCTTGATCGCCGCCCGAAACACTTCCCTCGGATGCACGATCGATGCGTTCAAACTGCCCATCGACAGCGTTTCCTGCCCAATAACGTGATTTTTTGTGTTTAAGAACAAGCATACGAAATGCTCCTTCTGCAAATAACGCATTTCCTCCATCATTAAACCGGATACGTCTTCGGGCGAACGAACCGTGACCGTCTCGGTCATCCCGCTGCGCGCCAGTCTTCGCCCAAGCTCGATGCCCGCTTGAACTTGAAGTCCTTTGGCCTCTCCGATTCCTTTGATCTCGGTTAATTGCTGCAGGCTCATATCGACAAGGTTCCGCAATCCGCCGGCTTGGCTCAGCAGCCGCTGCGCCAAATGAACGGCCGATTCCTGCACGGTTCCCGTACGTAGTAGAATAGCTAACAACTCCGCGTTACTTAATGCTTGAGCCCCATACTGCATCATGCGTTCTCTTGGTCGTTCTTCGTTTGGGACATCGCGCAATGTCAAATTGGGCGATTCCATTCATTCCCCTCTTTCGTTAAAAAAGTCATTGAACCCTCATTATAGCATGACGAAGACTCAAATAACAGCAATGCCAAAACCGTTCAGCATATCGCTGAGCAGCGACAGCGGAAGGCCGACGACATTGAAATAATCGCCCTCGATCCGTTCGACGATCGTGGCTCCGAGCCCTTGAATCGCATAAGAGCCCGCCTTATCCATCGGCTCGCCCGTATCAATATAACGCTCAAGCTGGCTCCTCGTCAACGGCTTCATGTAAACTAATGTGACCTGATGAGAAACCGCCTCTTGTCCCGACTCCAGATCGATACAGGCTACGCCGCTGTATACCCGATGAGCTCTGCCCTGCAGCGCCGTCAGCATGCGCAGGGCGTCCTCCTTGTCCTTCGGCTTGCCGAGAACGGCGCCTTCCAGCACGACGATGGTATCGGAGCCGATCACAATGCCTTCTCTCTTGTTTTCTTGCTTATACATTTCGCAGACAGCCGCCGCTTTGCGACTGGATAATTGTTCCACGATGCCGGCCGGGCTAAGCCCCGGCTCCGTATCTTCATTCACGTCGCTCACGCGGATTTCGTAAGGCAGCATGAGCGATCTTATCAATTCCTGCCTGCGCGGCGACGAAGACGCGAGTATCAATTTTTTTTGTCCCAAATTCGACATATACAATCTCCTTGCTTTCGAAAAGTATGGAGGCGAGTCCCAGCCACTGGCGCGGTAAACAAATGACCCTTTCGCTCGTTTGTTCCCGAATGATTCAAACTGAGCCGCCAGGCGGCTACAGCTTCCGGTAAATCCAGAAGGACGCCGCCAGGCCGAGCAGGCTGATCAAATTCAGCTTCAATTGGATGTGAAAATCGTATTTTAGCACAAGCAGATCCGCCCGCGGCTCCCAGGCAAGCTCGACGGACTTCGTCAAAAACGACAGTCCGGGCACAGGCGCCAGCAGCTGGCCGACCAGCGCTCCGGCTACTAATCCTATGATAAGCAATAAAATAAAAGTAAATGTATTCTTTTTCATTCCGAATTCCCGTTCCTCTACCGAAATGTATGCTCACTCCGTCATTATAGCATAGATTTGGAGAATGTTACCTGCTTACAACGGGCATCGGCGCCTTGTACAATGAAATGAGGAGGGATTCGTTTTGAAGCGTCGGCCATTGACTATCATCTTGTTTTTCCTAGCGCTGTGGATGGCTCTTCCGACCTCGTCCTTCGCCGCAAAAATCGTTGTGGATGCAGGCCACGGAGGCTCCGATCCCGGGGCTGTCGGGGTAAACGGCCTGTATGAAAAAACCGTCAATCTCGATATTGCCCGCAAATTAAAGGATTTTTTGACCCAGCAGGGCTATGAAGTGGCTATGTCGCGGACGGACGATACTTACGTATCTTTAAAAGACCGGGTCGATTTTACCAACGCGCAGCATGCGGACCTGTTCGTATCGGTTCACGCCAATTCTTATTTCGATCCCGCGAGCCGGGGCGCTATGGTCTTATATTACGACTCCGCCTATCCTCAGGCGGATTACCCCGCGAGTCCGCAAATGGCGGCATTGACGCCAGAGAGCCGGAAGCTTGCGCAGTCCGTATTGGACAAGTTTGTTGAGACGACGGGCACGAGCAGCCTCGGGCTGATGGAAAGCTCCGTCTACGTCGTGCGAATGGGAACGATCCCGAGCATCCTCGTAGAGACGGCGTTTCTGTCCAACGCGCAGGACGCGGATTTGCTCGCTAGCGACAAAGCAAGAACGCAGATGGCCAAGGCAATCGCCCTTGGCATCGAAAATTATATGCCGCTTGACGGCAAATCGGCCGTATTCACCGATATTCGCGGCCATTGGGCCAGCGAGCCGATCGCCCGGCTGCAGCAGCTCGGCATTATCGACGGCGTCGGCAGCCAGTTTCAGCCGGATCGCGAGCTGACGCGCGCGGAATGGGTTACTTTACTGGACCGCGTCTTCGACTTGTCGAAGGCCCAAGCTTCCGCCGCGACCGGCCAATGCGCGGCAAGCGGCACCGTAACCGGCGAGGTGTACGGTCCGAACGCCTGCAGCGGCGTCGCCGCGACGGAACGCTTCAAGGACGTGGCCCCGGGACACTGGGCCTATGCTACCTTGAACAAGGCCGTCAGAGCCGGCGTGCTGGACGGCTACGCGGACGGGACGCTCCGCCCCGACCAGCCGGTCACGCGCGCGGAGGTGGCCGCGATGTTCCAGCGGCTCGCGCTGCCGCTGGACGGCACCGCCGCTGCGGGCACGGCGCCGCAGCCGTTCCGGGACGTGCCGCCCGAGCACTGGGCGGCGCAGGCGATCGCCGGCCTCAAGCAGGCCGGCTGGATCGACGGCATGACGGCGGACCGGTATATGCCGGACCGCCGCATGAATCGCGCCGAAGCGGCGGCATTGCTCGACCGCTACGTGCAAAGCGAAAAAACCGCGTCGCCGAAGTGACGCGAAGCTTCAGGCAGCTTGGCCGGCGCTCGCGCCAAGCCGCCTTAGGAACAAGTGACGTAATGCTCTGAAGCTTATTCCGTCCGCATCCAGCCTACGCTGGATCGGCGTCTAACCCTTCCTCTGGGATCGTTCTATGGGGTAGGCTTTACTTTCGGGGGAGAACCCGGATATCCACAGGATATGGCTGCGCATCATTTCCTAAACAACCAAACAAAGACGAACGGGCTGCCGTCAGGCTGATCCCGTTCGTCTTTGTTTGATTTGCGCTATGCCGCGCGGCCCTTCGGCGATTCGTCATCGCCCGTCTTGCTTACTGCACAGCAACCGCGGCCCGCAGCTCCTTCTCCGCCACGACGTACTGCATCAGCGCCGTCTGCGCCTGCCACATGTACGCTGCCGCGGGATTTTTCCTGTATTCGTCGACCGAGACGACCGCCGTCTGCATCGCCGTATTCATTCGCTGCACGATCGCCTTGGCATCGTCGGCCAGTCCTTCGTTTACTTGAGCGTTCAGCCCGATCCAGGCCTGATGCGCCGTTTTGACCGATTGCACGGCCGCCGCATCGGCGGGGGTCGGCTTCGCTTCCGACAGATGAGCTACGGTAAGGGGAGCGATTGTTTGCAGCAGACTATCCCCTTGGTTGATAAAGCTTGGAAGCGCGTCGGCCGTCTTGCCGCTCCATTTCGCTTTGCTCACGGCGGGCAAATCGACATTTTTAACGATGACATCGATATTTTTCTGCTTGAACTTCTGGGCGAGACCGAGCGCTTCGTCCCGAGTCATCGATATCCCGACGTAAACGGGATATTTGTCTCCGCTGTCGCGGACGGCGACGAATCCTTGCTTCTTCAGATCGGCCTGAGCCGCATCGGCGCTTTGCGGCGTGCTGAATACGCCGCTTTGCAGGAAGCTGTAGGTTTTGGCCGGAATGGTTACCGCGGCGCCCGCCGCGGCCGATGCCGGAACCGCAGCCCCTGCCGCATCCTGCTTAACTCCGCCGCCGGCCTGATTCACTGCGGCGGGTTGGCCGGACAAAGCGTCCTTCGCGGCTTTTTCCGGCGAATCCCCGGAGAACATCGACAGCACGAAAAATCCGAAGGCGATGCCGGTTACAATCGCTCCGGCTACCGAAGTCGCTACTTTCAGCCAGGATGTATTCGGCTTCGGCGGACTCGATACGAAGACAGGGTCTTCGGGAATATACCATTGATGATCGCGAATAGGCTCCTGAGGCGGCACATAATCGCCGCTTCCAAACGCTCCGGCGTCCCTGTCTCTTCCTTCCGAATGCTCCTGCGGCTGCGACCTGTTCGTCTTATGATTGGCCGATTCCCGGATAATCCGCTCCACTCTGTTCGTCTCCGTATCGAAGGAGCTCTGCCAGCCGCCGTAATCGGTCGTATACGGATTCAGCTGCTGGGCGTCGATAAGCGGCGCTTTGCGCTCCGTTTCGGAAGCGGTTGTCGTCTGCATTCCGTATACTTTGTCCAGATTCGTCAAGCTCTCCGGCTGGCGCTCCTCCACAACGCGGTATTCCTCTACATGAAGAGGAATGACCGGCGGTTCCTCTTTCACCGTCCGCTCGGCGTTTTGCTTCCGTCCAGGGGTAGTATGATCAAATCGAAACGTCATTTTGCTCCTGCTCATTTCTACTTCTCTCCCTTGTCCCGTTTTCGTATTACTAGACTATGAGAGAGTCGTCCTAATTAGAACAGGCAAGTCCGATTTCGATGGATCGCCCTTCAGATCTTAGTTGGCCGGAGGCGTGAATACGCGCTGCGAGAATTCGGTATCGAGCACGAAGAACGCGTTGCTGTCCTTATCGATCCGTTTGAGCTTGTGGATGATGCTGTCAAACATCGCTTCCTCCTCCACCTGCTCGTCGATAAACCATTTCAGAAAGTGAATGGTCGCATGCTCGCGCTCGTTCAGCGCAATGTCGGACAAATGGTAAATCCGTTTCGTTACGGTCTGCTCATGCTCGTAGGCCTGCTCGAAGGCGTGGAGCATCGACCGGTATTCGTTATGCGGGTGATCCATTCCCGTGATCGTCGCCCGACGGCCGCGGTCGTTCAGAAACTTGTATATTTTCATTGCGTGAAAACGTTCCTCTTCCGCTTGCACGATAAAAAAGTTGGCAAATCCGTCCAAGCTTTCGCCCGAGCAATAAGCGGCCATCGCCAAATACACGTGGGAGGAATAAAATTCAAAGTTCATTTGCTCGTTTAGCGCTTCGCTTAATGCATCGTTTAACAAACTAACACGACCTTCCTTAATGGTTTGGTATTCTACCCTATTATACATAAGCCTTTCATCCGATCAAATACCGCAGCTCGTCATACAGCTTATCGGCCGAGGAGGCGCAGACGATTTTCGTCTTGCCGACCATCACCATACACTGCTTGGAGCAGAGCTTGCAGTTGCCCAGACAATCTTTCTTCTTCTGCTTAATGTCCGGAAATTCCTTCTTGATCGTCTTATATACGCTCTTGGAGCCCCGTTTTAAATTGCGGCAGCAGTATTTGATCTTCTTCATAAGGCTTCCCTTCTTTTCCTATATTTCATTCAAATGATAATAGTTCTCATTATCATTGTCAATTGGTTCGGAGACGGAGACAAGCCAATTTTTTTAGGCGTCGAAACAAAAGAAAAACCGCATCGGAGAGTGACCTCCTTGCGGTTATCGTCTTATTGCGAGCTTGCTTTCGCTTCCAGCGCTCTGGCCAACCCGTCGGCGGCCTTCCATATGTCGCCTGCGCCCATAGTCAGCACCAAATCTCCGCGCTTCACATGAGACAGCAAGTAGGTTTGCACCTCTTCCTTGCTCGGAATGTAGCGCACGTTCGCATTGCTGTTCTGGCGGATCAGCTCGACCAGCTTCGCCGAGGAAATGCCTTCAATCTGTTTCTCTCCGGCCGGAGAGTATATATCCGTAATGATGACTTCGTCCGCTTCCGGGAACGCGCGGCTGAACTGCTCGAACAGGAAATAGGTTCGGGTATAGCGCTGCGGCTGGAATACGGCCGTAATTTTTTTCCCTGTCGCTTTGGCCGCGCTGATCGTCGCTTCGATCTCCGTCGGATGATGGGCGTAATCGTCGATCACGAGGATGTCGTTCACCTCGCCCAGCACCTGGAATCTCCGCTTCGCGCCGCGGAAATCGGTAATCGCCTCGGCCACCTGTCCGAACGCAAGTCCCGCCTCCATGCAAGTAATCAGCGTGGCGAGCGCGTTGTACACGTTATGCTTGCCCGGCACCGACAGCTTGATCGTTCCGAGGTGCTCTCCCCGGCGAACGACGTCAAAGCGAACCTTGCGGTCGCCCAAATCGATATTGCGCGCTATATAATCGGCATCCTGCTCTTCTATGCCGTAAGTAATGACCTCGCTTTGAATATCGGGGATCATCTGGCGCAGGTAAGGGTCGTCTTTGCATACGACCGCATTGCCGTCCGCCTTGACCTGGCTCAAAAATTGGGCGTACGCTTTTTTCAAATTTTCAAAGTCGCCGTCATAGTTTTCCAGATGGTCGGCTTCGATATTGTTCACAAGCGCAATGGCGGGATGATACTGCAGAAAAGAGCCGTCGCTCTCGTCGGCCTCCGCCACGACCCAATCGCCTTGTCCCGCTTTGGCGTTGCTGCCCACGTTCATAATTTCTCCGCCGATAATGTAGGTCGGATCCTGCTTGCACTGCTCCAGCACGAGGGCGATCATCGACGACGTCGTCGTCTTGCCGTGCGCTCCCGCTACGGCGATTCCCTTCTTGGCGTTCATTAATCGCGCCAGCATTTGGGAACGGTGCAAAATCGGTATGTTCAGCTTCTCGGCTTCGGCTATCTCTACGTTGTCTTTGGACAGCGCGGTCGAATAAACGACGACATCCGCCCCTTTGACATGATCGGCCTCATGACCGATAAACACTTGAGCTCCTTTGGCGACAAGCTTTTCCGTCAGCTCCTGCCGCGCCAAATCAGACCCCGAAACATGGTAGCCCATTTCCAGCATAACCTTGGCGATAGCACTCATGCCATACCCGCCAATACCGATAAAATGGATGTGCTCTGTTGTATTCACGCCGCTCTCACCAGCCTTTTTCAGAATCGGATTGATGTAAGATCCAGGAACGAACATCTCCTATTAAATACAACGTGCCGGAAACGACGGCCAGGTCGTCCTTTGCCGTTCTGCCTTTTACCTGCTCCAGCGCCGCCTTCCAATCCGGTTCCACGATCACGTCCACATCGGTTCGACCGATCTCCTGTAAAAGCGTTCTGGCCAGCTCGGCTAGCTTAGCAGCATCTTCCTTTTTGTGCCAATCCGGCTCGGTAAGGATGAGGGTATCCACCAATGGCAGTATATGCCGCAAATATTCGGAATGATTCTTTGTCGAAAGCATTCCCATAACGAAGTGTAGTTTATTGTATGTGTAAGTTTCCTTAAGCGCCTGTGCTAGTACTGCCCCGCCTTCGGGATTATGAGCCCCGTCGATCAAAATGCGCGGAGTTTGCGAGATCATCTCCATCCGGCCGGCCCACCGCGTATCCTTGAGAGCCTTAACCAGCACATCGTCCTCCACGATCAGCGCATAATATTGGCGCAGCAGCTCCAGCGCCATCACCGAAACCGCCGCATTCTGAAATTGATGCCGGCCGTTCATCGAGATGCCGAGATCCGGAATATTGCGGAACGGGCTGTAAAAATGGAACGTTTGATCGTTTTCCCGCGAAGACAACGCTTCGTAACGGAATTGCCGATCCAGCAAATAAAGCGTGCTGTTTTTCTCCTTCGCCGTCCGATCCAGCACTTCGACCGCTTCGGGCTGGCCGACCGCGCTGACGACCGGGACGCCGGGTTTAATAATGCCCGCCTTCTCCGCAGCGACTTTGGCGATCGAATCGCCCAATATTTCCATGTGGTCGTGCCCGATGTTCGTGATAACCGACAGGATCGGAGCGACGACGTTGGTGGAATCGAGCCGGCCTCCAAGGCCCGTCTCCCACACGACGAAGTCGGGATAAGCGACATGAGCGAAATATTCAATGGCTACCGCCGTGGATACTTCGAACATCGTCGGCTGGCCCAGCTCGCTCGCGGCGATTTCATCGGCCAGAGGCTTGATCTTGTTAACTACGCGCACCAGGTCTTCATCGGGGATATTTTCGCCGTTCAGGCGAATCCGGTCCGAATATTTCTCAATGTAAGGGGACGTAAACGTCCCCACATCGTATCCGCTCTGCTTCAGCACTTCCGTCAGGAAAGCGCAGACCGAGCCCTTGCCGTTCGTTCCCGCTACATGAATGAATTTGAGGCGGCGTTCCGGATGATCCAGAAGCTCCATCAGCTTCTCCATCCGCTTAAGTCCCGGCTTAATTCCGAAAGGGATCAAATGGACGATCCAATTGACGGCTTCCGCCGCGGTGCGAAAAGCGCCTGCCGTTTGTTGCGCTGTCACGTTCGTTTCGCTCACTTCAAACTCACCCTCTCAGTTCTGCCAGACGGGCGTTCACTTTATCCCGCTTGTCGGCATAATCGGCCAGCTTCGCTTTTTCCTCGTCGATAACTTTGGCCGGAGCCTTCGCTACGAAGCCCGGATTGTTCAGCTTCTTCTCAATCCGTTCCACTTCGCCGTGCAGCGTCTGCAGCTCCTTCTCCAATCTTGCCAGCTCCTGCGAAATGTCGATCAGCCCGGCAAGCGGCAGATACAATTCGGCGCCGGTTACGATGCCTGTCATGGCTTTGTCCGGAGTGGCGATTTCCATGCCGATATCAAACAGCGACGTATTGCAGAAACGTCTCACATACTCTTCGTTCCGTTTCAGAATAGCTAGAGTGTCTTCGCTTGCCGGTTTCACCAGCAGCTCGATCTTTTTGCTCATCGGCACGTTCACTTCCGCCCGGATGTTACGGACCGTACGAATCATATCCATCAGCAGCTCCATTTCGCGAACCGCATCGGGCGCTTCCAGACCCGCTTCATATACCGGCCATGGCGCCAATGTAATCGTGTCGCCTTCATGCGGCAGATGCTGCCATATTTCCTCGGAAATAAACGGCATGAACGGATGAATCAAACGCTGAGTGCGGTCCAGCACGTAAGCAAGGACGGATTGGGTCGTATGCTTCGCCTGCTCGTCGGCGCCGTATAAGGACAGCTTGCTGAACTCGATATACCAGTCGCAAAGATCGTCCCAAATAAAGTTGTACAGCAGTCGTCCGGTTTCGCCGAACTCGTACGAATCGATGAGGCGGGTAACCTCCCGCACGGTTTCGTTCAAACGATGCAAAATCCAGCGGTCGGCCGTGCTCAGCGAACCGGTCAGATCGATTTGTTCGGCCTTGAAATCCCCGAGATTCATCAGCGCAAAACGGGATGCGTTCCAAATTTTGTTGGCAAAATTACGCGCCTGCTCGACCTTTTCCCAGCGGAAGCGAAGATCCTGCCCCGGTGTGGAGCCGGTGGAGATCATAAAGCGCATGGCGTCCGCTCCGTACTTCTCGATCACTTCCAGCGGATCGACCCCGTTGCCGAGCGACTTGGACATTTTGCGGCCTTCCGCGTCGCGTACGAGGCCGTGCATCAGCACATCCTTGAACGGAATTTGGTCCGTAAATTCGAGTGCGCTAAAAATCATCCGCGCCACCCAGAAGTAAATAATATCGTATCCCGTCACCAGCAGGCTGGTCGGGTAGTAACGTTTCATATCTTCGGTTTCATCCGGCCAGCCGAGCGTGGAGAACGGCCACAATGCGGAGCTGAACCAAGTATCGAGCACATCGTTGTCCTGACGAAGATTCGCGCTGCCGCAGGAGCACTTGGTTACCGCTTCGCGGGATACATGCATTTCACCGCAATCCTCGCAGTACCAGGCGGGAATCCGGTGCCCCCACCAAAGCTGGCGGGAAATACACCAGTCGCGCACATTCTCGATCCAGTGCAGGTAAATTTTCTCGAACCGGTCCGGAATGAAGTTAACGCCTTCGCCGGCTTTTTGCGCTTCGATCGCACGATCGGCGAGCGGCTTCATTTTGACGAACCATTGGGTGGACAAGTACGGCTCGACAACGGCGCCGCTGCGCTCGCTGTGTCCCACTTGATGAACGTGATCCTCGATCTTGATGAGAACGCCGGATTCCTTCATGTCGGTGACGATTTGCTTCCGGCATTCGAAACGGTCCAAGCCTTTGTACTTGCCGGCGTTGTCGTTCATTGTGCCCGTATCGTCCATGACGAGAATTTGCGGCAAATCATGGCGTTTGCCGACCTCGAAGTCGTTCGGATCGTGGGCCGGCGTAATTTTCACGGCGCCGCTGCCGAAATCTTTCTCGACGTACTCGTCGGCTACAATCGGAATTTCCCGGCCGATGATCGGCAGCACGAGCATTTTGCCGATCAGATGCTTGTAGCGGTCGTCCTCCGGATGAACGGCGACGGCGGTATCTCCGAGCATCGTCTCCGGCCGCGTCGTCGCTACGACGATCGATTCGCCGCTGTCTTTTACCGGATAACGCAAATGATACAAATGACCCTGAACTTCTTTATATTCCACCTCGATATCCGAAAGCGCCGTGCGCGCCGCCGGGTCCCAGTTGATAATATAGTTGCCGCGGTAGATCAGCCCTTTTTCGTACAGCTTGACGAACACCTCGCGAACCGCTTTGGACAATCCTTCGTCGAGCGTAAAACGTTCTCTGGAATAATCCAGCGAGAAGCCCATCTTGGCCCATTGCTCCCGAATGGTGTTGGCGTAGGTTTCTTTCCATTCCCACACTTTCTCAAGGAACTTCTCCCGACCCAAATCGTATCGGGTTACGCCTTCCTCGCGCAGCTTTTGCTCCACTTTCGTTTGCGTCGCAATGCCCGCATGGTCGGAGCCGGGAAGCCACAGCGCATCGTAGCCCTGCATTCTTTTGGTGCGGACCATAATGTCCTGCAAGGTGAAGTCGAGCGCATGGCCGATGTGAAGCATCCCCGTTACGTTCGGAGGAGGAATGACGATCGTATACGTTTCGGCGTCCTGCCGCTGCCCCGCTTTAAAATATTCGCCTTTCAGCCAATAATCGTACCATTTTTTCTCCGCTTCCTTCGGATCGTAAGTGGTCGGCATTGAAGTTGCCGATCCCTGCGTTTGTGCTGCTTTGGTCTCTTCCATACGTATAAACCTCCATTTATCAAGTCATTCATAACTATTGGTTTCGGGCATTCACGGTGAAGCCGAAGAACCGGCCGTATGCGCCGTTTCCCAAAACAACAAAAAAATCCTTTCGCCGCAAAGGACGAAAGGATCTGCTTCCGTGGTACCACCTTTATTCCGCTTGAATAGCGTATTGGATTCGCGCTTGCCTCGCTTATGAGGGCAAAGCGTACAAAAACGGCTCTCCATGCGGCACTTAACAGGTAACGGCTGCGGCCGGCAGTGTCTATTCGCATAAGACGCCCGAAGCTTTCGCACCTTCTTCTGAAATGTAGGCGACAGGCCGATTGGGTCTCTTATGCTTTGAACATTGCAACTCCAGGGCGACTTCGGCCAGTTACGTCCTGCGGAATCTTCCAGCGTAGCAATTCCGCTCTCTGAAGGGTTGGCTGCCTATTATTCCCTCTCCAAGTTGTTAAGATGTATAATCATTCCTATGATAAACAACATTGCACATAGAGTCAATACGGTAGGCGTCTATAAATATCGTTTGTTCTCATTATAACCAAATAACACCTCCATCAAACCCGCAGCGGGCCGACGAGGTGTTATTTTGAGCCGCATAATCTTCGCTTTGAATCGATTACTTCGGAATGTACACGATTTGCCCTTCCGACAAGTCATTCTCGCCAAGCCGGTTGAACAGCGCGATCTCCCGAGGGTTCAGATCGTAACGCTTCGCAATCGTCTCCAGCGTCTCTTCTTTCTGCACGATGCACAGCCGCAGCCGCTTGAATTCCTGCTGCTCCTGTCTAGGACCGCCGAGGAGCCGCTTCCATTCCAGCTTGTCGCCTGTCGGAGGCGCGGCAGCAGGAGCCTCTTCTTCGGGTCTGGTCTCGCCCTTGGACGATACGGCGTTTTGCAGCAGTGACGACAGGCCGGCAGACTTGGAAGACTCCGCGCTTTCCGTCTTTTTGCCGGAGAAGGCGATCTTCATTTCCTTCTTGTCTTCCTGCTGGCTAAGCGGCTGGAGCGGCTCGTTCTGTTCGCTTTGTTCGTTCGGCTCGTTCGCCTCCGCAGCCTCCAAGCTCTGGTTTTGGGCGGCTTCGGCATCTGCGGCTTGCTCAGACTCTTTCACCGCGGAGAGCGAGCCGCTTTCGGCCGCCGACCAGCTTTCCGACCGGTTGCTCCGCTCGGCGGCAGGACTGCCCTTCGGCTCCGGAATCGGGTTCGCGGCGGCATAAGACGACGGCGGGGAAGACCACTGCTGCTGATTGGCCGAAGGCTGGGCGGCAAAGCCGGACGCCTCCGTTCTTTCCGCCCCGCTCGGTTCCGCCGTCTCTCCTTGCGCAAACGCCGCTTCTTCGGCAAATCCCGGCTCCTGTTCAAACGGCGGCTCTTCCTCCTGCAGCGCCTCTTCAAACCGCTGAGCTTCCTCGGGCGCCTGCTCCCGAGCCTCGTGAACGAATACGACCTCCTCTTCCTCCTCGCCCCAGCTGTCGGCGGAAGCGGCCGATACGACTTCAAGACCGTTCAGCGAGAGGACGCCGGTAATATTCAAGCTTCTCGTAGACAGCAGCTCCACGTCGAAATTTTCAATTTCTACCGCAATATCTTCCATCCGCTGCACGCGATTCATAGGAAGCGTAATTTCAACGGGAATCAGATGCTCCAAAGTTCTATTGAAAGCATCCTGTTCGTCCACATAGGTGCCGGACAAGAGCAGGTTGCCTCTGAGCAGCGCTTGATCCCCTTGCGGGAGCACCTGAATATGCGGCACCAGCTCGACTCCCTCCAGCTCTTTGATGCCTGCCACGCCTTCCGATAAATGCACTCGTTCATAAATGTCAAACCGCAAACCGCTTTGTTGATCAGCCAATGTATTGCCCTCCCTTTCGTAAAGCTAGTCTCGCAAACCGCATCCGAAAAAATGGGTCAGTATCACTTATCTATAGGATTATATGGTTTGCGCGGGAGGAGCATGACTATATTTTTTTCAAAGTATTATAAAGGACCTGCATATCGGCCGGCCATGGAGCTTCAATATGCAGCGGCTCCCCTGTGAACGGGTGGCTCAGCAGCAGCGTTTCCCCGTGCAGCGCCTGTCTGCCGATGAATTCTTCGGGCCCGCCGTACAGCGCGTCTCCCCAGATCGGATGACCCAGATGGCTCAGGTGAACCCGGATTTGATGGGTGCGTCCCGTTTCCAGCCTCAGGCGGACAAGCGCCCCGCGGCGCCACTGCTCGGCTACTTCGTAATGGGTCACCGCCCGCTCTCCCGTAGCGGATACCCGCCTTCGCCCGGCATGATGCCTGTCTCTGCCGATCGGCGCGTCGACGACGCCTCGCCGCTCCTTCCATCGTCCTTGAACGATGGCGGCGTACCGCCGTTCAATACGCTTCTCCCGCATCGCCTCGTCCAGCGCCAGCTGAGACCACTCCGTCTTGGCATACAGCACCGGCCCGGTCGTATCCTCGTCCAAGCGATGAATATGCCGAACCTTGCACGGCTGTCCGGTCGATGCATAGTGACTTGCGACGGCATCCGCCAAGGTCGTCTCTTCCCGTTCTTTGGACGCGCCCCCGTCCCCGTGCACCTTCATTCCGGCAGGCTTATGGACAACCAGCAAAAAATCGTCCTCGTACAGCACTTCTATCGGAACCCAAACCGGCATAAGCTCAAGCGATTCGTCGGGAAACAATCTGAGGCGCGCTCTGGTTCCTTTAACGGACACGCCGCCGCTTCTGATTAAATTGCCGAGAAATTTATCGGACATCGGCAAATAGCGCTTCAGCTCGTATTCCGACTCCGGAACTTGCGGAAGCCTCAGCTCCAGCCATTCTCCTTTTCGTTGCCATGGAAATATCATCTGTCAAGCTCCCTTGTGAACAGTTTTTCATTACGCCGGCGGCATCCCCCGTCTTCCGCGAGAAACAATCCTGCCGGAATAACGACGGACAGCTCGCCCTATTGTAGCAAATTGCGCGCTTCCCCTCAAAGCCTTTTTCCCAACCGGCACGGCTTTCCTTCCGCTATTCAAGCCTATCGGAATATGATAGAATAATAGAGTTAAAAACCAATGATTATGTTTATATTTTAAACAGGAGTGGACAAAGTGAGCACTGCCCAACAATGGCTTGAGTCTGGAAGACAGCAGCTTCGCGATTGGAGCTGGATAAAAAAATCGTTGATGCTGATTGCCGTACTTACGTTTCTTACTTCAAGCTTTATGTTTTGGACCGGTCCGGGCACGGACATGCGTATTTGGATGGCCCGTACGGTCATTATTACCCAGCACCGCGACTGGGCGTGGCTGTTTGTCGGCACGGAGAAGCGGGACGCGCTGATTCAGGAAATGATCAACAACGTCGAAGATAATGCCAAGGAAAAGCAGCTTCCCGGCTTGATCAAAACGACGCAACAGCGCATCCGTTCAATCGACGAGCTGATTAAAGTCGAAGATATTTCCGGCAAGTTCTGGAAAGGAAAACGGATGTATGTGTACGATCCCAAATCGATTCGCCTGATGACGCCTGCGAAGTCCGGCGAAGGCGAGAAAATCACCTCGATGGTGAAACGAACCGGAGCCGTGGCCGGAGTGAACGCCGGCGGCTTCAACGACCCGGAAGGGCTCGGCAACGGCTTTGCGGCGATCGGAGCTATCATCTCCGGCGGCGATATCATTTATACCGACCAGGACGGCAGCGTTCCGCAGCATATCGTCGGCTTTACCAAGGACGGAACTCTCGTCATAGGCAAATACGATATGTTCGAGCTGCGCGACATGGGCATATCGGAAGCGGCGTCCTTCTATCCGCGCGTCATCGCCAACGGCAAGCCGCTGCCGATTGTCGACAACAGCCGCGCTCCGCGGACGGCCGTCGGGCAAAAAGCGGACGGTACCGTCATCTTCATCGTCATCGACGGCCGCCAAGCGCAAAGCGTCGGCGCGACCTTGAAGGAGGTCCAGGATTTGTTCATGGAGGACGACGTCATCAATGCCGGCTTTCTTGACGGCGGAGCTTCATCCGAGCTGGTCGTCAACGGCGAGCTGGTTACAAGCCCTTCAAGCCGGTACGGCGAACGGCGGCTGCCATCGGCGTTCCTGGTGTACGATCATCCCGAGAACGTCGTCGCCAATCGAGTCTGGGACGGTCTCGACAAGATCGATCCGGGCGGCTCTTACGATCATCCGGATTACTTGAAAGAACAGGCGGAGCTGAAAGCCAAGCAAAAAAATAATCCGACACCTACTCCGACACCTTCGCCGACACCGTCTTCATCGCCATCGCCAACGCCATCGCCGGGCAAGACGGACACGGATAAATCCAAGACGACGGATGCCAATCGGGGAACCGGTAATGGAGCAGGCAAGGCGGGGACGGCAACCGATAATAAAGGCACGAAGCCTGGAACGGATGCCGACGCCAAAGATAACGGCACGAAAGACGCCGGGGCGAAAGATACTGCCGACGGCGCCAAAGACACGAATGGTTCGAAAGACACGAATGGTTCAAAGGATACGAATGCTGCAAACGGAAGCAAGGAAACGGTCCCGCCGAAGACGGAAACCGGAGCGGGCCAGAACCAGAACGGAACCGGTTCTAACTCGGGTACAGGCGCCAATCCGAAGGATAGCGACAACGGCAAGACGCAGAACGGCGGCTCTGCCGGTGCTGGCGGCAATAACGGCGCGGGCGGTTCTACCCCGCAGCCGACCGGTACTCCTACTCCTGCTGCTACGCCTTCTCCTTCACCGACTCCGGCTGGAGGCAAGAGTACGGAGCAGGAGCCGAAAAACAATGATAGCACGGGAGCAAACGGCGGAACACCGGGCTCCAAATCCGGTGCTGCCGGCGGCTCAGGCGCGACAAGCGGTTCAACGGTCAATTCATCGTCCGCAACCGCAACGCCGAACCCTAGCCCGTCCCCGGGAGGCAAGACCGAATAAGGCGACCGGCTGAGAACAAGAAGGAACAAATCCCCCAAAGGTGACGTGATGCTCTGAAGCTTATTCCGTCCGCATCCAGCCTAAGCTGGATCGGCGTCTAAGCATTCCTCTGGGATCGTTCTATGGGTAGACTTTACTTTCGGGGGAGCCCCCGGTTATCTACAGGAAATGGCTGCGCATCATTTCCTAAACAACAAAAAAGAGGCCCTTCCTAGACGGAAGAGGCCTCTTCTTACGTTCTACAGACTCTTGAGCGCTTCATAGTGCGCCGCAATCGTCGTTTCAATATCTTCATCCGTATGAGCCGTCGACACGAACATGCCTTCGAATTGCGACGGAGCGATGCTTATTCCTCGGTCAAGCAAAGCCGCGAAATATCGATTGAACTTGTCCAGATCGGAGGTTTTGGCCGTTTCGTAGTTAATGACCTGCCGCTCCGTGAAGAACGGGCAAATCATCGAGCCTACCCGATTGATCGTGCTGGCAATGCCGATTTCCCGGGCGTTGCCGAGGAAGCCTTCTTCCAGTCGCGCCGCCTTTCGCTCCAATTCCTCGTAAACCCCCGGCTCACCCAGCAAACGAAGCGTCGTATATCCCGCCGCCATCGCAAGCGGATTTCCGGACAGCGTGCCTGCTTGATAGATCGGGCCGCTGGGCGCGATATGCTCCATGATATGCCGTTTGCCGCCGTACGCGCCTACCGGTAAACCGCCGCCGATGATCTTCCCAAGACAGGTCAGATCCGGGTCAATGCCGTACAAGCCTTGAGCGCTGTGCAGGCCGACGCGGAATCCCGTCATTACTTCGTCGAAAATGAGCAGGCTGCCATAGCGGCTCGTTATATCGCGAAGCCCTTGCAAGAAGCCGGGCAGCGGCGGAACGACGCCCATATTGCCTCCGATCGGCTCGACGATGACGGCGGCGATCTCTTCGCCGAACTTTTCAAATGCCAGCCGCAGCGACTCCAGGTCGTTATACGGAACGGTGATCGTATTCACTGCCACGCTTTCGGGCACGCCGGGGCTGTCCGGCAAGCCGAGCGTAGCCACGCCGGAGCCGGCCTTAATCAGCAGCGAATCGGCATGTCCATGATAACAGCCTTCGAACTTAACGATTTTCGACCGCTGCGTATAGCCTCTGGCGAGCCGCAGCGCGCTCATGGTCGCTTCCGTGCCGGAGTTGACCATCCGCACCATTTCGATCGAAGGAATCCGTTCAATAACAAGCTTGGCCATCCCCGTTTCCAATTCGGTCGGAGCCCCGTAGCTGGAGCCCTTCTCGGCCGTCCGTTTGATCGCTTCCACCACTTCCGGGTGGGAGTGTCCTACAATAAGCGGTCCCCACGAACCGATATAATCGATAAACTCGTTACCGTCGATATCGTAGACCCGGGAGCCCGCTCCCCGCTCCATGAAGAGGGGCGTCAATCCTACCGATTTAAAAGCGCGCACCGGGCTGTTGACACCTCCCGGAATGACCTCCTTCGCTTCGGCAAAAGCTTTGGCCGAGCGCTCATCCACACGTTTACGCAAGCTCATTTTGCTACCCCTTCCTTCACATGAAAATGACTTGTCAAGCCCGATTGGCCGAGATATAATTATCCGAAAGCTGCGGACTTGTTCCCCATAAATAAGCGAGGCGAAATCATGATCGAACTTTTAAATAAAGTGCCGCTTTTTTCGAAGCTGAACCATCAACAACTGGAAGCTATCTCGACCATTTGCACCAAGAAAACGTTTAAACCCGGCACGGTGCTGTTTAATGAAAAGGAGCCCGGCTCCATTTTCTACATTTTGTCCAGCGGTTCCATTAAAATTTATACCGCAACAAGTTCCGGAGAAGAAATGATCTTGTCGCTGATGAAAGCCGGAGACAGCTTCGGCGAGCTCTCCCTGATCGACGGCAAGCCCCGCTCCGCCTCCGCACAGACGCTTGAAGAAAGCGTGCTGATCTCCATTACGGCTCCCAGCTTCATCGGATTGATGAAGACCCATTTTGACATTTCCCTCGGCATTATGCAAGAGATGTGCAGCCGCCTTCGCGATACGAACCAGCATGTGCAGGATCGCACGTTTCTCGATGCCAGAACCCGCGTCATCAAAAGCCTTATTACGCTGGCTAACAAAAACGGAACCCGCACCGGTAACTCCATAACTATCAAAATGACGCTCAATTACGATGAAGTCTCGCAAATGGCGGGAGTACAAAAGCCGGTATTGATGCAAGTGATACGGGATCTTCAAGATAAACGGCTGCTCAGCCTCAACGGCCAGGAGATGCGCCTCGATCTCGGTCAGCTAAGGGCGTAATCGCTCCGGCGTCAAACGTCGAATTGACACCGCAGCTGCCAATCCGAGCTGCGAGCCGCAAGGCGCAGGCCCGCTATGTAAGCGGGCCTTGATCGTCTTGAGTGCGTTACTTGCCTTCGCATAACTGATAGATGACGTCGCTGAGCGTCTCCATATAAAGCGGATCGGTGTTCAGAGACGGGGTGCGCTCCAGATGGATTCCGAGCTCCTTGGCCGTCTGCTGCGCCTCGATATCGAGATCGTACAGCACTTCCAGGTGATCGGAGACGAAACCGACCGGACAAACAAGAACGTTCTGAACCTGCTCCTCGTTCTTTATCGTATGCAGCACATCCAGAATATCCGGTCCCAGCCACGGCGATGCCGTTCGGCCCGCGCTCTGCCATCCGAACTGCCAGTTGTCGACGCCGGTCTGTTCGGCAACCGCTTTGGACGTTGCAAGCAGCTGCTCCGGATACGGATCGCGCATTTCAACAATTTTTTCCGGCAGGCTGTGCGCCGTGAAGATAACGCGAATGTCCGCTTTGGGCGTATCTTCGAACCGCTGCAGCGTTTCCGTCACGCGGTTCGACAGCGCTTCGATCAATTTCGGATGCAGATGATAGCTTTTGACGAACTGCATGGAAAGACCGAGCTCCTCCGCCTTCTCCTGCGCTCGCTTAATGTAGCCGCCCACGCTCATGACCGAATAATGCGGCGCCAGCACGATGCCGACCGCCTGCCGAATGCCGTCTTTCGCCATCTGCTCCACCCCGTCCTCAATGAACGGCGCGGCATGCTTAAGCCCTTGATAACAGACGAATTCCACTTGCGGATGATCGGCGTTGAGCCGCTCTTCCAATGCTTTCACTTGCTTGTTCGTATTTTCGCGAAGCGGGAAAAAGCCGCCTACAATCGCTTCGTAACGATCGGTCAATTCCTTCAGCTGCTCCGGGCTCGGCGGATTTCCGCGGCGAATATGGGTGTAGTAAGCTTCAACCTGGTCCAGGCTTTCCGGTGTTCCGTAAGACATCACCAGGACGCCGATACGTTGTTTGGACATTTTAAACACCACTTCCTTGTTTCAATTGGGCAATCGCTTGCTTGGAATAAGTATGAACGTAGTCCGTCAGCTCCCGCAGCTTGTCGAGCGATGCTTCCGGGAACAATCCGTGTCCCAGGTTGAACACATAGCCCGGCTGCTGAATGCCTTGATCGATAATGGCTTTGGCCTGCTCCTGAATAACCTCCATCGGCGCCGTCAGCACATAAGGGTCCAAATTCCCCTGCACCGCAAAGGCCGAGCCGACTCTTCTCCGTCCTTCGGCTATCGATACGCGCCAATCCAGCCCGATGACGTCGGCTTTGACGTTATGCAATAGCGGCAGCAGCTCCCCTGAACTGACGCCCGGGAAATAAATTTTCGGCTGCTCCTGGTCGCTCAGCTCCGCAAAGATCCGTTCGATCGTCGGCAGCACGTATTTCTCGAAATCTCTCGGCGACAAAGCTCCGATCCAGCTGTCGAACAACTGCACGGCTTTCGCTCCGGCGGCAAACTGTGCTTTCAAATAAGCGATAACCATATCGCCCAGCTTATCCATCAGCTGAAACCATACCGCAGGCTCGCCGTACATAAGCTCTTTCGTGCGGATGTAGTTTTTCGACGGCTTGCCCTCGATCAAATAGCTTGCTATGGTGAAAGGAGCCCCGGCAAACGTAATCAACGGAACCTGAAGCTCAGCTACCAAAATCTCGATCGTTTTTATAATGTGGGATAAATCCTGCTCCACTTGAATCGGACGAAGCTTAGCCACGTCGGCCGCCGTCCGAACCGGGTTATGAATCACCGGGCCAACGTCCTTCACGATGTCGAAATCAATGCCGATTGAAGCAACCGGATTCATAATATCCGAATACAAAATAGCCGCGTCAACCCCCAGCTTCTTCACCGGCATCATCGTCACTTCGGCAGCCAGCTCCGGCTGCTTGCATATTTCCAGCAAGCTGTATTTCTCCTTAATCTTGCGGTATTCCGGGTCGTATCTTCCCGCCTGTCTCATATACCATACAGGGAGAGTATCTACCTCTTGTTTTTTGCACGCTCTAATAAAAGTGTCGTTATAACTCATTGGTTTACCCCATTTCCGTTTACTCCTAAGACCTACTACTCATTATGCCCTATTTGGCAGGCTCTAACAACTGATTGCCCCCTATAGATTCCGACAAAAGTATGACAAGGACGCACCCGCCGCGCCGTTAAAAACCGATTTTCTCATAGGAAAAGTATTCATTGACCGCTCCCTGATTACCCGCGGTTGGGCAGCGCCGACTGGCAGACGCGACCAGCCTGAAGAAAAAGCGAAAAGAGTTTTTTAACCGAACGTGCCGGCTAAAAAACTCTTCTCCTGGTCGTGCTGCCTTATCAGAGGCTTCCTTCGCGAAGCCATTTGGCGATATCTTTGGCAAAGTACGTAATGATCAAATCCGCTCCGGCGCGTTTGAAGCCGAGCATCGTTTCCATGACGATCGACTTCTCGTCCACCCAGCCCTGAAGTGCCGCGGCTTTGATGAGCGAATATTCGCCGCTGACATTATAAGCGACGAGCGGCAGATCGAATTGATCGCGCAGCAAACGAATGACGTCCATATAAGCCATAGCCGGCTTCACCATCAGGAAATCGGCGCCTTCCACGACATCGGACTCCGCCTCGCGAAGCGCTTCACGCACATTGGCCGGGTCCATCTGATACGTTTTGCGGTCGCCGAACTTCGGAGCGGAATGCGCCGCTTCGCGGAACGGACCGTAATAAGCGGATGCATATTTGACCGAATACGACATAATCGGAGTTTGATCGTAGCCCGCTTCGTCCAAGCCTTGGCGGATCGCATAGACGAAGCCGTCCATCATATTCGACGGAGCGATGATGTCGGCTCCGGCTTCCGCTTGGGACACGGCCGTTTTGATCAGCAGTTCAAGCGAAGGATCGTTCAAAATTTCGGCGCGCTGCGTCTTCTCATTCACATGAACGACGCCGCAATGGCCGTGATCGGTAAATTGGCACAAGCAAGTGTCGGCGATGACCAGCAGCTCCGGGTACAGCTCCTTGATCTTGCGAGTCGCTAGCTGGACGATTCCGTTATGGTCGTGAGCCGAAGTCCCGTGAGCGTCTTTATGCTCCGGCACGCCGAAAAGCATGATCGCTTGAATGCCGAGGCCAGTTACTTCTTTAAGCTCTTCTTGCAGCAAATCGAGCGATAGATGATACACTCCCGGCATCGAGGATATTTCTTCTTTCAACCCGGAGCCGTGCGTTACAAAAATAGGATAGATCAGATCATGAACCGAAATGCTGCTCTCTCTCACCAGATTGCGCAAAGCTTGAGAGCTGCGCAGCCTCCGGTTGCGAACGATAGGATAACTCATAGCAGATTCCTCCTCATCTTCTTGTTAGTAACTATGAATGCAATATACCAGACTTGTCATTACTATTCTTTACGCATACAAGCTCTGCACGAGAGAAGCTACGGTAGCTTCCTCCGCCACGTAATCGACGGTAAGACCGGCTTCCCGCGCCGTCTGCGCCGTCATCGGGCCGATACAGGCGATCCGGCATGACTGCAGCAGCTCAAGCGGCTTCTCCGCCCCCAGCTCGCGCAGCGCCAGCAGCAAATTCGTCACGGTCGAAGAGCTCGTAAACGTTATAATATGAAGCGCCTTCTGCTGAAGCAGATCGATCACCTCGGCCCCTCCGCCCGTATCCAGCACCGTTTCGTAGACGTCGACTTCGGTCACGTCCATTCCGAGCTGCTTCAGCCGCTCGGGAATATACGCTTTAGCGATGTCTGCGGTAGGAAGCAGGACGCGCTGCCCCGGCATCAGCTCTTGTTCGATCGATTCCAGCAGCACGTCGCCCTGAAACTTCGCAGGCAGCAGATCGACCAACAAGCCTCTGCGTTCCAGCGCTTCGGCCGTCTTCGGGCCGACGGCGGCGATCCGGGCTTGATACAGCGTGCGGATATCGATCCGCTTCTGCTGCAGCCGTTCGAAGAAATAATCGACGCCGTTGACGCTGGTAAATAGCACCCATTCGAACTCCGGCAAGCGCTCCAGCGCCGCATCCAGCGCAGCTCTCGCTTCCTCGCTGGAAGGGGGCTGGGTGCGAATGACCGGGAACTCCACCGCTTCGCCGCCCAGCTCCTCGATTTGCTGAACGAGCTCGCTCGCTTGGCTGCGCGCGCGAGTTACCAGAATGCGCCGGCCGAACAGCGGCTTCTTCTCGAACCAGGCGAGCTTCTCGCGAAGCTTGACCACTTCGCCGACAATGATGACGGCCGGCGATTGAAAATTGGCCGCGCGCACCTTGTCCACGATATCCGTCAACGTTCCCGTCAGCGTCGCCTGCTCCATCCAGGTTCCCCAGCGGATTAACGCTACCGGAGTGACGGCGGACTTGCCTCCGCGGATCAGCTGGCTGCAAATAAACTCCAAATTGGCCACGCCCATAAGAAAAATCAGCGTTCCCGACGCCTGGGCCAGATTGTCCCAGTTGACGCTGCTGTATGTTTTGTTCGGGTATTCATGCCCCGTAACGATAGAGAATGAAGAAGTAAAGTCGCGATGCGTAACCGGAATTCCCGCATAGGCGGGAACGGCGATCGCCGAGGTGATGCCCGGCACAATTTCGAAGCCGATGCCGTTATCCGCAAGCAGTTCCGCTTCTTCGCCCACGCGGCCGAATACGCTCGGATCGCCGCCCTTCAGACGGGTGACTACTTTGCCCTGAAGCGCCAGATCGACAAGCAGCTGATTGATTTCGCCTTGCTTCATCATATGCTTGTCCGGCAGCTTGCCGACAAAGATTTTCTCTGCGCCCGGCTTCATATGCTTCAGCAGCCTAGGACTGGCCAGACGGTCGTATACGACGACGTCGGCCCGCTGAATCGCCTCCAGCCCGCGCAGCGTAATGAGCTTCGGGTCACCGGGACCTGCTCCTACGAGATAGACGACGCCTTTACTCACCTCTGCTCAACCCCTCACCATGGCCAATATGTCAACAGCGCCTTGACGGATCAGCGTATCCGCCAGTTGGCTTCCCAGCTTATCCGGGTCCGTGCCGGTCATTGTTTCCTTAAGCATTTGCTTGCCGTCCGGCGTGCCCACCATCCCGGTCAGCGTAATGACCGGATTGCCGCCTTCGTCGCCGAGGCTGGCGTAAGCGCCGATCGGCACTTGACAGCCGCCGTTCAGCCTGCCGAGGAAGCTCCGTTCCGCCGCTACGGCCAGCGCCGTCGGCTCGTGGTTGAAGTGCTTCAAAAGCTCAAGCACGAACTCGTCGTTGCCGCGGCATTCGACGCACAGCGCTCCTTGCCCGACAGCGGGCAAGCTAAGCTCGGTCGGCAAGTACTCGCTGATGCGGTCCTGCCAGCCGGTCCGGTGCAAGCCGGCGGCCGCGAGCAAAATCGCATCGAAACCTTCGGATTCGAGCTTCTTCAATCTCGAATCGATATTGCCGCGGATCGACTCGATCTGAAGATCCGCGCGGTAATTTTGCAGCTGGCACGAGCGGCGCAGGCTGCTGGTGCCTACCTTCGCTCCTTGCGGGAGCTCGTCCAGCGTCACCCCGCCGCTCGTGATTAAGCAGTCCCGCGGGTCCTCGCGGTGCGGTACGGCGCCGACGACCAGTCCTTCCGGCAGCTCGGCCGGCATATCCTTCATGCTGTGCACGGCCATATCGATCTCGCCGTCGAACAGCGCCTGCTCGATTTCTTTGACGAACAGCCCTTTTCCGCCGACTTTGGATAAGGTGACGTCAAGAATCCGGTCTCCTTTGGTGACGATTTTTTTCAGCTCAAATTCGCACTCGATGCCTAGCTTTTGGCACAGCTCGCGCAGTTGTTCCACAACCTGCCCCGTTTGCGTCAGCGCTAATGCGCTCTGCCTTGTACCTACGACGATTTTTCGCATGCGGTCAGCTCCTCAACTTTGAAATTATTCTATGTACTCCCGAATCGTGCGCCCTATGGCATCCATGCCTTGTGCAGTCGGTTCCAGACCGATCCTCTCCAGCAGCTCCGCCTTAGCCCTTTCGTCGAATCGTCCCGAACGAATCCAGGACAGCAGTTCCCATTCCAGCATTCGCTTGAACAGCTCTTGGCGGCGCTGCGTATCCGGCACGACCGATTGAATCAAGACGCGCAGCTCCTGCAGCACATCCAGATACTGCTCGTATTCCTCGCCGAATGCCTGCTCCAGCTCCCGCTTCACCTTCTTGGCGACGGCCGGGCTGGCTCCGGCGGTCGACACGGCAATCAGCAGCTTGCCGCGGCGCACCGACGCCGGGACGATGAATCCGCTCCGTACGGCGTCGTCGGCTACATTAACCAGCTTGCCCTGCTGCTCCGCTTCCAAACGTACCGCCTTATTGACATCCGGCCGGTCGGTAGCGGCAAATATAAGATAAGCGCTCCGAATACACGACATTAACGGCCGGTAAGGCTCCGCTATGAGCCGGAGCTTCCCTTCTTGCTGCCATTGCCTGAGGCGGCTCGTCGCCTCGGGACTTACGACCGTCACCGCGGCCCCAGCTTCCAGCAGCGCCTGCGCTTTGCGCTCCGCTACCGCACCACCGCCTACGATGACGCAAGGCTTGTCCGCTATATTGATCATTAAAGGATAATAGTTCGGTTCTTTCCCGGACACCGGCTTCCCCCGTCCTTCGCGCTTTGCTTCTTGCCAGAGGCCTTACATTACGACCATTGATGGAATGAAGAGTAAAAATTCGCAAAGACAAAATTGAGCGCCATAATAAAGAAGGCGGCCAAATTCCACAGCGCCAGCTTATACCCCGGTGTCTTGAGCAGCAGCCGTTGAAATAAATAAAAAATATAAGCAAGCAGAACAAACCATGAGTTAATCACCTTCGGGTCGAAGAACAGCGTCAAATCATGCTGCAGTGAAATCCAGACGACGCCTAGCGACATGCCGAACAGCAGAAGCGGCGTTCCGATCACTACCGATACGAAGGAATAGTAGTCCGTCTTGTCCAGACTCGGCAGCCGCTGCATCAGCTTGGTCCATTTCTTTTCTTTGAGCTGGCGGTGCAGAAACAAATACATGCCCGAAAACACGGCCGCTACGACGAAAGCGACGTAACTGGCAAGCGAGAAGCTGATATGGATGAACAGCACCTCATCGTTAATGTTCCAGGAAGCGAGCGTCGGCGATACCTTCGGATTGCTGAAAAAATTCAACGCCAGCACGGTAAAGCCGATGACATTGACGATAAAAACAAACAGCTCGATACGAAAAAAACGGTTCACTACGAGCGAGACCGTCACTAAAAGCCAGGATAGCATAAACAGCGTTTCAAACATGGAAAATGCGGTCGAACGGTCATGCCACACTAGGTTAACGACTAGATAGACCGTTTGCAGAATCCAAACAAAAGAAAGCAACCCTGTCCCCATCCGTTTTGCGCTTCGGTTCGGACCGACAAAGTCCGAGAAGTAAAACAGCAGGCTCAGGGCGTATATATATATTGTGGCATCGTACAACCAGCTTTTCGTGACCATGGCACCTCTCCCAACTACGTTTTGGCCAAGGCATCGGCAGGCTTCATGGAAACCTTCGTTAACAGCTCATCCTTCCAACGCTCGTGCGTTTCGCTCAGCTCCTGCTGGCGGGCGGCCTGCTCGGTACGCTCCTGCTCTGCCAATTGCTCTTCCAGCGCGAATATTTTGGTGAAATACTCCAGCGCTTCGTCCCCATGGCGTTCGGCAGCCATTTCTTTAATCCGGTTGACAGGATCGCGCAGCATTTGATTGACGATGCTTTTCGTCAGCTTGCGAATGACCTTCAGCTCCCGCTCGTCCAAATCCGGCAGCTTCTTCAGGAGGCTGTCCATCGTCTCCTCGTGAATCGAGCTCGCCTTCGTCTGCAGCGCCTGAATGAGCGGTCTCACACCCAGCGTGCGCGTCCATTGGTCGAATGCGGCCATTTCGTCCACAATCATGTCCTCGATCACCAGCGCGGCCTTGCGGCGTTCCTGCAGATGATTGTTAACGATCGACTGCAAATTGTCGATGTCATACAAAAATACGTTCGGCAGCTCGCCGATGGCCGAATCCAGATCGCGCGGAACGGCGATGTCGATCATAAACAGCGGGCGCGAACGCCGCTTCTGCAGTACGGCCGCTACCTGCTCTTTGGTCAGCACGATATCCGCAGAGCCGGTAGAGCTGATGACGATATCGACTTCTTCCAAATAAACGAGCAGCTTGTCCATGGAGCCCGCCACTCCTTCAAACTTGCCTGCCAGCTCCTGCGCTCGGCTCAAGGTACGGTTGACGACGATGACCTTATCCGCGCCGTTGGCGTACAAATGTTTGACCGTCAGCTCGCTCATCTTCCCGGCCCCGATGATCATCACCTTCTTGTGATCGTAGTTGCCGAAGATCCGTTTGCCCAGCTCGACCGCCGCGTAGCTGACGGAGACGGGGTTTTCTCCGATCCCGGTCTCCGTATGCGCGCGCTTGGCGAGCGTAACCGACTGCTTGAACAGCGTGTTAAACAGAATGCCCGTCGTCTTGCACTGCTGCGCCAGCAAAAAGGCGTCGCGGATTTGGCCTAAAATTTGCGTTTCCCCGATAACCATCGAATCCAGACCGCTGGTAACCCGGAATAAATGCTCGATCGCTTTTTCATTCTCGTAAATGTACAAGTGCTTATTGAATTCCTCGCGCGGTACGCCGAACCATTTCTCGATAAATCCGCGAAGGTAATGGCCGCACAAATGTTCCCGATCGACAACCACATATAACTCCGTACGGTTACAGGTGCCCACTATGACACATTCCATGATGCTTTTCGTCTCTTTGAGCTCGCTCAGCGCCACTTCAAGATCTCCGTCGGCAAAAGTAAATTTTTCGCGGATCGAAACCGGCGCCGTACGATAATTCAAGCCCGCCACAACGATATGCATGGGTGTCCACCTGCCTTCCTCTTCGTAATCTAGAAACCATTATAGCATATATTGCCGATGGCTCCGACAAATTTTTTGTATAATATGTGAAAGCGGCGCTGCGCAAACCGACACTATTTCCCTTATTTTCTGCTTTTTCTCGCGGCTTTATACGGACATTTGCCAAAAGTGGCAGCGGATTATTGCAGCAGCTTTTTGCGCAGCAGCTCGACGATCGCTTTGTCGTCTTTTTGCAGCCTTTGGTTTTGCGAGGAGACGATCTCGTCGCGGGATGACAGCAGCTTACCGTAAGCGTCGTACAGATCATCGAACAGCTTGCGGGCATCCGTCAGCGTCTGCGCTTCATCGGCCTTCAGCGGCCTCTGTCCGCCGATTTGCAAACGGATCACATATTGCATAAGCTGAGATAGTCCGCCAAGCGGGCTCAGCTCCGATTCGCCGAAGGCGAGCACCAGATGCTGGTGGGTGAAATCGGCGGTATAAATCGCCTGTCTGAGCGGACTCAGCCCCTCCGTATCCTGCACCTTCTCTATGTCGTGCAAATAACTGCTGAGCAGTTCCATCTGGAACAGCGAGACCTGATATAGCAGCTTGCCCGCATCCTGCTTCTCGGAGCGGCTCCCTATCATTGCCGTGATTTGATAGAGCGGCCACACAATAAGCACAGCGACGATCAAATATAATGTAAGCTTCCGTTTCCATCTCATATGTAATCCCCCCACATACAAGCTTTACTTGTTCATTGTATGGGGGGATCTTAAAACAAATAACCACGGATTACTCCGCGGTTATCTTTTCTCATAGCGAGTTTATTATTTTGTCAATGAAACCTGCTGGATATCCGGCGTTTCAACTTGCAGTTCACCCATACCACGAACCAATTTCTTGGCATGGATCGTCTCCGGTTTTAGCACGGAAACCATGTAATCAATAGCGAGCGCGGGATCTACCGTTTCGCCACATGTATAGCAATCCAATGCGGCAAAACCTTTCTCAGGATACGTATGAATGGAGAGATGACTTTCCGACAATAATACTAGCACCGTGGCACCTTGTGGTTCAAACTGTTTGGATTGTACCGACATCACTGTCGCTCCGCATGCCTCTGCAGCTTCCACCATTTGCGCTTGTAACCATTCTGCATTGTTGAGAAGATCAAAATCGACTCCCCAAGTATCAACAGCAACGTGTCTTCCGAAAGTAGAATATTCCACTTTTCGGTCCCCCTTCCTAGGAATAAAATGTTTGAAAATTTCATCCGCTAGGACCTACGTCATTCACTTCTCGAGGGAATAATCTCTCGCAACATTCAATGTCCTGAGTGAATCCTGGTTCCTATTTTGTTTTCAACGAAAATAAAAATAACATCTATTCGGCAGAAAAGCAATACTTTTTTTTGCCATTTGCCTATTTTCTTTGCTCCGACTCGCACATTGACTAAGATATGTCATAGACTCGTCTCAGGTGTACGGAAAAAGCACCGTTTTGGCGCGAAAAACAAAAAAACTTTCCCGGAAATGGCCCGGGAAAGTCAGAATCTTATATAATTACGCTTCAAGTACGAACAATCGATGCGTCAACTGGTATAAACGATCGTCGATTTGTTCGCGTACGGCAGGGTCCCCCATGTCGTTTCTCAAATCGAGCATTTGATTGATCTGAATTTTAATAGATTGAATTTCTTGTTCCACTCCATCCTTGCGGAACAGGCGCTCAAGCATGCCGGCCGTGTCCTTGTATTCGTAAATCACTCGGTCCGACTGACCTTTGCGTTCTACAATTTTGACGACGGAGCCGTGCTCATACTCGTAAATCATCGTATACGTTTCGTAAATGCGATGAACGGTTGCGCTTCCTTTGAACGTGGAAACGGCTTTTCTCATGGTATTAACCAGATTCTTGTCCGTAATACTGCAGGTACCGCGGCAAACATACGTGTTCAATTCGCGTTCGAACGGCAGGACGATTTCTTTCCCCGATTCGTTATCGAGCAGTACCAGCTCCTGATTCCCGTTTTCAAGCACTTTGACCTGTAAGGAGGCTTGATGATCGACAAACAGCTGAATAAACATGGCCATCTCGGCTTCCGTTAACTGTAGGCAGGTTTTGACGTATTGGGTCGCTAACCTCTTTGCCATAAAAATCCCTCGATTCTTTGTTTTCGAAACATAAAGCCAATCAATATTCTCTTGTTCTATATACATTATACTACATAAATATTTAATATTCCTGCCGCCAATCCAGCTAATTTCGTTAAAATTCAGAAAAAACTGCTTTCTGACCGGAACGATTCCACTTTTTCATATAAATCCCTCTGTTTCCCTTGGCAGTTTATACATTTCCCTTGCCGGCGCGCCGACGGCAAAAACCTGACGGAGCATTCACCGTCAGGTTCTTTTGACATACCTATATTACCCGCTTGCAGTCCGAATTTAAGGCGCCGGGGACATTGCCGATCACGATCAACCTTCCTCGGATTGTTCAGCCGGCTCTATTGTACCGGCAAACGCCTCTCCCTCTGCGGCCGGCTCTTCCGCCGTCTGATCGGCCCCCCAGCCGATCTGCTGCTCGATCAGCTGCCACAAATCGTCCTTGCCGACTCCAAGCTCGGAGGAAAACAGCACGAGCCTGTCGCTCTTCTCCATTTGCAGCGTTTCCTTAACGATCTTCACATGCTTCTGCCATTGTCCTTTGGAAATTTTATCAGCCTTGGTCGTCACGACGCAAAACGGCACGCCGTTATGCTTCAGCCAAGCGAACATCGCCTGGTCGTCCTTGGACGGAGGATGGCGCAGATCGATAACAAGCAGCACGAGCTTCAGATATTCTCTGTGCAGCAAATATTCCTCGATAAATTTGCCCCAAATCTCCCGTTTGGACTTGGATACTTGTGCATAGCCGTAACCCGGCAAATCGACGAAAAATAAGTCCTGATTAATTTTATAATAATTCAACTGCTGGGTTTTACCGGGCTTGGAGCTTGTCCTCGCCAAGTTTTTGCGCTGGATCATCCGATTGATCAGTGATGACTTCCCCACATTCGAACGCCCTGCCAGAGCAATCTCCGGCAAGGCGTCTGGAGGATACTGACTCGGACCAACCGCGCTGATAATAAATTCAGCTTGATTGACCTTCATAATCGCTGTCACTCTTCCTTAACTATAGAGGCCGCAGCCTCCTATTTATACCCCGACGGGTTTGACCAACGCATGCTCAAGCACTTCGTCCATGTGAGACACCGGAATAAAGGTGAGCTCGCGGCGTACGCTTTCGGGGATTTCGTCAATATCTTTCTCATTGTCCTTAGGAATAATCACTTTGCGAATGCCGGCGCGATGTGCGGCAAGGCTCTTCTCCTTGAGTCCGCCGATCGGCAGCACGCGGCCGCGCAGCGTAATCTCCCCCGTCATCGCTACCTCGCGGGATACCGGAATGTTCGTCAGCGCGGAGATCAGCGCCGTTGCCATCGTAATACCCGCAGAAGGTCCGTCCTTCGGAATTGCGCCTTCCGGAATGTGGATATGAATATCCACCTTTTCATGAAAATCTGGAGCTATTTGCAGCTGCTCGACTCGCGAGCGCGTATAACTGAATGCAGCCTGCGCGGATTCCTTCATCACGTCGCCCAGCTTGCCCGTAAGCGTCAGCTTGCCGCCTCCCGGCATGACGGTTACTTCGATGACCAGCGTATCGCCGCCGACCTCGGTCCACGCAAGGCCGGTCACCGCGCCGATCTGATCGAACTCCTCGGCGACGCCGAAGCGGAATTTCGGTGGCCCGAGGAACTCCTTGATACTATCAAAGTCGACATGAATATTGCTTTCCCCGGAAACGACCTGTTTGGCCGCTTTCCGGCACACTGCGGATATTTGCTGCTCCAGATTCCGTACTCCCGCTTCCCTCGTATACTCGCGGATAATGCGCATCAGCGCCTGATCCTCAATTACGAGCTGATCCTCCTGCAAGCCGTGATCCTTTTGCTGCTTCGGCAGCAAATAATTGCGTCCGATATGCAGCTTCTCGATCTCGGTGTAGCCCGGAATATACAGCACTTCCATCCGGTCCAGCAGCGGTCGCGGAATATTGTGCACCACATTCGCCGTCGTCACGAACATGACGTTCGACAGATCGAACGGAACCTCGATATAGTGATCGCTGAACGTGCTGTTTTGCTCGGGATCGAGCACTTCGAGCAGCGCCGAGGCAGGGTCGCCGCGGAAGTCCATCGCCATTTTATCGATCTCGTCGAGCAGGAATACCGGATTCGATGAACCGGCGTTTTTCATCCCTTGAATAATCCTGCCGGGCATTGCCCCGACATACGTGCGCCGATGGCCGCGAATTTCCGCCTCGTCGCGCACGCCGCCGAGCGAGATGCGGATGAATTCCCGCTTCAGAGAGCGGGCGATCGAACGGGCGATCGAGGTTTTGCCGACCCCCGGAGGCCCTACAAGGCAAAGAATCGGCCCCTTCATCTTCTTGACCAGCTGCTGCACCGCCAAATATTCGAGCACGCGCTCTTTCGGCTTTTCGAGACCGTAATGATCCTCGTTCAATATTTCTTCGGCGCGGTTAATGTCGAGGTCATCCTCCGTAAAGGTAGACCACGGCAAGCCGAGCAGCCAATCGATGTAGTTGCGGATGACGCCGCCTTCGGCGGAGGTCGCCGGCATTTTCTCCAGGCGGTCGATCTCCTTCTCGATCTTCTCCTTCACCTTCTCCGGCACTTCGGTCTCCGCCAGCTGCGCCCGCAGCTCCTCGACTTCGCCGGCGCGGCCTTCCTTATCGCCCAGCTCCTTCTGGATCGCCTTCATCTGCTCGCGAAGATAGTATTCCTTCTGGGTCTTCTCCATTTGCTTCTTGACGCGCTGGCTAATCTTGCGCTCCAGCTCCAGCACTTCGCGCTCGTTATTCAAAATGCTGAGCAGCTTCTCCAGCCGGTCCTTCACGTCAATCGTCTCAAGAATTTCCTGTTTGTCTTTAATCTTTAAGGATAAATGACTGCAAATCACGTCGGCCAGCCGCCCTGGCTCATCGATGTCGGACACGGCGGCCAGCGTCTCCGGCGTTACTTTTTTAGACAGATTGATATAATGCTCGAACTGGCTCAGTACGGTGCGCATAAGCGCATCGATCTCCGGGTCGGAGTTTTCCTGCTCGGGAAGCTCCTTCACCTGAACCTCGTAATACTCTTCGTTGGCCAGAAATTCGTTAATTTCCGCCCGTACGACCCCCTCGACAAGCACTCTTATCGTTCCGTTGGGAAGCTTCAACATTTGCCTTACTTTAGCAATCGTTCCGATGCGATATATATCTTCCGTGGTAGGTTCTTCAATGTTGACTTCCGATTGCGAGCAAAGAAGTATCATGCTGTCGTCCACCATCGACTTTTCCAGTGCTCTGACTGACTTTTCTCTGCCGACGTCCAAATGCAGCACCATGCTCGGATATACGAGCAAGCCGCGCAAAGGAAGCAAGGGCAAACGCCGCACCTTCGATTTGTTCGGTCCCATCCTGGAGCACCTCCTAAAGAACTTTGCTTCAGCAAAGTTGACTTTCGCAAGCACAGCTCGTCATAGCGATTCTTGCTTAGCCAGCATTACCCATTGCTGTAGTTAACATTTTAGCAAAATTGATATGAAAACACCAATCGGCATGTCAACTTTTATCGCACCGCAAAAAAAGAAGAGCTGAAGGATAGTATGTCACTCCAGCCCATCGGCATGCAATACCGTTACAGAAGGGGGCGCCAGCAAATCCTGCTGCATTCCCGGATTCTCGGCCTGTACGGACAGCTCGATCCCGAGCGCATGATGCAGCACCTCTTCTACCGATTCCACCGGGATCACTTCGAGTCCGTTTAGCCCGGCGAAAATTTCCTGCCAGTTTTCCTTCGGTATGATCACCTTGGTCGCTCCCGCCTGGAACGCGGCCTCCACCTTGGCGACAACGCCGCCGACCGGCTTCACTTTGCCGTGAATGCCGACTTCCCCCGTCATGGCGATATGGTTATCGACTGGAATTTGCTTAATGGCCGAAGCGATTGCCGTCGCCATCGAAACTCCAGCCGAAGGTCCGTCAATCGGCGTACCGCCCGGAAAGTTAATGTGCAAATCGTAATTATAAGGATTGATCCCCAGTCTGCGCAGAACGGTGAATACATTTTCGACCGAACCGCGCGCCATGCTCTTGCGGCGAATCGTCCGGGCGCCGCCTCCCATCTCTTCCTCGTCGACGACCCCGGTGATCGTGAAATGGCCCGTTCCCGGCTGGACGACGGGGATCGCGGTAACTTCGATCTCCAGCAGCGTGCCCAGATTCGGTCCGTAGACGGCAAGTCCGTTCACAAACCCGATCTCCGGCTTCAAGCCGATTTTGCGTTCCGGTCTCGGAGGAATTTGCGAGCTGTTGACGACCCATTCGACGTCGGACACCGAAATTTCCTTTCGTCCGTCCGTAAGCGCCATTCCGGCGGCCAATTGCACGATATTGACCGCTTCCCGTCCGTTGGTCGCATGTCTTTTCACTACGTCGATCGCCGCCGCATTATCCGGAAAGCCGATTTTCTTCAATGCGTTATCGGCGATTTGGCCGATTTCATCCGGGAGCAGCGGGCGGAAATAAATTTCCATACAGCGCGAGCGGATCGCCGGCGGCAGCTCATGCGGACTGCGCGTCGTCGCCCCTACCAGACGGAAATCGGCAGGCAGGCCATGCTGGAAAATATCATGAATATATCCTGGAATGTTCATATCCTCGGAATTGTAATATGCGCTCTCCAAAAACACTTTGCGGTCCTCAAGCACCTTTAATAATTTATTCATTTGATGCGGATGTAATTCGCCGATTTCGTCAATAAACAGAATCCCGCCGTGAGCCTTCGTTACCGCTCCGGCCTTCGGCTGCGGAATGCCCGCCACACCCATTGCGCCAGCCCCTTGATAGATCGGATCGTGCACCGAGCCGATCAGAGGGTCGGCGATTCCTCGTTCATCGAAGCGCGCCGTCGTGGCGTCCACCTCGGTAAACTTGGCGTCCTGGCGAAACGGCGAATCGGCGTTTTTCTTTGCTTCTTCCAGCACGACGCGAGCCGCGGCGGTTTTGCCGACGCCCGGAGGGCCGTAGACGATTACATGCTGCGGATTGGCTCCGCACAGCGCCGCCTTCAGCGCGCGCAAACCTTCCTTTTGCCCGACGATATCGCCCATCGTGGACGGTCTCGTTTTCTCGGCAAGCGGTTTATTTAAAGAAATGGAGCGCAGCTTCCTCAGCTTCTCCAGCTCTTTCTTGGATTCTTTATCTACAGCGCTGCGGTTCGATTGCTGATTGCGCAGCAAGTTCCAAAAGTACATACCGATAACTACGGCAAAAAACAGTTGGATAATCATCAAAATAACACTGATATTCATTAGGTACCCCTCCTAATCGTTTTTTAACCGGCAAAAAATTCTTCATACGTTGTCGGTTTATGTTAACGCCGGCGCTTGCGAAGAAATGGTTTCGCTTGACACGAGCAGATGTTTCGCATACTTGGTAGTATTCCCCTGTTAAGGGCGGGTTAATCCGCACTTGAGAAAGTTTTCTGGGTAGTATGAGATGGGCTCGCTTGAGAAAGATAATGAAGATGTGTTTTAGATCTTTTTATCGTTATTAAGGAGTGGGAACCTATGCGGCGTCTTTTCATCGGAGTTTGCTTGTTTTCCGCCATGTTATTTATACCGCCCCAGACGCTTGAAGCCAATCCGAATCCGTCTCCCGTCAGCGAAAATCCGATCGTAACGGATGTCGACGTATTGATCGACGTGGGTCATGGAGGGGTGGACAGCGGCACGACTTACGGGGAATTGCTCGAAAAGGACATCAATCTGCAAATGGCCAAACTGACGTATCAGGCTCTTCGTAAAAAAGGCTATAACGTTCTGGTCAACCGGGTGGACGATTACGCTCTGAGCGGCGAAAACCGCTGGTTTCGCTCCCGTTCCCGACATCTCAAAGATTTGGCTCAGCGCAGCCATCTTGCCAACGAAATTCACCCGCGCGCCGTCATTAGCCTGCATGTCAACTGGGCCGCGCGAAGCAGCAAAACGGGCCCCATCGTCCTCCATCAAAAGTCGGATGAAAGCAAACGGTTAGCCCATTGCCTCCAGTCTTCGCTGAATCAGCTGTATGGTACGAACGAAGAGATGGTGTACGGAAAAACCTTTTATTTGCTCAAACATGTGCAAGTGCCCGCCGTCATTGTGGAAATGGGCTTTATCTCCAATGATCGGGACCGGACGCAGATGACCCAGCCGAAAAAACAGCGGAAATTGGCTGAATCCATTGCCGCAGGCGTCATTCAGTTTCTGGAGCATCCTGCGGAGCACTAAGCATCCTTGGCGCATTGTATAGAAGCGGCAGTCGGCCCGAGAATCCCTGCCGTGCCGCTCTTTCATTGCACAAACAGCCGGTCCTATTGGACCAGCTGAGATACTTTCACAAATTGGGCTCTTTGCTGCAGCGAAGGAACGGACTCTTTAAGAACGGACGCGGTGTACTTGCCGGGAGGGCCGACATGGCCGATAACGACAGTGGTATCGTGGCCGTCCACATATTTTTGCACTTTCAAAGCTTGCTTCGCAATATGGTCGCGCGTGTATACATCGTCCATAAAAATATTATTTTCCAATGTCCTCACGCCCACTTCTTTGGCGGTCTGCTGAACGACGCTTTTGGAAGTGGTCTTGCTGTCCAAATAAAACAGATGCTTCTCTTTGCACACTTCCAATACAATACGCATGACCCGCGGATCGGCGGTCACTTTGGAGCCCATATGATTGTTGATTCCAACGGCAAAAGGGACTTCCTCAATCGCCGCCAGCATTCTTCGCCGAATCTCGTCGTCGGACAAATCCGTTGTAATTGCCCCAGGACCAAGCCAACTCTTCTTCCCCTTTACCGGCTCCATCGGCATATGGAGCAGCACGTCATGCCCCAGCTGATGCGCCCACTCCGCATCCCGCTTGGTCGTCGGCAGAAACGGCATCACCGCCACTGTAAAAGGAATCGGCAGCTCCATCATTTCCTTCGTGCCCGCCATGTCGTTGCCCATATCGTCAATGACGACGGCAATTTTTTTCTGGACTGCCGCCGGGGGAGACCCTTCAGCCGGCTCACCTTCCGCTCGGATCGCCCCGTTCGGTCCAAGCAGCAAACAAATCGCCATAAAATACATAACAATCCACTTCACAGTTGCATTCATGTTTTCGTTTCCTCCTGAGTATTAATGAAGCTTTTTCCTACGTACGACAACTACAACTACATGCTCCCCTTGTTATTTGTAAGCTGCGGTAAACTTATGCATCATTTGGAAAAACGAAATGCAAAAACGAATCCCTCCAACCACCGATCGGTTGAAATCCGGGGAGAACCAATCCCCCAAAAGTGAAGTGATGCTCTGAAGCTTATTCCGTCCGCATCCAGCCTAAGCTGGATCGGCGTCTAACCCTTCCTCTGGGATCGTTCTATGGGTAGACTTTCCTTTCGGGGGAGCCCCCCGGATATCCACAGGATATTGCCTTGCCGCGCATCATTTCCTAAACAACAAAAAAGCAACGCCTCCTGAAATGGAAGCATTGCTTTTTTAACATTGCTATGTTTAAGCGTTTTGCGCCGTATGATGCTTTCTGCCCGGAATTTCCCCGGTTCTTTCATAATGCTCGACGATCGTATCGATCTCGCGCTTCAGCTCCGCCAGCAGATTGGCTTCAGGAACTTTACGGATCATTTCTCCATAACGGAACAGCAGTCCTTCGCCACGGGCTCCGGCAATGCCGATATCGGCTTCCCTTGCTTCGCCCGGTCCGTTAACGGCGCAGCCGAGCACCGACACTTTAATAGGCACTTTGATTTTGGAAATGTATTCCTCTACCTCGTTGGCGATGGAGAACAAATCGATGTCGAGACGGCCGCAAGTCGGGCAAGAAACCAACGTAGCGGCATTCGTGATCAATCCGAACGTTTTCAGCAGCTCGCGAGCCACTTTGATTTCTTCTACCGGATCGGCGCTGAGCGAAATACGCAGCGTCGATCCAAGGCCCATGCTAAGCAGCGCCCCGATTCCCGCCGAACTTTTGACCGTTCCGGAAAACAACGTTCCGGCTTCGGTAATGCCAAGATGAAGCGGATAACGAAACGCTTCGGCCGCTTTCGTGTATGCAGCGATCGCCATCGGCACGTCGGATGCCTTCAGCGAAACGATAATATCGCGGAAATCAAGCTCTTCCAAAATATTGATATGATACAGGGCGCTCTCCACCATCGCTTCGGGAGTCGGATAACCGTACTTCTCCAACAAATGGTTTTCCAGCGAACCGGCATTAACCCCAATGCGAATCGGAATCCCGCGCTCTTTGCATGCCTTCACTACCGCTTCTACCTTCTCGCGGCGCCCGATATTGCCGGGATTAATACGCACCTTATCGATTCCGTTCTCGATGGCCATCAGCGCCAGACGGTAGTCAAAGTGAATGTCGGCAACAAGAGGAATTTTGATTTGTTTCTTGATATCTTTAATAGCTTCGGCGGCTTCCTTATTGTTGACGGTCACACGGACCAACTGGCAGCCGGCTTCTTCAAGACGGTGGATTTCGGCAACGGTCGCTTTTACGTCGGCGGTCTTGGTCGTACACATGCTTTGCATAATGACTTCGTTGCTTCCGCCGATCGTCAGGTCCCCCACTTTAACGGGGACGGTTTCCGTTCTGTGAAACATGTAGCGATCTCTCCCATGATACCAAACATCCTCCGCTCCGAAACGCCGCCTGCCCAGGCTTCGTCACGGATTGGAGGAACGTAGTGGTTAATGAATGACTAAATCGAAAGCCTCAAGTCTCCGGCAAGCTGATCGCAATCAGAATCGCGGCCGGCTCTTAAGCGCTCTCTTCTTTTTTCTTCACGGCGTTGTCGCCGCTGGCCGTAATTTCCGGCGCGATCTTCGCTTGAATGACATCTTTGGTCACGACGCAAGTAGAGTTTTCTGTCCGCGAAGGAGCCTCGTACATGACATCCAGCATAACGCTCTCGATGATCGCTCTTAAGCCGCGGGCGCCGGTATTGCGCTTGATCGCTTCGCGCGCGATTTCTTCGAGCGCTTCCGCGTTGAACTCAAGGTTCACGTTATCCATCTCAAGCATTTTTTGATATTGCTTGACAAGAGCGTTTTTCGGCTCGGTCAAAATGCGAACCAAAGCGGCCTCATCCAGCGGTTCCAGGGTCGAAATAACCGGCAAGCGGCCTACGAACTCGGGAATCAGACCGAATTTAAGCAAGTCCTCAGGCAATACCATGGACAAATATTCTCCCGGCTTCAAGTCGGCCTTATGTCCGTCCGTACCGAAACCGATCACCTTTTTACCTATTCTGCGCTTAATGATTTGCTCCAGACCGTCAAAGGCTCCGCCGCAAATAAACAGAATGTTGGTTGTGTCGATCTGGATAAATTCTTGATGCGGATGCTTGCGTCCTCCTTGCGGAGGAACGGAAGCGACCGTACCTTCCAAAATCTTCAGCAACGCTTGCTGTACGCCTTCCCCGGATACGTCGCGGGTAATGGACGGATTCTCGGATTTGCGCGCTACTTTATCGATCTCGTCGATATAAATGATGCCGCGCTCGGCTTTCTCCACATCGTAATCGGCGGCCTGAATAAGCTTCAGCAAAATGTTCTCTACGTCTTCGCCCACATAGCCGGCTTCCGTCAAAGAAGTAGCGTCGGCAATAGCGAAAGGCACGTTGAGGATTTTGGCGAGCGTTTGCGCAAGCAGCGTTTTACCGCTGCCCGTAGGCCCGAGCAGCACGATATTCGATTTTTGCAGCTCCACTTCTTCTAGCTTGCTTTGCTGCGA
Organism: Paenibacillus doosanensis; assembly: GCF_025060755.1. Classification (GTDB taxonomy): domain Bacteria; phylum Bacillota; class Bacilli; order Paenibacillales; family NBRC-103111; genus Paenibacillus_S; species Paenibacillus_S doosanensis. The sequence goes on from NZ_JANYUY010000001.1 coordinate 286,924, forward strand.
ATTGATCCGCTTATAATGGTTGTAAACGGCGACGGACAGCGATTTTTTCGCTTGGTCTTGACCGATTACGTATTGGTCCAATATAGCGCGGATTTCCTTCGGCTTCGGAACATCCTTGAGGTCGAGCTCCTCTTCATGCCCCAATTCTTCCTCAACGATTTCGGTACAGAGTTCGATACATTCGTCGCATATATAGACGCCAGGTCCTGCAACCAGCTTGCGAACCTGCTCTTGGGATTTGCCGCAGAACGAGCACTTCAGCTGTCCTTTTTCATCGTTAAATTTAAACATGGGATCACTCCTTATCCATTCAATTCGTTACGAGTGATAACCGCATCGATAAGCCCGTATTCCTTGGCTTCTTCAGCGCTCATGAAATTGTCGCGGTCCGTATCCCGCTCGATTTTCTCCAGCGGTTGTCCGGTGCGTTCCACATAAATTTGATTCAGCTTTTGCTTGGTTTTAATAATCCAATCCGCATGAATCTTAATGTCGGAAGCCTGGCCTCTCACGCCGCCCAAAGGCTGATGGATCATCACTTCGCTGTTCGGAAGGGCAAAGCGTTTGCCTTTTGCGCCCGCAGTGAGCAGCAAGGAACCCATGCTTGCCGCCATTCCGACGCAAATGGTGGAAACGTCGGGCTTAATGAACTGCATCGTATCGTATATCCCCATTCCAGCAGTCACCGAACCGCCCGGAGAGTTGATGTATAGAGAAATATCTTTCTCGGAATCCTGCGCGGACAAGAACAGCAGCTGCGCAATGACGAGGTTGGCAACATCATCGTCAATGGCACTGCCGATAAAGATAATGCGGTCCTTCAATAGGCGGGAATAAATGTCGTACGAGCGCTCCCCGCGTCCTTCTTGCTCAACAACCATAGGTATCAGACCCATTGTTCCAACCCCTTTGCTCCAAAGTGACTTGCAAAATACATTGTAACACGTTTAAAAGCATTTCGCTAATTCCCCCCGCCTGCCCGCTCAAGCCATTGGGGGAAGCGAGCGCCTTGGGCGCCGGAAAGCAGCGTCCTTCATGCGTCATACGCATGATGGTAAAGAAAACCTCTATGTATTTTCGGCCTTGCGATATGTAGTTTGAAGCAGCCCGCTGCCGGCTTGCGATCCGCCTTCACTTCCCTCAGCCTTAAACGGCAGGGTCGGATCCGGACGCTTGGCGTTTGCTGTCTATCGCCGACGCAAAGCGTGTCCAACTACAGCTGGACGTTAGATCAAGCCGAACTTTAAAAGCCTGCACGGCTGCGGAGCAACCGGCGCCTATAGAGAAAGGCACGCATAGGGACACGTGCCTTTACTACTTATGAGGTACGGGAATCGCTTATTTGCTGTTAGCCAGCAAGAAATCCACCGTTTTCTTCACTACAAGATCATGGCTCAGATCGGCCAGACTGCCGTTAGCCGCCAAAATCGCGCGGAGTTCTTCCGCAGAGCGTTGGTACATTTTCGCCATATTTTCCAGTTCGGCGTTAACTTCCTCTTCGGAGGCTTCGATGTTCTCGGCTTTGGCAACAGCTTCAAGCACAAGATTGTTCAGGACGCGCTTCTCGGCGTCACCTTGCATTTGCTCTTTCAGCGTGTCTTGGCTTTGGCCTGTGAACTGGAAGTACAATTCAAGGTTCATACCTTGAGTGCGCAAACGGTTTTCAAATTCCTTCACCATTTGCTCCGTTTCGTTCTCGATCATGACAGGAGGAATTTCAACTTTTGCCGCGGCCGCTACTTTTTCGACAACTTCCGCTTCTTTTTTGCGTTGAATTTCGCTTTCCTTGCGCTCTTTCAATTTGCTTTCCAAATCTTGCTTGTATTCTTCCAGCGTTTCGAATTCGCTCACGTCTTTAGCAAACTCGTCGTCCAGCGCAGGCAAGTTTTTGCGTTTGATTTCGTGCAAATGAATTTTGAAAACGGCTTCTTTGCCTTTCAGTTCTTCGGAGTGGTAGTTTTCAGGGAAAGTAACGGTAACGTCTTTGTCCTCTCCGATATTTACGCCAACCACTTGCTCCTCGAAACCGGGGATGAAGCTGCCGGAGCCAAGCTCAAGGGAATACTTTTCGGCTTTGCCGCCTTCGAAAGGAACTCCGTCGACGGATCCTTCGAAATCGATGGAAACGACGTCGCCGTCTTGCGCTGCGCCTTCTTCAACCGGCACCAGCTCGGCATGACGTTTTTGCAGTCTTTCCAGTTCTTCGTTTACTTCCTCCGGAGTTACTTCAGCGCTTTGCGCTTCCAGCTCGATGCCTTTGTATTCGCCTAGCTCGACTTCAGGCTTTACGATGACTTTCGCTTTGAATTTCAACGTTTGGCCTTTGCCGAATTGCTCAACGTCCACTTCAGGACGATCGACAGGAGTAATGCCGGTTTCTGTTACCGCTTCAATGTAAGCTTCAGGCACAACGATATCAAGAGCTTCTTGATACAGGCTTTCAACGCCAAATTTAGCTTCAAAGATAGGACGAGGAACTTTCCCTTTGCGGAAGCCCGGAACATTTACTTTGCTGACAACTTTTTTGAATGCTTTGTCCAGTGCGGCGGCCACCTGTTCCGCTTCCACTTCAACGTCAAGAACTCCTACGTTCTTCTCTATTTTTTCCCAGCTTGCTTTCATTTTATGCTTTCCCCTCCAAAAATTATCCATCGCAATTTTCACGTTCTGACGAATGAAGGCCCGAATGCTTGTCCCCGATCGTCAATATAACCATTCTATTATAACATATACCTTCCGCATTTCAAGTTTCGGTTCGCCGAAAATAATTCAATCCGCCAATTTGCCGGAAAATACGGCCGCCGCAAACTGCTGCATGACGCGATAGGCCTGCTCCCATTGAAACACGAGATCGTTCGTTACGCCATACAGCTCAAATATTTCATCCTTGTCGCCGCTGTCGAACAGCCGCTCCAGCAGCACCAGATGCAGCGCTGCGGCCCAGGCGTCCACACTGTCCCGCTCCATTCTCAGCAGCTGCCGGTACTGTGCCGTACCGTACACATAGGCGAGAAATTCATTCCACGTCTCCTGCGCAAAATAAGCGAGCGCCGGATGATTGGTATGGCTCATTTCCTGAATACGATCCCTGATTTCGTTAATATGCGACGGAAACTGATCGAAATCTGCCGGCGTCTCTTCGACATCCGCAAGCACGATTTCGCCATTTTTCGCCAAGCGGACCGTGCCCGTCATCCCTCTGAGCTTGAGGGTCTGCAGCGTTTTGTATTGAATCAGCGGATGCAGCTCTTCCGAAGAGAGCCAACGGCTGAGCCTGCCATTAATGTCGGGATGCTCCAGGTATGCAAGCTGATCCAGCGCCAGCAGCTGATTGTCCACCGAATCGGCGCTCGTCAGCCGCTCCAGCAGCCGGAGCGCATAGCCGCTGTCCTCGCGTTCCCTCTCGGCCATACGCTCGCGGAACAAATCGGCCTCGGTCAGCTCGGGCTCGTCCTCTCCTGCTTCCGCAGGCAGCGCGGAGTCGGGAAACATTGTCTGCAGCCACTGCAGCAGCGCTTGCCATTCTTCCCGGACGCGCTCCTCGCGGCTTTGACAGGCAAGCAAAAAACGGAGCAGCTGGATCGCTTCCCCGTATCGTTCCGTCTCCAGCATCCGCGTCAATTCAAACTGGTAAAACTCAACGGTCTTCGGGAATAATATGACGTTATCACTTAATTTATCGGTCAAAAGCGCACCACCTAACTGACTTCCGGGCAAAAACCTCGGGCTCGAATTCATCGCCTTCGCCTGCTCCCATCATTGCTCGGCAGACGTTTTTCTCATGAAAGTCAGTTTACCCCATTCATGCCAATAAATCAAAACCGGCGAATGAAGCCTTCCGGCTGTCAACAAAAAAACAAGCGAAAGGAGATTTCCTTCCGCTAATGCAGGAGCAAAGCCGCGCCCTAGTAAATCTTCATCGCCGCCTGGATCAGCTTGGCTTTAATGTTAGGATCTTGATCGATGAAAGCATACATGCGGTCTACCGCGTCCTTGTTCTGCAAGTAATCCTTTTCGTTTTGAATCTCTTGATGCGACCATTCAAGCAGCACTTTCTCGGCGGCGCCAAGCTCGTTTAGAGCGGTATGCAATCCCGTCTGCTCGATCAGCTCTTCCAGCTTCTCTTGATTCACAACGCCAAGCAGTTGAACGGTTGCCAGCTTATTTTGAAAAGCCTCGTTCACTTTCTCAAAGTGCTCTTTGGCCTCTTTGTATTGGGTTTGTGGCTTGGATAGTTTGGTTTTCTTCATAACGTATGACCACCTCTTCTTCTTGATCGGTTCGGTCGGCTTTGCAGCTTTCCGGCAACATTGCGATAAATCGTTCTTAGCCCGATATCCGTTAGCACCGCATCGGCCATATTGGCCAAGAAGATAAACAGAAGCGTCGCTTGTGAACCTCTTCTTCCCTTCCCAACCGCCATATGGTTAGAGTGGGACAATCGCTCTTGTTCTATTCATCCTTACGCGGACTTGTATTGGACCGCTAACGCATAGTGTAAACGGTATTTCGATTTTTGTCTATCTTTTCCTACAGGCATGGACAGACATTTTCTCCCGAGACAAAGCATAGCCTTTAACATCATCCTACCAAATGTCGACACGCTTGTCCCTGCTTCAGAAACAAACTATCGAGAGAGGAATGAAGGCCATGTGCGGAATAACGGGGTGGATTGATTGGCAAAAAGACTTAACCCAGTATCCTTCCGTCCTGGGATGCATGACAGATAAGCTGACGGACCGGGGTCCGGACGCCTCGGGCACTTGGATCACTCAGCACTGCGCGCTCGGCCACAGGCGGCTGAGCGTCATGGACCCCGAGAACGGGGCGCAGCCGATGATCCGTAAAGTCGGCGAAAACACCTTCACCATCGTCTATAACGGCGAGCTGTACAACGCTCCTGAGCTCAAAAAAGAGCTGGAGCTGCGGGGCCACGCCTTCCGGACGACATGCGACACGGAGGTGCTGCTCGTCTCGTTTATCGAATGGGGGCGCGCCTGCGTCGACAAGCTGAACGGCATTTTTGCGTTTGCCGTATGGGACTCGCTCGAACAGACGCTATTTCTCGTGCGCGACCGGCTGGGAGTAAAGCCCTTCTTCTATTCTTATTCGAACGGGCGTCTGCTGTTTGGGTCCGAGCCGAAGGCGATTCTTGCCCATCCCGACTTTCCGGCGCAAATCAGCGGCGACGGGCTGGCTGAAATATTCGCCGTCGGACCGGCACGCACGCCCGGGCACGGCGTCTACCGGGACATGTCCGAGCTGAAGCCCGGCCATTGCATGACGGTCGACCGCAGCGGAATGCAAATCCGCGCGTACTGGAAGCTCGAAAGCAAGCCCCATGAGGACGATGTGGAGGCGACCGCCGAGCGCATACAAGAGCTGCTCAAGGATACCGTCATCCGCCAGCTGGCTTCGGACGTTCCCATCTGCACTTTATTGTCTGGCGGGCTCGACTCCAGCGCGCTGACGGCCTTCGCCGCCAACTATTATAAGGAAACCGGTGCGGGCACAATTCACACTTATTCCATCGATTATGTCGATAACGATAAGCATTTCAAGGCCAATGCGTTCCAGCCGAATTCCGATGCGCCATGGATCAAACGAATGACCGAGTTTCTGGGCAGCCAGCATCATTTCATCGAATTCGACACCCCCGAGCTCGTCGAAGCGCTGAAGACCGCCGTATACGCCCGCGACCTCCCCGGCATGGCCGATGTCGACGGCTCCTTGTATTTATTTTGCCGCGAAATCAAGAAGGATGCGACGGTCGCGGTCTCGGGAGAAGCGGCCGATGAAATTTTCGGAGGCTATCCGTGGTTTCACCGCGACGAGGCGCTGAACGCCGGAACCTTTCCCTGGTCCCTGGCTTTGAAAGACCGGGTGAACCTGCTGTCTCCGGATTTTGTCCAATGGGTGAAGCCGGAGCAGTACGTACAGGAACGATACCGCCAAGCGTTATCTGAAGTGCCCCGGCTGGCGGGAGAAGACCAGCAGCAAAACCGGATGCGTGAAATGTCCTATCTGAACATCACCCGCTTCATGCCGACGCTGCTCGACCGCAAGGATCGGATGAGCATGGCGGTGGGGCTGGAGGTTCGCGTTCCGTTCTGCGATCATCGTCTGGTGGAATATGTGTGGAACATTCCATGGGAAATCAAAACGTCGGGCGACAGGGAGAAGGGCATTCTCCGCAGAGCGCTGCGCGGCGTGCTGCCGGAAGACGTGCTGACCCGTAAAAAAAGCCCGTACCCGAAAACGCATAACCCGAATTACCTGGCCGCGGTGAAAAAATGGGTGCTTGAAATTTTGGACGATTCCTCGTCCCCGCTCCTGCAGTTCATCGACGCGGCCAAAATTCGCACCTTGGCCGAAGGGGACGCCGCGCAGTTTAACCTGCCCTGGTTCGGCCAGCTGATGACCGGACCGCAAATGTTCGCCTACCTCATTCAAGTCGACACTTGGCTGCGCCATTATAAAGTGTCGGTTCGGTAAGAGCGGTCCGCAGCGCGTCAAATAAGGATTGGACGGACGGCAGATCATACCTGCCCGTTCGGACCAATCCTTATTTGCGTATACAGAAGGCGGTTCTTCTCCGCCCGATCATTCCGCTGCCTGCCGCGCCGCGCCCATCCGCTCAAGATCGCTCCACAGAGCGCGGATCGCTTGGCCGCGGTGGCTAATCTCGTTTTTCTGCTCTACGGACAGCTCGGCCGTCGTCTTTCCCAAACCCGGAACGAAGAAGAGCGGATCGTATCCGAAGCCGCCGTCTCCGCGGGGTTCGGCGATAATTTGCCCCTTGCAGCTGCCCTCTACGGCGCTGACGACGCGCCCTTCGGCATCGACGAGAACGATGGCCGATACGAAGCGCGCCGGGCTCAAGACGCGCGGTCCTCCGCCTTGGCCGCCGGACTCGTATGCCGGCAGCTCGGATAGCCGCTCCAGCAGCTTCCGGTTGTTCGCCTCGTCATTCGCGGGCTCTCCCGCATAGCGCGCCGAGTATACGCCCGGCTCGCCGCCCAGCCTGTCGACGCACAGGCCGGAATCGTCGGCGATCGCCGGCACCTTAAGCCGCAGCGCAACGGCGCGCGCTTTGATCAGCGCATTGGCCGCGAAGCTGTCTCCGTCCTCGATAATCTCGGGAATTTCCTCATAATCCAACAGGCTTTTCACAGCGATGCCCCGCTGCCGGAACAGCGGCTCCAGCTCCTTGACCTTTCCCGCGTTGCGGGTAGCCACGACGACCTCAGACCCTAGATTCAGCATGCGCGGCTCTCCTGATCCGTTCGGCAATGTCAGATCCCAGCGCCTCGGTCTGCACGGCGATCATAGACTGAATGCCCGTCTCGGCAAGCGCCAGAAGCTCGTCGAGCTCACTGCGCGAGAACGGGGAGTCCTCGCCGGTGCCCTGCACTTCGACGAATTTGCCCAGCCCGGTCATGACGACGTTCATATCCACCTTGGCTTTGGAGTCCTCCTCATAGTTCAAGTCGAGACATGCCTGGCCGTTTACGACGCCTACGCTGACCGAACCGAGAAAATCGGTGATCGGATATTTGGACAAATTCCGATCCTTGACAATCTTGTCAATGGCGAATGCCATGGCGACGAAAGCCCCGGTAATCGAAGTCGTGCGCGTTCCCCCGTCGGCCTGAATAACGTCGCAATCCAGCGTGATCGAACGCTCTCCCAGCGCCTCCAGATTCACTACGGAGCGGAGCGCCCTGCCGATCAGACGCTGAATTTCCATCGTCCGTCCTCCAAGCTTGCCCTTGGCCGCTTCGCGCTGATTGCGCACCTGGGTCGCTCGCGGCAGCATCGAGTATTCCGCCGTCACCCAGCCTTTTCCCTGGCCTTTCATAAAAGGAGGTACTCTTTCTTCGACGGTTGCCGTGCAAATGACCTTGGTTTCTCCCACTTCGATCAATACCGACCCTTCGGCATGCTTATTATAATGGGGCGTAATGGTAACCGAACGGGTTTGGCCCGTTTGTCTGCCGTCATTTCTCATCATTTGGTTCATTGCCTCCTTCATGCTTGTCACGGACGAGTCCATTTCGGCCGAATCCCGCCTATCGGGTTTAACTTATATGTATCTGACCCTAACCATTGTACCAGAGTGATTGGGCGAGTTCCAATAGGCCGTCCTTTCCCTTTGCGCCGCGGGAAAAAGAAGAGGGAGCCGGCCGGCTCCCTTCTGCGTTACCATTACATTTTTTGCGGGTTGATCGTCGTCGGACGGCTGACCGGCTTGGTGTAGCTTTGATCGTCGCTTGCGCTTACTTTGGCATCGCCGTTGACCGTGATTTGGACCTTAGTCTGAGCCCCTTCATTTTCCGTGAGCGATAGCACCACCGCTTTCAAAGCGTCGGCCGGCGCTTTTTTGTCCGGTCCCAGCACCTTGTCGGAGAAATCTACCGTAATGACGTCGCCCGCCATATTGACCTGTTTCAGCTCCGCTCCCGGCGTCATTACCGCCGAAAGCCCCTTTTTCTCGTCCGGACCTGCGATTAGCTGCTCCACAACGGCCTGGGCGACGTTATCCGTACGCTTCACCAAACGGGTGACCGGGACATAGTATTTGTAGTTGTCCTGATTTTGCCCTAGGAAGTAGAGCGTCACCGGCGTCGATTGCCCGTAGTCCACTCCCTCCGGCTTCTCCAGATTAATGCCCATAGCTCTGGACAGCGGCTCATCCAGCGGCGTTCCGCCTACCGGCATCTCCTTCAAATCTTTGCCTTCCACGCGAATCTGCACCTTGTCTATAGCGGAGAAGCCGGTTAAAGTCCATGTGACGGCCTCCAATATCTTACGTTCATCCTGCAAATTGTAATCGGTAAATTCCTTGGAAAAATCGACGATGGCCATCTGCTGATCCTTGACGACATTAATACCTTTCACTGTCGTCCCTTTGGGGAGCAGCGCGGTAAATCCGGCCGGCAGCTGGCTTGCGGACGGCCCGTCCTCAACCATCGCCTCCAGCGCCTTTTTCGCTACTTCAACCGACTTTTCCACATTGAGCGAAACGGGGGCTACAAGCCCGTTAGTGTCCCTGGCATACACGGTAACCGGCGCAGGATTTTGGATAGCCGGCGCCATCACAGCCTTGGCCGTATCGGCGCCGGCATCGGCTCCGGTCGGCGGAGGATCGATCGACTGCGATTTTTCCTTCGTTCCAAGCGCCGAGCAACCTGAGGTCAGCAGTACGACAATCCCCGTTACAGCCGCCCACCGTGTCCATCTGTACTGTTTCATGGATGATTCCTCCTTGAGAATAAGGGTTGTTTGTCCTGTCTCTTTACTCCAACTATACGAGAGGGAGACAAGTTTTATGACAACAATTTGTCCTTCTTCCTTTACGGTGAATTCAGCGCCGGCTTTGTGTTAAAATAATACTGGGCAGCCATAATTTAATTATTGGCCGCACGGGGGCTGAGCCGCTGCGCAAGCGGCGCGAACGGACACCGGGAAGGCTGCCGCTCCCGTCTCGCAAGCCGGGGCATGTATCAGGCCTCGCGGTACGGTAAAAACTATTTTCAGCTCTAGCAGAAACGAAATTTAAAAGGAGGGTTATCCATCATGCCTTATAATCTCGATTCCGGTAAAGTCGCCGAAGCAGCTAAAACGTGGCTAACCCAAAGAGGGGTTCGCCTGGAGGACATAGCTGAACTGACCTACTTTTTGCAGAAGGATTACTTCTCCTGCCTGACGATGGAGCAATGCATGGAAAGCGTCTGCCGGGTCGTCGAGAAGCGCGAGGTGCAGAACGCCATATTGACCGGCATCCAGCTTGACATGCTGGCCGAAGAAGGCAAGCTGCTTCCGCCGCTTCAGGAAATGCTGGAAAACGACGAAGGCCTGTACGGCTGCGACGAGGTACTGGCTTTATCTATCGTCAATGTGTACGGAAGCATAGGCTTCACGAATTTCGGTTATATCGACAAGCTTAAGCCCGGCATCCTCAAGATGCTGAACGATAAAAACGGACCTCATAAGCATACGTTTCTCGACGACATCGTCGGCGCGATCGCCGCGGCGGCGAGCAGCCGCATAGCGCACCGCAAGCAAGCGGAGAAGGAAGCCGAGCAGCAGCAGTAGCCGCCTGATGTTCAGCACTTTTAGAAAAAAAGGATGCGCCCCCCAGGCCGCTGATGTTGAAGCCTGGGCGGTACATCCTTTTTTTCGTTTCCCGCGTGCGCCGCATAGCCTGCAGTTTCCCTGCATTACCACCCCCACTTTTGCAGCGCCCAACGAGCGATGAATATCGCTGCGCCCATCGCCAAGTTGATCCAGCCGACCCAGCGGGCCGCCCTCGCTTCTTTGGCCAATGACGCCATTTCATAGCCCTTCACGTCCATGAACAGGACATAAGCACCCGTTAACAGCAGCAGCGGCACCGAATAAATCATATAACTGGAATAGGCTCCGATCACATTACCATCCCCTTCGGGCAGATCCGGCGGACAAGCATCGGGATTGGCTCCCCCGCCGCCTTTATCTGGCCTTCATTCCTACGCGCCGGACTTTCGAATATACTTTGATTTCCATTTGAACCTCCGGGTACATCTGCTGCCACTTCTCCTTGGTTTGAATCTCCCGGTTCCAGAATACCGGCTCCTTGGCTCTTACGTATTCTCCGAATCCGAAAATATCCGAGCCTTTGTTTTGCGTTTTTTTGATCAGACCTTGATACGCTTTGATAAGCGATTTTTTATTCTCCTCTTCAATTCTCTGCAGCAGCTCGGAGTTGTTGGCAGCCAGACTCTCGCTGAGCTTCTCCTCCAGATTCGTTTCCGTATAGACGCTGATGGAGAAAAAAGGACGTCCGTTCCGGATCTTAACGTCGATTTTGGATTGGCGGTGAGTCGCAAAGATCGTGACCGTCTTGGCCGGATCGCTGTCCAGATTGATGAAGGCCCGGTAGCCTGCCGGATTAAGCCCTTTAATGCCCATATAAGCTGCGATTTCAAAAGGCTCCGATTTGTCGAGCATCTTGTCGTTCTTGAAATAGGCCATGCCTTTCAGCTCCACGCTTTGCGAGCCCGTCAACTCGATATAGGGGAGAAACGCCTCCTGCCCCTTTTTGGAGCTGTTGCTCCAGAAAATACCCAGAAAATCGTTCGGAAACTTCCCCTGCTTGACCGCTTCGTCCAGGGTGGAGAGCAAATACAGTGTCGGCACGCGCTCCAGCTTCGGAGCCGCTCTCATCATCGGTTCGGCGTCGCCTTTGCTGACGGCCATCCAGGCGGTTCTGCGCACTTCCGGGTTGCGGCGGAAATAATCGTTCAAATTTTGCAGCCCCAGCTTGGCCACCTTCTCGGAGACGACAATAATCCGCAAGTGCCCGAAAAACAGCCTCGACGAAATTTGCTGCTGCAAGTTCATAATGGCATCGTCAATCGTATGGCCAACCACGCTGATCACCCACACCGTTTCCTCCGCCCCTTTCCCGACTGCCCCGGACTCGCCGGGACCGAGCGGAATTTTGCCGGGCAGGGCGATTTGAACGGCGACGCGGATCATGTTTTTGTTGGGCGCCGGGAATTTGCCGCGCAGATGCGATATTTGATCCTCCGTATTCGCGTCTTTGATATCGGCCGAATCCACCGAAATGCCGAGCACCATGGCGCGGTCTTCAATCTCCAAACGGTCCCAGCACCCGGTAAGCAGCGGGAAGGTGAGCAGCACGGCCGCCGTCAGCTTAACGATGCTCGTCCATTGGCGTTTCTCCACCCCGATCCCCTCTTTTCTTGCGGATGACAGCGATGATCAGCAGCGTTCCGGGATATGCGATCGTAATGAAGAGTCCGATACGGCTTACATACTGAATGATTTCGTACATTTGCAGTATGCTTTCCGGCAGCATCGCCATGATGAAAACGAACGGCAGCAGCGAATACGAAAACAGCTTGTGATCGCGCAATCGAAGCAAATTGCTCATCGCACGGATCGTTAAATAATAGCTGGAAATCAGCGTTGTAAATACCGCGGTCACCCATACCGCGAGGAAAGCCGCATCCAGCCGTTCAAGAATGTTGGCCGGCAGCGACGTCGTCTTCGCCAGCTCCAACGTCGGCCACAAGAGCAGCTTCGTCTCTTCCGCTCCGAATACCCCGATCGTAGCGGTCACAATCGTGATATACAGCCCCCCCGATATAATCATCGCCCAGACGCTGGCTTTCATCGCCATCTTCGGCTCGCGCATCGCCGGAATGACGATGGTCATGATGAAGGAGCTCTGGAATAAGGCCGCTACGGTAAAGACGCTGGTCAGCATCGGAACGGACGGACTCTGCCATACGGGCAGCAGATTGATCAAATCGGCATTTTTCAGCGACAACGCGACGATAAGCAGCGCCGGAATCAACAGGATAGGAAAATAAAAATTATGGATATAGGCGAAGGTGCGCATATCGTGTCGCGTCGAAATGGCGGACAGCAGCAGCATGACCACCACCGTCACTTCCAGCGGCGTCCGCTTCAGTACGGACGTGATAACCACTTCCCCGAACTCGCGCGCGGCGAGCGAAGTCAATATGGCGAAAAAGAAGATAATGCAAACGCTGCCGATCGCGGCCGGCCATTTGCCGATAATCTCCTCGCTGTATAAAATGATGGACTTGTCCGGGAAACGCATGCCAAGCAGCGTAATCAAACACAGTCCGAGGAAGGCCAGCAGCGAGGCAACCAATGTAACTAGCGGAGCGGCGGAATCGGCTTCCCTGACGGCAAACAACGGGAGCGGTAGAATGCCGACCCCAATGATCGTACTGACAAGAACGGTCGTTGCCTGGAACGTGGTGATCTGACGAAAATATTTCATTATCGGCCGCCCTTTCCTCCGTCTTTGCTGCTCGTATTGTTCGGGTCCAGCACATTATGGGAGCTGTTCATAATATCATCCATTACATCGGGGTCGATTCTCCTCTTGTCGATCGTTTGCAAAAATGTCGGCCTCTTCTTAAACCACCACAGCGGACCGCGGATCAACAAATCCTTCATCCCTTGAAGACTGCCCGGAACCAGCGGACTCAGATAAGGAATGCCGAACGACTTTAATGAAAGGAGATGATTCGCGATAAGGATCAGCCCGATCATAATACCGTACAGGCCGAAGATGCCGCCCAGGAAAATAAGCGGAAACCTGAGCAGCCGCAAAGCCAGCGCAGCGTTATAAGCCGGCGTCGCAAAGGAGCCGATCGTCGTCAATGCAATGATGACGATCGTAATCGGGCTGGCGAAACCCGCCGCTACCGCCGCTTGCCCGACGACGAGGACGCCGACAATGGACAGCGCGCCGCCGACCTGCTGCGGCAGGCGGATCGTCGCTTCCCGCAGCACTTCCATCGAAATCTCGATGATCAGCACCTCGATGATCGCAGGAAACGGCACGCCGGCCCGGCCTCCGGCCACCGCCACCGCGAACTCCGTAGGAATCAGCTCCGGATTGAACGAGATGATAGCGACGTACAAGGAAGGAAAAATCAAGGAAAAAATCAGAGCGACCAGCCGCGCCAGACGAATCGAGCTCATCATCAAATACCGTTCGTTATAATCCTCTACCGTCTGATAAAACTGGCTGAACACCGTCGGTACGACCAAAGCCATCGGCGAACCGTCGACAAGAATCGCTACCCTCCCTTCCAGCAGGTTGGCGGCGACTTTATCCGGCCTTTCCGTATACTGCACTTGCGGAAACGGCGACAGATGATTGTCCTCGATGTACTGCTCCAAGTATCCCGAATCCAGCACGGCGTCGATATCGATCTTGGACAGCCGGTTCTTCACTTCGTCCACCAGCTCTCGATTTGTAATTCCTTCCATGAAGCAAATCGCGACCTTGGACTGCGTTCTTCGGCCGATTTCCATCGTATGCAAGCGTAAATCCGGCGTCTGCAGCCGATAGCGAAGCAGGGCGATATTCGTTCCGAGCAGCTCGATGAACCCTTCACGCGAGCCGCGGATGACCATCTCGGTAGCGGGCTGGTCGATCGAACGCTTATCGATGTTGCGCGTGCCAATTAAAAAAGCCTCATCCAGTCCCTCCACGACGACAACGGTTTGCCCGCATAAAATCGCTTCGACCAATTTGATGAGCTTGTTCTCCAGCTTGCCTTCGCTGTGATATAACGTTTCGTTCAGCAGCACGTCCGTGAGCCTGCCGGGCGCAATGGGCTTATTCTCCAAATGAGCGGGCAAGTACATGAGCGGCTTCAATATATCGGTGTTCACCAAGCCCTGATCGATCATATTGGAGAAGTAGAACATCACCGCTTCGTAATGCCCGAAGACGCGGAAACGGCGAATGACAAAATCGTCATTCTCTCCTAATATGCCGATGATAAAGTCAAGCGCATCGTTCAAACTGCCGTTAATTTTCTCATGCTGATGAGTCTCCGTAATCCGATCGGAGATTGTAACCAAAGGCTTGGCTTCCTTCTTGCGCTTGAACCATTTCAAGATGGACAAACGGGCTCCCCCCTCACGCTTCATGCTGTCTGTCATTCACCCGCGTTACAGTAATTATTCCCATTATGCCCGGGAAGCAAACATCCCCCCATGCGAAGTTAGCCCCCCTATAGGACCGGCTCGGTCTATCGCGCGAACGCATCCCTAAGCCATGGAGACGGCTAGCGCATAGGAACAAATCCCCTAAAAGTGACGTGATGCTCTGAAGCTTATTGCGTCCGCATCCAGCCTAAGCTGGATCGGCGTCTAACCCTTCCTCTGGGATCGTTCTATGGGTAGACTTTACTTTCGGGGAAACCCCCGGATGTCCACAGGATATGGCTGCGCATCATTTCCTAAACAACAAAAAAACATCCGCAGCTCTCTGTTAGAAAGCCGCGGATGTGCCATCCGTCGTTCATATCGTTTGAAAAATGTCCGTCGCGCCGCGCTCCAGCTGCTCCACCCGCTGCGCGTCGCGCAAATAAATGAGATGCGCCAGCGTCTCGGATAAGGCAAACCGCAGCTGATGCAGCGTCAAACGGTCGCCGAAGGTCGCCCGGCACACTTCATACGCCGTCATGGCTCCCTGCTCCAGCAGGCTTCGCATCTGTTCCAGCCGGGCATCATGATGCTCCAGAAGCTCCCGCGTCCGCTGCCCGAACGTCTGGAACGGATCGCGATGCCCCGGATAAGCCGTCGTCACGTCATATTGTCCGATCACCTCAAGACTTTGCAGAAAGCTCTGCAGCGGATTCTCGTCGATACCGCCCGGCAAATAGCTCACATTAGGAGAAATACGCGGAATGACGTGATCTCCGCAGATCATGTCGCCGCTTTGCCTGCGGTAAAAGCACAGATGCCCCGCCGCATGGCCCGGCGTATGAATCGTTTCGTATTCGTCGTCCCCGAGCCGGATCGGCTCTCCGGGAGTAATGAGCGACAAAGCGGGCTGAGGAGAAACCATAGAGACGAAGTCATCCATATGCGCCCGCATCGGTTCCGCCAGCTCGTCAGGCAAGCCATGCGCCGCGAACAGCCGCAGCAGTTCGTCCGTCATCGGCTGCGCTTCTCCCCAGAGCCTCTTCACCTGTCCGCAGCCGACTGCCGAGAGGCGAACCGGGGCGCCGGAGCGCTCCTGGAACCACCCGGCCAAACCGTAATGATCCGGGTGGTGGTGAGTCAGCACAAGCTGCTCGATATCCGCGAAACCGAAGCCCAGCTCCTTCATCACCGCCTCCCACATCTCTTCGGCGGCCTCCGTATGCAAGCCCGGGTCGATCAGCGTATAGCCGTCCTTCCCGCGGATCAAATAAGCGTTGACCCAGCGCAGCGGAAACGGCAGCGGTACCTTGACTTGAATAAACGTGTCCTTATGCAGCGTATATAAGTTCATGCCTTGCCGACCTACCCTTTCCTGCGCCCGACGAATATCATTCTCTGGGAAGTTTCGCGATCATAGGGGGAAGCATTGTAATCCCCGTATACGTCGGATACTTCCAGTCCCGCACGATCCAGCATCGCCAGGAACGGCTCCAGTCCGTACAGCTTGACCTGCTCCAGATAAGTTCTCTCGGGAGAGCCCTGTTCGCTCACGACGATCGTCTTGCGGACGAAGCCGTCCTCGATGCGGCGGGTTTCCTCAATCGTACAAAAGCCTTCTTGGCGGGATGAGAACGGAACCAGATGCCGTTTTACATAATCCGGATTCATAAAATCGACGATGAACTGGCCGGACGGGGCAAGCAGACGGGCGATTTCCCCCAGCACCCGTTCGTTCTCCTCGTCTTGCTCGAAGTAACCGAACGAAGTGAACAAATTGACGACCGCGTCGAAAGACTCCTGCAGCGGCACTTCTCTCATATCCCCTTGCAAAAAGCGGACCTGACGGCGCTCATTGAGCCGGTCCGCTTCAGCCAAAAGCACGTCCGACAAATCGATGCCGGTAACGGAATACCCGAAGTCGTTCAAAGCCATCGAATGTCTGCCCATACCGCAGCATAAATCGAGCACCTTGGCACCTTGAGGAAGCTGCAGCCATTCGATCATCTTCTTGACCTCTTGGTAAGCTCCTTCCACATCGCGGTGTTTGTATACTAACAAATAGTCGTCTCCAAAACTTTTTCGATACCAATCCGACATAGTATTCTTCAATCTCCTTCCCATCCTTGCAGCGACGGTCGCTGTGCCCGAAGGCGCCACTTGAACCGCATTGCTACTATCTTACCAAACTTTCTAAGGATGTCACAATCCGCGGGACGGGAATTCATCGTCATTTTTCTGATTGGGGCGATCAAGCGGCTATGGTGATGCGCTAAAGACTGGTGTATAATCTAACTTTATAGAAGGTATGGTTCCTAAAGGTTGTTCTCCCGGAGGTTAAGAATGAGCTTGCTACCTATTCAAGAGAAAATCGGCAGCCGCAAGCATAAGGAAATTTACGAGCTTGTGCGTCGTCAAGGCACCGTGTCCAAAATCGAGCTGCTGGAACAAACCCAAATGACCGGCAGCACGCTGACCCGCACTTTGGAGGAGCTGACCCATCAGGGCTGGCTTGTGGAAGCCGGCTTCGGGGAATCCACCGGAGGCCGCCGTCCGATTCTGTATCAAACGAACCCGACCGCAGCCTATGTGTTCGGGCTGGATATTTCACGCATGAGCTCGAAGCTGATTCTTTGCGATCTGCATATGAACAAGCTGGATGCCGAAAGCTGGTTGATGGACGAGCGCATGACTCCGGACCGCTTGCTCCGCGACATCGCCGATGCGGCCGAACGGATGCTGCACAAGCATCGGATCGCAGCGGACGCGGTGCTCGGCATGGGCATCGGCGCCGTCGGGCCTTTGGACCGTACGACGGGAATCATTCTGGAGCCGCTCTACTTTCCGGCGGCAGGCTGGCGCCATGTAGAGGTGGCGCGCTACATGCAGGAGAGGCTGCGCATCCCGGTGCTGCTCGACAACGGAGCCAACACGGCTATCATCGGCGAATCCTGGTCGGATCGCAACCGGGATTACCGTCATTTGCTCTACGTGCATCTCGGCGTAGGAATCCGATCCTCTATGATGGCCGGCGGCAAAGTCGTTTACGGCGCCGTCGATATGGAGGGCTCGATAGGCCAGATGATCATTCAAACCGACGGGCCGCGGATCGGCAATCACGGCAACTTCGGCAGCCTGCAGACATACGCCTCCATCCATGCGCTGGAGCAGCAGGCTCAATCGCGGTTGAAGCAAGGTAGAGAAAGCTCTCTTCGCTATAAGGAAGCCGATCCGGAGAAAATCAACTACACTCATCTGCTGCAAGGGTTAAAGGAGCATGACCCGCTAACCGTGGAAATTTTTTCCCAAGCGGCGACTTACTTCGGCATCGGCTTGTCCAATCTGCTGAATATTTTGCATCCTGAGAAAGTCATACTCGGCGGCTCCTTGATCAGCAGCGATCCCAGCTTTTTCCAGATAGCGACTCGCGTGGCCATTCGCAACACGTACTACTATCCAGCGTATCAAGTAGTATTCAGCCAGGGACATCTGGGGGAAGAGGCGCTGGTTACCGGGGCGGCCATTATGATGATCAATCAATTGACGGAACTATGAGCACATCCGGCGGTCCGCACAAGCCGGCGGCCGGATGCGCTTCGCCGGAAATCACATGACTGTGAAGCCGCAAACATTACTTAGCCTAGGAGGAACTCGCTATGAACGAACAGACGAAGCCATCCTGCTGCTCCACCAGCCGAAGCGAAGCGCAAGCCGCTCCGCAAAGCATATCTGCGGACAGCTTGAAACGATTCGACCAGCAAGACAGCCGCTTGACTTCCCCTAATCCCCTGGAAGGGATGATCTACTTGCCCGGAGGAGAATTCCTTATGGGGACGGACGACCGGGAAGGCTTCCCGCAGGACGGCGAGGGGCCCGTGCGCTCCGTTACCGTCGCCCCCTTCTACGTCGATCCGTGTACGGTCAGCAACGCCGAATTCTCCCGATTCGTCCAAGCAACGGGCTACAAGACGGATGCGGAGCGCTTCGGATGGTCTTTCGTGTTCCATCTGTTCGTCTCGGAAGAGACGGCCGCCAAAGTCAAGCACGTCGTACAGCGCACGCCGTGGTGGTGGAACGTCGAGGGCTCGGACTGGGCCCACCCGGAAGGCCCCGATTCTTCGATCGAAGACCGCATGGATCATCCGGTCATCCACGTTTCCTGGAACGACGCCGCCGCTTATTGCAAATGGGCGGGAAAGCGCTTGCTGACCGAAGCCGAATGGGAGTACGCCGCAAGAGGCGGACTTGTGCAGAAGCGCTATCCTTGGGGCGATCTCCTGAAGCCCGACAGCGAGCATCTGTGTAACATTTGGCAGGGGAAATTCCCGGACAAAAACAATATGAGCGACGGCTACGCCGGAACGGCTCCGGTCCGCTCCTTCAAGCCTAACGGCTTCGGCCTCTACAATGTGGCCGGCAACGTATGGGAATGGTGCGGGGACTGGTTCAGCCCGACCTGGCATATCGAAGGCCCCCGGGTCGATCCGAAGGGACCGGATCGCGGCACTTCGCGCGTCATGCGCGGCGGCTCCTATCTGTGCCATAAATCGTACTGCAACCGCTACCGGGTCGCCGCACGCAGCTCCAACACGCCGGACAGCTCGGCGGGCAATATGGGCTTTCGCTGTGCGGCCGATGCGAAATAAGCGACAGCCGAAGGAGCGCCCGGCGATCGCCGGGAAACGGCTTGCCTGTAGTTAAGCTTTCGGCAAACATAAAAGCCCTGTCCGATTCCTTCCTCCTAATTGCAGGAAGAAGATCAGACAGGGCTTTTTCGGCCAAGCTGTTATTCGCCGATCAGGCGGTAGAAGCTTCGTCTTCCACCGGTTCGCCGTGAAGCTCGCGGAACAGAGCGACCAGCTTGCCGTGCTTGCGCAGCGATTTCTCATGAATCAGATTCAGCTTGCCGTTATCCAAAATGCCGAAGCGGTCGATCAAATGCTCATTTTCATGAGACCAGTCGAACCCTTCGAAAATGCTGAGACACGCAGTCCAGTTTTTCGTATATTTTCCGTCTTGGAACAGATGATTGTGCGCGTACAAGGCGATGCTTTCCTGCATCGCGCGGCTTGCCGAGCTGTACTGCGGCAATCCCGGCTGCTCCGGCATCAGCGGCAGCAGCGTGCTGTAAAACTGATGCAAAATTTCAATATAAGCCGACGGGTCCTGGCGAATTTTGCGGACCATTTCGTAGGACGGCTGCATTTTGCCTGTAAACAGCATGGTTGCCGTCGAATACAGCCAACTGAACGAAGTGAAGTTTTTGTTGTACGAAGTCAGGTTCGCACGTCTCTCCACTCCTGCCGCTTTCAGGAATACGTTATGATCAACGACCTGCTGAATAACCAGATTGAGCGGATCGATGCTGTCGAATGAATGGCCGAGCTCCTTGCTCACAAGCTGAACCTTGGAGTTAATGTCTCCGAACAACTGCTTCTCTTCCTCTTCGCTGAGACCGATATAAATTTGAACGGCCAGTTCGCTCTCCACCAGTTCCAGACGGCGGCGCTCGATCTGCTCGACGAGCCCTTCCATCTGCTCCAGCTCTTGCTTAAGCTCCTCGTTATCGGGGGAACGGCGCTGCTTGATTTTTAGTGCGGCCGCCTTCTTCTCATGGCTGCGCACTTCCTTAAGCATTTGCTCATTCACATAGCCGAGGGCCAAAATCCGGTGCTGCCCATCCAAAATGCTCAGCTTGGAGCCGGGACGCAGGTACAGACCTTTCTCCGTCTTGGCCAGCGAGCTGACCTCGCGCAAAGACAACGTAACCGGTCCGAAAAAGACGCGGTCCAGCTCGCGTTCTTGCAAATAATTGGAAATTTTACGGCGTTGTCCGGCGCTCAGCTTCCGCTGCACCATCGGATCGATCGTCGTATAATTCAATAAATCCTGCACTTGGATGGCCACTGTGGCCAGCCCAAACTTCTCGCAAAACGGGTGAATCGTCATATTCAGGCAAAGTCCGTCCATTAACCGGCATCCTCCTTATCGCGAATCAAGAACAGATGGTGCTCCTGATAAAAATCCTTAATGTATTGGTAAGCTTTCATGATACGCGAGCGTCTGGGAAGACGGTCTTTCTCGTCGCCTGCATAAATTGCGTCCCAATCGATATGCGGTAAAATTTTCATCGCATAATCCAATGCGTAACGGTTGAAGCTGCCCGTCTTCGTCGCTTCATCATGGAAGAACATCGCCAGAGCGATCTGCAAGTTCTCCGACCAGCAAAGAACGCCTTTCTCCGGCTCAGGCAAATGGCGAAGCATCGTATCGAAATAATAGGAAGCAAGCTTCATATGCTCCTCGATATCCTGATCTGCGAAATAGTAGCCGTTGTTGCGGGCGGCCGACTTCAGCCTGCCCTCGAACAAGCCGCATAAAATTTCCACGAGCAGGTGGTACGAGAACAGAAACTCGGGTCCCTTGCCCCGTTCGGTGAACATATCGACGGAAATGGCTCTCATGGCCGGCGCCTGCTCCGCAAGCTGGGTCGCCAGCACATGGTAAAATCTCCGCTGTTCGCGCAGCACGGCCAGGTTGCCGCCGATTTTACGCGGGAGCTTGTTGATATCGGAGAACAATTGACGCTCCTGACGGGCGTTAATGTCCAAATAAATCATCGTCGACATCGGGAAGGTGTACAGCTTGCTCAGCTTTTCCGTAATTTCCTCCATCCGGTCGTATTCCCGGCGGTCTTTGGCACGGGCCATATTGCTTTGCAGCGTTTCCATAATACGGCGGAACGCTGCCAGCCGATGCTGCCCGTCGACGACATACAGCTTTTCTATCGCTTGCAAACGGTATACTTGCTGATCGGCGTCATATTCTCCCGCTCCTCTGGCAGACAGAATAATCCCCGGAAAATAAATGCCCTGCTGATGATCGAGATACAGCATGATGTAATCCATCAGCTTGGATAGATTTTGCGGGACGATGGCGCGCTGCACCTCAAGGTCGACCTCATAGATCGAAAACAGCTTGCTCATCGGCAAAGTAGTGGACAAGGTCGTTTGTCCGAACGTTCTGGAAACGGCTCCCGGGATCTCGATGTAGGATGATGCTTTCTGCTCCGCCAACAGTTCCGACAGAGATGAAATTGGATCCATTGTTTCTTTCCTCCTCAGCTTGGAATGTTGCTATAGATATATATTACTATAATAGGTTCATATAGTTCCATTATACACCGAAATATCATGAAACATTCAGTATTTAGGCAGAATATTACTTGATTTCTAAAAGTTATTCCGAAATAAAGCATGATATTCTTGCATTACTGCTCTTGACATTTGGAGCAGAACGAAAAAGCTTACCCGCACCGCCTCTAAACGATATAGAAACGGCCTGGCAAGCTTGGAAAAAAGGAAAGAACATCCCCGGCGATGACTTGATGCTTCTAAGACGATTCCGCCCGCATCAAGCTTCGACTCGGCCGGCGTCCAGCCTCTCTACGGGGCAGACAGCTCTCTTCTGCCTCGTTTGCGGGCTGTGTGACTGTACAAAAAGCGAGCAGCAATTTCAACGGACACAGATGAAGTCAATCCCGGCCTTTTGGCGCAAGGTTCTTTAAGTCAGCGCCCGTCCCGTTCTTCCAGCGCCTCGGCCATAAAATCGACCAGATGCACGGCCTTCATCGTGCCGCCGAGCCCTGCGCGCTCGATGCCCCATTTCATCTGCAGCAGGCAGCCCGGATTGGCCGTCACGATATACTGCGCCTCCGTATCGCCCACATGCTCCATTTTATGATCGAGCACGTCTGCGGACATTTGCGGCTGCGTCAAATTGTAAATACCCGCCGATCCGCAGCAGCGGTCCGCCCCGTGCAGCTCCCGCAGCTGCACGCCCGGCATCGATTGCAGCAGGGTGCGGGGCTGCTGCTGCACCCGCATCACATTGCGAAGGTGGCACGAATCCTGATACGTGACCACCTGAGCCTGATCCCGCTGCAGCTGACGAAGCGGCAGCAGCGGTTCTCCCCGCTCGACGAGCAGCTCCGCGACGTCCTTGACCCGGCGGGCGAAGTCTTCCGCCCGCTCCGCATACCGATCATCGCCATGCAGCAGATGATCGTATTCCTTCAGGCTCGCGCCGCAGCCGCCGGCGTTGCTCGCCACGAAATCGACGCCGGCTGCGGCGAAGGCGTCGATATTCTCGCGGGCGAGACGGCTCGCCGACGCCGTTTCGCCCGCGTGGGCATGCAGCGCTCCGCAGCAGGTTTGCGAGGTCGGAACGACGACCTCGTAGCACGCCTCGCGGAGCAGCTTGATCGTGTTCACGTTCGTCGACGTGAACAGCACATCCATGATGCACCCGCGGAACAAGCCGACGCGGGCGCGCTTCGGGCCGTCCCCGGCCGGGGGAATCACAAGCAGGCGGCCGCCGCCTTGCGCCGATTCCCAGGCGGCCGGGAGGCCGAGCCCGGCCCAGGCGCGGATCACGCCGTCGCCGGAAGCGTCCGGCAAAATCGCCTCCATCTGCCGCATATGCTCGGGAAACAGGCGCATGACGCCGCTTGCCTGCGTCAGCTTCCGCAGCCCCGAGCGCTGATACAGCTTCAGCATTCCGCCGAGCACCCGCATCCTGCCGTGATGAGGGAACAGACGCTCCATAAACAGCGTCCGGATCGCCTTGACATGCCACGGATAGTCCGTCTCGGCAGCGATTGACTCCCTCGCTTGCTCGATCAGCTGCCCGTATTTGACGTCCGACGGGCAAGCCGGTTCGCAGGCACGGCAGCCGAGGCACAGATCCATCTGCTCCTTGAATCTTTGGTCCGGCTCCATGAAGCCGTCCGCCACCGCCTTCATCAGCGCGATGCGGCCCCTCGGCGAAGCCGCTTCCAGGCCGGTTTCGTTAAAGGTCGGACAGGCGGTCTGGCAAAAGCCGCAGCGCATACAGTTCGTCAGCTGATCCGTATCCAGCGTCAGCTTCAGCCGTTCGGCCAGCTTGTTCTCCGGACGGCGCTGCGCCGGAGCGCTTTGCGTCCCCAAATTCGATGCCGTCGCCATCTTACGCCTCCCTCCCGTCCGGTCGATCCTGCCCCGCAGCCGTTTGTCCGCTTGCGGAGCCGCCGCCTTCGCCTTCGTTCTGCGGCTCCGTAAATACGATCCGTTTGCGCGTCTCCGCAAACAGCTTGCCCGGATTCAAAATATGATCCGGATCGAACGCATCCTTCAGCCGCTTCATAATATCGATTCCGGAAGCGCCGACCTTCCATTCCAGGAAAGGCGCTTTGACGAGCCCGACGCCGTGTTCTCCGGTAATCGTGCCGCCCATGCGGATCGCCGCTTCGAATATCTCTTCGAACGCCTTTTCCACGCGGTGAATTTCTTCTTCGTCGCGGGCGTCGGTCATCGCCGTCGGATGGAGATTGCCGTCTCCCGCATGACCGAACGTGCAAATCTGCACGTCGTATTTGTCGGCGATGCGCTGCACCTCCAGCACCATCTCGGCGATTTTGGAGCGCGGAACGGTCGCGTCTTCAAGAATCGTCGTCGGGCGAAGCCGCGAAAGCGCCGCCAGCGCGCTGCGCCTCGCCTCCATCACTTTGGCCCCTTCCTCCGGCGTGGCCGCCACCTTGACCTGAATGGCCCCTTCCTTGCGGCAAATGTCCTCGATCAGCCGTAAATCGCGCTCGACGATCGTCTCGTCGCCGTCCTGCTCGATGGCCAGAATCGCTTCCGCATCGACAGGCAGGCCGATCCGGGCGAAATCCTCGACGACGCGAATCGTCGCTTTATCCATAAACTCCAACGTACAGGGCGTAATCCGGTTCGCCACGATTTGCGAAACCGAGCGCGCCGCAGAGCCGAGATCGCTGTACATGGCGACCATCGACCGGCGAAATCCCGGCTTCGGCACCAGCTTTACCGTCGCCTCGGTCAAAATGGCCAGCGTGCCTCCGGAACCGACCAGCAGGCGGGTCAGATCGTAGCCGGCCACATCCTTGACGAGCTTGCCGCCGGTCCGCAGAATGTCGCCGTTGGCGAGCACGGCCTCCAGGCCGATGACATAGTCCTTGGTCGTCCCGTATTTCAGTCCCCGCAGTCCTCCGGCTCCCAGCGCGATATTGCCGCCCATCGTACATATAATCATACTGCTCGGATCGGGCGGGTAAAACAATCCGGCCGCCTCGACGGCCGTATGAAACTGCTTGGTGTTAAGCCCCGTTTGGAACGTGGCGGTCAAATTATCCTGATCGATCTCGATCAGCTTGTTCATTCTCGTCATGACCATGACGATGCCTCCCTGTACGGGAACGACGCCGCCGCACAGATTGCTGCCCGCTCCCCGTCCGATGACGGGAATTTTATGCTCGGCGCATACTTTCATCACGCCGGACACTTCTTCGGTAGAAGCGGGAAATACGACGCCGTCCGGCATGGACTGGTAGAGCGGCGTTGCGTCATAACTGTAGGAAACGAGCGACTCCGAGTCATCCTTGAACCATTTCGGGCCGACAATAGCTTGTAACTGCTCGCGAACGGATTGCTCCAGCACGGTAATACCTCCTGCATTCATTTGTGTAATCTTGCCGATTCTTATATAATTTTAATCAGGTCATCTGATGACTTTATTATAAAAGCAGCTTTTGCCAAGTGTCAATCGGATCATGCGGCCCAAACCGCCTGTAGCCGAAAATCCCGGTACTAGTACCGGCCGCGCTTATGCTTTGCCTTAACGTCCACCGCGGCCAATACACCTGAAGCACTGGCGCCACGCCCCCGCCCCGACCCGGGAACGTTCGCTGCGCTTTGCCGAGTTCAGCAGGGTGCCCGCGTCAGTCTGGCAGCCGGCAGCATGGGCGCGGGTTGCTTCCATGCCGTCAAGTGCAGTACACTGTGCACTAGCCGCGCAGCCGCAAGCGCCGCCCCGGACGCGGGTCCGCTCCCGCTGCAGAACGCAGTTTTTGTTTTTTATTGTTCCGTCTAATTACAACCGCCCTTCCGCCAGCAAAGCGGCCGGGAAATGATATAAGGATGTGCATAGCCATGATGATTCGTAAAGCCTATGAAGTAGTAGCCGACGCCATTCGGGAACGAATAAGGCAGGAAGAATGGCCGGTCGGCAGCCGGCTTCCTTCCGTGGAAAAGCTGGCCGTCATTTACGGCGTCGGGCGTTCGACGATCCGCGAAGCGCTAATGTCCTTGAAAGCGCACGGCTGGGTCGATATGCGGCACGGAGGGGGGACGTTCGTGCTGCAGACAAGCGAGTCCCAAGCGCTCTGGCAGCCGCCGCAAATCAGCGATGTGCGGCAGCTGAAGGCATGGCTCGAATTGCGCTTTATTCTCGAAACCGAAAGCGCCGGCCTCGCCGCCTCGCGCAGGTCGGAAGCGCAGCTCGGCGAGCTGGACGACGCTTTGCAGGCGATGGCTTCCACCGCCGACGAAGAGGCGCTTGAACAGGCCGACATCCGCTTCCATACAGCGCTCGCCGGCGCCTCGGGCAATCCGCTGCTCCAAGGGGCGCTCGAATCGCTCTTCTCCTCGATGGGGCCCGTGATGATAGAAAGCCGCAGGCTCTGGCTGTTCGCCGAGCAAAGCGCGACGGATCGGCTGTCCGAAGAGCACCGGCATATCGTCGAGGCGGTGCGGAATCGAGACGCTTCCGCGGCCAAGCAGCGAATGGCGCAGCATCTGCGTAAAGTCGAGCAAGTTTTGGAGCGTCTGAACGATTTTCGGGGTTAAATCCGCCTGCCTTTATGGCAGGTTTTTTGCTCGGCCTTTACCTATTTTTTAAACTTTTATGTTGACTAAATATGTTAACTGGACCATAATGAAAAATAGAGTTTACACTTAAATTTTCAATTCGGAGGTAGTTAAGATGAAAATTGTAGCTATTGTCGGAAGCATCCGGAAAGAATCGTATAATCTGAAGCTCGCCAAGTACATACAACGGAAATATAAGGACCGCTTTGAGCTTGAAATTCTTAGTATCCGCGAATTGCCGTTCTACGATCAGGACATTGAGAACGAGCCTCCGGCCGTCGTCACGGAATTCAAAGCCAAAGTGAAGGCTGCCGACGCCGTCCTCTGGGTCGTGCCGGAATACAATGCGACGATTCCCGGCGTATTGGGCAATGCCATCGATTGGCTGTCCCGCGTAGATAAAGTTATGAACGGCAAGCCGTCCTGGATCGTCGGCGCTTCGATGGGCGTCCTCGGCACGGTCAAGGCCCAAGGCCATCTGCGCGACATTTTGTTCGCTTCCGGCGTAGGTTCCCCGCTTCTGCCCGGCAATGAAGTGTACGTGGGCGCGGTGCACGAGAAAATCGACGCCGAAGGCAATTTGACTCACGAACCGACAGTGAATTTCTTGGATACCGTTGTCGGAAATTTCATTACCTGGTATAATCAACAAGTTAAGCTTACTGCAGCTAAATAAATTTCTTTGTCTAAAAGGACCTATCGCTTCCATCAACAGGCATCCGCTTTTTGATGGCTAGCGATTTTTATTTTTTCGAGAAGGAGTGGGCAAGCGATGATTGCAACGCCACGGCTTATGTTCCGCAAGTATACGCTGGAGGACTATGCCTTTTTGCAGCAGATGACGGCGGATGCCGAAGTAATGCGGCATATCGGGAGGGGAACTCCATGGTCTCAGGAGGAAACGCTGGAGAAGCTGCAAGTGTTCATCGGGCGGTATCAAGCCTCGGAGGGACTCGGGCTGATGGTAGCAGTCCGAAGAAGCGACGGGGCGCTGATCGGGCATGCCGGACTGGTTCCCCAGCTGGTGGAAGGCCGCGAAGAAACGGAAATCGGCTATTGGATCAGCCGGGACTACTGGGGTCAAGGATACGCTTACGAAGCTGCCGAAGGCTGGCGCGATTATGCTTGGCGCCGTCTGAACAAGGGCAGGCTCATCTCCATCATTCAGCCGGACAACCTCAGGTCAGTCCGGGTAGCCCGCAAGCTTGGCATGACCTGCGAACGAACCATTCAGCACAAAGGTAAAAACGTTTGCATCTATTCCATTCATCCATCCTGACGGCAGCTTCCGCGGCCGCAGGATGCCTCTGCAGCCCGGTCAGCTTACGCGTCCGTTATTGCGCCGTGTAGCCTCCGTCCACCAGCAGGCTCGTGCCGGTTATGAAGGATGCGTCCTCGCTCGCCAGGAACAATACGGCCTTGGCGACCTCCTCCGGCTTACCCAGCCGCCCCATCGGGTGCAGCCCGACCAAATGCTCGGTCATCGCCGCGTCGCGTCCGGCAATCAGCGGAGTATCGATATACCCGGGGCATATCGCATTGACGCGGATGCCTTCCTTGGCATAGGTGACACCCAAAGTTTGCGTCAGCAGCTTGACGCCCCCTTTGGCCGACGAATAGGCGGTTACGCCGGCTTTTCCGGCATGGCTGTGGATCGAACCGCAGTTGACGATGACGCCGCCTTGGCCCTGCTTCAGCATTTGCTCGATAGCGTATTTATCGGATAAAAACACTCCCGTCAAATTGATGTCGATCGTTTTTTGCCACGCTTCCAGACTAAGCTGATGAGCCGGGGCGTCCCTCGCTATTCCTGCGTTGGCGAATAAAATGTCCAGCTTACCGTACGCCCGGACCGTCTCCTCGACCATCCGCTTCACCTGATCCTCCCGGGTAACATCCGTCTTGACAAACATCGCCTGATAACCGGATGCGGTGAACTGCTCCGCCAATTCCTTGCCTCTATCGGAAAAATCGGCGATAACCGTCTTGGCTCCTTCGGCCGCAAACAACCTCGCCGTCACTTCCCCGATTCCGCTTGCTCCACCCGTTACAACGGCTACTTTATCGGCAAATCTCATTTGCGCGTCCTCCTCGGTTTTGTTTTGGTCGGCTTCTTGCATCCGCCATAGCTATTATTGCCATTTTCGGACATTTGCCGGCATGGAAAACTTAGCTTATATGGCTATGCCGGCTCGTAGCTCCCCTAGAACGCGCAAGCTGCAGAGAACAACGTATGGCCGTTTTTCGCACAATCGTTTGTCTGTGCAAATCCGCGCTTTGGAAAAACGCATCATCCCTCATCACCTGCTCCATGCAAGCGAGCGCCGCCTGCATCGCTTCCGCTTCGCATTGCAGCAAATAATAACAGCTCCGATAGCAGAGCAGCTCATACGGTTTTACGATCAGGGCCCGCCGCTCCCATTCCGTCTCCTTGCTTCTTTGCCGACTCATCCCGGAACCCCCTCCTTCTTGTCCGAAGGCGCTTCAACAGCCTCGGGCCCTCTGCCTGCCGCCGCGGCCGCCCGCTTCCCGGAAGGCTGTCCCGCAAAACCGTATTCCAGCAGCTTCTGCGAATCGAGCCATACGTCGTTCTCCGTCGATTTCAGCACGACGGCGATCAGCTCGCGGCCGCCGCGGCTTGCCGATGCAACCAAACAATAGCCGGCTTCGTCGGTAAATCCGGTTTTGATCCCGTTCGCTCCCCGCATGTAATAATCGCTGCCCGCCTGCAGCAGCTTGTTGCGGTTGGCCAAGACGAGCCGTGCCGATGACGAAGAGACGGTATGCTCCGCCTCGCTGACGATACTGCGGAACTCCGGCACGCCCATAGCGGCTCTGGCGATGACTGCCAAATCCCGGGCTGTCGTATAATGCTGCGGATCGTGCAGCCCGTGAGGGTTGACGAAATGCGAGGAGACCGCTCCAAGCTGCGCCGCCTTGTCGTTCATCAGCGAGGCAAAATAACGGATGCTTTCCTCCGCGGACAAGCTGCGGCCCGTTTCCTTGCTCGCTATGTACCTCGCCACCGTCCGCGCAGCATCATTGCCCGAAGGCAGCAGCATGGCTGACAGTAAATCCCGCAGCGACAGCTTCTGCCCTTTCTTAAGTCCGGCCGTGCTTTCATCCGCCGTCCGGAGATCGACCTCGTCGCCGACAGTAACTCTCTCGTTAGGCTCCGCTTTTTCCAGCGCCACAAGCGCCGTTACGATTTTGGTCGTGCTGGCCGGATACAGCCGCCGGTTTTCGTTTTTATCGAACAGTATTTTCCCCGTCTTCTCGTCCATCAGCAGTCCTGCCTCGCCCTGGATCTCCTTTGCGCCCAGCGCGTCGCCCGCGCCTGCGACTTCCCGCCAGTAGCCCTGCGCGTAATGAAAAGCGGACAACACCGCTGCTTTCATATGTGTACGGTCGGCTCCCGCCGCGCCCAACGCTACCAGCGTAACGAGCAAACCGAATACGATGAGCCCTTTGATCATCTGTCGTCTCTCCTTTTTGCCGCATCCATTTTCATTCGTACCGGTATAAGTATAAAGCACTCTTTTTAAGGAGCCGCTAAGCAAAGATTAAGAACTATTAAGACGCCATTAAGGGAGAGTAAAGAGCGACGTTCCGCGCTGCATCAGATCCGGCCGCCGCCGCTAATGCCGGAACTCGCCTTAAGACGGCAAAAGCACCCCCTCTTAAAGATGAGGGGATGCTTCTGCGCGGGAAATGTGAATTTATGCCGCTATCGCGCCGCATGGATAGGCAGCTGCACCTCGAACACGGTTCGCTCCTCGCTGCTTGCGACGTCCATCGTTCCGTTATGCATATCGACGATGCTTTTGGCTATGGCCAGACCGAGACCCGTCCCTCCCGTCTCATCCGAGCGGGACTTCTCTACGCGATAGAACCTTTCGAAAATATGCGGCAAATCAACGGCAGGAATCGGAGGACCGTAGTTGATGATGCGGACGACCGCACGGTCTTGCGCCCTGCGCAGCTCGATGTCGATCCGCTTGCCGTCCTGGCCGTATTTGATCGCATTGGCGATCAAATTCTCGAACACGCGCATCAGCTTATCGCCGTCGGCGCGCACGAGCATCGTTTCATACTTCGTATGGAGCATGATCTCGATCCGTTTCTCATGAAGCTGCAGGGAAAATTCCGCGCTGAGCTGCCCGAGCAGCTCCACCAGGTTGATTTCCGATATACGCAGATTGCCGTCGCCGTGACTCATTCGGGTATACTCGAACAAGTCGCTTACCATCCGGCCCAAACGAAGCGATTTTTCGTAGGCGATGTTGACGTAATAGCGCAGCTCGACCTCGTCTCTGTACCGGTCCTCCTCAATGAGCCGCAAATAACCGATAACCGAAGTCAGCGGCGTGCGCAAATCGTGGGATACGTTCGTAATCAGCTCGTTTTTGGTCTGTACGGCCAGCCGCTCTTCCGCCAGCGAAACCTTCAGCTGCCGCGACATGCGGTTGATGCTTTCGGCCAGCTCTCCGAGCTCGCCCCGCGATTTCTCGGGAATCGTCAGATCGAAGTTGCCATGGGACATCTGGTGAACCGTGTTCATGATCCGGGCCAAATAAGCGACCGTTCTTTGACTGAACACTATCAAATACAAAATAAAACAAACGATACCTAGCGTGATCAACGTCTCCTGAATCCCGTACCGGTCATACAAAATCCGCACGACTCCGTAAATAAAGCGGTTATTTTTATACAACAGCAGCAGCAGCTCGACGAATTTATACATCACATATACCGTGACGACCGACGATAACGCGCTCCAAAATATTAATTGAATAATTTTCCATCGGATCGTAAAATACGGATTATTCTTCAATTTTGTAGCCGACCCCCCATACGGTTTGAATCAGCTTGTACCCGAGCACCCGCTCCAGCTTATCCCGTAAATTGCATATGTGCACCATCACCGAGTTGCCTACCGCGTAATACTGCTCCTTCCATACCAGCTGAAAAATATCTTCGGCGCTGAACACTCTGCCCGGGTGACTCGCAAGCAAATATAAAATATCGAACTCGCGGTTCGTCAAGCTGACGGGCTGCTGGTTAACCATGACGGTATGGGCGCTCTTGTTGATTTCCAGCGAATGCAGCTTCAGCAGTTCTCCCGTCTGCGGCTTCGTATCGGCCGAGTTATATTGAAACGAGCGGCGCAGCAGCGACTTCACCCTTGCGGACAGCTCCATCGGATTAAACGGCTTCACCATATAATCGTCGGCGCCGGTCATAAGCCCAAGCACCTTGTCCATATCCTCCGCCTTGGCGCTCAGCATCAATATCGGAATTGTCCGCGTTTCCCGCACCCGGCGGCATACTTCCATCCCGTCCAGCTCCGGCATCATCACGTCGAGGATGATCAGATCGACCTCATGCTCCGCAAGCAGCTGCAGCGCTTCCAGCCCGTTCTGCCCCTTCAGTACCTGATAGCCTTCGTTAACCAAATAAAGCGAGACCAGATTCGCAATTTCCTTATCGTCGTCTACTACTAATATCGTTCTCATCATGCACCTTCCCGGCTCGTCGCCCCTACGGATGTTTATATTCCTGTTTCATTGTAGCGTTCAAAGTTTAAGCATTACGCAAGCATTCATTAAGAAATCATTAAGCGGCTTTTAAGAGATTACATTTTATTCATTATACTCATTGTAACGCGGTTATGCACAAGCCCCCGCTCACCTTTACCCCCAATTTCTTCCTGACATGGAGGAAAACACCCCCACTTCCCTTTCCTTGAAGACAAATCTCTCCTTGTTCAAGCATTATCCAAAAAATAAGCCAAACCCAATGGTTCTTCCCTGTTATCCTATGGTAGAATCATTCTAGTATTTTGGTGCCGAGGTACTTCAATCAGCCTCCTTCCCGTTATCCTATACCGTTTCATTCCAAGGAGGTAGCATTATGGAAACCGCATTCGACTTCTATCTTAAATTGGCCGACGGCGTTATTATTACCGACCGCGAGCACCGCATCGTAGAAGTCAACCCCAAGTACGAGGAAATGACCGGTTATACCCGCGCTTATATGATCGGTCTGCGGGCAAGCTTTCTGAGATCGAGACTAACCCCGCGCAAAACTTATGAAAGCATGTATCAGTCGCTGCAGATGAATTTGGCCTGGTCGGGCGTTTTTATTAACCGTAAAAAAAACAAGGACATTTGGCATACAAATATTACGATCACTCCGATTCTGCACAAGCAGGAAACGTATTATATCGGCGTCGTCCGCGATTTGGATCAAATCCCGCAGGGCAGTTATTTATCGGAGACGCGCAAGCTGAAGCTGCAGAGTGAAATTTTGAAGGTGCTGGCTATCTCTTGCGAAATTCGCGATCCGCATATCGAGGAGCATTTGACCCGGGTGCAGCAAGGCACCGAAAAGCTGCTGATCGCTCATAACGAACGCCTGAAGCTCGGGTTGTCCGAGGAATACATACAGCAAGTCGTTAACGCCAGCATTATGCACGACATCGGCAAATCGGGCATTCCCGAAGGCATCTTGTACAAGCCCGGAAAGCTCAACTATTACGAGCGGCACATTATGGAGACGCATCCTTTGATCGGTCTGGAGATTGTCGGCAAAATTTCGCGCGAATTGGAGGACGATATTCTTCAAGAGGAACTGAAAATTGCGGAGCATATCATTCACTACCATCACGAAAAATGGGACGGCAGCGGTTATCCAGCCGGACTGAAAGGCGATGAAATTCCATTTGAAGCGCAGGTGGTCTCTATTATCGACGTCTATGACGCGCTGACTAGCCGGCGGGCCTATAAGGATGCATGGCAGCACGAAGAAGCCGTCCGCTTTTTGCTCGAGCAGAAAGGCGCCGCCTTCAATCCCGAACTCGTGGACACCTTCCTCTCTATGGGCGAGCAGCTGTAGCCGCACCGCCGCAACTCGTTCAGGGCCGAAGCGCCGCGCGTTATGATACGAAAAACCCCGGCAGCGGCTTCTTGACGGAAGTCTGCCGGGGCGGCGGTTATAGCCAGTAATCATCAATGATGTTCGTGCCTTGCATCCATTTCGCGATCTTGCCCTTCGGCTGATACGGGGACAGCGGGTAAAACGTATTTCCCTCGCACTCATCACAGGTCGTTTTGTAACAATCGGCTTGCTCTTCCAGTTCAATTCCACAGCGACAGCAGCGTTTGACGGCATACAATTCTAAAGGATTCATCGGTTCTACACCCATAGACGACACTCCTTTGCTCGCGTATAAAACAAGTATACACGAAAACCGCTTTTTTGTTATCGCTTTCATACCGGTTTTGAAAAATGTAATCTGGCTGAAATATACGTACCCTTTTCCTAACATTCCGTTACCAACTTTCCCTAATCTCCATGACATATTCCAAATGACCTATAATTTGGAAGAAATGCCCTATTATAAACACTTTTAAAATATGCTTAAAAATATTTAGGTATTATATCTTTTTTACATAGGAGGATAAAAATGAAATATTCGTTATGTGTTGTGTTGGCCTTAATGATTTTGTTTAGCACGTTCACTTCCACATCGCTTGCCGCACCAGCTTCTCTGCAAGAAACAAAGCAAAATGCTCAGGAAACCAACTAACAAAAATGTTGAAATTGGCTATAAACTATATTCCGTTGATGAAAACAAACACACCAAGCTTATTGAATCAAAATTGCCCGTCTCCGCATTATTTTGAACAAATATCCGGCAAAAACTGCGCTTGGACCGAGGGATGGGCGGATTTTCTACCACTGTATATTAATAACGACTCCAGATACAACTGGTCGCCTACACCAATGGACTACTAATCCACGCTTTTAAAGGAGGGAGCGATGCTGTTACCTTTTCGATTCATATACTCCGTTTTCATATCAATTATGATATTCGGACTATTATTGGGGTGCCAAAATAAAAGCCTGCCTGTACCTAACCCAGGATCAATAATAAAGATTACAGTAATGGAATACAAATCAAGAAAAGTAATAACAGAACATACTGATCAGAACGAAATCATAAAAATTACCGATAAAATAAATTCGGCAAAAAAGAACGGTCTAAGTGAGCCGTTACCTTCTCCCAAAAACATCATTGTATTCGAAAGTCATAATAAGAAGATCGAATTTGACTATATACATTCATTAAGCAAAGATATTCTAGTAGAAAAGGGAGCACAGTATCAGTGGGAAATAGCTCCTATTAATGATTTAATCTTTTGATTTGTACTTCTACCCTGATCACGCAGACCGGGCTCATTATGGAAGCCTGTTAAGTATACATCTAAGGGAAAAAGGGTAGCGGCGGACGCCGCTGCCCTCCTCTACATAAAGGAAACTGCGTTTGAGTTAAGAAACCCGGTTACTTTGCAGGAAACTAACCTCTCCCCTACTGTTTGCCTATGCTACCCGCTATAAGTCGTCTCCCGAATACAAGGGCCGCACCCCGCGAGCGCTTCCGTCCGCCCCGCTTTAATGGGCGCCCGTTTGCTGGAACTCAGTTCCACAAGGGCCCGCATCCTCATTCGCTTCCACCGTAACCGCCGTCCCGTCATGCCGGTACAGCGGCTTGTAATATTTGCCGATCTTCGTCGTCGCCGCGTCGGAGTAATGACATATGAAGGCGCGCCGGAACCGGTCCGCCGAGCTGTTCGGGTAAGAACCGTGAATTACGCTGCCGTTAAAGAACAGCACGTCGCCCGCATCCATCCTCGCCGGGATCGCTTCGCGGCCTTCCGGCACATCCACTTCCTCTTTGGTAAAAGATACCGCCGGGTCCGCTGTGTGCGGGCATTCGATATCGATCCGATTCGTCTGCGGAACAAGGAACAATCCTCCGTTCTCTTCATCCGCAGGATCGACGGCGGTCCACGCCGCGATGCAGGTACCCGGCTCCACCTTCAAATAAAATTGGTCCTGATGCAGCGCCTGCCCTTTGGCTCCCGGAGGCTTGAAATAAAACATGCTTTGCGCGGCCAAAGGATCGGCTCCGAACAGATCGGCCAAAATATTCATCACCTTCGGATGAAGCATATACCGAAATGCGATCTCGTTCACCTTGTGCGGGTGCATCATGCGCGGATACTGCTTCAGAATATCGCCGTCCGCTTCCTCCGCGGTCATCGGCTGGAAACAGCCGGGGATCGGCCCCGCCGCATGGAGTCTCATAAATTCGTCCATAATGATCTGCGCATCGTCTGCAAGCAAACCTTTCACGATCAAATATCCCTCTTCATCAAACTGCTTTTTTTGCTCCTCGCTGAGCACGCCGCCAAGCGCCTGAGTTGACATGGTTCCTCTCTCCCATCCATAATAACCATAATGATTTCATGGCTTCATTATAAGACGCCAATGTCGACGGAGGAATGGAACAAATGGCTGAAAACCTTAACGATCCTGCTGCCGATCTCACGGAGACCGCCGCTCCGCCGCCGGGAATTCTCGTCTCCGGTCATTTCCGTCAAGCGCACGGGTACCAGACGCATCGGTCTTTCGGAACGAAGGATTGGCTGATTACGTTTACCTTGTCGGGGACGGGACATTACTGGCTGGACGGACGGCTGCAGCCCTGCGAACCGGGAGATATCGTACTGCTCCCGCCAGGCACTCCGCACCATTACGCTACGCCCGAAGGCAGCGTATGGGAGTTTGTATGGGCTCACTTCATGCCGCTGCCCCATTGGTCGGAATGGCTGACGCTTCCTTCGGAGGCGGGGGCGCTTCACGTGATCCGCATCGCTCAGCAGAGCGTGAGGGAACGCATCCGGGAAGCGTTCCAGCGGATGATCAGGGACAGCCTGGAACTCGATTATTATCGTTCCCGGCTGTCGCTGAATGCGATGGAGGAAATTTTGCTGCTGGCCCAGCAAGCGGAGGCCCGGGTCAAATCGGGGCAGATGGACCCGCGGGTCGAGCAGGTGCTCAGCCATCTCAGCCAGCATATGAAACAGCGTCACAGCGTGGAAGAGCTCGCCGCAAAAGTCGCCTTGTCCCCTTCGCGGCTCGCCCACTTGTTCAAGCAGGAGATCGGCGAATCGGTGATCGATACGCTGCTGCGGCTGCGGCTGCGTCAAGCTTCGCGGCTGCTGGAGTACACGACGATGCAAATTGCGGAAATTGCCGATGAGGTCGGCTTTCACAATCCGTTTTATTTTACGAAGCAATTTACCGCCTACTATGGAAAAAGCCCCTCGCAATATCGCAAAGAGGCGCGCAAATCGGCGGTGGACGAAAGCCATTGAGCAGGCGGGCCGGGAACCCGGCTTGCAGCTGCGGCGGCGGGATCGAACATGCGCTGCAAGCACCCTGCAGCGCATGTTTCCCCCGGGTTTGCCGCTTGTGCGGTGCCGCTCCCGCTGCCGCAATGTACAAACGGCGGAGCAGGCGCGCTCCGCTTCGTCTTCATTTCCCGTACGGTTTCAAGTTCGATACGGCATCCAATTGGCCGCCTGCTTGGATACGCAAATTTGATTCGTAATGGCGATACGCTGCAGCTTCAGCTGCCGGATAAGCCGGTGCAGTCTCGCTTGCGTCTCTTCGTCCGGGCCGTCCTGCAGCTTGTTATAAGCCTGCAGCAGCTGCAAATTGACGGCGTCGAACTGCCGCCACAGCTCTTTGCGGTTTATGCGATACATTTCTTGACGAACGTGCTCCTTGTAATGCCTGAGCGTCTCGAGCAGCTCGTCGGCCCATGCCTGATCGCCCAAATGAACGGCATAACGGTACAGATCCAGATGATCGTCGATAAACGACCGGGTAAATTCATTCATATACGATTTCATTGCATAATCCCCCTCTCTTGTTTCGCCTCTCATTCCGTCGTTGCTTCACACTGCGAGTTATATAACGTCAAGCCCCCGTTTCATTTCTGTTTTCAATTCCCTACAAGCTTACTTGGTTTTAAAATTTAACATGTTCGCAATCATTTGTAAAGAGGTTTTTCCGTCATTTTCCATATGTACAAAAAGACGAACCCGACATAAGGTTCGTCCTCTACAGCTATGCTTGATTCGTATTTTCGCCGAGCAGCAAATTCGCCGCAATGGCGAGCGTTTCCTGTCTCTGCTCCAGCAATGCAGCCGTATCGAAGCTGCCTTTCTGCAAATCTTTGTCGATGAGCAGCAGTATCCATAGGGAATACGCGAGCGCATAGCGATAATAATGGTTCCGGAACGTATCGAACTCGCTGCTCCAGCCGAGCTGCTGCCGGCGGGCGTAATAAGCCGCAAGCACCTCGTTTCTTAGTGCCCCGCTCATATCCGGCTTGCGGTAGTTCGGGCTCGTCATATCAAGCAAATTGTATAAATCCCAATAAACGGAGTTGATCTGCACATATTCCCAATCCAAGACGATCAGCTCATCCTTGCGCAGCGATATGTTCAGCGGATGGTAATCTCCGTGCAACACCACGGCTTCCGAATCCGCGACTTCATCCGGCCGAGCTGCGATTCGCAGCGCTTCGGGGATCAGGGAGACCGGGAAAGACGCTTCCGTTAGCACCCGCTCCAAGGCTTCACGCTGCCCCCAAACTTCTTCGCTCACCTGCTCGACGCGCGGCGTATGTCCGGAAAACCCGCTCGGCACGCTCTCTATCGGCAGCTGATGCCAATACGGGATCGCCGCCGCCGCACGGACCAGCGTTTCCCGGTCAAACCGATGCTCCAGCGGGCCCAGATCCTCGTAAACCGCCCAATATCGGCCGGCATCGAGATGCGGCGCATGAGCGTGCAGTGCCGGATAGCGCACGGGAATATGGGGCAGGATGTTCCGGTACACCCATGTCTCCCGCCCGACGGTTTCCGGATTCGTCAGCGGTTTAAAGATAAAACTGCGGCCGCCGTCCCGATCCAGGCAAAACCGCTCCACCGCTTTACCGTTGCGTCCGACGTACAGCGTTTCCCGGCTCGCCAGCTCACCGGAATCCAGTACTCCCTCACGCGAAACCAAATGATCGAACCGCCCGCTCTCCATCTGCCGGTCACGCCCTTTCTGCGGCCCGCTCTTCCGGCCGAGATTTTTTCCATGCTTACGATCAATATATGCCAAATAGGACAGCGCATCAATAGATGATTTACAATTTCTTAAAATAATGAGCCTTTCACTGAAAATGCTCCGGCAGCCACTGCCGCGCCGCCTCCAGCAGCTCCGTATCCGACAAGCTCGTCGTGCGCCCGTCCTTATACTGCTCCGCTACCCAAGCGGTCATCTTCTGAATCGCCTCGTGCTTCTTGTCGATGCGCTGCTCACCCGTAAGCTTCAGCTGCTTGTTCACCCAAAAAGCGACTCCCGCCGCTCCCGCCTTATCGGTCACTTGAACCCCCAGCGGCCGGTTCAGCAGCTTATCCGTATCGAAAATGTTGTAAATCTCTTCGTTCTTGATCACGCCATCCGCATGAATACCCGCCGCCGTCACATTGAACTGCTTGCCTACGAACGGAGTCATCGGAGGGATGCTGTAGCCCAACTCGTTCTCGAAATAGTCGGCTATTTCCGTAATGACCGTCGTATCCACCGATTGATCTCCGGTCAATCCCATGTACTCGAACAGCAAGCCTTCGATCGGCGTATTTCCGGTCCGTTCCCCGAACCCGAGCAGCGTCCCGTTAATGCCGCCGACGCCGTACAGCCAAGCCGTAGCCGCATTGGTCAGCACTTTGTAAAAGTCGTTGTGCCCATGCCATTCGAGCTGCTCGCTGCGAATGCCGGTTTCTTCACGAAGCGCATGCACCAGACGGGGAACGCTTCTTGGCAGCACCGCACCCGGGTAAGACACCCCGTAGCCCATCGTATCGCACAGACGGATTTTGACCGGAATGCCGCTTTCGCCGGACAGCTGAACCAGCCTTTGTACGAAAGGGATGACAAATCCGTACACATCCGCCCGCGTGATGTCCTCTAAATGACAGCGGGGACGAATGCCCGCAGCCATCGCCGCCTCGACGATATCCAGATACTGAGCCATTGCCCGTTCCCGGTCGAGCCCCAGCTTTGAGTAAATATGGTAATCGGAAATCGAGGTGAGGATGCCCGTTTCTTGAATGCCCATATCTTTTACAAGCGCAAAGTCCTTCTTCACCGCCCGAATCCATGCCGTCACTTCCGGAAATTTGTAGCCTCTTGCCATACATTGGTAAGCGGCCTCCCGGTCCTTCTCGCTGTAAAGAAAAAACTCCGACTGCCGGATGACGCCCCGCTCTCCCGACAACCGGTGCAAATAGTCGAACAGCGTAACAATCTGCTCTACCGTATACGGCGGTCTGGCCTGCTGCCCGTCGCGGAACGTCGTATCCGTAATAAAAATATGTTCCGGCATCGCCGTAGGCACCTCTACACCGTCGAACAGCACCCTGGGAGGAGCGGAATAAGGAAACTGTTCCCGAAACCAATTGGCCTGATTGTTCATTCGCAACACAACCTTTCCATTTTGTAGTACATTTAGTGTAACCAATCATTTTTTATAAGTAAAATCGTTCATTTTTATTTATGTGATAAATTTCATTAATAATGGTTTTCGATGCCGTTTTCTTCAATGTAAAAAAACCTTTGGAAGCCTTCTCTCTTAAGAGAATGAGACTCCAAAGGTTTGGCGTAGATGCTTCCCGTCCCGATTCGTTAAAATCCGGGGACTGTTCAGGACGTTGATTTGACCTGTTCCTCGGCGATTCGCTTAATGATCTCGTTCCGTTTTCTCAGCAAGCGGGTCATGTAGCGCTCCAGAAACAACCGGTCGGCCGCCTTCCCCAGCACGCCGAGCGGCGACGTGTAATCGAAGCTGTCGAGCATCAATGTTCCTTCCGGCTGCGGAATGAACTCATGGACATGATAGAAACGCTGGAATGCGCCTTGCACCATCTCATCGACAAAGCGTCGCGGCGCCTCCATCTCCGTAATGCGGGCCGTCAGCCTCTGGCGCACGCCAAAATGGACGGCTTCCCACGTCACCGTCTCGCCGAGCTCAATCAGCCCGCCGGTTCTTCCGGCCACGGCTTTCTCCCCTGT
This sequence comes from Paenibacillus doosanensis, assembly GCF_025060755.1. Taxonomy (GTDB): domain Bacteria; phylum Bacillota; class Bacilli; order Paenibacillales; family NBRC-103111; genus Paenibacillus_S; species Paenibacillus_S doosanensis. The sequence goes on from NZ_JANYUY010000001.1 coordinate 327,102, forward strand.
CTGCGACATCGACTGCATATGAATATCGATGCTTCGGGACAGATCAAAGCATAACTGCGTCGGAGCGTGAATCATCAAGGACATTTGGATTAGCGGCATTTTGCGTAAGCTCCTAAAATGGTGGTGATTTAGTCGTGGCCTGCCTGCGGTCGATAGAGGTTTCCACTTGTTCACCACGTTTCTAAAGATTAGTGAAAAAATTCGTTGGGGGGCAATCGAAATACGCCGGATGAAGCTGGACGCGTAACTTTCTGCTTTACGACCTGTAAAGTTCAAGCTTGTCCAAGTCCAAGACAAAACCGTACGTTTTCAAAATATCTAGTCCGATCAATCCCTTGCCGCGCCTCATTCTCAGAAGCGGTTCTTTGCGCAAATGAATGATGCAATTCTCGTTAGCGGTATGGTAGACAAGATTGCCCGGCTCCACATGGAAAAACGTCTTGTTCGCTTCCTCAGCGGGAACTGGCCGTATCAATGCAACCTCGGTGACAATTTTTTTGTCTTCCTGTTCAGTAAAGTCAAGTATGGAAAGTAAAACAAACTGATCGGGATACAATTCTCGAACTTGCTGCCATTTCATCGCTAGACCTCCCCTGCATTTCTTGTATCTATTTTACCACAATTTAAGTTAAGCTCCACTGAATGGAGACATTCTCTTTATCTATCAATCGCTTCAGCTAACGCCGCAAAACCAAAGAGCCCTCTCCAGCGCTTTCCCTGAAGGGAAAGCCCGCAAGAAGGCCAAAAGTGGATTAAAATAGTGCAAAGCGGGATGCCAAACCTAATCAGATGGTTAACTCCCCAAGCTTGATCAGCTCGACAACTGCCTGTGAACGACCTTTCACATTCAGTTTTTGCATGACGTTGGAAATATGGTTACGCACCGTTTTCTCGCTGATAAACAGCTGCTGTGCTATATCCTTGGTAGTTTTGTCCTGCACCAACAGTTCGAAAACTTCGCGTTCACGATTGGTTAGCAAAAATTTGCTTTTGTGGTCGCTGCCCTTCAAGTGTCACCCCTCCTTGCTCGGGTTTTTGTATCATTACAAGGTGTAGGGATACAGTCAAAGTTAGTTTATGAGCGGTATGCATCAATGGTGCAGTAGCCGATAAAAATGGGCGTTAGCGCCATTTGGAGCTGTTTTTGACGGTTGTCTTATCTGCGCGTCCAAGCTTCCGTTGCCCTCCCGCCGAAGCGCTCCTGCAGCTGTGCGTCGTAGCGTTCGACAATGCCTTTCCAGCCGTAGCTGCTTTCAATCAATCTACGGGCATTGCCGGAGAGTCTGGTCCGCAGGTCAGGCTGTTCAAGCAGTTCTATGATCCGTTCGGCAAAATCATCCGGCCGGTCTGCGATCAAGAGATGTTCTCCGCTGACGGTATCTAGCCCTTCGCATCCGATGGACGTCGATACGACGGGGATTCCGCTGGCCATCGCCTCCAAAATTTTCAGCCTCGTCCCCCCGCCCATCCGCAAAGGACATATAAATACGGTGCCGGTATATAGAAATTCCCGCATGTCCTCTACTCTTCCGGTGACCACGATCCGCCGATCCTCGTTGCCGATTTGCAGCACGGGAGCGGTCGGTTCTTTTCCCGCTGCTATGACTTGAAGATCCGGGTAACGATCTGTGAGCCGTGGGAACATGTCACGGTAAAACCAGAGCATGCCATCCTCGTTCGGAAACCATCCCATATGCGCGGTGAAAACAAGAGTCAGCGGCTTCCTGCCGCCGTCTGCCGGCGGTTGAAAATACTCCGTATCCACGCCGTTGGGAACAACGACCGTTCGACTTGACAGCTCGGGGCGTTTCTTGAGCAGCTTATTTCTTTCCAATTCCGATACCATAACACATAAGTCCTGCTCACCCATACGGTTCCACTCGAATCGCTTGAATCGCAAGTAATCGAGGCTATTCAGCAGCTTCTCCTTCCAGCTGTAACCAGGCCATTCATAGGCGATTCGCTGTCTATGAACCTCGTGCTCGATATTATGTTGAATAAGCACTTTTCCCAGGCCCCCGGGCTTTGGCGTACGATAGCGGTACACATCCATATAAGAGTGCTCGATTTGGAGAAGATCGATCGGATAGCGGGCCAGAAAATCGTCGATATGCTGTTGAAACTCCCTGGAAGCATACTTGGAGAAATATTTTCCCGGCAAGCTTGCGGGTAACGGTACAAGCGCAACATCCTCGCAGTAATCGAGAAGCTCCCGTTTATACTCGTACTCATCCGGATTTTTCAAAAAGGAGATCAGGTACATACGATGATAACGGGATAACTCCTTCAGCACCTGAAAAACCCGCAGTCTTCCTCCGCTGACGGGCGGATAAGGAATGTCGGTGCTTAGCAGCAGTATGTTCATTAGGCGCCTCCCCCTTTTTTGAATGTTTGGAGTATTTTCTTCATAAAGGCGGAATCCGGTGAAAAAAACACCAGGCTCGGCTCTTGAGCCTTAGGCTGCTTGAGCTGCCTCCCCGCTTCAATAGCTTCACGATATATGCTCATCGTTTGCCCGTACAACGTATGGAAAGCCCATTGCTTCCTCGCCCAAGCGCCCGCATTGACTTCTAGCATGCGACGAAGGGAGGGATCGTCCATAGCCTCCATGATTTTGTCAGCCAGCTGCACTGCGTCTCCTCTCTCAAAAAGCAATCCGGTTTCTGCGTCCGCGATCATTTCGGGGATTCCCCCCGCATTGGAGGCGACAATGGCTTTGCCTGCGGCCTGCGCCTCAATGACGGCAAAGGGCTGGTTATCTGATAGCGACGGAAGCACGACGAGATCCGCCTTCTTCAGAACAGCCGGAACGTCCGTACGATTGCCCAAGAAAAAAAAGCAGTCCGCAACGTTCATTTGCATACAATACTGCTCAAGCTCTTCTCTAAGGTAGCCGTCGCCGATAAGCCAGCAAACGAAATGATCCCGCCGCCCCTTTACCCTACTCAAAGCTTCGATAAGAGTTCGATGCCCTTTCACATGCACCAGCCGTGCGGGGCAGGCGATGACGAAGCGGTCTTCTGTATCGGGAAGAGGCGGGTCGGGTTCTTCCAGCAGCCTTTCTTGAAAAGAGGCCAGATCGATGCCGTAGGGAATGACTCGGAATTGATCCTCCGACTGTGGATAATGCGGCAGCAGCTGCCGTTTAAGCCAGTCGGAGGCAACGATCGTTCGGCTGGATGTCCAGGAGCCGAGGTATTCCTCCTGCTCCGCATATTTCCCCGCCAGGCTGTCCGCACTGGATATGCGGCCTTTCAGTTGATGCTCGTCTGCCAACGAGGAGTGAATGGATGCCACCAGAGGCACGCTGTCCGGCTTAACGCTCCATAGCGCCCGGGTCGACAACTGGTCCTGGGCATGAAGGATATCGTATTGATGCAGATTCAAATAAGACAGCGCCAGTTCAAAAATGCATCTTTCCGTTTCCCGTTCAAAAATCCACGAGTCGACCTGCGGAAAATGGCTTTGAAAATGATGCCGCGCTTCTTCGCACGCGGTTTCCCAAAGCTTTAATCCGCCAATCCTTTCACCGGTATTTGCCAAGTAGACGCCTCCGCCATCCGGATGCCGCGCTAAAATATCGACGTGATGCCCGTGCTCCTCCAGTATTTTTGTCATCATCTGAATATAGGTGTTTGCTCCTCCGACATGGGGAAGCGCCCAAAAGTAGGCCAGTAAAATTTTCATTCGTCCTTCATCCTTTGTCTTAGGAGTCAAGTCAACCTCATGATGAACGCCCTGTCCGGAATGGAGTAGCCGGGGGGAAGGCTTCCGGACAGCCTTTCCCATAAGTCCGTATCTCCAGGCCGAAGCCACGATGGGATTGGGAAATGGAAGATTTCGGCTGCCGGGTCTGCGTCGGCTGATGGAGCTGCTCTCAAGCCGTAACGATGGCTTGCTTCCCATTCTTCCATGGTCTGCCGCTTGCCAGAATTACCCGCAGCAGCAGCAGCCTGCCGGTATACTTCCATTGTCTCTGCAAGCATTCGATCGGCAGACCAACGAGCCGTTCCCCATACCTTCGCGTTCGTTTGCAACCGCTCGCGCAGCTCGGGTTGATTCCAAACCTCGGCTATTCGATCGGCCAGCTCCGCAGCGTTCCGCTTCCGGAAGAGCAGCCCGGTCACTCCGTGCTCGACCATTTCCGGGATGCCTCCGGCATCGGAAGCTATCACGGCTTTGCCTGCCGCCTGCGCTTCCATAATGGAGTAAGGATGCATATCGTGCAGAGACGGAAGCACCATCGCATCCGCTTGATTCAAAAGATTGGGAACGTCGGAACGGTTGCCCATGAATAAGACATGGCCGCTCACCTGTTTTTCCTTGCAATATTGTTCCAGATCCTCTCTTAGCGTACCGTCTCCGATCAGCCAGCAGCCAAAATCGCTTCGCCGCTCTTTCAGTATGCTCAGCGCATCGATAAGCGTTCTATGATCCTTCTCAGGAACAAGACGCGCAGGGCAGGCGATAACAAACGGCTTATCGCGCGGTTCTGCCCGCGTGCCTGCTTCCTTATTCATACGGGCATAGAAGGATGGCAGATCGATCCCGTAAGGAATGACCGTAAACCAGCAGCTGGGGCAGCCAAACTGCTCGCCGGTTTCCCGGACCTGCCAGCGGGTTGGAACGATGGTCCGGTCTGACGAGCCGTGTCCGTAATACTCCTCTGCCGCAGCATATTTCCACATCAGGCTCTCTTTGCTCGCGATCACGCCTGCGTTCAAATATTCTTCGGCTACGATGCCGTGAACGGTCGAAATTAACGGGATATGATCGGGCTTGATCCGGCTTAAAGCCCGCGCCGATACAATGTCCTGGGCGTGAATGACGTCATACCGGCCTACACCGAGCAAAGATACTGCAAACTCGAACGTATACCGTTCAATTTCTTTCCAGCGAATATAGGAATCGACATGAGGCAAATAGGTTTCATAGTAATAGAACAGGATGTTGAAGATGGAGGCTTTGATGGTCTGTTTATCTACAGACTGGCCGGAGCGAAGAAGGTAAATGGATTTCATATCCGGGTGATGAGCCAGTACGTCTACATGATGTCCGTTCTCTTCCAGCTTTTTTTGCAATGTCCGGACATACGCGTTCACGCCTCCCACATGAGGCAAGCGCCAGTAGGTCGCAAGGAGAATTCTCAATCATTACCCTCCTTTGCAGCCAGCCACTTCATAAACTGTATATCCGGTATCGAATAACCGGCAGGAAGATGCCGGAGAATTGCAGGCCAGGGTCCGGTATCCCAGCTTCTGTCCGTCTCGAACAGAAAGAGGCTTGCCGGCCAAACCGATGCTTTGACGGCGTTCGGTTGAGCGGGTTGAACCGATGCGCGCGCTTGATCATACACTTGCATGATCCGGCGGTATAAAGAGTCCGAGGACCAGCGCTTGATCCCTCTTGCGCGCGCGGCTGCCTCCATCCTCAGCCGCAGCTTCGGTCGATTCATGATCGTCAGCAGTTTGTCGGCGAGCTGGGCGGCGTTTTGTTTTTCAAACAGCAGCCCGTTCTCTTCATGCCTGATCATTTCCGGGATTCCTCCGGCATCGGATGCAACAACGGCCGTCCCGGCAAGATGGGCTTCCATAATCGCGAACGGATGGTTTTCCTGCAGTGAAGGGAGGATCATAATGTCCGCGCGGTGCAATAGTGCGGGAACATCGGCCCTGTCACCCAAAAAGATAACGTGATTTTCCAACTTTCTGGTCAACCGTTCCTTTTCAAGCTCCGCTTGCAGCTCTTTTTGGTAGCACCCTCCAATAAGCCAGCAGACGAAATGATCCTGCTTTTCTTTCAATAGACTTAGTGCTTCCATCAGCGTTTTATGTCCTTTAATCGGGTCTATTCTGGCGACGCATGCCATTACAAATGTGCCGGGAGGCGGCTCTATGGAAGAATCCGGTTCAGCCTTCATCCGCCGAAGAAACTGCTCAACGTTGATCCCGTACGGGCTTATTTTCAACCGTCTCTCCGGAATACGGAAAACGTTTCGGAACTCATTCTTCATCCACTTTGTCGGGACGAGAGCGCAGTAAGGCGAAACGACGCCCAAACGCTCCTGCTCCGCCATATATTTCCATTGCAAACTTTCTTGGTCCGTTATCCATCCGTAGTATAAAAGCTCCTTGGTATAGATGCCGTGGATGGTGGCGACCAGCGGAACTTGCTCCGGTTTCACTCTTCGCATGGCACGTGCGGATATAACATCCTGGGCGTGGATAAGATCATATTGATGCAAACGGAGCAAGCTGGCCGCCAATTCGAACGTATACCGGCCCATCTCTGCGTTCAGCACCCAGGGATCGACATTCGGCCAGTGTTGCTTGAAATAACGCTCGGTTTCTCCGTAAACGACATTCCTGATTTCCGTCTTGTCGATCGTCGCACCGCCGTTAACCAGATAGACGGTCTGTTCCATACTCGGGTGATGGGCCAGCACATCCACTTGGTGCCCATGTTCTTCAAGCTCTGCTTTTAGCACGTTGATGTAGGTGTTCAGGCCTGTAAATGTCGGAAGTGAAAAATAGGTCGTTAGCAGTATTCTCAACGAAGTTCCCCCTCTCGTCCGTTTGTTCTAATTCACCCTGCGACAAAGCAGGAAAAACTGGCGATCCCTTCGGGCATCCCCAGCTCGTTCATGTGATGAGTGCTCAGGGGTAGGCGGACGTTTGTGTCCCGTCATGGTTGTCCCTCCCGCTCGAACGCCATGGAGATCCAGCGGCAATCGTATTCTAGCTGCTTTAAAGTATGTTAATGTGGACGAAATAGGTACCACTAAAGACCCAGCTGACGCAAAAAAACCTGATCTTCGAAGGACTCGAAAACCAGGCGCTGTATCATATTCGGTTATGTTTATTATACCCACAGCAAAGGCTGCCGGATCGCGATATTGCGGCGACTCTCCGTATCCGAAGGCTCCGGTTCCAGGCGCTGCCACAGCCTGACATACGCTTCTTCGCCGAATGCGAGCCCCGCAAACAGCAAAGACGACACTTGGGCGGGCCAGCCATCAAAATGCTCCACATCCGGAGGCAGCGGCCAAGAGCTTTTATCGTTTAAATAAGGAAACAAGAAATCCAGGCCCCGGCGGATGCTTCTCCCGTCCGGCAGCTCGAAGCTCCATAGATCATCCTCCGGCGTCGACAAGATGTGGCATAGCGTAACCATATTATCCAGTACGAAAATCGCGTAGCCGTACGGCTTGGTTCGCTCCATCTCCCGCGGGAAGCTGCCGTCGGCCGCCATTTGTCCTGGCAGAAGCACCTCTTTGTACCGCTGCCTGCAAAACTGCAGCATGTTCTCATTGCCGGTAAACCAAGCGAAAGCCGCCGCCTGAACGAACCAGCAGACGCTGTGGTTGTTATCCGTATTCATCTCCTCGATCCCGTTCGGATGCGTGCTCATCCAGTCTAAATATGCGGCGAACCAGCTGCGCAGCCCCTGAACGATCTCCTCGGACATCGCGGAGGACGGCTTCAGCGCCTCGACGGCGAACGGAATATCGATCAAATGCAGCGTATCGATAATCCCGATGCCCCGCCCGGCGCAAATCCCGGGAATCGCCTGGGCATACAGCAAATGCGGATTCATACGGGTCGCCTCGTCCAGGAAAAATTCCTTCAAAAAACGTACCGCCTTCTCCGCATACTTCTCCTCCCCGGTCAGCTTGTACGCGGCCGCCAAATTCGCCGTATGCGTTCTCATGCGGCGCAGCCCGAGCCGGTGCCGGTCAAAATTATTCGGATTGCTCTCCCCGTCGCGCCGTATGTACGGCAGCCCGTCCGCGGTTTCGGGATTCGGCCACCAATAGTCGCCGTTGGAATAAAAATCATGGATGCCGCCTTCGCTCATCGGGGCGACATCATCCGTAATATGCACGGTATCGGCGTGCAAAGAAGCCTCCGCCTGCCGGAGCAGCCGTCCGCGGTCGATGAAAGCGAAGCGCTCTTCTCCGCGGCCGTTATAGTCCTCCGTCGTTCTCATCATGGCTTCCCCTCTCCTTCGTTTCGCAGTCGATCATCACGTGAATCGTATCGCCTTGATGGCGGTTTCTCAGCTCGAAAGCGCGCGCGACGTCTTGTAGCGGGATGACATGGGTAATCATTTCCTCCGTATTGACCAGGCCGTCCAACACCAGGCGCAGCCCCTGATCGAAATAACGGCGGTTGTCGATATCCCGCTTCGGCTCGGTGGACATAATGTCCAGCCTTTTTTTATGAACCTTGAAAAAATCGACCGGCTTATGGCATGTGCCGATACAACCGTACATCACGATACGGCCGTTCTGGGCGGCGGCATCGATCGCGTCGACCATCCCGTCGCCTTCGAGCAGGCAGGGGATCACGACATCGAACCCGTCGGGGAAGTCGTTCCCGACAATATCCATCGTACGCGCATCGGCCGAAGGCAGCTTGTAAGTATGCGTCGCTCCGTACTTGCGGGCAAGCTCCAGCTTCTCGTCGAACAGATCGGTGACGACCAGATTGCGCGGGCTGAACAAGCTGACCACCTGCGTCATCACGAGCCCGCTCACCCCCTGGCCCATGATAAGAACGTTTTTATGAGGGGAGATGTCCCCAAGCTCGGCGGCATGGATGATTCCGGGAAGCACTTCGATCAGAGAGCCCTCGATGAGCGGCAGCTCCTTCGGCAGCACTTTGACGGAGAACGGGGTGCAGCATACGTATTCGGCGAATGCCCCCCATATATAGCGGAGAGCGACATGATCTCCCTCCCGAAGTCCGATAACGTTCGGACCGACCTTGTCGATGATGCCGGCGACCTCATGCCCGAGACGCGTCGGATAAGAGATGAACTCCGGCTCTCTTGCTCCGCGGAACACCTCGACATCGCTCCCGCAAATGCCGACCCATTTGATTTTGACGCGAATCTCGCCTTCGGCCGGCTCCGGAATGAGCGCCCGCTTAACCGTAATACTGCCGATTTCTTCTACGACCGCGCACAGCTGCGTATCATCCCCGCAGGAGTCGACCAGCTGCATCGGCGGAACGGACATTTTTCTAACCATTGGATTAGCCCCTATCCCTTATAAGTTTCGATCATTTCAAATTATAAAGGATGCCGCTTGAGGCGAGTATGGATAAACTTCATCTGTTTATGGTCATTATTCAGTTCATTCCGGGCGGCGGGGAATCGGCGGCAGCAAGCCGCTGGGCTTAAGGAACAATGCGCCATACATTCGCAAAATCTTCGTCCAATATAATATCCTTGCCGACGGCACTCATTAACGATTCTCGGTATTGGGACGGCGACTGGCCGAGACGCTTTTTTACTATTTTAGAAAAATACTCCTGCGTCCACCCCACCTTCTCCGCCACCTCGGAGATCGGCAATGACGTAAACTCCAAATATTCCTTGGCTTTGTCCAGACGAATTTCCTGCAAATATTGAATCGGCGTCATCCCCGTCTTATCGCTGAAGCGCTTGATCAAATAATTGGGATTAAAGCCGAACTGTCGCGCCAGCATATCCAATGTGATTTTGTCGGAAAAATGGGTCTTCACATATCGGACGATTGGTTCGTCGTCGCCCGCTGCGGGGAGTGCGGCATACGAATCGCTCCATCCGGCCTGCTCGCCGAGCAGCATCGTAACCAATGTCCCTTTCAATCCCGACTCAATGCCGAGCGGATGATGCGCCTTAGGATTTCTCATTTGGTGAAGCGACATTTTGTGCCACCGCTTCAGCTCGGCCAAATGCGTGCCGCCGCATAGGCAGCTAGGCTCCGCTTCCTCCAAACAGTCCCGGAGCTGCCCGTCCAGCAATTGAAACTTGTAATCCAGTGTGATGGCGGAGCTTGTAAACCGGAAGCTGTGTGAAACCCCTTTCAGAAATAAAAAGGCAGCTCCTTCCTTGGCCTCGCAGCTCTGTCCCCCGATCACCGCTTGCCCTTGCCCGGACAAGACAACCAGCAGCTGGTCGTAATCCGAGTGCATATGCGGTTCGACCCGGCTGCCCTGCGAATAATCGATCCGCGCCGTCCAAAGCAGCTTCAGTTGGGAGTCTCTAAGTCGTTTCATATTTTGCCCCCGTCTTGTTTTGAAATTCACATTCGTCTCCGTTCTCTCTCTATGCAGTATTTTATAACAAATCTGCGGCAGAAGCCAGAAAGCCCGCTCCCCTCAAGCGCATAGGAAAAGCTGTCGTCCCATACAAATAGTACGAACGCATTGCAGGAAACGAGGTGAACTATGGACGAACGCATCATCCGTTCGGAGACGGCCGCGATGGTGAATCGGCTGGTGCAACTGCAGCAGGCTGACGGCTCGTGGAGGCTCTGCTTCGAGACCGGCACGATGACCGACGCTTATTTGATCATTTTGCTTCGCGCACTCCGGCGCGAGGACGCCGAACCCCTCATCCGCAAGCTGACGGAGAGAATTGCCGGCGCACAGGAAGAGAACGGGGCCTGGAAGCTGTATTACGATGAGCCGGAGGGCAACTTGGACGCGACGGCGGAAGCCTACTACGCGCTTCTATACAGCGGCTATGTAAGCTCCGAAAGCCCGAGGCTGAAACGGGCGCGGCAGTTCATCGTCTCCCGGGGCGGTCTGTCCAAAGTGCGCGCGATGCTCACCCAAGCCATGCTGGCGGCGACCGGTCAGTCACCGTGGCCCGATATGCTCAAGGTGCCGGTAGAACTGCTGCTGGCGCCCCCGTGGTTTCTGTTCAGCATTTACGATCTGTCTGGGCATGCGCGGGTACATCTCGTTCCCGTCATGATCATGGCAGGCACAGGGTTCGGCCTGCGGCACGAGCAATCGCCGGACTTGTCCGACCTCTACGTCGGCGGCAAGCAGCCGTTTGAGAGCCACGCATCGTGGCTCCCCGTGCTTCACAAGCTTTTGGAGGCCGTCCCGCCGCTTCATTTCCCGATCCATCAAGCCTCGCTGGCAGCGGCGGAGCGGTTTATGCTGGATCGGATCGAACCGGACGGAACGCTGCTTACCTATTCCACTGCCACGATGCTCATGATCTTCTCCCTGATCTGTCTCGGCTACGACGCCAAGACGTCGCCGGTGATCAACAAAGCGATCGGAGGACTCTTTTCCCTGCTGTGCCAGGACGAGCGAAAAGCGCATTTGCAGGTGTCGACCTCGACGGTATGGGATACCGCCATGCTAAGCTGCGCTCTCCAGCAAGCCGGCGTTTCTGCGGCTCATCCCGTCGTGCGCAAGGCGGCGGAATACTTGCTGCCCCGCCAGCAAACCCGCTACGGAGACTGGGCGCTCCGCGCCCCTCATACGCCTCCCGGCGGTTGGGGCTTCTCGGATATTAGCACCTTGTACCCGGATCTCGACGATACGACGGCGGCGCTTCGGGCAACCCGCGCTTATTCGGGACAAGGAGGAGATTCTCTCCTGCAGCCCAAAGCGGAGCAAGCATGGCACAAGGGAACCCGGTGGGTTCGCTCCATGCAAAATGATAACGGCGGCTGGCCCTCCTTCGAGAGAGAGCCGCACCCGCAGCTGCTGCAGCTGTTCCAGTTCGACAGCGCGGAGGATATTGCCGTCGACGCGTCGACTACGGATTTGAGCGGGAGAACGCTGCAGTTCTGGGGCGACGAGGCCGGCTTGACCCATTCAGAGCCGTTTATCCGCAAGGCGGCGGATTGGCTGCTGAGTCAGCAAAGGCCGGACGGCAGCTGGTTCGGACGCTGGGGCATCTGCTATATCCACGGCAGCAGCGCCGTAGCGACGGGCTTATTGGCCGTCGGTCTGCCTGCGGACCATGCTGCGATACGGCGGGCCGCCGGGTGGGTGGAAAGCGTCCAGAACGAGGACGGCGGCTGGGGAGAATCATGCCGGAGCGACAAAGTGAAGCGCTATGTTCCGCTTGGAGGCAGCACCCCGTCGCAGACCGCTTGGGCGCTCGATTTGCTCATTGCCGTGCACGACCGCCCTACGCCGTCCATCGACAGGGGCGTCACGCGCTTGATCGAGCTGCTCCACCGACGCGATTGGCGGTTCAGCTACCCGACCGGCGGCGGGCTCCCGGGAAGCGTCTATGTCAACTACCACAGCAACAACTACATCTGGCCGCTGCTGACGTTCTCCCGTTACCTGCGCCGCTACGGCGGCGTCGCCCCTGAGTAGAGGAAGCCGCGATGCGACGCGGCTCCCCCTTCCGCAGCAACGCCAAAAACCGCCTTCGACGATGACGAAGCGCGGTTTTCTGGTTTGGAACGCCGCCTTCCGGCGCGGCGTTCAAGGTTTAGTTCATCGTACGGGTCGATGATTCCAACGAGGCGGCAGGCTCGACATAAGCGGTGCAATATTTGCAGCGGATCGCCTGCTTCGGAATTTCCGATAAACATTCCGGGCATTCCTTGGTTTCTTTTTTCGGGTCCGCAGGCTTGTCGTCCTGCTTTTTGCGCAGCCGGTTCAACTGCTTGACCACAATGAAGATGACGAAAGAAACAATCAGGAAATCGAGCAGCGTATTGATAAATACACCGATGTTCAGCGTCGGAGCTCCCGCCGCCTTGGCTTCGGCCAGCGAAGCATAGCTGTTGCCGTCCAGGCTGACGAATAAATCGGAGAAATTGACCTTCCCGAGCAGCAGCCCGATCGGCGGCATCACGACATCGTTGACGATGGAGGTAACTACTTTACCGAAGGCGCCGCCGACGATAACGCCGATCGCCAGATCGATCATATTGCCTTTCATCGCAAATTCTTTAAACTCTTTAATCATTTTTGAAGCCATACGGAACTCCTTTATCGTTGTTTCCTACTATCATACCCGATTTTATCCCGTTGGTCGATAAGGCAAAGTAAGAATGCGATGTTTTTCACAAAACCGCTTCCCGATCTAGTAATGACAACCATATGTATCGACATTCTTCCATAACGGTTAGACGGCGTTAATCGATGGGTTAAAACCAAAAAAACGGAAACCCGTACATCGGGTTCCGTTTTCCTGTCCTGCTGGCAGCTTAGCGGCTTGCTTTTTTCTTGGAGACCGACACAATCAGTGCGATAATGCCCAAAATTAGCGCGATAATGGACAAGTACAGCGGCGTTTGCGATGCGGCCGGTGCCGCAGCAGGCTGCCCGTCGTGTCCGCCGCCGGCCGTACTGCCTGCGGAAGCCGCCGTATTGCCATGGCTATCCGTAGCCGCCCCGTCCGGTTTGACCGATACTTTTGTGACGGAAGCCGGTTTATCCGAACCGTTCGCGCCTACCCATTCCACAATGCTGCCGTCCTTGTAGGTTTGATAAGCTTTCCAAGTAATGCTGCTGGCGTTATCCGCCACTTTCCCTTGCATATAAAACTCTCCGAATTCCGTTGCAGACAGCCCGTCGCCCGTCGCCGTCCAGGTTACGCTTGTAATTTTGCCGGAAGCGTCCTTGGTCAGATCGTATTTCCAGCCCGGCTTCGGCTCAAAACGGCTGATCGAGACGGAATCGATCGGAATCTTCACTTCGACCTTCACTGTCGGAATGTCTTTCTCCGTCGGCACGCGCACGGCAAATTTCTCATAAGTGCCTTGAACGGTCTCGGACGGAAGCACCGTCACGTGCGCACTCGCAATTCCTCCGCCCAGCATCGTAAACAGCAAACAAATCATTACAATCATACTCGGTTTTTTCAACATCGTTCATCTTCCCTTCAGTCGTCATTATTGCCATCATGCAGGCTGTTTAAAAGTCCCCTTCCGTCTGGAAGCGCCCGGCCCTTAAACTACTACCCTAATGTACAGCAAATAACAGCGTCTGAATATGACCCCATCGGGCTATTTACGGAGCTGTTTTTGACTATACTGTGTCAGCCCCTGGCGGATGGCGTAAGCGGTCAATTGAACCCGGTTGTCCAGCGACAGCTTAGCCAAAATGTTTTTGATATGATTTTTCACCGTGTTCTCGGTTATAATGAGCTGCTCCGCGATTTGCCGGTTGCTGAGCCCGCTGGCGACGCACATCAGAATCTCGCCCTCCCGCTGGGAGAGCACGTTCGGCTTGGTTTCCTCCGCAGCCTGGGAAGGAGCCGAGCGGAATTGGTGGAACAGCCTGTCGGCCATATGCCGGGAAATTTCGCTGTTATCGTCCAAAAGGCCGCGCAAATAAACGATCCAATCGTCCGGGTCCATATTTTTGAGCAAATATCCTTGTGCGCCGCTTTGAATCGCCGTAAACAGATCCGCTACATCGTCCGAAACCGTCAGCATGACGATTCGGATATGCGGATGCTGCTGCTTGATTTTGCGCGTCGCCTCAAGCCCGGTCATGCCCGGCATCTGAATGTCCATCAGGACAAGATCGGGCATCAGTTCGCCGCATAAGGCGATCGCCCGCTCTCCGTTATCCGCTTCGCCTACAATCTCGAAGCCTTCCTCGCCGGCAAGCAGCGCACGCACCGCCCTTCGGGCTAACGGGTGATCATCGGTAATCAGCACCCTGTACTTCATGACGTCACCCTCCTCTGTATCGGTCCCGAAACGGTCAGCTCCGTTCCGCCCTGCGGCGTCGTATGCACATCGAGCTGTCCCCCCAATTCGGCCGCATGCTTGCGCATGAAGGACATGCCGTATCGGTTCGAATGCGGTTCGTCCCCTTCGTTGAGACCAATTCCGTTATCCATGACGCTCAAATTCCAACGGCCGCCTTCTTCCGTCACCCGCAGCTCAATCGAAGCGTGATCCGCCTGCGAATGCTTGCGGATATTGGTGAACGCTTCCCGGATAATCGCAAACAGCTTCACTTCCGCCGAAGTCGTTACGATGTCTTCCGGAACTTCAATGCGCTGCTCGACCGCAATACCGGTAATTCCGCTCCATTCCTCCAGCCAGGAACCGAGCCGTGCGGCAAACGTGGCGCCCTCCTCCGGATTCGTCCGCAAATTAAATATCGCCTGCCGAAGATGGTGGTCGATTTCCGAGACGGCCGAACGCGCCTCCTGAATCCGCCCTTTTTTCAGCTGAACGTTAAGGAAAAACAAAATTTGCGCGATATTGTCGTGCAGCTCTTGAGCCAGCCGCTCCCGCTCTTCGTACACAGCCCGCTTCGCTTGCTCGGCCGATAGTCTGGCGCTTATACGCTGAATGCTGTGAAACATCCAGGACGCAAACAAGTATGACAGAAACAACGTAAGAATCGTAATGTACAAATTGCCGGTTTCCATGGACAGCTCGTCCAGCAGGAAATCATGGCGAATATACTCAAACCCGCCTATAATGACCGGCGGCACAATAATAGTAAGCAGCTTTAGCGTGCGCAAAGACATGCTTTCTTCACCCGCCTTTTTCCCCTCGTAAATTGCGATTCCGGCCCTTGAACCTCTCGGAAGCCGGAATCGGCGCTTGCATCCGCTTTTATCCTGCTATCATTATACACGATACACGGAAAAAAGCGGAATGCTCCGGGAATCGCACAATCCTGGCACCCGGCATAGAGGAGGCTCGGCGGCTGAAGCTACAGGTTCTGCGTTATTCTTTTCTCACGCTGGCGGTAAATTCCGTCCAAGGGTCATTCACCGTAATGATCCGGTCGGCATTCTCGGTATGGCCATTCGGCCAGACTGCGGTAAACCGGAATACGTAGCTTCGATCCGGCAGCGTCTCGAAATCGTCCCGTTTCATCTGCCCGCTCCACTGGATGTTCCCTGAAGAAGGCAGCAGCGTTTCATCCATCTCCGTATAGGACATATGAACCCGAACCGTACCGGCCGGCTGGTTCGTCGCAGCCGCCAGCACGAAGGCTTCTCCCGACCAAAACATATCGTAAGGGCGCGGCCGCTCCGGGTCCCCCGTCTTCTTGTAGTTGTAGCTCTGCCTGTTCTCGTTCCAGCTATCCGTATGGCGTACGAAGCCCTCTACGTTCAAATCCCCCACCGGAACGACCTTAGTTACCGTATCGGAAGCGCCGTGTATATCGGTTGCGGTCAACGTCACCGTGTAATCCCCAGGATGATAATCCGTTATATTACCCGGGATGACAGCGTCTACGGTCGTCGGCTCGGCATAGTAAACAGGTCCGTTAATTTGCCACACGAACTTGAGCTCATCGCCGTCCGGGTCGGTTGAACGGTTGATCAGGTTGACGGTATCCCCTTCGAATACCGGCTTCGGAGTCCAGTCAAAATCGGCCTTGGGCGGCCTGTTAATCATCATCCAAGTTTGCGGCGACCAATTGGAAGCTGCGTCGTACTGATCCCAAACCATCACGCGAACCCTCATTTTCTGACCTGTAGGCAGCTCGATCGGCACTTGCATACTTCCATTATTGGATGATGTATGCTGCCACACTTTCCCGCTATCGTAAATAATAACGTTGTTCGCTTCATTCGCGATCTGGATTTGGTAGTAGTCGAATATCGCTCCCGCATCCGGATCGGTCTGCGTCCAGGTTAATATCGGCGTCCTGGTGTTTACGATGTTCGGGTTATCTTGCGTGCCGTACGGATAACTCATATATGCCGCGGGCGGGCTGTTGGTGGCCATCCAACCGACGTTACTCCATCCGGACCAAGCTTCGCCGTCGCTTACCCTGACTTGCGCCTGGTATTTGCGTCCCATCGTTAACAGGTTGTCCATCGTCCACGCCCAGCTGCCGGCTGTCGTGCCCATCAGTTTATTGGTCACGCATTCGACGCAGCCGCCCCACTCATCCTTCACGTTCAGATCGAACAATTCAAATACGGTATTCGGATCAGGGTCGGACTGGTTCCAATAAATCGTTGGCTGCAGGCTGACCGGCGTCGGGTTGCTCTGGCTGCCTATCGGGAACGTTAAGGTTACACTTGGCGGATGATTCGGCGCCGCTTGGCAGCCGCTGCAAATATCGATCGTTTGCTCGTACCAATCGGACCAAGCATTGTATTCGTCCGCCACGGCCATCGCAACAATATATGTTCCCGTTTCGGTCGGGCGAATCAGCTTGCCGTCGACGCGCGAGCCCGATGGTGTAACGTAATAAAACTTTTTCTTGTAAATCCCGTGACTCGTCGGATAGTCCGCTTGATTCTGACAATTGCCGGAGTTGTAGCAATGGTCCGGATCGTAGCTGTAATCGGTCCACTGAACCAATCGGCTGCCATCCTGCCAGATTGTGAAATTGGAAATCGGTCTGCGATGCACAATTAAATATTGCGTATACCAGTCAGAATATTTCGAGTATCCTTCAAACGTCAAATCGCCGTTGGCAATTCGATGATCCGGATGCGGATCATCCGGCACACGGTAGTCGATCTTGTACCTCCCCACTTTATCGAACGTTAAAATTTGATTTTGGACCGTTTTTCCGTTATACGCAGATAGGCCGGATTTACCGTCTCCTACATCGAGGAACATTGTCGTATCGACGTGCGCATACATCCATTGGGTTCTTGCATCCAGTCTCGGGTCTTTCTCCGGATCATCATATTTCACATCGTACGACACGGCTGTATCGACGATAGCCGTTCCTGGTGTTGCGAAGCTGCCGTCGGCGTTGCTCCATTGATAGGTGATCGAGCGGAACTGGCTGCTGTCCGCCGTAGAGAACGGCCCGAGCGTACCCGATCCGAACGAGCCGTCGGTCAAATCGATGATTAGACTGTTATTTTCATACACTTTGATTTGACTGCCGGAAAGCTTGATCTTATACGGAATCCACGTATCGTTCGCAGCGGACCGGTTAATTCGTGTGAGCTCCGTTTTGCGCCCGGCCGAAATTTTGAGCAGCCTCAGGCTAGATTGCGTCGATTCCAGACGGTACATATTTTGATAGTTTTGAATCCGGAAGCTCATCCCCGCAGCCATATTTGGATGATCCAAATGCGTTTTCATGCTCCAAAGAATCGTACCGTTCATAATTTGCTGCGATGACGTATTGACGAGCTGGCCGAACGTAAACGGTTCGTTGGAGCGGTCTGGTTGCCCTTCGCTCGGATTGAAGTTGTAAACATAAATTTGACCGGATTCCCGGGTAACATATTGATTATCCGATACGATTTTTGCATCGATTGGCAAACTGCTGTTGGTTACCGTCGTACTATAGCTTAATTCAACCAGCGTATTGTTTTTCCAGCCGTATCCGTTCTGATAGCTATTGGAATCGAATTTTTCTAAGTGAGTAGCAACGGCGCCCGTTTCTCCCCCCGTCGTGAGATTAATATACACGGTTCCCGATTTGGTCATATAATCGCCCCAATCATAATAGGACCAATAAAGACCAGCTGTATTTCCATCCTCCGATATGCTGGTCAGGTTTACAATGTCACCTCGATCAACAACCCGGACCGTGGTGGGTATCCCCGTATATGCATCGAAGCGGTATATCTGGAACGACCCGTTCAAATTTTGACCTGCATAGTAGTTTCCTTTGGCATCCATTAAAACTCCGGTATGGGCATCATTCCCTGTTGTTGACCCTAACTTTTGGTCAGGCAGTGATTCTTCGTAATACTGCAAGGGAGGCGGCGATGCTGCAACCTGCGTTTGCGGGAATGCCGGAATCGAGTCGTAGGATATTGTGCTATACGGATGCACTTTATCTGCAGCCGTGTAAGATGAGATCGTTCTTGCCGTCAAGTTAATTTCCTTGTAATCATCAACAAATTTTAGCCTTGAGAACAGATTCGGCCGTGTTCCGTCCCCCCATTCCGCTTTCTTCCCGCTGGCTTTATAACCTGGACCTGAACCGTACGTCACCACTCTGTCACCACTGGCTGAAACACTCGTATTTCCGCTCCGCAGTGTAGCCAAACTCCAACGGGTCCACTTCTGTTCATATCGGTAGAGGCTCGTTGCCGTTCGCGGTCCGTCCGTCCATACGATCATGACCTCATCGGTTGCATCATTAAAATACACTTGGCTATTTTGATCGTAGGCAAAGTAGACCAGTTTGATAGGCGAGTGGTTCGGACTTATCAAATAAAGGTTTACATTCGATCCTAAGTACTCTTTGGCGATGTATTCATCATTGCCTATAGAGTATACATAATTGGAATCGATAAGAGCGCCATCCGTTATTAAAGTTTTCTTATTGAGGCCCATATTTTCGCTCCCCATCGGCAATGAGTAATAGGAAGGGCCTTTTAAGCTATCTTGAGATCGTTTACTGCTCACCAATTCCCCATTCGGACCTACCGACCACGAATTGTACATATAGGACTTGTCCAAGCTGGTATTCGTCCAGTTGACTAAATCGGTCGCTCTAAACCCTGCCACATTAACGGGCATTGGTTCACTGGCCGTCCCGGTTACGGTAAATTCAACATTCGGGTTATCGTTGATAACCTGAACCGTGTAATCCCGGTACGCCGACTTGCCGTACCATTCTGGCTCTTTCGCATAAACGCGGAAGCAGTAATTCCCTACGCGGCTCGGGTTAAACGTAAATTCTTGATTACCGTTGGAGTAGCTTGTCTCATTGACATTGCAAATGCCATTGTTCGACCAATCATACCCGCCTGTTACTTTATAAATTTCAATGCCGTCGCCGTCCGGACTGTACGACTTGTTTTTAAACTGCTGCGGCCCGCGGCTCATCGTGTTTATGTATTGGAAGTCAATGATCGGCGGATCGTCCGGCGTGACCGTAATATAGTGATAATCCGGTGCGATTGACTTGAGCCCCGTATTATCAAAAACATGAAGTGTGACCGTTACTTTCCCTGTCTTTGCGAAGGAGCTGCTGATGCCGTCCCAGGAAGAGGTCGTTCCATCAGTCCACTCAGCGGAGTTCTTCCACTCGTCACGGGCATGATCAATGGTACGTCCCGTCACCGGGGAGTAACTGGCTAACGAATCGAGCGGCGGATTCAGCGGCCGATTCTCTTTGACTACCGTCGCTCCGTTGATAACCGGTATGGGCGTCGGCCCTTTCACTTCCAGAAAGGCGCAAGAAGGTCTTTCGGCCTCATTTCCTCGTATATCTTTAATAGTGGCACATACTTTATGATAACCTTCCACGCTTGCCGTAATATTGCGATACGAATTTGCGTTGTAAGGCTCTTTCCATCCGGATGCTGCCGGAAGCCCTTTAATCCAATCCGTATTCCCTTCACTGAATAACCATGTCCGGAACGTTTCATCGCCGTCCGGGTCTTCTTCTTTTTTGACCTTCAAATCAACGAGATCGCCCACCACTACAGGATCGACAACTTCTTTCCCGTTTTTATACCATGCAATCTCGATGGTCGGCGGTTTGTTATTCGGATCGGTTTTAATTTCGAACGTTTTCGGTCCGATCGGATCGGATGAACCGCAGGTCGTGTTGATTATCATATACACGGTGACAGTCCCTTTCCCGATGCCGCCGCCGTACGTCATATATCCCGAATCGTAGACAAACCAATAATTGGCGTCCTTCGGACTTAACGCCCGCGGATAAAACCTTGAGCTGCCCTGAGT
Source organism: Paenibacillus doosanensis (assembly GCF_025060755.1). Lineage (GTDB taxonomy): Bacteria > Bacillota > Bacilli > Paenibacillales > NBRC-103111 > Paenibacillus_S > Paenibacillus_S doosanensis. The sequence goes on from NZ_JANYUY010000001.1 coordinate 347,464, forward strand.
AAAGGTAAATTCGTGAGAAACGTAAGCGCAGCCGTTGCCTCCGGTTACGGAAATATTTTCTGGCTGCACCAGGTTATCGTCGCCAAAGTAAATGATCGGATTCATGATCGTGAAATCCCCGGTGATTTTCAAGTCGGGCGGTTTGGGCTGTGACGAGCCGCAGCCGCCCGCAGGCTTGGCTTGGAAGGTCTCGGTACGAGAGTTGTTGCTTTCGTCATCTTCAGCTATCGCATTGTCGCTATCGACATAGACGGTGATTTGCTTTTCAACTTCGGAGTTGAAGGTGTAGTTGAAGGTTCCTGTTTTCTGTTGTGACCCGAGTCCAGAAAAGGTTTCGTTTTTTATTTCAGTACCATCAACGCGGATGCTTACTTTAAAGGAGCTACTGGTAGAAGGCCCATTATTAACGATGGTATATTCAAAAGGAATGGACTGTCCTACAGTAATACAAACATTTTTGGATATTAAGCTAGTCACTTCAAGGTCGGGTTTACTCGGTGGCGGACTGTCATCGGTATAAGCCACAATTTTCATTTTGGAGTTAAATAGGTACACCTTACCAACGATGTTCATAATCCACTCGTTGTCCCAGCGCAAAACAACACCATTCATTGAATCAGATACTTTATCGTCATACGGAACATCAAAGATTGCTTCATAATCAAATCTATAGTGTAAAGTCACTGGATCAATTGTTTGTGTCTTCATATCAAGGATGTTTCTTTTGCTTAATCCCTGACCATTTGACTTGAATGTAAAATTATCATCAAACTTTAAAGCATCTACGTTTTTAATGTCCACAAGAGGAGTTCCTGGCAGCCCAGGTACCTCTAAAGTATTTGTCCATAGAGTTCCTTCGCGATGGTCTTTGGCTACGTTACAAACAACTCCTTTACCTGTGACTTCATTATCTTTTGGTCCATTGGCCACTTTACAAAAGTCACCGCTGGGTGGCTGGTCATATACATTTGGTCTTGTGCTAATATAATGTCTTTCAGCTTCTCCATCCATATCTTCATCGTAATCATACATCCAAACCAATTTATTTGGATCTCGAAACCAATCGTAGTATCCTTTCGGAATCGCTACTTCCTTTCTAATGGCATCGTATGCAACTCCTTGTATCGATAACCCGTACTTATTGCCGCCTTTATTCGGTAACTCTTGAAGCTTATTACCATTTGAATCTTGCAGTTCAACTCTTGTAATTTTTCCGAGTAAATTCACCTCATAATCAGGGTAGTCCAGCGACTTATACTTCGACAAAAATTTGCCTAATTCTGGCGTATTGTCATTTCCTATCATGTTTGGATCAATGTAAACCTCTCCTAAATCATGTTTGATTTCAGCAGCACTCGCTTGTAAAGGATTAAAATGAGCGGGAAGACTCACAATAATAAAAATGAAAATAATAAAAAGTAATCGCCTCATTTATTCATACCTACTTCAACGTGTAGTCTATATGGGAAGAAAAGACTTCAACTACGTGCGATTCACCAAGTTCCTGGGCCGGATCTCTATAGAGATAAAACTGATCCCCTTGCTTTCTCACTTGTGCTTTAGGTAATAACTGACCTGTTACAAATCTCAAATCGTTTTCTCCAACATTTAGTTTTATACTTGAACCTAAATAAGTTTTATTTCTCTCGTCATAAGAAGAGAACCGAGTTACATCAATAAGGTTTCCTTCCTCATCAACCGTATTTTCACTAAAGAAAGGATTAATATTTAATTGAGCAAAACGAAACGAAATTGGTTCTACCACGCTCACATCAATATGATTGAAAGAAAGTAATGCATAGCTGTTATTTGGATTATCTTGACGCGGGGTACGTTCCGCACCAAAAGCAGCACTCCATCTAAAATCCGTTGGGATTAGTTTTCTGTTTGGGTCCTTCACATTATCCATATCAACTACAATATACTTTTCAATCTCTGAATACCCATTCTCCCCCACATATTTCAATGAACTTTCTTCCAGCTTTTGCCCCCTTTTTAAGTATCCATCCGCAAAATACTGCGGCAGCATAGTAATGATATTCGTCTTATGCCAATAAATCTCCGCCGCCGAAGTAGCATACTTATCCGCCGGCAGGCTGGCCCCTTCCCGAATCTTCATGATCCGCCGGATGACCGTCACGGCTTGAGCTCGCGTCGTCGGCTGATCTTCCCCGAGCGTGCCGGCTTCGTCCATGCCGGTAATGATGCCTTTCGATGTGGCCAGGTACATCCACTTCTTTGCGTCATAGTTCGCTTCCCCTGTAGCGCGGACGGCGATCCGGGCCATTTCCTCGCGGGTAATCGGCTCGTTCAGCTGGTCGGCGGCGAATTCGCCCGTTTGGTGAATCCCGTTCACTTCGGCCGTCTTCACATAAGGCTGGAACCATTCCCCCGCGGCGTCCTGCTTTTTAAACTTGAGCGCATCGACGACCAGCTTCAGAAACTCGACGCGGCTGACGTTCTGATCCGGCCGGAACGTGCCGTCCGGGTACCCGTCGACGAATCCGTCCTTCAAGGCGAATTCGATTTGATCCTTGGCCCAATGGCCGTTAACATCGCTTAATGCCGGAGCGGCGTTTGCGCTGGATATGGATATGAATAGGGATAAGCCGACGATCATACCTGCAATTGTTTTTTTCACTATAGTTCTCTCCTTTTTTATAACAAGCTGTTAGATGGTTATTTGCTCTTTGCGTTTCCTGCGTAGATGATATGGGTCGGGCCCTCCGCTCCGATGCCCTTGAAGACCACTCTGACTTGACGGTTAGGATCCGGGGAAGCCAGCTGCCCTTTGGGCAGCACCTCATAGCTTGTGAACGGACGGATGACCTGCTCCCCTGCATTGCCTGTTACCGCTCCGCCGTATTTTAAGGAAAACCGGTTGTTCCCGATAGGCGTGTAGTGATCGGCCGGAGCCACTTGATACGGATGGCCTTGTGCCTGAAGTTCTCCTGTATCGTCATACAGTTTATCCATGAAAGAAGCATAGCAAGGCTTAACGGCATTAGACTGAGCCGGAAAGCTTTGAATCCGCAGCGTCTGCTCCGATACAAGCACATAGATGCCGCTTTCGCCGACATCTTTTATTTTTTTCTCAGCGGTATCCGCCCATTGCAGGTCATCCGGCACAAGGAAACGGTTCGGATCATGAGGATTGTCCATATCTACGACAACATAGCGGTCGAGGGAGCAGGTCATATTCCCGTTCATGATGGAATGTGTCGACAGCTCTTCGCGGTAATCCGCACCGCCCGTCTCGTCGAAATATTGCGGCAGCGCGGATAACAGATTCGTTCGATGCCAATACATCTCCGCTTCCGCTATGACGTATGCATCCGCAGGGAGGCTGATCCCGGCGCGGAGCTGCTTGATTCTCCCTATTACCGTCACCGCCTGCGCGCGTGTCGTAGGCTCGTCCGGCGCCAATGTTCCCGTTTGATCCAAACCGTTAATAATCCCCTTCAAGGCGGCAAGGTACAGCCACTTTCGAGTATCCGTCTGATCAATCCCTATCGCCCGCACCGCCATCCGGGCCATTTCTTCGCGGGAGATCGGATCTTCGAGCCGATCCTCCGGAAATTCCCCGCTCTTGTAAATCCCTCGAGCCAAAGATGCGTTGAGGTACGGGGTATACCATGCGCCGGTGGCTGCCTCCGGTTGATCCCACTGGAGCGCATCCGCCACCAGTTTAATAAACTCCGCCCGGCTCACATTCTGTTCCGGTTTGAACGTGCCGTCCGGATAACCGTCCACATAGCCCTCCTGAACCGCCGCCGTAATCTGCGGCTCTCCCCAATGATCATGGATGTCGTCGAGACTGCTCGCCTCAGCCGTTCCGCTCCCCGCTTCCTGCAACAAGGCCGCCGCGACGAGCACGGACAAGGTTAGTTTCATCAACCGGTTCAAATGATCTCTCTCCCTTACACTTTGGTGTCTGCTTTTACTGAAAAAAACAAATACAAAAAGCACCTCCAGACATAGGAAAATTCCCTTTGAATGGCGGTGCTTCCGGCTTCTATTATTATGAAATTATAACACATCAATGCCAAAACTTTCCTATGCAGTTCGATTATACTAGATACCCTCCGTTTTTGGCAACCACTATCCGAATAAGTAGTTCTTAAGAACTATTATCATCAAAAATCATAACTGCTGCAATAAAATCAGCCCTACCAAATGATCGGCGCTGTCGTTGATACCGTAGAAAAACAAATCCCTTACCTTCGGACTCGGGGTCAGCAAGTAAGTATCGCGGTACTGCCGGATGGTTTCCCGCTCCCAGCGAATCATTTGCCGTAATCCGTCCGGATATGTGTTGTGAACAAACGGCTCCGGCTGCACAAGCGGTTCCGTGCCTTTAAGCTCGATGTATAACGCCTCCAGCAAAGCAAAATATTTCTTCTCTTCCGCCAGCATCCGCTCCAAGTCCAAGGCGGTCTCCTCGTCAGGAGACATCTTGACCAGCGACGCATAAGCCCGAATTAATGTAGCCGTGCGATTAACGCTCCATTGCAGTTGGGACATAAAACGGCGCACGTCCCGGTACTGCAGCTTCGCAGATAAGGAAAAACTGTCATCGGCAGAGGGGGATTTGATCATCATCCGGCTTCCTCCATTCCCAATCAAAGGTAGGCAAAACGCCATACTATAGCCTATTCACTACAGCTCGCCCATGTGCGCCCCCCTATTATTTATTTGCCGGATTCGCGTTTTCCGCTTCGTTTCTCCGCGCTCAGCAAAGTACGGTTAAGCCAGAGCGCTCCCGGATGTCCGCGACGAAATTTGCGGATTCGGATGCCAGTGAGTTTGACGGCCAGCTGCTTTTGGTAGCGACTGATTGCGTCGATCTGTTCTGCCACGCGTTCGGCGGATGCCGCCGGGATTTCCGAGACATCCGCCATGCTTTCGATGATTCGGGCCAGCGCTCTTTGACTGCGGGCAAGAGAATGCAAAATGTGCAGCTTCAATTTATTTTCTTCATAATGCCAGTTCATTTGGAGCCGCCTCCGAACGGAAACAAATCTCCGACGCCCGCTTCCCCGCCTGAATCTGAGCTTTCTTCGTCGTCTCCTAATAAGACGGACATATTTTTCGACAATGCTTGCTCCATCCTCGTCAGACCCTCGATCACTTCGATCAATTGCTCATGAACTTCGATCGCCCGTCTGACCTGCTTGCTGTGATCGTCAAACTGCTGGGGAGAAACATGGTTGCAAATCCATTGGCAGGAACGGGTCGCTTCCGCCGCTTTGGCTTCCAGAATCAAGGCGATGTTGTGATGAAATTTAACCGCAGCCTGCATCATTTTATAATAGGAATCGCTTCTGCTCAATGTTAGTCCTCTTTTCCGTTAAAAGATGTTCATTCTTCCCCGTCCGGCATGTCAACTTCCTTCATCACATAAGACAAGTTTTCGGCTAAGGCTTCCTCCAAATCGGCCAGACTGCTTAAATAGACTGCGATATTTTTGGCTACGTCCAAGGAATGCTCCGTAAGCATTTCGACGCCATCGACATTTGGATACTGCTCGGCAATATTATGAACCAATTGCGACATATGAACGGCGACATGCCGCTTGGCTTCGAGGATATTGGCCATCTCCATTTGCGAGGAGGCGATATGTTCCAACATTTTCGTAATTTGCTTATGCATCCGATCAACCTCCCGGAGGTATAAAGCTGCTCTCTCACAACATATGCAGCCGAAGATTGAAAGACCACAGCATTAGCCTATACAGACCGTATTGAAGGGGCGTCCGACGCTAAATATGCGCTTGCGGCTCCATGCCCCATTTCTCGATAAACTTTTGGCGATTTTGCAAAATGAGATGCTTAACGGATTGTTCGTCTTCTTTGCGGAAGCTCGCGCTGCCATGATGATAAATAAAGCAATCTCCGGCAATCATCAGCCGGTAACCCGCTTGGCGGGCTCGGTGGCAATAGTCGTCATCCTCATAATGCCCCGGGGAAAAACGCTCATCCAGCAGACCGACCTTATGCAGCAGCTCCCGGCGCAGCAAAAAGCACAGCCCTACAAGCCTTTCCACCTCCATCCATTTCCCGGGGTCCGTCTGATTCATCCGCTCCGTCATATCTTCTACCGTGGTAAAAGTCTCCCCAAGCATCTGCTTGCCGCTTGCATAATTGGTCATCGGCCCGACGATGCCGATATTTTCGCTGCTGTACAAGCATCGCAGCATGTTGGAAAGCCCGTTCTTCGTCATCAGCGTATCGTTATTGAGCAATAGCAGCGCGTCTCCCGTAGCGATGCGCAGCCCCATATTGCAAGCGATCGGGAAGCCGCGATTCCAAGGAAGCGAGATCAGCTTCACATCGTTCTTCAAGCAATAGTCGACCGAGCCGTCGGACGAACCGTTATCGACTACAATGATCTCATAAGGCGTTAGAGTATGCTGGCGGATGGATTGCAAGCACGGCTTCAGCCAGGGGAGACCGTTATAGTTAGGTATAATGAAGCTCGTCTTCTGCATTCCCTTCTACCTCCAAGCATAGGATCGTTTACGCATCGTGTCGGCAAAAGCCATTCGTTCTCCCTTCAAATCGCCGATCAGTTTAAGGGCTTCGAGATGGTCGCCGACGATCAGTTCAGCCACATGGTTCATGGGTCCTATATTGTTGTTCCTCACCCGGTTGCGGCGCACGACATCCACGCTGCACGCCGATCTGATTTGTAGACCGTGATGAACAGCCAAGGCTTGGGCTTTGGGAGGGACCATTAACGATGCAATGCCTATCGTTTCCACTGCCCTCCGGGACAGAGCATGCGGCACCGCCGTCATGGAATTGGCTTGCAAATCATTGCGCCCCAGGGCGACGTTCAAAAACTGCTTCATATACGTAACCTGGTCTCTGTTATAAAACAGCCCCAAAAACGGGGAAATATCGTTCAAGGCCACATCCGTTCCGCGATCGACGGCGCTGATGAAAGGAAGCAGCCGCTCTGCGGACAGCTGAATGTCGCCGTCCAAAAAAAGCAATATTTCGGACTGCGCCATCTTAGCCCCTACGGCGCGGCCTACGTCATGACCGAGCGGTTCGGGATAGAACAGCACGGTTGCGCTAGGATGCTCGCGAGCCTTCTCGAAGCTGCGGTCGCTTGAACCGTTGACAATGACGTAAATCTCTTCGAGCGGAAGCCGCTTCAGCTCGCTCATCACGCTGCCGATCGTCCTTTCCTCGTTCATCACCGTCACTATAGCGGCAACGGATTTGCCCGTCGGCATCATCAGCCAATCCCGCGGAGGCTTTCTCTTGCCCCGGAAATAGCCGTTCACATACCCTTTGGCCGCCTCTTCATAGCGTCTCCAGCCCGCTCCGATCCGGCCCACGCCGTTTGCCCTGCGCAGCCAAAGCCGATTCAGCGCTTGGATCGGATTCGGTTCGTTCTCGACCGTATAATCGGCTGCGTCTTTCCGCCCCGCCCGAAATCCCGCCTGAAAGGCTTGAGAGAATATGCGGGGCCTGAACGGACGGCGCCGCCGCTTTCCCGTTCGCTGGAACCGCAGCGGCTGCGGGTGGGCTTTCGGCTTGCCGCGCTTCCGGTTGCCCGGGCCGGCGACTGGCAAACGCCTTGAAGGAGCCGGCTTCTTCACTATTGCTTTTGAACGCTGCACAAGCAGATCACCTCACCATATTCCGGTTTCTATTCAAATCAGTATGCAGCCCGCGATCGTTCGTAGACTGCGTATACCAGCGCAGCGCCTCCAAGTGATCGCCTACGATCAATCTGCCGAGCGGGTCCGCCCGGTTGCCCCGCCGGCGAACCGGGTTCAGCAAGCCAACGTGAATAAAGTGGACGGCCTCCACCCGCAGCTGCTTTTGCACGGCCATCGCTTGCGCTTTGGGCGGGACCGCAAGATTCTCGATCCCTATGGCGTCTAGCGCTTTGCGGCTTACAGCGTGGGGAATCGTCGTCATCGACGCTCCTCGAAGATCGGCTCTGCCGATGGCCGTATTCAAAGCATGCTTCGCCAGCACTACCGGATGAGCAGAGGAGCGTAAACGAGTCGGGCCTATATATCGGTTTAAGGCAACGTCGACGCCGCGCTCTACCGCATAAATAAAGGGGCGCAGCTTCTGTGCAGGTATGACCATATCTCCATCCAAAAATAGCAGCACGTCGCCGCTGGCATACCGCGCCCCCACGCTTCTGCCGACGTCATGACCGAGCGGCTGTTCATAGAAAATGACGCGGGCGCCCGATACCCGGGCTATGTTCTCCGAGCCGTCGGTAGATCCGTTGACGACGGCTATAATTTCTACGCCGGGCTGCAGCTTCTTCGCTTCCCGGATGACGCGAGCCAGCGTTCTTCGTTCGTTCATGACGGGGATGATGACGGACACTTTCAAGCGGGGCCGCTTGAATCTGGGGGAAGAGGGAGTACGTACTGGTCGCATTCTATGACTCAACTCCAATCGCTGCATTTGTTGTGCAAAACAACTCCACATTATTTTATGTACATTTATTATGAGAGCGAGGGCTAGTGCACATAGCGAAGAAAATTGAGGCTGCGGAACATATGAAAAAGAGAGCCGAGATTTATCGGCCCCCGCGATTCACTATCTTCTGCACATATATTCAAACGCCGCCCGTTCGAAAAGCTCTACGCTTCGCTCCCATGTCCACTTCTCCGCTTCCTTAAGCCCGTTGGAAGCCAGTCTGCGGCGCAGCCCGGAATCGTCGACCAAACGTATAATGTCCTCTCCCAGACGGTTGTCTGTGGCGTAAGAGAGCAGGCAATTGTGCTCATGCCGGCAATATTCCATATTGCCGCCCGAATAGACGGCGGCGAGCGGCGTACCGCATTTCATCGCCTCCAGCGCCGGCAGAGGACACGCTTCGTGCACGGAAGACGTTACGAAGATATGCATTTGATTATAGTGATAGCACAGCTCGGCATCACTGGCCGGCGTGTAGAACCGGAATTGCCCCGTTTCGCGCAATTTCATAAGCGCAGGCGAGGTGAATACGTCGCGCGGAGGACCGATCAGATTTAACTCCACCTGCGGCCGCTGCGCTTTAACGAACAGCATATGGCTAATCAGCGCCTCCTGCTGCCGATGCCAGGCATCCCCCCCGTCCGGCTTGCGAATGACGGCGCCGATCTGCAGCGGCCCGCCGTGATCTCTAATACTGTACGGACGGAAGATTTTGCTTACTCCGATAGGGATGACTTTCGCTTCGACGCCGTGATTCAAGTAGACCAACTCCTGCTGATACCGGGATAACACTAGAAGATTCGGCGTCATCTGATAAGTTGGGAAAGAAACGGCCTGATCCGGCAAAAATAACGGTTCGTAGCATAAACTCAAACGCATATGAATTCCCTTCCCCTGCTCCGACGCTCTCTGCACGGCTTCCACCGTCGTGTAAAAATTTGAGACGAGCACATCCGCATAGGGAAAGTCGTGCTCCGTCATCGTATCGCCGGCGGTACGAATCAACCGGGCGTTCAGCGCAAAATCGATGATTCCGGCAGAAGGCATCACAACCGTCACTTCATGTCCTTTGCGGATCAAGCCCTGCATGATCTCCACAAGCATCCTCTGGGCTCCGCCTTTGGTTAGGGTCATAATCGCAAATGCAAATCTCATCAGGTTACCCTTCTTCCCTATGGTCTGATTATATTCATCCAAAATCCGCTGCAGCAAAGCCTTAGCGGGTATATTGCAGCAGCGGGGGCTCATTGCAGCAAAATTTCGATGTTCGCCCGTCCGGCCGAAGATATTCTAACCGCCCGGGTCTTGAAACCGTAAGCCTCGCTGAAGCAGCCCAGCTCGTAGGCGCCCGGCTGTACGCCCGGCAGCGCGAATTCCCCGTTAGCTCCGCAATGCATGCTTCGGAGAACGACGCCGGATGCGTCCAGCAAATGTACGCGGGCATCGGAGACGGCGTATCCGGAGCTTGCGTCCTTAATGGTTCCTTGCAAAGTCATCGTAGGTACGACAAGAGCTTCCTTCGTTTCCAAGAGCATATCGCGGTAACCGCACTCCATTTTATCGATAAATGGTTCCGCTGCCTTAGGTGCGCGTTTGCCGCCGGCTGCGTCCATGTATGCCCGCACAGTCCGATCGATCATGACCGCATCGTTCCAACGCTGCTTCGAATGCTCTCTGGCCGTCCTTGACAGACGCTCCCGCAAGGCGCAATCGTCGGCGAGGAGCAGCAGCTTCTCGTACAGCGCCTCGGCGTTTCCCGGCTCGACCAAGTAGCCCGTCACCCCCTCTTCGATCATTTCGACGATGCCGCCGACGCTGCTCGCCACCACAGGCTTACCCAGACTTTGCGCCTCGATAACGGAGAAAGGCAGATTATCCTGCAAAGAGGGAAGCGCCACAACATCTGCGCAAGACAGGAGGTTGGGAACATCCGTCCGTTTTCCCAGCAGCTTCACATGATCCCCGAGCCTCATCTGCCTGATTTGCCTTTCGAGCTCTCCTCGCATCACCCCGTCTCCAATAAGCCAGCATACGGCGTCCTTTCTCCGCTCGATCAGCCGTTTCATCGCTTGCAGGAGATGCGTTTGTCCTTTGATCGCAACGAGGCGGGCCGGGCAAGCTATAATGAATCGATGGCCTTCGCGCTCGGGAGAGCGTTCCTGGGCATCTTCCTTCGGCAGCGGATGAAAGTCATGCTGGCTTAACCCGTAAGGAACGATATAAGTATTCGGATGAGCGACCTGAAACGTCGACAAGCACCGGGACAGCCAGCGGCTCGGCAAAATGAGACAGTCCGGCGTCATGGCCCCGTAGTACTCCTCCAGCGCCAAATGATGGCGTTCCAGCCTGGAACGGACCCGAATTTCTTTATTCGCTACCCATTCCGTCGCCAGACATCCGTGAATGGTGGCAACCAGCGGTACGCCGGAAGGCTTCGCTCTGGCGAGCGCGAAGGTCGAAATAATATCCTGGGAGTGAATCACATCGTACCGATCCAACCGCAGCTGCCGGCATGCCAGCTCGAAGGCGCGCTTCTCGCTCTCCCTCCACAGCATCCACGGCGAAAGCACGATATCCCGGTCCTTGTATTGCCCTGCCGTCTGCGCCTCCGCTGCGGCCAAAAGCGGCGCTTTTTCCACTTCCTGGCCGTCCTTGATCAAATAATATTTTGTTAAATCCGGATGCTGGGCGAATATGTCTACTTCATACCCTCTTCTCTCCAGGCCGTCCCGTAAAATCTCAAGATAGGTCCATACGCCTCCAATATGAGGAAGGGGCCAGTAGGTTGCCAACAAGATTTTCATCCGAGTCTCTTCCTTTCATCTCTAATCGTGTCTAAAGGTTGAAGCGCTGCCTTTCAAGCTCTTGATTTACTATATTCCGTTTCTCGCGTCTTGCTTTCCGCTCATTGCTAGAGCCGCTCTCCTATTGCCGATGAAACTTCGGAGGCGCCGGTTGAGAAAACCGCGTTCAAACTTAAAGTTTCCCCTGCGATAAAAAAATAGCCACTAGACTAAAGGTCCGGTGGCTAAAACAAGCTATTTATTTATCTTCCTTCGGCAAGTCGGCGTCGTCATGCTCTTCATCATCCGTATCGTCCAGGGAAGGACCGAATTCGGGCACATCGAGCGAATAGTCATAACCCGCCGGCAAATAAGGAGTTATGTTGTCTCCTAACAATCCGGTTCCCGGGCCGGTTCCAGGACCCGTTCCGGGGCCTGTATACAAGCCGGAGCCGGGAGCTTTGTTCAGCCATCTGAAGTACGGGGCCGTTGCGAAGATCCCTTTCTTCTCTTGTTCCAGTATCCATGCCAGCTTCTCTTCGTCGGTCAAGTCGGAAGGGACCATGCTGTGATAGATAGGAGGAATTTTGGCCATCTTGGCTTCAAGCCGGTTTGCATTATCGTTTTTTTTCACGCGGGACAACTCCTTTGTAATATATTACGATCTTAGTATATTCCCGCCGCAAGAATCGGTATGGACAACTGTTCGAAGGCAATCGTCCGTTTTCTGTCTACTCACACAAAAAATCTCTTATTCGCCGCTTCCTTCCGCCTTCGGCTGTACTTGCTGCGCTTGCGGCATGGGCGGCGTCTCCGGCGGCGACATCGGCTCATAAGACGGAGGAGTGACCTCCTGCGCGATAAAAGAAATCAAACTGGCATCGAGCAGCGGGCCTACGGCCTCATCCGCTTCGACCTGCTGCATCGCAGGGGATGACTCCGGCATCGTCTGCATGTCCATTGCACCGGACAACACATTAATAAATGCCGGGTCGGGTATCAAATAATCTGAGGGCAGATTCTCCCTTACGGCGTCCCATACTTGCGGTTCAACTTTAATTTCCGGCTTGGGAATATCGAAGGAAAAGATCGGATCGTACAATTCTCCCGGCACAAGGCCGTCGCTCTCGACCGGTTGTTCCGGCGGCGCTTGAACGGGAGGATCGGGTATCGCAGGGATTGCCGGCGGCAAGATCAGCGGCGTAATAGCTTTCCGCACACGGCGAACTTTTCGTTTGCCCGCCCTTCTAGCCGGAAGAAGCGATGCTCTTTTCCGCAGTACGGTAGATCTGCTTTTGCGTCTTTTTTTCAATACTCTCTTTTGCGGAGCCTTCCCTAACGCGGTTTTGTTCCTTTTCCGTTTTTTAAATGGCAGCACATTCTTTTTGGCAGTCTTTTTCCCGCTTTTTTTTAGAGCGCCGTTCTTTCCCTCCACAACGCCTTTCTTCACGGCAGCTTGACTGTTGAGAAGAACCGTTCCGCCCGCCGCTCCGGCTTTGCCGCCTTGCTTTCGGAGCTTTCCGTTCTGGAGCTTTCCGTTTCGGATCTTTCCGGCAGGCGGGGCAGCCGCATATCCGTTTCCTTTTCGCAGTGAAAGTTTATCTGCCATGGGTGTTACCTCCTCGTTTTAATATGCGTCCATGGGTCGCCGATTCGTAAACGTCCAATGTCGCATCCATCATAACCGGCAGCGACCAATGATGCAGAGCCCACCGCTTAGCCTGTTCGCCCAGCCGCCTTCTCAGCACATCGTCTCCGAGAATCAGGTGCAGATTGTTGAACATGGCCTCGCTCTGGCCAGCCGGAGAAACGAGCCCCGTCTTGCCGTGAGCCACCATTTCGGGTATTCCCCCGGCATCGGAGACGACAACGGCTTTCCCCGCAATTTGTGCCTCCATGACCGAGAAGGGCAGATTGTCCTGCAAGCTGGGCAGCACGAAGACATGAGCCTGTTTGAGCAGCGCAGGCACGTCGGATCGGGAGCCCAGAAACTGGACATACGGGTCCAGACTCAAGCTGCTGCTTTGCTGCCGCAGCTCATGCATTAACGGTCCGTCGCCCACAATCCAGCATACCCAGTCGCTGCGGACTTGCTTCAGCCTTGCCAAAGCCGTCAGCAAATGCTTATGCCCTTTTACCGGCACCAGGCGCGCGGGACATATGATCACCTTTTTATCCTGCGGTCCCCTAAAGGCCGTCCACTGCTCCATCCGCTCTTGAAACGCCCCGATATCGATGCCGTACGGAATGATTCGCAAATGCTCGCCCGGCACTTTAAATTCGCTCATGGACAATCGTTTCAGCCATCGGGTCGGAACGATCGTAGCGTCGCTCGATATCGCCCCGTACAGCTCCTCGGCAGCTGCATATTTCCAGGGCAGGCTTTGCTTGCTCGTAATCTCCCCGGAATAAATGAATTCCGTCGCCAGACATCCGTGAATGGTTGCAACGAGAGGAGTTCCCTTCGGCTTGGCGCGCCAGAGCGCCCTGGCGGATACGATATCCTGAGCATGGATCAGATCGTACTTATTTAATCCGAAGGCGGCGGCGGCAGTTTCGAAGCAGTACCGTTCGATGTCTCTCCACCGAATCCAGGGATCTACATGGGGCATGTACTGTTCGTAATAAGCGTATACCTTCTCGTAAATCAGATTTTTGATCTTGCTTTTTTCCAAAACCCTGCCGTTATTCGGCATATAGTACTTTTCCATGTCCGGATGATGAGCAAACACATCGACCTGATGCCCCATCCGCTCCAGCTCTTTCTTCAAATTGTCAACATACGTCGACACCCCTCCCACATGCGGGAGATAAAAATAAGTGGTTAGCAGTATATTCATATCCCCATCCCTTCCTCACGAAGAAGCCCGATGTATTCTATGTTCCGGCCCCTGTATTCGAAAGGTACAAACATCCAATGCGCTAGGATAATATCTTTGCCTGCCGGGTAACAGGCGAAACACTATGCTGCGACGCTGCCGGCGCATAGACATTCTACTATTTTTTCATCTAGGAGATATTAATCTATTACCGGAAGAAGCTCATATACGTATGCTATACAAGAAATGACGAAAGGAGTACAGAGATGAATCAGAAGCGATTTCATATTGCCATTGTCGGATTAGGCTACGTCGGACTTCCTCTGGCGCAATTGTTTTTGGAAAAGGGGCATACCGTCTACGGTATCGATGTCGACTCAAGCAAGATTCAGAAGCTGCAGCATCGGCAAAGCTATTTATCCGATTTTTCCGCAAAAGAGATTCGAAGGTTATTTGCCGACGGTACCTTTCACGTAAGCGAATCTTTCGATGCGGTCGGCCAAGCGGATGCGGTCATCATTTGCGTTCCTACCCCGCTGGATCAAGACAGCAAACCCGATTTAACCTATGTCAAACATGCGGTCCGCAACATTATGCCCCATTTGCATAAAGGACATTTGGTCGTGTTGGAAAGCTCGACTTATCCGGGAACGACGGAGGAAGAATTGCAGCCCCTGATAGAATCGACAGGAATGGTTGTCGGGGTGGACGTGCACTTGGCCTACTCGCCGGAGCGTATCGATCCGGGAGCTCGCCGGAGTCCCCTGCATGAAATCCCCAAAGTGCTAGGAGGCGTATCCGGCCAATGTACTTCTTACGCCAAACAAATCTATGAGAGTGTTTTCCAAAATGTTGTCGTCGTCTCCTCTCCGAGGGTCGCCGAATTTACGAAAATACTTGAAAACTGCCAAAGACTCGTCAATATTTCTTTCATGAACGAGCTGGCGATGATGTGCGAAAAAATGAACATTAACCTGTGGGAAGCCATCGACGCCGCAAGCACCAAGCCGTACGGCTTTACCCCCTATTATCCGGGCCCCGGAATCGGCGGTCACTGCATACCGGTCGACCCGCTCTATTTGCTGTGGAAGGCTAAGCAATATGATGTGGACCTGCAGTTTATCGAAGTGGCGCATAAGGTGAACGAAGGGATGCCCGAATATGTCGTGCAGCGGGTGACGCACAGCCTTGCAGGTAAACCGCTAAATGAGTGCGGCGTCTTGGTTATCGGAGTAACTTATAAAAAAGACGTCAACGACCTGCGCGAATCCACGGCGATTCCGATTATAGAGAAGCTTATGAAGCTAGGGATCAAGGTCAGCTTCCACGATCCGTATATTCAGGAGATTCGCGTCGGCGGACAGCTCTTGAAAGGAAGTTCGCTGACCAAACGAAATATCGAGCAGCAGGATTGCGTCCTGATTCTAACCGATCACTCGGCCATTCCTTATGAAGGGGTTGCGGCTCACGCCAATCTGGTTATCGATACCCGCAATGCGATGAAGCATGTCAGCGAACGCGATCATATCGTCACAATCTAAGAAGAAAGCAAACGGAAGAGGTGATAGAGCGAAATGAATATTCTTGTAACGGGAGGGGCCGGATTTATAGGTTCTCATCTAGTGCATCGTTTAATAGAGTTAGGGCATCATGTATGGACATTAGACGATATGTCGACAGGCCGGCTGCATTTTTTGGACGAAGCGACGGAAAGCAATCGGCACTCGATGATCCACGGCTCGGTCACCGACAAAGAGCTGCTTAAGGGACTGATCGAACGCTGCGATGTCGTCTTCCATTTGGCCGCCGTTCTCGGGGTCAAAAACACCGTCGAAAATCCGTTGAAGGTCATTGAAGGCAATATCGACGGTACGCGGAACGTTCTTGAGCTGGCCATGAAATACGGCGCGAAGGTCGTCTTTGCTTCGACATCGGAAATTTACGGCAAAAACAGCAAGCTGCCGTTCAAGGAAGATTCGGACCGGGTGCTTGGCGACCCTTCGATTCACCGCTGGTGCTATGCGACGGCCAAAGCGATCGACGAGCATCTGTGCTTCGCCTACGCGGAGCAAGGGCTTCCGGTCACCGTCGTCCGCTATTTCAACGCGTACGGCCCGCGGCAAACCTCCTCGCAGTACGGGGGCGTCGTGCCGCGGTTTATTAAAGCAGCTCTCGCGAATGAGCCTTTGGAGGTTCACGGCGACGGATCGCAAATCCGCTGCTTTACCTTTATCCGGGATACCGTCGAAGGGACTGTCGCCGCAATGGAACCTGCAGCTAACGGCCTGGCGTTTAATATCGGCTCGGAACGCCCGATCGCGATCGTCGATTTGGCGCACCGCATCGTGAAGCTGGCAGGCTCGTCTTCTCCCGTCGTATTTATTCCTCATGCCCAAGCATACGGTCCCGGCTTCGAGGATATGGCCGCCCGCATTCCGGATATATCGCGGGCCAGACGAATACTTCAGTACGAACCGTCCGTATCGCTGGAGGAAGGTCTGCAGCTGTCGATCGATTGGTACAAACGGCAACAGAAAGCGGGAGGATGAGCTATGAAGGCTATCGTTACCGGCGGAGCCGGGTTCATCGGTTCTCATCTGGTCGAAGCGCTACTCGCGGAAGGGATCAACGTGCAGGTCATCGATAATTTAAGTACCGGGAATGCCGATTATTTGCCCGCCGGCGTTCCCTTGCATCGCATGGATATTCGGAGCGAAGAAGTGCGGGAGCTCTTGCTGCGCGAGCGCCCCGACGTCGTCTTTCATCACGCGGCCCAAGTCGACGTCCAGCGTTCCGTATCCGACCCCGGAGCGGACGCCTCGGTCAACATCGCAGGAACCGCCAATCTGGTTCACGCCTGCGCGCAGGCATCCGTGCAAAAAATCATCTACGCTTCCTCCTGCGCCGTCTATGGAGATTTGCAAACGGTGCTCGTTCATGAAGACGACCCTACGCAGCCGATTTCCTTCTACGGCATATCCAAGCTGACGCCCGAATCGTATTTGCGCGTATTTCACAGGCTGTACGGATTAAACTATACGATCCTTCGGTATGCCAACGTGTACGGCCCGCGGCAAACCCCCAAAGGAGAGGGCGGCGTCGTTGCGATCTGCCTCGACCGTCTCCGTAAGGGGCTTCCTCTTATCGTCTACGGAGACGGAGAGCAAACGCGCGATTTCGTGTATGTCAAGGATGTAGTTAAGGCCAATCTGGCCGCCATGCATCGGGGAGATTGGCAAACCGTTCAAATCGGAACCGCTGCGAGCGTCTCGGTAAACCGGCTGGTGGAGCAGCTGCAAGTTTTGCACGGGGCTCCGATCGCCGTTGTGCACAGGCCGGAGCGAGCCGGAGATATCCGGCACAGCTGCCTGAGCAATGCGAAAGCGTATGAGCAGCTGGGCTGGACGGCCGATTACGATCTTGTTCAAGGTCTCAAGAGCACGTACGAATATGAAATGCGTTCCGCAGAATAACACGCTAAGCCCGGTCCCGTCAGTAAAACCTCCTGACAGTGCCGGGCTTAGATCGTTCTGCCGCTTAGCTAGACTTGCCCGCCAAGCTTATGAATATAGTCGGTCATCGAGCGGCGATAGCGCTCGCGGGTCTGCTCGATCTCCAATTGGATGCTCGGCCAATGCCGCACCGTCCCCATCTGGGGATGCCACCGGTAACCGATCAGCGGTTCGTCTACAAAAGCAAACCGGTAACCGGCCAGCATGATGCGAAACCACAGATCGTAATCGTGTGTATATGGCAGCGCTTCGTTGAATAAACCGATCTCCTCCAATAATCGGACAGACATGACGACCGTGCAGCCGTTAATCGGATTCAAGGTCAGCATGGCAGAGCACAATGCGGCTTCATCCGCAAAACGCGGCGTGACATCGGTCTGTGTCACCAGACCGTTCTCATCCATCAAGTCGAACGAGCAGAAGCTGATCTCCGCTTGGCGTTCAAGCATAAAAGGGATTTGCACGGCCAGTTTATGCGGATAGAACAGATCGTCCGAGCTCAGCCAGGCGATATAGTCTCCGGAAGCCCGGCGAATGCCGTAATTTAATGCGCTGGCCGTGCCTCCGTTCGGCTTGCGCATATACAGGACGCGGTTCATCAAAGGGACAATTTTTCCGATCTCGCCGTACCGGTTCGACCCGTCGTCCACGACGATGATTTCGACGTTCGGATATGTCTGCGCAAGCGCGCTGGATATGGCCTGATAAGCGTACGGATCGTTGTAGAAAGGAATGACGATCGTCACTTTGGGATTCATCGGGCCCATTCCCCTTCCTGCGCATGCCCGTCGATCCAGTCGCGCAGTTCCTTCAGCATTTCGGGATAACCCGGAACCGGGTACTCCAGATCGGCGCGTGTGCTGCGCAGCGTCCGGTCCAGCGATTTGGCGCCGCGAGGCTCAAGGCAAACATCCCTCTTGCCGAAGACGTCTTGGATCAGCTTCAGCAAACCGTACTTGCTGATTTCGTACGGAGCGGTCAAATGCACAAGTCCGGTCAAGCGATCTCCGCGCTCCAGCGCATGGCGGATGAATTTGGCAAGCTCCAGCGTCGTCACGCCGTTCCAGCGCACCCGAACGAAGCCTTGTACCGTCCCGCGCTGCTTCATAAACCATTGCATCAGCCCGATCCCGTTCCGGCGAATTTCCGGTCCGATGATCGACGTGCGCACGGTCAGATGCGGAGCCCGCAGCACCTCGCCGAGCGCCTTCGTTCTCGCGTATACCGTCGTGCCGTCGGGCACGCGGTCTTCCTCGTAGGCCCCGGCCCCGGAAGCATCGCCGGAAAATACGCAGTCCGTGCTTATATGAATCAGACGCCCGCCAACCCGCTCCGCAGCTTCCGCGAGCAAATGCGGCAGAAGACCGTTAATACGGTACGCTTCCGTCACCTTTTGCTCGGCGTTATCGTTCAATATGCCGATGCAGTTGACGACGACATCGGGCCGCACGGCTTCTATCAGCCTTTTTACGGCTTCGTCGTCGCTCGCTTCCAAGTACAAACCGCTCCCCGGCCTATCCCGCAAAAGCTGTTCCCGGATCGTATAGAACACGTCGCAGCCGGTACGCTCGGATAAATATCGAACGAGCATATGGCCGGCCATTCCGCCGCCTCCGGTCACAAGAACTCTCATGGCAAAAAACCTCCCTTCAGCAGCATCCGTTCAATCTCGTGAAGGTTCATCAGACTTTGTCCCGAAGCGTAGCTTCCCGCAGCCGCCCGCGGAAATCGGGAGTAATATTTCTGAAGCCCCGGGATATCCAGCGGCGGCAAAATGACCATGTATTCGTCATCGTATAAAACCGTGTTATGCGACTCGTATTCGGAATACAAAATTTCTTCTATTTTCTCCCCCGGGCGCACCCCCAGCTCAACCATATCGACGTCCTTTTTGCCCAAAGCCTCGGAGAGCACCGCAGCTAAATCGACAATCCGGCAGCTGGGCATCTTCATCACGAACGTTTCCCCTCCGAGACCTTTTTCCGCGGCATGCAGCAGCATCGCTATCGCTTCCTGCAGCGTCAGGAAAAAGCGGGTCATCGCCTTGTCGGTGATGCCGATTTGATTTTTCTCCACGATCTGCTTGCGGAACACATGAATAACGCTGCCGTTCGTGCCGAGCACATTGCCCCCGCGGACGCAGACGAATTTCGTATCGGCGCTCGACAAATTCGCCTGCGTTATCAGCTTCTCGCCGATCGCCTTGGTCATGCCGTAGAAATTGACCGGGCTCGCCGCTTTATCCGAGGACACATAGATTACTTTCTTCACTTTCGCTTCGATAGCCGCCTCGATGACGTTTTGCGTCCCGGTCACATTCGTCTTCAGCGCTTCGAACGGCTGGTCCTCGCAAACCGGTACATGCTTGAGCGCAGCAAGATGAAACAAACAATCGACGTCCCGGCATGCTTTAAGCAGAGCCTGTTTATCCCGAATATCGCCGATGCAAAAGCGAAGCCGCGGATCGGAGAACGTATTCTTCATCGCCACCTGGTTCGCTTCGTTGCGGGTAAATACGATAATCTCCAGCGGATCGTATTTGCTAAGAAGCTGGGCGGTCAGCTCATATCCCCACGAGCCTGTACCGCCGGTAATTAAAATTTTGCGGCTGTCAAACATCGCTACATCCCTCCCAGTACAAATTTGACGACTTTATCGGATACGGCGGCATCCAGATAACCTTCCGGGCATACCCAATTTCTGGATAGGCGAAGCGCCAGCTTCACCGCGCCGACAATATTCGCGGCATCGACGCCGGCGACGATATTGCTGCCGCAATCGACCGTTTCCGGGCGTTCCGTGCTGGTGCGGATCGTTACGGAGGGAACGTGGAATATGCAGCATTCCTCCTGCACCGTGCCGCTGTCGGTCAAGACGCACAGAGCATGCTTCTCCAGATGCGCGAAATCGATAAATCCGAACGGTTCGTGAAATTCGACCAGCGGGTGCGTCGCAAGCGGGACGGAGCCGCCGATTCTCGCCCTTGTGCGGGGATGGGTGCTGCAGATCATGCGGTATCCGAACGACTCCGCGACCCGGTTAAGTCCGTCCATAATCCCTTGCAAGCGAAACGGATTGTCGACATTCTCGGCTCTGTGGATCGTGACGAGAAAATAAGGTTCGCCTCCAAGCCCCAGCTGCTCGCGGATGCGGCTTGCTTGAATTTGCGGCTCGTAATGCGTCAGCACCTCATAGATCGGATTGCCTGTCACGACGATGCAGCGGGCGGGAATTCCTTCCCCGAGCAGATTTTGCTTGCTCTGCGAAGTGTAGGGCATATTGACGCTGGAGACGGCGTCGATGACACGCCGATTTTTCTCCTCCGGCACATTCCGGTCGAAGCAGCGGTTGCCGGCTTCCATATGGACGACCGGAATATTCATCCGCTCGGCCAGGATGGCGCATAACGCGCTGTTCGTATCCCCGAGCAGCAGCACCTTATCCGGCTTTTCAGCCAGCAATATCGATTCGACCTCCCCGAACATCGCCGACAGCTGGCTGCCGAGCGAGTATCCCTGAGGCTTAATTTGGTAGTCCGGGTAACGGATGCCCAATTCCTGAAAAAAAATATCATGCAGCGTCGGCGTCAAATTTTGCCCGGTATGCACGACGGCATGCCGGTCCGCCAACTGATCGAGCTTGCTCATAATAAGGCTAAGTCGGATCATCTCGGGTCTGGTGCCGAGAATGGTGACGATGTTCACGGCAATCCCCCTTTCTGTTCGAATGTTGCGCCTGATGCCGGCAGATGCTCCGTTAACGGCTCTCCCCGGGGCATGAGACGCACTTGTTCATCGTCAAGCGTTACCGTCCTGCCAAGGTCAAAGCCCCGTATTTGCGCGCTGAGCGGCGAAGTAAACGGATAAAGACAGCCGTCCCGCAGCAAATAAATCGTCGCTTCGGTGCCGCGAACCAGCATGACCGAAGGACGATAGAGATGCCAAGGCGAATCCGTGCTGACGGGCGCGCCGGTCGGAAAGCGATGCAGCAGCTCATCCGGCACGAACCGGACATCCGACCATCTATATTGATAAAATTGGAACGCTTCTTCCGAAACGAACGGCCGCTTCCTGCCGTGTTCGAGAAGAAATACCGTCGGCGCGGTCTCTCCGCGATAGACGGCATTCATCTGCAGCTCCGGCAGAGAAGCGCATTGGCGCGAAGCCGCCGTTTCCTTCAGCTTCGCATGAAACCGCTGCAGCAGTCCGTCCAGCCGCCTCCGGTACGAGCGGATGCCGAACGCCGACTCCACCGCTCGCCGGATGTCCGCTTGCGCTCCCGCCTGCGCTTGCATCCGCTCCCGAACTTTGGCCGTCAGCCCGGCCACATCGCCCGCTTCCGCCAGCCATTCCCCGTATCCGGCGGCATTCAATATTTCCTCCAGTCCTCCCGACCGGTAGGCCACTACGCTTTTGCCGAAGACAAGTCCTTCCATAGCCGTCATCCCGAAGCCCTCCGGAACGAGGCTCGGCACAACGACGATATCCATAGCCGGGAACAGCGCCTGAATCCGCGCTTCAAACGCGATGTGATGAAACCGCTCGCCGCAGCCCGATTCGTCCATCAGCCTTTGACACCGCTCCATATACACGGCGTCCGTCGGCGTCCCGACGATCAGGAAGCGAACATGGGACGCTTGCTCCGCCAGCAGGACAGCCATCCGGATGAAATGGTCCAAGCCCTTCTCCGGATGCAGGCTCGCGGCGATATAACCGATAAGAAATTGGCGCTCCCGCAGTCCGAGCTCTTTCCGCTTGTCTCGGCGATAATCCCTCCATTGCTCCGGCTGCAGTTCATCCTGCAGCCACGTCGGCGGCAAGTAAACCAATTTATCGCTGAGTCCAATGGCGCGGAAAGGACGCAGAGCCGTTTCCGAAATACCAACGATCCAATCGGAATAGTGGTGAATAAGCTCTGCGGCTTCCGTAGAAGCGCTGTTCGCCCCGACAACCTCCGTAATCAGCCAGGCGACGGGAATTTCCAGTCGTTTGGCTGCGATAGCCGGCAGCGCATTGACGCAAGTGCTGACGGCTACCAAATCGGGCTGATGCAGCAGAAGCAGGTTCGTCAGAAGGGCATGCCGCTTCTGCTCCAGCATTCCCTGCACCTCCTGCGTCAGGCCTGCTTCCGATTCGTATACCGGCCACACGAGAGGAATATCGCATACGAGCGCAGACAAGCCTCTGCGCGCCGCCTCTTGGTACAAACGGCCTTGCTCGGGAACGACCAGCGTACAGTCAAAGCGCCGATTCGCCTCGGCCGCCAGCATCAGCAAATATTTCTCCGCACCGGTTATAAAGCGGCTTCCGCCAATATGCGAGAAAAGCATCATCTTCGGTCTGCCCATCCGCTCACCCCTAAATGAAAACAACCGTTTGCATGGCCGTCCCGATCAGACCGCCTCCTGAAGCCCCGCAGCGAAACCGGCATGAAACCCTTCGTTATAGGCCTGATCGAAGGCTTTATTGAAGGCTTGCGCATAGCTTTGCGTCTCCTGCGCTCCGCCCCTCCGGCGTTTGCCGGACCGTCTAACCGTCTTTCTCTTGCTTAACCGCGACATGGACTTGCGTGGCAGCCTGCCTGTTTTGCTGCGGCGGGATTTCGGCCGAACTCGCGCCTTCGCTTTTCGCTTGCCTCTTCCTGCCGCCGCTATCGTCACAGTCGCAGTCCGTTTTTCCGCTGAAAGCATGTTCATCCCTCCCTGAACAATTTGCATTATCCGAACAATATTTGCAGCAGCTGCGCCACGCGGTGAGGATACGTATGCTCCCGTATCGTTCGCCTGAGCGCGTTCAGCGCGATCGCCCGGCGCTCTTCTTCGTTGCGCAAATAGTAATCGATTTTGTACTTGAGCTCGTCGACGGAAGAGTAGGTGACAATTTCCGTACCGGGCGTATAAAACCGGGCCAGATCGTGGCGCACATCCGTCAGCTGCAGCGTTCCGCAAGCGGCGATTTCGAACGTGCGCGGATTGGGCGAAAGCGCCCCGATCAGCCGGCTGTTATTGTTGAAGCTGGCGTCATCCGTCGCCCGATGCAGATTAATGACGATTTTGCTGCCGTTATAGAAGCTCGCCGTTTCATCGGCATTCATCCATTTGTTCAAGTCGATTTTCGAAGCAAGCATCCGAAAATGACGCAGACGATCCCACCATATCCCCGATATATATACATGCTTATCCTTCAAATAAGGCGCCATCCGGTCGAAATAAGCGACCCGGTTCCAATAAGCGGACCCGATAAAACTGATGTCCCGGCGAAATGAGGTCGGAATTGGCTTCGGTCTGAACAGCCTGGTATTGGCCGCAAAAGGCAAATAATGAACTTGCCTGCAGCCGTTTTGCTTATAGAAGCCGACACATTGCAGCTCCAGCGTAAAAACATGATCGTAATGCCTCACCATTTGTATCGTCATATCGGTATAATAAGGGTCATCCGTAAGCCATATCGCGGTGCTAATTCCTGCGGAACGTATCCGGTCGAGCTGCACCCCCGGAACGTTCATTCCTTCCAATACGATGACGGCGTCCGCTCCGCTTTGAATGGCAACGGACGCAAAGTCCTGCCCCGGCTGCACGACGATCAGCTCGCGTACCAGCCCGCGAAGCGCTTCGATCACCGATTCGTCCAAAGGGGAGTACGGGAGTCCTTTCCCGGACGTAACGAACGTCACCCTCTTATCCCACCATCCCAGCGAGGGAAGCGGATGTTGTCTGATGATCGCCTCGCAGCGTCCCAGATGATAACCGTAATCCGAGCCGGTACGGTAGCCCTCGGCCCAGCCGCTGCTCCAGCCGGCCCGCAAGTGATCAGGGCTCGGAGCAAGCTTCTTCGCTGCACGTTTGGCCATACGTTTGCTCTCCTCCTCCTTCCAAACGGGGTTTTAGTAGCCGAGCATGCTCAGCAATTCATCCATACGGGTCATGAACGAATGATCCCGCAGCGTCCGCTTGAGCGCATTATAGGCGATTGCTTGACGCTCCGATTCATGCGACAAGTAATACTTCAATTTGGCGATCAAATCTTCCGGAGAATGATACACGTTAATTTCCTGGCCCGGCACGTACAACCTGGGCAAGTCGCTTCTTCCGTCCGTCAGCTGAAGCGCGCCGCAGGCCGCCATTTCATAAGTGCGCGGATTGACGGAATGAGCCGGTATATTCCGGCTGTTCCTATTATCCGTTTCATGAGAGTGAAACCGGTGCAAATTGATGACGATCTTGGCTCCGCTGTAATATTTGACCGTCTCCTCTATCGGCACATACCCGTCGCGTATGCGATGCCTAAGCAGCTTATGCTGAACAAGCCGATCCCACAGCCCGCCGGCAATGACAAAGTCGGTTGTCGCCAAGAACGGCGCGATACGGTCGAAGAATGCCGCCCGGTTCCAGAATGCCATCCCGATAAAGCATATATCCGAACGGTATTCCGGACCGCTGTGCTGCGGACGGAACAGCTCCGTATCGGCCGCCAGCGGCAAATAACCGACCTGCCTGCAGCCTGCGCCGGCGTAAAACGAAACGCAGCTCTGCTCATGCGTAAGCACGACGTCGTAAAACCGAGCAATAGCAGCCGTATCATCCGTAAAGTAAGGATCGTCGACGAACCAGATGACCGTCCGAATCCCGAGCTCGCGAATCCGGCCGACCTGATACCCCTGATCGTTCGGGAATACATGAAGACCGTTTAAAACCAGCAGCACATCCGGGCGCTTCTCCTCGGCAAGCGACAGCATCTGCTGCGGAGTCCCGACGATCAGTTCGCGGACGCAATGCTGGAGTCCCCCGATAATCCCGTGATCGATAGCATGAAAGCCTTGCGGGATGTACAGCACGCGCAAGTTTCTCATCGCCGGCACGGCCGGTCTTACTTGAGCGCGTATCGCTTCGCAGCGTCCCAAGTGGTATCCGTGCGACCATCCTAACTGTCTTCCCGCTCCTCTGCCCGCCTTTGCGCCCGCAGCCGTTCTGTCTGCATCAGGCGAAGCGGTTGCTGCGGCCGGCGTTTGTTTTTTTCCACGACGCAAGCGGGCTCACCTCCCTCCTGTCATCGAAACTTGGTAGACCAGTCGAAGCCTATCGCAGGGTCGTCGTAAGCAATCCGGTATTCATCCGGATGATTCGCGTCGTAGGCAAGATTGGTAAAATAGAGAATGGTTGCCGGCCCGCCGCCGAGCACCCGGTATCCGTGAGCGACTCCTCTTGGAATAAACAAGAGATACGGCTGGTTTTCCCCCATATAGTAAACGTCCGTTTGCCGGTACGAGGGCGAATCCGGGCGCATGTCGTGAAGCACGACCTGCGCATGGCCGCTGGGGAAATACCAGATATCATCCTGCAATTGGTGGTAATGAAACGCTTTGATGACCCCGGGAAACGACATGGACATCGATGCCTGGCCGAACCGCTCGAACATTTCATCGTCATTGCGCAGCAGCTCCATAAAGTATCCTCTGTCATCGGAATGTCTGACCAGGCTTTTGGTGTACACACCGTTAATCTTGTTCATTCCTCTGTTCCTCCTTTTCTTTATCCGGCAAATCATGCAATAAAAAGCTTTGCAGCGCATCTTGCCATAATCGGAATCGGGGGAATCCTTTGGTGCGAATGGAGATATCGTCCAGCGCCGAGTTTTCCGGCCTCGCCGCAGGAAGCTTGAACTGGTCGGCGCAGACCGGCTTCAGCCGAACATCGCTGTGCCCCAGAATTCGTATGATTTCCTGGGCAAATTCGAAGCGCGAGCACATCCCCCGGTTGGAAGCATGATAGACGCCGTAGTGTTCCGTCGCTATCAATTGCCCGATAAACGCGGCCAAATCGCGCGTATACGTCGGCGAGCCGAACTGGTCGCTCACCATGGTCAGCTCGCTGCGCTCCTTGGCCAGCGCCATTACTTTAGTGACGAAGTTGCTTCCGTAGACGCCGTACAGCCAAGAGGTGCGGACGATAAAATAGGAATCGCAAATGAGCTGAACGAACTTTTCTCCGTGCAGCTTGGAGTGTCCGTATACGCTGAGCGGATTTGTCCGGTCCTTCTCACCGTACGGTGAGCCTTTGGTCCCGTCAAATACATAATCCGTGCTTATATATACCATCTTGGCTCCGGTTTGACGGGCAGCCATCGCCACATTGCGCGAACCGTAGGAGTTAACCATATAAGCCTCTTCCGTCCGGCTCTCCGCCAAATCCACCTGCGTGTAGGCAGCCGCATGGATGATGGCATCCGGCCCGATCTCGCATGCTGCGGCCAGCACGGCGGCTTCGTCGGCAACGTCCAGCTCTTTGCGTGTTAAGGCAACCACTTCATGCCGATCGGAAAGCACGCGGATCAAATCGCGGCCAAGCTGCCCTCCTGCCCCTGTAATGAGCAACTTCATCCGCCGTCCCCCCCGTTCGTGCGCTGTGAAGCGCTGTTTGGCCGGGAACCCGACAGCTTGCTCCACCAGGCTTCATGATGCAGATACCATTCCACCGTCCGCTTCAATCCTTGATCCAGCGTACATTGCGGGTGCCAGCCTAGCTCTCTCTGGATTTTTCCCGAATCAATGGCATATCTGCGGTCATGTCCGGGGCGATCGGCAACGAATTGAAGCAATCTGTCCGGCTTGCCCAGCTCCGCCAATATATGACGGGCGATTTGCAGATTCGTCCGCTCGCTGCCGCCGCCGACGTTATACACTTGACCGGGCCGCCCTTGGCGGATCACCCGTTCGATAGCTGAGCAGTGGTCTTGAACGTACAGCCAGTCGCGGACATTCAATCCATCTCCGTACACGGGCACCGGCTCATCGCGCAAGGCTCTTGTGATAATGGTAGGAATCAGCTTCTCCGGGTACTGATAAGGACCGTAGTTGTTGGAGCAGCGCGTAATGACGACGGGCATTCCGAATGTTTCGTAATAAGCCCGTGCCAGAAAATCCGCTCCGGCTTTGCTCGCCGAGTAAGGGCTGTTAGGGGCAAGCGGCGTCGTCTCCGTAAACAAACCGGCGCTTCCCAGTGTGCCGTATACTTCGTCCGTAGACACCTGGATGAATTTGGATACCCCATGCGTACGCGCTGCTTCCAGCAACGTCTGCGTTCCCAGCACATTGGCGCGCACAAATGACTGCGGATCGGCAATACTGCGGTCGACATGCGATTCCGCCGCAAAATGAACGACGATATCGATCTTTTCCTCTTGAAACGCTTCGTTTACCTTCATCCGGTCGGCCACATCTCCGCGAATGAACCGGTACTGCGGAAGGCCGCTTACCGAAGCCGTATTCTCCGGATTGCCCGCGTAAGTCAATGCATCGTAATTCATGATGCGGTCTTCCGGATGTCTCTCCAGCCAATACAGCACAAAGTTGCTTCCGATAAACCCCATGCCTCCGGTTACAAGCAGCGTGCTCATAGGCGGTCACGCTCCAGTAATTTCATTCCCGCGTCGAGCAAGGACCGATGCGTCCCGGCATCGACCCACCATCCCGATAGCAGGCTGTGCGATAAAGCGCCTCGCTCGGCATACACATTGTTCAAATCGGTAATTTCAAGCTCCCCTCGGGCGGAAGGCTGCAAGGTTCGAATAATATCGAATACTTGATCGTCGTATAAATAAATTCCCGTGACCGCATAATCCGAAGGCGGGTTCGCCGGCTTTTCCAAAATTCGTGCGATACGTCCCTGATCGAATACGGGCACTCCGTACCGCCTCGAATCCTTCATTTGCTTCAAAAACACATGCGCTCCCGTGCCCTGGCTCTCGAATTTTTGTACCTGCGCGTTCAAGGAATCCTCGAATAAGTTGTCGGCCAAAATAAGAAGCAGCTTCTCTCCGGGCAGCGTGTATCCTTCGGCCAAGGCCAAGCCTTGAGCAATGCCTCCGGCATTTTCCTGAATTTTGTAACATATTTCCACTCCCCACTGCTGTCCGAGGCCGATATAATCCATGTACAATCCTGCCGATTGTTTCCCGATAATAAGCAGCACTTGTTTAATACCGGCTTCGGCCATTTTTTCGATGGCGTAATGAATCATAGGATGCTTACCGACCGGCAGCAGATGCTTGTTAACGATGCTCGTCATCGGCCGCAACCGCGTCCCGGTCCCGCCTGCCAATATAACACCTTTCAATATTGCTCCCTCCTTCGCTTATTCAGCTTCTGGATGAATTGCCATGCTGATATCATATGCTCTTGCCGATATACACTAATGGACTTATACCGCATTACCGTAAAAATTGGCTGCTGTCCATCTTGGACAAACGCCAAAACCGCCCGTAAATGACGGACGGTTCTTTGTATAATTTCAATTGGAATCGATAGGATGTATTTCCTGACCGGACAAATACTGCTCGATAACGGCGGGATGCTTGCTCTGAAAAGGCTCCGTTCGAATCTCGTACTGCTGCGTTCGAAAGTTCCAGTCGGGCTCTCCCGTGTTATCGTACCGATTGACATCTCCCCTGCGGTTATCGTTAAATTTAATGCGGGGGCCGATCGCGTAATGGTAGTGATAAAGCGGAATGTCGACATGCGCGCGCGGGAGATAAAAGATTCTTCGCCCGTTCAGCTCCATAAAGCAATGTCTTTTCTTATCCTCGTAGCGTATCCCGATATGATGGCGCCACATTCGAATAATGGTGTTGGACCAACGCTCGTCTCCTGCAGTATTGACGCGAACGGTATACGGGTCCTTCCAAAAGTTAACGAACGGAAATTCGAAGACATCGACGTCCGTGCGCTCCATCATTTCGGGAAGCGCTTCGCAAATCCGGTCGTCGAATACTTCATCCGCATCCAAATTCATTACCCAATCCCCTGTCGCCTGCTCCAGCAAAAAATTGCGCACCTTCGGCTGATCCCAATCCTGATACGGCAACCCGGTTTGAGGCAGCGAAAATACTTTAATGTTATAGTGCTGCTGGAACCGTCGAATCCATTCCATGCTCCGGTCCGTGCTTCCTCCGTCGGCAATCAAAATTTCGTGGGCGTACGCCGTAGCGCTTTTCAAATACATCGGCATAAACGTCTCTTCGTTTAATATAGGCACAATAATGCTCAACTTCACCGTCATCACCCCTGCTTGATCATTGTCCCTTATTATTCTATGATCTTGCATCACGAACGGAAGGGCTGACGTTCGGAAATGGAATTAAAGGCTGCCCCCATCCTCAGACTTGTCTCCTGGAGATGATCCGCTCCAGCAGGAATTGTTCCCCGGGATCGAACTTCCGCCCACTCTTCTCGACAACGGCGTAACCGTCAAACACCTGCAGGCTCGAGATATAGGCGGAGCTTGAGCTCCCGACGGCTTCCGCCAGATCGAATATAAGTCTTGTCAGCTCGATTTTATCCCGCCAGATCGAGTCCTCCCGTTGGCAAGCGGCGCTATGCGACCAGTTCCAATCCTCGATAATATATAGTCCTCCCGGACGGAGAAGCGGGAACAGCGCTTCGAAGCTTTGCTTGGTCGCCTCATACATATGCGATGCGTCGTCAAAAACGAGATCGATGCCTTCCGGCAATTCGGCCAGAGCGATTTGTCTTAGCCGGGCGGTATCGGCTTGGTTCGTTTTCCAATACGTTTTGATCCGGTCGCTCAGCCCATTTTGGGCGATATAGCGTCTGAAATAATCATTTTCCTTGTTTTCCCGAAGATCGGCGCCGACGATTTTTTTCGGTTGAAAAATTTCATGCCATAAGGCGATGCTCCCTCCCGAAAACATGCCCAGTTCGAAAATATAGCTGGGGGTAAAGCCGCTTTTTTGCCCGAAATACGCTTTATAGCTGTCCATTAGCAATTTGTTTTTAATTAGTAACAGACAGTCGTCTCCGAGCTCCCACGTCGCGTCATTTTTATAATATTGCAGACGAAACACAAGATCGTTCATCAGCATTCTGTCCGGAAGCCATGACATCTTATCGAAGTATGCACCCATTTGCCATCCCCTCTCTGGAACTATTCCCAGCAGTATATGACGAAACTATCGATTCCGAAATAAACTATCAACCTGCACATCCGTAATCGGGCGCGCAATCTAGTGATACTTGCTGTTCCTTCCTCATCGTTTCCTTGTATATAGTAAGTAGAGAACATATTTCAGGAGGGAAAAACAATGAATCAGCTAGAAAAAGTATCCTTTGCGGATTCCAATACTGCTTTTTATGTGAATTCCGGGGAGCATCGCGGAAAACATTTGGCGAAAATAGGCGGGATCTCTCAGCCTGCCGTAACCGGCTTCTGGAGAAGAGCCGTCCGGCAGTGGAAGCCGACGATTTTACTGGACATCGGGGTCAATTACGGAGAAATTATTTTTTCGACGACTTATCCGGACCATGCTTTGATCATCGGGATTGAAGCGAACCCGCAGCTTGCCCCCATTATTGAGAAATCGCGGCAAGAGCATCCGAATCGCGGGCAAATCCGGATGATCTACGCCTTGGCCTCAGACTGCGAGACGGAAGGGCAAAATTTTTATGTAGATAAATATTGGTCGGGAACCTCGTCGGCCGTTCCGAATGTGAACCAGCATTTATTTGAGGTTCATAAAGTGAACAGTATTAAGGTAGATTCACTGTTTCTAAACCGTCCGCTTGCCGACGAACGGCTGCTTTTCAAGATAGACGTCGAAGGCTATGAGGGACATGCGCTTGCAGGGATGAGCCGTCTGGTCAGCGAATGCGGAAGCGTGTTAGGCAACATCGAGTTCAACAACAGCTTCCTAGAAAAAGCCGGCGTCCGCATCGAGGAGTTTTTCGCATTTTTGAATGTCCATTTTCATGTTTACATTCATACGAAGGGAGACAGCTTCATTACACTAAACCGGTTAAATATGCAAAGCCTTCAATCCTTCTTCAAAAGGGAGGATATCGACACTCATCTTCTGTTAGCCTCGAAGAACGAAGATGTGCGGCAGCTCGGTTTCCACATCACGCCGGTCGATTTGTAAAAACGCCCAAAAGCCGGCCTCCCGATGCATGATCGTCATCCGGGAGCTGCCGGCAGCTTTATATTTATAAAGGCTCACTTAATAGTGCAGTTATTTGCCGCATCAGCTTCGCCATATTATCCTCGCAATAGACGAAGGAATCCGGAAGCCTAAGGGTCATCCCCGGGTCTTGACCATGGTAAGAAGTTCCATCCACGGCATGGAAGCGCGAAGTCCAGGACAGGCCGGCGGGGTTCGTATATCCGCAGTACACGATCAGATCGAACATCGTCTCCCGGAACAGATCGATCCGGTTCGTTAAATAAAAGGACGGCCCGACTTTCCGCGTACCGACAAGCGGCTTGTCATGGTACGTGTCTGCATAGGTAATGACCAAGTAGCTATCATCCTCGATCAACGCTTCCGCCATATACTGCCAGCGCCTTTTAATGACCCGCCACTGTCCGTCCCCCAGCAGCAAAATGCTCTTCTTCCCCGACTGACGCACTTTCTCGGCGATGGCCGCCGGCTCGAAGATCTCATGGAACGGCGTCGCCGGAGGCTTCGGCGGTACCCACGTAAGCCCCCATTTTTGCTCGAAGTATTGCTTGTTTTTATTCCATAAGGCGGCGTAGCGCTCACTTTCCATTTTTTTGAAGGAGATGCTGCCGTGATGATATACGAAGGCATCTTCGATTATCGCCAATCGATACCCGGCCTGCCTCGCTCGGACGCAATAATCGTCATCCTCAAACATCCCGATTTCATACCCGCAGTCCAGCTCGCCTACCGTTTCGTACACCTCTCTCTTCATCGCCACGCAAAAAAAGCCGAGCAAATCCGTATAGCGGATACGTCCTTTATAGAAGTAATAAAAATCGGCCAGCCAATGAGGATCGGCTCCGTGAATACGATCTCCGACAAAATGATCGAGCATCTGGTCGTTCCCCACATGATTGGACATGGGAGCGACCATGCCCAGGTCCGGGCGATCCCGCAAAGGCTGAATCAAGCGGGGCAGCCAGCCGGGCGGGACGATCGTGTCGTTGTTAAGCAGCACGATGTATTCCCCCGTCGAAGCATTGCAGCCCAGTCCGTTTCCTCCGGCAAATCCCTTGTTATCCCGAGAATGAATAATTTTGAGCAGGGGATGGGTCATCCGGGACAGCGCGCTTCGCGTTTCGTCGTTGGAATTATTGTCCACTACAATAACTTCCAGATTCGGGTAATCGGTGTTTTGAAACAGACTCTCCAAACACTGCTTCGTATAAGACCATTGATTATAGCTGACGATGACAATGCTCACTCTCGGATAAAACAGCCGATGAATCGCCTTATCGAGCTCCTTGTATCTGGTATCCCAAGTATTGGCTTGGGCGAATTGCTTTCTTCCCGCAACATGCGTTCTCTGGTTTTCGGACAAAGCTTGAACGACGGCCTGTTCGAACTGTTCCGGAGTTTCGGCGGTGTAGACCAGCCCGCCCGCCGTTTCCAGCTCCGGCAGCTTTACGGAGACGACGGGCTTACCGGCTGCTAAATATTCATACATTTTTACCGGGTTGGTGGCCAGAGTCAAATTGTTCACGAGAAAAGGAATTAGGCATACGTCGAAGCGGTGCACATACCTCGGCAGCTCATGATAAGGCTTCTCTCCCGTTAAGATCACATTATCCAAATGCTGAACAACCGAGACGTCGCAGCCGAACGTATGGCCGATCAGGACAAAGGTCCAATCCCGGTTCCGGCTCGCCAAATAAGCGATTAAATGAATATCGAACCAATCCGCTATAGCTCCGTAATAGCCGATCACAGGTCCCGCGAGCCCCGCGACTTCAGGAGCCGGCCGTTCCGGAGCCCGGGAGAAATGGCGGTAATCCACCGCATTTCGTATAAGCGTCGTCGATCGATTAAGCCGGGCGGCATAGTCGAACAAACGCTGCGACGAAGTGACGACCATATCGGCTTCTCTGGTCAACTGCTCCTCGGCAAGGAGCATCTCCGAAGAATTGCTGCTGAACCCCGCATGATCGTCCATACAATCATAGATGACCTTATTGCTCTCTAAACTGAAAGCAAGAGGCGCCCAGAAGGGCAGATCAATGATCGAAACCGTATCGTTCATTTGAAACAATTGCCGCAAATATTCGATGGACCACCTTAAATACCGCAAATCGGCCGGATCTTCTATTTTATCCCGATACAAATTCAACGGATGACGGCTACAAAGCTGTACCCGCCAAATCTGCTCGTCAAGCCGTTGAATCGTAACGGCCCTGGATATGTCCTCGAAGGAGGCGTCCTCTTGCTCCAAGGCGCGCATGACGGTGGAAAAATAAAACACCCGATGGCCTTGACGGGCGAATTGAACCGACAATTGTTGAGGTCTCTGCCATCTGAAATTCCAATCAATGACCGGAAATCGTAAAACATCGTAGACCTTCCCGGAATGCTCATCATTTCTCGCTAAGCTTTCACCCGCCTCCGTCTGTTTTTGCGAAAGAGGGCGATCCTCGTGCATGACCGATTGGACAATCGCCGGACGGCCGTTTTGGTCTTGGTTCATCAGAGAAACATTCCTTCCTTTAGCAAAATGTGACGCCAGACTTCTCCCGCATCCAAACGCGCCGAGCTTTGACGCTTTTCCTCGGGAAAACTAGGCTGGGGGATTTTGGGGTCACTCTAGTTTACATTATGTTAGACTAAACCGGTTTGTACATTTGCTTGGCAAAAATAGTCAAACCCCCTCTCTCCTCGGTTTGTCCGGTCCGCTGTCCGCTTGCAAATTCAAGCGACTACATTAACGCTTTCATGAAAAAATAGGTTGAAATCCGCTCAAAAAAATAGGTAGATTCATTATCTTTGAAATAGATAAGGTACCTTGCCAACACAAAGGACATAACGTAAACATGTAAAGTCATTTTATTTAAGGAGAGTGAGTGTCATTGTCCCTCGTAAAAAGATGCATCGTCATTACCAAGAAGTGCGTTACGAAGGTACAACCGCGAAAAAAAAAGCCGCATAAACCCTCAAAGCCGCTTCTTCAACGGTTCAGGGAACTCAGTAGACGGTTTAGGCTGTTTAGACTGCTGGTCATCCGCAGAATTAATCGGCTTACCCGCGCAGTGAACCGGGTTACCGCAGCGGTCAACAACTTGCAGGAAGAAGTTTCCGCTTTAGTTGCTTCTAATGAATCAATCAAAAACCTTCTACTGTCGCGCGTCGGCACAACGGTTTCCATCGAAACGATTTCCGGTCCCGTTTCGGGCAAACTGCTTGGCGTCGGTAAAGATTTCGCTCAAATTCTTGAGCCGACAGGGGATAATGTTTTGATTCCGATCATCAACATTACTTCGGTTAACTTATAAAAAGGAAGTGAGAATATGGATTTTTTTGAGGCTCTGACCGGAGCCATCGGTGCGACCATAGAAGTTTTTTCTCCGAATCGATTTATCGAGGGTACGCTGGTTCGATCTGGAGAGGGTTCATTCGACGTGCTGGTCACTAGCGGAAGCTACGCTACGCCTACAACGACGGAAAGATTTTTCATTCAAAATGTAAGTTATGTAAGAATACACTCTTAAAATCGGCAAGCCAGGCGGGAAGAAGCTTACTCACTCTTCCCGCCTGCTTTCCATTCAGCCTGCTTCATCCACGCTTTCCACGCTTCGTACCGTCCGCTCATGCGGTGAGTTATGCTTCCCCTTCTAAGCCTTCGATGATATAGGGGCGTCCGGACATAACGGACAGGATACCGGAAGGAGATGCGCAGCAATATTTGAAAATCTTCGTACAGCCGGCCTTCGAAAGGATCTGTCGTTAACCAGCCTCCTAGCTCCTTCAGCACTTGCACGCGATAGAGCCTCGGGGCAAGCGGCCTGGCGGTCGTCAGAAGGCCGCTCGCGGAAAATACCGGCATCGACCCGCCTTCCCGTCCGTAGACGAGCTCCTGATTAGCCCGCTCATGCCATTCAACATGATCGGCATACCATGCTCCTGCGCCGGGCATGCCTTCCGCATGATCCATAAGCCTTTGCAGACATTCGGGCGCCAGCCAATCGTCCGCATCCAGCTCCAGCAGCCAATCCCCCCGGGCTGCGGATAAAGCAAGATTAAGACAATGCGATTTGCCGCGATTGCCGTCGTTGCGAATAATCCGCACATTCGGAGCGGTTAACGGCTCAAGCCGGCTTTGGGTCTGATCATCCGAAGCATCGTCGACGACGATTAATTCCCAATACGGGTAAGTTTGGGCAAACACGCTGCAAATTGCCCAGCGAATATAATCGCCGTCATTATAGGTGCAAATCACGACAGTTACGGTCGGGTGAATATGTTGGCTCGGACAAGTCCGCTCTCGGGCAGTCAATGCCGGATACACCCATTCCCATTCTTTCTCGGGCCGCCGCCATCCGGGTATGCTCCGCCGATGAGGATGCCAGCCGTCGCCGGACAATTCTTCCCAATCCCAGGCTGGACTCAAGCGATGCTGCTTTTCCAGCAAAATAAACGATTCAAAAGGAAATTCTTCCTTCGCGGCAAAACCGGGAGAAGCGTCCGATCTCACTGCATCGGTTCTCCAGACTAGCGGCCCCCTTGGAATATCCGGCAGGTGCTTGCCTTTGACGGTCTGCTTCACCAGCATGCCTGCGGTTCGGCCTGGGCATCTCTCCATTCGCCGCTCCATTTCATGCAGAAGCACAGGACTGAACGTTTCTCCGGCGTATAATGTTATAAAAAAAGGATCGTCTGATGCAGCGATAACTTGATTCATGACCGTCGCCGGGTTGGCGTCGAGGAATATCGTCTGACAGCCGTCGGGACATACGGCGTCAAGACTTCTTTGCGTATGCTGTGCAGCCGGGTGGTGACGGGAATCCAGAATGAAGACGATCATGGGAAGCCTGCTTTCCATAGAAAGTTACCATGTATCTTATGATTCCCGATAAGAAGTGGTTCCTTCGGCATATGCATATAAGAGGAGATTTATGAAAGGAAGGGGCGATCGTTCGTGAGCATCATTATTTATCCTCCTACTATCGACTGGGGCTGGATGAAGCAGAGGCCTCAGCATTTGATGAGCCAGTTGGCGAAGAAGGGACATCATGTGTACTTTTGCAATAAAACCCAGACGAGGCAGGCCATGCAGGAGATCGAGCCGAATTTATTTCTCGTTCACCATCATCGGGACTGGCTGGAGCATACTTGGCCCGGACTCCGCCAAACATACGGAGAAACGGTTGGCGTATGGTCGACCCTCCCCTCTCAAGCTTCGGAAATAACTATATATTCGCCGGATTGGGTCGTGTACGATTGCGTAGATGAATTTGCGGAGTGGCATCGTTATGAACAGGACATGGTCCGGCTCTCCACCTGTATTGTTTGCACTTCCGAGCGGCTGTACGAACGTCTGCGCCGAACTTATCCGGGCATGCGCATCGAAATGATACGAAACGCGTACGACGAGCAAATGAATCTTCATCTCCCTCCCCCCGCTCTCGGCGGGCAAGAGGAAGAATGCCGAGAGTGGAACGAAGACAAGGAGCTGATGTCCTCCGATACGAAACGGATCGGATACATCGGCGCTTGGGCTCCTTGGGTCGATGAATTGCTGATTAAAAAGCTATCGCTTCTCGGCAATGCGCAAATGATCGTCATCGGCCCGGAATACGGCAAAAAATACGACATCATCGGCCGCTCCCACCATGTTCGCTTTCTGGGTCTTAAGCCGCATTGCCTGCTGCCCGGCTATATCCGCCGCTTATCCGTATGTATCATTCCTTTCCTAATAACGCCGGTGACGCTCGCCACGAACCCCGTCAAAGCCTATGAATATTTGGCCGCCGGAAAGCCCGTGGTGAGCACCAACATGCCGGAATGCCGTCTGATGAGCCCGCATATCGACGTGGCCGACAACCACGAGCAATTCATCGACGCCGTCATCCGCCGACTGCGTGACCCGGGGGATGGCGCTGCCAGAACCGCCTATGCGCTCGAACATACTTGGACCCGCCGGGGAGAGCAGGTTCAGCGGCTGCTGGCGACATTCTGAACGATTGCCGGAAGCGGATGCGCTTCACGCTCTACAGCTTTTGCACGGAAGCGAGCACCTGCTGCAAGCAATCGCTCAGCTCCTGCAAAGCGCGGTCCATCTCCCCTGCGGCGGCGGCGGCCGCCAGATCCGGGCTCGCCGCCGCCCGCTTCAGCGCCGATTCGACCTCTCCGGCCGCCGCGTACAGCCTCGCCGCAGACAAATTGCCCGCGGCTCCCCGAAGCGTATGAATGAGCCGCTGCGCCTCCTCAAGCTCCTCGTCCTCCAGCGCCTGCTTCAGCTTCCGGGAGAAATCGTGGTAATCCCGCTCGAAAATTTTGATCATTTGCAGCAAAATGCCCGGTTTGCCGCTCAGGCGGGCGAGCGCTCTGTCCACGTCGATTCCTTCGAAGCGGGGGAGCGGCTCGGCAGTCTCGGATGCGCTGTCCTTGCGAGGCTGCTCTTCATCCGAGTCGCGCAGCCATTTGCGAATCGTTGCGAACATCGCCTCGGACTCGAGCGGCTTGGTGATAATGTCGTTCATTCCGATGCGCAAATACGTTTCGTGATCGTGACGAATGACATTGGCGGTCATTGCGATAATCGGAATATGGCAAAGCCGGGGATCTTTGCGGATGATTCTCGTCGCCTCCACACCATCCATCTCCGGCATATGAATATCCATCAGCACCAGATCCCATTCCGACTGTTCCAGCTTCTTAATCGCTTCCTTCCCGTCCTTGGCCATTTCCACGATGTAACCCCGCTGCCGGAGCATTTCGCAAGCGACCTGCTGATTGATTTCATGATCCTCCGCAAGCAGAATCCGTTTGGACGAGGTAAAAGGCTTCTTCGTCTCGATACTTCGCGTTCTTGTACCTAGCTTCAGCGGGGCGGCATGGCGTTCGAGCGCCGCTTCGATGGCGCGGAACAGCTCCGGCCTGCTGAACGGCTTGACGATGATGCCGTCCGGCCTGTCTTTAGCCGGCATGCCCAGCATCTCATCGCGCCCGAAGGCCGTCGTCATGACCAGCGTCACAATGCCGAGTGCCGCCGCCTCCCTCTGAAACGCCGCCCAAGTTTGCGGCCCGTACATGTCCGGCATCTCCATATCAAGCAGCGCGATTCGGCACGGAGCCGTCTCGTCCCCTGCGGGCGGGACCGCAAGAGCGCCGTATGCTTCCTTCCAAGAGAAGAAGGAGCTGGACTTCAGACCGAAAGAAGCCAGCACGGTACAAAGATGCTCGCGCATCACCTCGCTATCCTCTACAATCCAAACGTTCTGGCCCTGGTAAGCTTCCTGTACCGAGTAACTGCGAATTTGCGATTGTTCGGACAAAGGAAACGCAAGCTCGAACCAAAACTCGCTGCCGACGCCGGATCGGCTCTCAACCTGAAGAGCTCCGCCCATCATTTCGAGCAAATGGCTGGAGATGACGAGCCCTAGACCAGTGCCTCCGTATTTGCGGCTCGTGGAACCGTCGGCTTGAGTGAACGGCTCGAATAGATGCTCCATTTGTTCCGGAGATATACCGATCCCGGTATCCTTGACGCTAAACCGCAGCTTGACCGCTTCGCCCCGGTTTTCCAGCAGCTGCAGACTGACGACGACCTGCCCCTTGCGCGTAAATTTGACCGCGTTGCCGCACAAATTCAGAAGCACCTGCTCCAGTCTCAACGGGTCGCCGATCAAGGCGTTCGGCATATTTTCCGGCGTTTCCATAATCAGCTCGAACTGCTCTTTTCCGCCCAGAAACACGCTGAGCGTTTCCGATAGCCGGTGAATAATATCTTCCGGATGGAACACGACCTTCTCCAGCTCCAGCTTTCCCGCTTCCATTTTGGAGAAATCCAGTATGTCGTTAATAATCCGCAGCAGCGTCTGCGACGACGTCGTCATATTCCGCAAGTAATCGGCTTGCACCTCATTTAACGGCGTTTTCTGCATAAGCTGGGACATGCCGATGATTCCGTTGAGCGGAGTGCGGATTTCATGGCTCATCCGGGCAAGGAAAATTCCCTTCGCCTTATTCGCTTCCTCCGCTTCGAGCTTGGCCTGAACGAGCTGCTCTTGCACTCGCTTCTGCTCCGTAATATCGCGGGCGATGGCAACCACGCCGATGAAATGTCCCGCATGATCCCGCAAACCGTTGGAGTTGAGCGTAACGTCGACTAAGGAGCCGTCCTTGCGGACAAATATCCATTCCCGGTCGTAAGAGAATTGAAGACTGCGCAGCTCCTTGAAGACGGAAAGATCGGGCTCCACTCGCCGGCCCAGCTGCTCGGTCAGCTGCGCAGCGGCCTCCTCAAGCTGACCGGGTTCGAAAAATAGAACGGGCGTCTCCTTGTATAATACTTCATCCGCCGTATAGCCCAGCAGCTTTTCCGCCGATTTGCTGAAATAATTGATCGTGTAATCCGCGTCCAGCGACATGATGGCAAAGTCGTTTTGATTAATAATCGCCTCAAGCCGCTCGAACATTTTGCGCAAATGCTCCATCATGCCGTTGACCGATTGCGCCAAAGTGCCGATTTCATCTTCTCCCTGAATCGGTATCGGCTTCAGATTAAAGTGCCCTTCGGCTACGAGGGAAGTCACCTCGGTAATTTCCTTAACCCGCTTGATCTCCCGGTTGAACAGCACCGTAATAAGCCAGAGCATGGTCAGCTCCGTCACCATAATCGTCAACATCGTCGACCACAATAAGGAAGCCAGCGGCTTCTCGAACTCTGTCAGAGGAACCATGAGCGCCAGATACCACGGCGTCCCCGCGACGGAGGCGTAAAACACCAGCTTCTGATTTTGTCCCAGCATGATCTTGCCCGAGCCGCGGTCGTACCGGATGATTTCTCCGGCCATCGCTTTCAGCGGAGATCCCTCGTCCCGAATGTTTTTCTGCGCGATCCGATTGCCGTCCGCTTGATATATGACCGTTCCGTCCTTAGAAAAGAACAACATCGTATC
Organism: Paenibacillus doosanensis; assembly: GCF_025060755.1. Taxonomy (GTDB): domain Bacteria; phylum Bacillota; class Bacilli; order Paenibacillales; family NBRC-103111; genus Paenibacillus_S; species Paenibacillus_S doosanensis. The sequence goes on from NZ_JANYUY010000001.1 coordinate 387,937, forward strand.
GTCCGCGCTTACGCGAAAATCCGCATACTGACGGAAAATATCGTTCGCCAGCATCGTCACATTGATCGCTCCGACCAGTTCGTCACGACTCCCGTATACCGGAACCTGCAGCGTGAAAATCCGGTTCGAGCCGTCCTGCGCCTCAAATACGTCGGAGATCGCGCTGTGGCCCTCCAGCACCCGGGCGAAAGCCGGATCGCTGCGAATATTCATCGTTCTGCCGGACGTAAACGTGAGATTCCCGTCCATGTCGGAGAACCCGACATAACCGAAAACTCCTTTGGACCGCGCGGCTTCCTTCCTCAAATAGCTCAACCGCTCCTCCATCGTTCCGAAGCGGATTTGCTCGGTTCTGCTCATCAGTTCGACTTCGGCAAGCTTCGTCTCGATCCAGGAGGACAAGTTGTAAGCGCGGGTCGTCATATTGGCGCTGGCGTTGTCTTCCAGCGAAGCGATGATTTGCTCTTTGGCCGTGCGGTAGTTGGTCATCCCGATTAGCAGCAGCGAAATACTGGTAATCAATGAAACGAGAACCATCATTTTATGACGAATCGACAGCTTCTTCATCGGCAGTTCTCCCCGTTCATTTCAATATGCGCGGCAAAAACTCCTAAGGGTTTCCTTAAGAGTTGCCCATATATTTATATCCGATTCCCCAAACCGTTTTTATTAACTTCGGCTCCTTCGGGTCTTGCTCGATTTTTTTGCGCAAATTGGCGATATGCACGTCGATAGAACGGTCGTTAATGAAGGAATCGATCCCACGCAGCGCATTGATCAGCTCGTCCCGGCTGAACACCTTCTCCTTATTGGCGACGAACAGCTTCATAATTTCAAATTCGGAATACGTCGTATCCACATAAGAAGAGTTAACATAAATAGCTCTCCGCTCGTAATCCAGCTTGACCGGCTCCCCGTCGTCCAAGTCGATATTTGCTTGCGCCGGGCCCGGCATCGGATTGAGTATGCTCATATGCGAGCGGCGGATCAAGGCGGCGACTCTGGCGGTGAGCTCTCTCATGCTGAACGGCTTGCACAGGTAATCATCGGCACCTGCCACCAGAGCGTCGACTCTGTCCAGCACCTCGGTTTTCATCGATACGGCCAGAATGGGAACGCAGGACCGTTTACGCAGCTCCAGGCATAAATCGATACCGCTTATATCCGGAAGCATGATGTCGAGGATGACCAAGTCCGGCGCAAACTGCTCGATCATTTGCAACCCATGGCTGCCGCTCTCGGCCCGCTTCACGGAGTACCCTTCTTCCGATAAATACATCGTTGACATTTCTCCGACCATATTATCGTCTTCGATAACCAGCACCTTGTACATCCATGAATCACCTATTCTGCATGATTGTTAGAAAATAGTTAAAAAATTTAGAATGGTTTTAACATTTTCTTTGTATTTATCATATATTTTTTTCGTATTCTGGATGTTTGCCAGGAAAGAATTGTATCCTCCTATAAATATACTATATTAAGGAAAAGCTCGTCTATCATTCGTTAAAAAAACTAATAAAAGTGATACCGGTTCCACATCGGACAAAACTTCAACATGGATGCCGGCAATTCGCCAAGGATGTTCCCGAACATACAAAAAATACCGTCCGGCTCAATAGCCAAAACGGTATCTTCGGTCGCATGGATGATGTATTCCAGGCAGCCGGTTTTAAACGGCCTCGCCCCGCAATTCTTTTAACCGCCGCCCCGCGGCCAACGCGCTGCCGACGATTCCGGCGTCGTCGATCATCTGTGCCGGCGCGATCGTCAGCCTCTCCCAGTATCCTTTATAAACCGAGCGCTGCAGCTGCTCCCGCATCGGTGCGAACAGCCTCTCTCCGGCCAGTGCCGCGCCGCCTCCGATAACGATAATATCCGGACTGTACAGGGATACGGCATAAGCCAGTCCTTTGCCGAGCAGTTTGCCGGTATGGTTCATAATCTCCACCGCCAGCGGATCTCCTTCATCGTAAGCTTTGGAAACGTCCGCCGACGTAATCCGATCGACCGGATCGCCGTTCAGCCAATCGTTCATAATGCTTGCCCGTCCCGCTTCCAATTGCTCTCTGGCCTGTCTGGCAATCCCCGTCGCCGAGACGAGCGTCTCCAAGCATCCCTGCAAGCCGCAGCCGCAAGTGTACGGGATTTCCGGCATCGGGATATGTCCGAGCTCTCCGGCCATATATCGGCCCCCGTAATAAAGCTCGCCGTTATTGACTACCGCAGCCGCCAAACCGGTGCCTATCGTAATGCCGAGCACATGCTCATAGCCTTTGGCGGCCCCGGCTACCGCTTCGCCGTAAACATACATTCTGACATCGTTATCGATGAATGTCGGAATGTCCGTCCGCTTGCCGATTTCTTCGGCGGTAGGCACCTGAGTCCACTGCAGATTGCTGGCGAAAACCGTAATGCCGCGAACCGGATCGATGAACCCCGGAGTGCCGACTCCGATCGCCGCCACGTCCTTGCTCTCCACCTGCGCCGTCTGAAGCAGTTCTTGGATCATCCGGCTAATTTTATCGAATACGTATCCGCTCCCCATATGAGCTTCCGTCGGCTGTTTGATCTTAGAAATCAGCTTGCCGCCTTCATCGACAAGACCGCATACGATATTGGTGCCTCCAATGTCCATTCCGATCAAAAAACTCATCGTTTCTCCTCCAACCCTTCTCTTATCGGCTTATCTGGGCCTGTCTGCAACATATACTTCAATCTGCGCTTCCTTCAGCGCCGCCGCCATCTCCTCGTCGAGCGGATCGTCCGTGATGCATCCGTGCAGCGATGATAACGGCGCGATGCCGAACAAGGAAGCTTTGCCGATCTTCGAATGGTCGATAACCGCGAACGTCCGACTCGAACGTTGGATCAGCAAGCGGGCGATTTGCGCCTCAAGCTCGGAATACGTCGTCACTCCCTGCTCCAGAGCGAAGCCGTCGGCGCCCATAAACATTTTGCCGATATTCAGTCCTTCAACGACTTTCTCCGCTAACGGACCGCACAGCTCAAAGCTGTTTTTACGCATAACGCCGCCGGTCAACACGACTTGAACCCCGTCGCTGTCGGCAAGCTCCATCGCGATATTGACCGCGTTGGTAACAACGGTAATGTTTTTGCGTCCTTTAATCTGCTTGGCAATCAAATACGTCGTCGTACCGCCGGTCAAGCCGACGACATCCCCTTCTTCGATCAGCGAGGCCGCTTTGGCTGCAATCGTTTCCTTTTCCACCCACAGAAGCTGCCTTTTTTCGTGAAACGACGCCTCCTTAATACCGGGAATGCCTTCGAACTGCGCGCCTCCGATCGTGCGGATGACGGCCTCCGTCTTCACCAAATGATCCAGATCCCGCCGGGCCGTCGCCTCGGAGCAGCCGAACTTGTCCATAATATCCTGGATCGTAATGCGCCCCTGCGTCTTTAACATATTCATTATTTTACTGCGTCTTTCTTCGCCTTTGGACAATTCCTGACCACCCATCATCGCTTCACTCCAACTGCCGATTCCTTTTTTGAGTACCGCTTAAAAGAGTGGCGAAAATCGCCGACTGCGCATGCGAAAGCAGCTTCCGGTCGCTGTTGTCCCCTGATTTTTTTGATGATTAATCCGCTGCTCTTCTCCAGATTGTTCTCGCTTGCTCCATCTGCTTTTTCACCACGGCTACTTATGGTTATGTTGATTATTATATGAGCTTATTATGACAATTTCAATCATTTATTTGATTTCTTCTTGCATATTATATGAAAAGCTCACATTCGCCCACAGGTATGAACCAATCCCCCAAAAGCCATCCATGCCGCTACGCGGCACCACAGACAATGGAAATGGGGTACCAAGAGTAATTTCCAGGGTAGTGACGTGATACTCTGAAGCTTATTCCGTCCGCATCCAGCTTCAGCTGGATCGGCGTCTAACCATTCCGCTGGGTTCGTTCTATGGGTAGACATTCCTTTCGGGGGAGAACCCGGATTTCCACAGGATATGGCTGCGCATCATTTCCTAAACAAAAATAAAGCGCGGAAGTCCGTAAGGACCGCCGCGCTTTCGGCAGCTGCAAGCCGTTGAAGAGGCTTGGGCCGTGTATTAGTTGTTATAGCCGTTGTCAACCCATGTTCTGATCTGCTTAGCTGCTTGTTCCTTGGCTTTCGCTTGTTGGTCGGGATCATTAGTCATCGTTTCGATCATTTGATTGACTGGCGCGATCAAGCGGTCGAACAGTTCTCCTCCGGAGATGCCTGTAGCAGCCGACAAGCTTGCTCCAGCATTCACCTTATCTTCTACTTCATAATATTTTTTATCGGCGATCAAGGCCGCGTCCGACACGATCCCTTTCAATCTTTCCTGCACTAGAGCGCTAATATTGCCCGCCGCTTGGGTTTCCTTCTCCCCGGTATAGCCGCCTTCGGACAAAATCTCGCTGATTCTCAAGCCTGCGCTGCTTTTGGCGCTCTCGATGGCGTTCGTATCGAAGGAGCCTTGCTCGGCGGCATGATCGATATCCTGTTGAACGATCCGGTTCAGCTCCGAAGACAAGAGTCCCGCTGCTACGCCGGTTGCGTCTGGCAGCGTTTTGCCGCTCTTCAGATCCTGCAGCACATCGTTATAATCTTTATCGGCAATCGTTGCGGCGTCGCTGATGATGAAAGCGATGCGGCGCTTCACAATATTATCAAGGCTTGCAGCGCCCTGGTCTGCGGAAACGGCTTTATAGCCTCCTGCCGTATTGATCGCTTCTCTGATTTTATCGGCTGCTTTTTCTTTCGCTTGTTGAACCGCATCGGAGGAAACCGGAGTTTGGCCTACCGCGTTGTCGATGGACAGATTCATCAAACCTGTCAGCGCTTCGAACAATGCCTCTTGAGACAGCCCGGATGCTTTCACCAGCGTTGCCCCCGATTCCAGTCGGTTCTCGATGTCATCGACATCATCGTTCGAGATCGCAGCGACGTCGGAGACGATCAAGTTCAACCGCTGCTGAATAACCGAATCCAGATTCATGCTGGCCTGGCTTACAGGCGCCTTGTACCCGTGTTCCATAATCGCATCGTTGATCAGGCTAGCGGCTTCATCATGCAGCTTCTGAATTTGATCGCCGGACAAGTTTTGGCCTTGCGCATTCAGGCTTACGTAAGTATCGAAATTGCTCACCAGCTTGTCACGCAGCAGCGACGCAGAAAGACCGGAAGCGTCGGCAAGCGTTTTGCCGTACGACACGTCGGACAGAACATCGTCTTCCTCCCTATCGGATACCCAAGCGGTGTAAGTAGCGAGATTTTGCAAATATTTGGCCACCAGCGGGGAGCTTACCGCCGGCTGCTGCAATTCTGCCGCATATGCGGGCTTTGCTTGAGGGGCATAGGCAAAGCTGCCGATCAGCAGCGCTGCCGCAACGCCTCCGGTAATCGTTTTTTTACTAAACAGTTTGGTTTTCATGATTCTTTCTCTCCATTCCTTTAATCTCTATACATTTCGTATGAGAAATATTTCTATACGAAATATATCACAATTAAACTTGTCTGTGAAGCTCTTGTTTCGGATATTCTTGAACGATTTATGAACATCTTTTACATTTTCTTAATATGACGTTTTTCGACGCCCGCAAAAAAGCGGCCGAACACGAACGGTTCAACCTTAAGACGGATCAGCGGCCCGCTTCCCGGCTAGGCCCGGAATGCGTCTGTCGGCTTTTTCTTTATATTTTCTCTGATCTGGCGCAGCACATTGTTGAATTGCTGTAATTCTTCTATGGAAATTCCCGACAGCCAGCGGGTAACGACTTCTTTTTCTTTGTCCAGCAGTTCTTGAAGAATTTCCCGGCCATGCTGGGTAATCACGAGACAGACCACCCGCCGGTCATCCACACTGCGTTCTCTTCTAAGATAGCCCTGTCGAATCAATTTATCGCACAGCAAAGTAACCGCGCTGGACGACAGGGACAAATGCTCGGCCAACCGCGATACTTTTAACATGCCGCTTGCTTCCACACTTTGCAGTGCGCTGACCTGAGAGCCGGAAAACCGCCGGTCGACATGCTTGCTATAGGTAACAAACTTCCTCATAACGCGCCTTGCCGACGTCTCCAATTCTTCGATCAGTATGAATTCCTGTTCCATAACCTCGGCTCCCCGCTACATTTGAGAACTCCCGCGCATCCATACGAGGAAACGCGGGAGTAGTCTTTAGCTTATTTGAATACGGCTACCAAGCGTTTGGCTTCGCCGAACTCCGTTTGAATCGATTCGTATACCTGGATCGTCAGATTGTTGTCCTGATAGTCGGCGCGGACTTTGTTAAAGTCGACGATCACTTCGCCGGATACCAGCTTGTCGATGCCGGCGCTGTCGGTGAAGGACAGGTTTTCTTCGGAAAGCGTACGGCCGGCCGAATCGACCAGAGCCACTTTCATTTTGGAGAAGTCCTGATCTACTACGACATTGTCGGTTTGCTTGACATCCACGTTCATTTTCAGCTTATAGCCGTAAGTCAGCGTCGGATTCGCCGCGCTAATCAGATTCGTGTAAGCCTGGATGCTCCAGTTTTCCACTTTGACCTGGAACGGATAGAACGATAATACGTCATCCGCCTGAGCGAGCGGCTGCATCGTCACGTTCAGTGCGGCGATCGCCGATTTGTACGGCGCGGCAGCCTGCGTATCGGAAAGCTTGAGCATCATTTGATCGCCCTCCTCCGTATTCGGAACGGTGAAGGAATACGTCACGATATGGCTCAGCTTCGGCATTAGCTGCTTCGGCGGGTTGATTTGTCTGCTGCCGGCATAGCTTACTCCTTGCGGAGTATCCAGCTCGGTGCCGAAGGCGGGAACCGGAAGCGGCGTGTCGCTCTTGTTGGTCAGCTTGAACTTGGCCACCGCCGTTTTATAACCGATGCCTTGGTTTTCATGCATGCTGAGCTCGACAAGCGAAATATCCACATCGGAATTAACCGATTTGTTGACCGGGTCTAGAGCTATGACATCGTTGTAGCTGTAGTTAACCGGCTGCAGGCTGGACGGAATGCGCCCTTCGGGAAGCACGATTTGCACGCGTCCGATCGTATAATCGTACGCTGCGCTTTGCCCTTTCGCATCCGTTTGCACGAAGCTCTCCGGCGTCAGCACGTTGATCGTCTTCAGCACGGTATCCTGGTTCGTCTCGATCGCATAGTGAACGTATTTTTTCTCACTCGGTTCGATCGTCACTTTATCTTTCTCGACCTGCTTGCCTTGGAACGAAGACGTGCCGTCTTTGCCTTCCAGCACCAGATCCGGAACGGTAATCGTGCTCGAGCCGGTATTTTGCACCAGCAGCTTCACGACATAAGCCGTTTTTTGCTCGTTATTTTGTTTGTCCATATCGACCGGAGTATAGGTCAGCGGCAGATTGCTCGACGGGATCGTAAACGTTTGACCCCAGTTTTTGATCGCGGCAGGATCGGTAATAACCGCGTCGCTGCCTGCCCAGCTGAGTCCATCCGCCGGTACGGTCAATACGGCCGTCTCCGTCTTAGGATATACGTCCCAGTCCACGTCGATCCATTGCAGCTCGGATAATGCGACCGCGTCCTTATTATCCAGCTTGATCATATAGCTCAGTTCGGTTTCCGACATCGGTAAAGCGGAATGAGCGTTCGCCGAGCTGCCGAGCAGCGTGTAGACCGTGCCGTCCGACGTTTTGACGCGCAGCTCGTAATCCGGAATGCGCTTCGTTTCCGACGTATTGTTTTTCAAATTGACGACGACGCCGATGTTGACGCCGGCGGCTGTTTTTTCGTTAAGCACGCCCTTGACCTGAACACTCAGCGCGTCGGTCAGCTGCCGGTATACCGGCGCGTTCGCGGCGGCGGCTTGATCCGAAGGATCAGCCTGCTCCGCCGCGTCGGCCCATACGGAAGCCACAGGGACAGATGCTGTCGACATAACTAAAGAGAGCGCCAATGCTGTTTTTCCCCATACGTTTTTCATTGATGGTTTCCTCCAAATTGTTTAACAAAGTATAAGTGCACAGAATACGACGGGTGACAAGCCGCTGCTTACGCTTTGACGGGCTCGACCGCGGCAACCCCGGAGCCGGCGGAAGCAGGCGAGGACGAGGCTTGAGCCGGCTCCGAAGCAGGCTGTTCCTTCGGCTTTTTCTTTTCTCTCAGCAAAAAAATGAGCGGTATGCATATAAATGCCGGAATTGCCGAAATATAAAACGTATCCGCGATACCGCGAACGAGCGCTTCCTTCTGCATAATGCCGGCCAAGTAGCTGGCAGCCGTGCCGCTGCCGGTCGCATTATCGACCCCGCCTTGGAACAACGCCCCGGCTAAAGCCGAAATAAACGAGGTCGCGTTGTCCGAATAGCTCGGCACATCCTCCGAAATACGGTAATAATGCAGATACTGCCGCGAGCTCATAATCGTCGTCAGTATAGCGATCCCCATCGAGCTCATAACTTGACGGAATACGTTGGAAAGCGGCGAAGCATCCTTGATTTGCTCTTTGGGTACGCTGCTCATACCGACGGTAGAGATCGGCATCATACATAATCCGATACCGAAGCCGCGAATCGTCAGCACGACATTGATCCAAATATGCGATGTATCCGCCGTCAGCACATGAAGCTCGTAAGTCGTCACACCGAGGATCAGCAAACCTGTAATGCCCAGAGGCAATATGCCGACTTTCTGCAATAGCTTCCCGCTGATCGGCATCATCAAGGCCATGGCTACCGACTGAGGCAGGAGCAGGATACCTGAATCGAGCGCCGTCATGGACTGTACGTTCTGCAAATAAATCGGCATCAGGAACGTGCCGCCCATCATAGCCATCATGACAAGCCCCGAGGTTAGCGTACTGGCGCTGAACTGGATATTTTTGAACACCTTCAAATTAAGAAGCGGTTCCTTCACCGTCAATTCCGCCCACAGCAGCAGCGCGAAGCTCACCGCGGAAAGGAAGAACAACGATACAATATACAGCGAAGTCCAGCCTTCGGTTTGTCCTTTACTCAAAGCGAGCAGCAGCGATCCGAAAAAGACGACCGAGCATACCGCTCCGACAATATCGAACTTCAGGTTTTTCTGCTTGACGCCTTCCTTCAGCAGGAAGTAACTGGCGGCGGCGGCGATGATCCCGATCGGCACGTTCAGGAAGAACAGCGTTCTCCAGCTGTAGTACTGAATCAGGTAACCGCCGAGGGTAGGACCGAGCGCAGGTGCAACCATCGCCGCGATTCCCCAGATCCCCATCGCCAAGCCGATTTGCTGGCGAGGCACGATCGTATACATAACCGTCATGCCGACCGGCATGATGAAGCCGCCAGTCAAACCTTGAAATATCCGGAACGCAATCAGACTCGAATCACTCCAAGCAAGACCGCATAGGAACGACCCGATCGTAAAGCCGGCAACGGACAGGACAAGCACCTGCTTGCTGCCGAAGCGCGAAGCGAGAAAGCCGCTCGCGGGAATAACGACCGCCGACGCCAGCATGAAGCCGGTGACGACCCATTGAATCGTTGATGTCGGCACTCCGAATACGGTGGACAGCTTGGGAAGCGCAACGTTCACCAAGCTGCTGCTTAATACCGACACGAAAGTAGCCAAAATAATAGCAATCAGAGGCAGCCAGAAGCTGGGCTCATCCTTGTGGTCGAGCGGAGGAGCTGATGCTGTAGTTTGAGACTGGTCAGCCACGTTAAACGCCTCCTATTCCACCTTCACCTTACTGCCGTCCGCTAATTGGTCCGATGGATTAATGACGATTTGAACGTTGGCTTTCAAGTTTGGATTGTCTTTCACGTAGACCCAATCCGCGTTTTTGTCCGTTGTCGCGACTTCGATCATTTTCGCCGTACCGTCTTGGACAGTGTAAACAAAGGTTTTATTGTCTTTTTGAATGAGTGCGGTCTTCGGCACTTCCAGGCCGTTCGGCGCGGAATCCTTCAGATGCACTTCCGCAAGCATCCCCGCCAGCAGTACTCCGTCCGGATTGGCGATCGTCACTTTAACCGGGAACGTCGTGCTGTTCGCGTTGGAAACGGGGCTTACGAACGAGATTTTGCCTGCGAACGTTTTATCCGGCAAGTTGCCGACCTTCACTTCAACGTCGGAGCCGGCCTTCATTTTGCCGATCTGCGTTTCCGGAACGCTGAGCTCCACCTGCACAGGGTCCATCTTCACAATGGACAAGAGCGTAACTCCCGGCTGGGCCATTTCTCCCGGCTGAATGCTGCGTTTGGATACGACGCCGTCGATCGGCGAAGTAATAGTGGCATTGGCGAGGGCGTTGTTAGCCAGCTCCAATCCCGCCGTCAGCCGGTCCACGTCAGCCTGCAGCGCTTCGAGCGTATTGCCGGTAGCGCCGCTTTTCGTCAGTTCCAGCTTGGATTTCGCAGCGGACACTTGAGCCGCTGCCGCCTGCTGCTGAGCTACGGTCTGATCGTAAGCAGCCTTTGCTTTTTCATACTCGAACGTGCCTTTATCCATATCTTCTTTAGTAACGGTAGAAGTGCTGTCATACATATTTCTCAACCGATTGTACGTTTTTTGCGACAGATCGAAGCCGGATTTGGCTTGATCAACGGCGGCGTTGACCTGGTTCAGAGCGGCCTCGGCGCTTTGCACCGCGCTCTCCAGACCTTGGATTTCCTGACTGCGCGCGCCCGCCTGCGTATCGGCAAGCTTAGCCTTGGAGGCGATCAGAGCCGCTTCGGCCTGCTTCACCTGCGAAGTCAGATCGTCCGTCTCCAGTTGAACGAGCACATCGCCTTTCTTGACAACCGCGCCTTCGTCCACTTTCACTTCGGACACTTTGCCGCCCGCTTTGGCTACTACTTTATTTTCCTGATCCGGAATAATTTTACCGCTGAGGCCCGAATCGGCAGGCTGGCCGAGCTTAATCGCTTTGACTGCAACAGCCTGCGCCGCGCTTGCGTTATTATCGGCTCCGCCGCAGCCAGGCAATGCAAAAATAACGGCTAATGAAAGGATCGCCGGGATCCATGTCATCTGTTTTTTTCTCATGGTTGTTTCTCCCTTACCCTTTCAAATGAATTTTGATCGTAGTGCTCATGCCCGGAGCTACGGCTAGGCCCGCTTGATCATCAATCGAGATTTTAATCGGAATGCGCTGCGTAACCTTCGTAAAGTTGCCGCTTGTATTGGTAGCCGGGATCAACGAGAAGGTCGCGGCCGTCGCTTCGCCGATTTCGCTCACTTTGCCGTGCAGCGTCTGGCCAGGGAACGTATCAATCGTGAAATCGACCGGTTGGCCGACCTTCACGCGGTTAATGTCGCCCTCTTCAATGTTGGCGGAAACGTACAGCTTACTTTTGTCGACGATCATGGCGACGGTTTGCCCTGGCGATACCACTTCACCGACTCTGGCCATCGTCTTGATGACCGTTCCGTCGATCGGCGAACGAAGCGCCGCCTGATCCAGGCTGCTGGTAGCCAAATTCGTATTGTCCTGCTGTCCGACGATTTGATCCGATAACACCGTGTCGCCTTCCGCGATAGGCAGGGAAGTGATTTTAGCCGAAATGCGAGGCATCACGCGAAAAATATCGCCGGTAATTCGCGAATCCTCTGTTTTAATGTAATAATGCCCTTGATACCAGAACGAATACCCGCCTCCGGCGGCAACGATCACCGCTACCGCGAGGATGATATACAAGACTTGTTTCCTCTTCATGGTTTCTCCTCAACCTTCTTTTCCAAATAAGTAGTCAGCAGATCCAGCGAGCGAACAATGTTATCGAGCTCCTCCGGGCTTAAGTCTGCCAACAAATTCTCATAAAAGCTTTCTTGAAAAAAGTGCAGCTTCTCCTTCTCCGCTTCGATCTTGCTCGTTCGCTTGATCCATACGATGCGCCGGTCCGATTCGTCTCGAACCCGCTCAAGCCATCCGTCCCTCTCCAACCGGTCGATAATTCCGGAAACCGTGCTGTAGGAAAGCTGCGTGCATTCCGAAATTTGGCCGATCGTCTTACGTTCAAAATACACCTGCCCGATCGTAGCGATTTGAGGAGTCGTCAGGCCGATCTCCTTCAGATCCTTCCCCATGGTGGTATTAAAAATTTTAGTCAGTTTTCGTATAGAATTGCCGATTTGCATTGCTCTGCTCATGTTTGTCAGCCCTCCGAATTTATTTCGCAAGCGAAATATTTATATACAAAAATATACCACACCGGAGAAAGCTGAACAAGGTAAGGTTCGCACGGCTTCAACCGCAATCATCCATCTACAGCGGAACGAACTTTAAATGAGCTTCTTGCCGGCTATGCAAAGAACAGAAACGAAAATCCGCGCGGACACAAAGGTTATATTCATAGCTGCCAAAAAGAAACGTCGTCGCCTGCGCCGCCATCGTGCAAGGAAGCGGCATTCCGTCTGCGGAAAAGCGGTTGGACTTGCACGTCATTGTTGTTCTGTCATCCGGCATTTCTACACGTTATGTAATCGCCCCTTTCCCGCTCCAAAACTTATTACAGCTTGAAACTATTTCGCACAAGAAATATTTCTATACGAAATAATAGCACGATCTAACTATTTTGAAAAGAATTATTTTTTTCTTACGGATATGGGACGGATGAGCGGAACAAATCCCCCCAAAGTGACGTGATGCGCTGAAGCTATTCCGTCCGCATCCAGCTTCATCTGGATCGGCGTCTAACCATTCCGCTGGGATCGTTCTATGGGTAGACTTTCCTTTCGGGGGAGAACCCGGATTTCCACAGGATATTGCTGGGCATCATCTCCTAAACGCAAAAAAGGAACCTCCGCGAGAAGGTTCCCCTTTGCCTTTCATTAAAGATACTATGATTTCCGTCCGATGGCAATCCAGTTTATCATTCCTTCCAGCTGCGGCGCGAATTGACTGCGGACGATTTGAATGACGGCGCCGTCCCGCCACTTCTCCCTGACGACCGCAAAGCATGACGGATGACTGGTCGTAGCGACAAACACGTAAGCGTCATCGGCGAATTCCTCATCGAAAACGACGACCAGATCCGCCGATTCTTCCTCGACCTTGAGCGTGAAGGAAGACAGTCCGAACTGCTGGAGCGTGCCGCGCTTCACAGTCTGCACCGTTTCGTAGGCATGGTGCCGCGGCTGCGCCGAAGCTTGCTGCAGCGGCTCGCCGTCTACCGGCTCCGCGGCCAGCGCCGCCGTCTGAACGTCCGCTTCAGCGTCCTCCACCGTGGACGGTACCGGCTGCTCTAGTCCGTCGCCTTCCTGCTCCGCCTGTGCGGCCGCATCCGGCTCATCCGGCGTTATATCCGGTTCTTGCGGCCGCTGCACCGCTGCGGAAGCTGCGGCGCTGATCTGCTTCATCAAACCGGGTTCCAAATGCAGAAGCGAGATGCTGCCGGGAAGCAGATGATACCCGGATATCGATTCCTGTTTAATATGAAGCCCGTCGATCGAATCGACCGTCAAGTGCTCCGTGCCGACCGAGCCTTGAGCCAGCTTGCGCCCTGTAACGGAACCGTCTTCCAGCTTCTGCTCCGTTACGGAGCCGTTCTGCAGCTTTGCAGCGCTCACCGCGTCTTGCGATAAATGCCGGCTCTCTACGGCGCCCAGCGCCAGCTTCGCGGCGGTGATGGACAAATCCTGCAGCTTTACCGTGCCGATCGCCTCCATCGCAATATGGCGGCTTTCCACGACGCCCAGCGCCAGCTTCGAGCCTGTTACCGAAGCGTCCTTCAACGCTGCGATATCCACCGAATCGGCAGCAAGCTGCTCGGCTCCGACCGCGCCCGCCGCGATATGCCCTCTCTGCACAGCGGCCGCGCCGAGCTTCGCAGCCGTCACCGCTCCGTCCTCCAGTTGGCCGGTGCCGACCGAACCTTCGCTCAGCGCCTCGCGGCCTACAGAGCCCGCAGACAGCTTCGACCCTGTCACCGCTCCGTCCTCCAGCTGGCCGGTGCCGACAGAGCCTTCGCCGAGCGCCTCGCGGCCTACAGAGCCCGTTGACAGATGCCTTGATTCCACCGCGCCTTCCGTCAGCTTCGAGCCCGTCACCGCTCCGTCCTCCAGCTGGCCGGTGCCGACAGAGCCTTCGCCGAGCGCCTCGCGACCTACCGAACCCGCTGACAGATGCCTCGTTTCCACCGCGCCTTCCGTCAGCTTCGAGCCCGTCACCGCTCCGTCCTGCAGCTGGCCGGTGCCGACAGAGCCTTCGCCGAGCGCCTCGCGGCCTACCGAACCCGCCGACAGATGCCTTGATTCCACCGCGCCTTCCGTCAGCTTCGAGCCTGTCACCGCTCCGTCCTCCAGTTGGCCGGTGCCGACAGAGCCTTCGCCGAGCGCCTCGCGGCCTACAGAGCCCGCCGACAGGTGTCTTGATTCCACCGCGCCTTCCGTCAGCTTCGAGCCCGTCACCGCTCCGTCCTCCAGCTGGCCGGTGCCGACAGAGCCTTCGCTCAGCGCCTCGCGGCCTACCGAATCCGCCGACAGATGCCTCGTTTCCACCGCGCCTTCCGTCAGCTTCGAGCCCGTTACCGCTCCGTCTTCCAGCTGACCGGTGCCGACAGAGCCTTCGCTCAGCGCCTCGCGGCCCACCGAACCCGCCGACAGATGTCTTGATTCCACCGCGCCTTCCGTCAGCTTCGAGCCCGTCACCGCTCCGTCTTCCAGCTGGCCGGTGCCGACAGAGCCTTCGCTCAGCGCTTCGCGACCCACCGAACCCGCCGACAGATGCCTCGTCTCCACCGCGCCTTCCGTCAGCTTCGAGCCCGTCACCGCTCCGTCTTCCAGCTGGCCGGTGCCGACAGAGCCTTCGCTCAGCGCTTCGCGGCCTACCGAACCCGCCGACAGATGTCTTGATTCCACCGCGCCTTCCGTCAGCTTCGAGCCCGTCACCGCTCCATCCTGCAGCGTGTCGGCGCCGACGGCCCCCGGGGCCAGATGAACGGCGTTCACGACGCTTTCCGCCAGTTTCTCGGCCGTCACGGCATTCTCCTGCAGCTGCCGCGGCCCGATCGCCGCGTCGGCGACATGCGCTTCGCCCACGGCTCCTGACGCCAGCTCGCGCGGCCCAACTGACCGTTCAGCCAGATGTTCTCCTATGACCGCCCCGGACGCCAGCTTGCTTGCAGTGACAGAACCGTCCTTCAGCTGCGCGTTTCCGACGGATTGAGGGGCCAAATGATTTGTTCCGACGGCCTCCCAATCCAGCTTTGAGCCGGTAACCGCTTGATCCTGCAGTTGGCTCGTGCCGACCGCGCCCTCGGAGATTTGCCGCGAGCCTACGGCTTGATCGGTGAGATGCGCCGAACGTACGGCGCCGTATGCCAGCTTCGCCGCCGTCACCGACTCATCCTGCAGCTGCTCGGTGCCGACCGCTCCATCCCCTATTTGCTCGCGGCCTATCGCCCCTTCGGCCAAATGCGCGGACTTGACGGCGCCAAGCGCCAGCTTCGCCCCCGTTACGGCCTGCTCCTGCAGCTGCGCCGTCCCTACGGAGCCTTCCGTCAGATGATCCGCTACGACGGAGCCCGCAGCCAGTTTCGCCCCCGTCACGGCCTGCTCTTGCAATTGCTCGCTACCGACGATGCCAGGCGACAGATGAATCGCCTCCACCGCCCCCGGCGCCAGCTTCGCCGCCGTCACCGACTCATCCTGCAGCTGCTCGGAGCCGACGATTCCGGTAGACAAATGCCTCGCTTCTACCGCGCCTTGCGCCAGCTTCCAAGCCGTGACGGACTCTTCCTGAAGCTGCGAAGATCCGACCGTACCTGCCGCCAAGTGTCCGGCTTCCACCGCTCCCGGTGCCAGCTTCTCCGCGGTTACCGACTGCTCGCGCAGCTGCTCGAAGCCCACGGCGCCGAAGGCGATATGGTGGATTTGCACGCCGCCAAAAGCCAGCTTGGATGCCGTCACCGACTGCTCTTGCAGCTGCTCGGTTCCTACGGCTCCTACGCTCAGCTGCTCGCACCCGACCGCACCCGGGTTCAGATGCTGCGTTTCGACCGCCCCTTGAGCCAGTTTGGAGCTTGTGACCGACTGGTCCTGCACATGGACCGAACCGACCGATCCTGGCGACAGATGAGCCGCTTTGACAGCCCCGTTCATCAGATGCTCGCTGAGCACCGATTGTTCCGCCAGCTTCTCCGACGTCACGGCGCGATCGGCCAATTTCTCCCGCGTTACCGCTTCCGTAGCCAGATGCGGCGCTTTGACGGCCGCCTTAGCCAAGCTTTGCGACTGGATCGAGCCCGCCGCCAAATGCTCTCCCAGCACTGCCTCGCGGCCAAGCTTTTCGCTCGTTACGCTGGAATGCGCCAGCTTGGCGGTAGTAATCGACAGATTCGTCAATTTATCCGTCGATACGGATTCGCTCGCCAGCTTCGACGTCGTTACGCTCTGATTGGCCAGTTGAACGCTTTGCACGGCTCCCTCCTGCAAATGCTGATGCTGAATGGAACCGTATGCCAGCTTCTCGGACGTAACCGCCCGATCTTGCAGCTTGGAGGTTACGACCGCATGATCCTGCAAATGATCCTTGGCGATTGAGTTCGGTCCGACATGGTCGGCCTGAACCGCCTTTTCGGCCAAATGGGCGCTTGTGACCGCACCGGAGGACAAGTGATCTGCGGTTACCGATTTCTTGGCCAGCTTGCTCGATACGACGGACAAGTCCCCAAGCTTCCCTGAAGTGACTGCTCCGTCAGCCAGTTGGAAGGAACCGACGCTTTGTTCCGCAAGCTTTTTCGCCGTGACCGCTCCGTCCTTCAAATGCCGAGGCTCCACGCTTCCCGATTGCAAATGCACGGCTTCGATAATGAAATGATCCAAATGCATTCCGTTTACCGCATGTTTGGCAAGCTTATCCGCCGTAACCGCGCCATCCTGCAGATGGTCCTCATTTACGGATTCGATAGCCAGATGCGTCTCGTTCACTTGATTAGGGGCGATATTGCCGCTGTGCACAATATCGTTGGCCAGATGCTCGTGCAAAACGACGCCCGACTGCAAATGCTCGGAAGCGACGCTCCAAGGAGCCAGCTTTTCTTCCGAAACCGACTGGTTCGCCAGCTTCTCTGCCGTAATTTCTCCGTCCGCGATTTTGCCGGCCGTAACGGAAAGATCTCGCAGTTTCTCCGTCGTTACGGACAAATCCGCCAGCTTAGCCGTATTAATAATGTAGTTCGCCAGGTTAGTCGTTTGAATCGTTCCGCTTTTAATTTTCTCCGAAGTGATGGATTGGTTAAGAATCTGCTCCCCCGTAATCGCTTCTTCCGCCAAATGCTTCGTATGAATCGAACGCTCCGCGATCTTGATCGCATCGATCGTTTTATCGGCCAGCTTATCGGAGGTGATGCTGTTGTCCTGCAGTTTTTCGCCGCCGATCGTTCTTTCCTGAATTTTGTCTCCGGAGATCGCAAACGGGGCGATATGTTCTTCCGTGACTGCGCGGATGCTGAGCTTCTGCGAAGTTACGCTGCGGTCGCCGAGCTTCGACGTGGTGACCGCGTAATCGGAGAGCTGCTCGTGGCTGATCGAGCCGCGTTTGACTTTGCTCGCGTCAATCGCATTGCGGGCGACCTTCTCCTGGGTAACCGCCTCGTCAGCCAGGTCGTCGGTATATACGACCGGCCCGCTTACCGGAATTTGCTTGCGCTGCTGCAGCACCGGCTTGAAGGAGAGCGGTTTAGTCTCTTTCAATACAGCCGGCTCTTCTTTGACTTTCTCCTGCACTGGCGACACTTGCGGCTTTTGCGGAGCTTCCGGTTCCGTCGCCTTCGCCGCCGCGGCATCCTTAGTAAGAACTTCAGCCTCCGCCGGCAAGTGACTGATCAGCGCATCGCCTTCCTCTGCGCGGGGTTTTACATGCTTGCTGCTTGATGAAGCTTCATCGAGCCATTTTAACTCATTAAACGCACCGCTTTGCTTTCTTCGAAGCGGAGATATTTTGGCGCCGGCCCGGCTGCTCTTTTTCCTCATCTGCACTTCCTCCTGTGTGGTTGGCCCGTAGTTTTATGCATATGTCAGACTTTTGCAACCTTAAAGTAGTCTTTTGTAACATATGCATTTACCTAGAAGGAAGTCATTAGGCCCGGGAAAAATAGGCTCACACCTATCCGAAATGGAAGCTTAACGGCCTTCACGCTCCCGCAGCGCATCTATGACGGCTTCGCGGTCGTCGAAATGCATTCGCCGGCCGTTCATGAATTGGTAGTCTTCGTGACCTTTGCCGGCGACGATTACGACATCCCCTTCACCTGCAAGCATCACAGCCCGGCGAATCGCATCCGCCCGGTCGGCAATCATTTCGCAGTGCGAAGCCGGAAAGCCCTCTTCCACAATCCCTCGCCCTATATCCTGCATAATGGCATCGGGATGCTCATAACGGGGATTATCCGACGTTACGATAATCCGCCCGCATAGCCGAGCCGCGATCCTGCCCATTTCAGGCCGCTTGGCGCGGTCCCTGTCGCCTCCGCAGCCGAATACGGCAACCAGTTGACCGCGGGTAAATCCGCGGGCGGCGCGCAGCGCTTGCGCCAGACCGTCCGGCGTATGGGCATAGTCGATCAACACGGTGAACGGCTGGCCTTCGTCTATCGTTTCCATCCTGCCTCTGACAGGCTTCATACCCGCCATATATCGTGCCGCCTCCGCAATTTCTATTCCTTCGGGAATGACGGCCGCGATTGCCGCCAGCGCATTGTATACGTTGAACAAACCGACCAAAGGGAGCCGAACGGCGGCCGACTGCCCGAGGTACGACACGTCGAACTGCGTTCCCGATGCGCTGAGCCGGATATTTGCCGCCGTCACATCGGCTTTATTGTTTATTCCATAGGTAACGATTTGCGCCGTCGTCTGCCTTCGGCAATAATCCGAAGCGGAATCATCCGCATTAAGCACGGCAACCGCCCCGGCGCCGTCGCTGCTGCAAGCGTTGCCGAGACGTGAAAACAAGAGCCCCTTGGCCTCCAAATAGTTATCCATGGTCAGATGATAATCCAGATGGTCCTGAGTCAAGTTGGTAAACACCGCAGTATGAAAACGGGTGCCGATGACCCGGCCCAAGTCGAGTCCTTGCGATGTAACCTCCATCACGCAATAATCCGCCCTGGCGTCGGCCATCCGGCGCAAATTATTCTGTAGGTCCGGCGGTTCCTGCGTATTGTTGGCAAAAAACGTCTCCTCCTGTCCGATCCGCGTGTACAGATTGCCCATTAATCCGGTATGAAAGCCATGCTCTTTTAACAGATGCTCGATCAAATGACTCGTCGTCGTCTTGCCGTTCGTTCCCGTAATGCCGATGACCTTGAGCCGCGTGCTAGGATAATCGTAAAAACGCGAGGCGGCGGCAGCCAAGGCGTACCTTGCATCCTTAACATAAATAAGCGGCACGTCCCCGCTTTCTGCAACATCCCGCTCCACTACCAGCGCCGCCGCTCCCCTTCGCACCGCATCCCCGGCGTAAGCATGGCGGTCCTCCAAAATACCCGGGGAACCGGGAATGCAGACAAACAAATCTCCGGGGCGAACGCGCCGGGAATCCATCTGCACGCCGGTGATGTCAACCGTATCATCGCCTGTCCTGCGAATCGTATGCAAACCTGAAAGCAGCCTTCTTAGCTCCATCGCTTATCCTCCTGTCGGCTCCATCGTCTTACTTGGATACCTTATTGTATTACCATTTTAAGGGCATTATTTTTCCCGTATCCAAAAATGACGCCGATGTTATCCAGATGTCAGAAAAGGCTGCGCCAACGGCAAAAAGAGCCTCGCATAACGAGGCTCGCCGGTGAAAAAGCATCCTATTAGATTTAGTAGAAAAACGCTGTGCCCATCAAAGCCGATACCGACAAAACGACCAGCGGGTGAAGCCGGTATTTGGCGGTACCAATGACGGCGAAAGCGAATATAATGACGAGGGCTGCGGTATGGGCATTGATTCCGAGAACCGTCGATCCGCCCGCCCCTACGCGGTAAGCCGCGAATATGACCATCGCCGCCACCATCGGTTTAAGCCCGTAAAAAATCGCCTGCATCCATCCGTTATTGCTTTTTTTATAGAAAAAAATAGCCAATGCGATAATGATAAGAAAGGAAGGAAGAATCATGCCGATGACGGACACGACCGCACCCGGCATTCCGGACGTTTTGAATCCGATCAGCACCGCGCTGTTCGTAGCGATGGGTCCGGGCGACATCCCCGCTAACGATACGGCCTCGGCAAAATGCTCCGGCGTCATCCATTGATGCTGCAGCACCTCATGCTCAATGACGGAGAGAATCGCATATCCGCCGCCGAAGGAAACGAGGCCTACCTTAAAAAAAGTCCAAAACAACGCTAGCAGCATAATTTCTGCGTCCTTTCCTCAGAAGCCGTCATATTCCGTCTCCCCATATATATTGCCCGGGTCCTGCGGCCGCCGGAACGACGGAATCGCGCTTATCCGGCTTGCCTTCCTTTAATCCCCGTCCCAGCTTCTGCTTCCACTTGAAACACATAACGCCGACGAGTGTGCCGATCAATAGCAGCACGGCCGGATGCCAGCCGGAGAATACGAGCGCCGCCAAGGCTCCCAGCAAAATCAGCAGCGTCGTTTTATCGGATACGGACGACTTGAACATGCGCCACCCGGCTACGGCGATGAAGGCGACTACCGCGGCATGAATGCCTTCGAAAGCGGCCGTTACTTTCTTCGCATCGTGGACCGCCGAATAACCGATCGTAAGAAGGAGCATAATAATAAAAGTCGGAAGAGATATGCCGAGAACCGCGGCAACGGCACCCGGCAGCCCAGCCAAACGATATCCGACCAATGTAGCGGCATTAACGCCGATGCCCCCGGGAGCCGAACCGGCGATGGATAAGGCTTGACTCATTTCCTCCGCGTCCATCCAGCCCCTTTGTTCCACAATCTCCTTCTCGATAGCCGGAATCATCGCGTATCCGCCGCCGAATGTAATCGGACTGATTTTACAAAAAGACCAAAAAACTCCCCACAGTAAAGACGCCTTTTTTTTATTTTCTTTGTTCATGATGCAGCATCCCCCCTGTTAAAAACCGATCTTATCGTTCATGTCCATTATATACTACTTATTATCTTTTTGGAATAAACTTTGACATAAAACTTTTTTATTTTAAATGAAAAGTCCGTTTATGCACAAAAAGAGGCCTAATCGGCCTCTTTTTTCAGCGGAATACTATGAATTGAATTTCAACTTAATTTCATTTTAGAATTTTCAATATAACCCATATAATTCCATCCATCGCCTTGCCGTACATTCCCAAGTAAACTGTTCGCGAACCTTCCTCAGGCTTTCTTCCCCAAGTTGTTTGGCCAATTCCTGACGAGTCAGCACAGTGGAAACCCACTGCGGCAGCTCCTTGCCCAGCAGCGGCGCATCGATCAAGTAGCCCGTCACCCCATGCTCGATAATTTCTTTCATTCCCCCCACGCGGGTAGCCGCCACCGGAACGCCCGAGGCCATTGCCTCCACGTTGACCAAACCGAAAGCTTCCCTGCTGTTGGAGGGAACGACGAGAATATCGGCCAATCCGAACCACGACGCGATTTGATTATGCGGAACATATGGGATGAAGCGAACCCGCTTCTTCATCTTGGCCCCCATGCGGTGCAGTCGCCTCACATAAGGCGTCGTGCGTTTCGAGCCGTAGAACGCCCCGCCCACGACCAGCAGAACCGCGTCCGGCACAAGCTTGGCGATTCGCGGCATCGCCCGCAGCAGATGATGGACTCCTTTTATTTCGATAAGACGCCCTACATATAAAATGATCTTTTTACCGCTAAGCCCCATACTCCTAAGCATTCTCTCCCGTCTTGCGGCACCTTCCTCCGTCCAGCGGGAAGTAAACTTCTCTGTATCGACGCCCAGATGGTTGACTACGATGTTACCGCTTATGGAGGGGGCCATCCGTTTCAGCCGTTCCATAAGATAGCTGCTGTTG
This sequence comes from Paenibacillus doosanensis, assembly GCF_025060755.1. Taxonomy (GTDB): domain Bacteria; phylum Bacillota; class Bacilli; order Paenibacillales; family NBRC-103111; genus Paenibacillus_S; species Paenibacillus_S doosanensis. The sequence continues at coordinate 409,863 of NZ_JANYUY010000001.1, forward strand.
ACGACAATCCGGTCGGCCGCAGCCAGACAATCTTGCAGCTCGGCTCTGCCGATATGACGCCCCGAAACGAAAGTAAGCGAGTGAAGGACAAGCCAGATTTGGGCTTTCGGATGATGACGGCGTAAATAACGGACGAAGCGCGGGCGGTTTTCCACCTGAATGATTTGCGGCTTGTATTCGAAGAGCTTCCGGCTTACGTGGCGAATATAAGCTGAAGGGGTAGGCGCAGGCACCCTCACGTAGCGGACGCCGCCCACATTCTCCAGTTTCGGTCTGATCCCGGACATTCTGCCGAACACAACCGGACTTACTCTGGCGGTCATGCGTTTGGCCACCTGTTCGATCACAAGCTCGACCGAGCTGCTCGTTGCCGAGGGAATGACGAAAGAACCCGGAGATACGATAGCGATCACAGGACGTTCCATGCTGCCGCCTCCTCTGTGACACAATTCCGTTCATAATGCAATGTATTCAACTGCAGAGCTACGTGGAACGGCATAGGGACGACTCCCTAACCGAGAAGACGGGACAGGCGCCTCAATGTTCAATGAATGCCTACCGCATTTGTCCATTACCTGTTCGAAAGCGGCGGCATAAGCTGTATAAAGACTCGAATGCAAGGCCATTTTCGCACAAAAGGAGTGAGCCTCATGGAGTCTCCCTACGTAGGCATCCTAGTCAACGACAAGCTGCACAGCCGGCTCCCGTCAGGGAACACCCAATACGAAGCCGTGGATTTTTACGTGGAGGCCGCCGGAGAATACGGATTAACCCCTTGTTTTTTTCGCATTCAAGACGTTAAGCGCGATACGTTCCGGGTCAACGCTTACGTCAAGGAGAACGGCCGCTTCGTGCAAAAGCATATTCCGCTGCCGGCCGTCATTCATAACCGGGCCATTTACAACGGATCGGCCGAATATAACGAATTATCGTCCTGGGTAGCCGGCGGAACCCGTCTGTTCAACCAATGGAACCGCTACGGCAAGCTGCGGGTTCACGAGCTGCTCATGCAGAATCCCGACCTTCGCCCGCATCTGCCCGGAACCTCGGCGGCGAACACGACGAATATCGGTATCATGATGAAGCTGTACGACAAAATCATTATCAAGCCGGATCGGAGCAGTATCGGAAGAGGCGTCATGCTGCTGCAAAAAATCGCTTCCGGCTGGAAGCTCACCTATCCGGTCAGCCTCAGCGTGCGTAACAAAAAGAAGCGGCATCTTCGCTTCCGCGGCCCCCGGCTTCCGGCGCTACTCGTTCGGCGGCTGAAAAAAATGCCGTATATCGTGCAGCAATGTCTCGCCTTAGCGACCTATCGCGGCAGACCGTTCGATCTGCGCGTTTCCGTGCAGCGGGACGGATCGGGCCTGTGGCAGGTCACGGGACTTGTAGCCAAGGTTGCGCCCAAAGGCAGCTTTCTGACTAACGTGGCACAGGGCGGTACCGTGCACCGGCTCGAAGACATCCTCGCAGAAGAATACCCGCTGCTTGACGGGCAGCTCGTCTACGCGCAGCTGTGCGATTTCTCGCTGCGGGTTTGCCGTTATCTCGGCGAACAGCTGCCTCATCTGGCCGATCTCGGTCTCGACGTCGGAATGACCAAAGACGGCTATCCCCTCTTCGTTGAATGCAACGGCAAGGACCAGCGGTACAGTCTGCGGGAAGCCGGGCTGCTCGACGAATGGAAAGCTTCGTTTTTCAACCCGATCGCCTACTCCAAATATTTGCTGGATAGCTGCGTCAAAGAACAAATCCCCCAAAAGCCATCCATGCCGCTACGCGGCACCACAGACAATGGAAATGGGGTACCAAGAGTAATTTCCAGGGTAGTGACGTGATGCTCTGAAGCTTATTTCGTCCGTATCCAGCTTCAGCTGAATCGGCGTCTAACCATTCAGCTAGGATCGTTCTATGGGTAGACATTACTTTCGGGGGAGCCCCCGGATATCCACAGGATATTGCTGCGCATCATTTCCTAAACAAAAATAAAGCGGCCCTATCAACAGGACCGCTTTGTTTTTGAATCCGCCGCGTTAGCCGCGTTCATGCGCGTGCTCCGCTTGATGCCCGCAGCCGCCTTTGTACAGGTAGCATTGCGTCATGTGGTCGTTGACCATTCCGGTCGCCTGCATCAATGCGTAACAAATCGTCGATCCGACGAATTTGAAGCCGCGCTTGCGCAAGTCTTTGCTCAGCGCATCCGATTCGGCCGTGCTGGCCGGGACCTCGCTTAAAGAGCCCCAGCTGTTCAGAATCGGGCTGCCTCCGACAAACCGCCATATATATGCGTCGAAGCTGCCGAATTCCTCCTGAACTTTCAGCAATGCCCTGGCATTGGTTACCGCCGACTGCACTTTCAGTCGGTTGCGGATGATTCCCTCATTCGACAACAGCTCCTCGATCTTGGCGTCGTCATAGGCGGCAACCTTGAGCGGATCGAACCGGTCGAACGCTTCGCGGTAATGCTCCCGCTTCTTCAGCACCGTATACCAGCTTAGTCCCGCCTGCACTCCTTCGAGTATGAGCATCTCAAACCATTTATGGTCGTCATGTACCGGAACTCCCCACTCCCGATCGTGGTAGTCCGCATATAGCGGGTCGCTATTCACCCAGCCGCAGCGCGTTTTCTCCACTCGCTATCCCTCCATCTGTTCGTCATGGCTTTATCATACCATAGGACTTGGACAAGTTCTGTCATAGTTCGATCGGCAGATTGAAAAGAGCGGTCATTGATTCATGGCCTGCGGTCGATAGAAAGCAGCGGACAAGCCGATTTTTCATTGGACCGGCAGTTCCCGTTCTTTGATATAAGCCGCGGGAAGCTTGCCCGTCTCCCGTTTGAAGATGCGGTGAAAATAAGACGGATCGCAGTAGCCCAAATAATCGGAAATATCTGCTACCGTTCTGCGGGAATGCGTCAGCAAATAAACGGCCGTCTTTACCCTTAGCGCGTGAACGTAACCGCCTATCGTTTGCCCGGTCACCCCGCTGAACAGCGAAGCGGCGTAATTGGGGCTTTTGCCGATCGCGTTCGCCAAATCTTCTTTGGTCACTTTTTCCCGGTAATGATTTTGGATGTACGCTTTCATCAGCTCGATATGCCGTTCCTTCACGGAGGTCGGCTTGCCTTCGTCCAGCTCCCGGTTCCAATGCGTCAATATTTCGAGCGCCAGCGATTGGCACATCGCTTCGCGGTATGGCAGCTGTTCATTCCATTCTTCATGCATCATCCGGAACCTTTGCAGCAGCAGCTCGTATTTTCCCGTTTTCCATTTGCAAAAGTCCTGCGCCGACAGTAGCGGCAGCGCCGGAGACGACGTTTCGTCGCGAAAAGCGGCGACATATTTCTCATGCATGACAGTCGGGATGCTCTTGCCGTAAAAAGGAACGCCGCTCGGGATCAGCAGCAAATCCCCCTTCTCCAGCATCAGCTTTTCCTGATGAACCCAGTATAAGCATTTGCCGTAAGTGACGAGAATGAGCAAATACCACGGGGCTCCTTCCTCATATTCCTCAAACCACTGGACTCCCGTATCCTGACGAACGGTTTCCATATGCAGCATCGCGGGGTCACCTGCTCTATATAACGTAGTTTTTCGATACTATTATACATTTGCCGTACTATATTTCATAGTCTAATTCGACAATTTTCCCTACAATGAGTTCCAACAGCATATAAACAACAAGGAGTGGAACTGATCCATGCTACGTAAAACGAAAATATTGTGCACTATGGGACCTGCCTGTGATTCGATCGATACACTGAAAGAACTGATTCGCGCCGGAATGAACGGAGCCCGGATTAATATGGCCCACGGCGAATTGTCGGATCATGCCGGACGGATCGCAAAAGTGCGTCAGGCTGCGGAAGAGCTCGGCGCAACGGTCTCCATCCTGATCGACATTAAAGGGCCGGAAATTCGCATCGGACTTCTGGAAGAGGCTTCCTACGAGCTTCACACCGGCGGCGAGCTGACATTAACGACGGAACAGATCAAAGGCACGGCCAACCGGATTTCCGTCTCTTATCCGCAACTGACTCAGGATGTCGGCGTAGGCTCGCGCATTCTGATCGACGACGGATTGATCGAGCTGCGCGTCGAAGCGATCGAAGGCACCGAGATCCGCTGCCGCATTTTGAACGGCGGTGTGATCAAACCGCGCAAAGGCGTCAATCTGCCGGGCGTACACACCTCCCTGCCGGGCGTAACGGAAAAAGACGTCCTGCACATTCAGTTCTCCGTTGAACAGAACGTCGATTTCATCGCTGCTTCCTTCGTGCGGAAAGCAAGCGACATTATGGAAATCCGGAAAATTTTGGAGGAAAAGAAAGCCTCTCACATTCAAATTATTTCCAAAATCGAAAACCAGGAAGGCGTAGACAATCTGGATGAAATTTTGGAAGCCTCCGATGGGCTTATGGTCGCCCGCGGCGACCTCGGCGTCGAAATTCCGGTGGAGGATGTGCCGATCATTCAGAAGCAGATGATCGCCAAAGGCAATGCCGTCGGCAAAACGGTCATTACCGCGACGCATATGCTCGATTCGATGCAATCGAACCCTCGGCCGACTCGCGCGGAAGCGTCCGACGTGGCGAATGCCGTCTATGACGGCACCGACGTGCTGATGCTGTCCGGGGAAACGGCCGCAGGCAAATATCCGGTGGAGTCCGTCCGGACGATGGCGGCTATCGCAACGAACATCGAAGCGACGCTGCCTTACAGCGAGATGCTGTCGCAGAAAGCGGCGCTGCGCAAAACGAACATCACGGAAGTAATCAGCCAAGCCGCCGTAGGCTCTTCGCTCGACCTGGAGGCGCAGGCGATCATTACTCCGACGGAGACCGGGTTCAGCGCGCGGATGGTATCCAAATACCGTCCGAAATCTCCGATTATCGCGGTTACCGCCAACGATTGGGTGCTGCGCCGCCTTACGCTATGCTGGGGAGTCACTCCGGTCCCAGGACCGAAAGCGGAATCGACCGACGCCATGTTCGAATCGGCTATCGGCAGCGGCGTGAAATCCGGCATCATCAAGCAGGGCGACTTGATCGTCGTTAGCGCAGGCGTTCCGGTGGGGCAATCCGGGTCCACCAATCTGATTAAAATTCAGAATGTCTAAGATTCAAATGGCCCCTCCGCTCTTTTTCACCTCACTTCATCCGCGCAAGAAAATAAGAAAAGCTGCAGAGAACGTTCTCTGCAGCTTTTTGCTTTGTTTCGGGTTAGCCGCCTAGCGGTCTGCTGCGCCCTTGCCGTTAAACAGCGCGAACATCAATGCCGCCGCTTCCGCTCTGGTCATTGCGGCTTGCGGGTCCAGCCGCATGCCGCTTTTGCCGTGCAGCAATTCGTCGCGCAGCAGCAGCGCCGCCGCTCCCCGGGCATATCCGGAGACGGCCTGGCCGTCGGAATAATCATTCAACCTTCTTTCATCCTCCGCCGTCGCATCGATCGACGCGCCGTACAGCGCACGCGCCGCGAATACGGCCGCTTCTTCCCTGCTGACCGTCTGCTCGGGAGCAAACCTTGCCTGGCCGACACCCTGAACCCATCCGGCTTCATAGCCCGCTTGCACAGCCTTATACTCCCAGGAGCTTGGGGAAATATCCGTAAAAGGCAGCTCTTGCGCCGGCTTGGAGGCGGCTTGCCGCTGCATGGTCTTAACGAGCAGCTTCATCCATTCCGCGCGGGTCACCGGAGCGTCCGGCTCGAACTTGCCGTCTGCTCTGCCTTCGATAATGCCTTTGGCCGCCAAAACCGACACGGCACGAGCCGCCCAATGAGACGAAGGCATATCGGCGAACGAAAGGTTGTTGATTGAAACTTGGTACGTGCTGAAATGATCCGTTACAAATCGAACCGTATGCGTCGCTTCGTCATACCGTCCCGCTTTATTCTCCGGCGGATTGGAACCGTTAATATAGAAGACGGTCAATAAACCAGGGTCCTCTCCTTGCTGCAAAGCGTAAGGAAGGCTGACCGTCACAGGAGAGAGCAAGCGGTCGATTGCCGCCGTGCCGCCGGCGGAATTCGTTCCTTGCAAGCGCAATTCGAACGCCGGGGCGCTGCCCGCTTGCGTCTGCATGACGCTGATTTGGAACGCGTTCAGTCCATCCAGCGCAAGCGATTCCGGCAGCCATTCCAGGGCAACCCCGTTCAGCTCTGTGCGTAGCCTCGTATAGCCGTAATCGCCCAGGTTGGTGAACATAGCTGCGGGCAGCTGCAGCGAAGCGGGCTTCGCCGCATCCGGCGTCTCCAGCCGGATCGTTAAGTCGCCGCTCTGCGGCAGCGGCAGACCGGCCGCCTGCAGCCGCTGCGAGGCCGCCGTGCGCAGCTCGTCAAGCCGGGCGAGCTGCGCCGTTAGATCATCGGCGGTCAGTGCCGCCGACGAGGAATCCGCGGCCTCCGGCGCCGCTTCGAGGACGCTCAGCCGATCGAGCGCCGCTTGCAGCGCTTGGCGCTGCGATGCGCCGCCGCTATCGCCGGCCTGCTGCTGCAGCAGGCGCTCCAGCTCGGCCAGCGCGGATACCGCGCCGCTCACGCCGCTCGCGCTGTCGCCTCCGGCGCTGCTGCCGCTGCGGTGGCTCCTGCTTCCGCTACCGCCGTCGCCTCCGCTTCCGCTGCCGCCATCGCCTCCGCTTCCGCTTCCGCTTCCGCCATCGCCTCCGCTTCCGCTTCCGCCATCGCCTCCGCTTCCGCTTCCGCTGCCGCCATCGCCTCCGCTTCCGCCTCCGCTGCCGCCATCGCCTCCGCTTCCGCTGCCGCCATCGCCTCCGCTTCCGCTTCCGCCATCGCCTCCGCTTCCGCTTCCGCTGCCGCCATCGCCTCCGCTTCCGCTGCCGCCATCGCCTCCGCTTCCGCTGCCGCCGTCGCTTCCGCTTCCGCTGCCTCCGTCGCCTCCGCTTCCGCTGCCGCCATCGCCTCCGCTTCCGCTGCCGCCATCGCCTCCGCTTCCGCTGCCGCCATCGCCTCCGCTTCCGCTGCCGCCGTCGCCTCCACTTCCGCTGCCTCCGTCGCCTCCGCCTCCGCTTCCGCCATCGCCTCCGCTTCCGCTGCCGCCGTCGCCTCCGCTTCCGCCATCGCCTCCGCTTCCGCTGCCGCCATCGCCTCCGCTTCCGCTGCCGCCATCGCCTCCGCTTCCGCTGCCGCCATCGCCTCCGCTTCCGCTGCCGCCATCGCCTCCGCTTCCGCCGTCGCCTCCGCTTCCGCTGCCGCCGTCGCCTCCGCTTCCGCTGCCGCCGTCGCCTCCGCTTCCGCCATCGCCTCCGCTTCCGCTGCCGTCATCGCCTCCGCTTCCGCTGCCGCCATCGCCTCCGCTTCCGCTGCCGCCGTCGCCTCCACCCGGTGCTGCGGCCACCGTCACGGCGCTGGTTGCCCGCTCACTTCCGTCGGCGGTGCGCACGGTAATTACCGCGCGGCCCGCTGACAGCGCTGTGACGACGCCCTGCGAGTCGACGCCGGCTACCGACGCGTCGGAGCTTTCGAATACTAGCTGTCCGTTCACCGCATCCGCCGGTGTTACGGACACCTGGAGCATGGCGGTCTCGCCGATGCCCAGCGTCAAGCTCGCCGGCGTCACTGCGACATGATCGGCCGTCGGCACGAACGTGTACACGCTGACATCATCGATGTAGACCGGCGCGTCGACCGCGCCGTAGCTTGTGCTGAAGCGGATGCCGTCGATCGCGCTCCCTTCGTTCCAGAATACGGCGTCCGCGGCGATCAAAGCGCCGTCCGCGTACAGCTGGAACCGCTGCCGGCTTACGTCCACATCCAGCTTGACCGTATGCCAATTTAATGTAGCAACCTTGATCAAATCTGTCGTTACATTGCCCGGGCCCGTCAGCTTCAGCGTCCCGTTGGAGCTAAGCTTGATCAGTGACGTGCTTCCGTTCATTAACTCGAAGGCCGAAAATTTGCCTGTATTTTTCTCGCGAAATTTCCATTCGGCGACGAATCTGCCGGTTTGAGGGGCAAACGTCCGGCTGGCCGCATCGGAAAATTTGCTGTCGTTATCGTTCAGCAGCAAGCTTTTGTTTGCCACCGAAGGCATCTCCGCCACGGATACTTCGGCCGTCGACGCTTTATCTGCAATCGTCCAGCCTTCCGGCTTCGCGCCGGTGTCCGTGCCGTTGAAATTATCGTACAGGAGAGGGGAAGCGCCGAATACGTAGACGATCACATCGTCAACATACAGAGCCGTCGACGCATTGTCCTTCTCCGTTGCAATGCGAAGCCCGTCGATGCCGCTTCCCGCATGACTGAATGGTATGCCGATAGCGGCAAGCGTCCCGTTCACGCTGATGTCGAACGTATTTCTGACCGGATCGATCCGAAGCTTCGCTTGATTCCACATGCCTTGGGCGACCGCGGCCACCTGCCGCTCTCGGCCGTCCGCATCCTGCACGCTCAATACGTCGTCATGCGCCCGCAATACGATTGCTGCGGTCACCCCGTCCGTCAGCTCGAAGGCCGGTGCGGCTCCTGGGGCGGTCGAAGCCCACTTCCATTCCAGCTCGAATTTCGTGGTCTGGCGGGCAAAATCCCGCGACGCCGCCACAGAGCCGCTGCCGCTTCTATCGAGCAGCCGCAGCGACAGACCGTCGGCGCCGCTCAGTCCGACGAGCGAAGCGGTCGTATCCTTATCCGTTGAGACGTTCCAATCCTCCGGCTGGTTGCCCGCCGTTTGCCCGTCGAACACATCGTATACATGCGCGATCGGAGGTACGGCCGGAAGCGGGTCCGGCACATTGCCCGGTTCTGCGGCAGGTGTGGCAGGTTCCGGCCGCGGTTTTGCCGGGTCCGTATCAAAGACGGCATGCAGCGTTTTGCCCATCGTCCCGTTCACGTTCACGGTCAATTTGATCGTCGGCGACAGCTGCGTCACGAATACTTGCTCGTCGGAGGACAATACCCCGGCTGCCGAACGGTTTAATTCCAGCTCGATCGTCCCCGTATTCTCCAGCGTCGGATCGGCTACGGCTAGCTCCAGCTTGCCGCCGTCCTCCTGCTCCTTGACCATAACGGACGCCGGACGGCTGCTTGTGATGAAATCCGCCGTCGCCGGCTCCTCCTTCCAGAAGTTCGCGGCCGTAATATGCAGCTGCTGCTCGCGCACCGCTTGCACCGCCGGGGAATTGCTGATAATCGTCACCCCGGGATGCGCAGCGTAATCGCTCGTTTGCTGGGCCGATTTGTTCGGCAGCACGATATAGCTGTAGGTCCCGTTATCCGGGTTATGCCCATGGTCGAACCACATCGTCAAAAATCGGTTCGTCCGCACATCGGAAGAAGTCGTCGGGTTATCGTTAATATCGAGCCAGGTGCCGCTGCGCTGCTCCCGCAGCATATGCACGCTCGGCGCATCCGGAAACACGTAACCGATATCCGCTCCGGGCGCATTGCCGGTAAGATGAGCCCAATGCGTCTGCTCGCTAACCTGCGACCAGCCCGCATCGGCAGGCATCGTCACCCCGTCGACGACAAACGGATTGTCGCCGGCAGCGTTCAGCTTACGCTGATCGACGGTCGTCTCGATCGTGCGGTCGTCGCTGCTGCTGATCCCGGCTCCGAGAGCGACGATTTCGTCGTCGAACATAAACCACGACTTGTTCGCCGTCAGCGTCGTGCCGATCTGCTGCAGGTTCATTCCCGTCGCGCCGTACGCTCCCAGCGCGACGCCCCCGGCCCAGGAATTGCCGGGCGCCGCTTCCCCGTCGCCGTACTGGTAGTTCGTAAACGTGCGCTCCCGCGTATCCACTGTCGTTCCCGGCAAACGGTACAAATTGACGGTCGGCCAGTAATCGTTCGTATACTGGTTTTTATCCGCGTTGTACAAATACGTCATACCGTCCCCGGTATACCAGCCTTTGCCGTTTTCCCCGTTCGTCAGCTCGTACGTCTGAATCCGCTTCGAGCTTTTGCTGACGCCGAACGCATATTGATCGCCGCGGTGCACCGACCGCGCCATCCCGTTCAGCTCGTAATGCGCCGGCCCGTCTCCCTCGGCTACAATCGCCGGATCGGCCATCCATTGCTTCACCGTCTGAATCGTCTCCGCATCGCTTAATTGCTTGTAATAGTTGAAGTCCGCGTTCGCCGTCAAATAATGCTTGATCAGCTGCTTCATCTTCAGCGCATCGTCCGCAGGCGCGAATTGGGCGAGCCTCGCCATTCCGGCAATAATGCCTCCCGCCGCCTGATTGACCGTGTTCGCCTCTCTGGCGATGGCCCGGCCGCGGACCATATCCATCACCTGGCCGTTATAGATGATAGGAGCGAAAGCATCGTTAACCCAGCGGAATACATTCGATGCTTGCGGGTCGGTGACCTCCCAGTCGGTGCCGGCGAGCATATACAGCAAATTGCCGACGCCGCGGATCAGCACCTCTCCGTAGCTTCCCGTGTAAGCGACGGTGGAATGCTGGACGAACGAGCCGTCTTCGTAAAAACCGTCTCCGGAGGTCACATAAGGAAACAGCGGGCTCATCTGCTCGCGTACATGCGTTAAGCGAGTGTCGTCCTTCGTCACGACGCCCATGATGAGCTCTACCGTCAAAATGTCCGAACGGTTGGCCCCGGTCTGCGTGAAGCTCGGAAGCGAAATATCCCCGATAAAATGATCCATCGTCCCGACGTACCGGCTGAGCTGCTGCGGCGTCAAAACGTCGTACAGCAGCACCGTCAGATCGGCCAGCCGCAGCGGCGCGCCGATTTGCCAGTTCCACCAGTTGCCGTACTGAATGCCCGTTTCGTTATATTGATTGGCGTACAGCCAGTCCAAAGCTTCTATTATATCGTCCCGCAGCCCGATATGATGGTAGAGCGCGCCGCCTTTCATCGAATACGCAAGCGCCATCGTTTTCAGCCGGGTGTAGTTCGTCGTCACCCCGTCGGATACCGTGTCGGAAGGAAGCACGTCGCTCCACAAATAGGATCGTCCCGGATCGGTGTTCAACGTGCTCCAGTAATTGGCCGCGCTCGTATTGGTCGACGAAACGATCTCCGCAATGTTCGCATCCGTAGTATCAATGGCGGCTCCGCCGTCCAGCGTTTTTTTCCATTTTAGCCGCATGAGGTCGAATGCATCGGCCGGCTCCGCCTGCTGCCGCACCGTTACGGTCGTGGCCGCCGTCTTTCCGCCGTCTTGCGCCGTTACCGTAATTTGCGCGGTTCCCGGCTGATAAGAGCGGACAAGCCCGGTTTCATCGACCGAGGCTACCTCGGGCCGGCTCGAAGACCACGAAACATCGCGATTGGTCGCGTTGGCCGGAGTCCATTTGGGCTGCAGCGTTATCGTATCCTGCACATCCATCGTTACCGCAGCGGGCAAAGAGACTTGTTCCACAGCAATGATCGCATCGGTTACCGTCACCAGCGACGACGCGCTCGCCCCGCCGTCGGCGGCTTTGGCCGTAATGACGGCCGTCCCCGCCGCTATGCCGGTCACAATGCCCTGCGAATCGACGGCGGCTATCGACGGCGCGTCCGAAGACCACTCCAGACGGGGATCGGAAGCCTCGGCGGGTTCAATGACGGCAGGCAGCGACGCGGACTCTCCGGTTGCTATGCTGAGAGCCGAAGGCAGCGAGACGCTCTGAACATGGACGAACGGCACGACCGTGACCGTCGTTGCGGCCGTTTTCCCGCCGTCCACGGACGCTGCCGTGATCAGCGCGGTTCCCGCCTTGATCCCGCTGACGACGCCGTCGCTATCGACGGCGGCAATGGCCGGGTCGGAGGAAGACCAGCTCACGCGCTGATCGGTCGCCGAAGCAGGCTCGACGTACACGTTCAATGTTACGCTCATTCCTTCCGCCACCCGGACCGCCTCCGGCAGCAGCACCTTGTCGACATGAACGACCGGAGTCACCGTAACAGCGGTTAATGCGGTTTTTCCTCCGTCTCTCGACGTCGCCGTAATGACGGTTTGCCCCGCCGTAACGCCCTTGATGATGCCATCCGCATCCACGGCGGCTACGGAAGAATCTGCGGACGACCATAAGATACGGGAGTCCGAGGCATCCGCCGGACGAACATCCGCAGACAGCGCAGCGGTCGTCCCTTCCGCCAGCGACACGGCGGACGGCAGTGCAATACCGCTGACGGGGACAAACTCGGAAATTTTCACATCGTCGACGTACATGCTGGCCGGCGAACCGCCTGTCCCGGTTTGGGAAATTTTAATAGAAGAAATTTTATCCCAATTCGCCTGAAGCGGCGAGCCCGTCAGCACGGGCTGTCCGTTGACGAATACGTCGAGCAGCCGCTGATCCTGATCGAGAAATGCGCGTACCGAATACCACGTATTCGCCTCGTAGGAGCCGATTTGCGTGTTAAACGCTTTCATTTTGCCGCCGGCATCTACGGACACAATAGTGGTATACAACCCGCTCGCGCTTTTCAGCTCCAGCACGCTGCGGGCATGCGTCGTATCCGCAAACAGAACGGAAGCCTCCAGGACGACTTTACCGGTAATTTGCGCCGACAGCGTTCTCGCCGTATTGACGACTTTGCCGGCCGAAGTCGACACAAGCCGCAAACTGCGATCCGCACGCGAGTAGACGGCCTCCCCGACCGCATAATCGCCCGCGCTTACGTCCGCGTTGTACAGCCCCCAATTGCCTCCGACCTCCGCCGCCGGCCCCGAAGTCGAAGGGGTCGCAGGGTAGCTGTCGAAGCTCGCCGCCACGTAGACGCGGGCCGCCGCCTCCGCTCCGGGAATGCCTCCGGCACAGGAGAGAGCCGGGGAAACAAGCAGCATTGCGGCTAGCAGCCGGCATACAAATAACCGGAACCGTTTCGAACCGAACATACATGATTCCTCCTCTAGTTATGAAATGACCATTTTATGTAAGCGGTAACATATCATTTTAAAAAAAGAACGCCTCCGATTCGGAGAAACCGTTCGTTGAGAAAATTTAGCTGCGGCTAAGTCCTTGTCTAAACCCGCACGATTGAGCGTGGGAAGGAAATGGGCTATGGGGTTCCAACCGCTGTTCAAAGGCGGCCGCTATCGCTTCTCCGCCCCACAGCCATTTCCTCTTCTGTTCTACTGTTGCTTCCGCAAGCCTCACAGGCAATCCTGATATTTTCCAAATTCTATATTTATAGTAAGAACACCTTCTATCGACGTCTTTTCATCGGTGCCCGTGACCTATTCGGCTATAAAAGCGTCGCCCGCAGCCTTAAGCCATTCGCGGAGCTGGCCCTCCAGCCGCTCCGCCACGGGATGCTGCGAAGCCCTCTGCAGCTTGAGCGGATTCATCTGGTAAGGGTCCTCCTGCAAATCGTACAGAAGACGCAAGCAGAAGCTCGGATCGACGGCCGAGTAACCCCGGTGCACGACATACGTATACCGCGCCGTCCTCACCCCGCGCCAGCCGTAGCGCTTGTTGTCGAGCCCTTGGGCGGCGAACTGCTCGATCGCGTCCTTGCGTCCCGGGAAGGCGCAGATGAACGCGGCGGACGGAGCGTCGCCTCCGCGGCCGAGAATCGGGCCGGAGCAGTCGGTTCCCTCTACCGTCTCGGGGATCGCCAGCCCCGCGAGTCCCAGCAGCGTCGGCATAATATCGACGCTGTTGAATAGGAGGTCGGTCTCACCGGCGGCAATACGCCCGGGCCACCGCATCAGACAAGGAATCCCGATCGATTCTTCATGCCAGGAATGCTTCGCCATTAAGCCGTGGGCTCCCATCAGCTCGCCATGATCGGACGACAGCACGACCAGCGTATCGTCCGCAAGCCCGAGCTCCTTCAGCTTTTGCAGCAAACGGCCGAACTGCTCGTCAATGCCGGTAACGGCGGCGCAGTAGTCGTTCATATATTCCGTCAGACGCTCGATTCCGTCCTCGAACGGCTCGCCGGTATGCGCGGCCAGCCCTTCCGCCCGCACATTCGGCCGAAACTTCACAGTCCGTCCCTCATATATCCGCTTGTAGCGGTCCGGAACCTGATCGAACGGACTGTGCGGCGGATTCCAGGAGACGAACAGCGCGAACGGCTCTTCCCGCCGCCGAGCCCGCTGCTCCAAGTAATCGAGCGCCATATCCGTCTCATGCTCGACGGACCATTGACGGATCTGTATCATCTCCGGCGAATCCCGCCAATAATGCGGGGTCATATGCTCGTCGTACGTGCCGTACGAGTACCAGAAGTCGAAGCCGTGCCGCTTCGGCCCGGGCGGCGTATAGGCGTCCCAGCCGGCCGCTCCCGATTCTGGCCGCTCCGCGACGTTCTGCTCCGGCAAGTCGAGATGCCACTTGCCGATATATCCGGTCGCATAGCCGGATTGCTTCAGCGCATCGCCGATGCACATATCGCTCTCGCGAAGCTGTATGTCCGCTCCGAGCTTGCAGTTCGTGTACACGCCGCTCGTCTGCGGATACGTTCCCGTCATCAGCGCCGCCCGGTGCGGCGAACAGAGCGGCGTACAGCTGACGGCGTGGTTAAACACCAGGCTCTCCGCGGCAAAAGCGTCGATATTCGGCGTCATCACCTCATCCTCGCCGCGGAAACCGGCTGCCTGTCTGCGCCACTGGTCGGCAAACACATAGACGATGTTCGGCTTGCGTGTCAGGCCCGCCGGCTCGTTCATCGTATCCGTCATCCTTTCACCGCTCCCGCCGCAATGCCTTCCACGAAGTGATCCTGAGCGATGAAATAAATGATAATCGTCGGAATGATCGCGCAGACGGCCGCCGCCATCAGCGGAGCGTATTCCGTCGCATGCTCCGTCTGGAAGTGCTGCATGCCGAGCTGCAGCGTAAACAGCTTGTCATCGTTCAAATAAATGAGCGGCCCGAGAAAATCGTTCCACGAATGCATGAACGTAAAGATCGTCAAGCTCGCGATAGCCGGACGCGTAAGCGGAAGAATAATTCGCGCGTAAATGCCGAATTCGCTCAGCCCGTCGATCCTCGCCGCCTCGGACAGCTCCTCGGGAATCGACATATAGAACTGCCGGAACAAGAACACGCCGAACGGACTGAACGCTCCGAGCAGAATGAGCGCCCAATGCGAATTCAGCAGGCCGAACTGCTTCATCAGCAAAAACTGCGGAATCATCATCACCTGAAACGGTATCATCATCGTCGTAATATACAGGAAGAACAACTTGTCCCGCTCCGGAAACCGTACCTTGGCGAACGCATAAGCGGCCATCGAGCAGGTGACGATCTGCAGCACCGTCGTGCTGACGGCAATTTTGATCGTATTGAAATAATAAGTGAAGAACGGCAGGTCGTTCCATACCTTCGAATAATTCGAGAAGTAGAACGTGCTCGGAATCCACTGGATCGGGAAGCCGAATACTTCCGCCTCGGATTTGAACGAAGCGGAGATCATCCACAGAAACGGCAGTATCATCGAGCCTGCCACGGCGATAAGCACAATATATAACAATCCTTTAACGATCCGCGCTCCCGGCGAGCGGGTAAGCTTCAAGGAATGCGGCTGTTTGGAAGTATGCGCGACTGAATTCATTCTCTTGTCATCCCCGTTCGTCGGTTAGTAGTTGACCCATTTTTTCTGGCCGCGGAATTGGATTACCGTAATCAGCATAATAATGGCGAACATCACATAGGCCATAGCCGAAGCATAGCCGTATTCGTACCGCTGGAAGGCGGTGTAATAAATATCGTATACAAGTACGTGCGTGGAGCGTCCCGGCCCCCCTTTGGTCAGAAGGAAGATCAGGTCGAACACTTTGAACGAATTGATAATGCCCATAATGACGGTGAAAAAAATAACCGGCGACAGCATCGGAATCGTAATTTTGACGAGCTGGGACAGCTTGCCCGCCCCGTCGATTTCCGCCGCCTCGTACAAGTCCTTCGGAATCCCCTGCAAGCCCGCCAAATACAGCACCATATAGTAGCCGACATTTTGCCAGATCGTAACGATAATGACGGAGAACAGCGCCCACTGCGTCGAAGCGAGCCAGCCCGGAGGATGATCGACGCCGATGCTTTTCAGCATGCCGTTGATCGGCCCCATCGTCGGATTGAACAGCAGCTGCCAGACGACCGCGACGGCAATGGTTGCCGTAATATGCGGCAGAAAGATCGCCGTACGAAATATTTTGAGTCCCTTGATTCCTCTATTCAGCGCCACGGCCGCAAGAATGGCGAGCAGCAGCGTCAGCGGAACGGATACGACCATCATGACAATGCTGTTCAGCAGCGAAATGCGGAACGATTCGTCGCCGATCAGCCGCTTGTAATTGTCCAGTCCGGCGAACGTGATGTCTCCGAAGCCGTTCCAATCGGTAAAGCTCATCAGAAACGAGGCAACGACCGGAAAGCAAATGAAGATAAGAAAACCGAGTATATTCGGGAGCAAAAAAGCATACCCTACCAGCCGGTTTCGTCTCGTTAACGCTCTTGATGCCTGCATGCGTTCAGCTCCCTCCTGCAAACGGAATCGCGCCGTAATCCTAGGAATACGGGCGATCCCATTTTTTTATCTATTGTTTACCCGCTTTGTAATCCTTGGCGTATTTGTCCGCCCATTCCTTTTGCACGCGCTCGCCGATTTTTTGAATCGCTTGGTCGACGGTTTGGCCGCCGGAGAGGGCAAGCTCGCCTTCCTGTACATAGATGTTGCCGACAACGATGTTTTTCACGCCCGGCAGCAGCGGATATTCCGGATATTCCTTTTGCTCGACGAAGTAGTGGATGTTTTTCGGCTTCATGCTGCCGTCGCCTACATACGCTTTGCGGATGTCGTCATTCGTAAATCCGGTCAGGAAGCCTTTGGAAGCGAAAATTTTGGCGCCCTTCGCTCCGGTCAAATACTGCAGCAGCTTGAACGCCGCTTCCTTGTTCTTCGACTCCTTGTTGATCATGATCGACACCGGGGTCGCCAAGCTCGTATTAGGCGCTACGCCGGCCGGATGCGGGATCGGAACGACATCCCAGTCGAAGCTGATTTTTTTATCCGCTTCGGCTTGACGCAGCTGCGCGACATGCCAGTCGCCGATAATGTTCATCGCTACGTTGCCCTTCTGGAAGGCCGAGTTATAATGCGCCGAAGTCGTCACCTGCTCGGACCACGGCATGATCGAACCGTCCTGCTCCAAATCTTTGCGGAATTGCAGCGCTTTCTTAAACGGCGTCAAATCTTTGTCGATGATGGAAGCGCCGGTTTGAACTGCCTGCATGTACCAGGTTTGCGCCCATTGCTGCAAGTAAGCGCCGTAAACTTTGTTCGCGCCTTCGCCTTTGGTCATCTTTTTCGCCAGGTCGCGGAACTCATCCCATGTCATATCGGCTTTCGGATACGGCACGTTCATCTGATCGAACAACGTTTTATTATAGTACAGCATGTAATTCGATTTGCGGTAAGGCAGTCCGTAAATTTTATCGTTGACCTTCATCCCGTCCAGCAGCGGACCGAAGCCGGATACGTCGACATTGTCTTTTTTAATGTAATCGTCGAGCGGCTCCAGAATGCCCGTATCGAGGAACACATCCATATTGCCGCCGAACAGGTCGATCTTCTCTGCGCCGGACAGCTGCAAACGAAGCTTTTCATAATACTGCGCTTGCGGAATCGTCTCGAACTGGACGTTAATGTTCGGGTTGTCCTTTTTGAATTCCTCGTACGCCAGCTTGGTCGTCTCCAGATCGTCGGGCAGCACCGTCATGCGCAAATTGATTTCTTTGGAATCCGAGCCTGAGGCATTACCCGCTGCTTGATTCTCCGTTGTTTTCCCGCCACAGCCCGCCGCAACCCCTGCGAGCAGCGTGCCGACGAGAGCCAGACTCATCACTTTTTTCATTTTACATCCACCCTTTGTTTTGTTATCATAAGATTTACGTTTTCGCTGACCTAATTATAGGGGAATCCGATCCGTTTGCAGAAGGTGAATGTTTTATTCCCCCTCCCTTGCCTTCCACCCGCAAATTGTGTATATGGAGTCGTTCAACATGATCTATTTCACCTTGTTGTTTATCGTCTGTACGATTCTGCTTACCTACCGCAGATTGAACAGCCTGTCCACCCGATTTATGTTCGGCATTATCCTCGGATGGGTCATTTCGTTTGTTTCCTTTACGCTGTACTTAAGCAAATTCAACTATTACTACAACATTATTCATACGTTTTTCGACTTCAGCCCGGGCACCTGGAATTATCTCGTGCTGACCAAATTTAACGCCAACGCGCTGATCCGGATGCTGAACGGGGGCATTATCGCGTTCAACGGCTCGCTGCTGTGCTTCGCCATCTCCTTCACACGAACCGCCCGAAGGCGAGCGAACGCTTTCTTGTACGGGATTGTCGCCGTTTTTTCGCTGCTAACGTATTTGTTCTACGATCCCGGCGTCCAGATCCGGCTGCAGGGTCTTATCGTGCAAAGTCCGGAGGAACAGGGGGAGGCGCTGAGAAGTCTCGTTAACGCTCTGGAGACCGGGCTGCGCTATGCGGGATACGGTCTAATCTTGGCGGCCTTCTTCATGCTGCTGAACTACTATATCAATTATCCGAAAATCCGTTTTTTGAAAAATTATGCACTGTACCATATATTAAGTCTCGTTCCCGTCGTGCTGATTCATTTTCTGATGTTCTCGTGGGCGCCCAAAAATCTGGTGATCGCAACCTATCTGGAGGGCTATTACAATTATCTCCAGCCGCCGATCGGCTCGTACCCGTGGACGTTATATTTATTTCCGTATATCGTCTTTGCCGCGCTTGCGTTTCTCATCTTTATCGTATTCAAGTACAATTCGATCGAGGCGTATCATAAAAATCAGGACGTGCAGATCAACAAAAGCATCGACACCGCGTCGCTCGGCGCGAGAGCGTTTACACACGCCGTCAAAAACCATCTGCTCGCCGTCCGCTCGGAGGCCGAATATTTGAAGGAAAAATATGCCGATGACGAGGACACCTCTTACAGCCTGGACCTGATGCTGCAATCTTGCTCGTCGGCGATGGAGAGCATCAACGACGCGGTGCACAAGCTCAAATCGATCGAGCTGAACCTGCAGCCTTGCCGCCTGAACGCGCCGGTCAAGCAGGCGCTTGCCCGCATCCGGCAGGGGAACGTGCAGCCGAGCATCAAGGTGCTCGCCCATAGCGACGTACCGCTGGCCTACATGGATCAGCAGCATATGGCCGAGGCCGTGTTCAATATTATCGAAAACGCTTTAGAATCGATGGCCGGCACGCCGGACGGCACGATCACGATCCAGCTCGGCCGTCAGGACAGCTGGGGGATGATCTCGATCGCCGATACCGGGCCCGGCATGCCGGAGGAGCTGCTGGAGCAAATTTTCTCGCCGTTCTTCTCGACGAAGCCGTCGATTCATAACTGGGGCATCGGGCTGTCGTACTGCCATAAGATCATTACCGGCCACGACGGCAAAATCAGCGTGGAAAGCAAGCTCGGCCAAGGCACGACGTTCCGCATTTATTTGCCGGTCATTTAGAAATCGGAATTCCCGCAAGGGGGGAATAAAATATACCCCCGTATCCAAAATCCGGCGAGGAACGGCGGAGAGGACATTGGAATCCGAACAACGATAGACTCGATTTCAACAAGCGATTGGAAGATCAAATGGACGCCGCAGCGGACTTTTTCACCGTTAACAGATCTTTTTAATACAGTATGGGGTTGAAAAGGGAGGTCGCTTTACAGATGGAGAACAGAATCAAAGTGCTGATCGTAGACGATATGGAGGCGCACCGCCGCAGATTGGAGCGGATTATCGCGGGATGCGCGGATATGGAGAGCGTCGCCTCGGCAGGCTCCGGCTATGAAGCCGTCCTGTACGCCGCCATGCATCAGCCGGACATCGTGCTGATGGATATCGAGATGGAAGACCCGCTCGCCGGCATTCATGCGGCCAAACAAATTCACGAGAAGCTGCCGCATATGAAAATTATCGTGCTGACCGTGCATAAGGACGACAATATTATATTCGCCGCCTTTCAAACGGGCATTATGGACTATATTCTGAAAACCGCGGAGAAGGAAGAAATTATCGAGGCGATCCGTTCGGCCTACCATAACCGCTCGCCGATCCGGCCGATGATTGCGGAAAAAATCCGCGAGGAGTTCGTAAGAATCAAGAAAACGGAGACCAGCCTGCTCTATGTCATACAGATTATTTCGGAGCTGACGCCGAGCGAGCTGCAGGTGCTGAAGCTGCTGTGCGAGAACAAGACGCGCAGGCAAATATCGGAGGAACGCACCGTCGAATACGAGACGATCAAGAAGCAGGTCGGCAGCATTCTCAAAAAGTTCAAAATGCAAAGCACGGCCGAAGTCGTCGCCTCCGTCAACGAGCTGAAAATATTCGAAGTATTGAAAAAGCTGTAGCTCTCTCTTCTGAGCCGAACGTCCCTTGATCAAGCGCCCCCGAAGGTTAGACGCAGACTAACGATCGGAGGCGCGGATCATTCGCGGACGTTCGGGCTTTTTGCATATCGTCCTTCGCCGCGGACGGCTGCTATGCCTTTAGCTGCGGCTCCCCGCTTATTCCGGGCGCTTTTGCTGGTTCGAGACCTGCCCGCGCATCATATCGGGCGCATAACCAGACGATCCTCCCCCGCCCCGAAGCGAGTAAAATGGAGATTCCCGGCCTCATCGAGCGTAACGATATCGAAGGCGGTTTCGGTTAGCGTCCCCTCTTCCCTCTCCGGCGCCTCGGGAAAATCCCGGTGCGTCTGAGCGTTCAAGGTAGAGACCAGATGCCGTATTAAGCTCCAAACCCGGCGACGATCATAACTCCCAGTGCGACGATAGCCGAAGATATCACTCTTTTCAAGCCTTGGGCTTCCTTCAATACGAAAATGCCAAGCAATGTCCCGAACACAACGCCGATTTCGCGGATCTGAGAAATATGCGATACCGGAGATATGCTCATCGCATACAGAAACAGCAAATAAGAGCCCGGATTAAGAACCGCGCCGATCGCGATCCATTTCCAGTTCGCCGCCAGCTTCTCCTTCAGACGGTCCATCTTAAGCACCGGCTTGGTAATCCCCAGAACAAACCCGACATTGGCCACCTCCAGCAAGGTTAACGGCGACAAATGCTGCAGATTGAGCTTATCGACGAGCACATAGGAGGTCGTGCACAAGCCGACGCTGAACGCAAGCAAAACCGGCTTGAGCTCCACCGCAGCTCCTGCGCCGAACGTCCATCCGCTCATAATGAAAATGCCGGCGATTATGCAGAACAAACCGAGCCATCCCCACCCGGACAGCGATTCCCCGAGAAAAAACACGCCGATGGCCGGAATAAGCAGCGTCGAAGTGCCCCTCATGATCGGATACACCTGCGACAGGTCGCCATGCTTGTAGGTTTCGGTCAGCAGCAAGCCGTAGGCGGCCTGCAAACCTAGCGACAGCGCAATGAGCATATACCCTTCAAGCGATAAAGACGCGCCAGCAATTTCCCATACCGAGGAAGGGAGCAGCAGCAGGACGGAAGGAACAAGAATCGCCCATAGAAACAAGCCCTTCTCTTCGCTCTTCTTTGCAAATAAATTCCAGACCGCATGAGTAAGTCCGGAACAAATGACCAGCAGCACCGCAGCAATAATCAAGATTTCATCCCCTCTCTTATCCAACACACATAATAGCACACAAACACACAAATATTCAATATATCAAACAAAAAACCGCCCGTAATCGGACGGCTTCTATACACAATAACTCAGATTACTCATACACGATCTCAAGCCCATGGCTCTTGTACCGCTCGACGATCTCTCTGTCGATCAGCGGGTCTGTTACGTAGCGTTCCACTTCGTCGATGCCGCACACCTTCAGCAGCGAGACGACCTCGAATTTGCTGCTGTCGGCCAACGCGATCGTCCGCTTGGCGTTTTTGTGCATCAATTTTTTCAACTGCACTTCGCCGATGCCGAAATCGGTAACCCCCGCCTCAAGGGAAATGCCGGAGACGCTCATAAAGAACAAATCGGCATGAAACTGCGATACGAACGCTTCGGCCAAATCGCCGATCACGCCCCGCTCCTCGTTGCGAATGACGCCGCCGGTTAAAATAATCGTATAATGCGGCATCTCTACGAGCTCATTGGCGATCGGCAGCGAATTCGTAATGATCGTCAGCCGTTCGAATTTGGGCTTCAGCGCTTTGGCGAACTCGGTATTCGTCGTGCTGACGTCCAGCGCGATCGACTGCCCTTCCGTCACATAGCGGGTGGCGAGTTCTACGAGCTGTCTTTTTTCCTCTACGAATTTCGTCTCCCTGAATGTAAGCGGCTGCTCCTTCTTATAATCGATTTCCGCGGGAATCGCCCCGCCGTGAACTCGTTTCAGGAAGCCTTCCTTCTCCAGAAACTCCAGGTCCCGGCGAACCGTCTCGAACGATACGCCGAACATTTCGATCAGTTCGGAGACGACTACCGATTTTTCCTTATGCAATTTTTGAAGAATCGCTTGATGCCTTTGTTGTACGAACAAATCATTACATCCTTTCCGGTGGACGGTCGCGGCCCGCCTTCCCTGCCTTGAAACGTATCGTCAAACGTGTTCTCTCACGTATTTTATCATACTGCAGCCAAGGTTCAAAACGCATCCGCACATAAACGCACAATTCCCCACAATCCTCCCCCGCAAGCGGAGGCCGGAGTCTGTCTTCCCCGCCGAGCAAACCGCTCCATTTCGCGATATAATAGAGAAGAGCCGCGCTTCTGCAATCGTATCCCCCTAAGAATGAGAAAAAGGAGGCTTGACCGCATGGACATGAGCGGAAGCATTTATGAGCAGCAAACGGCCAGAGCCTTGAAGCGGTGGGAGCTGGAGCTGCTGAAGCCTCCGGGCTTTCTGGAGAAAACGTCCAAGGCCGTCTCGACGCGCATCAATCAGGTCATCCCGGATAAAGTGCATCAGACGATTACCGCAGCGGTCAAAGGCATCGTCCAAACCGCTTTGTTCAGTATCGAATATATGCCGAAAAACCCGCCGTTAGCCGGCCTGTCCTTGGCGCTGCGGGATCATAAAGCGGAGGAATTGCTCGGATTTTACAAAAAGCTCGCCGCCGCGGAAGGAGCCGGAACGGGGGCCGGAGGCATTTTGCTCGGACTGGCCGATTTTCCGATTTTGATCGGGATCAAAATGAAGTTTTTATTCGAGCTGGCTCACGTATACGGGCATTCGACGCGCGACTACCGGGAGCGGTTATTCGTCTTGTATTTGTTCCAGCTCGCCTTCTCCAGCCCATATAAAAAGCCGGAGCTGCTGCGCAAAATCGCCCTCTGGCCGGAGACGAAGCGCTCGCTCCCTCCGGCAGAATCGTACGCTCGCCACATCGACTGGCAAGAGCTGCAGCAGGAATACCGCGACACGATCGATTTCCGCAAAATGCTCCAGCTCGTTCCCGGCATCGGCGCCGTCGTCGGAGCCTGGGCGAATTACGGGCTTCTGGAGGAGCTGGGACGCACGGCGATGAACGGCTACCGGATGCGCTGGCTGCAGGAAGCCGGGCGTCAAGCCGAGCCAGGGCGGCTTGACGAATAGCAGCGCGAAGACCGCCTGACGATGAACGGTTTCATCGCCGAGGCGGTCTTCTGCCATTACGGCAGCCGGCTCTGCAGCTCCGAGCTCAGCCGCTCTCTCGTCAACGCCAGCCGTTTCTTGGCAAGGCCGGCGTAATGCGGCTCCTGCCATGCAAAGCCGTCTCCGGCATACCGGGGAAATACATGCATATGATAATGCCGCAAATCGTTGAAGGCGCCTCCGTTCTGAATGACGGTGATGCCGTCCGGACGGTACAGCGCCTTGAGCGCGGCTGATAACAGCGAGGAGGCTCTCATCACCGCTCCGGCCGTCTCTTCGTCCAGTTCGTCGACATCCAGCACATGCCGTTTGGGTACTATTAAAGTATGGCCATCCGAGAACGGTTCATGATCCAGAAGACAA
Organism: Paenibacillus doosanensis; assembly: GCF_025060755.1. Lineage (GTDB taxonomy): Bacteria > Bacillota > Bacilli > Paenibacillales > NBRC-103111 > Paenibacillus_S > Paenibacillus_S doosanensis. The sequence continues at coordinate 433,760 of NZ_JANYUY010000001.1, forward strand.
GTTACCCACTGATCCTCGTATACGATTTGGGCTTGCTGGATGCCAAGAGCCAAACGGCAGCCGAGACATGATTCAGATCGGTTCAAAACGATTCCTCCCCCGAAGCTAATCCCATCCCCATTATACCATTTACCGGAACTACCGTATGCTGGTACGTTTTTTTCCTCGCGGCTATCTGCACATCGGCTTCCCCGGACTCGCCGTTCGTTACTTCGGCGCCGTTACCATACGCATGAGCATTTCGACCTTCGGAACCCGGTAGCCTGCGCCGTGGTGACCGCTAATGATCATAATGCCGGAGAGCACGGTCAAATATGAAGCGATAAGCTCCTCAGGATCGTCCGCCGCTATTTCGCCGGCCTGCTGGCCGGCCGCGAACAAGGGAAGCAGCTGCTCGACAAAAGCCTGCATCGGATATTGCTCCAGCAGCCGTTTGGCCTCCTCCGGAACGCCGTCCGACGTGCGTGCCTGATGAATGAACATGAAGTAAGACGATCCGCCCTCATCCAAAATAGCCTCCGTCAAGGCTCTGATTTTCTCCAGCGGCGAGCCTTGCAAATGGTTGATCTTGCCCAGCTCCAGCGCGGCTCCTTCCATCGCCTCCCGCACCAGAGCGTTGAACAGCGCGTCTTTGGATTTGAAGTAGTGGTACAGCAGACCGTGACTGATGCGGGCTTCCGCCGCGATCATGCTCATCTTCGTGCCTGCGCTGCCTTTATGGGCAAAAACCTTCATCGCGGCCCGCATAATCTGTTCCCTTCGTTCATCGCGAATCTGATGCAATTGTTCATCGTTCAAAGGCGACAATGGTACTCCCCCTCTATGGTACAGCTCTTTCGATATACAATGAGCGCTGACTATGAGTATACCATGTTTCATATCGCCTTACTTATAACGGCAAATGTCATTCGCCGCTCTTTTGCGGAGCAAACGGTTCATAAGGCAGCCGCGAGAAGGAAGGAACGATCTGATCCCACATCGCTTCGAGATGTTCGCCATATTCCCGGACCAGTTCGTCAAGCAGCTGCTTGCCTTCAGCCGTAGCATTCAAAATGGGCATAACCGTGTCGAAGCGCAGCATCTCCTCCGGCGTAACCGATAATGTATTGACGGCCCAGTACAGACCGTACAGCTTCTGATTTTGCGTCGTTCCTTGCTGCAGCAGCAAAGAGATATACCGGCTGGCAAAAGAGATCGCCTTCAGCGGCTCGGCGCCCTCATACTCTACGCCTTCCCACTGCAGATCGTTGGCGCAGTTGAGCCACCAGGCCGGTTCGATCACATCCTGCAGCCGCCGCAGCACATGCAGCTCGAACCCTTCCTCAGGTACGGACTGCCGCTCTCTCAGAGTCGCTTCCAGCACCTCGGCCTGAATGGCCGCCACCGTCATCCCTTGGCCGAAGATCGGATCATAGATGCAGATCGCGTCGCCGAGCGCGAGCAACCCGGACGGCCATTTCTCCATCCGATCATAGCGGCGGCGGTACAGCTCAGGCACGCGGAAACCGCGCGGAGGCGCAAGCGGCTCGAGCTGCCGGACGATCGAATCGATCAGCGGCGTCGGAAGCCCCGCTATCTCCCGTTCATAAGCCTCCGCCTCGACGGGAGGATATTGTCCGCCCGGCCGATACAGAAGCATTTCCGCAACCCCGTTCTCAATAAAGGAAAATACTCCGGTGAACGTACCTTTAGCGGGCTGCCCGGCAATATTGATCGTATCCCATGTTTCCATCAGATGATTCAAATGAGCGGGCACCTTATAGCGGCGCGTGCTGTAACCGAGCGCTACTTTGAGCAGATCCGGCCGCGGCACCTCGTAACCGGCGGCCTCCAGCCACGGAGTCAGCTTGGAGCCGCGCCCGCTCGTATCGACGACAAGATCGGCATTCCATGTGCTCTCCGCTCCTCCCCATCCCTTCTCGCGCAGCCGGATTCCCGTAACGCGGCTGCGATCCTCGTTCATAAGAAGCCCGGTAACCTCTTGCTTCACTTGTATCCGGACGTTGGCCAACTTCTTCACCTGGTTACGAAACGCCCATTCCAGCAAAGCTCTGCTGAACTTATAATCATGGCGGGGATTTTGTACATCCAGGCTGCCGTATTGATTGCCGTTATGCAGCCGTTTATTGAATACGGGGAGAGCGCCGCCGGCCAACAAATCGTCTTCATAACCCGGGAACAGCCGGTTGGTAATCTTCTTGCCGCGTTCCGTAAAACGGTGCGGATGAATCGCTTGCGGCGTGCCTTGCCGTTCCGAAGGCGATTCCGGAAGTTCGTCCCGCTCCACGATGAGCACCTCCTCGTAAAAGTCCGAAAGCACTCTGGCCGCCAGCAAACCCGCTATGCTTCCCCCGATAACAATCGCCTTTCCGGTTGTGAATCCGTTCTCCCCAGCTTGCAGTTTGCTTGTGTTCATTGTCATTTGAATCATCCTCCATTTTTTTGATTGATCAATTCAGTCAATAATGATGCAAAAAAATTTAACCGTACATGTAATCGGAAGCCGCCGGACTACGTCAATATTCTCATGCATCCAATTGCATGAAAATCTTAAGCCGCTTCGCTCTGCGCATCCTCAGCGCCGTTCCCTGGTGCGTCCTCCATCTCCTTCTTCCTCGCATGATGCAAAAAGTCGGAGCAGTGAATTCGTTCAGCGATAGTCATTTGAATGAATGATTAATTCATTTAACGTAAATTTACACTATATTCCTCCCTTTGTCAATAGGGTTTACTCCGATCAGCGAAAAAAAAGAAAGCTGCACGCGGCAGCTCTCTAAAGCCTTCCTATTCGGGAAGCAACACAAACGTCTTTTTAATGGACGGCACATCGACGGACATCTTCAAATAATCCGCTCTCGCCTGCTGATCGTTCGGATCGTACGGAACATCCGTCGGAGTATTGAATAAATAGACGAACCCGCTCTTCTCGCCGAGCTTGGTGATCGGAATCAATCCCTGAATCTCCTCGCCATCCGCCTCCCACGCTTTCTCGGACCAGACGGAAACCGTAAACAGCGTTCCCAGCACCGTCTTTTTATTTATAAATTCGATATTGGTGCCATTGGGAACCTGTCTCTCCTTCACTTCATACTTACCGTCCCAGCTCTTCGGGATTCGCAGCGTAAAACCGTGAGCTTTGTTCTCGTAAAGGACGGTATCGCCGAGCACGCCGCCATAAGCCTCCTGTGCGGCCGGGACGGGCTGCAAACGGTCGAACCGGCTCGTCAAACGATGAATGAGCAAGGCGGACTCCGCCCTGGTGAGAGGGTCCGATGGGCGGAAGCCTGCCGGAGTGCCGTCCGTTTTCCCTTCGGCTATCCCCTGATCCAGCATATATTGAACGGCATCGTCAACGCTGTAATTGCGCCCCGCCGCATTCGCCGCCAATTGCGCCGCTTTCCCTCTGTCGAAGCCGGCTTCTCCGGAAGCGGCGGCAATCGTCCAGCCGAGCTTCTTCGCATAGTCCGTATAAGGCGCCGCCCAGCCGGGCCCTTCGGTACTTTTGGCCAAATCCGCCGGATGATAGGCGCGAAGCAGCATCGCGATAAATTCATTCTCGTCTATCGCAGCGTTCGGCTTGAAGGTTCCGTCGGGATATCCTTCGGCGATCTGCTGCTTCACTGCCCATTCGATACCGGAATATCCCCAGAAGTCTTCGGAGACATCCGAAAACGGCACAAGCTTCTCTTGGGCATAGGCTAAGCCATGACTCGTTATTATAAGACTCATCAGCAGCGCGGCGGCAAAAAACGATTTTCGATGTTTTGTCATATTTCACCTCTTTGCGTCAATGCCCGCTAATCTTCGTCATACTCTTCTATATAAATAGACGAGACGGCGACAGATTAGTTGCACTCGCGATGCGCCCCATTATTTAGGTTACCAAGTAACCATTCCCTTCGCACCGGCGCCGGGATTGTTTAACAGCTCCATCACGGGAACCGTATACGCGACCAAAATGAGCACGACCAGCACGCCGACCCATACGCTCCAGCGCTCGAAGATCGCCGGCGTTGTCTCCGCGGCGTCGCGCACCTCGGCGATCGGGTATTCCGTGTACCCTTTAGGCGCCCGAAGCAGCATAACGACATTGAAGATGATCATCAGCACGCCGACGAACAAGATTGTGCCGCCGATCGCCATCACCACGTGATACGGCATCCACAAAATCGCGTCGGGGTGATCCTGGTACGTCGTATAAGCGGTGCGGCGCGGCGAACCGAGCAAGCCGACGGTATGCATTGAGCCCGACATGAAGAACATTCCGACCAGCCAGACGATCGTCTGGGCAATTCCCAGCTTGTGCATCAGCGGAGTCAGCACGCGTCCGGTCACCGCGGGGATCAGCCAATACGTGACGCCGAAGAAGGTCAGCGCCACGCTCGTCGCTACCGTCAGGTGGAAGTGGCCGGTAACCCACAGCGTATTATGCACGACCATGTTCATCTGATTGCTCGCATTGATCAATCCGCCCGCTCCCGCCGGGATAAAGATGAGCATGCCCATGAACGGAGCGAAAAACCGGACATCGCCCCACGGCAGCTTTTTCAGCCAGCCGAACAGTCCTTTCGCTCCAAGGGAACCGCCGTGCAGCTCGAACGTAGCGAACAGGGAAAACGCCGTCATTAACGAAGGAACAACGACCATGAAGGTGAGCACGACCTGCACGTATTTCCAAACCGAGGAAATGCCGGGCTCCATCAGCTGATGGTGAAATCCGACCGGTATCGAGAACAGCAGCAGCATAACGAAAGCCAGCCGGGCGAGCGCGTCGCTGAACATTTTGCCGCCGATAATTTTCGGGATGATGACGTACCAGCAAATATACGCGGGCAGCAGCCAGAAATAAACCAAAGGATGGCCGAAATACCAAAACAACGTCCGGCTCAACTCCACGTTGACCGTCTCTACCCAGCCGAATGACCATGGGATCAGCATGAACAGCACTTCAATCGCCACCCCGATCGTCGCAATAAGCCACATAAGCATCGTTACAACGGCCATGAAGGCAAACAGCGGCGACAGTCGGCCGTTATGCGTCCTCTTCCAATAGCGGTAATGGGTGAAAATGCCGAACCCGCTCATCCAGCTGCCGACGACGACCAGAACCAGCGCGACATAAAACCAGGGCGAAGCCTTCATCGGCGCGTAGAACGTATAGAGCACCGTCGCTTTATTGAGCAAAATCAGGACGGTAGCCAGCGCCGTTCCCGCCGTCATCAGGCCGTAGCCGAGCCAGCCGAGCGATCTGGCGATCGGCAGCAGATGGCCTCCCATCGTTTTGGCTATCCCCGAATACAGGAAGCCGATAATGAAGTAAGTAGTAAAAATAAGCGCCATCAGCACGCCATGCGCCGTAAGCAGCTGATAGTAGCCGATCTCGTAAGGCAGCTTGATCGCTCCTCCGCGCACCAGCCCCTGCAGCACCCCTGCGACGCCTCCCAGCAGCAGCGCCAGAAAGGCGAACAAAATATGAGCAAGGACCAGCGCCGAATCGCGGCGGTCGAAACGTTGGATATCGTTAGTCATGCTTCTACACTCCTTTGCGCGGGTTAACCGCACATAATGTGACTTTTTTCACAATATAATTGGAAATCGGCGGATTGCAGCGGGATAAGTCCTATTTGACCAAAATCCGCGTCTGCATCATCTCGTGCGCCGCGCCGCAATATTCGTTGCATAACACCAAATATTCGCCGGGCTTCGTAAATTTGTACGTCAAATGATTGACCTCTCCGGGCACGACCATCATATTGACATTCGTTCCGGGAATTTGAAATCCGTGAACGACGTCTTTGCTCGTAATGTGAAAATGTACCGTCGCTCCCGCCGGAATCTCCATATTCTCCGGACCGTAGCCGAATGCGAACGCTAACATGTAAGCGTCGTATTCGTTGTCGCCGATCTTCTTCAGCCCCAAGTCGTTAAACGGCGCGGTCTGTTCCACCGTCTCCGGATTGACGACTTCGCGATGGTGGCCGTGATCGTGATCTCCGGGCGGCTGCGCTCCTAGGGCGAATGCTCCGATCCCGAGCACGAGCAAAAATACGCCGAGCATGGATACCCCGAAAATAAGCCAAATTTTTTCCAACTTATGCATATGCATGCGTGACAACCCCTTCATTCGATTGGTTTACCCTCTGACCGCAAACAGTACGAATACCCCGACCCAGGTCAAAATAAGAAATGCCGCGAGGAGCATAACCGATGCGAAAGTCCCCTTCAACGACGTCTCGGCGTGATCCTTTTCCTTCTGTTCCAACCTGCCTCACTCCCTTCGGATGCTTACTTCTGAGATCATTGTAGGTCCCGTATGCCTTCGCCACTATGACCAAAGTCACATGCGACCGTTTTTGTTCGTGAACTTTGTATGGACGTCGGCACATCGTTTCATTGACCGCATTTTCGGGAGGATTGGGGCCGCTGGCCCGCCTGGAAACGGACGATCAGCACGTCTAAACCGGCGCTGCCAATCGTAACGGACACTGCAGACGTTATATAGTCAAATATCCCGGCTGTCGGATTTTTAAGGGACATGGGTGCAGTTATTTAATGAAAATGGGCTCTTGATAAAACGAATCGGGAGCATTAAGCGCTGTGGCGACCGTTACAATAGGAAGACGGCCGATTCTGGCAAAATAACGGCCATGGTGTCCGTAAGCGCTCTCGCCGGGCGCTGCGGCGGCTGCAAACAAAAAAAGAGTGCCAGCGAGTGGTTCTCGCTGATACTCTTTTTCGATGTTCCGATCTAGGGCGGCCGGGTTAAGGCGCCTGTGGCTCCGGCGCTGCCGTCGGGCGCTGCGCCTCGCTCTGCCCCCGCGCTGCCTCCGGCTGCGGCACCGCTCTCAGCTCCGGCACCGCCGTCGGGCGCTGTGCCTCGCTCTGCTCCCGCGCTGCCTCCGGCTGCGGCACCGCTCTCGGCTCCGGTGCTGCCGTCGGGCGCTGCGCCTCGCTCTGCTCCCGCGCTGCCTCCGGCTGCGGCACCGCTCTCGGCTCCGGTGCTGCCGTCGGGCGCTGCGCCTAGCCCTGCTCCCGCGCTGCCTCCGGCTGCGGCACCGCCGTCGGGCGCTGCGCCTCGCCTTGCTCCTGCGCTGCCGCCGCCTGCGGCACTGCCCTCAGCTCCGGCGTCGCCGTCGAGCGCTCCGCCGCTCCCTGCTCCTGCGCTGCCGCCGCCTGCGGCACTGCCCTCAGCTCCGGCGTCGCCGTCGAGCGCTCCGCCGCTCCCTGCTCCTGCGCTGCCGTCGCTTGCGGCACTGCCTGCGGCGCCGACTCCGGCTGCGCCGCCCCGCGGTCCGCCGCCGAATCCGTCGGCGTCTGTGCGGCTTGCCCGGACGCAGGCTTGTCCGCTTGCGCTCCGGCGGTGCCGCTATCCGCGCCGCTCTGCGTTCCGCCCGCAGCATTGCCATCCGCGCTCGCGCTCTTCTCCGCATCGCTTCCTCCCGAAGCGGAATCCGTCGGCGGATCGCTCTTCTGCCCTCCGCCAGCGCCGCTTCCCTGCGCCCCGCCTACCTGCCGGCCCGCCGCATCATCGCCGGACGCGCCGCCGCTGCCGCTGTTGTCGCTGCAGGCGGCCGTCGCCAAAGCGACGGCGAACGCCATAACCATAAGCAATGATTTTCTCATCCGTTCCTCTCCTTCACGTCATCATCTCTTTACCACTCTCTCATCGTAGCGCAGCGATGTTGCCGAAAAATCTCCCGGATGTAAACAAAGTGTAAACCCCGCAGTCCGAAGCGGCGGCAAAGCAAATCCCCGCATCACTGTCGGCGAAGCGACGGCGATGCGGGGATGGCCGATTGTCATTTGAATTCGATGATCAGAGGCGTTTTTGCCGGAACGACCTGAAGCGCGGGCGCAGGACGCGCTTCAAACCATTTTCTCCCGTTCAGCAATATTTTCTTATTATCCGGGCTCCAATCCAGCCGGGTCGGCACGATGCCTTTGTAAATGCTTTGTTCGTTCAAGACATTGTTGCCCTGCAGCTTGGCCGCATAGAGCGATTCGCTTTCCTTCGAGTAGACGATATATTTGGAATCGTTAGAAAGCTTGAATATGCCGACCTGCTCCAGCAGCACCGCGGTGCTGCTATTGCGCTTATCATACGTAATCAGCGCGCCGTTCGCTCCGCTCAGCACAATCTGATCGTCGCTGATGAAATCCACTCCGTCGGCATGGTTCAAGTTATGCTCATAGCGAAGCTCGAACGCGCCCTCGCTCAACGTCCCGTACGCCGCATACGGCTGACCGCCCTCCATCCTGACAATAACGGCGCTGGCCCCGTCATCGGCCGCCTTGGCATAGACGACCTGCCAGCCGGGCAGCGCCCAGGAGTTTACAGCGGCGGTCTGCCGGTCGTAAACGACCAAGGCCGCTTCGCCGAATCGGCTTTTTTCCTTGGCGTAGGCGACATACCGGCTGTTGTTCGACCATGCCAGCGGGCTCGTCCTGGCTGCGGCCGCACCGGCGTCGCTTTCGCTCATGACGGCTTCCTGGCGATCCGAAACGGTTGACAGCAAGCTGTATGTTTCCTTCTCCCCATCATAACGGGTGAGCGCTATATATTTGCCGTCGGGCGATACCGCGCCCAGCTCGATTCTTTCCGTCGCGGTATCCTGCCACGCCTCGCGGGTGCCCGTCTGATAATCGATCGCCGTTAAGTGCCGCCCCGCGCTGCCGCCGATCAGCCCGATCACCCGCCGATTGTCGATCCATCCTGCAATGTCGCTACCCGTGATATCCTGCTCCGGCAGCTTGTAAATTTTGCCGACTTCCAGCCCGTTATGACCGGAATCGGCCGACTCTCCCGCTTCTTCGGTATCGGGGATCACGACAATCTTGTCGCTCAGTCTCCCCGCGCATCCGGCCAGCGCCAGACAGAGCAGCGCGCAGAAGACCAGCGCTCCAAACCGTGCTACGATCATAATCCTCCCTCCTTGCTTATTCCTCGCGGCAACCGGATCACTACGGTCGTCCGCCCATCGGCGCCTGCGACGGCAATGCTTCCTCCGTGCTCGTCGGCGATCGCCTTGCTTATGCTAAGCCCGAGACCGCAGCTGCCGACTTCCTTGAATGCGCGCTGATCCGAACGGTAAAACGGCTCGAACCAGCGCTCCAGCTCCTCGGAACATATATCCTCGCCTTGATTGGCGACGACGATCCGCACATCTTCGCCGGAACGGGCCGCCTTAACATCAATGCCCGTATGGGCATAGCCGTATTTGATCGCATTGTCGATGACGTTGATCAGCAGCTGCCTCAGCTTCTGCGGGCTGCCGTTCACCTCGAGTCCGGCTTCCGCTTCGCATGCGATCGTCTTCTTATAACGCTCCGCCTTGATCGCCATGCCGTCGCACACATCCTGCACGAGTCGACCGGCATCGACTTCCTCGAACGGTTCTCGAACGGATGTTTCTTTGGAAAGCTCCAGCAGTTTAACGACCATCTCATGAAGCCTCCGGCTTTCGCCTACAATATGATTCATGCCCTTGTCAAAAAATGCTTCGTCGCCGCTTCCGTTGTCCTTGATCATTTCGGCATAGCCGAGAATCGTTGTGAGCGGCGTCTTCAGCTCATGCGTCACATTGTCCAAAAACCGCTTGCGGTGACGGTTCAACTCCTCCAACCGATCTCTGTCCTGCTCAATGCGCCCGATCTGCATCGTAATTTTTTCGATCATCCGGTTGAAATTATCCGCCAGCTTGCCGATCTCGTCTTTTCTTCTAAAACGGATACGGACGCCCAAGTTGCCTTCCGTCACCTCAGTGGAAGCTTTGGCCAGTTGTCCGAGGGGAATCGTAATATGTCTGGACAATAAGTAGGAGAATAGAAACGCCGCAGCAAAGATTGCTATCGTCACATAAAAAATAACGTCGAGTATATGTCTGCTCTGCTCATGCAGCAGCGAGAAATCTTTGGCGAAGCGCAAAATGCCTACTTTTTTGCCGTCCATCATAACCGGATAGGCGTAATACACCATGGCGGGACTATCCGAATAATGGAGCGTGTACGCCGTCTTGCCGTCCAGCGCCTGCTTCAAATCCTCGTCTCCCGCGGCCGCGAATGCCGAAGCGTCGGAAGTATACAGCAGCTCGCCCTTCACCGAATAGGCGCTGACTTCGCTTGAGCTGACATGCTGCAGCTCAGCGACCATCTCCTGCGCCATTTGCCCGAAATAAATTTCGTCGTTGCTGTAATGATTGATCATGAACGTCTGTTTCACGTAGACGCTGCTGTTTTTTTTCAGGCCGATCAAGTCCTCCGTAATGATGTTCTCGTTGCTCGTCTCGATAATTCGGACGACGAGAAGGTTCAACAGCAGCAGCGACGCCGCGAAAATGATAAAGAAGCCGAGCAAAAACTTGACCTTGATCGTCGAAATCATTCGGTTAGTTCACCTGCTTCTCCACTTTGTAACCGACACCGAACACCGTAGTGATCCAACCGCCTGCGTCGAGCTTTTTGCGGAGCCGCTGGATATGGATGTCTACAGTCCGGGTGTCTCCGGCATAATCGTAGCCCCATACGAAGTCGAGCAGCTCGTCCCGCGTAAACACTTTGCCCCGATAGCTGGACAGCGCCAGCAGCAGGTCGAACTCCTTGGGAGTCAAATCGACGACGGCATCGTTTTTCTTGACGACGCGCTCACTTTTAATTAACTCGATATTTTGAAACCGGATCGTCTCCTCTTCCGGCTCCGCTCTATGGGCTTGGGCCAATCTGCGGAGCACCGTCCGGATGCGGGCGATCACCTCGCGCAAATCGAAAGGCTTCGTGATATAATCGTCCGCCCCGAATTCCAAACCGAGAATTTTATCGGTAATATCCGATTTGGCCGTAATCATAATAATGGGAAGATTGCGGGTTTCCGTCACCTTGCGGCACAGATCGAGCCCGCTCATATCGGGAAGCATCCAATCGAGCAGCAGCAGATCGGGCCCGAACTCCTCCGTAAGGCGCAATCCTTCGGCGCCGGTGCGGGCAATCGTCGTGCGGAAGCCTTCTTTGTTCAAGCCGTAGGCCAGCAAGTCCGCAATCGCTTCTTCATCTTCTATGATCAATATTTTGCTTCTGTCCATGTATCCATTCGCACTCCTGTTCCTTAGAGCCTGGGGATAATGCGGTCTAACCGGTTCCTTTCGAAGGCCTCATAAATGAGCTTCCCAGCCGGCTCCCCGTTCCCTTGTTCTCCGCGCTTCTATGAAGATCGTAGCACAGTTACCCGCCTAGCCGCCACTTTGCGCCCCCTGCCTGCCGCGCTTCCACACGGCCCAGGCGCTGAACGCGTACAGCAGCGCGCTGCAATAAAATAAAGCGTCGATCGTAAGCCAATCGATCACATAGCCTCCGGCGATGACGGCGAAGCCCGACGCTATCGAGGTCCAAAAATGATAAGAGCCGATCGTCCCGCCGCGGGCCCCGGGCTGCGTATAGTCGGCGAGCAGCGCCTTCTCGCTCATCTTCTGCATCGCGCTGCAGGCTCCCATCAGAAATTGCAGCGCCAGCACCCAAGCATAGGAGTCGACCCAAGGGAACAGCAGCATCGCCGCCGTCATCCCGAGCGAACTGTATACCAGAATGGACAGCGCATGCCTGTCCAGCTTCTTCGCCACCCATTGCGAGACGGCGGCCGAGCTGATCGTGAAAACGGCGAACGCCAGCCCGTATTTCGAATACGTATTGCCCAAATTTTTCAAAAACAATAAATAATACGGATAAATCATCCCGGCCGCCAGCGTGACGATGCTCTGCGACCGGATCAGCCATTCGAGCCTCATTCAAGATTCCTCCTTGCCCTGCCCGGTGCCGGGCGGCTCCGCGTAATACTGCTCGTAAAAATAATTCATAAACAGCCGCTGCGGATCATACTTCGCCTTTTGCTCCCCAAATTCGCGGTAACGCGGATACGCCTGCTGAAACTGGGCTTGGGTCGGAAATGCGGCATAAGGCAAATAATACGTTCCCTGATGGGCAAGCACCCGATCCAATACGTTTTGAATGCTGCGGCGCGCCTTGGCCTGCCCTTCATCCGACAGCGGCATGTTGAACAGGCAGACGAGGGCGAACATATTTTGCTGCGCGTAGGACAGCATCGCTTCGTTATCCTCGTTCACATAACGCACCGTAATGTTCAGCAGGTTCAGCTCCTCCTGCGTCAGCACGCTGCGCAGACTATGAACGAATCCGGCGAATTGATCGACGGGGATAAAATATTCCTGCAGCAGATCGTTTTCTCCCGCCTGACGGTATTCCATGAACTCCGACTCGGAACGCATCGCATTGTTGCGGCTGATCCGGCTGTTCTGCTGCATCGAGAAATAGAGCTGCTGCAGGCGCCAAAACCCGTTTTTGCCCCAATCGAAAGCGCGGTTAAGATGAAACAGCAGCTTGGACGGAATGACGCCCTTCTCGACATCGCTCAATCGGTTGTAGTTTTGCAGCGGAGCCTCCCGGTCCACCGTATAGTTGATCGCGTACATCCGATCGAGCATATGATCCGGAGCGACCGAGATCCGGGCGATATGCATATGAACGTCGGGGTTGCCCTGCACCTTGTCGGCAAAATACCGCGCGTACTCTTCTACGCTTACGGCATCCGTATTCACTCTGTATACTTCATCCTCCGTCAGCGACAAGGTTACGTCCAATATGATGCCGAACAACCCGTAGCCGCCCAGCGCGAGCGGGAACAGCTCGGCGTTCTCCGTACGGCTAACCTGCCTCACCGAGCCGTCGGCCGTCAGCAAGCGGAACGATTCGACGCTTTTGATCAGCGAGCCGTTGCGAATGTCTCTGCCGTGCGCGTTAATGCTGATGGAGCCGCCGACGGTAAAAATATTTTGCGACTGCATCGTCTTGACCGACAGCCCGTACGGATTGACCGCGTCCTGCACATCCTTCCACGTCGCGCCCGCCTGCACGCGAACGGTCCGGGCCGCCGGGTCTACCGACAGCACTTTGTTGAAAGTGGTCATATCGACGACGATGCCGTCCTTGTAATACGTATGTCCTCCTTGGCTGTGCCGCTGACCGGCTATGGAAATCGTCAGATGCTTGCGCCTCGCCTCCTGCATAAGGTCCGCCAGCTGCCGCTCTTCGCGGCCTTCCGCCACCCGCTCCACCTTGACCGGATGCAGCCGGCTGTAATCGGTGACGAGATAAGGGTCCTGATCCGCGGAATCCAGCAGCTTGTACTGATACAGGCATACGGCGGCGAGCAGCAGCAGAACGATCGTTTTTTTCATAACCATACCTCCGCTTTCCATCCTCCTACCAACATACCATAAGATGGAAGACGGCGTCGATCGCTGCTGCCGCCGGGCCGGTCATTCTGTTATAATACTTGTAGACAACTGTCAATTATAGAATCAGGAGATTATACTATGGCCAGCAACCGCAAGCTTTTTACCGATCAGGACTTTCAGGAAGCGATGGATCGCCGGACGCCGATCCGCGTCTTCCAGGACGATCATATCGTAGATTCCGGCGTCGTCATTATCCGTTTTACCGGCGAATCGATAGTAACCCAAGCCGGGGTCAGCGATGTCACGTATCATTCGAGAGCGGGCTGCGAGTTTTTTGAAATGAGAAAGCGGTAAGCCGCTTCCTCATCTCCCGGCAGGCGCGGCTTCGGTTATCGGCAGCAGAGGCTCGGCGGTATAACCGCCGAGCGAGGTTCAAATGAGCCGAACATGTTTATGAAATGAACACTGGAGGCATAGGCAAATTCTCATGGAGGGGATAGGAAGATGAGCGGGAAATGGCATATTCGGGAGATCGTTAAGCTAACGCCTTCCTTATCGGAAGATTTGTCGCAGCTGCTAGTGGAGGTTGTTGAAGACGGAGCGTCTGTCGGATTTCTGCCGCCGCTGTCCCGCGAAGAAGCGAACAGCTATTGGAACGGCGTTCTTCAGCCCGGAATCCTGCTGTGGGCGGCCGTCATGGACGACGCCGCGGTCGGAACCGTCCAGCTGCAGCTGGCGCAAAAGGCCAATGCCTCGCATAGGGCCGAGATCGCCAAGCTGATGGTGCATCCGCTGGCGCGCCGCAAAGGCATCGCCAAAGCGCTAATGCATGCAGCGGAGAACAGAGCGAGAGAAGAAGGAAGAAGCCTGCTCGTACTGGATACGCGTGAAGGAGACGCTTCCAATCGTCTGTACTTGTCCATGGGCTACATCGAAGCCGGGCGAATTCCCGGGTATGCCCGATCGGCCGACGGCCGGCTGGACGGTACGGTATTGTATTACAAAACCGTGTAGTCCGCGCATCGAGACGCGGGCGGAAGAGTCTCCCTCTCCCGATCGCCGCGGCCGTCCATCCGCAGGCTGCCCGCACAACACCGCCGCTCATCATTGCCTGAACGACTCCAACGGACACAGCAGCCGCTATTTAGGAAAAAATCGGCCTGTTTGATTTTTAACGGACATGGATGCCGTTCGCTAACAACGATCGCCTCTTCATGGAGCGAATCTGCGCCAATAAGCGCTGTCGCGACCGTTGCATGTTGAAAAAAGCCGATTGCATCAAAATAACCGCCATGACGTCCGTTAGCGATGGAATCCGTTTGGCAACGTCAAAAGCCGCCGGTACAAGGTTTACAGACCTTGCCGGCGGCTCGTTCTCGTTAACGATAGGTCGGCCATACTTCGTGAGTGTACGCCATTTCCCAGAACATGTATTCATAATGGCTGCTGACGACGAAATGCTGCTTCATCCGGCGGCGGTCCGCTTCGGACACATGCTTGGCAATCTCGTCCAGGCGGTCAATCTGCTCCTGTACCAGCTCGCGGAACCATTCCCCTCCGTAAGCTTTGATCCATTCCTGATAAATCGGCTCTTCCGGCGCCGAGCCTTGAAGCTTCTCCCCGATCTCATAATACAGCCAGTAGCACGGCAGGATGGCGGCGATAATATCGCCGAGATGCCCGTTGTACGCCGCGCGAAGCATATGCGACGTATAAGCGTAGGCTGTCGGGGAAGGCTGGAACGCGGCCCGTTCCTCGGCGGTAATGCCCATTTGCTTGGCGAACGTTTCGTGCAGCGACAGCTCGGCGTTATAGGTGCCCTGCGCATGTACGGTCATCCGGTTCGCAACTGCCAAATCGTCGGCTTTGACCGCTCCCAGCGACTGCACTCTGGCGAATTGGGACAAATAGTAGGCGTCGTTCAATAAATAATGACGGAAGCTCGCCAGCGGCAGCGTACCGTCGGCAATGCCTTGAACGAACGGATGGCGGAAGCTGGCGTTCCAGCTGTCCTCTACGGCAAGTCTCAGCTCTTCGGAAAATTTCATCGGTTTCTCTCCTCCTGACCGGGACCTGCAAGTCCCGGAAAGTATCGTTTGCGCCCTCGATAGTTCCACCCGAAGCTTTCGGTGAACGGCAGGGCGTCAGTTCACTTGATACCGCACATCCCCGACATGGAAATACGGGAAATGCTGGCCGATATACAGCGCGGCAAGCACCGCCGCCGTCAAGTATAAGAGCAGGTACGCATCGCGCAGCGAGAAGCCGATGCGATAGTAATACGTGCGCGCGCGAGCCGAAGAGAAGCGCTTGGCCTCCATCGCCACGGCGATACGCTGCGCCCGGCGGATGCTCTGCGCGAGCAGCGGGATCGCGTACAGGCGCAGCGTCTCGTACACGCCGCCGAGACCGGCCCGCCGCTTGACGCCGCGCACCTTCAGCGCCATGCCGAGCGTATGAAACTCGCCGACCATGATCGGCATCAGCCTGAGCGCGGCCATAAAGCTGTAGGCGAACTTCGGCGGCAGCTTGCACTGCTGCATCAGCGAGTAGAACAGCGCGACGGGTCTGGTCGTCAGCGCGAAGATCAATCCGGTCAAAGCCATGTTGACGGTTTTGAAGCCGATATGCAGCCCCCGATAGAAGCTCTCCTCCGTTATGCGGACCAGCCCCCAGCGCAGCCAGGTCGTGTCGCCTTTGCCGAACAGCATCATCGACATCGACGATGAGACGAACAAGAGCGCGAACGGCAGGAACATCAAGAGCAGCCTGCGCAGCGGATGTCCGGAGAAGAGCAGCAGCAGGAGCAGCTGCGCCGCCGTGACGTTGATCAATACGTTGATGTTATCTGTAAACAGCACCACGAAGAACAGCAAGAGCGACAGCAGCAGCTTCGCGCTCGGATTTACCCGGTGCAGCCATGTTTCCTCATAGGACAAAAAGTTGTCCACGGCAGTTCACTTCCTTTTTGCCACGCTTCAAAATTTTACGCTTCAACCGGCAGCGCGCCGGACGGCGGCGTTTCGGCGACATCCGAAGAAGAAGCTTCCTCCGCCGCCCGCAAATATTGCCGCGGCTGCAGGTCCTTGGCCAACCTCCCGCGTTCGATCTCCCAGACGCGGGTGGCGAAATAGCGGACGATGTCCAAATCATGCGTCACCATGATGATTGTCGTCCCCTGCCGCCGCCAGGCTTCCAGCTTCTCCAGGATGGCGAACGTATTCGCCGCATCCTGTCCGAAGGTCGGCTCATCCAGCAGCACGAGCCGCTGCTCCTTGACCATGGCGGTAGCGACGCTAAGCCGCCGCTTCTGCCCGAGGGACAGCTGATACGGATGCTGGCTCCGCTGTTCCTCGAGGCCGAATTCCTCCAGCAGCGCAAGCGCCTGCTTCTCCGCGCCCAGGACACCGTCGCGCCGGAAGCCGAACGCCGCCTCGTCGAGCACCGAATGCGTGACGAACTGCATCTCCGGATTCTGGAACACGTAGGCGGCGCAATCCGCCACATCCTTGAATCCGCGCACTTCCCGTCCCGCGAGCCGGTACGCCTCGCCCGAAGCCGGGATCAGCTGCATCATCGCCTGCAGCAGCGTGCTTTTGCCTGCGCCGTTCTCTCCGACTACGGCGATCCATTCGCCGGGGCCGGCCTGCGCTTCGTCCACGTGCATCTTGGGCTCCCGCCCGCGGAAGGCGGTGAACTGCTTCAACTGAAGGAGCGGATTTCCGTACTCCCTGCCGGCCGCCGGCCCGGCCCCATCCGCATCCCGAAGCGCCCGGTACGCCGCGCCGGCGGCATAATCGCTCCATACGCCCGGATACCAAATGCCGAATTGCTGCAGCCGTTCCTTGTGCCGGTCGAAGACGGTCTCCGGCGAGCCGTCCGCCAAGATAGCGCCGTCGTGAGTGAAAAGCACGACACGATCGACAAAATCGATCACCTCGTCGATTTTATGTTCTACAATAAGTACGGTCTTGTCTTTGCCGATCTGCTTGATCGTATCCCATACCTGCTTCGTCCCTTCCGGATCGAGCAGGGCGGTCGGCTCGTCGAAGAACAGCACTTCCGGCTCCAGAGCCAATACGGACGCAATCGCAAGCCGCTGCTTCATCCCTTGAGACATCGACTGAATATCCAGATGAAGCTTAGGCAAATTCAATCCGACCTGCCGGAGCCCCTGCTCGATCCGGGCGGTCATCTCTTCCCGGGGAACTCCCAGATTCTCCAGCACGAACGCCATCTCCTCATCCACAAACGGCATGCAAAACTGGGTGTCGGGATCTTGGAACACATATCCCCAGGACGGGGGAATGACAATCTCGTCGAATTTGACGGGAATCTCAATAACATCCGGGATGAGCCCGGTCAGCACCTGAAGCAGGGTCGACTTGCCGCAGCCGCTCGGACCGAGCAGCAGCACCTTTTGCCCCGTGTTGACCGAGAACGAAATATCGTCGAACAGCAGCGACGGACTGCCGGCGAACTTCAGCCGCAAACCGGTGACGGATGTGCTGACCGGCATCATTTTCTACGCTCCAGCGCCTGGTAATCGGCACGGCTGGCCGGACGGACCAGCTGCGTCACGCCGGTCGCCTCCAGCGCCTTGACGAGCCAGTAAGCGCACAGCCCGGTAAAGAACACCGAACCGATAAAGCGGAAGGCGAAATACAGCAGCAAATTCCATGATTGCAGATCGGTCAAATAGCCTTTGAAGGCGTCGAATACGAGCGAAGCCGCCGCCGAACCGACTCCCGCAAGGCATGCCGTCGCCGCCGAGAAGCTGCGGTAGCGGAATAAAGCGAAAACCAGCTCCGCCAGCAGCCCTTGCGCAATCCCGTAAGTCAGCGATTCCACGCCGTATTGCGAGCCTGAGATCAATTCTCCCGACGCCGCCGCCACTTCGGCCAGCAAGGCGACGCCCGGCTTGCGTATGATCAGCGCCGCAACGGTAGCGGCCATAAACCAAACGCCGTATACGAGCTGATCGAGCTGCAGCCCGGCCAGCTTCACTACATTGGAGACGTCCCCCCACAACCGGTAAATAATGCCGAATACGATCGCGATGACGATCGTAACCAGGATGTCCGTCAATTTTAACCCTTTGGACATGTAAACCCACTCCTCCTCTATCTTGTTTGGGGCCATAGCTCCGACCTTCTTCTGATTGATTGGGACAACGCAATAAGACCACTTCCCGAAACAGGAAGTGGTCTGCATGTTCAATAAATACACACGCTTCAAACGCTCTCCACTTCCCTACGCTGGCACGATCCAGATCAGGTTCAGAGGGTCTAGGATCTATTGATCCAGTCTCAGCCTTGCGGCTCCCCTAGTGACAATAATCATATTAACACGAATGAAATAAATGTCAACGGCTAATATATAGCATCATGGTCGCTTCGCTTCCGTCCGCATCGTTTGGAGCGGCATGCAACCGGAGAGCTTCAACCTTGTCGTTTCCTATGAAAATGTCATATGCATACGATTCTTTTTTCTTGCGTTGCAGCAGGTTCTGTGTCAAGATATTCGGTAGACAAGAGACTTTAGAAAGAACAGGTGAATGTACACTTATGATGAAACCCTTTTTCCGCTTGTTGACCGAGCTGTCCTCGCGCAAGTCGATCTCCAGGTTAACGGGAGCTTTTGCCAAATCGAGAGCGAGCCGCGGCCTTATTCCGCGTTTTGCCAAAATATATGGAATTCCGATGCAGGATGCCGAGAAGCAGTGGACCGAGTACGCTTCGCTGAACGACTTTTTCACAAGACGCTTGCGCCAAGGGCTTCGTCCGGTGAACACCGCGGAGCATACGCTGGTCAGCCCCGTCGATGCCGCCATTACGGGCATGGGGCCGATCTCCGAAGGGTTGATTGTCAATGTCAAGGGACAGGATTACACCGTAGAGGAGCTGCTGAATCATTCTCCGCGTACGGTCAATTACAAGAACGGCTTCTACTTCGTCCTTTATTTGAGTCCGACGGATTATCACCGCATTCATACTCCGGTGGACGGCGTCATTATCGAGAAGGAACACGTGCCCGGCAAAGTCTACCCCGTCAATGAATTCGGGCTTCGCCAGATGCGCAGGGTGCTGAGCCGCAACGAACGCCTGATCACTTACATGGATCATGAAGGCGGCGAAATCGCCGTTGTCAAAGTGGGCGCCATGAACGTCAGCAGCATTAAATACGTCTCGCCGCTGCCGGACCGGCTCAGCCGCGGGGACGAGCTGGCCTACTTCGAGTTTGGTTCCACCGTCGTGCTCTTGATGGAGACGAACACCTTCAAAAGCCGAGACGACCTGAAGGTCGGCAGCAAAGTTAAAATGGGCGAAGCTCTCGGAACGGTCAAGCCTTCCTAGAAACCGCCCCGCATCCTATGTTAAAGCAGAGGAGTTTAGTACAACCATGCAAGCAGCACAGACCGGAACGGCCGCTTCCGGAGCAATGACGCAGGCGGCGCCGCAGCCGGGCATCAAGCCTACCGTAATGCGTATTTTACTGGCGATCAGCATCGTACATTTATTCAACGACTCGATTCAATCGATCATCCCGGCGATTCTGCCGATTCTCAAGGATACGATGCGGCTGAATTATATGCAGTCGGGAATCATCGTATTTTCGCTTAATATGACCGCTTCGATCATGCAGCCTGTCGTAGGACTGTATGCGGACCGCAAGCCTTCCCCCTACATGCTTCCTCTCGGAATGGGGCTTACCTGCTTGGGGGTCTTCGGGCTGGCCTTTGCGCCGAATTATTGGCTTATTTTACTGTCCGTCGTCCTCGTCGGACTCGGCTCGGCAATCTTCCATCCGGAGGGCTCGCGGGTAGCCCATATGGCTGCAGGCTCGCGCCGCGGGCTGGCGCAGTCGATCTTCCAGGTCGGCGGCAATGCCGGACAATCGCTCGCATCCATTATGACGGCGCTGATCTTTGTGCCGCTCGGCCAGCGGGGCGCCGTATGGTTCATGCTCGTAGCGGGACTGGCCATCGTCGTCCAGATGTATATCGCCCGCTGGTACGGCGGCTATTTGGCCGCCCACCCGCGCAAAGCCAAATCGGCGGCGGCGCGCGCCGTCAGTCCGGCCCGTAAGAAGGAAGTGAGCTTCGCCGTCGTCATGCTCATCTTCCTGGTCTTTGCCAGATCGTGGTATCACTCGGGCGTCTCGATCTATTATCCGTTTTATTTGATGGAAAAGTTTCAATTGTCGCTGGAGCATGCGCAGATTTATATTTTTCTGTTCGCCGCCGCCGGCGCCGTAGGCACGTTCCTCGGCGGGCCGCTGGCCGACCGGTTCGGACGGCGCAACCTGATCTTCTTCTCCATGCTCGGCTCGGCGCCGCTGGCGCTGGCGCTTCCTTATGCGAACGCGTTTTGGGCCTACGTCATTTTGCTGATTAACGGACTGATCATTTTATCCAGTTTTTCCGTAACCGTCGTCTATGCGCAAGAACTGATTCCCGGCAAAGTGGGCACCGTATCCGGTCTCATTACCGGAATGGCTTTCGGCATGGGCGCTCTGGGCGCCGTCGCTCTCGGAAGTCTGATCGACAAATTTCACCTGACGGTCGTCATGCAGATGCTCAGCTTTCTGCCTCTGCTCGGGCTGCTCACCTTTTTCCTGCCTTCCGACCGCAAGCTGAAGGCATGGGCGCAGGAAGCGGAAGGCGCTGCCGGGAAGTAGCTGTTTGTTGAAGCCGGCCGTTTCATAAACAGC
This sequence comes from Paenibacillus doosanensis, assembly GCF_025060755.1. Taxonomy (GTDB): domain Bacteria; phylum Bacillota; class Bacilli; order Paenibacillales; family NBRC-103111; genus Paenibacillus_S; species Paenibacillus_S doosanensis. Next base: position 454,714 of record NZ_JANYUY010000001.1, read on the forward strand.
AAGTACGGCAAAAGAGGCAGTTCAGGGCGCTGAAACCCTGAAACTGCCTCTTTGCTATTGCCGGCGAATATAGACTGGAGCCTTGCCCGCAAGTGAGATCCGGCCGCCTCCGATTGCCGCGTCCAGCGCTCTGCCGACGCTTCAATAAGCAAAAAATACGACCTGATAAACCACCCGCGCCTCATGGCCTTCGGCATCTTTGAGCCCGGAGATTTGCACCTCGAAACGGTCTCCGTCCTCATACCTCATATCCCCGCCCGGCCTGAATACGATGCAATTGGGCACGCCGTATTTATGCGTATTGACATTGAAATAGGCTTTTCCTTCGCCGGCGGCATCGTCGTCCTTATCCATCGTCCAGATCTCCCGGTCGTTCAGCCGGGTTAACGATACGGACACCTCGTTCGGATCGGGCGTCGCATATTTGTCCGGATTTAACGTCACCGACCAAGGATCATTTCCTTGGAAATATTTTAGCGGAAAATACCCTTTGCCTGGCCAGCTTATTATGTCATAGTCAAATTTATCCGCGCGGCTCTGATCCAACACCTGCATCGATGAATAAAACGACCGATACCCGTTAGCCGCCCGGCCTTCGGCCAAGCCGAAGCCGATTTTCTTCAAATCCGGGTTTAAAATCCATCTTCTGTGGCCGACGGAGGCAACATTCGATTCGTCATTGTCGCTCATATAGGAAACGACGGTTCTCGGTAAAATCGCGTTCTGCTTAACGGCTCCCGCAGCGCCGTACAGGCTGTATATGTTGCTGCTGCTCGTGGAGGCATATCCTTTGCTGTAAAAGCTTTCGCTCATGCCTTTCGGCTTCGCGGGCGTATGCGACAGCTTACCGTATACGGCCAGCAGCACGGCTCCGTACTGAGCTTGCTCGTTCAGGAGCGAATCCTGCGCGAGATCGTCGGGAATACCCGCCAAATAGCGCATCGCATTGACGGTTCGGACGCCGTCTTCGATAAAATCGGTATTGAGCTTGCCTGCTTGATGGGGGGAGACGATTTGCGGCTTGTCCTCGAAGGGATCGCCGGAGAACTGCGGAACGGCCGCCATCATTCTGGAGACGATCTGGCGCTTCGTCCTGCCGTAGAACGGCTCGTCCGCATCGATGCTGACCGTTTGCGTACCGGCATCCCAAGATACGTACATCCCGAACACTTCGTTGAAAAAGCGGGCGGGAACCATCGCCGTATTCCCGACCAAACGCACCTCCGACTCCAGCTCCTGCGGCCGATCCGCTATATAAGCTTCTTTGGAGCCGACAGGCAGCCTTGCGGACTGGCCGTCCTTAGTGACGGTAACGGTTCTGGAGTGATCGGACCAGGCGACAGATGCGCCAAGCGCTTCCACAACCGGACGCACAGGTACGAACGCAATCCCGTTCATCAGCAGCGGCGCCTGATCCATCGCTTCGGCGGCACCGTTAATTTTCACCGTAATGCCGCCGTCGTCCGCATAAGCGGCGGCGGGTCCCGGCCCGGCCGTCCAGATTAGTGCCAGCATTGCAAACAGAGACGCCGTTACGGCCGTCCCCCTACCCCATCGACGTTTCAATCGCTCACCCCCGTGGGTATTCGTCCTTTTTATTTCGACGCTCTTGGCCCGATTTCCTGCATTTGGGAGACATTTGCTTATCCGTTCAGGAGCCCGCCGATCGCTTCATAACGGCGACGCCGTACTCCATTTCCTCTTCCGTCAGATGCGGAAAATGGAAATAGACGCCGATCCGGACGCCTTCGCTGCCCTCCCCGCGAATTTCCGACCAGCGAACTCCGGCATCCGCACATTGACTGCGGAACTGCTCGTACGCATGTGTGCATCCGCGCCACCAGCCGAATATATGCAGGCCTGCATCGCTTTTTACCCATGAGAACCGTTCGGATAACGAATCGGCCAGACGGCGGCTCAAGCTTTCGTATTTGCGAGAATAAATCCGCTTCATTCGGCGCAAATGCCGTTCATACTGCCCGCCGGCCATGAAGGCGGCAAGCGTTTTTTGCTCCAGCAGGCCGGCGGGCAGCGGCTCGAACAACGCTTTGGCTTTGGCGAACGGAGCGGCCAGCGCAGGCGGCAGCACGGCGTAGCCGATGCGGACGGAAGGCAGCAGCGTCTTCGTAAAGCTGCCGATGTGAATCACCCTCTCCCTGCCGTCGAGCGCCTTCAGCGGCTCCAGCGGCATACCGCGGTGGCGGAACTCGCTGTCGTAATCGTCCTCTACGATGACGGCTCCCTTGGCGTAAGCCCATTCGAGCAGCTGCCTGCGGCGCTCCAGGCTTAAGACGACGCCGGTCGGAAACTGTCTGCCCGGCGTGACGAACAACAGCCGGGAATCCCAATCGGCCGGGACGATACCCTGCCCGTCCACCGGAACGGATACGGGTACGCCTCCGGCCGTGCGGACAGCTCGCGGAATCCCCTTGAAGCCCGGAGACTCGACAATGACCTTATCCCCTTCCCCTACGAGCAGTTGTACGGTTAGCGTTATCGCCTGCATCGAGCCGTTAACGACTATGATTTGCTCGGGCCGGGCGGCGATGCCGCGGGCTCTGCGCAAATATTGGGCGATCTGCTCCCTCAGCTCTTGATCGCCTTCCGTTGGCGGCAGCCCTCCTCGGCCGTTCGCCTGCCCTTCTTGCCGATACAGCAGGCGCGCCTGGGCGTGCAGACAACGATTCCATTCCTCATGCGGAAACCGCTGCAAATCGGTGGCATACGCATGAAAATCCGCCGTGCGGGGAGCTTTGCCGTTGTATGCGACCGAGCCGGCGGAGTACAGCTGCGCTTCCTGCTCCATTACGCGTCCGCCCCAGGGAGACAGCGCATAATCGTCTCTGTCCTCTCGCTTCGGCTCGCCGGGCCGCTGCTCCGCGTCGTAGAAGACGAAGGTGCCGCGGCCTACCCGGCATTCTACGTAGCCTTCGGCCGCCAGCATATCGTACACTTGATTGACCGTTCCGCGGGAGACGCCGGATAAGGCCGCCAGCTCCCGGCTCGACGGCAGCTTCGTCCCGCAAGGAAGCACGCCGCTTATTATGGAGTCTTTGATCGCATGGTAAAACGCCTGCATCTTGGTCGGGTATTTACCGGTATATCCTTGATACGGAATCTGAAAATCCATTCGAACCTCTCCCTCCTCTCCATATTCAATGGTCCAATAAAATCAATCTAAATTGGATCTTTTGAATTGTCAATCATTGCACTACACTGGGAATCAATCATTTCAAAGAGGTGACCCTACATGAGACGCAATGAATTTTCCGTAACGGAGCAAAATGAAATCGATGATTTTTTGCAAGAAATGTCGTTTGGCATTATGGGCACGGCGGGCTTGGACGGCTGGCCGCATTTGACCCCGATCAATTACGCCTACCATAACGGACATATTTATATTCACGGCTCCCGCGCCGGACAGAAAATGAAAAAGATCGCCCGCCATAAGCAGGTCAGCTTCGCCGTCGCCAAGGAGTATGCGATTATCCCGTCCTATTTCAGCGATCCGCAGCTCGCCTGTCCCGCAACGGCCTATTTCAAATCCGTGCACATCCGCGGGGAGGCTCAGCCTGTGGACGATCCCACGGAGAAGGCCGAGGCCTTGTCGGCGCTGATGAAAAAGCTGCAGCCCGAGGGCGGCTACATCCCTATCGACGCCTCAGATCCGCTGTATCAAGGTGAGCTGAAGGCGGTATCCGTTGTCCGCATCGGCATTCTCGATCTGACCGCCAAATTCAAATTCGGGCAAAATCTCAGCGGCGAGCGCCGGGACAAGCTCGAACAAGATCTTCTCGCCAGAGGGCTTCCGCTCGATCCGGAAACCGCCGAGCTGATGCGCAAATATTGCCCGCATCATCGGGAAGAGAAGTCCTGAGCAAGCGGCCGAAGCTCCAGCCGGTAGAAGATCGGTTGATGCCGCACGAACGGTATCCTCAAGCTCAGGCAGCAAAAAAGGGAAAGAACGTCCGCCGTCAGGCTTTTCGTTCTTTCCCTTTTTTCTTGCCCGAGAAGCGCTTATTCCTCCGCCTCTTGATAATGCTCCTTGCAGAAAGTTTCTACCAGAGCGCGCTCCTCATCTTCCATATCAAATTCGAGGTAAACGTTCGTGCTTCTCTCGTATATTTCATATTTAACTATGTGAGCGCGGCTTTCCTCCACACTATAGATGACTCTGACGTACAGCCCGTTCTCGGAATACAGCTCGTCTTCCTCATCCACCTCGATGTCGAGCACGAACTCGTACCGTTTGCCTTGCAAAATTCCGAACGGGTCTCTAACCAGTTCCACGCTATAACCGCTAATGGCTATCATTTGTCTCATCCTTTCCATGCAGCCTCAGAATCCTATTATACATGGAAATGGGAAAAAGTAATCCGAAACATGCGCCTAACCACCTATGTTTTCAAATATAGCCCCAATGAAAACGTATACATTACATCCTATAATGGTAAACAATTCAAAAACGTAAAGGAGGAAGAAAATGGCAACCCGTTTATTCCGAACGTCCATCTATACGTTGTCCGCGCTAGCGGTACTCACTGGCTGTACTATGCCGGCTGCAGCTCCGGGCGATCCGCTAGCAGACAAGCAATCCCCCGGCCCGTCATCGCCGGATAACGAAATCTTCATTTACACCGTTTATCCCGTTTTTGGCAAAGAAGACGTCTGGGAAAAGCAAGTCGGCCAATTTTTGAAAAAAAAGTTTCCCGAGCTCACCTTTAAGCATGCGCAGTGGGACAATCCGGGCAGGCAGTATCAGGATTTGATCGCGGCGGGAACGGTTCCCGATATTATTTTCGACAACCCCGGGATGAACTACCAGCGTTATATTTTGAAAAACGATCTCCAATACGATATGAGCGATCTGATTAAAAAGTATAATTTCGATACGAGCCAGTTGAATCCGGCCTTCATGGCGCAAATACAACGCTTGTCGCCGGAAGGAAAAATGTACGGCCTTCCGTTCATGTCGGGCGAGTTCGTGCTTTTCTACAACAAGGACATCTTCGATAAATTCGGGGTCGATTATCCGAAGGACGGTATGACCTACGATGAAATCTACGAGATGGCCAAGAAGCTGACCCGCGTCGAAGGGGAGCGCACATACAAAGGGTATCAGCAGCATCCCGGCTTATATATGACCTATAATCAGTTGTCGCTGTCGCCGCTCAGTCTGACGGAGGACAAAGCCGAACTCAGCTCGCCCGGATGGAAGAAGCTGGTCGACAATCTGCGGCGGTTTTACGAAATTCCGGCGAACCAGTTTACGTCCGTCGACGACTTCCCGAAAGGCAATATGGCCATGACCGTCCATGTATCCGGCAAAATCGTGCAGTGGTACGAGCAAAATAAAAACCTGAATTTCGATATCGCCTCCATGCCTTCCTTCGCCGATGCGCCGGGAGTGAAGGCCCAGCCGAACATCAACGTCGCTTATATTACGAAGCAATCGACCAAGAAGGATCAGGCGTTTCAAGTCATTCAATACTTGCTTTCCGAGGAGATGCAGATCAATTACGCCAAGGACGGCAATATCGGCGCTCTGCAAACCCCCAAGGTTCAAGAAGCGTTCGGCAAAAATCTGCCGCAAATGCAGGGCAAGCATGCGCAAGCGATCTTCTACGGCAAGAACGCCATGCCTCCGGCGGCTCGCGCTCCCGGTCTCACCTATATCGACGTGCCTGTGCACAACGTGTTCCAGCCTTTGATCTTCTCCGAATCCAAAGATTCCGTCACCGCGCTTCGGATGGTGGAGGAAGCGGCTACGAAAGCGATCCAAACCGAGAAAGCCGCAAGCCAATAAACCATGCCTCCATAATGGACTCTGCCTGCCGTTATCGGGGTCCATTTTTTTCATTATTAGGGCTAATCAAAATGAGAAAAACCTGTTCATCGCTGAACAGGTTGTAGGTTATGTTCTTGGAGAAGGGATTTGGAGTCTCTCGCTATTCGCTTGCTTCTTCGTTTGCCTCATCTTCCGACGATTCGTCGGGTTCTTCCTGTGCCGCGGCTTCCGGCTGCTCTTCGCATTCACCGTCCTCCGCTTCTTCTTCCGATTCCGTTTCTTCTGGCGCTTCGCATGCTTCATCCTCGGCTTCGTCCACAATCTCTTCTGCCGCCGCTTCTCCGGCGTCCTCTGAAGCGCTTACATTTTCTTCGAACGCAGCGTCGGCCTCTACCGGCAATTCATCTTTTTGAAATTCTTCTCCCATAGCAATCCCTCCAATTTGCACTTAGTTTCCCTAAGTGTGTTACTATTGTATGCCGGAGGAACGCCGTTTAGAAGTATGCTGAAAAAAATGAACTGCCTGCAGCCGACAGCGGTTTTAGAACTCCGTTTGCTCCTCTTCCACAATATTTTGCAGGTCGTCGGCCGTAATCGTGAGCAAGCGGTAATCGGTCCGCTCGGCCAGCTTGAGCGCCTGCTCCTTGATGAACTTCGGAGAGCCTTCCTTCTCTTCGTCGTACAACAATAGAATGCCGTCGGAGTTGCGCAGCAAAAACTTGTTTTTCTCCCGGAACTGCCACGGTCCGTCGTAGGCCGTCTTGGTTACGCTGTTGACGTAATCGGCGCGCTGCATAATGTCCGCGTACAACCCCTTTTTCTCCTCGCTCCAGTTCTCCTCCTGCTGCAAAAAAGGGGTGATGACGGCCAGCTGCAGCTGAGGATAATCTTCGCGCAGCTCCAGCGCCGCCTCGGCCGCCCACAGCTCGACGCCCCACTGCCCGCTGACGATCGCCCATTCCAAGCCTTCGTCGACGAGCGATAGCAGCCGCTTTTTGATCGCCTTCTTAATGATCGCGATACCGGGATGCTTGAGTGAAAAGATGCCAAGCTCCGACGCCTTATAGCCGGTAATCAGAACCCGCTTCATCCGTGTAACGCCCCTTTCTGTTCGGCCGCCGCCGACCGCTGCCTGCTTTCTCTGACGATAACCCAGCCGATGCATGCGGCGCACGCCAGCGCAATCCAAGCATTGTACATGAACACGCTCCTCATTCCGAACGACTCGCTGGCGAAGCCGCCGATGAAGCTGCCGATAATCCGGGCCACGCCCAGGCTGAGAAGACCGTTCAGCGTCTGGCCGCTTGCCTTAAGCTCCTTGGGAACTTCCCGGTTAATATACATCGCCATAGTCACGGTAAGCACGATAAACATAAGCCCGTGCAGCAGCTGCGCAGGCAGTACCCAATACGGATTTTCGGTGAAGGAGAAGGCGAACCAGCGCAGCGCCGTAGCGATGCTCGATACGAGAAATACATGCGTCAGCCGCACTTTGGCCATAATCCGGCCAGCCAGCAGCAGAAACGGAATTTCGCTGATCGACGAGATGACCATCGACCAGCCGATCATGACGTTGTCCGCGCCAAGCTCGCGGAAGTATATCGGGAAAAACGAATAGTAGTAGCCCAGCGTAATTTGCAGCACGAGGTTAATCCCCATATACAGCATCAGCTTGCGGTTTTTGAACAGCACCCAAACCTGCATTTTGCTGCCGGACGATTGATAACCGGACACTTTGGGGAATTTCAGCAGCAAGAACAGCGAAATCAGCATGACGACGGCAAAAACCGGAAACAGGTACTGAATGCTGACCTTCGCCAAATAACCGAAACCGAGGGACATGAGCGCGAACCCGATCGTTCCGCCGAGACGAATCGGCCCGAACGCCCAGCGCTTCTGCTTATCCAGCTCTTCCAGCGTGATCGCGTCGCTGATAGCGAAGATCGACGTTTGAAAGAAAGTGAACAAGCACACCATCGCAAGCAAATAATAAAACGCCGTGGACAGCGGAAAGAGCAGGATCATCACCCCGCTGCCTACAAGCAGTGCGGCCAATACCGAGTTTTTTGTCTTCGCCCTGTCTCCGATCGTTCCCCACATCGGCTGGGCCAGCACGGCCACGAGCGGTCCCAAGCTCAAGAGAGTGCCGATTTCGGCCGGAGCCGCGCCCACCGATTGGAAATAAACCGGAATGTAAGTGCCGTAGACGGCATTGCCCATATAGATGACCATATAAAACAGCAAAAAATAGATCATAAGAAATTTTCGCTCTTTTCGCTCCAAAGTGAGAGTACGAGCCTATTATCTCACCGGCATCCGGGCTTGACAATGCATTTTCTAATAAAATGCGAACGAGCGGCGGCTCGAACAACAATAAGCGAAGGGCTGTCCAAGGCGGCGAAACTTCTGGTACAATAGGTAATAACTGCGGAAGCCGAGGGCAACAGCGATCGGACAATGCTTTCGCATGCGCAGTCAGCGCGTTTCACCACATTTCTAATCGGGAGAAGATCGAGATGGAGTTCATAGTCGACCGTATCGAGAATAAGGTTGAATTGTTCGAAGCGTATGATTTGAAAACGCTGGAGAGAAAAATAGAGGAGCAAATCCAGAACAACAAAGCGCTGCTGCTGGACGTGCAGTCGATACAGCACAGCGTCGCGTTCGATCCGAATATCGGCAAGATGCTGTACAGCGCAGCCGTTCATTTTAAAGCGAAGTAAACTATCCCAAAGGAGCTTAGAGCACATCATGAACAATAAAGCCGAAAGATTGAAACAAATGAAGCCCGTTCAACCGGCGGGCGGCCATGCGTACGGAGACCGGCTGCCGCCCGGACAAGTCGTTACGGAGCGCTTCCCGATTTTGCATGAGGGCGAGGTCCCCGAATACGATATGTCCAAGTGGGATTTTCGGATTTTCGGCGAAGTCGAGAAAGCCGCCGTCTTCTCGTTCGACGAGCTGATGAAGCTGCCGCAAACGACCGTCCGCTGCGATATTCACTGCGTCACTCGCTGGAGCAAATTCGATACCGAATGGCGCGGCGTTCTGTTCAAGGACTTGCTGAAGGAGCTTGAGGTCAAGCCTTCCGCCCGCTATGTCATGGTTCACGCCGATCACGATTACGAGACGAACGTGCCTTTGGCCGACCTGCTCGGCGACGATATTTTGCTCGCTACCCACTATAACGGCGCTCCTTTAACGCCAAAACACGGTTATCCGATGCGTTTAATCGTCCCTCATCTGTATTTTTGGAAAAGCGCCAAATGGATTCGCGGGTTCGAGTTTATGAACGAGGACCGGGCCGGCTTCTGGGAGAGCAACGGCTTTCACCTGTACGGAGACGCCTTCCGCGAGCAGCGGTTTTCCGGCGAAGCGCTCGACATTCCGGAAGATGAATGGGTACATAAAGACTTCGATTAATGCCTCTGTAGACGAACACCCCCGCAAGTTCTTTTGGCCGAGCCTGCGGAGGTGTTTTTCGCTATTTATACGTGTTTCTCAAAATGGTATTCCATTTCACCCGCCATCGCTGCGGGCGTATCGCCGGTATCAAGGAAATGATGCAAGTAAATCGGCTGAAACTCGCCGAAGTCCACCTGCTTGTAAAATTCGTAGCACGGAAAGCCGTCATGAGAGCCGCTAATATGAGCGGTGCCGTCTTCCTTCGCCTTGATGCGGAGCGCATAATCGGGCGACGGCGCGCCCGGCCGCAGCGGATTGCTTACGCTCGCTCTCATCGTAAACGTCACTTCGCTCTCGCCCCAAACCTCATTTTCCATAACGATGCCTTCCGTCGAAGCATGTCCCTGCCGGTAAGTGACCGTTCCGTCGGAGCCGGTCACCTTGAGCACCGTGACCCCTGTCGCGCCGAAGGAAACGAGCCTCCGCTTGGCAAAATCGACCACGACCTCCTGCTCGACCCTGGATCTTCCCGTATTTACCGCATGAGGAGTAAAACCGCGAATATCCGCCGCAAATTCCAGCCGATTCCCGCTTGCGGGATCATGCGCCGGCGGCAGCCAAGCCATCCCCCCGATAAAGACGCTCGCTCTAAATTTTACGATATCAGCCATGCGCTTATCCCTCTCTTTGCTAGAACCAATCCCCCAAAAGTGACGTGATGCTCTGAAGCTTATTCCATCCGCATCCAGCCTAAGCTGGATCGGCGTCTAACCCTTCCTCTGGGATCGTTCTATGGGTAGACATTCCTTTCGGGGGAGCCCCCGGATTTCCACAGCAAATTGCTGCGCATCATTTCCTAAACAATTAAAAAACGCCCCGCCGCAGAGTGCTCTGCTTAAGCGGGACGGCTTCTTGTTATCGCCTTATTCAAGGCGCTTCAAAACGATTAACGAAGATCCTTCGGTTCAACCTTGTCCATGTCGTGGAACACTTGGTTCTCGCCGGCCATAGCCCAAATGAACGTGTAGTTGTTCGTACCGACGCCGGAGTGAATCGACCAGCTCGGGGAGATGATCGCTTGCTCGTTGCGCACAACGAGGTGGCGGGTTTCGCTAGGTTCGCCCATAAAGTGGAACACCAGGCCGTCTTCCGGCATATCAAAGTAGAAGTAGACCTCGGAACGGCGGTTGTGCGTATGGCAAGGCATCGTATTCCACATGTTGCCCGGCTTCAGCAAAGTCATACCCATAACCAATTGACAGCTTTGAACGCCGTTCAAATGGATATATCTGTGGATGACGCGCTCGTTGGACGAATTGATCGAACCGAGGTGCTCGGTTTCCGCTTCTTCCAGACCGACTTTCACGGTTGGGTATTGCTTGTGAGCCGGCGTGGAGTTGAAGTAGAAGCGAGCAGGATTCGCGGAATCCGCGCTTTTGAACGTAACGTCTTTATTGCCAAGCCCGATATACAGGCAGTCTCTCGTATTCAATTCGTATTCGGTACCTTCAACGACAACCGAACCTTTTGGTCCTACGTTGATAATCCCGATTTCGCGGCGCTCCAGGAAGTAGTCGGCACCCATCTCATGCTTGTCCGCTTCGAGCTTGATCGGCTCGGAAGCAGGAATAACGCCCCCGGTAATAAAACGGTCTACGTGGCTGTATACCATGGTCAATTTGCCAGGAACGAACAACCCTTCGATCAAATACTCTTTTCTAAGTCTGTCCGTATCGTACGATTTCGTTTCCGTCGGATTTGTCGCATAGCGGATTTCCATAGCAATAATTGCCTCCTCAATAATGATTGGTTGCGTCGATTTCGGATCGGTTGCATCCGTAAAACGTTTCAATTCGACAAAAAAGCGAATTCCGTTTCGTCCGCTCCCCTGTATATGGTAACATAAAAAGTCTTCCCTCGCTACCGCCATCGAGGATGTTCGAGCTTTGTCACATAATTGTCCCGCTTTTCTCCGTTTTCCCGAACAGATGCAAATCCCGAAATTCCGGTCGGGGCCGGGGCAAAATAGTTCGGATCTTTTTCCAAAACAGCCCGTGACTCCCCCGGGTGAAAATGGTATAATATAGCCTAATGTCAGGCCTGTAAAAAGTATAGTTAGACGAATGGAAGGATGGAGCGAGATGAACCCTCTTGCACAACAGCTGAACGACACGATTGCCAAAGAAAACCCGCATGTTTTCGACATGCTTTCCAGCCTTGGGAAGCAAATCTACTTTCCTAAAGTAGGCATCCTGAGCCAATCGGCCGAAGCGAAGCAAAAAGCGAAGAAATTTAACGCCACCATCGGAACCGCATTGGAGAACGGCAAGCCAATGCACTTGAAGGTGATTCAAGATACATTGTCCGCTTACGATCCTAAGGACATTTACGAATACGCCCCTCCTGCGGGCAAGCCGGAGCTGCGCAGCGCATGGCGCGAGAAGATGCTTGAGGAGAATCCTTCCCTTCGCGGCAAAAGCCTGGGCAATCCGATCGCAACGAACGCTCTGACGCACGGACTCAGCATCGTCGCCGATTTGTACGCCGATGCCGGCGATGCGGTCATCATCCCCGACAAAAACTGGGAAAACTACGAGCTGACCTTCGGTATCCGCCGCGGCGCCGAAATCGTATACTATCCTCTATATAACAGCGAGCGCAAATTCAACGCCGAAGGGCTGCGCAGCGCGCTGCTCGCGCAAAAGGACAAAGGCAAGGCGATCGTCGTATTGAACTTCCCGAATAATCCGACGGGCTATACGCCGGGCGTCGAGGAAGGCCGAGAAATCGTAGCGGCTATCAAGGATGCGGCGGAAGCGGGCATCAATGTCGTCGCCGTAACCGACGACGCGTACTTCGGCTTGTTCTTCGAAGAGTCCTTGCACGAATCGCTCGCCGGTCAGCTAACCGGGCTGCATCCTCGCGTGCTGTCCGTCAAGATCGACGGAGCGACCAAGGAAGAGTACGTGTGGGGCTTCCGCGTCGGCTTCATCACCTACGCCGGCCAAAGCGAACCGCTGCTTGCCGCCTTGGAGCAAAAAACGATGGGGATTATCCGCGCCACGATTTCCAGCGGACCTCATCCTTCGCAAACCTTTGTGCTGCATGCTCTGAAATCCCCTGATTTCAAAGCGCAAAAGCTGGAGAAATCGAACATCATGAAAGGCCGCGCCAACAAAGTAAAAAGCATTCTGGACTCGGGCAAATTCGATGCGGCTTGGGAATACTACCCGTTCAACTCCGGTTACTTCATGTGCTTGAAGCTGAAAACCGTCGACGCGGAAACGCTCCGCGTTCATCTGCTCGACCAATACGGCATCGGAACGATCGCCCTAGGCGAAACCGATCTGCGCGTTGCATTCTCCTGCATCGAAGAAGAAAATCTCGAAGAGCTGTACGAGACGATTTTCCAAGGCGTTCAGGATTTGCAAAAAGTCTCCTCCAAATAAACAATCCCACAAAAACCTGGCGGACATTTTTCCGTCAGGTTTTTTGCAGTTCGCGCTGCTCTAACGGCTTCCTCCCCTCCGCCATCCCGATGTCCCGGTCGCTTCATGCAAACAGGCCGCCGATCGGCAGCCTAAACGAAGCGGAGCGATGCGCGTTATGCGGAATGTTAGACCTTCGTCCGCGCATCGGCCGTATGAAATTTTTTACCCTCGTCACCGCTGATCCGCTTCATATTGCGAAACGCGTCCTTCCATTTGGGCATAAACATCGTTTTATAGCATTGGGCGAGCTCGGCCGCCTGTTCCGGCTCCATCCCGAAGCTAAGCAGCTCCGTCTCGAACGCCCTGGCTCCGCTGCGACGCTCCCGCACAAAGCCGAGCCACAAGCCCGGCGTCTTGGCTATCAGCAAAGCGCCGTGAACGATGATCTTCACCATGCTCATCGGGCCGTTTAATATTGAGGCGGGGTCGGGCCGCCGGTTACATTGTTATGGTTTACGATGTTTTTGGGGATCAGCTCCGCGGCGATCGATTTCACCGTATTCATATAGTCCTTGGACATTTTCAACGCTTCGTCGGCAGGAATCCCCGCTTCCATCAATTCTTTGTAAAAGGTTCCGACCGCCTTCCCCATTCGCGCTCCCGCTTCCTCCGAATACAAAGCGGATAGCAGATCCGTCACCAATTTGGGCGCTTTGCCCGATATGATCTCCAGCAGCTCGCCGATTTCTTTCGTTGGAATGTTGTTTCCGTTACTCATGTCAAACATCTCCTTTGTAAAAATTTCATCATAGGATAAATGACCGGAGGAAGCGTCAGCTGCAGCGTCAGCTCGCTCCACCAAATCCAGGGCCTGGCTTCCTCCTGCGCCTCGTTCGCAGCATCGCTTCGATCCGCTGCGGCCTGCCGCTTGATCGCGGCAAGCAGCTCACGCTTGCGGTCCGGCTGCAGCGAAGACCGGAGCTGCCGAAGCTTGGCGAAAAGCTCCACTTCTTCCTTCAAGCACCGCTTAAACTCCGCATCCGTCAAAATCAGCTCGAACACGGTCCGCTTTTCCTGCTCCCCGAGAAGTCCCTGAACGTAACGCAAAGCCCATTCTCGCTTCTCTTCAATTTCCATCCCGGTTCTCCTCCTTCATCCAGCCGGACAGCTTCTTCTTGGCGGCATGGCATCGGCTCTTCACCGTGCCTTCGGGTATCCCCAGCATTCCCGCAATTTCCTGGATCGACAGCCCTTCTACGTAAAGTCCGTACAGAATCGTCCGCGACGATTCCTCCAGCTTGCCCAGCAGCTCCCGCACGTAGAGCGCTTCCGCCCAATCGGCTTGCCTGTCTGTCCCTATCGCCTCCTCCTGCTCGCTCATGGCCCCGACATCGGGCTCGCGTCTCAGCCGGTCGACCATTCTCCGGTGAGCAATGGTGAGGAGCCATGCCTTCGGGTGCTCCGGCTGCACGCCGCGGTCCACTTCCTTGAATGCGGTGAGGAACGTGTCCTGGAAGATGTCTTCGACCAGGTGAACATCCCGGATTTTAAACCGTAAAAACGAGTACACGCTGTCCGCATACGATGCGTAAAGTTCGTCGAATGTCATCCCCCCAACCGTCCTTTCACCTTTATAGTCGCCAAATTCGGCGTTAAAGTTCGGTTCGGTCAAAAAAAACACCGCCTCGGTTCGGATGCCGAAAGCGGTGTTGTCACGGTATTGGACGGGTCCGTACCCGTATCGCTAAATAAGCAGATTGAACAAGTGCGGATTTTTGTTAATTTCAACGAATTTGATTCCCTTATTATTCATTCTATCGATTAACGGACCGTAATCCTCTTTGTTCTTCAGCTCGATGCCGACAAGCGCCGGCCCGTTCTCCTTGCTTGTCTTCTTCGTATATTCGAACCGGGTAATATCGTCGTTCGGTCCGAGCACCTCGTCGAGAAATTCGCGCAGCGCTCCGGCTCGCTGAGGAAACTCTACGGTAAAATAATGCTTTAACCCTTCGTAAATGAGCGAGCGCTCTTTAATTTCCTGCATACGGTCGATATCGTTATTGCCGCCGCTGATTACGCAGACGACGTTTTTGCCGGCGATTTGCTCGCGGTAAAAATCGAGCGCGGTAATCGCCAGCGCCCCCGCCGGTTCGGCTACGATCGCATTTTCATTGTACAGCTCCAAAATGGTGGTGCACACTTTGCCTTCGGGCACGACGACGACATCGTCGACGACTCTGCGGCAAATGTCGTAGTTCAGCTCGCCTACCCGCTTCACGGCGGTTCCGTCGACGAATTTATCGATCTCCGTCAGCGTAACGATTTCTCCCTGATCGATCGAATTGCGCATCGATGGCGCGCCGGTCGCTTCGACGCCGATAAACCGGGTGGACGGGCTGACGCCCTTCACATACGTCGCAATGCCCGCTGCAAGCCCGCCGCCGCCGATGCCGGCGAAGACGAAATCGACAGGCTCGCGCATATCGTTCATCAGCTCCAGCCCTACCGTTCCTTGTCCCGCAATAATTTGCGGGTTATCGAACGGATGGATGAACTGCATCCCTTCCTTCTCGGCGCAGCGCACCGCTTCGTTCAAGGAATCGTCGAACGTGTCGCCGGTCAGAATCACTTCCACGAACGGGCCGCCGAACAGCTTCACCTGCGAAATTTTTTGCCGCGGAGTCGTCGTCGGCATGAAGATTTTACCCGGAATTTGCAGCGCCTTGCACGAATAGGCCAGCCCTTGCGCATGGTTGCCCGCGCTCGCGCAAACGACGCCTTTCTGCAGCTTCTCTTCCGGCAGACTGCGGATCAGATTATAGGCTCCGCGTATTTTGAACGAACGGACGACCTGCAAATCCTCGCGTTTCAAATAGACATTGCAGTTATATTTCTCCGAGAGAATGAAGTTTTTTTGCAGCGGAGTATGATGAATAACGTCTTTGAGCACATGACTGGCTACGATGATATCTTCGAGTCTAACTTGCGGTAATTGATTGTCCATGACTTCCTCCGGTTTAATCTATACGTAATTTTATCTATTATACACCCAAGTCCGCCGCTGTCCATAGGCTTTAACATAATTCTCACATTACCGGCCGTCCCGCCCCGAAGTTCGTTCCGTGAATAAGAACAGCCCTCCCGCCGAGCCGGACGGCTCGAACGGGAAGGCTGCTCCTTGCGTAATCTAACCTTTTTTTCTTATTCTCTATCGAAAGTAGGAATTAGCGAATGACGATCGTGTGCACCACTTGATCTTTGCCTCGCAGCTCGACCGTACGGTCCGTTGTCAGCTGCGATTGGTCGCCTTCGATCGTTAAGCTCGACGATACGTTGTAAACCGCCGTTTGCACCGAACCGTCGCCGAGCGTCTGGTTAATCGAAATCGTATTGATGGAGCCGTTGGAATTCAGCGTATACGAATTGAAGGTGCCGATGACGGTAAAGTCGACTTCTTCTTCGACCATCTTCGTCACTTCGACGAAAATCACTTGACCGTTATAGGTGCGGACATTGATTTGATCGCCCGCCTTCAGCTCGGAAGCCGCTACCGTACGGCCGTTGCGCACGATTGTCGGATTGGAAGCAAGCTCCACGTCGTAAGTTTTGTTATCTTTGGTCAGCGTCAGCACATTGTTGCTGACCGCCGCGTTCACGGTAGCCGCAAACGTCGTGTTGTCGGGAAGATCGCTGCCGGCCAGCTTCGTCACTTCGACGAAAATAATTTTACCGTTATACGTACGGATATTGACTTGATCGCCCGCTCTCAGATCGGAAGCCGACACCGTACGGCCGTTGCGCACGATCGTCGGGTTGGACGCCAGCTCTACGGTGTAGGATTGGCTGTCCTTCGTAAACGTCAGCTTATTGTTGCTCACCGCCGCGTTCACGGTAGCCGCGAATGTCGTATTGTCGGGAAGGTCGCTGTCCGACAGCTTCGTCACTTCGACGAAAATAATTTTGCCGTTATACGTGCGGATATTGACTTGATCGCCCGCTCTCAGATCGGAAGCCGACACCGTCCGGCCGTTGCGCACGATCGTCGGGTTGGACGCCAGCTCTACGGTGTAGGATTGGCTGTCCTTCGTAAACGTCAGCTTATTGCCGCTCACCGCCGCGTTCACGGTAGCCGCGAACGTCGTATTGTCGGGTAAGCTGCCGCTGTTGCCGCTGCCGCTTCCAAGCTTCGTCACTTCAACGAAGATCGCTTTGCCGCCGTACGTGCGGACTGTCACTTGGTCGCCCGCTCTCAGCTCGGAGGCCGCCACTTTCGCATTGTTGCGGAAGATGAAGGCGGCTGCGTCCAGCTCGACGCTGTACGGCTGTCCGTTGGAGGTCAGCGTCAGCATATTGTTGCTGACCGCTGCGGTCAGCGTCCCGCGGACCGCCGTGTTATCCGGCAGCTGATCGCCCGTACGGTCGAGCAAGGCCGCCAGCTCGGCGCGCGTGACGGAGCGATCCGGACGGAATGTGTTGTCCTCGTAGCCGTCCACCAGCTTCTTCTCGATCGCTTCTTCCACGTAGCCTACGGAGCCGGCGGGAATTTTGGACGCGTCCTTGAAGCTCAGCTTCGTGCTCATTTTCGTCTTGGCCTCGTCTTGCAGCTTCAGCGCCTTGATAAGCAGCGTCGTAGCCCAGAGACGGTCGGCGTCCTTATCCGGCTGAACGGAATCGTCGGACTCCTCGAACAGATCGTTTTGCAGAGCCACCGCAACATATCCTACGGCCCAAGGATAATTTTTCTTGATTTTATCCGCATCTTTGAAGTTCAGGTTAGATTGCATCGCTTCGGTCGATTCCGCTTCATCGCGCAATCCCATCAGACGAACCGCCGCTGTAATCGCTTCAATGCGCGAAATCGTTTTACGAGGCTGGAACGTTCCGTCCTCATACCCTTCGAATACCCGCTTGGAAGCAAGACTCGCAATATACCGCTGCGCCCATTCCACGTCAGCGCCTTTCACGTCGTCGAAAGACAGCTTAATGTTCAAGTTTTTTACGTTCAAATTATTTATGTATACGTCTTTGCCGCTGTTTACTTTCGTTTGCACCGCATCCCGGCCGCGGTCTTTGTCGTTGCCCTTGCCTTTGCCGCTATCGGCAAATGCGGCGGTAGATCCTCCGAGCACCATGGCCGCAGTAAGACCCGTTACCATAACCTTCTTAAAAGCGTTGTTCATCATCATTTCTCCCTTATATAAATAATGTATGACGGTTTAAGCATCGGACAGCCGCTGCAGGCAGCTTCCGCTTAAATGGATAAGTTCGGTTAAGAACCAATGAATCAGAACCTTCGCGAAGTGTTCCTGGATTTACTACAATGTTTCGCCGCCCCAAAAATGTTTGTGGGGGTCTTTTGAACACGTATCGGAAAAATGATAGACTTATTTGGGTACTGCCTTTTTTACCGAGATTATTTACGGTTCGGGGTTACGCGAAGCAGCAGGAAGGAGTAATGAAGCATGAAATGGAATGCAAAAAGACTATCCGTCGGTCTCGTCGTACTGGCGCTGATCGCCGTGGCTGCGGTGTCCTCCATCCAGTTTGTACGGACGAATCAGGGCAAGCCTCAAGCCGCGGCGACCCCGGAGTCACTGCCGGGCGGCAGCTCGCAGACGCCGAAGCCGACTCCGACGCCCGAGCCGCCGATTCCATCGGAGCACGCCGACGTTGTGGTCTTCGGCAGCGAGCTCGAAGGCATGTATTTGGCCCGAGCGGCGGCCGACGAGGGGCTGAAGGTCAAGGTGCTCGACCCGCGGGATGCGATCGGCGGACAGCTGCTCCAGGGGCAGATGCTGTTTCTCGACGAAACGCGGGACGACCAGTATCATTCGTTGGTGCAGGGACGAGCCAAAGAGCTGTTCGACGGGTTCCGCAACGGCAAAATCCGCAAGCTCCCGGAGTTTCAGCAATATTACGACAAGCTGAGCAAAGATATTTCTATCGAATCCGGCGTCAGCATCCAGAGCGTTCAGGAAGCGCCCGGCAAATTCGGACCTCATGCCGTCGAATCGGTCATCTATACCGACAAGTCCGGCGCCAAGAAAAAGATCGAGGCCGATTACTGGGTCGACAATACGGACTTCGCCGCGCTGCTCGGCAAATTGCAGTCGAAGCGGATGCCGGGACTGGAGCAGTTCTACGGCCAAAGCAACATTGAATATATGAGCTCCGGCATGATGATGCTGTTCAAAAACGTCGATTGGGAAAAATTCAAGACCAGCTTCAACAACATGACGCCGGAGCAGCGCAGAGCCAAGTACGGCGGCGGTTCCGTCAACGAAAGCTTCGCCATCGGACTGAGCGGCATGACGGACGCCTACAAGCCGACCAATGACCGGGTGTTTTTGCGAGGGCTCAACGCGGTCAACCAGCGCGACGGGCAAGTCGCCATCAACGCCTTCCTGATCTATACCGTCGATCCGTCGGACGATAAGTCGGTGGCGGAAGCGATGGAGCTCGGAAAGAAGGAAATCCCGCTCATCCTGGAGCATTTCCGCAAAAACATCACAGGCTGGGAGCATGCGGAGCTGAACGGCTTCCCGAACTACTTGTACATACGGGAATACAATCACTATGAATCGGATTACGTTCTGAAGCCTTCGGATATGCTCGGCGCCAAAATGTTCTGGGACAACGTCAGCATCGCCGGCTATCCGCTGGACCTGCAAGGCACAAGCGCCAACAAATGGGGCATCGAGATGGGCCGCCCGGACAAATACGGCATGCCGCTGCGCAGCTTCCTGCTCAAGGATTACGACAACGTCATTATGGCCGGCAAAAATGTCGGCGCCTCCGCCATCGCCTACGGCAGCGCGCGCATTCAGCCGAATACGAGTCTTGCCGCGGAAACGATCGGCATTCTGCTCGGCCAGCTGTACGGCAAGAAGGCGCTGCGCGAGCTGAAGGAAGCGGATATGCCCGCGCTCGACAGCTACCTCGAAAGCAAATATAAGATCAAGCTGACCGGGGTCAAAGGAAACAACAAGATCGCCGGTTGGACCAGCGATGAAATCGCCAAGCTCGACACGGGCGAAATTGTGTACGCGTCGTATGTGAACAAACGGAAAAAATAAACCGCAGCGGTAAACAAAAAGCAGAGGGCTCTTCAAGCTCCCTCTGCTTTTTTTGCCGTTGTAAGAACTGCCTCGCGTCAATTCACCCAAGCACCGCCGCTCGCCTCGGGCGCAGGCACCGGAGGAACCGACTCCTTGATCTGAAGCTGCCGGGTGGCGAATTCGCGGTACAAACGGTGCGTCTGCAGCAGCTCTTCATGCTTGCCGCGGCCTGTAATTTGCCCTTTCTCGATAAACAGAATCTGGTCGGCGTCGACGACGGTGGAGAGACGATGGGCAATGACCAGCGTCGTCCGGCCTTTCATCAAGTTTTTGAGCGCTTCCTGCACGACGATTTCCGATTTGCTGTCAAGGCTCGACGTCGCTTCGTCCAGCATCAATATTTTCGGATCTCTGAGCAGAGCGCGGGCGATTGCGATCCTCTGGCGCTGACCGCCGGAAAGCTTGATGCCCCTCTCGCCGACTTCCGTATCGTAGCCTTCCGGGAATTCTTCGATGAACAGATCGGCATACGCCATCGCAGCGGCCCGCTTCAGCTCTTCATCGGTAACGAGGCGGTCCGTGCCGTAGCAGATGTTGTCTCGGATCGTTCCGGCGATCAGCGGGCTCTCCTGCGACACATAGCCGATTTGACTGCGCCACGAATGCAGCGAATAGTCTTCGATTTTTCTTCCGCCGACGCGGATTTGCCCGCTCTGCGGCGTATAAAACCTCTCCAGCAGCGAGAACAGCGTCGTCTTCCCTCCGCCGCTCGGTCCCACGATCGCCGTCACCTTGCCCGGCTGCAGGGTGAAATCCATTTCTTTAAGCACAGGTTCGCCGCCTCCGTAGCCGAAGGTAACATGATCGACGACGATCGGCTGATGGGCGTTGTCAAGCGTCAAGCCGCGTTCGATATCTTCTTCCTCCGCTTCCAGCGTCGTAATGATCCGCTCCGTGGCGCCGACGGCCTTTTGCAGCTGCGTAAAGAAGGTTGTAATCTGGTTGATCGGCATAATAATCTGGATCAAGTACAAGATGAATGCGACCAGTTCACCGGCCGTCAATATCCCCGAAGATACCCGCATACCGCCGTATCCGATAATGACGACGAGCAGCGCCATCAGCACGAAGGAAATGAGCGGCGCGATCATCGCCTGAACTTTTCCCTCCCGAACCCCGTACTGGAACAGCTTCGTAATGCCGCTCTTGCCGTTCTCATATTCCAGCGGCTCGGCGTTGGACGTCTTTACAAGACGGATTTCGGACAGCACCTGGCTCAGCACCCCGGTAAATTTGGCCGTTTCATCCTGAAGTCCTTTGGAGATGGCAAACATTTGCCGCCCGATCGGCACCAAAATCAGGATCGCCAGCGGCACGGCCAGCAGCATGATCAGCGTCATTTTCCAATCCAAATACAGCAAAATGCTGACCGAACCGATAATCGAGATCATGCCGTTAAAAAAGCTCGTCACATGCTCCGATATGAGCCCTTTGACGACCCCGGTATCATTGGTCATCCGGCTGATCGTCTCTCCCGTACGGTGGTTGTCGTAATAAGGAACCGTCAGCGCCAGCAGCTTTTTCCACAGCCGGTCCCGCAGGTTCGCCACGACGTTTTGTCCGACATGGTTAAGCAAATAAATCGATAGGCCTCCGGCAACCGCCTGGGCGGAGAAGGTGAGCACCAGCGCCGCAATCTGCATCGGCCGGATCGACGTCAGCGAGAAGCTGTCGACCAGATTTTTAGTGAACAGCGGTACGATCAGCCCGACCACGGTGGAAATGACGCTAAGCGCGATCGCGATGCCCAGCTTCCACTTGGACGGCTTCGTTTCCCGAATTAAAGTCATAAATAAACGCCAACTGCCTGTTGCTCGTTGTTCTTTCATTTCAGCACTCCTATCCGTTTTTACTTCTGTGCAGCTCTCTATGGGAAAAGAATACGACAGTTTTATAAACGGAATATAAACGAACCGGTTCCCGCCGCCCCATCGCGAATCTGCCGGTGAAAAATCGATATAGCGATTTTTTACCTGTTGCCGTTCCCGCAGGTTACCTATACTAAATCTATCCTAATCAGATCGGAGTGAGGCGTAATGATTGAACGCGGTATAAGCGCCGTGCGCGCGGAGAGAACTGCCGTCCGGACAGACGGAACTAATCTAGTAGAAAGAACGGTGTTGTTATTATTACGAAGTTTACCTCTTTAGAAGCATACGGCTTTCAGCCGTTTTTCGTCGAACAGCTGAAAGAAGATTACGACGTCGGCCGCGTTGCCTTGGAGCACAAGCATTTGTACCGCATTTATGCCGAAGACGGCGAGTGGCTCGGCGAATTATCCGGCAAGTACCGGTTTGAAGCGGGCGAACGCAGCGATTACCCCGCCGTCGGCGATTGGGTGTGGATGAAGAAGCTGCCCGGCGAACGCAAGGCGGTCATCCATGGGGTGTACGCCCGCAAAAGCAAATTTTCCCGCAAAGCGGCCGGTTCCACAGTAGAAGAACAGATCGTCGCGACCAATATCGACCGCGTCTTTCTCGTGATGGCGATGAACCGCGATTTTAATGTGCGGCGGCTGGAACGCTATTTGCTGACCGCTTATGACAGCGGAGCGGCGCCGGAAATCGTGCTCACCAAAAAAGATTTATGCGACGACGTCGAAGCGAAGGTGCGCGAGGTGGAGACGATCGCCTTCGGCGTGCCCGTCTACACGGTGAACAGCCTGATCGGCGAAGGCACGGAGCAGATGATCGCCACGCTGAAGCGCGGCGAGACGATTGCTCTGCTGGGCTCCTCCGGCGCCGGCAAATCGACGCTGCTCAACAGCTTGTACGGCGAGCAGCGGCAAAAAACGGGCGGCGTGCGCGAGGACGACGACCGCGGCAAGCATACGACGACGCATCGCGAGCTGGTCGTCCTGCCATGCGGCGCGCTCATTATCGATACGCCGGGCATGAGAGAGCTGCAGCTGTGGGAAGGCGGCGACTCGATGGACGCGGCGTTTCGGGACATCGACGCTCTGGCCGCCGGGTGCCGATTCGCCGATTGCGGCCATCGGGCGGAGCCGGGCTGCGCCGTGCAGGCGGCGCTTGCGAACGGCACGCTGGAGCGGGAACGCTACGCCGGCTATGTGAAGCTGCAGAAGGAGCTCGCCTATATCGAGCGCAAGACCGATACGGCGGCCGCCAAAGCGGAGAAAGACTGCTGGAAAAAGATTCATAAGGACATGCGTGAGCGGACAAACCGGTAACCGGCCGCACGCACGCATAAGCACGCAAGCGAAGATAACCCGGGCCCAGCGGACCCGGGTTATACGCTGTAACGACAAAAAAAGCACCTGTCCCGCAAGCGGCATCGAACCTGTCCGATGCCGCTTGCCGCAGTGTGCTCTTGTATGCGCCTATCCCGTCTATCTCAGCTTCAATCCGACTCTCACCGCATGCTCCTCGAAAGCGACCGAACGCACCCCCGCCGGCCGCGGCAAATAATCGTTCAGCTCGACGTTCAACGGCTGAAGACGGAACCAGTCCAATGGCACGGATAGCCGTTTGATCTTCGTCGACGTATGAACGGCCGTGAGGTACGGCTCTTGCCATGACATCGTAAAATACAGCCTGGCTGCAGCCTCCCACTGTCCCTTGTACAGCAAATTGACATCCGCTACCCACTCCTTGCCTTCCAAGCTGAACTCGGCTCCGGTCACTTCCAAATCCGGCGTCACTTGGGCATGCGCGGCAAGCGCCTTCTTAAGCAGGCTGTTCACTTCCGGCTCGGTCAGTTCCACCTCCAGCTTGCGGCTGGCGATCATATCCGCCAGCTTGCCGCGCACCTTCAGCTCCGAATAGGTTAAATCCAATGGACGCTCAGGCTGCACATACCAATATCCGATTGCGGCGATGACGGCGCAGCCGATCGCCAGCGAGACGATGCTCCGCAGCAGCTTTCCCATAGGCTTTAGCCAACCCCTCTCCCGAATCCGCCCTCGCCGGAGACATCTATGACTTCGGTTTGTTCTGCTTCTCCTTCAGCCAGCGCGGCGCTCCCTTGTTTTTGCGGTCGCGCTCGCGCTCCGGCTTGCGCTTGGCCTGCGGCGAAGACGGCTTGGCGGCGCCTCCCGGAGCGGCTTTGGCCGCAAGCGAGGAGAGCTTCGCGCGAGGCTCCGCCGACTTGCCCGATGCGCTCTTGCGGTTTTCCGCAAGCTCGGACTCCGCCGCCGGGCGTCCGGCAGGCTCCACCCGCGAACGCGGAACCGCCCTGGAGGCGCCGCGCCGCTGGCCGGGGTCGATGACTTTCCCGTACGCCATCTCTTTTTCTTCGATGTCAATGCCGAGCGTTTTGGCAAATTTATTGATAATAAATCGTTCTTTGTGCGTAATGATCGAGACGGCCGTCCCCTTCTTGCCCATCCGGCCGGTACGCCCTACGCGGTGAACGTAATGATCCGCATCGATCGGCGGATCGAGATTGATGACATGGGTCACATGCGGGATATCAAGACCGCGCGCGGCGATATCGGTTGCGAGCAGCAGCTGGAACTTGCCGGACCGGAACGCCTGCATCACCTTGGCCCGATCCTGTTTGCCCGCATCGCCGTACAGCGCCTCTATAGACAGTCCGGCGAACTGCAGCTTGCTAACGACCTCGGCAACGTCATCGGTTTCATTGATGAAGACGATGGCCGCGGGAGGGTTGTACAATCTGACGATACGGCGCAGCGTGTCGATCTTGTCTCGTTCCTCGCACACAAAGTATTGATGCTCCAGCGTCTGCGACGTGCGCTGCTCCGGATTCACCTGCACGAACGCCGGCTCCCGCATCCAGCGGTCGATCACCGCCTGAACCTGCGGCGGCAGCGTAGCCGAGAAGAACAGCAGCTGCCGCTCGCGAAGCATCCCTTTGAATATAGCCTCTACCTCATGCATCGAGCCCAGCTCGAACACCTGATCGACTTCGTCGACGACCGCAACCTGCACGTGATGCATGGTCAGCTTGCGCAGTTTAAGCAGTTCCAGCACCCGACCCGGCGTGCCGACCACAATCTGCGGGCGCAGCTTCAGCCGGTCGATTTGCCTGCTGATGGCCGCCCCTCCGATCAGCGATTGTACACGGATGCCGCTGCCCTCGGTCAGCTGTTCGAGCGTAGAGACGATTTGAACGCCAAGCTCCCGGGTCGGCACCAGCACGATACCCTGCACGTCCTTGGATGTCTTGTCTATTTTATGCAGCAGCGGCAGCGTGTAAGCGAGCGTTTTGCCGGAACCGGTCTGGGACTGCGCAACCACGTCCTTCCCCTCCAGAATGACAGGTATCGCTTCGGCTTGAATCGGCGACGGCGTCGTAATATTCAACGCTTGCAGCTTGCGAACGTAAATGTCGTCAATATGTAAAGTAGCAAAACCGTTATTCATCGAATTCCCCCTTCATCAAAAGCATCCTAATCATACCAATGGAGAAGCGGAACATCAAGCCTGCTCTGCCTGCGCCAGCTTCCCTGTGATCCAGCCGAACACCGCATCTAGCGCCTTTTCGTCCTCTTCCTTCGGAAAACGGTGGTCCAGCCCCTCATACAGCTCCATGGCGTAATCCTTGCCCGCTCTCTCCAGCCCTTCCGCCAGCTTGCGCGCCTGGGCAACGCCGACCTGCGAATCGGCGGTTCCATGGACGATCATCACAGGCACAGAGATCCGCTCTAACCAGTACACCGGCGAGCGCTCTTCATACGCCTCGCTCTGCTTGCGGGGATGGCCGACGACCCGCTTCAGCATACGGCGCAGATCGACCCGCTCTTCGTACGTATGGAACAAATCGCTGACGCCGCCCCAGACGACCACCGGTCCTGCGTCCGGACACTGCTTGGCCGCCAGCAAAGCCATCATCGCTCCGCGGGAAAACCCGATGAGCGGAACCGGCCCGCGCTTGACCTCGGGCAGCGAGCGAACGAGGGTGATCGCATGGCAAACGTCGTAGCGGTCTTCGCCGCCGAAATCCTCGCGCCCTTCGCCTCCTTCGTTGCCGCGATAAAACGGCGCAAAAACGCAATACCCGCGTCTAGCCATCGACATAATGCGTCTTTTGCGCACCATGCCGACCTTGCGGATGCCTCCGCGGCAGTAGATTAAGCCCGGATACGGCGACAAAGCCGATGCGGCTGCAGGGACCGCCAAATAGCCTTTGACCCTCAGCCCTTCGCTGACATAAGTGAGCCTGTACAATAAGATGTCTCTGTAGCGGCTTTTGAGCGGCTCGCGTTCCAGCAGCATGCCGTTCGGCTGCTCGCGTTTCCGGCAGAACGCCTCCCCCGGAGAGGAGCTCGCGGCGCAGGAATCGGCGGCGCTTTCGCCGGCCGCTTCCGGAGTCTGCGCCCCTCCTCCTGTTGTCCATCCTATGCCGGCGCCCTCCGATATAGAAGTCACTGCGCCGCCGCCGGCTCCCACCGTCGTCTTTTCTTTAGTTCGTCCGTCATTCATACCGTTCAGCGGCTCCTTTCCCGCATTCATCTTTCCCGATAAGCGCTTGCCCTAATTTTTGACAGAAGCCCGTTCGTGCGCTAGACTTACTATTGTTACGACAAATTTACTTTCTATTATGTTCTGAAAGGTGGAGCTTCTATGAATCCCCAGTTTCAAACCGAATTTGACGCCTTGGTCGAAAAGTTCGCCGAGCTGCTTACAGGAGATACATCCCCCGAAATGGTGGAAAAAATAAAAGTATGGTCCGTCTATAACCATATTCACAGATCCATGCCCGCGCTGGCAAATCACTGGAATCAAACCCACCCGGAAGGCAAGGCGGCTGTCAGAAGCTTGTACGAAGAGGTTCGCTCCTTGAACCTGGCGCTGAAAGAACGCCATAACGCTCAGGAGCCGGAGTAACCGGCCGCTTCTCACGACACTAGAATATCATATTGCAGCTGAACTTAAGACCGGAGGCTTCCATGTTCCAGTCTTTTTTTTATTACTTTGTCAGAAATAAGCGGCGGACGGCATCAATACGATATGGATCGGAGGCTTCCGCTTTTGGAACGATGCTCAAGGCATGCCCGTTATGCAGCATAGAGCCGTCCCAAGCATGGACTGCCGTTGAATGGGCGTTTTAAGAAACGGAAAGCGGGGAATCGTTCAAACATGACTTATTACATGGGAAAAAGCTCGCTGCCGGATTCCAATGAGGATGAGGCCGCGGCTGCGGAACCGGAAGCCGATATCGTCCTTCGGGCCCGTCAAGGATGCAGCGAGGCGTTCGGCAAGCTGGTAAGGATGCACCGGCGCATAGCCTACAGCTGGGCCGCGGGGATCACAAGGGACCACCATATGGCCGAAGACATCGTTCAAGATGCTTTGATCCGCGCTTTCCTGAGTCTCGGGACATTAACCGAAGACAGCCGTTTCGTCCCGTGGCTGCATCGGATCGTGCGCAATCAAGCGATGATGAAGCTTCGCCGAGGGGGCCCTTACGGCAAGGAACAGCCGTTCACCAGCCTGACTTCAGGCGCCGTTAAGGACGCTTCGGGAGTCGATTGGGATCATCTCGACAGCATCCTGGCGTTCATCGCCTTGGAACCCGATCAGCCGTCGCTGCCGGGTTCGGCTCCGCAAGCTTCCTGGCTTCCCGAGGAAAGGCTGCTTCGCAAAGAAACGGTTCGGTTCATTGTCAGTCTGCTGGACTGCTTGACCGTCAAAGAACGCAGCTTCGTAGAGGCGCACTTTTTCCGTCAGCTCACCCCTCAGGAAATCGCCGGCCTGTTCAATACGACAACCGCCAATGTGTACAAAACGATCTCCCGTTCCCGGCAAAAACTGCAGCAGGAGCGCATTCGAATCCATGTGACGGATTACGTGGAGCAGCGGGCGCACGCCGGTCATAACCGGCGCGTTCTCCTGGACAGCTCCAAAATCCGATTTTGATGAAAAGGATGGGAGCTTCTCTTGGAAGAAATCGCAGCTTGCATTGCGCATCAAAATTCATGGACATCCGCCGCCGTAGCCATGTATGGAGCTATCCGGTTTACCGGCTGCCATGAACTGGACCTGATAGACGTAATGGGCTACACGGGGCACGCTTTTCGCATTAACATTCATCCCCGGAACGTTGATGTGGCAGGACCCACGGGTTATCCGTGGGGACCGTTTTTTGCGGAAGGGCTTGGCAATCTCGGCTTTCGAACGGCCTCCGTGCGCTCCGCCAATCTCGCGCCCCCTACAGCGGAGGAGCTGACTCGCGGTCTGAATCTGATTCAGGCGAGCCTTGATAAGGGAATTCCCGTCATAGGCTGGGACTTGTTCATTCCTGAATTCGGTCTTCTGTACGGCTACGACGACGACAAGAAGCTGCTTCATGCCAAAGATCCGAAGATGAAGGACGGAGGGACGCTGCCGTATGAGAAGCTGGGACGGGGCGAAATCTCCGAGCTGTTCGTCATGAGCCTGGAGGAAGCCCGCCCCTTCGATAAAACGTCGGCTCTTCGCGGCGCGCTCGCCATGGCGATTCGTCATGCCAGACAAAGAGAGCATCAGCATGAACTGCCCCCTTACATGAACGGTCTTGCTGCTTATGACGGCTGGAAGCAAGCGTTCTCCTCCCGCGCCGTAAGCGAATTCGGCAATGCTTACAATACGGTCCTCGTGTATGACGCCCGGCTCTATGCAGCCGCCTTCATGAAGCGGCTGCAGCAAGTGTGGAACGCGGACGACGAGCTGGAGCAAGCTATCCGGCAGGCGGCCTCCGAAGCCGAAAGGCATTATGCCCGAGTCGCGGAATCATTGAAAGTTATGCATACGATGTTCCCTTTTCCTCAAGGAGGCAGTCCCAATGACCCTTCGGAGTCGATGCGGGCGATCGAACGATTAGAAGAGGCCCAATCGGCCGAAGAGCAGGCCGTGCTTGTCCTCGAACGCATGGCGTCCTTGCTCTTAGCTCTCGACAAATAAAGAAAGCGGTGAATCCGAATGAAACCATCCCATGAATCCCCGACAGAAACCATTGTCATTAGCGGCAAAAAAGAACCGATTCAGCAAATCCTGCTGAATGATTCGAATTTCTCCGGTTCCGAGTTCCGGAACGGTTATGCGGAGCGGGTAAGCTTTCAAATGGTCGCGTTGCCGAAGCTGTCTTTTCAATGCGCCGATTTGCACGGAGCCCGCTTCAACGACATTAATTTTAGCGGAACCCGCATTAACGATGCCAATTTGAGCGACCTGGAGATCTGCAACGCCCAGCTCGGAGGAGCGTATATTCATAATATCGGTCTGCCGCCGGAGGGGCACCCCGCTTATGAAGAAGGCAAATCGCAGCGTCCGCTTCGGTTCGAGAACTGTGATTTGAATGGCAGTACGCTCTCCGATTGCCGGCTGGACGGCGTATCTGTCCGCGGGTGCAGTATGAAAGACATGACGATCGACGGAATTCCCGTCGAGCAGCTGCTTGCCGCCTACAGGCAGGCACGGGGCGGCAGCGGTATCGAGTAGCTTACCTTGATGCAGGCGGAACGGTTTTCCGGCCGTCCGTTGCCTTAACAGGACGCCATGCAGAAATAGAAGCAGCGCCCTTCTCATAATGAAAACTCAACCCGCCTCTTTGAACAGGGGCGGGTTGGTATTATAGGATCAAGCCGTTCGGCGGTTTGGCGTATGCGCCTATTTCTTATTCAGCACCTTATAAGCCACCTTATCGAAGGCGCGCGGAAACAGCTGAAACAGCTTGACGCCGAGGCCGGCGGTAAACGGCATATCGACCTCCGGGATGCGCCTGGCTATCGACCGCAGCACTTTATCGGCCACCCGCTCCGGCTTCAGCATGAACCATTTGACGTTCCGGACATAGTTGCCGCTCGGATCGGCCTTGTCGAAGAAGGGCGTATCGATCGGCCCCGGATTGATTGCGCTTAAGTATACGCCGGTTCCGACCAGTTCCTGGCGCAATGAGTTGGTGAAGCCGAGGACGGCATGCTTGGTCGCCGTATAACCGGTCGATTTGGCCGATCCGATCTTGCCGGCCATGGAAGCGATATTGACGATATGGCCGCTTCCCGACTGGAGCATATGGGGCAGCACCGCCTTCGTGCAGCGGACGGTTCCCATATAGTTCACGTCCATCATGCTCTCGAACTCCTCCAGCGGCGTGTCCACGAACCGTTCGAACACCCCGTAGCCGGCGTTATTGATTAAAATATCGATGCGCCCATACTGTTCGATCACCCGCTGCATCGTCTGCGTCACCTGCGCGGCCGACGTGACGTCCAAAGGATGCGTTCCGCAAGGTCCGTTTAAACCGGCCGCTACTTGCTGCAGTTTGTCTTCGCTGCGCGCCATCAGCACGGGAACCGCCCCTTGCAGCGACAGCTTCCTCGCCATTACCGCCCCGATTCCGCTGGAAGCCCCGGTAATGACGGCAATTTTCCCTTGAAACATAGTATGACACCTCCATCGGCATGAAAAAAAGCGGTTCGCCCTCGGCATCTCCGCAAGGCTCCCCGCTTCTATTGTAATCGATTCGATTAAACGATCAAAACTTGAATGTCCAGCTCGCCGATTCCTTCCATAATGAGCGGAATCGTCAAAGCCTTCTTCGGCAAAAAACCTGCCGAGTTCGCGGAATGCAGCAGCTTCGGCGGCGTAATGTCCACCTTCACTCCCTGATTGTACAGCATCGTGCTCGCATTGCCGCTGATCATGTTGCCAAGCTCGGAAATGGCGCTCTTGCTCATCTCATCCATCTCGGTGATGGCGAACCCGCCCATCATAGCGGAGACTACCTTCAAGGCGACCTCTTCATGCAATCCGAATACGATGTCCCCTTCCATCTGTCCGGTCATGCCGATTTGAATCCAGATGTATTTCTCTACGAACTTTACGTCTTTTATCCCAAGCTGCCCGGTCGAAGGTCGTATGCTGGCGACTTGCTCGATAACGATTCTTGCAGATTCCAAAAAGGGATTGATATATTCTGCCTTCATGAGGTGGCGGTCTCCTTTACGACAAAATCACGTAAGATCCATAGGTCTATAATATCATTCATTATACCTAATTTTCTCCAATAAGTATATGTTTTTGTAACCCCCCTTATGAAAATAGTTATTTAGACTCACATTCGAAGCCCCATCATATTGCCTGAACTGTATCTCCTTAGCCCAATGTAAAAAAAGGCGCTGCCGCCTGCCGTCAGCAGGAGCGCAATGCCGGCGGCTTCCGCAAGAAACAGCGGTTCGACGCTGCGGAGCAGCCCGATCGGCAAGTAGCTGATAAATCCGGCCGGTATGACGGTGAACAGAAGCAGCTTGCCGAGCCCGGTAAAAATCCCCGTAGGATACGTCGAGAAGGCCAGCAAACCGTTGAACAGCTGTTGTCCGATCCCCTCCGCGCTGCCGATATAGAACGCGAGCGTCTGCGCCGCCACGACGAAGAATAGAAAAATCAGCATCGCGAGCAGCAGGGCCAGCGCAAACTTCAGTATCCCGGCCGGCGTCAGATCGCCGAACAGCGCGAACAGAATGAGCGAGAACAAGATATCGCCGATCGCGGAAACCGACATCCGGCTGATCAGAATATGCAGCAGCACCGGTTTCGGCTGCGCCAGATAAATATCCAGCTGCCCCGCGGCAACGAGCGAAGCGAGACGATAAGCATTGCCGAACAGCACCGCCGACAAACCGAAGCCGCCGGCGCTTACCGCCCACATCATCGCCACATCGCGAAACGTCCATCCTTGCACCACCTGAAATCGCTGAAAGTACAGCCCCCAGAATAAAATCCACACGGCATTGTTAACGACCATCATACCGGCCGTAAGCAGAAAGCTCATCCTGAATTCCATCGCTCCGGCCAAATTCAGCTTCCAGCAGGTCCATACGAACAAGAGCAGACCGCGCAGTTTACCTCCCATGGGACGCGCTCCTTCCTTAGCCGCCATTGACATTCACCTTCCTTATTCCCATACCGTAGATGAGCATAACCAGTCCGGCGAGCAGCGCGATCCAAACTCCCTGGGTCAAAAGCATCGGAACGAGCGAAACATCGTCCCATCGCACCGCCGTTTTTGCCGGAAAGTAAAGCACGGTTTGGAAGGGCAGCCAGCGGCATACGTCCTGCAGCATTTGCGGGAACAACTCAAGCGGCATCAGCATGCCCCCTATCGTGAACAGCAGCTTGTGATAGACGAACTCCAACCCGCGCGTTTCTTCCACCCAGAAAGCGCAAAGCGCCAAAGCCATATTCAGCAGGTAATTGACCGTCACCGAGCCGATCGCCACAACCGCAAAGCCCGCCCAGCCCCATCCGAAATGCGGCAAGCCGAACATCGCGATACCGAGCAAACCGCCGATGCACAGATTGACGAGCAGCCGTACAAGCACCTCGCTGACATAGCCCACGTAATGATAGCCGATGTAGCTCAGCGGGCGGGTCAGCTTATAGCCGACATCGCCGTTTTTGACCTCATCCTCGATGCGCGTCGCCAAGCTCGGGAACGCTGTCGTCAACGCTTCGGCAAACAAAATGTACCAAATAATTTGATCGTAGCTGTATCCCTCAATGAGCCGGCTCCCTTCCCCCTGATAGGTCACTCGCCATAATTGAATGAAAATGTACATGATCGTAATAAGGAAGATCGAACGTATTAGAAAATCATACACATAGGCAAAATGATTGCGCAGCGTCACCCTCCCGATAGCCGCGTATTTCATGATTTTGCCGCCCGCCGTCGATGGCGGCGAGACCGGCCTCTCCCCGTCTGCGCCCAGTTGAAGCGCCGCTCCCACGCGGGCCTTGCCGCTCTTCTCCGAGTCTGCTATACGCATGCAGCCCCCTCCTCTTGCTTCCCGACATGCCCGCCGCGGGCATATATATGCGTGATGATCTCCTCCATAGGCGGGTCCTCGATCGTAACGTCGATCACCCGGTATTTGCTGACGATCTGCGCCAGTACCTGTTCAATACTAGCCTGCGCCGTATCGACAAAGAGCAGCATCTCCATCCGCCCCTGCGCCAGCACCTCGACGCCGGGAAATTGAAACGGCGGCCCTTCTTCCTGAAGCTTCAGGCGAATCGTCTTCGATGTAAGCAGCTTCCGCTTCATCCTCTCCACCCGATCATCCAGAATCACTCGGCCGTAATTGATGACGACCGCCCGCTTACAGAGCTGCTCGATGTCTCCGGCATCGTGGGAGGTCAGGAAGATCGTCGTGCCTTCCTCCCGGTTCATCTGCAAAATCAGCTCGCGAATTTTATGCTTCACGATCACGTCCAGACCGATCGTAGGTTCGTCGAGAAATACGATCTTCGGGCTATGCAAGAGCGCCGCCGCAATCTCGCAGCGCATCCGTTCCCCGAGCGACAGCTTGCGGACCGGGATATGCAGGTAAGGCTCCAGCTCAAAGCGGCGGACCAGCTCATCCCTGCGGACGAAATAATCGCTGCGGTTCAGTTCGTAAATGCGGCTCATCAGCTCGAACGAATCGCTGGGAGGAAGATGGTACCAGAGCTGCGATTTTTGCCCGAACACCGAGCCGATATGATAAGCCAGCCGGCTGCGCTCCTTCCAGGGGCAATACCCGAGCACCTCGGCCATTCCGCCCGATGGATGAAGAATGCCCGTCAGCATCTTGATCGTCGTCGACTTGCCCGCTCCGTTCGGTCCGAGAAACGCGACGATCTCCCCCTGCTCCACCGTCAAATCGATCCCGTGCACGGCGGTTTTCTCCTCATACTTAGGTCTAAGCAGCGATCGCAGACTGCCGCTTAGACCGACTCCTTTTTGCTTCACCGCAAACCGTTTCGTTAAAGCTTCCACCTTGATCGCCTTCATCGGCACATTCTCCTTTCCTCCAGTAAAGCAGAAAAGACCCCGCTTTCGTTTCGCCGGCAATCGGCGGAACTTGCACGAGGTCTTTTATCCCTACGGTGTTAACGCCGGCCTCTCCGCCGGACGTTCGGCTTCGCTTGGTTCGAACCGGCTTGGCGCCGTCGGATCCCTAGAAGCCCTCCCACTTAATTGTTATATATTACCACACCGATATAAAGCTGACAATCCGTTTCAAAATGGTTTTCCAAAAACTTTTTTGTATCGAATAAAACTTCAAAAGATAGGAAAACTAACTTCATTAAAGGTAAATCATCCATGTATTGCACACCATTTGAAACGTAAGGAGGAGCTTTTGTGCCGGAACATCGTGATAATCAGCCTCAAAGTGATTCAAGGCGCAAATTTTTAAAATATTCGGGTGCGGCCATCGGCGGCGTCGTCGTAGGCGGCGTGGTGGGCGGCGTCATCGGCAAAAGCCTGGGAGGCAAGCCTGCCGAGCCTGCCAAGCAGCCAAACGAGGCGCAGCCCGAAGCGGCCGACTACAATCAGGCGCTCATGTTCTTTAATCAGGAACAATTCCGGATTACGGAAGCGGCGACCGAACGGATTTTTCCCAAGGACGACCTTGGGCCGGGAGCCAAGGAGCTCGGCGTCGCTTACTTCATCGACCATCAGCTGGCAGGCCAGTGGGGGATTAACGCCCAAGATTATATGATGGGGCCGTTCCAGAAAGGCGAAACGACGCAAGGCGACTATCCCAGCGTAAAACGGCATGAGCTGTTTACGATGGGCTTGCAGGCCATTCAAAATTTGAGCCAGCAAAAATATAAAAAATCGTTTCTGGATTTGGCCGAGGCGGAGCAGGACGAAGTATTGAAAGCATTAGAGAACGGCGCCGACATCAGCTTGTACGGAACGACGGGCCAAGCCTTCTTCAAGACGCTGATCAGCTTTACGACGGAAGGCGTCTACGCCGACCCGCTGTACGGCGGCAACAAGAACATGGGAGGCTGGAAAATGAAAAATTATCCGGGCAACCAGATGAGCTATTTGGATGTCGTCGACAAAAAAGAATTCGTCAAAATGGAACCGCAAAGCTTGCGCGACCATTTGAGCCACTAGAGAGGAGGGAATGAGTTCATGGCTACAACTTTGCCGAAGGTACCGGTAGTCATTGTAGGTTTGGGCTGGACTGGCGGCGTCATTGCCGCAGAGCTGACCAAAGCCGGCCATAAGGTCGTCGCGCTAGAGCGCGGCAA
This sequence comes from Paenibacillus doosanensis, assembly GCF_025060755.1. GTDB lineage: Bacteria > Bacillota > Bacilli > Paenibacillales > NBRC-103111 > Paenibacillus_S > Paenibacillus_S doosanensis. The sequence continues at coordinate 489,449 of NZ_JANYUY010000001.1, forward strand.
AGCGAGAAAAACGGAAGATTATTACATGGTGCACGATGAGCTGCGTTATGCCCGCCGCTACGGCTTGATGCAGGATCTGTCCAAGGAAACCGTCACGTTCCGCAATACGGAAAAGCTTACTGCGCTTCCTATGCGCTCGTACGGTTCATTCCTGTTAGGAGAAGGTCTCGGCGGGGCCGGGATTCACTGGAACGGCCAATATTTCCGTTTTCTCCCTTACGATTTCCAGATTTATTCCAAAACCGTCGAACGGTACGGAGCGAAAAAAATTCCCGAAGGGATGACCATCCAGGACTGGGGCATCACTTACGACGAGCTGGAGCCGTACTTCGATAAATTCGAGAAAATGGCCGGCATCTCCGGCGAGCCCGAACAGAACCCGATGGTGGGCAAACGGTCGAATCCGTTCCCCACGCCCGCGATGAAAAAAACGCCGAGCTTCACGATGTTCGAAGAAGCGACCAAAAAACTCGGCTATCACCCTTATATGATGCCATCCGGCAATCTGTCCACGCAGTATACGAACCCGGACGGCATCGCCCGCGCCGCCTGTCAATACTGCGCATTCTGCGAACGGTTCGGCTGCGAATACGGAGCCAAGGCCGATCCGGTCGTTACCGTCATCCCGGTAGCGCAGCAGACGGGCAATCTGGAGATTCGGACCGAATCCAACGTGACGAAAATATTGAACGACGGCAAGAAAGCGACCGGCGTCGTCTATGTCAACACGATTACGGGCGAAGAATTCGAGCAGCCCGCGGACGTAGTCATTCTGACCAGCTATGTGTTCAATAACGTCCGGCTGCTGCTGAATTCCAAGCTGGGCAAGCCTTACGATCCGAAGAGCGGGACCGGGGTCGTCGGACGAAACTATGCGTATCAGGTAAACGGCGCTTCCTCGGTCGGCTTTTACGACGATCAGGAGTTCAACCTGTACGCCGGAGCAGGCGCGCTCGGGATGGAGATCGACGATTTCAACGGAGACAATTTCGACCACGGCAGCCTGAACTTCATTCACGGAGCCGGCATTCGCATCTCGCAGGCGGGCAACCGGCCGATCGACAACAATTCCACGCCGAAAGGCACCCCGGCCTGGGGCAAGGACTTCAAGCAGGCGTCGATCAAATACGCGAACCGCGTTCTCTCCGTCAGCGGTCAAGGGTCCAATATGCCGTGGCGGCATCATTACCTGGATCTTGATCCGACGTATAAAGACGTCTACGGCATGCCGCTGCTGCGCATTACTTACGATTTCGAGGACCAGGACCGCGAGCTGGTGAAATTCATCGCCTCCAAAGCGGACGAAATTATGAAAGAAATGAAACCGTCGAAGCAGCAGACGAATGCCGAATTGAAAAACTATAATATCATCCCTTACCAATCGACTCATAACACCGGAGGAGTCGTCATGGGGTCGGACCCGAGCACTTCGGTCGTCAATACCTATTTGCAAATGTGGGATGCAGATAACGTATTCGTCATAGGAGCCTCCGCCTTCGCCCATAACAGCGGCTACAACCCTACGGCGACTGTCGGGGCGCTGTCATACCGCGCGGCGGAAGGGATTCTGAAATATTTGAAAACGCCGGGGTCTCTAGTATAGCGAGGTGTTAATGCATGGAAGCGAGTGAAGAGCTTGTCGGGCATCTGGCCGAAATAAGAAAACGGCTGATTATCGTTATTGCCTGGTTCGTGCTTGCTATGGGAACGGGGCTGTACATAGCCCCCGCCATTTTGCGGTACATCCGGTCCCAGCCTGCAGCGGTTCACATCGAATGGAACGTGTTCTCCTTTACGGACGGACTGTTCATTTACATGAAATGCGCGTTCATCTTCGCGATGTTCGCCACATTGCCTCTCCTTTTGTATCATGTATGGGCTTTTGTGCGCCCCGGTTTGACGGAATCCGAAGCAAAGGAAACGTTCGCCTACATTCCCGCTTCTTTATTCCTCTTCGTATCGGGGGTCGCCTTCAGCTATTACGTTGTTTTTCCGATGATGGTCCAATTTATGAAGAAGATGAATCAAAGCATCGGCGCCGTGGAAACATACGGTATAGACCGGTACTTCTCCTTCATGTTCAACATTATTTTCCCGCTTGCCGTCGCCTTCGAAATGCCGGTCGTCGTGCTGTTCTTAACCCGGATCGGCGTGCTGACCCCGGAGAGGCTGAAGCAAGTAAGAAAGTATGCGTATTTGGGGCTGGCGATTACCGGATCATGCATTTCCCCGCCTGATTTCGTGTCGCATTTGTCCGTCACCATCCCGTTGATTTTGCTGTTCGAGCTGAGCGTCGTCGTGTCGGGACAATATTACCGGAAATTGGCGGCGAAGCCTCGAGAACAGCTGACCTAAAAGTGTGGTGATTGAGTCGTATCCTGCGACGAAGCTGGGAAAATCCGTCTGTAAAGGCGACCGCTGACGATGTTTCAACTTTCCCAAAGGAGGGAACACTCATGTTCAACAATATCGGAGTATCGGGGCTGGTTATCATTCTGATCATAGCTCTGATCGTATTCGGGCCGGCCAAGCTGCCGCAGCTCGGACGGGCGTTCGGCGACACGCTGCGCGAATTCCGCAATTCGACCCGCGGCATGGTAGACGATACCGCAGCCGACAAAAAAGAAGAACCCAAGTCAATCATGGAGGAACTAAGATGAAGCTGAAATGGACGATCTTTCTGCTGACCGTTATGATCATCGCCGGCTTGGCCGCCTGCGGCACAAAGAATGAAACGGCGCCGACGCCAAGCCCTTCAACGGCGCCTTCCGGAGGAACGACAGCCGGAGGCGGCGGTACCGCAGCGGTCGACGCGGATGCGCTGTACAAGCAAAACTGCATCGCCTGTCACGGAGGCAATCTCGAAGGCAAGACAGGCCCGAACTTGACGAAGGTCGGCGGCAAGCTGAGCAAGGATCAGATCGCCGCCAAGATCGGAGCCGGAGGCGGCGGCATGCCCGCGTTCAAGACGCAGCTGAAAGACACGGAAATCCAAGGCTTGGCCGACTGGCTGGCAGCCAAGAAATAAGCCGTTGCAAAAAACGATAAGGATGGCGCTCGCGCCATCCTTATTCGTGCGTCCTAGAGAACGACGCCGCAATGCCCGCAAAACTTGGCTCCCACTTCATTGTAGCTCCGGCACGCGCGGCACATGACCTGAATCGGTTCCTCGGTCTCTTTTTCCGCGACAAAGACGACATCCTCGAATTGAAATCCGCAAACCGAGCAAAACTTCACATCGCGCGATACCACTCTGCCGCAGCGACACAGCTTCTCGTTTTTGGCTTCCTTCAGCTTCGCTTCGAGCGCTTGTATATCCTGGCGAATATACGTGATGTGTTCGCAGTACGCGTTTACCTCCTTTTCCGGCCGCTTCCAATTGCCGGACGCGTAGGCGCCGTAGACGGCTTCGCCGATCAGCGCGTACGCTTTCTCCATTTCTTTTTCTTTCGCTGAAATATGCGCTCTCAGTCTCGTAGCCTCCACCGTTTGCTGTGCTTTTTTGGCCGCTTCGGACGCTCCCTGCTTCATTTTATCAAAAAAAGACATCGGCCAAGCCTCCCCTTAAGTAATACTGCTCTTAGTCATCATATGTCGGGAAAGGCCGCCCGCATTCCCCCTCTTGAGCCGAAAAATAATGCCCGTTGGCACCGGACGTACCGGCCGGGGACGCTGCCGCGGCGAGTTAGCCCGATATGCAAAAAAGCTTCCTCCCCGGTGCGAATAAAACGTTTCGCGCCTTGGGAAGAAAGCTATGTTTGCAAATTCGTAGATCCGGTCTACCGCGCTTCCGCGCGGAGCTGGATTTTGCGGTATTGGGCGTACATGGCGAGCCGCCACGGAAGCAGCATGCCGAAGGCAACGAGAAAGAAAATCGCACCGGTCTGCGGAAGCGATACGTATTGTTCGATCAGCTGCCGCAATGCTATGCGCACCAGCAGCAGTCCGGCCAAAATGAACACGAACGCTTTGGAGCGTTTGAGATAAATTTCTCCATCCCTTGTCTCCATCTGTGAAGTCCGAATCAGCGGATAGGAAAAGATAAACGCTCCGACCAAAAAAGCCGTAAGCGCCCATTCCAGCGGAATCCGGGTTATCGGGAAAACGAACATCAAAAAGCCCGTGCTCATGGCAAAGGGCGGGATCAGCAGCTTTCTGGGATTCACCGGCTTGTTGGAAGCGCGCATCCTTACTACCATGGCCATACAGGCGGCGGCCGCCGCCCCAATCGTAACGGTCATCTGCGGATTAGCTATATGCATGGCGTAACCACCCCGAGTTGTGTCGTCACTGGACGAAGATTTTTTTCAATACTTTTATTATAACGAAAATCCGCGTCCTATGTAAGTGCGCCCTGCTGGAACTTTTGTTATTAGATCATGCCGGTTGCCATACGCTGGGCGCTACAGCCGGAAATGATCCTCGCGGATAAACCGGATGCGAGTCCGGATATGATCGCGGCTCGTAAAATGTCCGTTAAACGGGAATACTTTCAATGCCTTCTCCGTTTGAATCCGATTGTATACCGCAAAGATCGTTTCGGGCGTGCAGACGGTATCCTTCAGCCCGACGGACATCAGCACCGGCGCGCGAAGGCGGTCAGCCAGGTTCACCATGTCAAAATAGCTGAACGTCCGCAGCACTTGCTCCAGCTTGTCCGGATGGGCGGCGACGAAATCGGCCGCCTCCTTCAGCGAGCCGGTGGAATGGAACAGACCGTAATCCATGTAGCATAAATTCGGGATATCGGCGATGATCTTGGCCGGCTTGCCGCTGAGCGCCCCGGTCAGTAATGCCAGCCCTCCTCCTTGGCTTTCGCCGCAGACGACGATCTGCGAGGCGTCGACTTCGGGCTGGAGCGAAGCCCATTCCAGCGCTTTGAGCGCATCGACGGCGACTGCGCGGTAGTAGCTCTTCTGCGGCTCCAGAATGCCCTGTGTAATCCAGCCGCGGGTCATGCCGTAATGCTGCGGCAGAAGATTTCCGGTCTCGCCTCCTTGACCGCGCACATCGACGGCGAATACCGCGAAGCCGGCCAGCAGCCAAGCCGCATGCTGCTCCGGGATGCCGCGGCTCCCGGTATAGCCGTGAAACGAGATCACGCACGGAAGCTTATCCTGCTTCGCCGGAAAGCCCGGAAGCAGGTACCAGCCTTTAATCGGCGTCGCATCAAAACCGTTATAGGTCACTTCGTAGGCGTCGATATAAGGCGCCTCCGTCCGCACTTTCTCCCGCCGGTCATTCAACGGCTTCGCATCATATTCGGCGAGCGTTGCCTCCCAGAATGCGTCCAGATCGTCCGGCGCCGTGCGGTCCGCTTGGGTTGCATACAGCTCCTCTAGCTTTTTATCAATATAGTGCATGGAAGATCGTCCTCCTTCATCGCTTGCCGGTATTCGTCTTTAAAGATCAAAGCGCTTCCAATCAAGAGAATACTCCATCCGCCAATGTTTTGCCAAATCTTTTATTTACAATTCCGATTTTCAGAGTATAATTCAGTTAATATACATATATATTTAGAATGTTATAAAAATCGTCAATGACGCACTGATCGTCAAGAAATGACGAAGGAGGAATTGTTAAAATGACCCAATCGCTGGCCGACCGGAGCGTGGAAACACCACCGGACGCCGCCTCAAGCAAGCCGCTGAAGGAGCCTTTGTGGACCCGCAGTTTTATCGTGCTGGCCCTCGGCAACCTGCTGCTGTTCTTCGGCTTCCAAATGCTGCTGCCTACGATCCCCGCTTATGTCACACAACTCGGCGGAGATAATTCCGCCGTCGGTATGGTTATCTTCATTCTTACCTTTGCGGCGCTTCTCATCCGTCCTTTTTCCGGCGCGGCGCTGGATTTGATGTCCGGCCGGCTTATTCTCATCGTCGGATCGGTCGTCACGCTGGCAGCCATCGGCAGCTACATAGCCGCTTCCGCCGTAGGAGCCATCTACGTGCTGCGGATCGTGCACGGGTTCGGGTGGGGAATTTCAACGACGACTTACGGAACAATGGCTTCTCACATGATTCCCGCTTCGCGCCGCGGCGAGGGAATGGGATACTTCGGCTTGGCGTCCACCCTCGCTATGGCGCTCGGACCGATGACCGGAATCGCCATTATTAATACGTTCAGCTTCACCGTTCTGTTCGCCGTATCGTTTATTTTGACATTGTTGTCCCTGCTCGTGTCTCTGTTCGCCGGTCGGAGCGGCAGAGCCGCCGCCGGGGAAGCCCGCTCTGCTTCCGCCTCTTCCGCTCCTTCCGGACCGTCTGCGCAAGCCTCGAAGCAAGGAGCGCTGCTGTCGCGGCTGGTGGATAAACAAGCCTTGTTTCCTTCGCTGCTGGTGCTGCTTATTGCCGTCACCTACGGCGGCATCGTCAGCTTCATCACTTTGTTCGGGAAAGAGCAGGGTATCGCCAATGTCGGCTGGTTTTTCTCGGTCAACGCCATCATGCTGTTTTTGATCCGGCCGATATCCGGTAAAATTTTCGACCGTCGCGGTCATGTATGGGTGCTCGCTCCCGGCGCCGTCTTTAGTCTGATCGGCCTGATCCTGCTGTCCTACGCCTCCAGTACCGCTCTGCTGATAGCGGCGGCCGCCTTCTACGGAACCGGCTTCGGCGCAATCCAGCCCTCCCTGCAGGCCTGGATCATCCAGCGTGCCGCTCCGGAACGGCGCGGCGCCGCCAATGCCACCTTCTTCTCCGCGTTCGATCTCGGAATAGGTCTCGGCGCATTGCTTCTCGGTCCTATCGCAGCGGCGACGAACTACGCTGTCATGTACCGGTTTTCCGCCATTATGTTCGTGCTGTACCTGATCACTTACATCGTCTATATGCTGCGCAGCCGCAAACTCGGACAGAAGAAGTCTGCCCTCCGGTGAGAAGGGCGCTCTTTCCAGCTGCATCCGCCCGATCCGGTTCACCGATTCGCTTGGAACGTCATGACCGCAAAGGTCGGACGTTCTTTTTTTTCGCTTCCGGAAGTCTGCGCTTTAAGCTATAGCACCTTCTCAAGCCGGGCGTACAGCGCCTCCACGGCCTGCCTCTTCCAAACAAAGCTGCCGCGGCCGGCAATGAGCCTATCGCTTGCCTGCATGACCGTACCGATCGGCGGTCTGTTCCCGCGCAGACGATAACCCGGCTCGGCATCCAGCGTTACATCGGAAAATGCCTGCAGCTCTTCCATAACAGGCGTCGTCCTTACGGCAAAGCCGCGGCTCAAAAAGTAGCTCGACGCGATACGCGGAAACTTGGTCGCGACAACGAGATCCGGACGGTGAAGCGCATTTTCCGGCCCGAACAGCGACAGCGCGAGACGGTTCGTCCCCAGGTCGAGCAGTTCCACCGACTTTTTCGCCGCTTCGGCGATAAGATGTTTGCCGGTAATGCCGAGATCCGCGGCGCCGGTTTCGACGAGCAGCGGAACATCCGCCGGTTTGACGAGTATCCACTCCAGCCCCTCAGCCTGAAACAAATATTTCCGCGAAGCGCTCAGCTCTTCGGGCAGTTCGATTCCCGCCTTCCGCAGCAAGCCGGCCGCCGCATCGCAGCTGTCCTTCGGCAAAGCCATTCTCAGCATGTCGCTCATACATATCCTCCTTCATTTTTTTCATCAGCTCAAGCAAAGTTTATCTTTTATCATACCACAAATTTCCAGACGGTTTTTGCCGAATAAAAAAAAGCCGCACCGGCCGGAAATGCCGATGCAGCCTCTTCACTTTCCCGCCGGGCCTAACTCTGAACGGTTTAAAGCTTAACGGCTTTTAACGTACAATCCTCAGCGTGCCGCTGCCCTGGAAAAGCGTGCCGTCGCGCAGGCTGCCGATGACGGTCACTTTCACGCTGCCGGCAGCCGGGCCGGCGGCCGCGATCACCTGCTGCCTGTCGAAACGGACCAGCGCCAGGCTCAGACGCTCGCGGCCCCGCTCCTCAAATTCCCAGCGGCTCGGCTCGGGATGGACGGATTTGCCGTTAACGAGCAGCCGGACGCTGCTCTTGTCGATAGCCTTGGCGTCGTATCCCCGGGGAAGCTGAATCCACGCGCCGACGGAATCCAAAACTCCCGGAGCCTTGACAATCAGTATCGGGGGAATCAGCTCCACCTGCGCTTCAACCGCAACCTGGAAATGCGCCTCCTGTACCGTCTGATTGCCCGCTTTATCCGACGCCGTCACCGTCAGCACGTTATCTCCCGCCATGGACGACAGCCGAGCGGTCTGCCCGTTCTTGACCGGCTTGCCGTTCAATGCGGCGCTGACGCCGTCCGCACCCGACAAGTCGTCGTAAACGGAATACGTCACCGTCATCGTCTGACCCGTCGTATAGGAAGGCTCCAAGCGAATGTCGACCGCCGGTTTCGTCTTGTCGATGCGAATTCCGCCAACCGTCGCCGTCGCCTCGTTCCCCGCCCGATCCACGGCCGTTCCGGTCACCGACTGATCGATCCCTTCGGAGGAAATCGTCCGATCGGGAGAAACCGAGGCCAAGCCGGAGCCGCTGTCGGCCGCCGTAAAATGCACCGTCACATCGGTGCGGTACCAGCCGTTGGCATTGGGCTCAGCCGCAGGCGCTCCGCTAATGACGGGAGGCGTCGTATCGACTATCGTAATAGTCTGCACTCCCGCTGCAGCCGCACCGTACGCGTCGATAGCCGTCCAATGAACGAGCGTCACTCCCAGCGGAAAATCTGCGGGGGCGTCGTTTACGATCGATACCGCTCCCGGCGCGGCGGCCGCGCCGATATTCACCGCCGTTCTTTCTCCCGCCGCCTCGACCGTCAGATCGGGCGGAACTGTCAGCTGCGGAGGCTGCGTCTCCGTCTGCTTCACTTCTACCGTAAAGCCCTCATTCCGCCCCCCGCTGAGCTCGAAGACCAGCCTGCTCTCTCCGACCGGCAGCGCGGATAAAAAGGTTTTGTACAGCCGCACCTCATTGCCGTAAGCGGAATCCGTAACCGAGTAATCCCGGGATTCAGTCAATGCGGTATCCCCCAGCCGTATCGCCTTCAATGGATTTCCGTTCCCCCGGACCGTCACGTCGATATCGCGCTGTAAAGCGGGATGTTTATCGAAAACGGCGCGATCCGGCGAAAGAAACGCATCCGAAGCCGTATAATAAACCTCGATCTCATTGATCGTCGGCTCCTTGCTGACTCCCGACTCCTTTTTGGTAGAAAACATCCAAAGTCTGAAATATTGTCCGGTTACAGGGGCGAAGTCGATTTTCTTTTCGGCTCCGATCGAAGTTCCCGCCGTGCCCGGAATATCCACGTAATTGACGCCGTCCTCCGAATATTGAAGCACATAGGAGTCCACCCGCTGGTAAGAGCTTTCCTTAATAACCGCCTGATTGAACGTGATGGAATCTCCGAAGTCGACCGTCAAAAATTGATCGGTCACCTTGCCCTTCTCCGCGGACCAACGGGTCGAGCCGCTCCCGTCAAACGCTTTGGACGCAGTATAATCCTTGCTCCATTCGGACGACGCCAAATACGTTTTATTAAGCGTGAAGCTCTCCTGCGCGACATTCAGGGCCAGCACGGCGTCGTCTCCGCCGCTAAAGGTAAACGTAAGGGTATAAGATCCCAGCTCAAGCGTGGACAAATAGGCGCTCTTCAGCGTGACCGACGTCCCGTTGTTCACGTAATCGATACCGGGGACGAGCATTCTCGTTTCATCGCGCACGGATGCGAGCGTATTGCCGTTTAAATTCACGGAGATCGTGCTGTCGCCCGAATGCTGCGCATAGTTAAGCGTAGAAGCGCCGAGCTGCGAGCTGGCCGGAGGCGTGACGCGAATGTTCAAGAACGCGCGGTTGCCGGCGCTGAAGGAGAACGTCAAACTATGATAGCCGAGCTCCAGCTTGCTTAAATATGTTTTTGGGAACAAAACCGACGTCCCCTGAACCACATAATCGGTTCCTTGCACCAGCAAACCGCTGTCGTCCCGGATCGATGTCAGCGTGTTTCCGTTAAGTCCCATACCGACGGTCAGGCTGCCTCCGTTCACCGGATAAAGCACGGAGCGGACCGCTAAGATCGATTGAGCCGGAGGCAATCCGGGGGCCTTCACCCCGATTTCGGAAAAGGGGATCGGCTGGAACCCGGGGATGCGCGAATAGAGAATCGAGTCCTCCTTCAGCTGAAAATTGCCGTTGGCCGCATCTTCAAACCCCAGATCGTCCTTGCTTCCGAACGTTACGTTGTTTTCGAACGTGCCGAGCTCCATGTTCCGGCTGTCCCCAGTAATCGGTCCGCTGTTCACGATGGCGTTGTTGCGGACGACATTGCGCTTGGGCAGCAGCGGCTCGTCGCTTAGAATGTCCGGCAGCGTCGGATAGCGCTCGCTCCATATGTCGCTCTGATAAGGCACCTGATCGAATTTGCTCATCAGCGATTCGTAATTTTTCTCTCCAGGTTTATAGCCGCGGTTCATAAAAGCAATCGAAGAGCCCGTGTCGATCACGATATTGTTCTCCACAATATTTTCCCGGCCGTTGGCCAGCTTGAACGCCTGCTTGCCGATATTGTAGAAGACGTTGCCGCGCATCTCCACGCCGCTCATATAATCGTCCAGGTAGATCGCCGCCGTCGAAACGCGAAGATCGCTCGCGACAATATCATGGAAGTAGTTGTAGCGGATGACGTTGCCGCGCCACACGAAGCTTCGGCCTGAGTAGATCGCCGAGGCGTCCGCGGTTTCTTTGACTACATCGTAAATTTCATTGTATTCGATGACATGGTCGTTCCCTCTGAATTGAATTGCAAAATGCGGCGCGTTATGCAGCTTATTATGCGTCGCCCGGTTGCCGACGCCGTTCAGCTCGACCGCGGAGGTATACGTCAATTTGATTCTGGAATAATTGAAAATATCGTTGTTGTCGGCATAGTTGCCTGCCGGCGTCAGCGTCGCGACATCGCCGCCGTTCAGCGACACGCCGCCGTTGCCCATGCTGTAGATGCTGGAGGCGTACACGCCGTTATTGCTTCCGCCGTTAATTTTGACGGCATAGCCGCCCATTTTACTGATCTCGCAGTATTCGATCCGGTTATTGTCCCCCCCGGTCATATCGATCGCATTGCCTCGGCTTACTTCCAGCGCAAGCCCGCTGAATACGATGTTCGACGCTCCGTTCATCGCGATCATATTTTGGTCGAACAGCGACAGCTGCACGCGCGAGCTTGCCAAGGGAGCCGGAGGATACAGATAGAGCATTCCGTCCGCGCGGTCCAAATACCATTCGCCGGGAGCGTCCAGCTCTTCCAATATGTTGTAGAAATAAAACCGCTGTCCCGCTTTCATCGCGTAGCTGGACGTATTATACGTCTCTATCGTCTTCGTCGCCTGATCGATCGATTTGATCTGCAAATCGTTGGTGAACCAGTCGTTCCCCCAATATCCGAGCGCCCACGTATCGTTCGCGCTGCTCCAAGGCCGCAGTCCGCCGTCATCGTACGTGAACGTGTAGCCTGTGCCTTGCGACGAATTGCCGGCATATACGACCTGGTTTACCGTAGTGAACCCTTCGTTCGGCCAGCGCGCCAGCGTCATCACATTGCCGTCCACGAACAGCTCCGGGGCTACGGCCAAATAGTTGCCGAGCGTTCCGTAGTCGCTGATGCCGAGCGCCTTCAGATCCACCTGCCGCACCTTATCCGCGGCTTCCTGCGGAATTCGGGCCCGAACCGCCGGGTCCGTCACCGGCTCGAACAAGGAAGCGTCCAGCGCATCGCCTCCCGAGAGCGTTACCTTTTCCCCGTTATAGGCCTTGTACACGATGGGAGCGTCCGCTTCCCCCGAATCCCGGCCGTCGAGCTGGAACGTACGATCGATACGGTATTCTCCTCCTCTCAGCTGTACGGTGACGCCACCGGCAGGCAGAGCGCCTCCGCTCTTCATCTCCCGGATCGCATCTCTCGCCCGCTCCAGAGTCGCAAACGGATGCTGAATCGAGCCGTCGCCGGCATCGCTTCCGTCTACGGCTACAAACCATTCAACGGAAGCCTGGCGTTCGTCTGCCGCCGCCCCCTTCCCTGCGGACAGCCAGCTTGCGCCCAGCACCATGCAAGCTATCACCGCTTTCATGAAACCGACCTTACTCTCCATTATGAGCCTGCCTCGCCTTCACACTGTATTTGGGTATATCCCCATTTATTCCCTCACCATCATACAGCGCTTTCAAGACGAGCCGGAATAGAGCAGCCTAACCAAACTTGTTGTAAAACTAACTTCTCGCAGAGATGACGACCAAGTACGCGCTTCAGCAGGCTGAGGGTATCACGGATTCATCTTCCCGGCCCCTCCGTGCAAATGTCGGTAATCGGTCGGAGACAGTCCCGTGCTCTTCTTGAAGGCCGCCGAGAAGTACGAGCCGTCGCCGAATCCCGATCTTTGCGCCACCTCTCCGATCTGCAGCTCCGTCGACGCCAGCAGCTGCTGCGCATTCTCCATTCGGCGTTCATGAATGTAACGCATCGGAGGAAGGCCCATATAGCGCTTGAACATCCGAATAAAATAATTCGGGTGAAAATGCGCGTGCTGCGACAACTGCTCCACGGTCAGATCCTGCGCGAGGCGGGCTTCGATGTATTGAAGACAATCCAGCAGTTTCCCTATGGCGACGGGAGGCGGATCGCGGCGCAGGAGCATGACGGCGCGGTCTATGAAGAAACCGATCAGGGTGAACAGCGCCGCTTGAACTTGCAGCGTTGTCGCAGGTCCCGTGCCGGTGCGGCGGTCGGCCAGCTCGCGGAAGCCGCTTTGCAGCTGCCGGATATCCTCTGCGGCAACCGGTACGGCATAAGGAAGCCCGAACCATTGGAAAAGCCTCATAAAGCTGACGTTAGCGCGAAAGTGGCACCAGTACATCGTATAGGGAATGCCATCCGCGGCGGAATACGCCTGCTCCACCCCTCCTGGCAAAAACCAGAGCTCGCCGGGCTTCGGCCGGTACTGCTTGCCGTCCAGTCGAAGCGAGCCTTCTCCCTCCATGATGTAATACATTTGGTTGTACGAAGGAAGGTAGGCGGAGCGCCTCCATTCGGGGCTGCAGACCGACAGCTTGGCAAAGAGCAGCTTGACCCGCAGCCGGGACAGCTGATGATTCAATAATTGCGATTGATCTTGTTCCATCTCCCACTCCCCTTTATTCGTTGGCCTTAAACGGCATGCGCGGCACCGGTCACCTCCCGTTCTCCTGTCGCTTCCTTCAAACGTTTTCTTTCTCTTACATGTTCGATTCGCGCCGAAGCTTCCCCTTCCGCCTGCATAAGAAACCGCTTGTGGCAAAAAAATAAGCCCCGGGCCGCATAAGCCCGAGGCAGTCCATCCCGAGTAACCGGGTTATATAACGTAATCGAGCACCTGCTCGTACGTATGATACACCTTCGTATTGCTCATAGCCGGAGTGTAGGCATGTACAGAAACGACCCGTCTCGTCCCCGTATTGCACATTTGATGAATCATTCCTTCCGGCGCGTACAGAAATTGCCCTTGCTTCACGACGCTCTCGCCGCTCTCGTCAACATAGCCTTCCGCACCGAGTTCGTAAATTTTGTTGGTCAATTCACCCTCCACGACATAAGCGCATCCTCTCGAAGCCCCGTGATCGTGAATCATCGTCTCTCTCCCTACAGGCAGATGAATCAGGATGACTTCGACGACTTCGGATTGAAATAACACCTTGCGCCCGTAAGGCAAATACGAAGGCTCCGCGACATACGAAGACACCTCCTCTTCCTTCAGCTCCAACTGCTGTATCGCCTGCCGCAAATCATAGGGGGACGGGTCGGTCATATTGCGAAACGCTTGCTCAATGGATTCAAGTAGTTTCATGCTGCCTTACCTCCGTTAATAAAGTTTTCTATGGATTTGCATAAATAAAACTTATATTCAACTGAACTTCTATACAAATATTCGAGCGGAGGGTAAGGAGTGCTTGTCCATAAAAAAAACGGCGCTTGTCCGCTGCAAAAAATGTTCACAATCGGAAATAAGAGCAAGCCGGATTTTACCGCCCCATTGACAATATTTTGCTCCAGCAAGCTTCCGTTCCCGCTATGCCCTAGCCAGAACCGTTCTCCATTTGCTACAATGTTCTCTATTCATATCCCGAGCTTAAGCGAAATCAAGGAGGACAATAAACATGCCCGGTTTTCTACTCGATTTGGACGGAACGTTATACCATGGAGACCGGCCGATTCCCGGCGCGGCCGAATTCATTCAATGGCTGAAGAAGCAGCGATATCCGTATTTGTATGTCACAAACAATTCATCGCGCACGCCCGAGCAGGTGGCCGAGCATCTCGGCAAAGTCGGAATCGAAGCCGAACCGGAGGAAGTGCTGACCACTTCGCAGGCGGCCGCAATGTATATGAAGGAGCAGGGCACAGGGAGCAAGGTATACATGATCGGCGAAACGGGGCTCGAACGCGCTATGCTGGAAGCCGGGTTTTCGATCGTGACGGAAGGCCCCGTCGACTTCGTCGTGCAGGGCATCGACCGCAGCTTCAACTACGAGAAGCTGGCGCAGGCGGTTAGCCTCATCCGGGCGGGAGCCGGCTTCGTGCTGACGAATCCGGACCATCTGCTCCCGTGGAACCACGAGCTGCGCCCCGGCGCGGGCTCGATCGGCGCCGCCATCGAACGGGCGAGCCAGACCGAGCCTGTCGTGATCGGCAAACCGTCGCCGATCATTATGAACTACGCCATCCGCAAGCTCGGCCTGCCGGCGGAGCAGATCTGGGTCGTCGGCGACAACTTGCGGACGGACATCCGCGGCGGCGTCGCCGCGCATTGCCGGACAGCGCTCGTGCTGACCGGGCTGATTACCCGCGCGACGCTGGAGCAGGAGCAGCTCGGCGCAGGCGTGCAGCCTGAGCTCGTCTGCGACAGCTTGGCCGAGCTTGCGGACAAGCTGTCGCAGCAGCCGGGCCGCGCGTAAGGAGGAGGTTCACACGACGATGACGCGAGTGATCTTGATTCGCCACGGCGAGACGGCGGCGAACCGCGAGCCGGTATTTCAAGGGCATATGAACAATGCCCTCTCCGAAGCAGGCGTCCGCCAGGCGGAGCGTTTGGCGGAACGACTCAGCGTCTGGGCGATCGACGCCTTGTACTGCTCGGACCTGCCGCGCGCCGTTCAGACCGCGCAGATCATAGCCGGGCGGCGGTCCGGCGGCGGCTCGCTTGCGACGTCTGCGGCGCTGCGCGAAATCGACCGCGGCCGCTGGACCGGCATCAGCTACGCCGACTGCCTGGCGGCCGATCCCGACGGCTGGCGGGCAAGCCGCCGCGATCCGTACTTCCGCTGCCCGGGCGGCGAGTCGTTCGTCGACCTGCATCATCGCATCGTGAAGGAAGTAAGCCGGATCGCCTCTCTCTCCCGGCGGAAGCGTCGCGATGGTAACCCACGGCGGCCCGATACGCGCCTTCTTCCGCCACTGTGTCGGATTGCCGCCGGGCGAGAACAAAAAAACCCGAAACTGCGCAGCTTGTTCAGCCAGCGTAGTTCCGGGTTTTCGTCATTCGTCGATCGGCGTTCCCCGCTCTCTCAGACGCCCTTCCTTGGCGTCTTGAGCCAGCCGCTCCAAACTGCGCAGCTGCGTCAAACCGTGCTCGTAGGCGCTCATCATCAGATGCAGCACCCCCCGCGGCACTTTGGGGATATGCTCCTCGTAGATGTCCCGCATTTGCTGTACTTTCGTTTGTTGCTCCTCGACCTTTTTGGCCAAAATCGCATAAATCTCATCCTGATCCCCGTACTGCGCAAACACGAGGGCGGTCGCCATCGGATCGTAAATTTGCTTGCGCTCTTCAAGCTGGCACAGAAGCAGCTCCTGAAAGAGTTCCTTCCCTTTGCCGGTAATTCGATATATCGTTTTATCCGGACGATTACTGTCCTTAACGACTTCGACCGCTTCGATGCATTCATCCTTGCGCAGCTGATCGATCGCGTAATACAACGAGCCGTCCTGTATTTTAATATAATGATGCAGTTCCCGCACCTTCATCATTTGCCGGATTTCATACGGATGGGAATCTCCCTCCATCAGCAATCCGAGAATAACCAATTTCATCGACATGGTCGTTCACCCTCTTGTCAAAACAATAAATGACTGCTCTATGTTGAGTTCGACAACCGTCAGGCATTAACCTGCTCTTTAGAAGGGCGGTGAAAAAGTCCGCTGCGGCGTCCATTTGATCCTCCAATCGCTGTCGAAAACGGATTTTTGGGATTGTTTTTTCGTTTTTCTACGGAGAGAATCCGTTTCATGGGTTAACCCTTCAAGAAATCCGGGGACAAGAGCGATCGGAAGATGCTTTCGCACGCGAAGTCCGCGTTTTTCACCGCCCTTTTAGACCTCGGAAGCGGCCTGCTCCTTGCGCAGGCCCTGCTGGCTGCGGGACGGGATTTCCATCTTCGCTTTGCCCATCAGAAGGATGAAAAGAAACCCTGCCACCGCCATAAAGATGGCGCATAGAAATACAAAAGCGATCGAATCGGCCAAACCCGCAATCATATTCTGCAACTCGGGACCCGGGATCGATGCCCGCACTTGCGGCTGCAGCAGCGCCTGCGGATCGATCGGCTTCGCGGCGAGCCCCGAATTCGGCATCAGCTCGGCAAGCTTCGACTTCAAAGCGCCCGCCTGCACAGCCCCGAGCACGGTAACGCCGATAGCCGAGCCGATCGAACGGAAAAAGCTGACGAGCGAGGTGACGATCCCCCTCAGCTGCGGGCTGACGTTATGCAGAGACGACATGGAGGTAACCGGGAACGACATCCCGATGCCCAGACCCATGAAAATCATATACATCGTGATAGACCACCTAGGCGTTTCAACCGATACCGTGCTCAGCAAAGAAGTCGCAATAATGAGCAGTACGGCGGAGACGAGCATAATGTTGCGGTAGCTCGTTTTGCCGATAAAACGGCCGCCGAGCGTGCTGCTCACAACGACGGCGAGCATCATCGGCGTGAGCACCTGGCCGGCGCTCGTAGCCGAGCCTTCGAATACTCCTTGGATAAACAGGGGAATATACGAAGCGGCGGCGATCATGATGGCGCCGTAGAGCAGGCATGTTGCCATGCTGGCGCTGAACAGCTTGTTGCGGAACAGATGCAGCGGCACGACGGGTGAGGCGACCCGCGATTCAACCAGCAGGAACAGCAGGAACAGCAGAACAAAGCCGGCGAACAGCCCGTAGCTTTGCAGCGAGTTCCAGGCGAATTCCTTGCCGCCCAGCTCCAGCGCGAACATCAGGCATAAAATCGAAGCGGCGAACGTGACCGTGCCGAGCCAATCGATTTTTTGATTGCGATTCGTCGCCAGTACCGGATGATAGAACAGCGCGATGAGAGCGAAGGAAATGACTCCGAGCGGCAGATTAATATAAAAGATCCACGTCCAGTCGACATTGTCTGTAAAATAAGCTCCCGCCAGCGGTCCGAGCACGCTGGAGATGCCGAATACGGCGCCGAACAGCCCCTGCATCTTGCCCCGCTTCTCCGGCGGAAACAAGTCGAAGACGATGGCGAAGGTGATCGGCATCAGCGCACCGCCCCCGATCCCCTGAATGGCGCGGTACACGATAAGCTCGAACATCGTGGTCGACATGCCGCACAAGGCGGAGCCGATCATGAATACGGCCAGCCCAAGCAGGAAAAATAATTTTCGGCCGTACATATCCGATAATTTGCCGAAGATCGGCATCGATACGACATTGGCGATCAGATAGGCGGAGAACACCCATACGAATTGATCGAGTCCTCCCAGCTTGCCGACGATCGTCGGCATGGCGGTGGATACTATAGTTTGGTCCAGCGCTGCAAGCAACAGCCCGAGCATAAGACCGGCAATCGTCCAACGGACGTTGGATTTCTTAGGCGGCATAATTTCCCCTCATTCCCTCAAGTTTGATTACACTAAATTATTATATTCAAATTTGAGTATTAATCAAGTAACTTATTTATTTACACAATAAACTATTTTAGTGCCAAACTACTTTTCGTTTGATCCCCGGCATCAAGTGTCATATAATGAAAATATATTTCAAGAAAAGGAATTTATATTTTTTGTAAAGCTGATAAATTAAATCTATTTTGATGATGCTAATCTCGCAGTAGTTTAGCCCCTTTTTGGAGAGGAGGATCCGGTCATTGAATTTAAACCAACTGGAGACGCTGCTCACAATTTCCAAAACGATGAGCTTCCGCAAAGCCGGTGAAGTCCTCAACCTGACGCAGCCAGCCGTATCCGCCCAGATTAAAAGCTTGGAGGATGAATTTAAAACCGTACTGATCGACCGTAATCAGCCGGTGACGCTGACCGACAGCGGACGGGTATTCCTCGAGCATGCGGAGCTGATTTTACAAACGGTGGAAGACTTAAAGCAGCGTTTGGCTGATTTGAATCAAACCCCGCAGGGACATATTCATCTTGGAACGACGACTTCGATTGCGATTCAAATTTTGCCGCGGGTGTTGTCCTACTTCCAAAACCAGTTCCCTTTGATTAAGACGACCATTCATTCGATGACTTCGTCGCAAATTATGCAGAGCGTCGAGAACGGAACGATCGATATCGGCATTACATACTTGTTTGAGAAGCATCCGGCGCTGGAGAGCTCGGTTCTTTATTACGACACCTTCGAGCTTGTCGTTTCCCCGCAGCACCCGCTGAGCCGCTTTCAGCATATTCCGATCGAGAAGCTTCAAGATATTCCGCTCATTATGCTTTCGCCGGAGACGGCCGGCCGCCGGTTCGTGGATCAAATTTTCAAACAGCTGAATCTTGCTCCGCAAATTGTCATGGAGCTGTCAAGCAGCGAGGAAGTAAAGCGGATGGTCGAATTGAATCTCGGCGCGGCCATTATTTCCAAGATGTCGATCGCGACGGAGCTCAGGCTCGGAACGCTCAAAATGATCAAAGTCAACGAGCTGGAAATCAGCCATCCCGTCGGCGTCGTTTATAAGTCGGGGCGGTATTTGAGCTCGGCGCTGCATCAATTTTTGCTCGATTTGAAAGGCATGCAGGAAATCCAATTTATAGGATCGGAGTGACGTGAAATGAAATTCGATTTGCATACTCATCATGAACGCTGCGGACATGCGCTGGGCACGATCCGCGACTATATCGAGGCGGGGATCAGCAGCGGCTTGTCCGTGATCGGCATCTCGGACCATTCGCCGTATTTTGCCAGCGACGCGGACCACGAGCAGCCCGGCATCGCAATGGCCAAGAGCGAATTCGCCCGCTATGTGGAGGAAGTGCTGAAGCTGAAGCAGGAGTACGCCGGTAAAATTGACGTGCTGCTGGGCTGCGAATCCGATTTTTTCCCGGAGCATGTCGACGTCTACCGCAGCGTTTACGAACAATACCCTTTTGATTATCTTATCGGCTCCGTTCATCTATCAGGCGGTGTCAGTATTTTTAACAGGAAGCGCTGGGATGGTCTGACCGACCGGCAACAAATCGAGCAAAAAGAGATTTATTACGATCTGATCGCGCAGTCGGCCCGCAGCGGCCTGTTCCAAATTCTCGGGCATATCGATGCGATGCGCGGCTTCTATCCGGCCTTCTCGGACATCCCTACCGATGCCGTGGATAAAACGCTGCAAATCATCGCCGAGCAAGATGTCGCTATAGAGATTAACACTTCCGGCAAAACCAAAGATTGCGGCGGCTGGTATCCGATCGACGCGGTGCTCGAACGCGCCAACCATTACGGCGTTCGCGTCACCTTCGGCTCCGACGCCCATAAGCCGGAACGTGTCGGGGACGACTGGGAGCTGGTGAGCCGGCGGCTGAAGGAAATCGGCTTCAAAGAGTGGGTTTATTTCAAGCAAAAACAGCGGCAGATCGTGCCGTTGTAATTCATAAAGCAGATTCGGGGCCGATTCCTTGCGGGGAATCGGCCTTTTTGCGTGCGGACGGATAGGCAGCTGACCCTCCCCCTTCCGCCGTATGCATTGAGACAAACGCTGCATTTTGAGTTCGACATTGCCGGATGAGGAGCGATTTCACTAAAAAAGCCCGGCTCTGCCGCTCTTCACAGAGCTGGGAGAATCGGGCTTTCCTTAGTTTTCGGCTTTTTGGCTAACGCCGCCTACGCTTCGTACAGCTCCAGCGGCAAGTCGTCCGGGTCTTTGAAGAACGTATATTTCTTCCCGGTCACCGGATCGACGCGGACCGGTTCGACGTCTACGCCCTGCTCGCGCAAGTATGCAGCGGACGCTTCCACATCGATTACTTCAAAGGCGAGATGCCGCAGCCCTCTCGCTTCCGGGTACTGCAGCCGGGGCGGACAATCCGGGAAGGAGAACAATTCGATCTGCGTATGCTCCGCAATTTGCAGATCGAGCTTATAGGACTGCCGCTCGGCGCGGTACGTCTCTTCAATGATCCGAAATCCGAGCAGCTCGGTATAAAACCGTTTGGACACCGTATAATCCGAACAAATGATAGCTACATGATGAACTTTACGTATAGATAACATATAAGGTAAAAATCAACTCCCGATTTGATACGAAACGGCCCGCTTCCAGCCCGCCATCCTCCGCTCTCTGAACTCCTCGCCCTGCTGCGGAACGAACGTGCGGTCAAATCCTTTCAACGTCTCCAGCTCCGCCACGTCCTTCCAGAAGCCAACGGCAAGGCCGGCCAGCATGGCGGCTCCCAAAGCCGTAGTCTCAATCGTCTTCGGCCGCGCGACGGGCACTCCGAGCAGATCGGCCTGGAACTGCATCAAGAAGTCGTTCTTGGCCGCACCTCCGTCTACCCTCAGCTCCTTGAGCCGGATACCGGATTCCTCCTCCATTACCTGCAGCACCTCGCCGCTCTGATAGGCGATCGATTCCAGCGCCGCGCGCACCAGATGCGCCTTGGAGGCGCCGCGAGTCAGTCCGGTAATCATCCCTCTTGCCTCCGGCTCCCAATAAGGGGTGCCGAGACCGGTGAAGGCGGGTACGAAGAAGACGCCCTCCGTATGCTCGACGGAAGAAGCGAGCGCATCGGTTTCCGACGCGTCGGCGATCAGTCCCAGACCGTCGCGCAGCCACTGAATGACCGTTCCGGCGTTAAACACGCTTCCTTCCAAAGCATAGCATACTTGGCCGCCGATTTTCCACGCGATCGTCGTAATGAGCCCTTTTTGCGATAAAATCGGCTTCTCGCCCGTTTGCTTCAAGACGAAGCAGCCGGTTCCGTACGTATTTTTGGCCATCCCTTCCTTGAAGCAGCCTTGACCGAACAGCGCCGCCTGCTGGTCGCCCGCCGCTCCGGCGATCGGTATGCCGGCAGCTCCCCCGAGCAGCGTCGTATGTCCGTACACTTCGCTGGAGGAGCATACTTCCGGCAGCATTGCGGCCGGTATGGACAGCTCCTGCAAAATGTCGCGATCCCACTCCACGGTGTGAATGTTGAGCAGCATCGTTCGGGAAGCGTTGGATACATCCGTCACATGGCGCCGGCCCTCGGTCAGCTTCCAGATCAGCCACGTATCGATCGTGCCGAACAGCGCTTCCCCGCGCTCCGCCTTCTCCCGAATATCCGGATTCGCGTCGAGAATCCATTTCAGCTTCGTGCCTGAGAAATAAGCGTCCAGCACGAGCCCGGTCTTGCCCTGAATCGCCGCGGCCGCGCCCCTCTCCCTGAGCTCGTCGCAAATGGCGCTTGTGCGGCGGCACTGCCAGACGATGGCGGGATGCAGCGGCTTGCCGGTCCGTTTATCCCATACGACCGTCGTTTCCCTCTGGTTGGTGATGCCGATAGCCGCGATATCCTCCACCGCGATCGTCTCCACCGCCTGCTTCAGCACTTCGAGCTGGGTTTGCCAAATCTCTTCGGCGTCATGCTCGACCCAGCCGGATTGCGGAAAAAACTGCGTAAATTCCTTTTGCGCCGTTCGAACAATCGCTCCCTGACGGTCGAAGACGATCGCCCGGCAGCTCGTCGTTCCTTGATCTATTGCAACGACATAACGGGATGTGCTCATCCTTTCTCCTCCTTGCCGCTTCGCCTGACGGATTAAACCGTTTTCAAGTTGAAATCTATCATACGAACATTTTCTCTGTCAACCGTATTGATTCCTCTCCACTCTCGTGTTATGATACGAATAATCAAGTACATGCAAGACCTATGACAAGTTAATATTTGGTCAGAGAATAAGAGTAGACCGTAACATACCTTGCTGCAAGCCGTTTTTCGGACTTGGGGCCAGGCCGTGTTATCGGTCTTTTTTTGTTGCGGCCCGGTCATCCGGACAGAAGGCATACTAACGAAGAAGAGGGTTGATTTCAGATGAGTACAAGTTTTTCAGGAGTGCATCGCGCGGAGCATAAACAAAGCCTAAGCAGTCAGCAGTTGGACTTGCTGGTCATCGGCGGAGGGATCACGGGAGCCGGCATCGCCCTGGATGCTCAGACGCGCGGCATGTCGACCGGCCTGATCGAAATGCAGGACTTCGGGGCTGGCACGTCCAGCCGTTCGACCAAGCTGATTCACGGCGGACTGCGTTACTTGAAGCAGCTGGAATTCAAGCTGGTCGCCGAGGTCGGCAAGGAGCGCGCGATCGTATACGAAAACGCCCCTCATGTAACGACTCCCGAATGGATGCTGCTGCCGATCATCGAGGGCGGTACGTACGGGAAGCTGGCGACGTCGGTCGGCTTGCTCGTATACGATTATTTGGCCGGCGTCCGCAAAAAAGAGCGCCGGATTATGTTCTCGAAAGAAAAAACCTTGAATAAGGAACCGCTGCTGCGCACGGATAAATTAAAGGGCGGAGGCTATTACGTCGAGTACCGGACGGACGACGCGAGGCTGACGATCGAGACGATGAAGGAAGCGGTGCGCCGAGGCGTGAAGGCGATGAACTATGCCAAAGCCGAGGAGCTGCTTTACGACAAGGGGAAAATCGTCGGGGTCCGCGCGGTGGACCGGATGAGCGGAGAACGCTTCGAAATCCGCGCCAACAAGATCGTCAACGCAGCCGGCCCTTGGGTCGACACGATCCGCGAAATCGACGGCTCTAAGCAGGGCAAACGGCTCCATTTGACAAAAGGGGTCCATCTGGTCATTGACGGCAGCCGCTTTCCGCTCAAGCAGGCGATTTACTTCGATACGCCGGACGGACGGATGGTGTTCGCGATCCCGCGGGACGGCAAAACGTACGTCGGAACGACAGACACGAACTACCAGGGCGATATCGCCCATCCCCGGATGACGGTGGAAGACCGCGACTATATCGTCCGCGCCGCCAACTTCATGTTCCCATCGCTCAAGCTGGGGCCGGAAGACGTCGAATCGAGCTGGTCGGGCTTGCGGCCGCTCATCCACGAAGACGGCAAATCCCCGTCCGAGCTGTCGCGGAAGGACGAAATTTTCATCGCGCCGTCGGGGCTGATCACGATTGCCGGCGGCAAGCTGACAGGCTACCGCAAAATGGCGGAGCGCATCGTCAACCTGGTGGCAAGCCAGCTTGAGCAGCAGGGCCATGCTTCGTATCCCGGCTGCACGACCGACCGCGTCAAACTGTCCGGCGGAGATGTCGGCGGCTCCCAAGGCTACCCCGGCTTCCTCAAGAGCAAGGTGCAGGAGGGCGTCCGCATCGGACTAAGCGAAGCCGAAGCCAAAACGCTCGTGCAGCGCTACGGCTCCAACGTCGACCGCGTCTTCGAACTGTACGGGAAACACCAGGAAGAAGCCAAGCGTTACGGCATGCCCGCCTCTTGGTTCGCTTCCCTGCTGTACGGCATCGACGAAGAGATGGTCGTAACGCCGCTGGACTTTTTCATTCGCCGCACCGGCTCGCTGTACTTCAATATCCAAGCGGTCCATAGCTGGAAGCAGCCGGTGATCGGCTATATGGCCGAACGCTTCGGCTGGACTGAAGAGCAAGCCGAGCTGCAGGCGTCCGAGCTCGAACGCCATCTTCACGACGCGGTAGAGCCGCTCGCTTAGCAAACGCGTTAATAATGGCCCCATATGTCTTTCCGGGAGGTCGTCACGGCGACCGCCCCGGCCTTCAGGGCCATCTCCACATCCTCCACCGTACGTATGAGTCCCCCTGCAAGAATCGGAATGCCGAGCTCTTCTTTCATCTCTGCAATGATATGCGGGATTACCCCCGGCAGCACTTCAATATAATCGGGCTGTACCTTCGCCGTAATTTTATAGGTCGTCTCCAACGCCGTCGTATCGAGCAGAAAATGCCGCTGAATGGCAAGCACTTTGTTTTTCTTGGCGGTCGCTATCGCCGCGCTCTTCGTCGAGATGATGCCGGCGGGCTTGACCGATTGGCATAGAAATTCGATCGCATACTCGTCGTTTTTCAACCCGTGGATCAAATCCGCGTGAATGAGCATTTTTTTCTGATGGCTTCTTGCCAGCTGAACGATGCTTAACAGCTGCGAGATATGAATATCGAGCAGCACCAGATATGTAAATTGGCTTTTGAGCAGCAGCTCCAAATCTCTCATCTTGCGCACCGCTGGGAGTACCTTTTGACCGTAAAAATTCATTTGCCTGCCTCCTTCTCATTCCCTGCAACCTGTAACCTGCGTCCGCCTTTTCGCCACGCTTCTAAAAGGGTGGTGAAAAAGTCCGCTGCGGCGTCCATTTGATCCTCCAATCGCTGTTGAAAACGGATTCTTTGGATTATTTTCTCGTTTTTTGTGGAGAGAATCCGTTTTCAAAGGCGAACGCTTACGCTTTTCCAGATTCAAATGGCCCCTCCGCTCGTTTTTCACCGGGCTTCTAGAAGGGCCGTGATTTCATCGCGCTTCTTAAGCCAGCTGCTGCTCCAGCGACTTGTACACGTTCGGAATCGTCACTGTAAACGACGACCCGTGTCCCAGCTCGCTCGTCACCTCGATCTCGCCTTCATGGGCTTCGACGAGAGCTTTGACAATACTCAGCCCCAAGCCGACCCCGCCGCTGAACCGGGAACGCGACTTGTCCACCCGGTAGAGCCGGTTGAACACATAAGGCAAATCGGCTTCGCTGATCCCGATTCCGGTATCTTTGCAATAGATAATAGTAGAATCTGTCGTCCAATCGACGCCCAGCGTCACCTTCCCGCCTTCGTTCGTATATTTGATCGCATTGGAGACGATGTTGGAAATAATCTGGATCATTTTGTCGCGGTCCACCTCCGCGTAGCAAGGAGCATTGGTCGGCACGAACTGCAGCTTGACGCCTTTGCTGCGGGCCATCTGCTGAAAGTTGCGGTATACGTTTTGCGTGAGCTGCACCATGTTAATACGCCGGATATGAATCGTAAACCGCGCGGCTTCCGCCTCCGACAGCTTCTCCATATCGTTCATCAGCCGGGTTAAGCGGATCAGCTCGTCATAAATTTGCTGCAGCCATTCCAGGTCGACTTCATAAATGCCGTCGATCATCGCCTCCAGCTGAGAGAGCATCGACGTCAGCGGCGTCCGCAGCTCGTGCGTCAAATCTTCCATCAGATGATGACGCCAATCCTCCTGCTTCTTCAGCTCCCGCGACAGCTCGTTGAGCGTCAGGGCCAGTCTGCGCACTTCTTCGGGGCCTTTCACCGAAGCCTGCACTTCCCAATTGCCGAGCCGGATCTTATGAGCGGCCTCCTGCAGCCTCTCCAAATGGGCGGAGAGCAGCCGGGCCACGAAGAAGCTGACGATGACCGAGATCACGATAATGATGCCGTAGAGCAGCGCCGAGCGCGTCTGCATCATCTTCTGATAGGCGACGACGTTCGGGTCGATCTGGTTGACGGTTTTCAAATAGCCGACCTGCAAAACCCCTTTCGTTTCCCCTTTAGCCACCACCGGATACTCCTGAACAATCAGATCCTTCTCGTTCTGTACTCTTGAAAACATGTCGAACCAGATGTTGCGCCGGTCTTCCCCGTAACGGACCAGAATCCCGTACAGCGTCGCCCTGCGGGTCAGCCACGATTTCTGATCCTCATTGTACGGGCCTACGGACATGTTCTCGTTTCTTATGTCGTCAATTAATTTGAAAGCGTTTACTTTAAGCTGATCCTCCTGATACCGGTCAAACACATTTTGCCAGTTAAAACTGTAACCGTAAGCGACGATCGAAATGATAAGAATAAAGCAGCTTTGGAGAGTAATAAATAGAATCACATTCATTTTACGCAAAAATCTAATCATAATCAGACCGTTTCCTTCGCATCGGGCTCGGCGGCAAATTTATATCCCGAGCCGACCATCGTCAATATGTAACGCGGCTCCTTCGTATCCTCTTCGATTTTTTTTCGCAAGTTTTTGACATGGGTATCGATCGAGCGGCTGTCCCCTTGAAACCGGTAGCCCAGCACATGATAGGAAAGATCGCTGCGCGACCAAATTTTGCCCGGCTTGCTTGTAAATACGCTGAGCAGCTTGAATTCGGTCGTCGTAAGATTCGTATGAACGCCGCGGACGAGCAGCGTATTCGCCTCCAAATCGACCACGATCTGGCCTCTGTCGAAGGTCAGCACATCCGGCTTCGCCTGATCGGCCTTATACGCATGAATGCGCCGTCTTAAAGCGTGAATGCGGGCAATGACCTCCTTCACCCGAAACGGCTTGGCGATGTAATCGTCCGCACCCAGGTTCAGTCCCGCTATCGTATCGCTCTCCCGCGATTTGGACGTCAGCATAATGATCGGCACGACCGATTTTTCGCGAATGCGCCGGCATACTTCTTCTCCCGGCAATCCCTCAAGCATCAGGTCCAAAATGACCAGATCGTACGCGCGGCCGTCGAACAGCTGCACAGCCTCCAACCCGTTAGCGGTGCAATCGACCTCCCAGCCTTCGTTCTTCAAATAAGCGGTTACAACTTCGCGGATTTTAGGTTCATCTTCCACAAGTAATATATGCATTCTGTGATTCCCCCTATCTTTTCATATTACTTGGCTATTCCTTTTTAGACAAGAAACAATTCCCTACTATCCCCAAAAGTGTGCCCGATTTCAACCTATTCACGGGTTAACCATTCAAGAAGTCGGGGGACAAGAGCGATCGGAAGACGTTTCCGCATGCGCAGTCGGCGTTTTCATCACACTTCTCAAAACAAACGAAAAAAAGCCTGAACATCGTCAGGCTTTCATCCGTCCTTGCTGCCAGTTCCGCTAACTATTCAACCAGACCCGTACGCTCTACGCCCTCAACGAACCAGCGCTGGGTAAACATATAAACGACAAGCACCGGCATAATGATCAGGAACGAAGCGGCCATCTTGATCGGCTCGGCGAAGATGCTCGGACCGCTCTGCTCGGCTTCCGCCGCCAGAGATGCGGCAAGACGCGACAAGCTGATCGACAGCGGCACTTCCTTGGCCCCGAACATATACATGGTCGGATAATAGAAGTCGTTCCAGTTCCACACGAAGGAGAACAGGAAGACGACGATGATGGCCGACGTGGAGATCGGGAGCATGACCCGGAAGAACACCCGGAAGACGCTGGCGCCGTCCATCTTGGCCGCTTCCTCCAGCTCCTTCGGCAGCGTGCTGAAAAACTGCCTGTAAATGATGACGAACAGCGCTCCCTTTAAGCCATGGCCGAAAATCGCCGGAACGATCAACGGCAAGTACGTATTGATCCACCCGAAGTCCTTAAACAGCAGGATCGACGGCAAAATCGTGACCTGCGGCGGCATGACGAAGGTGAAGATCAGACATACGAACCAGAACTTTTTCAGCGGGAATTCCAGCCGCGCAAACGCATATCCGGCGACTGCGCAGGAGATGACCTGCAGCACCGCGACGCTCAACGCAACCGTCATACTGATCCAAAACGCGCTGCTGTATTTCAGCAGCCTGAACGCTTCCTCCAGATGCCCCATAAAAAACGAACGCGGCACCCAAATGACGGCGGGATCGAGCAGGTTCGACGAATCCTTGATCATGGTCGTTATCATATACAAAATCGGTTTGATATAAATAAAGGCCACGTCGATGAGGATCAAATACATGAACAACCGGAAGATTAACCCTTTATCGGCTTCCTTGCCGATGAACAAATGCTTCAGCGTCGTCAGCCAGCGGCTCACGGTGTGAGCGTCAAAGCGCGAGTTTTTTATATCTCTTACGATTTTTTGCATTCCGTTCGCCTCCTTTCTATTTGCCTCCGCTAGCGGATTTGTTGACTCTGGAGAAGATGTACAGCACAATACCGAGGAAAATAAGCACGATCATAAAGTAAATCCAAGCCAGCGCGCTGGATAAACCGTAATTCGTCGTATTGACCTTGGAGATGATCGGATTGGACGGAAACGTAAACAAATCGACGACCGTATAAATCAAATTCAGCAAAATGAACGGGGTGAGTCCCGGCAGCGTAATTTTCCAGAACGTCTCCCACGGGTCCGCGCCGTCGATCCGCGCCGCTTCATAGACCGAGGTCGAAATCGTCTGGCGCCCGGCCAGGAAAATCAAAATCTGCACGCCGGAGTACCACAGGATTAGAACGAACGAGCTAATGACGGACACTAGCGGCGCCGCCCACGCTTTGGGCAAATACGTGTTGATGTAGCTGCCGACTTCAAATTCCTGAACGAGAGCCAGCGTTCCTTCGCCCTGGGTTATAAATTCCTGAATGATTTGACCGGTAGAGAAAATGACCGGCAGGAAGAAGATGACCCGGAAGAACGAGCGGCCGAAAAATTTTTGATTCAGCAAGATCGCAATCAGCAGCGAGAAGACGACAATGACCGGAATCATAATCAGCGCCTGCCGCAGGAACGGCAGCAAGTCGTTGTACAAGAGGCCGCCGTCCGCGAACAAAATTTCCCGATAATACTGGAACCCGACCGGCGAATATTCCACGCCGCTGGCCGTTATTTTCACCCGGTTGAAGCTCATGTAGAACGAGTACGCCAAAGGGAAGGCGATGAATGCCAGAAAGCCGATGACCCAAGGTGCGATAAACAGCGAGCCTTCCACTTTGCGGAGAGTGGCGGAGCTCAATTTGTATTTGCGCATTATTGGCTTCCCCCTCCTTGCACTACGATGAAGTCTTGAGCCGGCACGCTCAGCTTGCCGTCGCTATAAGGCGTCGTGTTGTAGTTCAGCACCAGCTTCTTGCCGCCTTCGTACGTCACTTCCCTGACGTTGGGAGCGATCGTTCGATGGCCGACGATGAACTTGTTCTGTACGTCGCCGAGCGCCTCGTTATAGCGCTGGTATTCTTCCACGGCCGTAGACTCCCAGTCATGCACGTTCATGCTGTAATAATAGATGGAATAAGCGCCTTTCATATCCTCCGACGGCGCGCTCGTAAAGATGAACGAAGGGCTTGCGCCGTATTCGATGCTGCGGAGCATCTCCGTCTTATATTGGTCGCGCAGGTTGGACCAGTTGGACGAATAGGTGATCAGCCCGTGCAGAGCGATCTGCATGAACGGAATCGATTCGTCGATGAACAGATCGTACGAGTAATCGTCGGCCAGCCGGTGAATATGATTAATATCCTTGAGCGCGTACAAGTTGGCCCTCTCCACGCTCACTCCGCCCAGCGTATCCTTCACCTGCTGCAGCATCTCCTGCTGCGTATGCATCGTATCCGTTCTCGTCGACAAATAACGGGTGTTGAAGTCGCTGTCGAGATAGCGGCCCACGCCGTCCTCGAAGTAGATGCCGTCGGCGTTCAGCGATTCATATTCCTTCATATCCTTGTCAAGCGACTTGGCCGAGAATTTCGGACTCATCTGCGTCACCGTGTCGCGGCTGGCATACATTTCGAAATCCATCAGCGTGCCGGCCAGGTTGCGCATGCCGTCATACCGCGGATTGAAGCCGTCGCGCTCGTTATTGTTGTAGCTGTAGTTCGCCGCCAAGTACACGGGCAGCTTCAGCGAATGGGCGAATTCGATGAATTGCTTCATCCCTTCGTTGCCGCCGAGACGCTTATCGACCGGGAACAGGCCGCCGAAAGAGCTGTAGCCGCCTTTTTGCCAGCCCATATACTGAATCGACATATTTTCAATGCCGAGGCCGTACAGTCTCTTGACCATTTCCATCGCCTGAGAGGTCGAGGTGCCGAGCAAATATTTATCCCACAGCATCCCCTTCTTCACGTCGGCTCCGACAATATCGACGAACATCGGAATTTTGTTAGAGCTGACCTGCAGCGGTTTGATGCCCTGTTCCTTCATTAAATATTCGCGGTATTTGGAGGCCATGCCGACATAATCGCTTTGCTCCTTCGGCAGCAAATAATAGCGGGTCGAGCGCTGCTCGGAAGTAAACCGGTCCTTGCTGTAAGTGAAGAAGCCGGCGTTCCCTTTCTTGCTCGTATTTTGGAAAAACTTGATCCGGTACTGCCACTCCGGCGTAATCCAGTTCGATTGGCCGAACGCTCCCGACGGCGAGCCGAACACCTTGGAATATTCTTCCCCGCCGGTCATCACCGCAACGAATGCCTTATCGCCCGACTTCATCCCGAACACGGGCATCTTCGCCTGCTGGCGGGCCGTCCGCTCCGCGTAGAAGGATACGTCGCTGCCGTACATATTTTCGCGGTAGATCGATTTGTCGTTAATTTGCTTCGTCTTGAAGCGAATCAGCGCGCCGGAACCGTCCGGTACGACGAGATACCCGTCCTGCCCGATCGACGGCTCGGCACCGAACATCGGATACAGCTTCAGGTTCAGCAAGCTCAGCTTGCCTTCGGTAATGCCGCTGTCGATAATTTTCGTTTCGATGTAATCGTCCTTCACGTTCACTTCGACGGGAATTTTAAACCCGGACGTCTTGAAGTTAAAGGTAACCTTGAACCCGGAGGACGTCGTCTGGAACCCTTCGAGCGTACCTTTATCCTCGATTAAGCTCGTCATTTTGGGCTGCGATTTGAAATTCGCCGCATCGATATATTCGAGCATGATCGGGGATCGCAAATTGTTCCTCCATGTTCCCGTAATCGTCTCCTGCGGCCATTGCTCCGGATTCGGGTAAGAGCGCCAGATTTCGCCGCTTCGCTTGTCTTCTACCTGAAAATGCCCGGTCGTGCTGTCCACAAGCAGCTTCAGCTTATCGCTTTGCGCCGCCAGCTTGAAATTCGCATCGCTAGGCAGCTCCGCCTTCGCCTTGCTCGGGTCGACCGGAGCGCCCTGCTGCGCCGGAGCCGGGGCGGACGAAGCCGCGTCCGCGGCGGGAGCCTGCTGCGCCCCTTGCGCAGGCTGCGCCGTTTTGTCCGCGGCGGCCGCATCCGTCTTCGCCGCATCGGCCGGCGGGTCCGCCGCATTGATCGTCTGCACCGCCTGAGTCGCAATCAGCGAGAGGCTAAGCACGGCGGCGAGCGAAGCGGAGAGCATGATTTTATATCGTCTGCGTCTCATCGGATCGTCACCTCCTGATAGATGGAAAAGAAGAAGTCTTTGAGCTCGGTGCTCAGGCCGAAGGTGATGAAGATCAGAACCCCGAGCAGCGTCATGGTGACCAGCGACAAGAAGATGTTCATGATCGTTTCGCCCACGCTGTAGTTTTGCATCGACTGTACTTTCCAGAAGATCAAGAGGCCGACCCAGATCATCATTCCGTATTGCAGGAAGGTGTAGATCGACGCTTCGCTGAGCGTCATCACATTCGAAATCAGCGTCAGCGGAAGGCCGACGAGCACGATCGGGAACAAGGCGTACGTGCTGCCGAATACGACGTCGCGGAAGCGGCCTTCCCCGCGGTAGATCGTACTGATCAAATAGTTGGATATGATCCAGCCGACCCAAAGTACCATAAATTGGAAGAATACGGTAACCAGATTAATTTCCAGGAATACGGACGCGTTAAAGGTAAAGTTCGTATACGCCCGGTAAATGCAGAACGATACCAAAGCAAGAATAAGCATAATCGCGCTGCTGGCGAAACCGCCCTTGCCCTCGTAACGGATCGCGCTGAATCCGTCGATCGGATGCTTCAGAATGTAGAACGCATGCTTCAGCTGTACGACGATCGGAATTTGCGATCTGCGGCGGTTGCGCCAATTTTGGCGGAACCGGCTTTTCCGGGTCGCCCGCTCGAAGATAAGGAAGCCGAGACCCGCGATAATGACAATATTCATTAAAAAGCCGAAGTGCTTCTGGAACCAGACAAGGCGGATTTGCCAGAACGCGTCGGAATATCCTTCCTGTTGTCCCGCTTGGAAGAAGAGCTTCTCCGCCTGCTCGTAGTCGCCCTTCTTATACGCCGCCTTGGCCAGACCGAGCAGCGCGGGCGTATAGTAAGCGTTAAGCCGCAGCACTTCCTTCCACGGCTTCTCGCTCTCCTCGTAGCGCCCTTCCTGCGTCAGCTGGTTCGCTTTGTGAACCAGCTCGCCGAACTCGGACAGGCGGAATACCTGGATGATGTTGTTCTCTTCATCGAGAATAAACAAGTTATTCTGCGAGTTGGAGGCGATCGCCGACGGCGTCTTCACGACCCCCAGCTTGGAGGAAGAAGCGCTCGTGTCGCCGGACCAGAAGAAGAGCAGATTGCCGTTGGCGTCGTATTGATTGACATATTTGAGCGTCGAATCGATTGCGGTAATGTTGCCGTTGCGGTCGACCGTCAGATCGTTCAGCTTCGGCGTCAGCTTATCCTTGCTCGGGAATCGGACCTCTCCGAAATTTTTGATCTTCTCTTCGGTAGCCGAATCGTCATTCTTCGTTGCCAGCAAGTCTTTCCCCGCAATGTTAAGCTTCTTGATCTGCCCCGTTTCCACTTCTTTGGTGACGGTATAAATGAACCCGCTCTGGTCGATCGTTACGCTGCTGACCGAGCCCGGCAGCTTGCTGATCTCCCGCAAGTACATCTCGCGGGTGTACAGGAGCCGCTTCAACGCGTCCATCACGGAGAAATCCGTCTTGTTGGCGCCGAAGAAGCTTTGGAAATTGCCTTCCGGATCAAGCTGGAGCAGCCCCTGATAGCCGCCCAACGTAGCGATGTACAGAAAGCCCCGCTTATCCACCGCGACCTTGATCGGATCGTATTTGAACGATTCCGGCAAAAACTTCGTATCCGGACGTTTGAATTCGCGGATCAGCTTGCCGCTGTTATCGAGCCGGAGCACCCGCTTATTGCCCGTGTCGGCAACGTAAATTTCGCCTTTTTTGTCGACGAACACGCCTTCCGGTTTTTTCAGCGGGCTTTCCTTCACATCGATGATGCGTACGAAGGACCCTTGCGGGTCGAGCTGGACAATCCGGTTATTCCCCGTGTCCGCAATGTAGATGTTGTCTTTCTCGTCGATAAAAATGCCCTTGGGCTGAACGAGCGGCGAAAACACCTGCTTGCTCGGGTCCTTCGGATCGGGAGCATATATTTCCCTGCCCATCACTTCTACCGGGGTGTAAGCGGACTGGGTCCAAATCAGCTGATCGTAGCCGTTCTTATAGTTCGTATCGTAAGGCACGTAGGCCAGCGCCGTCATCGGCAGCATGGCCGACGCCAGCACGGCGATCGCCAGAAGAAGGAACAGCGGGCGCCGCCATCGTTTCTTGACCGTCATAGTAGCTCTTCCTCCTTTCTTCATTATTTAATCCCGGAATGGGCCATCGTTGCGATCACTTTCCCCTGGAATACGAGGAAGATGATTAAGTTGGGGACAAACATGATCATAGCTGCTGCTGCTGCCGCTCCCTGACGGGCTACGTTATTTGCCAGACCATTAGTCAGCGTCGAGAGAAAGAATGGAAAGTTCTTCATTTCATCGTCCTGCATAAACAAGGTAGATGTCTCCGTGTTCCCCCATGATCCTTGAAATGTAAGAATTGCTACCGTTGCTACCGCAGGCATGCAAATCGGAACTACGATGCGCAGGAAGATATGAATTTCCGTCGCTCCATCCATTCTCGCTGCTTCTAGCAGCTCATTAGGAAGCTGATCGATGAACTGCTTGAGCAAGAACACCCCCACAGGCATAGCTAATATGGGCAAGAGATGCCCTAAATAAGTGTTCATAATCCCCAAATGACTCGCCACGAGATAACGCGGAATTTGTACTGCCTCCGGAGCGAACATCAGCGTCAAAATAATCGTCGCGAACACGATCTTATGTCCGGGAAATTTATGCTTCGATATCGGATAAGCGCACAGCGCGCTGACGATCGTTACGCATACGACCGCTCCGCCCGAGATGACCAGACTGTTGAATAAGTAACGAGTCACCGGCACCGTGGAGCTCGACGCCACCAGGAACAGCTCGACGAAGTTCTGGAACGACGGCTCCCTGACGAAGATAGTAGGTGGGTACATGAAGAGCTCCTGATACGGCTTCAGCGCATGATTGAAAATAAAGATGAGCGGAAGCAGCATAAAGATCGAGAACAGCACAAGCAGGACAACGAGAATTTTTTGAAACATATCCATGGAATTGAGTTTAGACTTCTTTTTCTGCGGCTTGATTTTATTCCACCAAACGGCTGCGTTTTGCATTATTCATCCTCCTTGGAGCCGAACAATCCCCAGCAAAGTTTATTCGACACGTACATCAGAACGAGCAGGAATACGGAAATCGCAGCGGCATACCCCATTTCAAATCGAGTAAACCCATAATCCTCAATATGATTGATAATCAAGTGGCCCGAATACTGCGGCGTCGGATTTTGCCCCGATAGCTCAACTCCTATTAGCCCTGCCTTGAACGTCGATACGAGAGCCATCACCGCGCCGAACAGCATCTGCGGCTTCATCGACGGAATCGTGATGTACCAAATTTCCTGCAGCCTGCTGCTCATACCGTCGAGACGTCCCGCCTCGTACAGCTCCGGGTTGACGTTCAGTATGCCGGCCATCATCGCCAGGAAGCCGACGCCCATACTGGACCAGAGCGTAACGACGATCATCGAGTTCATCAGATAAGCTTTATCCGTCACCCACAAGAGCGGTTCGTCGATAAACCCGATTTGCAGCAAAATGCTGTTCAAATAGCCGAGACGGTCGCCGGACAACAGCGGCAGCCATACGATCGTCATCGCGATCCCCATCGTCAGCGACGGCGTATACATGGCCAGCGCAAACCATCTGCGCAGACTCGCCGGCAGTTGGGTAATCAGCCAAGCGAGCAGGAAGGCCAGAATGTAGCCGCCGGGACCGACGATCACCGCAAACTTGAACGTGTTCGGCAAGGCATATTTCAGGAAGGTCAAATCCTGTGAAATCAAGTTTTGAAAATTCGTCCAGCCGATAAAGCGAGGCGGCTCAATGGCGTTGAAATAAGTAAAGCTCAGGCACACGGCCGCAAGCACCGGCACCAGAATAAAAGCGATGAAGCAAAACATAAACGGTGCAATAAACAGATACGATAAGCGGTATGCCCAAATCTCGGACAGCAACGACTTTACTTTATCCGTCCATGTCAGCTTGACCGGAGCGGCCGGTTTCGTAGAAAGGCTTGCTTGGTTACTTAACATACGGATTCACCCCATCCCAAGGCTTGTCGACAACCGGCAAATCCATCGTTTTGATTATTTCGCCGTTTGCATCTATAAAGCCGAATTCCTGCTGCTTGCGCCGCAGCTCCCTGTTAATGTCCAGAACGGTCTGCTCGAGCGAGCTTCGGTAGTTCATGCCGTCCACCACCGCACGGTTCCAGGCGTTGTTGATCTCGCGTCCTACGAAGTAGCCGCCCGGCAGGTTCGGCATATCCTTATACCATCTCCACTGCTCCAGGATGACGTTCGCGTCCTCGCGCTTCCAAGGCAGCTTGGAGAACGCTTCGACGTTGGCCGTGTTCCAGCGGAACGACACTCCGTTAAACGCTTCCAAGTCCGATCCGTACCGTTCCTGCGTATCGGCGGAAGCCCACCATTTCATAAATTCCCATGCCTGGTCTTTCTTCTTGGAGGAGTTGAAAATAACCCCCGCCGTCTGTCCGCCGCCCGACCAGCGCGCGAGCGTGCCGTCCGGCTGACGAGTGCCCGGAATTTGCGCGATGCCCCAAGAGCCGTTCAACTCGGGCGCCGCCGCCGACAACTGGATGTACGTGTTATAATCGGCGAATCCGATCGGCATATCGCCTTTGCGGAAATGCTGATAGAAGCTCGATACGGAGCGGTCCATCGCATAAATATTGAACAAATCGGTCCACTGCTTGAACGCTTTGAAGCCTTCCGGCGTATCCAATGCGGTTTTGACGCCGTCTTTATCGAAGAATTCCGCATGATTCTGATAAATGAACGTCATATACTCGGCAGGAGGCATATAGAAGTTCATGTAGTTTTGCTGCAGCGTCGGCAGCATGTCGTACACATCGTCCCAGGTTTCGGGAATCGACAAGCCGAGCCGGCTCAAGATGTCCTTGCGATAGTACAGCACGTGGAACGCCTGCGTCTCCGGCACCGCGTAGTAGCCTTTATTATAGTAGAAAGGAAGCCACGAGCCCGGGCTGTAATTTTTGTACAAGTCCTTGAAATCAGGGAACTTGGATATATCGTATATACTGTTGCGGATCGCATAATCGACCGGCAAATCCTGCGTCAGCCCCAAAGCGATGTCCGGCTGGATGCCTGCGGCGTTGGCGAGCACGAGCAGCTGCGCGTTAGGCAGCAGGTTCACCTTGACCTGAATGCCGCTATCCGGCGTGAACGTCTCGTCGGCAAGCTCCTGCAGCTGCGTGACGTAGTCGCGACCGCGCTGGACCCATACGTTAAGCACCTTGTCGTCCAGATCGCTAAGCCGGTCCTTCGATTGGAACGAATAGAAGAAATTGACGACCATACCCTTCATTTTGGAGAACAAGGAAGCTTCCATCTCGGGAAAATGTTTCTCGACGGGCGCTACATATATTTCGTCGAATTGGAGCGGCTGCTGCACGAGCGTTTCGATAAAATTGCTCACCTTCTCGTTCATCGAGGAAATCGTATCCTTGTGGTACGGAATATCGTCGACTTTGCTGAGCAGCTCTTCAATATCTTTAATCGAAGTATTCAGGCTTTCGCTTACATTATCCTTGCGTCCGTTCACGGCCTGCACCTGCTCGGACAGCTTCTTCATCAAATCGGAGACCTCCGTCAGCCGCTTCGGCAAATCCGGCATATCCTGAGCGATTTTCCAGGTCCGGTTCTTGTCGTCCTGGCCGCCGGTCAGCGACTTCAGGTCCTGATCGATGCCCTGCAGAATGTCGGTAATCTCCTCAATGCCGATAATGATCGGCTTGAACGGATCATGCGTTACGGCCAGCGTCAGCGTATGCTTGCCTTTTTCCAAATAAAATTCGTACGGCTTCCCTTGATCGTCCGCCACAACCATTCCCTGCCATCCTGAAGCGTAAGGGAACCGGTAGGCGAGCATTTCCTGGAAAGGCACCTTCCCGTCAATGGCAATCCGGCGGAAGGAAGCTTTTTGCGATATTGTGTTTTGCAGCTCGCGAAAAGCCAGCTTGTATTTGCCGGACTCGGGAGCGTCGATCGTCCACGTGATCTCCTGGTTTTGGTTATACCATTTTTTACCTCCGATGCTGTTGAACGTAATCCGGCCTTTGGCCAGCGGAACCGTTCTCGGATCGGTATCGGAAGCCATCTGAATCGCCGAATCGTTCTTCCACTCGACGTCTTCGGCCTGCAGCGTAGCCGTATCCGCTTCTACCGGCTTCGATTGCGGGTAAGCGGCGGCGACTTCTTGATAAGTCTTCGGTTTCGTCTGCGGCGCCAGCTTGATCGATTCGAGCGCCACAGGGTCGAAACTCTGCAAACGAATCGTATGCGTCCCTTTGCTGAAGTACCACTGCAGCGGCTCGGAGTAAGCGCCGCCGGAATCGCGGAGCGGCTGCACCGACCAATTCGAGATGTCCTCGGATTTCGGCCTGATGTCGTTGCCGTCGATGTCCTTCTTGATCGTAAGAGCGTCCTTCCACTGGCGGTACAGCGCGATGGAGGACGCCTCCCGGAACGGATGAGCTCCGTCCAGCTTGACGTCCCAGTTGACGGGGCGGCGAAGGCTCTTGCCCGTATACGGACGGTACGATACCTGCATTTCGTACAGGCCGTCCGCCGGAACCTCCACTTGATATTCGACCCAGCTCTCCTTCGGACTGTTCCACAGGAGCACTCCGCTCTTGCCCTCGTAGCTGCCCACCGTGGCGGCGGCTTCATCGGATTTCTTGGAAACATCGGCCGCCTTGATCTCGATCGAAGCGGTTCCGGCCTTGATCCCCTTATCCTGCCAGCCCTTCAGTACAGTCGCGTAATACGGCTCGAATTCGTTGGCTTTCACGACCTGGCGCTGATTCGCCGGCGCAGCCTTGGCCGCCGTATCCGTCTGCGCCGCTGCGGGCTTCCCGGCGTCGGCATTGGCGGTGTCGGCCGCAGCAGCCTGCGGCAGCGACGGAAAAGGCGTGCACGACAACCCCAGCGACCCGATCATCAGAACCGCAAGAAAGCGCTTGCGTATGCGTTTCCATTTTACTTGCAATTCAGTCACTCCTTTCTGCCTCCCGGCGTATTAATCCATAATCCGCTCGCCGGTTTCGTTATAGAAGAACAGGGCCTTCGACATGTCGACGGCGACCTGAACCTTGTCTTCTTCGTCATAGTGGTACCGCGGATTCACCCGCACGATGAGCATTCTCTCCTGGCCGATATCCAGATGCAGATAGCGGTCCGCTCCCATCAGCTCGCTCAGCTTGTGCGTACCCGGAATGACCGCGTTCGGAAACGCCTGGAACACCATCTCTTCGAGACTGATATTTTCCGGTCTGACCCCCAGGGTGATCATTTTGTTCACCTGTTTGTTTTTGATCAGAGCGTGGGCTTTGCCGTCCGGAATCGCGAGCGCGAACCGCTGGGTATGAAATTCAAGCTTGCCCTGGGCGTTCTCCGTAATCCGCCCTTCGATGAAATTCATCGGCGGGGAGCCGATAAAGCTGGCGACGAACGTGTTGCTCGGATTCGTATAAATGACCTCCGGCGTATCGACCTGTTGAATAATGCCGTCCTTCATGACAACGATGCGGTCGCCCATCGTCATCGCTTCGATCTGGTCGTGCGTCACATAAATCATCGTCACGCCGAGCGTTTTGTGCAGCTTGATAATTTCCGTTCTCATCTGCACCCGCAGCTTGGCGTCCAGGTTGGAGAGCGGCTCATCCATCAGAAACACCTGCGGATTGCGGACAATGGCGCGTCCGAGCGCCACCCGTTGACGCTGACCGCCCGACAGCTGCCTCGGCTTGCGGCTCAAATATTGCTCGATCTCCAGCACGCGCGCGGCCCGCTTGACGGCCAGATCGATCTCGTGCTTCGGGAGCTTGCGCAAGCGCAGGCCGAAGGCGATATTCTCGTATACGCTCATATTCGGATACAGCGCATAATTCTGGAACACCATCGCTATGTCCCGATCCTTCGGCGGCAGATCGTTAACCAGCGTATCTCCGATGTAGATCTCCCCTTCGGAAATGTCCTCCAGGCCGGCAATCATTCGGAGCGTCGTCGATTTCCCGCAGCCGGACGGACCGACAAAGACCAAAAACTCCTTATCCTTGATTTCCAGATGGAAATCCTTTACGACCGGGTGCTTATCCTTCCCGTATCGCTTATACAAATGATTGATAAGAATTCTCGCCATATTCCCGCCTCCACGCACAAATTTGCTTTATCTTAGAAACTATTGTAATGAATTCCGTGTGAAGATGGTGTGAATAATTGGGAGCCAAAGCAGAATAGTCCATGTTTAATGGTTATATTCACCATTTTTATTTAAAAAGGACTATGTTAATGTCTATACTATTGGAAAATAACGTCAACCTCAGGGAGTGATTGCATGACTGCATCCGCGCAAAACGGGACCGCCGTTTCGGATAAAAAAAAGCTCGTCCAGCGCTATTTAACGTTTCTCAAGCCTTACCGGCTCACGCTTTTGCTCATTTTATCGCTCGGGATTGCGCAATTCGCCGTGCCGATGATCGGACCGTGGATGACCAAAATTTTGATCGACGACGTGCTCCCCCAAAAGGAAAGCTTCTGGACGCTGGGCAGGGCAGTGACGGTTCTGGGAGCCGTCTACGCCTTCGGAATATGGATTAATTTCTTACGCAATACGATTACGTTCAGACTGGGAAACCGGATGGTCTACGACATCCGCCATCAGCTGTATCAGCATATGCAGAAGCTGTCGCAGCGATTTTACGACAACCGGCAGGTGGGCAGCATTGTTACGCGGATGATGAACGATGTGAACGGGGCGCAAAATCTGGTGAACGGGGGCATTATCAATCTCGTAATCGATTTGTTTCTCGTCTTTTTCGCCGGCTTCATGCTGTTTAAGATCAACTGGCAGCTCGCTCTGCTGTCGATGTGGCTGCTGCCGCTCTACTACTTGACGTTCGCGAACATGAACGTGCGAATTCGGCTGTCCTGGCGTTCGGTGCACCGGCAGATGGAGAGAATTCAGGGGGTTCTCGTCGAGAAAATTTCCGGAATGAAGATCGTCCAATCGTTCAACCAGGAGAAGAAGGAGATGGAGCGGTTCGAGAAGCAGGCCAAAAACCATATCATGCACGCCAACAAAGCTCAGCTGCTGGCCAACTCGCTCGGGCGGATCAGCCAAACCTTCACGCAGACCGGGGGGCTGATCATCTGGTTCACCGGAGGCTTGCTCGTGCTTAAGGGGCATATGACCATCGGCCTGCTCGTCGCCTTCCAAGCGTACTTAAGCCAGCTGTACGGGCCGAT
This sequence comes from Paenibacillus doosanensis, assembly GCF_025060755.1. Taxonomy (GTDB): domain Bacteria; phylum Bacillota; class Bacilli; order Paenibacillales; family NBRC-103111; genus Paenibacillus_S; species Paenibacillus_S doosanensis. The sequence goes on from NZ_JANYUY010000001.1 coordinate 530,077, forward strand.
CCAGCGGTTCGCGGAGGCGAATGCGACGATCCAGAACTCGCTCAGCAACATCGAGCGCATCTTCGAGGTGTTCGACATCGAGCCGGAAATCATCGTGAAGGAGAACCCGGTCCGGCTGCGGCAGTGCAAAGGCAGCGTCGTCTTCGACAACGTGACCTTCACCTATGTCACCGAGCGGCCGGAAGACAAGAAGGAGCCCGGCAAACACCATGATCCCGATCTGGTGGACATGATCCTGCCGGCCAAAAAATTTTACCTCATTCCGCCCAAAACGAAGCCCGATCCGCCGCGGGTCGTCACGGAAAAGCGGACGGCGCTGCGCAACGTCAGCTTCACTGCCGCCCCCGGGGACGTCATTGCGCTCGTCGGGCCGAGCGGCGCCGGCAAATCGACGCTGATCAATCTGATCCCGCGCTTCTACGATCCGGACGAGGGCGCCGTTTATTTGGACGGCGTCGACTTGCGCGACTGCGACCTGTCCGACGTGCGAATGCAAATCGCCGTCGTGCTGCAGGACAATATGCTGTTCTCGGGCACGATTTATGAGAACATCGCTTACGGCAACCCGGACGCCGAACGCAAGCAGGTCGTCGAAGCGGCCAAAGCGGCGAACGCCCACGGCTTCATCCGGGAGATGGACCAAGGTTACGATACGATCGTCGGCGAACGGGGCGTCCGGCTGTCCGGCGGGCAGAAGCAGCGGATCGCGATCGCCCGCGCCCTGCTCAAAAACCCGCGCATCCTCATCCTAGACGAAGCCACCTCCGCTCTCGACGCGGAGTCGGAAGCGCTGGTGACGGAGGCGCTCGAGAAGCTGATGAAAGACCGTACGACCTTCATCATCGCCCACAGGCTGGCTACCGTCGTAAGAGCCGATCAGATTCTCGTCATCGATCAGGGCCGGATTGCGGAGCGCGGCACTCATCAGGAGCTGCTGAGGCAAAGCGGGCTGTACCGCGAGCTGTACGAGAAGCAGCTGAAGGCGATGAGGCCGGACGAAATGCTGGGCGTCGGCTTCGGCACATAGGCTGCGGATCGGCGCCTCCTGACGAAGCCGTTTCATCCGCTGTAATCTTCTTCGCATCAGAGGCGAGGGGGACGGCGGCTGACGTTCCGCTCCGCGGTTCTTTCCCCGATGATGCGCTTGCGGCTGCCGGACAGGATATCCCGGTACCCGGCAACCGCAGCGTTACTCCAGCATTTTCCCGAGCGGCTTGAACAGCTTGTCCACCAATTGAGTCGGGCCGGGCATCTCCGGGAAAAAGATCAGCAGCACGCCCAGTACATACCCGAAAAGGGTGAGCACGATAAACGCCCCTTTCTCCTTGGCCGAGTATTGCTTCATCTTGGGCCATTCATAGGCGATCATCAGAATGACCAATACGGTGATCGACATCAACGTTCCCCAGCTCATCTTATTTTTTCACCTCGCTTTCCGGGCGGTTCGCCCCTACGGTCGCCATATCGGTGCGAAGTATTCGCGCCGAGGCCACAATCTGAACCTCTACTTCCGGGAAAATATCGTCCCAATGGTCCTTCGTCTTCTCCCATTCCTTCGGATACTTGCGGTGAAACGCTTCGGCGAAGTTGAAGATATCGGCGTTCAGCTGCTTCTGCGGGTGCACCAGAGCCAGTTTAATTCGCTCTTCGATGTCCTTCGCCAGCTCTTTCTCCAACTTTTTCGTCAATTTGGGATCGCTTAAATTGAGATTCGTCGTATTTTGCATCACATCGTCTTCCGTATGAATTTTGACCGTCATGCTCCATTTATCTCCCTCAATCTTCGGAACGAGCTCGCTGGAGCTTCTCAGCAGCTTCACCGACACATGCCCTTTGCCTTCCTTGGGCTCGATTGTGACGATGGACGTCTTCACTTCGTTTCTAAGCCAGAGCAAGCCTCTGGTCAGCTTATCGTCCAATCGGCCGACCAGGCGGTCTTGTTTCATTATGGCGGTACCGTTGATGAAGCCTACCGTTTGGTTCGGCTTTTGATTTTTCTCGGGCGGAAGCACTTCGATCCAGGGGACCGCCGCCGCTTGAGCGTCGCCGATCAGCATTTCGGCCAAATCCTTGACCGTCACCTTCATGCCCGTCTGCAGCTTGGCCATCTCCCGCAGCACTTCCGCGGAGCTTCTCTCTATGGGCGGCAGCAGCGACAATATGTTCTTGGCCTCCCCTTTGCTGATGAAGACATCCGCCCGCTCCCGCGGACCGGGCTCCCGCATTATGAAGTCGACCTGATCGCGAATCCCCTCTCTCGCCAGCTTTTCGCCGAAGATGAAAATTTCGCAATGCCCCCAGAAAATCCGCCTCGGAAACTCCTCCTGCAGCTTGGACATGGCATCGGCCAGCGTAACCCCCCGCGCGGAACGGACCAGCGTCTGGGCGTTACCGCTGCTGGCACCCGTTCCCGAAGCGCCCTGCTCCCCGCTTCCCGAAGGCTTCGGCACATAAACCTCGATCGACAGCTCGATCATCGCATCCTCTTTTTTATCGAGACCCGCCGCCATAATGAGCGTCAAATCGTTAACCTCGACCCGGTCCCAGCAACCCGTAAGCGTAAGCAGCAAAGCGAAGCCGCCGATGACAGAAAGCGCGGGCCGTAACAGCCGCATTCCTGATTGCGCGATGCCGTTGCCGTAATTCATGCGGTACCTCCTGCTTTCGTTTTGCGGATCATAGCAACAATAACTAAGAGAATCGGCAGCAAATACTGTACGGTAGCATAATAGAATGGGCCTCTCGTCCCGATCGTGCGGCCGAGCTCCTGCAAATTGGTGGCCGACCAGACGCTGAACATCAGCAGGAGCAGCCCTATCGGGAACACGAGGACGCGGTACCCGGACAGCCCAAGCCACTGCGCCGTCCCAAGCGCAATGATATAGAAGAAGGTAGAGATTTTAATGAAAATACCCAAAATCCAGATAGCCATTACGATAGCCTCCACATGCTCGATGAAATCTCCCGCTTGAATGTAGCGCGCGGCGAGAAACGGAGAATAAATGACGCTGGCGGATAGACCGCCGTACAAAGACCATACGACCAGGTTCGTTATCAGCAGCGTTGCCATCACCGCCATAATCGACATTCCGCATAAGCGCATCCCCTTCGAGCGGTCGATCAGCAAAGGAAGCAAAAAAGCGATAATCATATATTCCCCATACCAGCCGCCGATAGGGATTAGCGCCCCCAGCAAGGAGGGCTTCATTCCATGCTCCATCACCGGCAGAAGCCTTCTTAAATCCAGTTCCGGAGTCAGCAGCAGCACGACCGTTACGAACAGGACAATAATGAGAGGCACGAATACCATCGCGCTTCTGCCGATCACCTCCACTCCCCCGCGAACCGCGAAGGAGGATACGAATATCACGCTCCCCATAATTAGAATCAAAGGCGTGCGGGAAAAAAAACTGCCGACCAGAAACTCGCCGTACTCCCTGACGACATAGCCGTTCAGCTGAAGATAGAAAAAGATAATGATCAGCCCGATAAGTTTGCCCGGAAACCATCCGGCTATGGCCGTGCTGTATTCGACGATCGACTGCTGGGGGAACCGGTTGTGAAGCCAGAAGCAAATCCATACGATGAAGCAGCCTCCTGCAGCGCTCCAGATCGCCGAGATCCACATATCCCTGCCCGCAATGACGGCCAGCATCGAGGGGAGCAGCAGGATTCCGGTAATAACTACCGTCGGATACAGCATAACGGCCATTTGCAGCGAGCTGATTTTGCCTTTTTCTATCATGGTCAGGTCTCCCCTCCGTGCGCAAACTGGCGCTCAGCTTCCGGCAGGCGCAATCTTCTTGCGAATTAGCGCGATGAAAGTGAGCAGCATGGGCAGTACGATTTTGAGCGTAATATAATAAGCGGCTCCGACCTTGTCGAAAAAATCCGACATCACCTGCACATTCGGCGTCACCCAGGAACTGAACGGCACAAGCAAAAACCCCACTGGATAAACGATCCGCCGGTAATCGGAAAAGTTGAGCCACTGCGAGAAAATAAGCAGCAAGCAGTAGTAGTAGACGCATATTTTAACAAAAACGCCCATCACCCATATCGCCATCACCATCGCTTCCGTATGCTCGATGAAATCAGCCAGGCTAATATATCTGGAGGCGACCATGACCGGATAAGTATACTTGGACGCCAAATGGCCGAATAGCAGCAAAATGACCATATTGATGAGCACCATAGTCACAGCGACGACAGCGACCGATAATAAACCGTGCTTCAAGCCTTTGCGCTGATCCGCCAAAACCGGCAGAAAAAAGGTGATCAGCATAAAATCGCTGAACCAGCTGATCTGGGGAACGGCTCCCCGAACGGACGGTCCGAGCCCGCCGCCCAAAACCGGAAGCAGCCGGATAAACTTGAGCTCCGGGATCAGCAGCATGAGAATAAGCAGCAAAAAAATAATGATGAGCGGCACGAACACTTGCGCGCATCGTCCCAACACTTCCGCGCCGCTGCGCACGGCTATCGCGCAAACGAACACCATGCAGCTGGTGACGACAATCGCAGGAGTGCGCTGCAAGAAATTGCCGACGACGAATTCCTCGTATTCCCTGATAACAAATCCCGTATCCTGCAAGTAAAGGAAGAAAACCACGAAGCCGAAGCATTTGCCGAGCCATTTGCCGATAATAAGCTCGCTTGCTTCCACGATGCTCTTTCCCGGGTACAGCGTATGAAGCTTGTACATGGCGTAGACCAGAACAAAGCCGACGGCGCAAGCCCATAAAGGGGAAAGCCAGGCATCCTGCTTTGCGTATTTGACGGTAATGGCCGGTAAAATCAATATAGCGGTAGCCAAAATGGTGGGAAACATCAGCATTCCCATTTGCATGGCCGTTAATCTTCCCTTTTCGATCATCCGCTTCCATCCCCTTGCGGCGGTTTGGGCCTAAGCCCCGGTGCCTGTCGCCGACGGTTCACAGTGCCGGTTAATTTCGGCCTTATGCTTCTGGCCCATAGCGGCGTACGGATTAACACGTCCTGAACCAGGTTTTTATGCATGGGCGCAAGAGATGACAAATAAGGAACGCCGAAGGAACGCAGCGTGCACAAATGAATGACGATGGTAATAATCCCCAGCATGAGGCCGAGAAGTCCGAGAAAGCCGGCGAGAAACATCAGCGGGAACCGGAGCAGCCGGATCGATATGCCCAGCGTATATCGCGGGAAGGTGAACGAAGCGATGCCGGTAAACGCGACGACCATAACCATCGGCGAGGAGACGAGCCCTGCGGAAATGGCCGCCTGACCGATGACGAGAGCGCCGACGATGCTGACCGCAGGTCCGACCTGCTTCGGCAGGCGCAATCCCGCTTCCCTTAACGCCTCGAAGGTAATTTCCATCAGCAGCGCCTCGATCAGCGCGGGGAAAGGGATCTCTTCCCTCGACTTGGCTACGCTGAGCAGCAGCGTCGTCGGAATCATCTCTTGGTGGTATGTCAAAATAGCTACATAAGCGGACGGAATGGTCAAGGCGATGACAAAGAAGCAATAGCGCAGCCATCGGATGAACGTTCCCGCCCAGAACGTCTGGTAGTAATCTTCCGGAGACTGGATCAGCGAAAACAGCGTAATCGGCATTACCAGTACCGAAGGAGAACCGTCGATGATAACCGCCGCCCGGCCTTCCAGCAAATTGCCCACAACGACGTCGGGCCTTTCCGTAGAGAGCATCTGCGGGAACGGCGTGAGCGGGTTGTCGCCGATCAGTTCCTCAACATAGTAGCTGTCGAGAATGCCGTCGATATCGATGCGCTGCAGCCGGCTTATAATTTCATCGATTAATGCGGGATCGACGACCCCTTTGATATAAGTGACGACTACCTCGGTTTGCGTATATCGCCCGATCTTGAGCGATTTCATCTTGAGCGCCGGGCTCTTGATGCTTCTTCGCAGCAAAGAAGTGTTGACACCCAGAGCTTCCGTAAACCCGAGCCGCGGTCCCCGTACTACCGATTCGGCAACAGGCTCCTCGATATTCCGTTTCGGCCACTTGGCCAGGCCCAATGATACCGCTTGATTGTCGCCGTCGACGAAGATGACAGGATTGCCCTTGGAAATCTCGTCGGCAGCTTGATCAAACGTCGCAATTTCCTTGGCGTGGCATACGCTGATGCTCTTTGAAATAATCGATCTGCCCTTTTCGGATTCGGCGACGCCTTCCATGAGCGGATTAAGGACGTGCTGATCTATCATATCGGTATCCGACATCTCATCGATAAAGATAAGGAACGCATCCGTTATACCGCCGATTTTAAAGTGATGGAATACGATATCCGAGCAATCTTCATACAAGGAGGACAAGTAGTTGTAATTGTCGTTCAACTCTATGAAAATTGCTTTGCCCGCCGTTTGCGTTTGCTGCTGCGGCTGCACCGCCGCTGCGGCGGATTGCGCAGACGCGCGGGATTTCAACGGTTTCTTGGCAAGCCACTTGATGAAGTTCACAGAGCATCCCCTTTTCGCACAGATTGTCGCCGTAAAATTGGTATGGATATTCTCCATTCTCACCCAAGAGCCGTTTTTTTATCCAAAACTCCGCAGTTCTTCCATGCGGCGAAAACGCCGACTGTATAATGCAAAAAAAGAGACCGCGGACAGCGAAGTCCACGATCTCTCTTTCACGAAATATCTGCTATCGATTAGGGCTGAACCAGCGTTTTCACGAGTCTTGTCGCTTCGCCGTTCGGCGTATCGATCGACTCGTACAGCTTGACGGTAATCGGAGAGCTGACCTGGTCGGTTTTAATATTGCTCAGATCTATCGTCTGTTCTCCGCTTACCAGCTTATTATCGCCGGTAAACGGCACGGTTTGCGAGCCTAACGACCGGCCCGCGCTGTCTACAAGCTCGACTTTGAACTTGGAGAAGTTCTGATCGACAACGACGTCCTCCAGACGGTTCACGGTCAGCCACAGCTTCAGCTTGTAGGAATACGTCAAGCCTTGCCCGCCCGCGGCCGTATTCGTGAAGGCGGACAGCGTCCAATCGTCCAGCTTCACGTTGAACGGATAGAACGACATCAGCGAATCGTCCGTATCCTTTTGAACGGCGACGTTGAAATTGGCGATCGTGCTGCTGTACGGAGCCGCCGTCACGTTGTCGAGCAGCTTCATCGTCATCGTCTCTCCGGATTCCGATGCCGGAATCATAAAGGAATAGCTGACGACATAGCCGAGGTTCGGCATCAGCTCGGCCGCCGTCGTCGATTGACGGGTTCCCGCATAGCTGGAGCCGTCGCCTCCGACCAGCTCGGTCTGGAAGGCAGGCGTCGCTACCGTCATATCGCTCTTGTTCGATATTTTGAACTTGGCGACAACCGATTTGAAGCCTTCTCCTTCATTCTCATGCATATGAAGCTCGACAAGCGATACTTCCGTCTTCGAATCGATCAGATGATTGAGCGGGTCCACCGCTATCGGCGAGCCGATCGTATAATCGCCGGCCGTATTCGAAGGCGACGACGGCGTCGGCGCCGCGATGATCAGCCGCGCGACATCGAAGCCCGGCTGGGTCTGCGCCGATGCTCCGGCGGCCGACCCGGCAGCGGCTCCGCCCGCCGCGCTTCCCGCTCCTGCCCCGGCGGCTCCCTGAGCCGAGGAGGCGCCACCGGCCGGAACGAAAGCTTCCGTCGTCATCAGCAGCAAGCTCTGCAGCGAGACGTCCTGATCCAGCGTTACCGAGAAATGCACGTACTTCTTCTCTCCTGCGGCCAATGTGACCGGCTCCTGCTCCACTCTTTTCCCGGCGTACGTTTTATCGGCCGTCTTGCCGTCCAGCCGGAAATCCGGTACGGTCTCCGTGCCGGTACCTTGGTTGTCCGCAAGCACAGTAATCAGATATGAATACCCGTTAGCGTCGTTTTGCTTACTCATTTCCACCGGCGTGTAACGCAGCGGGGAGCTGGACGAAGGCAGCGAGAACGTCTCGCCCCAGGCGATGTTGGCCGACGGATCGGTCAGCTCTCCCTTCGTTCCGTACCATACGCTCGAGGTTACCGGAACGTTCAGCAGCACCTTCTCCGTCTTCGGATACGTGTACTCGTCGACCTCGACGAACGACAGCTCGCTGATCTCCGCATCGGTCGGCCGGTCGACCGTAACCATATAAGTGAGCTCCGCGCTTTCCTGAGCCATCAAGGAACGGGCGTTGGCGCTGCTCGCTTGCAGCGTGTACACCGTTCCTTCCGTCGTCTTCACCCTGACTTCGTAATCGGGCACGCGGGCCATCGCTCCCGTATTGTTGGTCAATCCGACCAAAGCCCCGATCTGCAGGCCGCCCGACGTGCGGTTGACCGACACGCTTTTGACTACGGCGGACATCGATTCGTTCAACGAATACGAGGCGCTGCTAACTACAGCTGCCGCGGGCGCGTCATCCGCCATCGCGGGAACCGACGAACCGATCAGCGCTACCGATAACACGGTAGCGGCCATCGCCGCTCTCCAGTTTGTTTTCATCTTTCTTTGCCTCCCTTAGAAGGGTGGTGATTGATTCGTGGCCTTCGGCAGCTTGTTCACCACGCTTTTAGCGATAGATTATTTCTGATTATTGGCGTCTTGAGCAACCGTTACTTTCTGGCCGTCCTTCAGCTGATGCTGCCCGGAGACGACCACCTGCTCGCCGGCTTTCACTCCGTCCAACACTTCCTGATACGTTTCGTTTACCCGGCCGAGCTTTATCGGACGCTTCTCTACCTGGTCTCCCTTCAAAATAAATACGAAGGCGTCGCTGCCCTCTCTTACGATGCTAAGGCTCGGCACCGCGATGACCATCTGCTCCTCCTTGCTCGTTAGCTGTATCTGCACTCGGGAGCCCGGCTTCAAGTAGCCGTCGGCGTTAGCGACTTCCAGCTCCAGCGGGTACGATTTGGTCTGCGAGTTCATCACGTCCGCCAAATAGGTGACGCGTCCTTGCAGCAGCTTGTCCGGATTGTCCGCGCTGTAGAAGGAAAGCTCCTGCTTGCCTTTGACGAGCGCCGCCGCGGCTTCGCTCAAATCCGCTTTGATTTTGATCGGATCAAGCTGCTGCACTTGGCCGACCTTGCCTCCGCGCGCCACGGATTGGCCGACTTCCACGGACAGATCCGTCAGCACCCCGGATATCGGCGCCTTCACGGCGTAGTTATCCAGCGTATTGTCGATGTCTTGAAGGCTGAGCTTCGCGGAATCGACCTGCGACTGGGCGCTGGCGAGCCCGTTGGTTTTGTCCATAGCGTCCAGCTTGTTTTGCAGATTTTGCAAATCCAGCTGCGCGCTGTTCACCTGCATCTCGCTTTGTTCCAATTGGCGCTTCGTTACAAGGCCTGCGTCGTAATCGTTATGCATCTTGTTGTAATCCTTGGTCACGCTGTCCAGCTGCTGCTGCGCCTTTGCGATCGAATTTTGCAGCTCCGTCTTGCTGTTTGTGAGGTCTTCGGACGCTTTTTGCAGCGCGTCCTCTGCGCTTTTCAGAGCAACCTCGCTTTTATCCTTTTGCAGGAGCGCGTCCTTTTGATCCAGTCTGAAAATCACCTCCCCCTGCTGCACCGTATCTCCCCGTTTTTTAACGATCTCGAGCACTTGCCCGTCGGCTTTGGGGCTAATATCGACTTCGGAGGCGGCGACGATATCCGCTACCTGCTCCTTCGGATCGCCCATGCTTTGCTTGTCGACGGCGGCCGTTTTTACCGTCTTCGTATCCGTCTGCGCGGCGGCATTGGGGCTGGCGGTCTTGGGCGAGGCGCAGCCTGCGGCCAGCGCCGCGACCACCATCACCATGCTCGCCGTTTTAACCCATTGCATCCTGTTATGACGCGTCCTTTTACGCTGATTCATTGTTTTCTCCCCTTACATATCCATGGTTTGATTCGGTTTGGCTTTGCGGTGGAACCATCCGCCGATCCGCCCTTTAATGGCTTCGATCAGCTCATACACGACAGGCACGACGACCAGCGTAAGCAGCGTGGAGGTGGTGAGCCCGCCGATGACGACGACGGCAAGACCTTTGGAAATCAAGGTGCCTTTGGTCAAGCCCAGCGCCAGCGGAATTAACGCCACGACCGTCGCTCCGGCCGTCATAATGATCGGTCTGAGCCGTACCATACCCGCTTCAACCAATGCGTGGCGGACGGTATAGCCTTCCTGACGCAATTGCTGGGCGCGGTCGATCAGGACGATCGCATTCGTTACGACGATCCCGATCAGCATCATAAAGCCGATCAGCGACGTAATATTCAGCGATTCGCCGGTTAACAATAAAGCAATAAGACCGCCGATCGCCGCAAACGGCAGCGAGAACAAAATCGCGAATGGCGCTCCCGCATTGCCGAAGGCAAGCACCATGACCAGGTATACGATGAACACCGCCGCAGCCATCGCTACGAACAGCTGGGAGAAGCTTTCCTGAATATCCGCCGTAACCCCTTTGACTTCCCGGGATACGCCGTCCGGCAGCTGAACTTCATTCAGCGCCGCGGATACTTTATTGCTGACGCCGGATTTGTTCTCGTCGTTGATTTTAGCCGTAATGCTGACGACCTGCTCGCGCGAATCGCGCTGCAGCGACGCAGGAGCCTGCACCTCTTTGATCTTGGCTACTTCGTTCAAATAAATCGTATTGCCGTTTGCAGCCTTCAAAGGCATTTTGCCGATTTTATCGAGCGAGTTTTTATCGTCTTTGGCCAGCTCGACCGTCGTTTTATACAAGATGTTATCAAAGTGCAGATCGCCGAGCTGTTCCTTCTGAATCCAACTGCGGGCCGAATCCCGAATCGCCGCGGCGCTTAGGCCGAACAAACGGGCTTTTTGCTGGTCGACGGCAATTTCAACCTCTGTCTTGGAATCGCTCAGGCTGTCTTCGACTTCGGACAGTTCCGGGAAGCTTTGCAGCTTTTGTTTGACAAGCGCCGCCGCGTCTTCCAGCTGCTTCTGATCGTCGCCTTTGAGCATGTAGCTGAAATCGGTCGTAGAAACGCCGCCGCCGCCGCCGGCCAACGTTTTGGGCGTAACCTCGGAGCCTTTAGGCAGCTCGTCCAAAATCAGCTTCTTGTACTGATCCCTCACTTGATCCGGATCGGCCGTTTCATTCACTTCCGTATATACCTCGGACTGGTAAGCGACCTGGTCCGTCTTGCCGCCGTAGCCGACCAACGCTTCCACATAGGTGAACAGCGGCTGGCCCGAACCGTCCTTCGCATCGCGCAGCATCGCTTCGATCTGCTTGGTCTGCTCATCTGTGCTTTCGATGGACGTTTCGTAAGGCAGCTTGATGGAAAAGTACATCTGCCGCTCAGAGCTGCCTTCGGGAATAAAGCTGACGGCCAAATTAGGCACTACCGTCGCCAAGGTGACGACGAGCAGCAAACCGGACACGAGCAGCGTTTTGATCCGATGGTTCAAACACCACTTAAGCACCCGCTCGTACCATGCCTGCAACCGGCCGCGATGCGACTCGTCATGATGCTTGATGCGTCCGCCTTTTAACACCAGCAGCTTGGCCATCATCGGGATGACGGTCAAGGCGACCAGCAGGGAAGCGAGCAGCGCGCACGCCAGCGTAATGGCGAACGGCCGGAAAAACTCGCCGGCAATCCCGCTGACCAATCCGATCGGAGCGAACACGCCGACCGTCGCCAAGGTCGACGACGTAATCGCCATCGCTACCTGCTTGGTAGCGAGCTTAATGACGGATTCATTACGTTCCTGCGCCTTTTGCAGCGCGGAGTAAATGTTCTCGATAACGACGATACTATCGTCGACGACGCGCCCGACCGCAATGAACATACCGCCGAGCGTCATAATGTTAAGCGTGATATGAAGCTGGGACATCATCAATAACGTAATGAGTATCGACAACGGAATCGATACGAGAACGATCAAGGTCATGCGCGCATTGCGCAAAAACAGCAAAATCATCAAGGAAGCGAGCAGCGCTCCGGAAATCCCTTCCTTCAGCATGCCGTGAACCGATTCGTTAACTTCGTCCGCGCTGTTGTAAATGGCCTTGAAGGTCACGCCGGGCATCGATTGCTGCCAGCCTTCGATCAGCTTATCGGCATCGTCGGAGAAATTCACCGCATTGGCGCTTTTCGTCTTGTACAGATGAATGCCGATAGCGGGTTTGCCATCTAACCGCGCGTTGAATTCGGAATCGGTGACGGCTTTGATGACGGCAATTTCCTTGAGCGTAATCGTGCCCCCGCTCGCCGTTTGCAGCTCCATCTGTTCCAGATTGTACAGGCTGTCCAAATCGCCGGTAACCCGCGCCATCTTCGTATTTCCGTCAAAATCGACCGAACCGATAGGGCCGCTCGACAGCGCGCTGCGGATCGACGCGGTCACCTGTGCAGGCGTCAAGCCGTAGCTGTTCAACGCATCGGCGTTCAGCTGAATGTCCATCGTCGTCTCCCGCGAACCGATGGAATCGACATGGTCGATCCCCTGCATCGACTCGAAGCCGGGCTTAATCTGATCCTCATACAGCTGATCGAGCTCGGTCTGGCTCATCCCGTTATCGGCGTAAATCGCCAGGTAATAAGCGGGAATCGATGCGAAGCCGAACGTCGAGACCTTCGGTCTTTCCGCCGTAGACGGCAGATTCACTTCCTGAACGAGGCTCTCGATATCCTGCTTCTTTTTGTCGGTATCGACGTCCTGTTTGAACTGAACGATAATCGTCGATACGTTGTCGCTGGAGGTCGACGTTAAGGAATCCAGGTCCTCGATGTTCGCTACCTTATCCTCCAGCGGCTTGGTGATCTGCTCCATCACATCCGTGGGCGGACCGGGATAGGTCGTGCTGATTAATACAACCGGAAACGAAACATCCGGCATGTTCTCCACTTTCAATGTAGATGCCGCGTACAAGCCTCCGCCCATCAATAGAGCGATTATGATGAACACAGCAGCTACATTTTTCATGGAGAAGCTGGTCAGTTTATTCATGAAGTTCCCTCCTAGGACCTTAAGCTTTCATCAAAATACACCTGCAATATGAACGGAACATGAACAAACGGCTCTCCGGCATGCAGCGCGAAGCTAGTAAATAATAGCAGCAGCCGGCTTCGGGCTAACCAACCTTCCAAAAAAAGGGATGAGAAAACCAAACCAAGGCAACGCAAATAAGCAGAGCTCCCCGGATCTGCATCGTCATGCCTTCAGCAAGGAACTCTACTTCTTTTTAACATGAAACCTACTATACACGAGAAGCTGCGCAGTCATCCAGCAGAACATATTGCCAGCTGTGCGAATCCGGAGAACAAATCCCCCAAAAGCCATCCATGCCGCCGACGCGGCACCACAGACAATGGAAATGGGGTACCAAGAGTAATTTCCAGGGTAGTGACGTGATGCTCTGAAGCTTATCCCGTCCGCATCCAGCCTAAGCTGGATCGGCGTCTAACCCTTCCTCTGGGATCGTTCTATGGGTAGACTTTCCTTTCGGGGGAGACCCCGGATATCCACAGGATATGGCTGCGCATAATTCCTAAACAACAAAAAAAAAGAAGCCGCACAGGGCTTCTTCGATTCAATTGCGAACCGGCTGCATATCGCAAGCGGGGCGGTTCGGAAAAGTTAATATAAAGACCGTTTTTTCTTCCGAGCTTTGAAAAGTAATATCTCCCTCGTTTTTGGACATAATTTGCTTGCAAATGGCAAGCCCGAGCCCCGTACCGTTCGTCTTGTTCGTTACAAACGGGGTAAACAGCGTATTTGAAATCTCAGCCGGGATGGCCGGACCGTTGTTGCTTATGTGGATGGAGATGCCCCGGCTTTCTTCAAAGGCATGGATCTCCATTTTTTTCTCATGCTTGATCTCGGACAGCGCGTCGATGCCGTTGTTGATCAGGTTGTTCAAAACCTGCTGAATCGCCAGCCTCTGGCAATTGAGCGTCAAATGGTCCGCTATGCTTATCGATAAATGAACATTCTCGTTGATAAGCCGAGGGTTTAGCAGCGACAAGTTGTATTCGATCATTTGCTTTACCGGGATATGGGCCATTTCTTCTTCAATAATGGGCCTTCTGGAAAAGCTGAGAAATCCGGTAACCTGCATATGCATATTGTTGCATTCTTCTTCAATAAATTCCAGATAGGCATCCGCTTTCTCACGCGGCAGCGACTGAATATTGGAACGCAGCAGCTTAAGGAAGCCTTTGATCGAAGTAAGCGGATTCCTAATTTCATGAGCCATGCTCGCGGCCATTTTGCCAAGCAGGTTGATTCTGTCGTCGTGAAGCTGATGAATCGCCATGTCCTTTTCTTTTAAGGACGACACGGTTCTTTGCCAATAGCCCTCGCAGAGCCGTACCTCGAAATAATCGATGCGCATGCTGATCGCCTGAAGCAAATCCTTCGGCGCCCAGTCTCCGCAATACGCAAAAAAGGCTTGGCGCCAACGGTGAGAACAGTCGATAATATCAATAATTTGCAGCTTAAGTTCGGAATACCTGGCACACCAGTCCGGAACTACGGCTTGAAAAGGATGGGCAGCGGCCGGAATATGAATATCCAGCAAATAATCGAAATACCGGTCGCCGTTTCGCTGCAGCTTCTCGATCCCGGCAAGCCCCGAAAGCTTGATGGCTCCCCGCAGCCAAAATTGCACGATCTGCGGCTTCGAATTCCGTATTTTCTTCAGCAAAGGCTCTTCGTCCATGATGAAAACCCGCCTATAGTTGAATTGTGTGATAATATTTAACTTATCATAAAGCTTCACACACGCCAATGCTCTATTTAACAGTTTTTTTATACATTTTGTCTCTTGCTTTGCATGAATTTATGCTGATATGTAAATATTGAATTCGCCGATCGTGTCAATCAACAACGGGATGCTGAACACTTGCCCTCCCCAAGCGTACGCGGTGCCGTTAACGAGATGAGGCGGCGTTATGTCAACTTCGATCCCCTGCTGGTACAGCAGCGTGCTCGCATTGCCGCTGATCATATTGCCAAGCTCTCCTACGGCACTCTGACATAGCTCGTCAAAATGGCTAACGGGATATCCTCCCATCATGCCGGAAACCATACGGAAAGCTACCGTCTCCGGAAACCCGAATAAAACGTCTTTGCTCATTTGCCCCATGATGCCGATTTTAAGCCAAACGTAGTCCTCGGTATAGTGAATCGTTTTCACACTGAGCTGCCCTACGACAGGTTTAATCTGGATCAACGTTTCGATGACATGAAGCGATGAAGTCAAGAACGGATTGACGAAGTTTGCTTGCACACAATACAACCCCTTTTCAAATGAAAGTTATTTTCCCGAGAAAAAAAACAGACTGCCCGAAATTGGGCAGTCTTGTTCTACAAAGACCGGAATATAAGCGCAATTTCGGTAACCCAGCCGCCATAGAATGGTTCCTTAGGCCTGTGGCTTTGCGTCCTTACCTTTCGATAAGTTTGCCGCTTTTCGATTTGTCATGATAGCTTCCACGGAAAATACGTATCAAACTAATCCCATTGTAGCATAGAAGGTAATAAAATAGTATCATTTTCCGACATCATTGCCGCAAAAAAACATGACTTTACGACTACCGCCCGCTGGGAAAAGTAAAATAACCCCACAAAGTAGTGGGGCCTTGACTTCGAAGCTGATTCAGGTATTTTGCGGGGAGCCCCGAAAACAAGCTATTCTCCGCCCAGCGACCGTTTGGAGAAAACGAGCCGATAGACGGCCCAAATCATCACAAGCGCGGCAGGCACCCATAGAAGCCGAAGCCCGTACAGATGAATGAGTTTGCCGGCTTCCTCCACATGGTCTCCGGCCAAGCGGCCGGCAACAAAGAAGATCAGCGTCCATACCAAGCCCGTCGAATAGGAAATCAAGGCATAGCGCCGAAACGTCATTTTATTTATGCCGACAATATAAGGGGTTACATGCCTGACAACCGGGAAGAAATAGCTGATCACCAGCGCCATGCTTCCGTACTTTTCGATCAGACTCTCGGACATGCTCAAATATTTGTCCATCTTCTTCTTGCGCTTCAGCTTCTCGATCACCGGACTGCCGACGAACCTTCCCAGAAAATAGCCGAGGGACAACCCGGAAATAACGCCCAAATACGTTAACGCAAATGCCGGTATAACATGCAGCAAACCGCTGGCTGTTGCAGCGCCGCCTGTCATGACGATAACTTCATCGGGAATGGGCATGCCGACGATGCCTAACCACAGAGCGAAAAACAAAGCCGCATAACCGAATTGTCCGATCATGGACAGCAGCGAATCATAACTCATGAACGATCAACCTCTCTTGCGGCAAACATAGACAAAAGCCGGGGGCAAATTAAACGGCACAAAGTCGATCGTCTCCATATCGAAATCGCCGCTGAGCTTATGCTTCATCTGCAGCGAATACTGGAACGCGATAAAATATCCCCCCGGCTTCAGCGAAGCCGCCACTTCCTTCATAATATTATCCCGCAGTCCCTGCGGGAAGTTAAAGAACGGCAGACCGCTGACAATAGCGTCGAGCTGGCCGATGCCCTCGGATTTCATCGCATTTCGGATATGGCATGCGTCGGCGTAACAGGCGGCTCCCGGATACTTCACGGCAAGCTGGTCGCGCAGAATGCCGTCCTTTTCAAACAGCAGCAGCTTGGTCCGCTCCTTCAGATTGACTTGAATTTGCTCGGTTATCGCCCCGGTGCCGGCTCCGAGCTCCGCCGCGGCGCTCACTTCATGCCAAGGTATATGCCGAACCATCGCTCTAGCCAAAAATTTGGAGCTCGGCGTGATGCTCCCCATCTGCTTAGGGGAACGGAGAAATTTATGAAGGAATAGAAACTTTTCCTGAACTAGCGCATTGACATCAATCATGGTGGGAACCTCTCTTCATAAGATTACTCTTTTTTTGATGCGTTCACAATTTTATCACTTTTCACATTAAGCATACAAATTTTGGATGAACTATTCAACAGTCCGCAGGCCGGGATTTTACTGGACTTAAGACCAGGTTGTCTTCCGGACTGCTTTTCGGCATTCATTCTAACAACATATGTTAGTTTTAGCCATGATATAGGGCTTCAGGAGGAGTTGTCCCAAAAACAACATATAAAAACCCCCGTAGCTTTAACCGGCTACCGGGGGCGTATGGTTGACTGACACCACTCAGAGCTATCAGGTTGTCGTCTTCGGGCGCAGACGCATGCTCATTGCTTGCTCCTTCTTCCGGTCCCGGAGGCCGAAGCATCGCGTGCCAGCAAATACCGGTGCATATGCTTGCCTCCAAGCCAGAAGCACCACGCCGCAAAAGGGATGACCAAGGCGTAGAACAGCAGCAGATGCGTTCCTAAATCCGGCGAAGGACCTTCTTGATACAGCCTCCCGATCCCCCGTTCAGGAGCTATGACCCGTTGAGACAACGGGAAGCCCAGTACATAGCCTGCGTACAGCGGCATTGAAAGAACGGACATCCACGGGCGGCTCACGAAAGCCGCCAGCCCTTGCAGCGCGATAATATAAAGAACGGTCAAAGGGACAAACAGCAGCAGGTACCCGGCCGCGCAGCGACATACGATCACCCATTGCTCCGGCGGCATCGGCTCCGTCCACTGCTTGAGCAGCGCTCCCGCCGCGCAACCGAGCAGCAGCAGTCCCCAATACGGAAGCATGACCGATAAATAAGCGCAGGCGCGGCTTGCGAGCAGCAAATAACGGGAATGCGGAAAAGTCAACCACCAGGCCGAATCGTTGCGCTGAAACTCCATATGCCGGTTTATATAATAACCGACGATAGCCATATAGCCGAGCACAACGATAGCCGACTGATACGAGATCAGCTCCTGCATATTGCCGCCGTTGCGATAAGCAAAAATAGCCGCCACCGCCGGCAATATGCACGCGATAAGCTTCCCTGCCTTCGTCCGCAGCAGGCTCGTATGCCGCCGCCGCTCCATCGCGACGAGCGCGCGGAACGGCGTTCGGCGGATGTCTCCGCCGAGCTGCCCCTGCTTCGCTGCGGCAAGCCCGGGGCCGGATTCGGCGGCCCGGGAAACGGCGCCGCTCCTGTAGCGGATGCCGCTCATCCGCTTCATTCCGACGGACGCGGCGAGCCATAGGCATAGTCCGGCCAGCGGCCATCCCGCGGCCGCGATGATCCCGGCGTAGCGGGCGACATCCCCCGGAGCCAAGTAATCCGCCGCGAACTGCCGATTCCCCGCCATGATCGTAAAAATGAGCGCAGGCATCGAAACGTATAGGCACAGGATCGTAACGGCCATACGCGCCCACCCTATATGGAAAACCGTCAGCAGCAAACCGAAAGCGACGACGACAGGCATAAGCGCCGCGGCCAGCAGCGCGTCGGCGCCCAAGATCCGCAGCAGCTCCGCCGGCGGGACGGTCTCCATCCGCCCCCAGCCGGCGGCAAGCGCGTAATGCGCCACGCGGATGAAGAGCAGATAAGCGGCGAGATGCCCTCCGAGCCGGAGCAGGCCCAGCGCCTTGCCGAACAGAAGCGACAGGCGCGAATGCGGCAGCTGCAGCCACCAGTCGCGGCTAACGCCGTATCTGGCGCCGGACGATGCCGAATCGTACAATACGAGCAGCAGCATCGCCTCGAACAGGATGAGTACCCCTGACGTAAACAGTCCGCTGACCGTCGTCGCATCGCGCATGAGCGCCATGCTCCCGGCGAGCGCGGCCAAGATAGCCAAGACGATCCATAAATAATTGCTTTGTCTTCTTCCGATTAAAAAAGGACTGTATCGGCTCATTTCCAAACGGGACAACAGCGGGATCACGGTCATGAGAACACATCCCTATAATGTGATTCTACCGACAGTCCCCGCTGCCGCAAGTCATCCACATCGTCCGTCGACCGGACTCGGCCATCTCCCAGCAGGATGAGGCAATCGAATAAATTTTCCATTTCCCGGATATCATGCGTCGCAATAAGAAAGGTTCGCTCTCCGTCGGCCAGATCGGCGACCACCGACGAAGCGATCTGCTCCCGGGACAGCATATCGACGCCGGTAAACGGTTCGTCCAGCACGATGAGCGGCGATCTCCGGGCAAGACAGGTCAATAGCTGCAGCCTCGCTTCCTCTCCCCGGGACAAGGCCGCGATCCGCGACTGGCGGTTGACGCGCAATGACTGAACGAGCTGCTCCGCGTAGTCCTCGTTCCAATCCGGATACAAATCGCGCGCAAACTGAAGCCATTCTCCCGCCGTTAGCCAGCCGGGCAGCTTGCCCCGGTCCGGCAAAACCGCCATATGCCCAAGAGTCGCCACCCCCGCCGGCTCGCCGAATATTCGCACCGCGCCCCCGCTCGGCTCCATCAGACCGGAGCATACCTTAAGCAGCGTCGATTTCCCGGCGCCGTTCGGTCCGAGCAAGCCGCCGATACGCCCTTTTTCCAAACGGAAGGTGACGTCTTGCAAAATAGGCTTCTTCTTCAACGTTACGCTCACTTCACTGCATTCGATTGCATAGAGAGCATCGTTTACGTTAACGCCCATAAACTTATTCCTCCTTTACTTGTGCCAGCTCCAGCAATTGCTCCACAGTCAAATCGAGCGATTCGGCCGTCTCGCGGAGCTTGCGGACCGCCTCGCGGGCGATAGCCCGCTTGCTCTCCCGGATAACCTTTTCGTCCTTAGTGACAAAGGTGCCTTGTCCGCGGTACGTTACGATCAACTGGCTTCGCTCCAATTCCTGATAAGTTTTCATGACGGTCGTCGGATTGACGCGGATCGTTGCCGCGAGCTCCCGTACGGACGGCAGCCGGATGCCGGGGGCCAGCACGCCGCGTGCAATATCGGCCCGCAGTTGCTCTACGAACTGCTCATATAACGGACGAGACGGGTCGATCCGAAAATGATCCGGTTTCCATATAAAATCCATGCTTCCACCTCACTGTAGCTAGTGTATGACTACACGCCATACATTATGTTTGGATTGTATCACATCACACCATACACTTCAACCCTGATTCTCCATTCACTGAAAAATAAAGTAGTGGACTCGGTTAATTGTAGTAACGTAAATAGAGGATGGTTAGTTCAATATATGAGCTAATCTTCTCTATTTTTTGTTTAAATGAATTATTAACTGCGACTAGAATAAAAAGTGGACAATCGGTAAGTGACCCGAGATAATAAACTTAAATGATGAGGGGGGTCCACAATGGTAGAGCAGCGCCAACGCTACAATGACGAGTTCAAAAAACAAGCCGTGAAATATGTTCAGGAACAAACGAAATCCTTGTCAGAAATAGCGGAAGAAATGAATATTCCGACGGGGACGTTAAAAAATTGGATGATGAAGTATCGCACTTTTGAAAATGAGCCCATTTCCACTTCGAACCCTGAGAAAGTCCGTCAACTCGAAGAGCGCTTGAAGGCTTCCGAACGGGAGAAGCAGGATCTGCAGGAAGAATTGGCGATTCTAAAAAAGGCTCTGCACATCTTCAGCAAAGAAAGGAACTAAGGTTCCAATTTATCGAAGATCATCGCTCCGAATTTCGTGTGGAGAAGATGTGCAAAGTGATGGAGGTTTCCCGGAGCGGCTTTTACAAATGGCAGCAGGCTGTCCCCAGCGAACAAGAACGTCGTAAAGCGAAGGTGCAGGAGCGGATTTCTTACCATTTCCATGACTCCCAAGGACGTTATGGCAGCCCTAAAATCACTCATATGCTGTGGAAAGAGGGGCTGCATATCTCGGAACGCACGGTGAGCGTCTACATGAAGGAATTGGAGCTGCGTTCCTGTGCTTCCCGTAAGTTCAAGGTTCAAACCACGGATTCTAACCATGATCTGCCCCTTGCTCCCAATGTGCTGAATCAGAAGTTTACTACGGCAGAGCCAGGTAAAGTATGATGACAGACATTACGTATATCGCTTGTCGAGAAGGACGCTTATACTTGGCTAGTGTAATGGACTTGTGTACACGCGAGATTGTAGTTTACCTAAATCATGTCTGGGGACAACGGGGTAAGCTAAAGGTTGTGCGCCCATGGCTTATTGAAGCAAGGCTAGAACTCCTTGCATCCTGTAAGCATCTTGCATGAGAGGCTGCCGACGGACAAACGTCGGCAGCCTCTGTTGTACTGTAATAAAAGTCTAGGGAGTGGTTATATGTCTAAAATCATATTATTTAGGGGAATGTCTGGAACTGGGAAATCAACATTATCAAACGAACTAGGCAAGAGAATCAATATCCCTATTTTACACAAGGATGATATTTATGATTCGGTTGCTGAATTTGTTACTGAACATGGGTTAAGAAATAAAATATGCTTTGATTTTCTTTACCGTTTTTTACAAACAGTTATTGATTCTTCGGCCGCAATCATACTTGATTATGGGTTAAATAATATTGATGATGTACAAAGATTAAAAAACTGGGTTGAGGAAAGAGGCGCGACATTTAAAACAATTTATTGTACATGCAGTAATGAGTCCATTTGGTCGGAAAGACTAGCTTCCCGTGGCGCCAATCCATTGCCCAATCAGTTGATTACCAATTTAGCCGATCTTAAAGAGCATTATAAGAACGTTAAGATGGAGCATTTGGAGGGTGAATTAATTCTTGATACCATTAAGGAATCCAAAATATTAATTGATCAAGTCGAATCTTTTTTATCGGAGTCATAATTTATAGCATTCCGCCATCGAAGGAAGTATCTTACATATTAGTCATGTACAATATGTGGAACTCTTTATTTTATCTGACTTTCTTAAATTTAGGTCTTGATAACTGTGGGAAATAAAGTTGTAGACTGACCATGCTTCATTCAGCTAACTGTCAGTAATGTTTAACTACCGATTTTAATCTGTAAGTTAAATATCAGCCAATTTTCAGTAGTATAACTTCCAGTTTTATGAAATAATCTTCTTAAGAAAGCTGCCTAATATTCCTACGGGCAAGGAAGTTTTTCGAAGTCATTTTTAATCGAGGTGTACATATGAATAAAATGAATCTTGCTAAATCATATGATATTGACTCTCATAGAAGGGTAAATGCTACACCTGCTGAGTGGAAAATTATTGAGAGAGAAAATTTTCTGAACAAGTTACTTTCATCGAATAAAAAAAACTTACTTGAAATTGGTGCCGGCACAGGCATTGATAGTCTTTATTTCAAGGAAAATGGCATTGAGGTAACAAGCGTTGAGTTGTCTTCCGAGATGGTGCGCTATTGCAAGGAGAGAGGACTTCAAGCATATGTCATGGACTTTTACGATTTAGATTTCGCCGATAGTACATTCGATGCTGTATATGCCCTAAATTGTCTGTTACATGTGCCTAAAAGCGAAATAGATGACGTACTTTTAGGAATCAAACGAATAATGAAACCAGATGCTCTTTTCTATATGGGATTATATGGCGGAAAAGATTCAGAAGGGATATGGGATAATGATTGGTGTGATCCTAAACGTTTTTTTGCATCATATTCTGATAATTCAATAAGAGCGGTTGTAGGAAAACATTTTAAAGAAATAAGTTTTAACACAATTCCATTACAACATGGACAACCACATTTTCAAGCACTTACTTTACAGAAATAATAATGAAAAGTTAAATTTGCGACACCTATAGATAGATATTTAACGGGACAGACAGTGTGTAGCTTCGCAGGGTAGCTCCTATACTCATTGAAGTAACGGGCAGATTAGGAGATATTGTGTTAAAGTATGGATATTGAACAAATAAATTCCTGGAAGAGGAAGTGTTCTTGTGAAACTAAACCATCTCAACCTAACGGTCAGTGATGTTAAAGCTACAGTCGATTTCTTGGTAAAATATTTCGGATTGCAAATTGGAAACACACGCGGCAATACATTCGCCGTATTATTTGACGACGGTAGGTTAGTGCTTACCTTGATGAAAGGCAATCAAGTCAGCTACCCCAACACCTTTCATATCGGCTTCATTCAAGAAAGCGAGGATCGGGTGAACGAAATCAATCAACGTATGAAGGATGATGGGTTTGATGTGGAGCCCCCGCAAAGATCGCACGCATGGACGTTCTATGTCCAAGCGCCTGGTGGATTTACTGTCGAGGTTCTGAGTTAATTGTTTACGCTAACGGTGAACGTCAGCTTAATAAAACAGCGGCAGTCTAACGCTTTATTTTCATTCCATGGCTGCCGCTGTTTTATTTTGGGAGCCAGTCTAATACTTATTTGGCGAAGAGTCTGACGTTTCGTAATGCTAAAAGCCGCGTGGAATCAACATATCCAGTCTAGTCCGGCGCGGGATCACGCCGGACGCAGGCTTAATGCGCCACAGATTGCTTACAAACCGTTAACTCCGGAGCGCTTCATCCAAAAAGCGCAGCGAAACCTGCAGCGCCTCCTCCAAATGCGGCGTCGCGCCCTGGAAAGGATGCACCGCGCCGAACGTATGATTGCCGCCGGCAACGACGGCGGTCTTATGCCGGGGCGCGCCGGCGCGCAGCGCTTCGAAGCCGGCCTGCAGCCGCGGAGAATCCTGGTCTCCCTGCACCTGCAGCACGGGAATGTTCAGCTCGGCGAGCCGCCGCACGATATCGTACCGCTCGCCGCTTGCCTTCAGATCGTCGAAATACTCGATCCGAATCGGCATCTCCTGCTTCGTTCGCGCATTCGCCACGTACGCTACGCCGTCCTTCTCCACCTGCGCTTGGAACTCGGCGGGGAATAAATCGGCATAGGCGCTGCCGTTCCAAGTGACCAGCGCCTTCACCTGCGGATGCTCGGCGGCGAATACGATGCCGCCCGCCCCTCCCCAGCTGTGGCCCAGCAAAGCAATGCGCGACGGATCGGCCAGCTCGGCGCGAGGAAGCCCCCGCTCCAGCAGCGCGTTCAGCACAAGGCTCAAATCTTCCTGCTCGCGCGAAAACGTATTGAGCGCGAACTTGTCCAGCTCGTCGAAATCCGTTTGCCCGACGCCGTTGCAGGAAAAATTGTAGGTCACCGTATAATAGCCGTTTTCGGCAAAACGCCCGGCGATATACGGGAAGAAGCCCCAATCTTTAAACCCTTTGAAACCGTGGCTGATGAGCAGAACCGGCAGCGCCGAAGCTTCCTGCAAGCCTCCTCTTTGGATCAGACGCACGTCGCCGCGGATGAACAGCGGCTCCCCGCCGCTTAGCCGGCCGGCGTTTAATACGAATGTGTCATGAATGATGACAGA
The DNA here is from genome assembly GCF_025060755.1 of Paenibacillus doosanensis. Lineage (GTDB taxonomy): Bacteria > Bacillota > Bacilli > Paenibacillales > NBRC-103111 > Paenibacillus_S > Paenibacillus_S doosanensis. The sequence goes on from NZ_JANYUY010000001.1 coordinate 554,197, forward strand.
TTCACTCATCGCAATCCCTCCTGATTGTCAATCGCTTCCTATCCATGTATATCATACAGGAAAGCGCCGGCGTTTCCCATGGCACGGGGAGGAAATATTTACCTGAATGCCCCGTTATGATACTCTGATCATAAACCGCATTTTTTTCCGAAAGTCGGTGCAAAAAATGAAGGATCATTTTTTCTTTCCCGGTTTTTTCACTTCTTTCCACGTTTGGAGCATTCTCTATAAAAATGCGGAGAAAGGCTCCGTCTATCCGAATCACAAGCATCCGATGTTCGAGATTTTATACGTCGAGACGGGCGAGATGAGCGAGTGGGTGAACGGCGTCGAGTACAGGCTGCGCGCAGGCGATTTTATTCTGGTTAACTCCGGTGTTCTGCATTATCCGGAAGCGCATGAGGAAAGCCGCTTCTTCAATTTTCATTTCGATGTGGAGCCCCGCGAGGTGCACTCTTTGTTTCACCAAATGCGCAGACCTATCGTCAGCATGCGCCAAACGCCCGAGATCGAAGCGGAAATCCGCCAATCCATGCAAAGGCTGATCGAATTGTTCCGGACGCAGGACGAGCTCGCTTTTACCCAAAAGATGATGATGCAGTCGATCATGATGCAGTTCCTCGCGTTTCTGATCGAAAAGATCGTCATCCCCGAAATGAACGACGACTCCCCCGCCTCAAACTCCAAGCATTTGATCGCCACGGAAGCCGCTTATTTGCTCGAAACGTACGGAGGGTCGGAGAGGCTGCTCATCGCCGAGCTGTCCGAGAAGCTGCATGTGCACCGCAACTATATTACAAGCTGCTTCAAGCAGGTGTACGGCATGTCGCCGAAGCATTACTTGACGAAGGTCAGGGTCGAGAAGGCGAAGAAGCTGCTGCAGGAGACGACGATGTCCGTGGAGGAAATCGCGGAAGAGCTGACGTTCTCGTCATCCGCTTATTTCTGCAAGTTTTTCCGCATGCAGGTCGGTTCGACGCCGTTTCAATACCGCTCAGGCATTAAGGCGTAGCCTCTTGCTCCAGTTCAAGCAAACCGCTTGGGGAAGCTGTTTCCGAGCGGCTTTTTGTGCGCACTCGATTAGGAAGGAGCCTGTCCGTCAATGCCGCCGCCGCATCAGCCGCCTCACGCGTGCAATCGCGATAGGACTTTCGTTGCGCGGGGGATCTTCCCTATTACCGCTTACTCTGTGTGCAAAAGTGTTATTTTAGCCTGCTTTTTTCAATTGTTGGCAAGCAAAAGGCAGTGATACTATTATTCATAAATCGCTTACAACACAATATTCAAGGGGGATTGCAAAATGGAAGCACGTGTATGCCAAGCGGCAGCCGCCGTCTTCGTCGCCTTCATGGTTCTGGCAGGATGCAGCAGCAGCTTAAACGAGCCGCAAGCAGCGGGCAAGGAGCAGGGTCAAACCGCCGAAGCGACGACGAAATCCGAAGAACCCGTCAAACTGCTGCTCGCCCAAAAGTGGTCGGAAATCAACGATGCCGATTTTCAAACGCTGATTGTCGAACCGCTGGCGAAGCAATATCCGAATATTCAGATCGAGATGCTTAAAGGCGAAAATATTAAAGAAATGATTGCCGCCGGCACAGTTCCCGATCTTGTAGCGACCTGGGTCAATCTGATTCCCGACTATCAAGAGCTGGGACTGGTCGAGGATATGACGCCGCTGATCAAGAAGCATAGCCTGGATTTGGGCCGGTTCGAGGCCACTTATTTGGATACGATCCGCGGATACGACAACGGCGGGCTCGTCGCCCTCCCGTACGATGCCAATTTTAACGCGATTTATTATAACAAAGATATTTTCGATAAATTCGGGGTCGATTATCCGAAGGACGGGATGACCTGGGAAGAGACGATCGAGCTCGCCAAAAAGGTAAGCCGCGAGGATCAGGGCGTGCGCTACCGCGGGCTGGAAGCCGACGGCTACGGAAAGCTGGCGCTCCAGGAAGCGCTGCCGACGATCAAGGACGGCAAGTCCAACTTCAATAACGACGAATGGAAGCATGTGCTGGAGCTCGCAAGAAGCATCGAGGCGATCCCGTCCAACGAGCCGGTGCCGGACGTGCATCCGCGCAACCAATTTATGAAGGATCGCAATCTGGCGATGTTCGCGACCGGCAATAACTTCAACCTGCTGCAGGGCGACGCGGCCAAAGGGCTGAACTGGGACATCGCCCAGTATCCGAGCAACCCGGATAAGCCTAATGTTGCCGGCATGGTCGACGAGCACGTCGCTTTCGTCACCAAGGCGAGCAAGCACAAGGACGAGGCGTTCAAAGTGATCGAAATTTTGACGTCGGACGAAATACAGAAGAAATTGACGCGCGCTTCCGGCAAATTGTCGGTGCTGAAGGATGCTTCGATCCGCCGCGAGCTCGGTGCGGATATGCCGATTTTGCAGGGCAAGCATTTGGACGCGATTTTCAAAGGCACGTACGTTCCCGCTTATACGGCGACTAGCAAATATCCCGATGCGGGCAAAATCGTCAGCGAACAGGTGACCAAATATTTGGCGGGCGAGCAGGATGTTAATACGACGCTCCGCGTAGCCGACGAGGGCCTGCAAAATCATATTCGCCAGATCGACGCCGGTGCGGGCAAGTAACCGAATCGCGCGACTCCGGGCGTGGGACCATCAATAGGCAAAGGAGAATGACCATATGCTGTACAACGGTTCTTTATGGAAAGATACGAGCGGCCAGCCCTTGCACGCTCACGGCGGGGGCATGCTTCAATCCGGGCCGTACATCTACTGGTTCGGGGAAAACCGGCAGGGGCGCAAACGCGTCTCCTGCTATCGCACGACGGACATGACGAATTGGGAATTTCGCGGCGATGTGCTGACGCTGGATTCGAGGTTTCTGCCGATCGACATGCGGACGTCCCCGGAGCTTGTCACCGATAAGGAGACGGGGCGCGGGGCGAATATCGAACGGCCGAAGGTCATCTACAACGCCGCGACCGGCAAATACGTCATGTGGATGCATTGGGAGAACGGCCAGGACTACGGAGCGGCCCGCTGCGCGATCGCCAGCTGCGACACCGTCGACGGAGATTACGTGTATCACGGCAGCTTTAACCCGTCGGGAGCGATGTCGCGGGACTGCACGCTGTTCGTCGACGACGACGGCGCGGCCTACTTCATCTCGGCGGCGCGGGACAACGCCGATCTGCATATGTACCGGCTCAGCGACGACTATCTCGCTATCGACGAGCATGTCCGTACGTTATGGCCCGGTCAATACCGGGAAGCCCCCGCGCTTGTCAAGCGCAACGGCGTTTATTTCATGATCAGCTCGGGCTGTACGGGCTGGGAGCCGAACCAAGGCAAATACGCCTATTCCCGCAGCCTCACCGGCCGCTGGTCCGGCCTGCTGGACTTCGGCGGGCCGACGACCTACGATACGCAGCCGACCTTTATCCTGCCGCTGCAAGGCGAAGCCGGCACAAGCTATTGGTACGTCGGAGACCGCTGGCATCCGGGGGACTATCACCGGTCGTCCTATGCGATACTGCCCATTCGCTTTCCCGACGACACGACGATGACGCTGCTGTGGAGCGATGAGGTAAAGGTCAATTCCGCAGAGGAGAGCGGAGACGGTACGGGGGCGGGCGCCTCTCACACGGAGCTTGCGTCTGCCGGCGGCTACGTCCGCATCTTGAACCGCTCTCGCCGCTATTTGGCCGCCGAGGACGACAGCTCGGACGCACTGATCGCCGAGACGCTGGCGTACGATTCCACGCGCCAGCACTGGCTGCTCGAGCAGACGGCGGACGGATATGTCCGCATCGTGAGCAAGGCGAGCGGGCGCTGCCTCGAAGCCGTGCGGACGCCGGATCGCTCCATGCCCGTCGAGCTTGCGCTGCGCCCCCGCGCCGACGGCGACGGCCAGCTCTGGCAGTTCGCCGCGGTAGAGAGCGGCGGCTGGTCCGCCGTCATCAGCCGCGCAACCGGGCTGATGCTGACCATGGGCGGCGAACGCAGCGGCAGGCTGACGGCCGCTCCGAAGCATGAGGACGGCGCCGCCCTCCGCAGCCAAAGCTTCCTGATCACGCCGCATTATGGCGTGTCTGATCATACATAGCTTAGCTTCTCCGCTCCCGGCAGCCGCCCGCTGAGCAAACGGAGGGCCCTCTCTCGTTTGCAAGAAAGGGCCCTTCGCTCGTTTGTTACACGGGGGCTTCCATTCCTAAAGCCGCCCACTCTTCTTTGGTCGGACCGTACACTCCGGTTACAGGCAGGCCCGCTTGACGCATCAAAATCGTCAATTGCCCGCGGTGATGAATTTCGTGCTTCTGGAATACATGCAGAGTCAATCCGTTTTTCCAGGGCTGGCCGAAAACCGTCGCCGTCTCTTGCAGCTTGGCATCGGTCCACTGATTACGGACCGCGTCAATCAGAGACTGTGAAGCGGCCCGGTAAGCTTCGGCAATCGCCGCTGCCGACGACGGGGCTTCGCTGCGCTCATCCGGCGCCTCGAACTTAAGTCCGGTCGGATGGAGCAGTCCCCCGCTCGGCACCAAATGCCAGGCAAGATGACCTAGAGTCCGGTATCCCGGAGCTATTTCCCGGTTAAGCGATTCATCCGTCAAAGCATAGAGCAGCTTTTGCGTATTGGCCGATTCCTGGCCGTATTCCTCGATAAATTGTTGAATGGTCGTAAACATAAGTAAACGCCTCCCTGAAATAGTTGTGTCAGTTCTCGTTCATTATCTGAGCTGCAGCAGGTCCGGCAACATCCCGCCGCTCCAAACGGACTCTTTGCTTCAACTATACAACAGCTTTACTGACAACAGTATGTCAGGATACGCTCCGCTTTATTTAATTATAATTCAACAACCGCTTTAATGACACCCGTCTCCGGCTTCAGCCACGATTCATAGGCATCTATCATCTCATCGAAGCCGGCCCGATGCGTAATGAACGAAGACGTATCGATACGGCCGCCGCGGAGGCTGTCGAGCACATGCTCGAAGTCGGCCCGGGTCGCGTTGCGGCTGCTGATTATCGACATTTCCCGCTTGTGGAATTCGGGATCGCTGAAGGCGATATCGGATTTCACCAAGCCGACGTATACGAGCCTCCCGCCGTGAGACACATATTGGACGGCGCCCTCCATCGATTTGGCGTTGCCCGTCGCATCGAACACTGCGGTCGGATAATCGCCTCCCGTCATATCCGCAATCTGCTGCAGCGGGTTTTCCTTCGCATTGACGATGTAATCGGCCGGCGCCCACTCTTTGCAGTACTGAAGCCGCTCTTCATTGATATCGAGCGCGATGACCCGGGCCCCCGCCAGCTTGGCGAATTTCATGACGCCCAGACCGATCGGTCCGGCACCGATAACCAGCGCGAATTCGCCCGGGACGATCTGCGCCCGGCGAACCGCATGAGCGCCGATGCTGAAGCATTCTACGATCGCCGTCTGATCGTAGCCGAGCCCTTCGGCGGACAGCAGATGATCCGCCGGAACGGTCATATATTCGCGCATCCCGCCGTCCTGATGCACGCCGAGCACGCTCATCTTTACGCAGCAGTTCGGCTTGCCGCTGCGGCAGGCGACGCATTCGCCGCATTCGAGATACGGAATGACCGCTACCGTATCGCCCGCCTTAAGTCCTTGAGCGTTCGCGCCAATCTCTATCACCTCTCCGGCAAGCTCATGCCCCAATACGCGCGGGTACACAAAGTAAGGCTGATTGCCCCGGTACGCGTGCAAGTCGGTGCCGCAAATCCCAATCCGCCGGATGCGAATTAACGCTTCACCGGGTGCCGCCTCCGGTTTCTCCGTCTCCTTCATCGCCAAACGATTCGGTTCCTCGCATACAATCGTTTTCATCCGAATTACGCCTCTTTTCTCCGAAATAGGGTTAGATGGTGACATGTAACGCGGCGATTACATACTGTTTTCCGGCCTGCCGCTCGGCCATGTGTGGTTATGTACCGGCTTCAGCAGCTCCAGCACCTGCGCCAGCTCCTCCTGATCGATCGGCTCGTCCGCCCAGTCGGCGTTCATCGCGATCGCTTGCGGTCTGGCCGTGCTGACCAGCGTCGTCGGAATCGCCTCGTTCGCGGTGGCAAATTGAATCGCCAGCTTCGGCAGGTTGATGCCGCGGGCCGCGCACGCTTCCGCCGCCTGCCGGCACACCCGCTTCGTCTCTTCTCCGGCGGGATGCCAGGACGGCGGCTCCTTGCCGCTCAGCAGCCCCATCGACAGCGGGGACGCATTGACGAGTCCCGTCCCCTTCGCAGCGATTAACGGCAGCAGCTCCGTCAGCGACGTATCGTTGAGCGAATAATGGCAGTAAGACAACATACTGTCCACCTCGGCCGCATTCAGCACCGTGCGGAAGATCGCCAGCGGCAGACCGGATACGCCGGTAAAGCGAATTTTGCCCTGCTCCTTCAGACGCTGCAGCGCCGGAATGCTTTCCTCCAAAATTTGCTTCATGGAACCGAATTCAATATCATGCAAATATAAAATGTCGATGTAGTCCGTCTGGAGCCGCTGCAAGCTTTCATCCACGCTGCGGATAATTCGCCCGGGAGAGAAGTCGAACTCCTCGCTGCCGTAGCGGCCGGCCTTCGTGCTTAAGTAAAAGCGGCTGCGGTCGAGCTCGCTTATCGCTTGTCCCAGCACAGTCTCCGCCTTGGTCAAGCCGTAATACGGGGACACGTCGATCAGATTGATCCCGCGCTCTACCGCCTCATGGACGGCGCGTATTCCCTCCTTCTCGTCAATATCGCGGAAAACGCCTCCAAGCGACGAGGCCCCGAAGCTTAGCACCGAAACCTGAAGCCCCGTTTTCCCAAGCTGCCTATATTTCATTCCTGTCCCTCCTCCTCTAGCATGACCTCATCCGCCGGTTCCCCTATCTTCCTCCGGCTTGCGGGCGGTGTCCGCCCGCTGCTGATTGCGGATCCGCCCGAAAATATGTTATGTTTATGTTACCGATAACATTAACATAACAGCCTCTGCCCGATTCGTCAATCGGTCAAGCTCTTGAAAATTTGAGAGGAACTGAATTCATTATGGTAACCATTTACGATATAGCCAAAAAAGCGAACGTGTCTCCCATGACCGTCTCCCGCGTCATTAACCATTCCCCCGCCATCAGCGAGGCGACGCGCCTGAAGGTCGAGGCCGTGATCCGGGAGATGGACTATATCCCGAACAAGCAGGCCAGAGGGCTTGTCTCCAAGGAAACGAAGCTCATATCCCTGGTCATCCCGGATATCGCCAATCCGTTCTTTACGACCATCGCCCGAGGAGCCGAGGATAAAGCTCTCCAGTCCGGCTATCAGATGCTGCTCGGCAACTCCGACGAACAGACGGACAAGGAATGCCGTTACGTCGATCTGCTGCTGTCCTCCAAAGTGGACGGCGTCCTCATCGCGCCGACGGGCGACGCTTCCTTGTCCAACCTGCGCAAGCTGGCGAAGCGCCGCGTCCCGTTCGTCTTCGTCGACCGCTATGTCGAAGGCATCGACGCCGATCTGGCAAGCGGCGACAACGTGGAGACGACCAGAGAGCTTGTCGCTCATCTGGCGGAGCAGGGACATCGCCGGATCGCGCTGATCAACGGTCCTTCGGGCATTTCCAACGCCCGCGAGAGAAGACAGGCGTTCCTTGACGCACTGGTGCTAAGCGGCCTTGAGGCCTATCCGGAGCTGCTGATCGAAACGCATTTCCGGCAGGACAGCTTCTCGGACATCGTCCGGACCTTCATGGCTCTTGCTCCGTCTGCCCGGCCTACGGCGATCGTGGCGGCGAACAATTTCATCGGCGTCAACACGCTGCGGGCGCTGAAAGAAATGAACGTGACCGTTCCGGATGAAATCGCCGTCGCTTGTTTCGACGATCCCGAGCCGATTCCGGACTATAACCCGTTTCTGACGGTAGCGGCCCAACCGGCCTACGACATCGGCTATATGGGAATGCAGATGCTGATCGAACGAATCGAAGGCACCGCCCCTGCGCGGAGCCGCAAGATCATGCTGCCCTCGACGCTGATCGTGCGTAAATCGACGGTGAAAGCGTAAGTGCAGCCGCCGGGCATCATTTTAAAGGGTTGCGGCAATGGGGAAAACATCTATCGTTGTCTTTTCGAAGATGTAGTAAAAAACGGTGCGACCCCAAGGATCGCACCGTTTTCCCTCACTCTATTCCGGCAGGCGGCTAGCCTGTTATCCGTTCTACACTCACCTCGCGGAGCAGCCGCTCCACATCGCTTGCCTTCACATATCCGGCCTTCGCGTTCAGCGCATTGGCCGTGCCGACTGCCGTCGCAAACGCGATCCGCTCTTCCGCAGGCAGCTCCTGCGCCGTGCTTACGGCCATTCCGGCGACGAAAGCGTCGCCGCAGCCGACCGTGTTTACGGCCTCGATCCGCGGGGCTGCAGCCCTGTACAGGCTGCCGTCGAACGAAGACAGCGAGCCTTCCGCTCCGAGCGACACCGTCACGCCCGCCATGCCCCTAGCTTGCAGCGAAGCCAGCTTCTCTTGCAAAGTCCGGCTGGACGAAGCAGCTTCCCCGTTCATTTCCTCGCCGAGCAGCTGCACGATTTCATCCTCATTCGGTTTAATGAAATCAGGAACCGCCTGGACGCCGCTTCGCAGCGCCTCCCCGCTGGTATCGAGAAAAGCCAGCGCTCCGGCCTGCTTCACAATCCCGATCAGCTCGGCGTAATAGCCGCTGGGCACGCCGCTCGGCAAACTGCCGCTGAAGCAGACGATGCGCGAGCGGGCAGCCAGCCTGCCGACCGCCGCCGAAAGCTGCTCCATCGCCCGATCCGGGATCGACGGTCCCGGCTCCAGCACCTCTGTCGAGACGCCGACTTCCTCGTCGATCATGTTCAGACAGAGCCGCGATTCTTCTTCCACCTGCACGAAATCATGGGCAATGCCTTGCCTGCTTAACGCCATCCGAATCCAGTCCCCGTTATAGCCGCCGAGGAACCCGGTCGCCGTAACGGGGAGCCCCAGCTGATGGATCACCCTTGCCACATTAATTCCTTTACCGCCGGGCTCGGCATACATCTGCTTGACGCGCGACACGCGGCCCAGCGGAAAACGCGCCATGTAATACGTTTTGTCTATCGCCGCATTAAGCGTAACCGTCGTTATCATCCTGTTCCTCCTAAAAGCGCCGCGAAGCTCGGCGCCTAGCGCCAATCGCTCGCTTTGCCAATGCAGCCGACCATCCGCATTTTTTCGATGGCCGCCGCTTTGACCGCTTGTTTCGCCGGAATCATATATTTGCGCGGATCGTTTTCATCCGGATTTTCGGCAAACACGCGCTTGATCGCATCGGAGAAGACGATCCGGATTTCCGTAGCGATGTTCATTTTGGCCATACCGAGAGCGACACAGCGTTTCACCTGTTCCTCCGGAATGCCCGATCCGCCGTGCAGTACGAGCGGTTCCGCAACCTTCTGCGCAATGCGGCCGATCCGGTCGAAATCGATCTTCGGCTCCCCTTTATAAATCCCGTGGGCCGTTCCGATCGCAGGTGCCAGCGTAGGCACTCCCGTCAGCTCAATGAAACGGGCGCATTCGTCCGGGTCCGCCATCAGCGCTTCATGCTCGGCGACCACGATATCGTCCTCGACGCCGCCGACTTTGCCGAGCTCCGCTTCGACATTAATGCCGACCGCCTTGGCGATTTCCACGACGCGCTTCGTCTGGCGCACATTCTCTTCGAACGGATGCATCGACGCATCGATCATCACCGAGGTGTAGCCTGCGCGAATGCATTGTACGAGCACGTCGAACTCAGTGCAGTGATCGAGATGCAGCGCGATCGGAACGCTGGAGCGGTCGGCGGCCGTTCTTGCGGCGGCGGCGATATAGTCCGCTCCCAAATGCTTGACGGTCCCTACCGTCGATTGCAAAATCAAAGGCGAGTTGGTTTCTTCCGCCGCTTCGACAACGGCTTGCAGCATTTCCAGCGTGTGTACGTTAAAAGCTCCTACAGCGTAGCCGTTCGCTCTGGCCGCTTGCAGTAATGGGGTGGACGATACTAATGGCATATGATTACCTCCAAATGATGAATAATCTTAAGAAACGAGTCATCCTTGCAGCAAAGCATGTCCCGGCAAGCCGGGTTGAAAACGATCGCGACGGGGGAAAGGTCTGCCGACATTTTGGGCAACGATATACCGACGCATTTCCATTCGGTCTCCCGCAGGCTTAACGAAGTTTTCGCTCATAGTTTTGAACGATACCTTCAATTGATGAGACGCGAAGCTGCAGCCTGTGCGATCTATTGCCGCCCGCTTCATGCCTTCTCCTTCGCCTTTTCTTGCGCTTCGACGCGGTACTGGACCGCGAAGACCGGGTGGAACGATCACTCCATCCATGTCGTTTATAATGAAATATTAAATCATTTTTTTGATTTTTTCAATCATTTATTTTATGAATTTGGCGAATCCGCTCTTCTTCATGCATAATGGAGATAAGCCGTTTATCGCACATCCATCAACAAGGAGGCTCAAAACCTTTTGAAACCGTCCTATCGCCCATTCCCATCGCTTCTTCTTACCGCTCTGTTCTGCGCGGCGGGATTCGGCATCATCGCTGCGCTCGTCGGTACGAGCCATACGGACGGCTTCGATTCCGCACTCATCTCTGCCATTCAAGGGATGGAATCAGCGCCGTTAACCCGCATTATGCAATCATTTACTTTTATCGGGGCGGGTCTGCCCGCGGGGCTATTGGCCTGTCTGCTTGCCGTCGTTCTATATATATGCTGCGGTCTGCGCCGCGAGCTGCTCTTCTTCTTTGCCATACCCGGCGGTTCCTGGCTGCTTAACGAGCTGCTGAAGCTTCTATTTCACAGGGAGCGTCCGGCATTATACCGGCTGGCGGAGGCGGCGGGATACAGCTTTCCCAGCGGCCACTCGATGGCGGCGTTCAGCTTGTACGGCGTATTCCTCTTCCTCGTCTGGAGGCATGTGCCTTCATTGCCGGTACGGATTCTGCTTCTGCTCTGCGGCGCGTTCATGATCGTCATGGTCGGCATCAGCCGCATTTATTTGGGCGTGCATTATCCGAGCGACGTAGCGGCTGGCTTTATGGCCAGCGGCTGTTGGCTCGCCTTCGCGATCGAAGTCTACCGGCGTTATTCCGGCCCCGGTTTCGAGAAAGCCTCTGCACGCCTTTAGAAATGCGGTGATTTCGTCATCATGTTCTGCGGTCGATAGAGGGTTCTTCCCCGGTGAAAAAAGAACGGAAGGCCGCACTCCGCGGCAGATTATTTTATACGCAAACGGCAAGGGGGATTCACGATGGCTTTCGGAATAGCAAGGCGCGAGCTTAACGCTTGGAAGGAGAAGGTCGCGCGGGGAGAAATCGCATATTTGACGCATTACTGGTACGAGCCGCGGTTTCCGGGGATCAAGACGGTGACCAAAGTCGGCTGCTCCGATCTGGAGCGGCTGCGGAGCTGGTGCGCCGAGCGCGGCTTGAACCCGGATTACATCCATTACCGGGCCGAGTTTCCTCACTATGACCTGATCGGCGCGAAGCAGAAGGAGATCTTGTATCAAGAACGGCTCTGGGAGCAGATGGAGCGGTTTGGGATATAAGCAGGGCTTATGAAATGAAAAGGCGATGTCTACGGCATACCGCGCTAAACGGCCCCCGTTCCGTATACGCGAACCAGGGGCCGTGAACTGGGTGGGTTCTTATACAATTATTTACAGACCCAAAAAAGCCCATGACAGACATGGACTTTTTCGTAGGAGATTTATTTCGCTTTTTCCTCAATCGCTTTATTCGCCTTCTCCTCGGCTTCCCGCAAGGCCGTATTAACATCTTTCCCCGCTGCCAATTCTTTGGCCGCAGCATCGAGCGCCGAACGAACTAAAGCGTCATATTCCGTGAGGGGATCGTTTATCGGGCGTGTTTTTGACTTAAATATTCCGCTGATGTTTTTTCCTTGAAGATAAGGCACATTTGCGCCATACTGTGTTTGAAAATCCGTTTTGGCTAAAGCGGAAATTTTTCCGCTTTTGCTCAGCTCCGCTTGCACTTCATCGGAAGTAAAGATCGACATCACTTGAAAAGCTTCATTCTTATATTTGCTTTGCTTATTCAGCATGATCGTATGCGGGGTAATGATGCGGCCTGTGCCGATGGCTTCCGGATAGTTGGGAAGAGAGACGAAATCCCATGGAATTTTATCCGCGATACTCGGGTCCGTGCTCGCTATCATATCGGGAACCCAGGCGGTCAGCATGGCGATATTCCCGTTCTTAAAGAAATCACTGCTGCCGTAGGTGATCTTCTTATCCTCTCCGAGAAATCCGGGGATGTCGATCATCTCTTTCATCGTAGTGAGCACTTTTTTCCAATTATCGTTATTAATTGCCGCTTTGTTCGTAGCCGGATCAACGTACGGTAAGGAAAGTCCGTAACCTAAGCGGGAAACCGTATCGGGACTGAGCCCAATATATCGGACCCCGTTTTCCGTTTTGGTGACCTTGCGGGCTAACTGGATGATCTCGTCCCAGGTCATTCCGTCCTTCGGATACGGGACAGCGAATTTATCGAAAATATCTTTATTATAGAGAAGAGCTGCGATGTTCTGCGCAACCGGCAGCGCGTATATGGCGCCTTTTCCACCGCTGTAAACTTTAACCGCGTCGATCGCATTAGAGTCAAAACGGCTCAAATCGAAGTTGTTGCTCTTAATCAGCACGCTCAGATCCTCAGGCACATCTAGCTCTCGCCAAAGCGGAGTATTAGCGTCCGTCGTATAGATCAGATCCGGAACGATGCCCGCAGCCACCAAATCCTCCGGATTGGTGCCTGTCCCTTTACGTACAATATTAAACGAAATATTCGGATACTTTTTTTGCACAGGCTGAACGATAAATTTGTCGATTTCCTCATTGCTGATCGCCGCGTGCTGGTACAGAGTAAGCGTTATCGGTTCGCTGGTTATTTCATTTTTCGTTGGAACATTCTCCGTGCTGTCCTTTGTGTCCGTTCCTTGGCTGCAACCGGCAAGCGCCGCGACCAGTATAACGGAAGATACCGTTCTCATCCACTTCATCTTTTTCCCCTCCTAATGATTTCATTACCTAAATGAAAACTTTTGGTAAGCGGTTTCAAATGTTGCGATAAACGATAAATGCACTCCGGCATCACCACATAACATAAAGCATATCCTATATTTTTTTAAAATTCATTGGGCAATTCGATCATCATTTATCCATTTCTTGATTTTATTGCTTTAATTATCCTTTAATGCATAAAATGTAATCGGGTGGCGTTCTAACACATAAAAAGCCCCCACATATGATGGGAGCCTTCAGCAAATGTTCATAAATTTTTAATTTAAACAAAAGACGGCTTTCTTGAATCAACGTCCCCAGTAAGAACTTTTACGTATTCTTTGTCTCCACCTTCAACTGAAGGACCAACGTAGACAACGCCGACTCCGCCGTGTTTAATAGCCAGTAACACTTTTGATGCTCGATCAACACGATCTTTGCCCTTGGTGTCAATAATTATTGATTGAGGTAGCAACTTTGTCATTTTATAACCCGGAGCGACTCCATGTCGACGATTACGTCTGCTATGCTTCATACAGAATCCCCTCCTACTAGAAGATTAATTGTTCGTAAAAGCTCATTATTATTCGTAACGATAGCACTCAACTGAGCATCATCCAGTGTATGCCTGCCTGAAAAATGAATGGATAGAACATGCTCTTTGCCTAAAGGATAGCATAAAATATATACCTGTTCAACTTCAATCCGATTAAAAAAAGACCATTTTGAATTCAAATATGCATCTAAAACATATATAGGTTGCTGCCCTGACTCTGTTCGTTCTTGGTTTTCACTAAAAGCAAAAAAACGTCCTCTTCCAACGTTGCCTCCAACTTGTCCAATTCCATCGTTTCCTTGTATTTTCCAAAATGCCGCACCTGTAACAATGCATTCCGTTGGTGGAATAATAGACGTTCTGATTGCCTCACTCAAGGAATTATAACGCTCTTTTTCATCAGGGATTGTAGCATTTTTGTTGTATATCCAAAAGAAATGTAAAATCCGTCGTTTACGTTCATTTTCCTCTTCCATTTTCTTTAATTCAACGCGAGGATCTAAATAATAACCTTCAACCTGAATTCTCTTTATCAGGAATTGGCAAGCCACTGAAACAGCAGACTCGTAATTCTCATCAGTACGCACCTCATATTTAAGTAGCGTCAAACCTTGAAGATCAGTCAGAATATGAAAATCACTAACCTTCTCTTGGTTTATGAGATCATCTCGTTCTTTTACTTCATGAGGGACAATTGCAAACACACGTTGCCGTCGCAGTCTTCCCCAAAATAATCCCATTTCAAATATCGTATTGTCTCGGGTAATGAAAACATACTTGCCTCGATGAAATGCGACATCATCTGGAGCAAAAACGAAAACCCCAAAATCATTATTGTCCAATTGCTTTTCCAGGGACTCCATCGTATATTCATTGCCTTGAAAAGCACCACTATACCACGGAGTCACCTGAGCATGGTAATTGATTTGTGAATGAATTGCATTTGCTAAGTCCATCGCTTCTCGTGAAGATCCAATAAAAACATTTGGCTTTATCACATCCACAACTCCCTAAAACACAGTTAATATCTCCTAATTATACCATAATTGCCTTAAGTTTAGCTGCTACATTAATAGTCATTACTATCATTTACTCAAAGTGTGAAAAAGATAGGGGTATCAGGGGCGTACCCCTGACATGCGAATTTGAGAGACTAGATTCAGTGCTTGCTGCAACACGAGAAAGTTGTCGCGTGGTGCTCTGAACATTTACCAGCCCAAATAGAAAGGGGGCAAATTTTGCCTTCATCAGTCACCCAACTTGAAGTTAGACGTACTAAAGGCTACTGCTACATTCGCTTCCCATATTCAATCATAATGGCTTGCTCGAAGCTGCATACGGAACCAACTCCTCCCGATTGCTCAGTACCTCAATAAGCAGGTTCGCTCCAAGCCTGAATCCATGTAGAAAAGCAGCTTCTACATGCATACTATCTACGCTATCGCATAGGTCGAAATATTCCTCTAACTCACGAAATACTTCCTCACCTAATCTTTCACGCCATTGCTCCGTCTGCGCTGCCACCTGACGACTTACGGAACGATATTCTGGCTGAGATGGGACAATCACCTCATCGGGGTTAATTTGTCCTCGGTACAGGGCTTCCAAAATGGTTTTCAATGTTCATCCTCCCATCAATTATCATCGCATCGCTTGAATGAGATTCCTGCACATGGTAGGATATTTATGCAGTCTGCTTATCCAAGAGGTTGCGGGATAGGAAGTAGCGGTGTTCTTCTCGGGACTAACGCTGCTTCCTTCTTTACTTTTGGAGCTCGTCATACACCTTTTCAATCCCTTTGCGAATGACATCGGAACGGGTCGTTTGGAGCTTTTCGGTGCAAGCATCGAGCTTGCTCAAAATCTCTTGATCGGCTCGAACTCGTTAGGGCAGTGCTCCTAAATCCCAATACCGCAGTAGGGCAAATATGCACTTTCGTTTCACTGGATTCAGCTAATCTATCTGAGAAGAAGTCAGTCTATACATAGGTAAACTAAATCAGCTGCTACACAACGTTACTTTTCCTAGTCCATAGCCAACAGCTGTTTTAGCCCCGATACCGTACTCACTGAACGTACTGAGTATTGTTTGGATTATCTGATCACGTAAATCTCCATCCAGTTCGCTTGTTTTGAAATTTATTCCAATGTAAATTGTAAAGACAGTATCTTCAATGGCTGGAAGTGAGATAATATTAGGGAAATCATCATCTCGTGGAGGACTTGCCCCTTTTTGATTATAGTAGGTTTTATAGTGCGGGGTCAGCACATCCCTTACAATCTTGTATTCCTCAACAGGATAGGCATCCAAAAAGATTAGCTTCCCTGAAGTAGTCTGTTCTTCATCAGTACCCGTCCCAAAACATATATCGAAATAGTCCTTCAAGTTCTTGCTCCCAAGTGGAAGTGAATGCCCGGTCAAATGCTCATGCAGCCAGCAATTTCGGATGCTTCCCTTTAATGAGCTGCCTGGAATATAAGGAATTCCATATAGAGGGTGAAGCTTCATTGGATTTGTAGTTGTATATGGTGTACCGCCGCCAATTCCTAAAAGAAGCCTCCCATTCACCTTATATTGAAGCTTCAAATAGTCTGGGAATTGACTTACAATCCATTCTTGACGCTGGCCTAATGACTGTAAAATTTCAGTTATAAGGCTAGTGCTAAATTTATTATGGGAAAGCGGATCTGATAAGGGTTCCACCATCACTTCTTTTTTATTATTCTTTTCATTCACTTGATACCGCCCAAATCGACTAAATAACAAGTAATTATTTTCACATTTTTCATTTTTCCGAAGGAATTCTACAGCATCTCTGGGTAAAAAACTAATCTTTGGATTACTCGGCTTTTTGCTGTTCGTTCGATTCAACTTCAATCATCCCCTCTGCAAATCGCTTTATCCAGTCCAGTAGACTCATTGACTCCCATGTCATTCGTTTATAACCATCACGTGTTTGCTTAGTAACCGCTTCTATAAGTTCCTTATCACTGTTGTTTAATACCTCTTGTTGCTTAAGCCAATTGAAAATAGTTTGATAAACTTGTCGATGTGGCTCATTCTTTAATCTCTTAGAATATAGAAAGGCAATTACCGCAGCATAACCATTGGTTTGAATCATGGAAGGAAGTGAACGTACTAGCGACCGATACTCTTTTTTTGTTCTGTCTTTATTTTTTTCGCAAAACTGCTTCACCTGCTCATAGGCATATGCTGCCCTGCCATTCTCAATCTGCTTTTGCATGCGTGTCACCTCCCGAAATCATCTTAACAGAGACAAATCCTTTGCCCAAGGTCAAATTAGCTCCGATTTGAAACGTTTCAGGTATCCAAGATTTAATTATTTTAACAATATTATCTGCTTTCCCTGCTTCCCTCTGTAGCGAACTTGGCGCGTGTTCATCCGACACGAAAACCAAACTGTACAAAATACTCTCTGACGGCAAATATTCTTCATTGAACAAGCCTGTTCCATCCACTGTTCCAGTTTCATCATCAATACGAATACGAGTTACTACCTCGGTTGACAATTGTACAAAATCGGCAAAATCATCATCGGATACGATAATAGCATGACTTATTAAGTACTGATATATCAACTCGCTGGCAGGCAACTTTTGCAGAAGCTGATTTAAAAATATTGTGAATCCCCCGTCTTTCTCCTCATTAACCGTAAAAACGTATTCTTCAAGCATTACCTTGTCGTCATCAACTATTTTTGACGATTTTGCTACTAACGGGGCTCCGTCAATTTTTGGCAAAATAAAATCATGTATATTAACCAGTTTCATATCATCTATAAATCTTTGGAGTACAAAGGGACAGGTGACCCAAGCAAACACGCCCTTTACCGAACGTACTGGAAAAAACAGTAGACGCGCATCGGAAAATGATAACGCAGAGGCATAAAGCTCTCCCTGATCTGTTGGACCAAAAAATCTTGCTACTTCTGATTTAGCAGCCTGTTGCTCAACTGCTCGACGCAAGCTCCCCTTAAGGCTAGAAGCTTCTACCTTTGGAAAGCGCGTATGCCCTTCTCGTTGAATCGGCAAATCTATTACACCCAATTGGCTATCTCCTCCAGCATGCATCGATGTCAACACATGAAAAAATAAGGCCATTGATTGTTTATACATTTACAATACCTCCCTGGTTTGTTCCGATATCCCCTATGAGACTGTATCCAAAACCTCTGTCACAATACCTCATCCTATCCCAATTTTGATAGATGAATCCGTATCCTTCACGATAATCACTGATACATTTCTGATTGAAAAGCTTGATTGCATCCTGAAACTCGCCTTCAATGATCTCAAAGAAATAGACGCTTCCTGCCGGAACTGCGTAGCGCATTTCCTTCGGTTTTTGCTTTTCAAATGAAAATCCTCCAGCGGCAACATATCGGCCTATAGCTGCGCTTATAAGTCGAACTCGAATACGACGCTTTTTATAGGCAAAGACACCTTCCTTGGAAACGGGGTCAAGCCACCATGGAATCCAGCCATGCTTGAAAATAGCAGGTGTAGCCAAATAGAGCTTAAAGTACTTTTTATTTGAGGATACAGGCTCAAAATTATATTTATCTCCTAATCTCTGTATGCTTGCAGCCCTTGATTCTCCACCAAGTTTAATGACACCCGGTATACGAATATCTATTCCCTCTGCTTCAACAACCAAGCTGCACCTGCCACCGTTCTGGCTAACGGGGCGCACCTTTTCTATGGAATACCACATTCCAGCTTGAGTTGCCCCTGAATCGGGGTTAATCTGAATACCAACATGTCGTTCTTTATTTATTAAATCGGCTAGCTGCAAGCAGGATTCATCTGGAAGTTCGCCTTTTAAATACTGGGTAATGGCCACTTCATCCAAGTAACCTCCACCTTTAAGCTCCGTTTCTTTACCCGTTATCCTATCTCCAGATAGAACAAACGGAAGCTGATAGCTTCCTATTGGAGCCGGTACAAGTGGCATTACCTCAAACTTGTAAGATGACAGCACGACTGTATCTAGTGGTCTAGGCAGCATGATCCGCCCATTTATCATTAGTCCGCTGAAGCCAATCTTCAACCTTCTGCTAATAACAGCGCTGTTTGCATCACCTAATCCAGCCGCGTAACACAATGCCCCTGCATAGACCGAGGGTAAAGGAGGAAACATGCTGGAAGCACTCTGGCTTAATTCAGCATCAAATGGAGATGCATTCCTGAAAAAAAGAGTATCTACTGCATCAATGGCGTAAAGCATCACTGCACGCTCCCCTGGAAACAAATTCCAAAAACTGCAAAAAGGACTTAAACCTAGCCATATCACTGTCAAAATGCAAAAATAGTTCGTATAGCATGTTAGACTGACTCGCAAACTCTTGATTGCTAATGAACGATGTGCTTTTTTGAAGTGCTTGCTCAATTAAAACCCGAACTAGCGACTGCTGATCAGAGCTATTGATTCCCCCTAGTTTTTCTAAAGTTTTACTTAAATTATAAATAAACGATTTGGAGTATTCTTTTTGACTTAACGCAGTAGCAATCTTGTCGATAAGAAGTAGAATCTCTCCATTTTTCCCAAAGCTGCTCTTAACAAGAAGTTGATCGCCGCTCCGCTTAACCAACCCAATAGCAAATGCATTTTTTTCCTCATACAATTCTTTAGCCTGTCTTTCCATCTCGCTCGTTCTTGCCAGCATAGCACCAAGCGGCTGCATTAAATGAGCAATTACAATGCCAGCCGAAAAGGTCAATGACTTTCCGTGCTCAACTGGCGATTTTACTTGGGCTATAAACTCCTGTCTGAGCTGATACAACGTAATAAAAAGCTTGCTAACAGGTAGAAAACCTAGAAAATCTTCTCCTCCTGCATAAATGCAAATGCCACCCTGCTCAGATATAATTGCTCTTACTCGATTGGAGAAATGACTGGTGTTTTGGCTTAGCTGTTCCTGGGTCTGCCGAGTAGGATAATCACGATACAGTTGCCCCATCCCATCTCCATCAAATTTTAAAAGAGCATAATAGGGACTTACTCTGAACGCATCAGAATTAAGCTCCTGGTACATTTTCTTGGCAATCTCTATATTGTCAGAACTATATTCATCTATAGACAGCTTCTGTCCATTTTGCAAATCAAAGAGAGCCTCGGATGCTTCATCCTTTAGCAATTCCAATTCCTTATACTTTTCTTTACGCCAACTATTCTTCAAAAGCATGTAGGCAACAGAGCTAATATTTAAACTATACTCTGGAAGCAGTTGATCTGCTTCGAGAAGATGCAGCATACGTTTGATAAAAGCAATTGCTGATAAGCCTTCACCAGGCTTCATTGAATATCTGCATGTCTCTAATTGAGTAACGTCAATGACATTTTGTTCATCAACAAAGCTTGGAAGCTTTCCATCCTTTTGCTTGACAAAAATCGCATTATACTCAGGATAAATATTGCACTTACGCCCACTAGATTCAAAAGTCTGTTCGAAGCTGCGAAGCCTCTTAATATTGTTTAAGTTCGCATTTATCTTGTTGTACGCAAGAGAATAGTCGGGCTCCGGTTCAAACACCCAATACAACTCAAGAAACCTTTCTATTTGCCGCGTAGCTATTTGATTCGGGATTACCTTACTCTTATCAAATATTTGCTCACATAATTCAATAAATCGTTTTTGTACAAATTGACTAAGCTCTTGCCCCAGTTGCTCCTTTTCCCTTTGGCTGTAACCATTCACTTTGGCAATTAAACGGTTAGGAACATTGCTCTGATTGGCAAGGGGAAATATAATCTCCAGTTTTGGCTTATGCCTATGCAGCTCTTCAACCGCCGCTCTCATTAAATATGAGAGCAGATAGCTGCCAGCATACAGATCCCTCGCCTTTCTTGAATGCTCAATAAAAGATTTTACGGGACCAATAGTGAACAAAAACAAGGTGGTATTCATATTCTACCCTTCTCAATTAAGGAGATCATCTTATTACGCTCCTCATAGTTAATATCCAATACCTGCTCCTGCTTTTTAGGATCTATAATGGCTTTGACAAATGTGTACACTGGTATCAGCTGTCCATTACTCGTTCGTGTAACACTGATGAGAAGGGAGGAGGCGAATCTACCACCTCCGATATATCCTGTTGCAAAAAAGTTTCTGTTCACAGGTTTATAGTACTTTTTTATATCGTGCGATGCCTGATCCACTTTTTTTAAATAGGATCTTACATTTGAAACGGGCTTGCCCAAGCAAACTCTTTCAATAACAGGACGCTTGTGCTGATCCCAAATCGTTTTTAATTTGGGATGAATACTTATTTCGCCATCATTCAACATGTAGGTTGCATTCTCTGAATTTGCTAACTGGCCATTTAATACGTTCAGTTGTTCAGTAACCCAAGGCAACAGTGTTTCCCTCGTTAAATAAAGCGCATGTTCATATGCATGAGCGAATGCAATGCAGCCCCTTCCTCTACGGCTGCGTTTACCCAATCCTCCAAGAATGAGAGAGAGTATAAGCAAATTTTGATAAAAGTCCAAGTTTTCTCCCTTATCTAAAAACTTACGCAGCACAATCTCAAATGCCCCACCATCTAGTAAACATTCAACTGGCCGTGCAGGCTTATGTAATAACAGCGGTTCTCTCCTCTTGGGCAGATTTTTTTCAACTACTTGTATTCGAATGGGAGAGGCATGATGCTCTGCATCTCCGAACAACTGATTCTCTGTTTGATATAAATGTTTTGTTTGAACAATATTACTTGCAATTCTATATGTATAGCGCATAAGTGCCTTTAATTCAGATACACGAAATTCAGCTTCTGTACTCATACTTCCAGAACTAAACATAGGTGTAATAATCTCGCAATCAATAACTCGCTTTTCCACAAGAGACCTCCTTGTTCATATGCTATATGTCCTTTTTGTTAAACATGTCAACATAAGCCATGTGCGGGAACAGCATAGGGTTGTTGACGAGCATAAGTAACTGATTTAGCTGAAAGTTGAAAGACAACAACGAGACCTCTGTTTTTTTACCATTAATGCTACTCGTCACTTTGTAGCTGTCTATGGAACCCTTTATGTTGGAGGCATCGTAGATTAAATTTCCAGGAACCTCTGCGTCATTATGATTTAGGGCGCGATACCACTCGCCTAAAGTATTGATTCCCTGCTTACGATGAATATTGATCTTGTTATGCTCCGAATCTGCTTGCAATGCAAAATCAAATAATCCTATGTTTTTGTTATGCTCATTACCCAAGCAACAATAAATCAAGATTGGGCGTGTCGCAGTTTGTGTTTGGGGTTTCCCCCCCATATCCCCTGTAGCGATATAGCTGTGCATTCTAGCAACTGATTCCCGGGAAGCTTGCAGTCCTTTAATTGTATCTGCCCAAGTCTTCAAGGAATCATAAGAAGCAGATAAGCTCTTGCATTCCACTGCAACTGCTACCGCTTCAATAGGAATGAATTTTAATCGTCCTTTACGAAAAATATACGGAGTATAGATTTCATCCAAAATCACTAAGTCTACCTCTGGAGAAACGTGTCCTTTTGAATCCATAATAAAAACGGATTGCTCCACCACGAATTTCTTGGGCACCATATGGACGAATAACTCTCTCCAAATATCTTCCCTAAAGCCGCCGATGGTACTGCCGTGCTTCTTAAATTTAAAGAGAAGTTGGCTCACCGTGGATTTTTCCAACTCGACATAGTTACCAATAATTTCGTCTATTGTTTTTGTATCTGGTTCCAGTTGAATCTTTTCTTGTTTTTCCGACATTTATATCCCTCCCAAATAATTTAGAATTATATCCAAAATTATACTACATTTTCAGTGTCTAATTTGCCTAAACCTTAAATTAAACCATATCAAATATTCGCCGAAAGCTGTGAGAACTATGACCTTTAGAAATAAAAAAGCAAAAAAGGAGAGCGGTACCAAAATAGATACAGCCCCCTTCTAACTTTAAGATTGTGGTTTAATAGCTTCCTCGTAAAAAACACAACACCGGATTATTCTGAACATAGGTGTAAAGGTTCAAAGATAACGGATTATCCACTTGCCCCTCATAGCTATCCTTATTAATAAACCGCCCTACACTTGGATCTTAATACCATGCCCGCAAAGAGTATGTACTCCGAATCTCACTTACTCTTGGCAACTTCAATATTTCCTTACTCACCATACTGATAGGCATTTTTCACATTACCCAACCGCCGCGGCAATTTTGAACGACATCTCCATGACCTTATACCGATAGTGCACGGAAATCAACACTAAGGTTTAACTTATCCATCAACAAACTACAAATCCCGCTCCTCCTTCCAAGCCACTCCATACCTCAAAAAACAACAACAAAAATAGCCCCCGCTCATCGCAATGTGAGCGGAGGCCGCAAGCCATAAATCTATTCCTTACTGATAATCCTTCGCCTTCTTCACCAGCTCGTCGTAAGCCGCTTCCGGCGCCATCTTGCCGAACATCACCTTTTCCCCGATGTCCTTGAAATCTTTGGCCGTATAGTTGCTCCAGCCTTTGGCTCCCGGGTTGAACGGCTGCGCGTCCGGGGAGACGTTCTTGATCAGCTCGATCTGCAGCTTGTCGGAAGCCGTCAGCTTCGGCGTCAAATAATCGAGCACTTTCTTCGATACGGGCACGCCGCGGGTCGTTCCGAGAATGTCGGCCGCTTCGGTGTCGTTAATGAACCAGTCGATGAATTTCTTCGATTCCTCGACATATTTGGAGTCGGCGCTGATCGACCAGAACATCGACGGCTTGAGCCAGCCGCTGGACTGCGCCCCTTTTGGCTGCGTCACCAGCGTATACGCTCCCGGCTTGACGCCTTCATAGCCCGGGAACAAGGCGGCGAAGCTGCGCTTCATCAGCACGGTGTCGTTGTTCATCAGATCGAGCTTGGCGTCGGATTCTTTATCGGTGCTGGCCACGTCGGGAGGCGGAACGACGCCGTCTTTTCTAAGCTCCGTATACTTGTTCACATAAGCCAGCCAAGTCGCTTTGTCGATGTTGAACTTGCCGTCCACCGTGATCGGGTAGCCTTTTCCTTGGCTGATCTGGTAAGCGGTATACATCGTATAATCGGCGGTGTAATCCATCAGCACATATTTATCTTTATCGAGCTTCGCCTTCGCGTCTTTGCCGAACTGGAAATATTGATCCCAGGTCCAGCCGTTGGCCGGAGGCGTAATGCCGAGCTTGTCCACGGCGTTTTTGTTGAAAACCATTCCCGTGGCGTTGTTGCCGAGTGGAATCGCATACAATTTATCTTTATATTTGCCCGAATCGACGAGCGACTTGTCGACATCCTCGGTATGAATGCCTTGCGACAAATCGGCCAGCTGGTTTCGGCCCGCGTATTCCGACAGCCAGGCCGGGTCCATCTGAATAATGTCCGGCGCGTTTTTGGCGGCAGCCTGGGTAGCCAGCTTATCGGCATATCCGTCAAATCCGGAAAATTCCGGCTCGAAGGTAACGTTCGGATGCTTTTTCGTATACGCGTCCAGCGCTTTTAATGTCGCATCATGTCTTGCTTGCGAGCCCCACCAAACGATTCTGAGCTTGACCGGCTTATCCCCGCTTCCCGCGGAAGCCCCCGCGTCGGCTGCGCTCTGCTGGCCGTTCGTATTCGAACCGCAGCCGGCCAGACTCGCGGCCACCAAAGCCGTTAAGGAAAGCAACCCCCATGTTCGCATCTGCTTTCTCATCTTTCCCATATCCCCTTCCTGTATCAGCAGGTTATTCTAACAAGTTTCATTATAATGACGTCAGGAAGCAAGAAAAATAAGAGTAATGAACACATTTCTGTCACTATTGATCACAACCTATTTTTTGCCGAGCTCGCTCGGGTTCATACCGTAATATTTTTTGAAAAGGGAGCTGAAATAAGGGACGTTCTTGTACCCTACCATCTCGGCGATTTCATAGATCATATGCCGTCCTTCAAGCAGCAGCGCCTTGGCTTTCTCCATCCGGACGCGGATGACGTAGTTGGTGAAGGTTTCGCCCATCGCCTTTTTGAATATTTGGTTCAAATAGTTGCGCGATAAGTAGAGCTGCTTGGATACATCCTCCAGATTGATTTCTTCGGGGTAGCGGCTGTGCGCATATTGAATCATAAATTCCACCGTATCCTTATGCCGCGAATTTTCGCTCCAGCCCCGGCTTGTGGAGATGACGCGAATTTTCTCCTTGAGCCACCGCCCCAGCTCCCCCGCCGTCGCGATCCGGCTCACTTCCTGCGAAACCGTCTGTTCAGGGAACAATTCATCCAGCACAATACCCGTACTGTACAGAGAATAGGCGAGTATCGTCCAAATCTCCAGGCATAAATACTGCACGTAAGCGGGCGATACGGATGCAGTCTCTCCCAGCTGCCGGACATACGATTCCACGATCGCATCCGTGGTCTCCTCTTTGGAATAGACGATCGCTTCGGCCAGCTCCTGGCAAAATTTGATCGGGCGGATCGCGATCTTGCTGTCCGCAGGCAGAACGCCGGATTGCGCGGGATCGGTCACCAGCGTCTGCTGCAGCAGATCGAGAAACGCCTCCTCCGTAGAATTGGATATTTCCTTCCAATGATCCGTAATCCCGCCGAACCCGGTCCGTATTTCCAGCTTCAAATAGGTTCGGACGCAGTCGGCCATCCGCTCCGCCGCGCGGCGTATGTCCCGCAACGCTTCTTCCCCGCTCATGTCCCGCTTCAGATGAAAAATGACCGCCGCATGATGGCTGTGCAGCTCGACGAATTCCGCCTCCGGCCAATGATCGGCCAGCAGCTCCCTGACGATATTGGCAAGCGCAAACCGGAACAAGTTCCAATCCGTCAAGGTCAAGTTGGAAATGCGCATCGTGCTCGCCAGCTCCATTCCCATCACGAGATGATATCTCTCGCTCCAATATTCTTTCTCCGACAGCTTCAAGCTTTCGTCCGCTACCGAACGGTCGAACGTGCCGGTAACGACCGCTTTCAGCCATTCCTTCTGCACGAACGGCTCGTACATTCTCAGCCTCCGCCTAATCTCTTCCTGCTCCAGCTCCTTAAGCTCTCTGGCTTCCAGCTCTTGAATGACGCGCTCCAGCACCGCGCGCAGTTCCTCCATCGTGACCGGCTTGGACAAATAATCGCTGACCTGAAGCCTAAGCGCCTGTCTCGCATACTGGAAATCCGAGTAGCCGCTCAAGATGACGATTTCTCCCGGAAACCGCTCGTTTCGCAGCTGCTCGATCATCTCCAGCCCGTTCATCACCGGCATATAAATATCGGTAATGACGATATCCGGATTCGTCTCCCGGATGACGGCAAGCCCTTCCTCGCCGTCCATCGCTTCCCCGACCCACTCGGCCTCGAGCTGCTCCCACGGGATCGACTTGCGCATGCCGTCCAGCACTTGAAAATCGTCGTCAATGATGAGAATCCGCCACATGGCTCTCCTCCTCCGCCTCTTCTAGATTATGAATGACAGGCAGAACGATCCTTACCAGCGTTCCCTGCCCGTCGAGATTGTGCAGCTGCACGCCGTACGGCGCTCCCAAATAAGCGGCGATACGCTCCTTGACGTTGCGGATGCCGTAGCCGCCCGTCCTCCGCTTCTTCTTCTCGCTCCAATCGGCCCGCAGCCCTACGCCGTTATCGTAAATTCGGAATTCGATACGCGGAGCGTTCCCTTCCCGTTCCGCTTCAATCCGTATTTCGCCCGTCCGGCGCCCGTGAAAGCCGTGAATAATGGCGTTCTCGACGAACGGCTGAAGCGTCAGCCGCGGGATATACAGCTCCTTCAGCGCCTCGTCCGCTTCAATCGAGTAAGTTAAGCCATCGCCCCAACGTATACTTTGAATTTGCAAGTACGATTCCACATGAACGAGCTCGTCCCGGATCGGAATCATCGTCTCCCCGTTGGACAGGCCGATGCGGAACATTTTGCCCATCAGCGATAAAATCCGGCTGATCTTCTCCTGCCCGGCCTCAATGGCGAGCCAGTTCAGCTGGTCAAGCGTATTGTATAGAAAATGCGGGTTGATCATCGCCTGCAGCGCCAAAATCTCGGCTTCGCGCTGGCGCTTATGCTGCGCTTTGAGCGATTGCAGCAGCTCCTCGATCCGCTCCATTTGCCGGCGGTACCCGTTAAACAAGCTGCCGAATTCATTCGTGTAATCCGACGGCAGGTGCGAGGCGGAGGCGCTTCCCGGAACCCGGTTCATAATCGCCAGCAGCTGCCGGATCGGCTTCGTAAATTGCCTGGACAGAAACAGCGTGAAGAACGAAGCGATGAAAATGGCGGATAAGCCTGCGGCGACGAGCGCATAAGCGAGACGCACGCTGCCGTGAACGATGCTGCTCCACGGCGTCGCTTCGGCCAGAATCCAGTCCGAATGCGATTTGCTCCAGACGAGCAGCGCGTCGCCCCCGGCCGGTGCCGCCGGCAAGCGGAAGCTGCCGGATTTCTTCTCCGAGGCGCGAATCCGGCTCAGCTCCGAGTCGCCCAGCGTCAGGCCGCCGATCGCCGAGATCGTCTTGCCGCCGGCGTCGAGCAATATTCGGTTTCTCTGCTCCGTCTCGCCGCGGACCAGCTGCTCTATCGCCGAAGCCTTCACATTAAGCACGAGCAATCCGTAATATTTGCCCGAGTTATTATATACTTTTCGCGCGAACCCGATAAAATGCTGCGGCCCCGTGTTCGTATCCAGCATATGATCGCCTATCCAGGCAAAATCGTTGCTCTTGACATCCGGATACCAGCTCTGCGACTGCACATCGCGAATATCGAGAAACTTCACGGGCGCCTGCGAATCGGTAAGCTCGGGATTTTCCATATACAAATAAATCGATTGAACCATCGTCGTGCTGTAGGTGATATTGGCCAGCATATTCAGCAGGTCCTTCTTGCGCCGGAGCCGCTCGAAGGAATCCTTCTCCAGCGGGTTATAGCCGACGGTATCGATATTGCGCGCCGCCGCAAGCGACATCTGCTCGATCGACTGGCGCTGAATGTCGAGCTGCTTGTTCAGCTCCCCCAGCAAATCCTGCTGGTAATAAGACGTATTATCGGCGAGCTCCCGGGAAGTGATGCTGTAGCTGATCCAGGTGAAAATAAGCAGCAGGGCGGCAATAAATACCGCGAAGCTGCCGAAAAACAATCGATCGATCCTTACCCTCTTAAGCAGGCTCGTCACGATGCTCCCCCCTCTGTCCTCCGCTGCGCCTCAAACCGCCCTTATGCAGAAAAAAGCTGCCGTAACAAGCAGCTTTCCCGCTATAATCGTTATGATGGCAGCCTCATTTTACCCCTTCACCGCACCCGACGCAATGCCGTCGACGAAATGCTTCTGAGCCATGAAGAACAAAATGAGCGACGGTACGACGGAGACCAAAGACATCGCCAGCAGCTGTCCCCAAGGCAGCGCCGACTGGCTGTCCACGAACAGCTTGAGCGCGAGGCCCACCGTATACTTGTCCACGGAATTGATGTACAGCAGATGGCCGAAGAAATCGTCCCAGTTCCACAGGAAGCAGTAGATCATGACCGTAACCAGCGCCGGTTTGGTGAGCGGCAAAATAATGCGCCAATAGATGCCGAACCAGCTGCAGCCGTCCATCTTGGCCGATTCGTCGAGATCTTTGGGCAGGCCGCGGATAAACTGGACGAGCAGGAAGATAAAGAACGGGCCGCCGATCCCTCCCGCCAGCGCATGGGGAACGTAAAACGGCAAATACGTGTTGACCCATCCCCACGCATTAAACATAATGTACTGCGGCACCAGGGTAACTTGAGTCGGAAGCATCAGCGTCACCATCAGAATCGAGAACCAGAAGTTTTTGAGCGGAAAATCGAGCCTTGCAAATCCGAACGCGACCAGGCTGCAGGAGAGCACCGACGTAATCAGCACGCCTGCGATCAATTCGAACGTATTCATATAGAAATGGGTGAACGTGTACTTCGGAATCGCCGTCCAGCCTTCGGTGAAATTGCTCCACAGCCAATGCGTCGGAAACAAAGAAGGCGAGCTCATCTCATCATTCGATTTGAACGCTGCACCGACCCACCACAGAACAGGGTAGATCATGACCAGACTGAACAAGGTTAGCAGCACATGCGATCGGATCGATCGGCGCACAGTTAGATTCATTTCTTCCCATTCCCTTCCGTTTCATAGAATACCCAATATTTAGACGAGGCAAAAATGGCGGCCGTGGCGATGCCTATGATGACCAGCAGAATCCACGCCAAGGCGGAGGCGTAGCCCATGTCGTAGCGCGAAAACGCGCGATCGTACA
Organism: Paenibacillus doosanensis; assembly: GCF_025060755.1. Taxonomy (GTDB): domain Bacteria; phylum Bacillota; class Bacilli; order Paenibacillales; family NBRC-103111; genus Paenibacillus_S; species Paenibacillus_S doosanensis. Next base: position 583,107 of record NZ_JANYUY010000001.1, read on the forward strand.
AATACAGCGCATACATGTACGTCGAATTGACCGGCCCTCCCTTAGTAATAATGAATGCCTGCGTGAACATCTGGAACGAGCCGATCGTCTGCAGCACCAGATTGAACAGCAGCACCGGAGACAGCATCGGCAGCGTAATCCGGACAAACTGCCGCATTTTGGAGGCTCCGTCCACCGAAGAAGCTTCGTACAGCTCCGCAGGAATCTGCTTGAGACCTGCCAGGAAAATGACCATCGAAGAGCCGAACTGCCAGGCGACCAGAATGATCAAGGTGCCGAGCGCCGTGCCCGGACTGCTGATCCAGCTGATGCCTTTAATGCCGGCAAAGCTGAGCAGCTTGTTGATAAAGCCGTCGATGCCGAACATATTTTTCCACAGGACAGCCACGGCGATGCTGCTTCCGATGAGCGAAGGCAAATAGATCAGCGTTCTGTAGAAGGAAATCCCTTTAATCTTCTTATTGAGCGCAATAGCGACCAGCAGGGCGCTGATCAGCTTCAGCGGAACCGACAGCACTACGAAAGAAAGCGTAATTTTGAGCGACTGCCGGAACGTATCGTCGTCGGCGAAGATTCTCTCGTAATTTCTGAGGCCCACCCAATCGGGCGGATCGAGCAGCGTAAATTTGGTGAAGGAGTAATACACCGATTGCAGCATCGGCCACAGCGTTAACAGCAAAAATCCGAGCAGCCACGGCGAAATGAACAAATATCCGGCAATCGGCGATTCCCAGCGGCCTTTCAGCGAGAAGGCGGAAGTCCGTTTGCGGGCGGTTTTCGAAGAGGAGAGTGAGGTTGTCGAAGAATTCATCATTGTAGCCCACCTTTAGTTTACAAAGTCGCTTGTCTCTTGCTTACAAGTATAAGAGAAGGCGGCGGGCTCTAAAATGAGGGGAATGAACACTTCTTTTTCAAAATTGAACAATGAGATCATCGTACGGGACCCTCCTTCACAGCAAAAAGCCCCCCTCTCTGCCGCGGCAGAACGGAAGACTTGACGATGTCCATTTGGTATAAACGCCCCGGTTCAGAGCGAAAGTCCGTCTGCGGAATCCGATGCGTCGTTATCCTGCTTCATTCGCAGCGGCAGCGAGAAATAAAAGGTGCTTCCGCTGCCGGGTACGCTGTGCACGCCGATTTTCCCTTTATGATAGCCGACGATTTCCTTGGCGATGGCAAGCCCGAGCCCGACCCCGGTCCGGTTCACCTGCTCGCGGTCCCCGGCTTGAAAATACCGGTTGAACACCCGCGGCGCATCCTCGGGCCGTATGCCCGCTCCCGTATCGGCGACTTTGAAGACGACGCGAGGTGATGAGGCTGCCTCCGTCCGCTTAGGCCAGACCCACTCCAGCTCCAAGGCGATAGAGCCGCCCGCAGGCGTATGCTTGCGCGCATTGAACAGGAAATTGACGAAGACTTGCTCCAGTCTCGCCGGATCGGCCCATATGACGGGCACGTACGTCCCGGACGGGCACGGAGCAGCGCGAATCGTGAATTCCAGACCGCCGGAGCGAATGTCCGTCTCATAGCGCTCGTAAATATCGTAGAGGAGCTGCAGCGGATCGAGCTCGATAAACCGGAAGCGGACTTGCCCCGATTCGAGCTTCGACAGCTCCGACAAATCTCCGATAATCCGGTCCATCATCTCCGACTTGTCCAAGACGAGCTTCAACGTCCTGGCATCCCCCGGCGGGACGACGCCGTCCATCATCGCAGAGACGTAGCCTTGAATCAAGGTAAGCGGCGTGCCGAGCTCATGGGAGATGTTGGATAAGAGCCGGCGGCGCGACTTCTCCAGCCGGATCAGCTCCTCCGATACGTTCTGCAGCTCCCGGTTCGACTTCTCCAGCTGCTCCGTTCTCTTCTTGATCTTCAGCTCCAGCGTTCCGGTCAGCGCCGCCATCTGCCCCGATAACTTCTCCACCTGAACCAGGGAACGCGAGAAGCGCACCGATAAAATATACGCTTGAATGAAGACCGCGGCCAGCACGCCGTACGGGAACAAATCTCCGGTATTTATAAGCCGGTTGTAATATAAAGTGTCGTTCAACGCAGTCGCAATAATCGCGGCCAGCGAGACGAGACTGAGCCCCGACCACTCCCGCTTGCGGCGCAGGGCCGCCGCGTATACGCAGGCAATATAAACGAAGACGGCCATAATAAATAGTTGGAGCGGCAGCATAAACAGCGTATACAGCCGGGCCTCCGCCGCCAGCACGAACAGACTGCCCGCGCAAGCGGTCCAGACGATCCAGACGAGCAGGCGGCGGGAAAGTTCCTTCGGATACAGCGATTCGGCATAAGCCGCGAACAAGGGCAGCGCGTAAATGGCGCCCAAATATTCCAGCTTCACGCCAAGCTCCCACGGAATCGCCGGAAATAACTGAACGGCGACCGTATCTCCGACGAATAACGTCCGGACGCCGACGACGGCGCATAAACCGCCGAAATATAGCGTCGACCGGTCCTTCCGGCGCTGTACGTACAGAATCAAATGGTACAGCCCCATGATCAAGAGGCAGCCGGACAACAGCGTCTGCAGCACGACCTTCCGCTCGCTGATGCGGGCAATCTGCTCCTTGGAACCGAGCCTGATCTCATCCCACAGCCCGCCCTTGCGCTGGACGAAGTTGGATACCTGTATCGTCAGCTCCACTCTGGGCCCGGACGGAACAAAATAATACGTATCGGCGGCATTTCCCGCAATCATCTGTTCGCGGCTCGCGCCGACCGTCCCTTTTCCTCCCAGCAGCCTCCCGTCTACCCACAGCTTGTAGGCAGAGGCCGCATGAGGAATATACAGGCCCAGCGTAGTGTCCGATACCGCGCCGGGAGGCAGCAGCAGAGTCAAATGGTACGTTCCGTAGCCCTGATTGCCGAGAGATTCCCCGCCGATCCGATACTGCCCCCATGTCCCCGGCACGCGGGCATACGCATCGGGCTCCGCCACTCCTGCGCTCAGGTCGCGGGGTTCGAGCAGCCGGCGCCAATAAAGCTCCCATTCCCCGTTCAGACGGACGGTGCCCCTCTCTTCGGGATTCCAGCCGGATAGATCCAGCGTGCCGCCGGCCGCTTCGCTCATAGGCGGCGATAACGGAGCTTCCGGTGACGCCGCGGCCGGAGCAGTCGGCCAGAGCAGCATGTTCGCGCAGCAGCACGCGACGGAAATGAACAGAATCAGGAGGCTCTTCACGGCCAATTTATCATGTGCCATCTGGACGATTCCTTTTTACGAAAAAGATGTAGTGATTACAAATTTCGTCAAATCATCGGAAATTCCTGTTTTTTCGATGCAAAATTTTAACGCTCGGCGGCATATGACGCGAAACTGCGACTTTCGGCATACTCGCGGATCATCCGTTCACCTATAGAGGGTTCCTGGGCCGTAGAACAAGTCATAACCACCGGCTTAGCCGGTGGCTTCCATCAGCCCTATAAGGGCATGGTACTAGCACGCGCCTAAGAAGGCGCACTGAAAGTCTGCCAACCGCGAGCGGTCCCGGGCTTGCCCCTCAAAGGGG
>NZ_JANYUY010000020.1 GCF_025060755.1 Paenibacillus doosanensis
CAATTCGGACGCCTCCAAGTGCAAGGTTTTTCACGGGTTAGCCTTCGTTTTCCTTGCACCTAAATTCGACAAAAGAGGCGCCAAACCCTTGTTACTGTTGAATTTTTGATTTGTTCAGCAAGCCCTATGTTAGATTTTTTTCCCGCTTCGGAGCGTTTAGGCTCATCCAAGCATCAGAGCCAAACTGAAAATCATCTCCCAACGGCATAAAACGCCGCCTCTTGCACACGGTCCTGCAGCCTGGAACGGGCTTGCCTCGTCCGCTCATAGTCATGTATATGCGCAAAGACGGCTTGTCATACTATAAAAGCTTGTTCCACGATAATCAAGCAGCTGCGGAGGTGACTTCTTATGTCGGATAAGCAACAAGGACACGGCAACCAAAACACGACGACCCGTACAAGCGACAAGGGCGCTAAAAAATCTAACAAACGATAAGCGAAGGCGCGGCGGAGCAAGGCGTGTTCCGCCGTCCATCGCGGCTGCTTGCAGCAAGCTTAGAGATAACAAAAAGAACCTGGCTTCCGTGACGGTGCCAGGCTCTTTTTGTTCATCGCTGCGGGAAAACGATGCGCTTGGGTATTGCAGAGCAAGTCCGGGAAGGTCATGCCCTGCCGTCTTCCGGTTCCTTCGCGCGTTCTTCCTCCTGCCCTTCATAATGCTCGGGAATCCAGATTCGAAATGCGCTTCCGCGCCCTACTTCGCTCTCAACGTCGATGGTTCCTCCGTGTATCTCGGCAATGGTTTTCGTAATGGATAGACCTAAGCCTGCGCCGCCGTATCTGCGCGCGCGCGAAGTATCGATCCGGTAAAACCGGTCGAACAAATGAGGAAGATGCTCTTCCGGTATGCCCGAACCGTTATCCCTCACGGTCAATTCCACTCCGCCCCGGACGCGCCCGAGCTCAACATCGATATGACCGGTCGCGGGATTCGTATGCTGGACCGCATTATGGAACAGGTTGAGCACGACCTGCTTCATTTTATCCTGATCGAACATGCAAGTCATATGCGGCTCCAGCTTGAAGCCGACCGAACGCTCTCCCGCCAAAAGCCGCAGCTGCGGCTCCATGCTTTGGATGACCAAGTCGAGCTCCCCCTCCTCCAGTTGAACCGTTGGGGAACGGTCGAGCCGCGCCAGCAGCAGCAGATCCTGCACCAGCTTATTGATTCGCTCGGATTCCGAATACATGCTGGATAACGCTTTATGCAGCTGATCGGGCTGGCTAGCCGCGCCGCGCAGCAATATTTCCAGAAACCCGTGGATCGAGGTGAGCGGCGTCCGCAGCTCATGCGAAGCGTCGGCGATAAACCTGCGCATCCGTTCCTTCGCTTCTTTCTCCGCCTCGAAGGAGGCCTCCAGCCTCTCCAGCATATGATTGAAGGAAAGGGAGAGCTTATCGATTTCCAGTTGGTTCTGCCTCTCGGGCAGCCGTTCGTCCAAATTGCCGGCATCGATCCGTTCTACGGTTCCGACCATTTTGGACAACGGCACCAGCGTCCGCTTCAATACAGGCAAAAACGTAAACAAGCCGAACACAAGCGCGATCGTCGCCAGTGCAATGAACGTCAGCAGCTGGCCAAGCAGCACTTCCTTCATCGGTGCCGTCCAGGAGCTGACCTGGACGAGCCCCGTCGTCTTGCCCCTGCTGTTGATCTGCTGGAGCACGACGAGCTGCTCGACGCCGTCAGCGCCTTTGACGATCAAATAGCGAAAATCCGGCTTGCCCTGCAGCGCATTTTCATACTCTTCCTGCGAAAGCTGGACGGACGCTCCGCTGTCCGGCGGTTCTACAATAAGAGTATATTTCCCTTCCGTATCGATAAAGGCTACCGAAGAGTCGGGCGAGAAAAACATGAGCCGCATCGGCGGATCTCTTCGAGCTCCCTGATTGTTGTTGCCGCCCATCATAGGCCAAGCTTCTCGAGGTATGGACATAATCTGGCTGTGGATGCTCTCGGCCTTGTTTTTATAAATAAACTGCTTCATGTACAAATATTGAAAAAAACCGATAAGCAGCAGCAGGCAGGCCAGTATGAGCAAGGACCGCGATAAAAGCTGGTAGCGCAAAGAGCGCGGAGCGATAAAGCGGGTTATGCTGCCGATGGCTTTTTGCTTCATGGCAAATCGACCCTATACCCCGCCCCGCGCAAAGTACGTATCAGACGGTGCTCCTTGTCGCTCAGCTTGTCCCTCAAGGAGCGAATATACACCTCGACGATGTTTTCTTCTCCTCCAAAGTCATAACCCCATACTTTATCCAATATTTTACTTTTGCTTAACACAAGCCCGTGATTTATGACCAGAAACGACAGCAGCTCATATTCGGTCGGCGACAGCTCAAGAACCCGGTTATCGTAGCTGATTTCCTTGCGGCGGTCGTCGATGCGAAACGGACCGATCACTACCTCGCCGAGCAAATTCGGAAAGTGATTGCGGATTCTCGCATGAATGCGGGCCAGCAGCTCTTCAAAGCTGAAAGGCTTCACCATATAATCGTCCGCGCCCAGCGTAAGTCCTTTCACCCGGTCTTCGACTTCCTCTTTGGCCGTCAGCATGATGACCGCGATATTCTCCGTTTTCTTCAGCATACGGCACACCTCGAAGCCGTCCATGCCCGGCATCATAACGTCCAAGATCGCCAAATGCGGCTGGAACTGTCTGGCGACCGTAATAGCCGCAAACCCGTCTTGGGCCGTTTCCACATCAAAGCCCTCGTTTTGCAGCCCCAGCTCCAAAAATTGCAATATATTAGGTTCATCGTCTACCAATAAAATTTTAATTCCTTTTAACTGATGGTTCATGCCCAATCCCCCCGAATTCCATTGTACACCATTTTTTCCGAATTGCCTTCCTATTATCCGACACCGAGCTGAATACCGTCTGAAGCTAAGCTGAACGCCCGCTGAAAATGTTTCGCCCCCGCGTCCTTCGGCATTCTGCGGTCCGGGAAGACGCTTCTCAGCAAACATTCAGCGCAGACTCAAGTTGGATTAAGGTTGCTGATTCATAATGAAAATCACTTGGAAGCAATGTATTGCAGCCGCAATCAAAATGAGGTGTTCCATCATGAATAAGTCCAAATGGTTTAAATGGAAGATCGGCGCCGTCAGCGCATTATGCATGGGAATCGTCTTCCATCAAGTGAAAGCAAGCCCGGCCTTTGAGTCTGCTCACGAAAAGGCGGTTGCCGAAAAATCAGGCGCTGCCGCCCAGGAGCAGTCATCGGACAAAGCGACAGGACAGCCGCAAGTAAAGGGTCTGGATCGTGCGACCGGCGATGCGCGTTCCCGCAATCATCGCGGAATCGCCGGCGGAGACGCCTCTTCCGAAGGCGGACAGAGCTGGAGCGGCTCGCCGGGAAGCGGCGATCCGTCGCCGCAAACACGTACGCAAACGCGCACGGGACGTTCTTGAAAATAAGGTATGAAGCGATGCGAAGGAGGAGTACACAATGACCGACACGACGGATCAAAGCAGCTTCATTATGCACCGGTTCCGCTTTCGCGCAATGGGCTCCAACGTTGAAATAGCCGTACGCTGCGAACCGGCCGATATTCAGCGCGTCGAACAATTGGCCAAAGACTGGTTCGAAGCGGCGGAAATGCGATTCAGCCGGTTTCGCCCCCATAGCGAGCTTTCCTGGTTAAATCGCTTGGAAGGCGGGCGCTTCCTGATTTCCGACGCCATGCTGGAGGTGCTTCTGCTCGCCGAAGCATTCCATCTTCAGACTGAAGGGACTTTTGACCCGTTTATATTGAATGCACTGCGCCATGCAGGCTATGATCGGACATTCGATGAAGTCAAGCGGCGAACCGATCCGCCGGCAAGCTCAGCCCCGGTCAGGCCGGACACCAAACGGCAGCTGCTCGTTGATCCGGTCATGAAATCGGTCAGGCTTCCGCTGAACATGGAGATCGATCTGGGCGGTATCGTCAAGAGCTGGACCGTCAAGCGTCTGGAAAGCTATTTTCAGGATAAGCTGGCCATTACCCGCGGCTTCATTAACGCAGGCGGCGATTTGACCGTCTGGAGCAAGCCCCGGGATGAGGATGAGCCTTGGCTCATCGGGATCGAGAACGCCTGGAAGCCTGAAGCCGATATCGGGACGCTCGCGATTTCGAACGGTTCCGCAGCCACATCAAGCAAGCTGGGAAGGACATGGCCGGCGGCAGACGGAATCATGCGTCATCATCTTATCGATCCGTCCACGATGCGGCCGAGTCAAAGCGACGCAGTGCAATGTACGGTCAGCGGCTGGGATATTATCGGCTGCGAGATATGGGCCAAGACGATCTGTATTTTGGGAGTAACCGAAGGGCTATCCCTCTTGGCCCGCAATAGCCGCAACTATGAAGCGCTGGTATTTACCGATAAGCATGAGGTCGTCTACTATGGCAGCAAGCTGTCCCTCGGCAAGCAGTGGAACGGTCTGACGATCGACCACTATCATTACGCGGATGCATAAATCCGCTGATTAACAGAATGGAGAGATACCTATGGCGGAATGGATAGCCGCTTGGCCTTCTTGGCAAATCATTCGCACACTGGGCGTTATCGCCTATATGCTGCTCGCAGCCGGCATCTGTCTGGGCATTGCGTACAGCTTCCCGATCTGGTCCGGCAAACGGAAGGCGGCCTTATACAAGCTGCACATGTATGTCACCAGCACCGCGATGATCCTCGGGTTACTGCACGGCAGCATCACCGTCATCGACGCCTACGCCCCGTTTCAGTGGAGGGAAGTACTTGTCCCGTTTACGGCCAGATCTTCACCGATGCTGACCGGGATCGGATCGCTGTCCGAATACGGTTTGCTGCTGGTCATATTCACTTCGGATTTTCGCCATAAATTGAAAAAGAAGCTGTGGCGCTGGATTCATTTGTTATCTTATCCGATTTTCGTCATGTCGTTCGTACACGGTTATTTCCTCGGAACCGATACCGCTTCGACCGGGATACGCTGGATGTATTTGCTCACGATCATGGCTGTGATCGCGGTGACGCTGACCCGTTTTCTCGCTTTTCCGAAGCAGGGCGAGTCTATGAGCTCGAAACGCAAATGGGCCTCATGACTTCCGGCATATAGAAGCTTAAATTGACAATCAGGAGTGGAATTCGAGATGAAACGACAACGAACCCGGAAAGCGGATATGGTTCTTCTTGCTATTGCGCTCCTGTCCGCTTTTCTTAACCTGTTCGATATATGGAAGGAAAACTACGTCAATGCTTATTACACTTCCGCCGTACGCAGCATGCTGCAAAGCTTTCACAACTTCTTCTACGCATCGTTCGACCCGGCGGGATATGTTACGGTCGACAAGCCTCCGGTAACCTTCTGGGTACAAACCTTCAGCGCCTATTTGTTCGGGCTTCACGGCTGGAGCGTCATCTTACCGCAGGCTTTGGCCGGCGTAGGCTCCATTCTGCTGATTTACTTTCTCGTCAAGCCCTCCTTCGGCTTGGCGGCGGCCCGGCTCGGCGCTCTGGCTATGGCCGTCACTCCCGTCGCTGCGGCGGTTGCCAGAACCAATAACGTGGACAGCCTGCTCGTCTTCACCCTTCTGGTTGCCGCCTGGCTGTTGTTCAAAGGCGTGCAGAAGCAGAAAGCAAGCTGGATGATCGGCGCCTTCGCCGTCATCGGCGTCGGATTTAATATGAAAATGATGCAGGCTTATATGGTCGTGCCCGCCTTCGGCTTATTGTATTTGCTCGCCTACAAGGTAAACTGGAAAAAGAAGCTGAGCATCGGCGCCGCCGCAGCGGCCGTGCTCCTGCTCGTGTCGATGTCCTGGGCCGTCGTCGTCGACTCCGTTCCCAAGGAAGAACGCCCGTATATCGGCAGCAGCCAAACGAATTCGGTGCTGGAGCTGGCCTTCGGTTACAATGGGATTCAGAGGCTCACCGGACGGGGCGGAGGCAAAGACGGCGGAGGCGCGATGAACGAGAACCGCTCGCCGGGGGAACGCCCGCAGAGCGGGACCGACGGCGAACGCCAGATGGGATCGCAGGCGGAACGCACGGCCGGCGGCAGCCAAAACGGGCAAATGCAGGAGCGCCAGGATGGCGGAAGCTCATTCGGAGTTCAGCCCGGACAGGATGGCGGCGCTCAACCCGGGCGGCAGCAGCCGGACGGCGCACGCGGCCAGATGCCCGATGCTCCCGCAGGCGGGACGGACGGCCGCATGAACGGCGGCCCTATGGGCGGAGGTGCCGGAGGCGGCGGAGGCATGTTCGGCACCGGCAATCCCGGCCCCCTTCGCCTGTTCCAATCCGGGCTGTCCGGTCAAGTCAGCTGGCTGATCCCTTTCGCGGCCTTCGGATGCGTCGGCCTGCTGGCCGGGATGCGAATCCGCAGAGGGTTCCGCTTCACGGATCAGCAGAAGCAAACCTTGTTCTGGTTAAGCTGGCTTATCCCCGGCATGATCTTTTTCAGTGTTGCAGGCTTCTTCCATCAATATTATCTCATCATGCTGGCTCCTCCTGTCGCGGCGCTCGTCGGAGCGGGCTGGACGCAGCTGTGGGGTCTGTACAAGCTGCGCTCAGGCTGGGCGTCCTGGCTGCTTCCGGCGGCGGTGCTGGTCACAACGGCGGTTGAGACGATCGTGCTGTATGAAAATCGTCAAGCTATCAGCGCCGTCTGGATGTACGGCGTCGGAGCGGTCGGCGCCGCCGTTACTCTTGCCCAGCTTGTGGTAAGACGGAAACAGCCGTCTTGGACCTACTATACGGCCCTGGGCAGTCTGTTCATCCTGCTGATAGCGCCTCTGTACTGGTCGGCAACGCCGATCCTGTACGGACAAAACAGCAAGCTGCCGCAAGCCGGCCCTCAAGCGTCCGGCGCCAGAGGCGGCATGCAGCCGGGTGCCGGCGACGATCAGGTCAATGCGAAGCTGATCGAATACTTGACCAGCCACAACACGGGCGAAACGTATTTGTTCGCCACGACCAACGCGACGACGGCGGCACCGTATATTATCGAAACCGGCAAAGCGGTTATGGCCATGGGAGGCTACAGCGGCAGCGACCCGATTATGACGGTCGACAAGCTGAAGCAGCTGGCGGCAAGCAAGCAGCTCAAATACGTCCTGCTTTCCGGCGGCGGCTTTGGCGGTCCCGGAGGAGGAGGCAGCTCCGAGGCGCTGCAGTGGATCAAGGAGAACAGTACTGTAGTGCCGCAATCCGAATGGCAATCCGCGGCTCAGGACGAATCCTCGGCGGGCGGGCGATCGTTCGGAAGAGACGGCAATATGACTTTATACGAACTCAAATCTTGACGGCCGATAGCCGCGTAAAGAAGGAGGCGCAGGAAAATGGGCGCACAGATACGCTATTCCGTTGTTATTCCGGTATATAACGAAGAAGCGGTCGTTCACGAGACATACCGCCGCCTCAAAACGGTCATGAACGGCATGGGCGAAACGTACGAGCTGCTCTTCGTCAACGACGGCAGCCGCGACCGGACGGCGGAAATCTTGATGGAATACAGTCAGATTGACGATACGGTGAAGCTGCTCGATTTCTCCCGGAATTTCGGACATCAGATCGCCATTACGGCGGGCATGGATTATGCGGCCGGAGACGCCGTCATCGTGATCGACGCGGACCTCCAGGACCCGCCTGAGCTGATTCCGGATATGATCGCCAAGTGGAGGGAAGGCTTCGACGTCGTCTATGCCAAACGGACGAAGCGCAGAGGCGAATCTTGGTTCAAAAAACTGACCGCCCGGATGTTTTACCGCCTCCTCCGTTTATCGACCGATATCGCCATTCCGCTGGACACCGGAGATTTCCGGCTGCTCGACCGGCGGGTGTGCGACGAAATGAAACGGATTCCCGAGAGCAACCGCTTCGTGCGCGGACTGGTCAGCTGGATCGGCTTCCGGCAGACGTCGGTCGAATACGAGCGGGATGAACGCCATGCCGGACAAACCCATTATCCGCTGAAGAAAATGCTCAAGCTGAGCTTGGACGGCATCACTTCTTTTTCCTACAAGCCGTTGAAGCTGGCCGGCTATCTCGGCTTCCTGCTTTCCGTCTCGGGCTTCATGTATATGCTGTACGTATTTTACGCGAAGCTGTTTACCGACGCCGCCATTCCCGGCTGGACGTCCATCACGATTATTCAGCTGATCTTTAACGGCTTTATTCTGATCATTCTCGGTATCGTCGGCGAATATATCGGACGCATTTACGACGAAACCAAAGGACGCCCTCTTTACATTATCCGGAAAAGCAGCGGCATCGATATTAAGCAGCATCGGCTGCCGAAGGCGGCGGGGTCCGGCTATGAATAAACCGTATGTCCGCTTTCTAAAATTCAGCGCCGTCGGGGCGATGAATTCCTTAATCGACCTGGCGGTATTTACCGTTCTGACGTATTTTCAAATGTATTATCTCGCTGCCCAATGCATCTCGTTTTTGTGCGGCGTGCTGAACAGCTATGCGTTCAACCGGTCGTGGACGTTCCAGCGCACCGGCCGCATCGATCGCAGGGAATTCCTGAAATTTCTGACGCTGAATACAGCGGTGCTGCTCCTGACTTCAGGCGTGCTGTCTTTCCTTTATGCGCAGCTGGATTTGCCGCTGCTCGTCAGCAAGCTGGGCTCTGCCGCCGCGGGCGTCTGCATCAACTTCGCCGGAAGCCGGCTCTGGGTGTTCCGATTATCTCAAGATAGGAGTGGACCATGATGAAGATTAGAAAAGCCGTCATTCCCGCAGCCGGGCTCGGCACCCGCTTTCTTCCGGCCACCAAGGCGCAGCCCAAGGAAATGCTGCCCATCGTCGACAAGCCGGCGATTCAATATATCGTCGAGGAAGCCGTTCGCTCCGGCATTGAAAGCATTATTATCGTCACCGGCCGCAACAAGAAATCGATCGAGGATCACTTCGACAAGTCTTACGAGCTCGAACAGACGCTGCTTGAGAAAGGCAAGCACGGCCTGCTGAGCGAAGTGCAGCGCATCTCCGACATGGCTGCGATTCATTATATTCGGCAAAAAGAACCGCTTGGACTCGGTCACGCCATCCTGTGCGCCCGCCAGTTTATCGGCGACGAACCTTTCGCCGTTCTGCTCGGCGACGATATTATGGTGTCGGAGAAGCCGGCGCTGCAGCAGATGATCGACGTGTACGAAACCTATGACGCCCAAGTGGTTGGGGTGCAGTCCGTCGAGCTGACCGATGTGAGCAAATACGGCATCATCGCCCCGGCCAACGCCTATCAGCCGGTATACGAGGTCAAGGATTTGGTGGAAAAGCCGCAACCGCAGGACGCGCCCTCGCAGATTGCCGTGATGGGACGGTATATTTTGAAACCGTCGATTTTCCCCGTCCTGGAGCAAATCGACCGCGGCGCGGGCAACGAATACCAGCTGACGGACGCGCTGCGGGAAGCATGCCGGCGGGAGCCGCTGCTCGCCCTGGATTTGACGGCGGACCGCTACGACATCGGCGATAAATTCGGCTACATGAAGGCGATCGCCGAAATCGGCTTGCGGCGCGAAGAGCTTCGCCCCCAGCTGCTCGCTTATTTGAAGGAGCTGGTGCGGCGGGAATCGGAGAAGGAACGGCTGCAGCTCCGCTATCGCGGCCATTCGATCGAGGTGTATTAATATGAACATGTCAAAAGGACGAAGAGCCGCCCTTCTATCCAAGAAGCGGCATCTTCGTCCTTTATCCTTGCTATGGCGTGCGCTTTACAATTTGCCTACGATACCCAATATGAGCTGGAGAAACTTCGGCTTCACGCGTTCCGTCGTCTCCATCACTTCCTCATGCGACAGCGGCTGATCCAGAATGCCTGCGGCCATATTGCTGATGCAGGAGAAGCCCAGCACTTCGATACCCGCATGACGGGCGACGATGACTTCGGCCACTGTGGACATTCCGACCGCGTCGGCGCCGAGCGTGCGCATCATACGGATTTCAGCGGGTGTCTCATAGGACGGACCGAGCAGGCCGATGTAGACGCCTTCTTGCAGCTTCACGCCCTGCTCCGCGGCAACCTCCTTGGCGGTTTGACGCAAGGCACGGCTGTATGCCTCGGACATATCCGGGAAGCGCGCGCCCAGCTCGGGGTAGTTCGGTCCGATGAGCGGATTGCGGGACGTAAAATTGATATGGTCCTTGATCAGCATCAAATCTCCCACTTCATAGGACGTATTGATGCCGCCGGCCGCATTCGTTACAATGAGCTTCTGCACGCCCAGCTCTTTCATTACCCGCACAGGGAACGATACGACGTCGACCCCGTACCCTTCGTACATGTGAAAACGTCCCTTCATCAAAAGCACATGCTTGCCTTGAATCGTGCCGAGCAGCAGCTCGCCTGCATGTCCTTCAACCGTCGAAACCGGAAAGTGAGGGATGTCCTCATACGAAATTACCGTTGCATTTTCCACCAGATCGGCGATAACTCCAAGACCGGAGCCGAGAATAAGCCCGATTTGCGGGGCATCCGCGTACTTGCTGCGAATATAAGCGGCGGCCTCTTTAATGTTGTTTAATATGTTGGAGTTTTCCATCGTTTTCTACCTCTCCTTGATCGTGTTTTAAGGTTTAGTGATTGATTAGAGCGCCATCCGCTCTCATGCTGCCATCTTATGTATTATCGCAAATCGACCGTTCGTTTGCAAAAGAAACAGCCTGCTCTCTGCAAGCAAGCTGCCCTGTTACCGGTCGGCCGCGTCCCGCTTCGCTCGGGGATGAGCCTTATCGTATACTTCCTTCATTTTCCCCCGGGCTACCTGGGCGTAAATTTGCGTGGTAGATATGTCGGCATGACCGAGCATTTCCTGGACCGACCTCAAATCCGCTCCGTTCTCCAGCAAATGCGCGGCAAACGAATGACGCAGCGTATGCGGCGTAATTTCTTTGACGATTTGCGTTTCGGCGGCATAGCGCTTAATAATTTTCCAGAAGCCCTGCCGCGTAATCCGGGTGCCCAAATGATTGACGAACAGCGCTTCCTCTTCTTTCGATTGCTTAAGCAGTTTCGGACGCATCGTTTCAATATAACGTCCGGCATATTCGGAAGCGATTGCTCCGAGCGGTATAATCCGCTCCTTCGCCCCCTTGCCGATACAGCGGAGAAAGCCCATATCAAGGCGCACATGCTCCACGTTCAGCGATATGAGCTCGGAAACGCGGATTCCGGTGGCGTAGAGAAGCTCCAGCATCGCCTTATCCCGCATACCGTTAGGCGCGGAAATTTGCGGAGCGTCGAGCAAAGCTTCCACCTCCCGGATCGTCAGCACCTGGGGCAGACGCTTTTCTATCTTCGGCGTTTCTATATGTACGGTAGGGTCTTGATCCAGTCGACGCTCTCGAACCAGAAACTGGTAAAAAGCCCTTAAAGACACGATAGTGCGGGATTGCGTCGCTGCGGCTCGGCCTAATCGTTTCAAGTGCAGCAAATAATTTGCGACTTGCAATTTTTTCGTATCGGCGAGAGAGGCGATGCCTTGCGATTGCAAATAATCGAGATACTGGACGATATCTCTTTCATAGGAATCCATCGTATTTTTCGCCAAACCCCGTTCGTCGGATAAAAACCGGACAAACGAGTCCAATTCCTTTTTCATGCTAATTTCCCTTTCTATGTCAGTCCCCGTGTTTGCCCGTGTTTGCACAGTCAGTTAGTAAATTCAACGCGCGCGAAAAGAATCCTGCTTGCGCTTCAAAAGCTTATTCTCCGATCCAGTAAAAAAGCTTCAAACGTTCGCCCATCGGAACGCTGTCGCCGAGCGGAACATGCTCCTGAAACACTTTGACGGCCCTGCCCTCGGGCTGCTTGTACCTCTCGGCGGGATCGATCCAGTGACTGACGGCAAGCAGCATATGATACAGCGCATACGTGAAGACGATAAAGACCGCGGCAAATTTCGCCCGTTCCACAAGCTTGCGAAAAGAAAAGATCATAGCCTGTACCTCCCTCTTAAGGTTAGACTATGATCGATAGGGGTCAATTATGATGGATCGTTCATCGTGGTTACGAGCAGCCGGTCCAGATCGATATAAGCCCCTCCCACCGCTTCCGCGACGGCGGCATGAGTGATATTCCCTTGGAACGTATTGACTCCGCGCTTCAGCTCCGGATGCACCATCAGCGCATGGACGACCCCTTTGTCGGCCAGCTCCACCGCATAGTTCAGCGTCACGTTCGTCAAGGCCAGCGTAGAAGTGCGCGGCACGGCGCCGGGCATATTGGCTACGGCGTAATGGATGACTCCGTGCTTGACATAGACCGGATCGCTGTGCGTCGTTACGCGGTCTACGGTGGCGATCGTGCCGCCCTGGTCAACGGCTACGTCGACAATCACCGCTCCCGGCTTCATCTGTTTGACCATATCCTCGGTCACCAGCTTGGGCGCTTTGGCTCCGGGTATCAGCACCGCGCCGATCAGCAAATCCGCTTTTTGCACGGCGCTTGCGATGTTGTAGGGATTGGACATCAGCGTGCGGATGCGGCCGTGGAACACATCGTCGAGGTAGCGCAGCCGCTCCGCGTTCCGGTCGATAATGACGACATTCGCTCCCAGCCCCAGCGCCATCTTGGCCGCATTCGTGCCGACAATGCCTCCGCCCAAGATGATGACGTCCGCAGGCGGAACGCCCGGGACGCCGCCGAGCAGAATCCCTCTGCCGCCGTAAAACCGCTCAAGGAACTGCGCCCCGACCTGAACGGACATTCTCCCGGCCACCTCGCTCATCGGCGTAAGCAGCGGCAGGCTTCCGTTTGCCAGCTGAATCGTTTCATAAGCGATCGCCGTTACTTTACTGTCCACCAACGCTTCCGTCAGCGCCGGCTCCGCCGCCAGATGAAGATAGGTGAACAAAGTCAGATGCTCGCGGAAATACCCGTACTCGGAAAGAAGCGGCTCCTTCACCTTCATGATCATATCCGACTGCGCCCAGACATCGGCCGCGTGTTCTACGAGCTCTGCGCCCTCTCTCGCGTAATCCTGATCGCTAAACCCGCTGCCTTCTCCCGCACCCGCTTCGATCAAAACCCTGTGCCCGTGCTGATGAAGCATCCCGGCCCCTCCTGGCGTTAAGGCGACGCGGTTCTCGTTGTTCTTGATTTCCTTGGGTACTCCGATAATACGCTGTGTATCCATTCTTGACCGCTCCTTCATCATAGCGTTCGTGCAAGCTCCTATGCGTTAATTTCCCCTGCAACAGGGCAATTTAACCGCCTGAGACCGCGTCAGTGAACTTGGCCGATGATTAGGCGCCGTCCGTTTGGAGAGAGGCCAATCATCTCCTTTGGCTCTTTGCGCAGCCTCATGGTATACTCTATTCAGCAGTTCAATTCGGGGAAGGGGAACGATCATGAAAAATTTAGGTGCCGAGATTCGAAGCTGGGCAGGTTCTATAGGGGCTGCCATCGTCTGCGCGCTGCTTATAGGCATATTCGTTATACAGCCGACCAAGGTGATGGGGCATTCAATGGACCCGACGCTTCACGACCAGCAGCGGATTTTTATCTCCAAGCTATCGCATACGTTCCGGTATGAGCCCAAATACGGCGATATCGTCATTATCGACAGCCGCGTAGACCGCAGCCGCACTCTTATGGACGATATTGAAGAGCATCCGCTCATTTCTCTGTTTACAGGTGAAGGCGAGAACGAAATTATTTATGTCAAGCGGGTCATCGGCAAGCCGGGGGACGCTCTTGAGTTTAAAGACCATAAGGTTTACCGCAACGGCGAAGCGCTGGACGAGCCTTATCTTAACGAAACGATGAATTATTCCAGCAACGAGAAGCTCGTTGTTCCCGAAGGCCATATTTTCGTCATGGGCGATAACCGCAACAACAGCAAGGACAGCCGCAGTATCGGATTCATTCCGCTCGATCATGTGCTCGGAATCAAATTATAAGGGAACGTAAAAAACCTCCTGTCCCGTTGGCAACGGAATGGAGGTTTTGTTCGATTTAGCTTTTGTTTTTATCCCTGCAGCGGTGGCAAATTCCTTGAAAATCGAGACGGTGGTCCAACACCTGGAAGCCGTACTCCTTCTCAAGCCGCTCTTCCAACGGAGTCAGCCAGTCTTCCATTATCTCATCCACGGCGCCGCATTGCACGCAGATCAAATGATGATGATGATGATGATTGCTGTCGCTGCGCAAATCGTAACGGGCTACGCCGTCGCCGAAATTCATTTTCTCGACTACATGCAGTTCGCTCAATAATTCAAGCGTCCGGTATACGGTAGCGAGGCCGATTTCGGGAGCTTTATCCTTTACGAGCATAAATACGTCTTCCGCGCTCAGATGATCTTCTTCGTTTTCAAGCAGCACACGAACCGTAGCCTCCCGTTGAGGAGTTAGCTTGTAGCCCTGTGACTGCAGCTGTTGTTTGATTTTTTCAATGCGAGATTCCATGCTACTCCCCCTACGGGTTTTGCCCAATGCAAAACCTGCTGCGTAAGTCTGCGCCCAGAGAAATGAACAAAAAAAGCTGTAACAGCTTTTGGGGCTTCATCTTACATTATAGGTGGTGGTCGGCCGGAAAGTCAAACATTTAAGGAGACATTGTCATCAGCATCGGCGTTACCCATTTCATCATGACCGGCGAAACGTAGGCTTCGAACATCGCCACCCCGGCCAGCAAAGCGCCCGACAACAGGATCGTAGCCGAGTAACGCATAAAGGGCTCGTAGAACGATCCCTTGCGCATCATAAAACGGTGTTTCACCATGTGAATCGAGAAGGCCATCGCGGTTACGCTGCATACGATAAGAGCCGGAATAATAACGATATTTTGCGGCGCCACCGATACGAGCGCGAACAGCAGCCCTTTCCATGACAGCTGTCCGACCAGGTAACCGACGGAAAAGCCGACCAGAACCCCCTTGAGAAAATCAAGAATCAATATAAGAGGAAGCCCGATCACGGACATTCCGAGTATCCATATGATAAGAATCCATTTGATATGCAGAGCGAAGGATTGCTCGAACGATTGTCTGACATCCGTAAAATCGCCCTGTTCGACCGAAGAAAAAAAATTGCTCAAATACCGCATCATTTCCTGCTTTTGTTCCAAAGACAGCGCATTGACCATGACCGCTCCGAATACGACTCCTATTATAAAAATGATTCCGACAAAAACGTACAGCGACAGATGCTCCTTGATATAGAGCTGTAGCGAACGATTACGGTTCATGCTGCATTCCCTCCCCTGCATCATTAGTACAAGCATATGAGAGGGAAGACCGCGATATGACCGTAAGATGCCGCCCGCGTTTCGCCGCTTCCTCGCGTTCGCCGTTATTTGCCGGCTACTTTGCCGTATTTGCCGCCGCCGCCGACCTCCAGCACGAGCTTATCCTCGCGCGCCTTCATGATGAAGTCGGCGATGTCCGGCCCCGCCGTGCGCTCCAGATCTTCCCGGGCGACGCGGTGCAGCAAATTCATCTCGGTGCCGTATTCCGCAAGCAGCGCATCCAGCTTTTTCGGGCCGAGGCCGGGGATATATTCGAGCGGCACCTGATAATAATAGGGCGGCCGGTTTTGCGGCACGAACGGCCCGGTTTCCTTGCGGTCGCTAATGTCGAGGATGCGGTCCATAACGCCGCGGACGATCTTGGCGCTTCCGCAGTCCGGGCATCGCTCCGGGGCCAGTTCTCCGTCGCCGGCAACGGCGTTGCAGACGGAGCAATAGGTGCGGTGGTATTTGCCAAGCCGCGGATTCAGCCCGTAATTGGCCAGTACGCCTCTGCCGTTCTTTCCGGCCAGCGCCTGCCGCAGTTCGGCGAAGCTCGGTTCGGCGAGCTGGAGTTTATTGTATTCCCTGCCGATTTTGGCCAGCGAATGGGCATCGGAATTCGTCAGGAACGTATAGCGGTCCAGCTCCGACAAATAGCCGGCCATTTGCGAATCGGCGCTCAAGCCGAGCTCGACGGCGTCAATGCCGTCCAGCTCCAGCAGATGCTCCATCCGCGAGGAGCTGCTGCCGTAGACGCTCTTATGCGGCGTGAAAATATGAGCCGGAACGAACAGTCCCCCGCGGCCAAGCACTTCCTCCTGAAGCACCCTCGCCGGCACGTAAATGCGCTGCGAGCTGAGCCCGACATTCTTCATATGCTTGTCAAGCCAGCCGGTAAAAGCCTCCATCGCTTCCAGCGTTGGCATATAAGCAAGCAGATGGGCCGGGCCCATGCCGGGGTCGCGAACCTCGATTTCACTCCCCAGAATGACGGTGCTCCGGTGATAACGGATGCCGCCCCCGGGCAGTTCCTCCATCTCCCCCTGCTCCAAATAATGGCGGATGTCCTTCTGTACGGAAGGAGACTGGCAATCGATAATGCCGATCATATCCATCCCTTTGCGGGAGGAAGCTTCGTGAGCGATATTATAAAAAGTTAACTGGTCCGATGCGCTGATTTTTACGGCCTTTCCTTCTTCGGTTCGTCCAATGTGAATGTGCAGATCGGCGTAAAACGGTCGCAATGTCATCTTAGAACCGCCCCGTCAGCGTATAAGCCTGCCAGGCGTACACCGCGGTAATCGTCTTCGCGTCGCTGATACGCCCCTCCCGGATATATTGCTGCGCTTGTTCGAGAGTGAGAGCCTCGCATTCGAGAAACTCGTCGTCATCGAGACGAACCTC
Organism: Paenibacillus doosanensis; assembly: GCF_025060755.1. Lineage (GTDB taxonomy): Bacteria > Bacillota > Bacilli > Paenibacillales > NBRC-103111 > Paenibacillus_S > Paenibacillus_S doosanensis. Next base: position 16,621 of record NZ_JANYUY010000020.1, read on the forward strand.
GCCTTTGGTCAGTTCCTCCGCCGCGAACAAATGCAGAATTTCATCGGCAAATCCCGGCGACGTGTAAAAAGAACAAATAGGCCGAATCGTGCCCGCACGATAACCGGTTTCTTCTTCCAGCTCTCGTATCGCTGCCTCCAGAGGCGCTTCTCCCGGATCGAGCTTGCCTGCCGGAATCTCAACCTGGCTTTTCTCCAGCGGCTTACGGTACTGCTCGACGACCAGCATCTTGTCGTCCTTCAGTGCCAACACGGCCACCGCGCCCGGATGCTTGACGATTTCTCTCTGTGCGGTTTCCCCGTTAGGCAATCTGACCGTATCCACTTGAAGAGAGATGACTTTTCCTTGAAAAACCGGCTGCGAGGAGATCGTCACTTCCTCGAATTTTTTGGCGTTATGCTTTGTCTCGCTCATGAAGCTGTTCCTCCTTATATGTTTAGGCAGCCGAAGCAGCGCTTCAGCCGCGGATATCTATAACTGCTTTCCTGTCTATTATATCATATTCGCGCATTCATAGTTTTCCCGGTAAGGTTTAGCATATCTTGTCCTTGGGCAGCATAGGGTGTATCAGGTGAAATCAATTCGGGAAAAGAGGGAACAATCTATGAAAACGTATATGTCCGAAAAGCAAATCCGTCTGGTAGGCCGCGTTTGGGAGATTCGCCGTTATTTGAAAATGGCTCAGCAGCATTTGACGACCGATGTGAGCCTGCTCGCCTTCCTGTCGCAGCAGACCGGCCATTCTCATCAGCGTGCGGGCGGATTGATGCTGGACGGAGAGCTTACCCTTCCCGCCTGCTCCGAAGGCTCCACGCCCTATCCGCCGCAGCGCCAATCGCCGCAAAAAACGCCGGATCTTCGCGTAATCCCCTTCCCATCGAAACAATAGGCTCTCCGTACGCCTCAAGCGCCGCGAGCCATTCTTCCTCTCCCGCCGGCTTATGCCAGGTTACGGTATGCTTGCCGCCCAGCCCCGTCCGCTCGATCTGCTGCCGCAGCGCGGCGCCCTGGGCCGAAGCCAGCTCAGGCAGAGCCAGCTCGGCGGGGAGCAGAGCAATCTCCAACAGGGCGGTGATCGTATGATGGCTGATTCCCTGATGCCGTTCGCGCCGGTCGGCAAAGCCGATTCGGGGAATTGCCACCGGTCGTCCGTGAAGAAGCCCCGCCGCGTTGATCAATTCCCCGGCCTCGGTACCGCTAAAGCCGAGCAGCGTATTCGTGCCGACCGTGCCGGGGCCGGGAAGAACGATAGCCAGATCCGCAGCCAGAATATGTTTGGCCGCAAGCAGAGCCGTAAATTTGTTCACCGTCTCCACGTCGCCGCCGTAAGCCTGGCCGTAAGTGACGGTACCGTCCAGCCAGCCGAGCTGGCGGAGACGACGCACATGGTTGCTGAAGGCAAGCGGGAGCGCCCCGCCGTCGGTCATAATATAAGCGATGCGCAGCTGTGCCGATTCGCGGTGCATTCGCTGCCGGAGGCGGCCGATCGCGGCCGGAAGCATGCTGTGCAGCTCGCCGATCAGTACCGGCATGCCTTCCAGCGAACGCTTCCCGGCAAACACCTCATGGTGCGGACTCGCAGGCTCCTCCGCCGCCAGTACCGGACGTTGGAGGGACGTATATTTGAGCTTCATAATATGACCCGGGCCTCTTTCCGTTTGATCTTCGGCAGGCAACCCGCCGGCGCGGGAAGCCCGCGACAGCAGCGCATGGACAAAATGCACGCCGCCGGTGCCGAGTCCGAGCTTACCGGCCGTCGTATTCAGCAGCACCCGATCCCCCGGCACAAGAACGGGGATCTGCTCGCCGTAATGAATCGCCGGCCCGACCGAGCCATCCTCGCAGCGCACAACTACCACCTGCTTTCCTGCCGCCGGCCCTTCCGTCTCCGCCGCTTCGATCACTTCCGCCGCCACCCAATCGATCACTGCGAACCTCCCCTTACCCGTTCCTGTACTCTATCATCTCCAATATATGCCGCCAGCCGTATCGGCATGAACAAAACGCAGCCGTTAGTGAGTCGTACACAGGATGCGCGCTTCCCATCATTTTATCCCACTAGGGCTATCGCTATATTGGCGTTAATATGCTAAAATAACCCCACAAAGTGAGGCCTTGGCTTCGAAGCTGATTCAGGTACTTTGCGGGGAGCCCCGAAATTTGTAAAATCTGGCTGTCAAAAAAACCGCCACCTGTGAAAGTGACGGTTCCGCATGATGCTATTGGTTTTAAGAACGGGCGACCTGGCGGATCAGCTGCACGACGACTTCGGCGACTTTGACCAAATCCTTGATCGCGATATTCTCCTGCGTCGTATGGATGTTCTGGTAGCCTACAGCGAGGTTCACCGTCGGCACGCCCAGTCCGTTGAAGACGTTAGCGTCGCTGCCTCCGCCGGTATGGAACGTCCGAGGCTTGCAGCCGACTTGCTCCAGCGCCTGCATCGCAGTCTTAACGACCGGAGCGCTCTCGTCGTACATATAAGCGGGGTAGATCACATCGGCCTGAAAATCGACCTCCGCGCCCATCTCGGCAGCGACGTCGATGCACGCCTTGCGCATCGCTTCCACCTGGCGGTCGAGCTTCTCCTGCACGATGCTGCGCGCTTCGCCTTCCAGCTCCACGCGGTCGACGACGATATTCGTCGCGCCGTTCACGCCGCCGGCGAAGCGTCCGATATTCGCCGTCGTTTCCTTGTCGATGCGGCCCAGCGGCATTCTCGCCACCGCTTTGCTGGCGACGGTAATCGCGCTTACGCCCGCCTCGGGATTGACGCCGGCATGGGCGGACCGCCCGGTGAAGGCGATGTTGATTTTGGCTTGCGTAGGCGCGGCCACGGCAATGGCGCCGACTTCGCCGTTTGAATCGAGCGCGTAGCCGAAGTCCGCCTGGAGCCGCCTTGCTTCCATCGCCCGCGAGCCTTTAAGCCCGGATTCTTCTCCCGCGGTAATGACGAATTGAACTTGACCGTGCTGAATATGATGCTCTTTCAGCACGCGAATCGCTTCGAACATCGCGGCAAGCCCCGCCTTGTCGTCGCTGCCGAGAATCGTAGTTCCGTCGCTGCGGATGATGCCGTCTTCGCCGATGATCGGCTTGACTCCGCGGCCCGGCGTCACCGTGTCCATATGCGACGTGAAGAACAGTCTTGGGCACGCTTGTTCGCTCGTTGCCGCCAGCGTGCAGATCAGATTGCCGGAACCGTGTCCCGTTTTGGCCGCGGAATCGTCCTCCTCCACCGTCAATCCGAGGGCGGCGAATTTCTCCTTCAGCACCCGGCTAATTTCCTGCTCGTGGCGGGTTTCGCTGTCCACCTGCACGAGTTCGATAAATTCGTCGACCAATCGTTTTTCCTGAATCATCTCTTTCCTCCTATGTACCATTTAAGTTAAAATAGAATTGCTTGTACCGCAATAAAGAGGAGTTGATTATGATGCGCAATAAATTACTGTTTAAAATCATCGTTTATGTGATGCTTGGCTGCATGCTGTTATCTTCGATATTATTTACCGTTAACATGTTTATTTAGTCCTAGCCCGATTCATGCAAAAAGAAACCGTCAATACAACTTGGTTTCCTGATTGTACGATTCCATGTTTTCCTTCACGCGCTGCAGGAAGCGGCCGCATATGACCCCGTCCAAAATACGGTGATCCAGGGACAAGCACAGATTGGCCATAGAGCGGACCGCTATCATGTCCTGAATGACGACAGGCCGCTTCACGATCGATTCGAACGTAATAATCGCCGCCTGAGGGTAGTTAATAATCGGCTGCGTCGAAATCGACCCGAACGAACCGGTATTGTTGACGGTGAAGGTACCGCCCTGCATATCGTCGAGCGACAGCTTGCCGGCTCTGGTTTTGCGGGACAATTCTTCGATTTCCCGCGCTATCCCGGCGATATTCTTCTGATCGGCGCGTTTGATAACCGGCGTTAAGACCGAATCCTCCGTCCCGACGGCCAGCGAAATGTTGATGTCCCGCTTCACGATAATTTTGTCGACCGCCCATACGGAGTTCATGATCGGGTAATCCTTGATCGCGCTGACGACCGCCTTCATCATAAAGGAAAGATATGTCAGATTGACGCCTTCCTGCCGTTTGAATTCATCCTTCAGCTTATTGCGAAGAAGCACCATATTCGTTACGTCGACCTCGATCATCATCCAGCCGTGAGGAATTTCCGTTACACTCTGACGCATGTTCCGCGCGATTGCGCTGCGGATCGGCGTCACATCCACCAAATATTCTCCCCTGCCTTCAAGCGGCTGCCCCTCCACTTCAATCCGCGGCAGCGGCGGATTTTCCGACAGATGGATTCCCGTCGAACGCAGCGGCCCCTTCGGAGGGCTGGAGAGAAACAGTTCCTCTTGCGCCTTGGCGGCAGGACGCTCGGACGGCGCCGGCGCAGCAGGCTGTTGCTTTGGAGCGGCGCCGGCCCGGCCTTGGCTTCCCGAAGCGACGAACGCCTCGATATCCTTGCGCGTAATTCTTCCGCCGAGCCCCGTGCCCTGAACATCCTCCAAGCGAATCCCATGCTCGCCCGCCAGTCTTAACACGGCCGGGGAGTAGCGGCTGCGCATCGATTCGTCCGACCCGGAAGACGGATCTTCGGCCGCTGTCTGAGAATGGCCCGCCTGCGGCGTCCCTGCCGCTTCAGCCGAACCGGAAGACGGCTCCTGTATGAGGCAGATCGCTTCGCCTACGGCCGCCGTCTCTCCTTCGGCTACCAGCAGCTTGGTTAGCCGTCCGGCTACCGGCGAGGGCATCTCCGTCGTCACCTTTTCCGTAATCAGTTCGCACAATACGTCGTACTGCTCTATGTAATCGCCCGGCTGCTTCAGCCATTTGCCGATCGTCGCAGAGACAAGACTCTCCGCAAGATGCGGCACAGTAACTTCGGTTTCCCGTTGGTTTTCGGTCATTGGGTTCATTTCCTCCTATAACAATGTGATGAATAAAACCGCTATAAGCATGAACTGAGCTTTGCCGAAGCAAAACTCAGTTTCATCATGCGGGCCGTCTTAAAATGCGGCGAGTTCTTCCATCGCAGCTTTAATTTTGTCGGCGCTGAGCAGGAAATATTTTTCCATGCTGGGGTTCATCCCTACGGCAGGAACATCCGGCGCGCACAGACGCTTGATCGGCGCATCCAGCTCGAACAGCAGCTCTTCGGCGATGATGGCCGAAACCTCGGAGCCGACGCCTCCGGTTTTATTATCTTCGTGAACGATCAGCACTTTGCCTGTCTTCGCCGCGGCCGCCAAAATAGCTTCCTTATCGAGCGGTTGAATCGTCCGCAGGTCGAGAATATGCGCGCTGATTCCTTCCTTGGCCAGCTCTTCGGCCGCCTGCAGCGCATACTGCACGGTCAGGCCGTAGGAGATGACGGTAATGTCCGTCCCTTCGCGCTTCACATCGGCTTTGCCGATCTCCACGATGTACTCGCCGTCGGGAACTTCTCCGGTTACGCCCAAATAACATTTTTTATGTTCAAAATAAAGCACGGGATCTTCGTCGCGGATCGCCGCCTTCATTAGCCCTTTGGCATCGTAAGGATTGGAAGGGGCTACGATCTTTAAGCCCGGCGTTCCGAAAAACACCGATTCCGGACATTGCGAATGATACAGCGCCCCGCCGCTGGTCGCCCCGTACGGAGCGCGAACGACGATCGGACAGTTCCAGTCGTTATTGGAACGGTAGCGGATTTTGGCCGCTTCGCTTACGATCTGGTTCGTCGCCGGGAAGATAAAATCGGCAAACTGCATTTCGGCAATCGGCCTCATCCCGTACATGGCCGCCCCGATAGCGCTGCCTACGATCGCCGACTCCGACAGAGGCGTATCCAAAACGCGTTCCTCACCGAACAAATCCCGCAGTCCTTTGGTAGCGTTCAACACGCCGCCCTTGCCGACGTCCTCCCCAAGAACGAATACATTATCGTCCCGTTCCATTTCTTCCTTCATTGCGGAACGAATGGCTTCCAAATAACTGATGACCGCCATTACCGCACCTCCCCTTCTTCCGCATACACATGGCGCAACGTATCCTCGGGCAGCGGATAAGGAGCCTGATCGGCGTACTGGGTCGCTTCGTTGATTTCCTGCTTCAACTGCTCGGCCAGCTCGGCTTCCTGCTCCTCGCTCCATAAGCCGCAATCGGTCAAATACTGTCTATATTTAGGAATGCCGTCCTTCGCCCGGTTGGCCTCGACTTCTTCCTTCGTCCGGTACAGCATATCGTCGTCCGACGTGGAATGCGGGGAAATCCGGTACATGACGGACTCGATCAGCGTCGGCCCCTCGCCGCGCACCGCGCGCTCGCGCGCTTCCTTCACCACCCGGTACACTTCCAGCGCATCGTTGCCGTCGACCTTAATGCCCGGGATGCCGTAGCCTGCGCCGCGTTCCGCCACGCTTCCCGCTATTTGTTTATGCAGAGGCACCGAAATGGCGTATTGATTGTTTTGGCACAAGAAAATAGCAGGAAGCTTATGCACGCCGGCAAAATTCAAGCCTTCATGAAAGTCCCCCTGATTGCTCGAGCCTTCTCCGAAGGTCGCGTACGATACGAAGTCCCGTTTCTTCATCTTGGCGGCAAGAGCGAATCCGACCGCATGAGGAACCTGGGTCGTGACCGGGCTCGATCCGGTAACGATATTCAGCTTCCTGTGACCGAAATGGCCCGGCATTTGCCGGCCGCCGCTGTTCGGGTCTTCGGACTTGGCGAAGACGGACAGCATCAATTCCTTCATGGTCATGCCGACGGAGAGAACGAATCCATAATCGCGATAATAAGGCAAAAAGTAGTCCTTTCCTTTCTCCAAAGCGAATGCAGCGGCAACCTGAGTAACCTCTTGCCCGATACCGGATACGTGAAAAGCGATTTTACCGGCACGCTGGAGAAGGTATGATCTCTCATCGAACTTTCTTGCTTTCTGCATAAATCTATACATATCGACTGCCTGTTCGTCAGACAATCCAAGCTTGCGATGCTTCATAAGCTGGCCGATGGACATGGGTTCAACCCCCTTGTTCAATTGGAATTATTACTAGGTACTAATACTAGCCCCTATAAGTATATTATAAACGGTTTCCGGTATGAATACAATTTCAAAAAATCGGCGTTATATCCCCATCGATCGGCCGTCCACCGCAAGCATCGCTTCGCCCAAAGCTTCCGATAACGTCGGATGAGGATGGATCGCTTGTCCCACTTCCCACGGCGTGGCGTCGAGAAGCTGCGCCAGCGCCGCTTCCGAGATGGAATCGGTGACATGCGGCCCGATCATATGAACGCCGAGAATATCGTTTGTTTTCTTATCGGCGATGACTTTCACGAAGCCTTCCGACTCGCCGTAAACGACCGCTTTACCGACGGCCGAGAACGGAAACCGGCCGATCTTCACATCATAGCCGCGTTCGGCGGCCTGCTGTTCGGTCCATCCGAGCGATGCCACCTCCGGTCTCGTATAGACGCAGCGGGGCACCTGATGCTGGCCGAACGGATGCGGCTGCAAGCCGCAAATATGCTCCACGGCGACGATGCCCTCGTGTCCGGCGACATGCGCCAACTGCAGTCCGCCGTTGACGTCGCCGATCGCGTAGATATGCGCCTCGGCCGTCTGCATCGTTTCATTGACGCGAATGAAGCCGTCCGTCATTTTCACGTCGGTGTTTTGCAGGCCGATGTCTTCGATATTCGCCTGACGGCCAACGCATACAAGCGCTTTGTCCGCCTGCAGATGCTGCAGGTCTTCGCCGCGCTGCACGTCCAGCGTCACCGCGCCGTCATCCTTCTTCACCGTCTCGGAGAGCACCTTGGCGCCGGTGACGATCCGAACCCCTCGTTTTTTAAGCAGCCGCTCCAGCTCGCGGGATATGTCCGCATCCTCCGCAGGCAGCAATCTCGGCGCATATTCGACCACAGTGACCTGTACGCCGAAATCGCTTAGCATGGAAGCCCATTCGACGCCGATCACCCCTCCGCCGATAATGATGATCGACTTGGGAATCTCCTCCATTTGGAGCGCGTCGTCGCTGTTCAATATGTATTGGCCGTCCGTCTCCAGTCCCGGAAGGCTCTTCGGTCTTGAACCGGTGGCGATAATCAGCTTCTCCGGAACGAGGGTAATGATGTCGCCGTCCTCTCGCTCCACCGATACGGACCCCGAACGCGGCGAGAAGATGCTCGGAGACAGCAGTCTGCCGTTGCCGTAAAACACTTGAATATTATGCTTTTTCATCAGAAACTGCACGCCCTTGTGCATTTGCTCGACGATGCTTTGCTTGCGGGCTTGTACGCCGGGAAAATGAAGACGCACCGAGCCGGCCTCTATGCCGTACCGCTCGCTCTCTTGCATCGTTGCGTACACCTCGGCGCTGCGCAAAAGCGCTTTGCTCGGAATACATCCGCGGTGCAGACACGTGCCCCCCAGCTTGTCGCGCTCGACGACGGCTACCGATTTTCCCAATTGCGCAGCGCGGATGGCGGCGATATAGCCTCCGGTTCCTCCGCCGAGGACGACGATATCAAATGCTTGCGTCATGTTCCAACCTCCTGAAATCTATCATTCTTTCTTTCACTCATGTTTCTTTATTGTAACCTCTTTCGATGTGATAAATATAGCACAATTTGCGAAAGATCATGAAATGTTGCCGATTATATGATAACTTAATGGATGAGATATTTATACCGCGACCGCTTAAGGTAAAGGAGTTCACATGAAAACGATGTTTTTTCGTTTTGTTGCCGTCATGCTTCTGGTCATTCCGGGAGTTATGGCGACTTACGGGTTTTTGGCGATGAAGGACGCTTGGTTCGCCCAATTCGGCCCCTTGGAAGCGAATCCGCACGTGCTATGGGGCAAGCTGGCGCTCGGTCTCGTCTTATTTTTGTGCGGCGTCGCTTTTATCGGCGGCTGGATCTTTTTCCGCGACCGCAAGCGCAACTATGTCGCCCCGCGCTTTAAAGCCAAACGCCCGAAAAAATAGGAGCCGTTCCGCATCCCGCGGAAGGCTCCTTATATTTTGCCGGCCGTATCTCTTCCGAGCCAATCGACCCATTGCAAAAAACGGTTGCGCTCAATCAGCTTCGACAATGAAAGCCGCCATGTTACCGCGTGCAGTCCCGCGAGCAAAAGAACGGCGGCAGCCTGCAGCTTCCATCCGAAGCACAGCGCGATCCAGGCCCCGAGCAGGAAGCCGAGCAGATTGGAGCCCGTATCCCCCAGCATCAGCTCCCCCTTCAAATCGGGCTGCGCGAGAACGGCGCAGGCGGCTATGACCGGCAGCAGAGACGGTATGATTCCGCCGCCGAAACCTTCCTTGTTTGCGGACGCCGCCATGACCGCCAGCAGGACGGCCGCGATCAGGGCGAAGCCCTTTAGCGCCCGTCCGGGCCTCGTATCCAGCAGATTGATCGCATTGGTCGTCAGGCCGATCAATAACCATTGCAGCGCAAGCCCGAGCACCGCCGGACCGGCTCCGCTGCCGCCCCCCTCGGGGACGATGATCCATAGCGCCGCTATCCCCGTCGCCCCCGCTTTAACGGCGCCGGTGCTGATAACCCTGCGTTCCTTCCACAATCGGAAATGGCCTGCGAAGCCTTTGTAGGCTTTATGCCCTACCGTGTCGTCAATAAAGCCTGCCAGCGCTACCATGCTGGCCGCCCCGGCCAGAGAAACGGGCAGCTTCTCCGCCAAAGATGCGGCCCCGGTGCCCATTGCGGCTTCGGTCAACCCGAAGGCAGCCGCGAGCTTATACCAAAGCGCCTGACATACTAGCAGCAGCCAGATCATCAGCCCTCCCGACGTCGGGATCGACTCGCCCCTGTAATTGCGGTCGGTCAGGCCGTGCGCGCTCATAAACTTCATCGCCGCCGGGAACAGCGCTTTGCCCAGCATAACCCAGCAGACGAATTGCAGCGCCCAGCCCATCCAGACCGTCCCTAGCATATCGGCTGCCTCCAGCGGCTCCACAGCGTTCCGCCGACGGCGCACAGCTGCTTGCCGCGATGCATCCAGCCTCCGATATCCCGACCCGACACTCTATGAGCGAACGGCACATCCAGCTCTTGCACGCGGTAGCCGAGCTTAACCGCATCGATGGTGAGCCCTACCTCCACGCCGAAGCCGCCGGCAAACCGGCCGATATGCTCCAGCACCCCGCGATGCGCGGCGCGCTGGCCGGATAAAGGTGCGACCGGCTCGAAGCCGGACAGGCGATGCACGCCTTTCCTGGCGAGCTTTTTAACCAAGCCGAAGCCGCTTTTCTTCTTCACCGGAGGCAAACTGGCGATCACCATATCCGATTGTCCCAGCAGCAGCGGTTCAACCAAGGAAGGGAACCGCTCGGCCGTCGCTCCAAGATCCGCATCGAGGAAGACGAGTATGCGGCCATGCGCCATTTTGCAGCCCGTGTGAAGAGCCGTTCCTTTGCCGTACGACCGGGGATGCTGCACGACCAGATCCGAGAGCGGCATCGCCAGCTTGAACGTGCCGTCGCGGCTTCCGTCATCGACCACAACGATCTCGGTACGCCTGTCTCTCAGCGCCGCGCACGCCTTGCGGATCGAGCGCAGCGTCTCTTCTATGTACCGCTCCTCATTGAACGCCGGTACGATGACCGACACTTCTGGCATCATCATAGTTTGACCCCCCTCACGTTTTGCTAATCCGCAGTTTGCGCAGCAAGCTGCAGGCCGCTTGTTTCCATGAAGCTTTCTTCCATGAAGCTTGCTTCCGGAGCCGCTTATCCAAGCCGCAGTTCAGCAGAGCAATGCCCTTGGCGTCCGTCAGTTTGCTTCCGATTTTCATCCGGACGAGCACGGTGCTTCCCATCCCTTTCCGCCCTTTTTCCAGAAAATCGAACATATGGCTGTGCCCGCCTACGGTCACGATTTTTTCGCATTGATGATCGTATGCCAGGAGTAAGGCAATGTCTTCGCTCGTTCCGCATGAAGACAGCACCGCCGCCTCCAGGCCCAGCTTCCTGATTCTGCCCAGGCCCGGAGCCTCCCCGTCCGGATACGCGTGCACGACCAGCTCCGCTCCGCAGCGCAACGCTCGATCCGACGCGCTGTCCATATCCCCGATAATCAGATCGGGCCTGTAGCCTTGCTCCAGAAGAGCGTCGGCTCCGCCGTCCACTCCCACGAACACCGGCGCATAAGCTTCTATGTATCCATTGAGCGCTGCCAAATCCTGCTTGTAATCGCGTCCTCGCGTCACTACCAGAACATGGCGGCCTTCTAAGCGAACCCGCAGCTCCGGGCAATATAACGGTTTCAGGACAAGGTCTTTTTCTTTGTCTGCATAAGCCAAAGTATTATCGATAAACTCCCGCAGACGCTCGTGATGACCGTGGTGCGCTTGCTTGTAAAAGTACAGCCAGCGCTCTCTAGTAAACGCCGCGCATGGAATCGTCCGCTTCCCCGCCGTTATGCTTTCGGCAGTTACCGTCAATTCTTCATCATCGTTAATGAAGGACAGCGCGGAGCCTTCGATCTCCATAACGGTCACTCCCCGCTCAAGCAGCAGCAGCGGTCCGGTAACCGGCGCTGTTCCCGTCATAGTCTGTCCCGCGTTGACAACGCAGGTCACGCCGGCGGCAATCAGGCCTTCCGCAGCCAGATCGTCCAAGTCGTCGTGATCGATGACCGCTATGCAGCCGGGCCGTATGATGCGCAGCAGCTCCTTCGTCACGCGATGCTTGCGCGCCGTACCTTTCGCGATCGGAACTGCCGTCGTTTTGCTGTTGGTTATAGCCATATTGCCAGCACTTCGCTTTCTACGCCATGAGATGATCTCGCTTACTATTTTTCGTCGTTGCCGTCATTCTCATACATGGGGAGCGAATCGTTTTCTTAAGTAGGAACAAATCCCCCAGAAGTGACGTGATGCTCTGAAGCTTGTTCCGTCCGCATCCAGCCTAAGCTGGATCGGCGTCTATCGGCGTCTAACCATTCCTCTGGGATCGTTCTATGGGTAGACTTTACTTTCGGGGGAGCACCCGGATATCCACAGGATATGGCTGCGCATCATTTCCTAAACAAAAATAAAAAACATCCCCGGCGACCTGCCGAAGATGTCCTCATATTCATGCTGTAAAATGATGGAATGCATCCGCCCGCTTAGACATATGCTCTTTCATGTGACGACTGCATCGAAAGCGTCCCTAGCCAAAGCATGGCGATGCGGCTACCCATAACCATGTCGCTTAAGGGGAACAGAACTTATTCATCGATTAGCGTCAGGCCGCCTTGAAACCAGTTAGCGTATTCGGAGGAATCGAGCGCTTCCCCGACATATTGCAAAACTGCCGCTTTCTCCTCAGGCTTGAAGTTGTATTTGCAGTCCATCCTATTGAAAACGAGCCGCAGTTCTTCCAATCGGCCGTCCTTATGTCCCTTCAATTGAACGACGTAGAGCTCGTCCGGCTCATCCGTAAATTTGCAGCCGATATCGATCAGCAGCGTATCCCCGCTCGAATCCGCTTCCATCTGACAATAATCGAATTCCATGATGTCCTCCCAAAAATATACTTTTTTTAGAGTTCAGCAACAATATTCTACATTTTGTGCAAAATTTCTATGCTATAATGATACTTATCTTAGCGTAAGGAGTAGGGTCAATGCAAAAAACATGTCAGAAAATTGTTCGTGTTCAGAACGGTCTTATAACGGAAATTTATGATGGCTTACTGTACCGCGACTTTCAGGACAATGATAGCGCATTGAAGGAATTGCTGATGGATGACGTCGGTCTTGATTTCGACTCCATACTCCACACCTATGAAGAGTTAATTCAGGAGTTGGCGACAACCTTTCCGCACCTTCGCGATTTTATTGGCAGCCGTCTGCCGGAAGGGTGGCTCAGCTGGGCGGAGCAAACGTATCAGCCCGTGCCTGCGCTGCCGGCCGGTTCGTCGTCCAACCGTCAGCCGTAAAGCGGGCAAGGCAGGTTATGATTTTGAGCGGCAGGCATAATCCTTGACGGACCATCCATACTATACTTGATTTCATCCGCAAGGAGGCTAACCACTATGGTCCATAATCTGGAAAGCAATTACGATTGCTCGAACGCAGGCAGCGATATTCACGAGCTGCAGGAGCAGCTTCAAGCGCTGAAGAGCGGTTCCGACGGTTCCAAGGAATCTGCGGAACAAATCAACCGGCTGGAGAACCAAATCCATTTTATCAAGAACAAATGCGATATTCACCCGTAAGGCAATCTGTTCGTCGCCCATGGAAAGCACAGCCGATCTTGCGAAGCTGTGCTTTCTTTATTGTACGGGCTCTTCAATCAGCGAGATATCTACGATGTCGTCAAGCAGAATCCAAGAGTATTCTTCATCATTCTCTATTTTGATCTGTCTTTGTTTCTTATCCAGCAGCGTTATTTGGCCCTGGAAGGTCTGATCCTCCCGGTCCGTACGGACGGTAACGACAGACTCCAGCTTTGCCGACATGATGGTATTCAGCGATTGGTCCCAATCACCCGGATGCATCTTCAGGAAGTCCGTCCGCCATTCCAAACTTGTCATTTTCATGTAATCCCACCTCAAATAAAGAACATATGTTCCTATTATATCGAATGTTCGATAATAAAATCAACCGGAATATGTGAACTCTAACCGATAAGGAGGTTAACGATGAATATTGAAAATGCGATTCGCGAAAAATTTAAATGCGCCAAGTGCAGTACAACCTCATGCAGAATCAAAGAAGTGGCGATGACCGGCACCGGTCTTAGCAAAATGTTCGACATCCAGCACAACCATTTTCTTTTCGTATCTTGCGAGCATTGCGGTTTCGTCGAAGTGTATAACCCGTCCATTCTCGAAGGCAAAACGCGGGGGCAGCTGGGTACGGTGCTCGATATTTTATTCGGCTGACCTTGCGTGAGAAAGGCGTCTTGGCCACAGATGTCCGGGCCGCGTTCTGCGGCAGTTTAAACCTGCTTATGCGGCAAAGAAGCCGCTTTCCCTTATGAACGGGCAAAAGACCCTATCTGCGTCGGCAGACAGGGTCTCTTCATTGCGGATAGAGCAGGCAGGCCGTATCCTCTTGTTAATCCAGCCCCAGGCGCGCATACTGCTCCGCCGGAGCGTCGCTGTCGGCCATCAGCCGCTTCATCAGTTCGATCATTCTGCGCTCCGTCTCCGGATGAGCGGTCAGCGGCTTCTGCTGATACGGGTCGTCCTGCACATCGTACAGCAAGGTGCCGAAGGTATGGTAGTGGTTGTAACCGGACGCCCGAATTTTCATCGTGCGCACGCCTTTGGTAAATGAGAACGGCTCCTGCAGGCTGATTTCCTGCAGCTCCCGCACCGAGAAACGGCTGCGCATATGGGTCGGCATCAGCGTGTAATTGTATAAAGGCGTGTTGTCTTCGGACACCGGCGCCCGCATATATACGTACCTTCCGTCGGTCACATTGACATGCGCCCCGTGCAGCCCGAAGAGCGCCGCCTCGCGCACCGCCTCGTCCCGGGCAATCGTATGCTTAAGCGGCTTCCCCTGCATATCCGGAGGAATCTCCACTCCGAAATAGTCCAGCAGCGTCGGCGCAAAGTCGATCGTCTGCACGAGGCTCTGTCTTCGTTCGTTGCGCGCTCCGCTGCGGGGGTCCCAAATAAATAAAGGGATATGGGCGATTTCGTTGTAAAACGGCATGATCGTCTTGGCCCACCAATCGTGTTCGCCGAGCAAATACCCGTGATCCGTGTTGACGATAAGCATCGTATCCTTCCACAAATCGAGCTCATCCATCGTATCGAGCACCTTGCCCAAATAATGATCGCACATGCTAAGAAGCGCGGCGTACTCGTAACGGACATGCTCAATCTCTTCCTTCGTCTCCTTCACGGGGCCGTACGGCGGCCAGTCAAAGTGCTTCCCGTCATACTTGTGGGGATATAAGTCCCGGTATGCCTGAGGCGCATAGAACGGCTCATGCGGATCGAACGTTTCGATCTGCAGAAACCATCTGTCCGCATCGCCGTTGCGGCGTATGAATTCAAGCCCCTTCTCCATCGTCTGCGCCTGGGGAAAGTCCTTCTCCTCGCGGATATACTGCCGGTTGATCCAATCCTGGCGGATCAGCTGATGCATCTGCTTCATCCCGATCATATCGGGAAGCTCGGGGTCGCCTACTTCCCCCTTCCACGGATCGCCCTCCTGCCCGCGGATCAGCTCGAACGAGCTGTAGCGCGTATGATACGTTCCCCCGCCGTCCTCCCAGTAATGCTGATGATCGGTGACGATATGGGTATACACGCCGTGCTGCTTCAATATTTCCGGCATCGAGTCGTCGAACGGCTCCATCGGCCCCCAGCTGCGGTGCAGGAAGTTGTATCTACCTGTCTGCAGCTCCCGCCGCGCAGGCATGCACGGCATACTGCCGACGTAGGCCTGATCGAAGGTCACCGTCTTTTCGGCCAGCCGCTTGAAATTGGGAGCGTGAATCCAGTCGCAGCCGTAGGGAGGCAGCATATGTCTGTTGAGCGTGTCGAACATAAGCATGATCGCTTTCATGGTTAACCCTCGCTTTCGTTATGGTTGTGCAATAAGTGGAGCGGCAGCCGCAGCGAAGCGACCGTCCCGCGCCCTTCGAAGGAATCCAGGCTCAGCCCGTAAGGCGCGCCGTACTGCAGCACAATGCGCGCATGCACGTTCGCGATGCCGAGGCTCGCCTGCTTGCCGTATTCGCGCAGCGCGTTTTCCGAGAGCTTGCCAAGCATCGCTTGAATGGACTCCAGCCGCTCGCGGCGAATGCCCGGTCCGTTATCCGCCACCTCGATGACAAGATCGTTCTGATCGTCGAAGGCGTTGACGATGATGCTTCCTTTGCCTTCCTTCGGCTCAATCGCGTATTTGACCGCGTTTTCCACGAGCGGCTGCACGATCAGCTTAGGGATCAGGCAATTCATAAATTTCCCGTTGACGCTGATCTGGCTGCGGAACGTTCCCGGAAACCGGACATGAATGACGGACAAATAATGCTTGAGCTGCGCAAGCTCCTCCTCCAGCTTCACAATCGCGTTCATATCCTGAGCGGTATAACGGTAAAAATCCGCCAGACTTCGCGCCATCGTGACCATCTCCGGCATATCCTCCAGATATGCCATGCTTTTGATAATATCGAGAGAATTATATAAAAAATGCGGATTGATCTGAGTTTGCAGCGCCTTCACCAAAGCTTCCTTCTCCCTGAGCTGAAGGCTGACCTCCTGCAGCTTTAAGGTGCTTACCGTTTCCAGCAAATGATTGACCTGTTCGATCATCATATTGAAGCTTCGATTCAAATACTGAAATTCGTCATAACCCGAGGCGTATGTGGCGCGCACCTGCAGATCGCCCCGCTCCACGCTGCCCATCACCTGCCGGAGATGCAGGATCGGCTTCACGAACGCGCCGGATAGAAAAGGAACCACCAATATAATACATACGGCGATGATGAGAAAAGCGAGAAGCATCGTGTTGGGCGTATGCTTGGACGCGGAAGCCATCTCCTCGTACGGGACGACGGAGACGAACGTCCAGCCTGTCGTATCCGACCGGGTCACGGCGACCAGTGTCCGCTGTCCTTCCCACTGCTGAATCGAAGCGTTCTCGTTATCGGACAGATCCAGCTGCCGCAACGCGGTCTGCTCCCGCGGCAGGCCGAGCCATTTGTAATTGGGATAATATGTAATACTGTCCCGATCGGAAATAATGAAGAACCGCCCCTGGGGCGCAAGAGACGATTTCTCGAAGGTGCGCTGAATTTCGTCCAGTTGAAAATCGATCACCAATTTGCCCAGCAAATCCATATTTTCCACGCTGTAAATCGGCATTTCCAAGGAAAGCACCCTTACATCCTCGTTCACATACTTGACGGCATGGGTTGAGATCACCGTCGTCTTCTCCGAAATGCCGTTATGATACCACGGCTCCTGAGCAAGCAGCTCCTCCGATCGGAGCGCCAGATTGGTCATAGCCAAGGTGCGGTTATCCGCAGACAACAGGAACATCCCTACGATCTCGGGATAATTGAGCGCCACGTATCTTCTGAGCACGGACTGAACCTCAACCTGCTCCTCAAGGGTCGCCGCCTGTCCGTATTTCATCCACTGCTGCACATGCTCATCCTTGGCCACGGAGGAAGTCGATTTGGTCAGCTGGTAAATGTAAAAGTCGATATGATGGTTCAGCCTAAGCGTCGCTTCCTGGGAGATGCGATGGAAATCCCGTTTAATCCCGCTGCTGTATAAGTGAAACGATAAGAATCCCATCAGCAAAATCGTCAGCAAGCCTACCAGCAAAAAAGCGACGGTTAGTTTCGTTTTAATGGAGAAATGAAGGTGGAAGCGCTTTAACATTGGCTTCATACGCTCACACGCTTAACCATTTCCGGTATTCCTTAGGGGACTGTCCCGTCATTTGCTTGAACACCCGGTTAAAATGCGGCAGCGACTGAAAGCCTACCTGTTCGGCAACCTCGTACACTTTGCGCTCTCCGTCGACGAGCAGAAGCTTGGCCTGCTGCACGCGCAGCGCATTAAGGTAGTTAATAAACGACTGCCCCGTATATTTCTTGAACAGCAAGCTGAACTGCGAGACGCTGATATGGAAACGCTGCGTCATATCCGACACGGAGAGCTCCTCATGATAATGAGCCTGCAAATAATCGCACACCTTGCGGATAATTTGCCGCATTTCGCCGCTCGTCATCGCGTTATAGCATTGCAGCCATTCCTCGGTAAGCTTGAGAAAATGAGCCCGGATCTCCTCCGCCCGTCCCCCCGCCACGGTCGGAATGCGCGCGTAACCGGGCTGCATGCTTTGAATGAGCTCGTTATATTTGCCGGAAAAGGTGCGCAGCAGCACGTTCTTCTCGCTTTCTTGCAAGTCCGCGGCATTGATGATGCGGCTGACGAGGCCCCCCTGCTCCTCGAACAGCGACTGAGCGTCATATTCGGTTATTTTATCGAAAAACAGCTGAATGCCCAAATAATACTGCCGCAGCTTATGAAATTGCGGAATTCGTTCTTTGGCCTTCTCCAGCGCCTTGCTCAGCTCTTCCTCCAGAACCGGCTTCAAAAGAAAATCGCTGACGTCGTATCTCAGCGCCTGGCGCGCATATTCGAATTCGTTGTATCCGGTAAGAATGATCGTTATGACCGGCAGCCGCCGCTCGGCGATCTCCCGCACAAGCCACAGGCCGTCTTGAACAGGCATCATAATATCGGTAATGACAATGGTCGGCCATACTTGATAAATAGCCTGCAGCGCCTCTTCGCCGTTGCCCGCCTCGGCTGCGACCTCGAAGGCTCCGCCCAGTTTTTCGACCATTTTGACGACAGCGCCGCGAATCCATTGTTCATCCTCTACGACCATAACCTGATACATAAGAACACCATCCCATTGTTTAGTAATGACATGACGGTATGATGCAGAAGGGACATGTCCTTCCCATTATAGCACGCCAGGAGGCTGCTCCCGCCGCCGGCTTACCCTTTCACGGAACCTACGAGCATGCCCTTGTCGAAGTACTTTTGGAAGAACGGATACATCACGATCATCGGCAGCGAAGCCATCACGACAACCGCCATTTTAACGGGAGGACCGAATTCGTAGCCGTTCGATACCGACTCCAAGGAATTTCCCGACTCCAGCACGATTTGACGCAAAAAGACCTGCAGCGGAATCAGCTGCGAATCGCTGATGAAAAGAATCGCCTGAAAATACGAGTTCCAGTAAAATACGGCGTAAAAGACGATGAAGGTCGCTACCGAAGTCATCGACAACGGCAGCATAACCCGGAAAAACAGCATCCACTCGCCGCAGCCGTCCATCCGCGCCGCTTCCTCCAGCTCCTTGGGCGTATTCTGGAAAAAGCTGCGCATGACAATCAAGTTAAAAGGCAAAATCAAATTGTTCAGAAACAGCGACCAATACGTATTGAGCAGCCCCAGCTGGCTCGTTAGCAAATACATCGGAATGATCCCGCCGCTGAACAGCACGGTAAACACGACCATAATATTGAGCGTTTTCCTGCCCTTCAGCCATGTGCGGGATAGCCCGTAAGCCATCAGCGTCGTCGTCGAAATGCTGAGCGCCGTCCCGACGATCGTAATTTCGAACGCATTTTTAAACGAGGTCAGAAAGTTATGATTGTTAAACAAGTAACCGTAGGCATTCAGCGTCCAGGTCTCCGGGATCAGGAAGAAGCCTCTGGATAGCATCTCCTGTTTGGTGGAAAACGAGCTGAGCAGGACATACAAGCAAGGAAGCAGCACACCCAGCAAGACGACGGTCAGCACCGCGTAAACGAGCGCATCGAAGAAGGAAGCCTTCCGCAGCGTATAAGTTTTCATATTAATAGACGCCCTCCTCGCCGATCTTATGGGATGCGCGGTTTGCCATATAGACAAGCCCCAGCCCGATAAGCGCCTTAAACAGACCGACCGCCGTCGTGTAGCTAAACTCCGCCTGATTGATGCCGACGCGGTACACATACGTATCGAACACTTCGGAAACTTGAATATTCAGCGCATTTTGCAGCAGCAAAATATGCTCGAAGCCGGTATCCATCACATGCCCGAGCCTCAGGATAAACAAGATAATAATGGTTGATCTCAGCGCCGGCAAGTTGATGTGCCAAATTTGGCGCAAGCGGCTCGCCCCGTCCACCCGGGCCGCCTCGTACAGCGTAGGGTCTACCGAAGCCAGCGCGGCGAGGAAGATGATCGCGCTCCAGCCCGCTTCCTTCCAGATGACCTGCAGCAAATACAAGGCGCGGAACGAATCGGGATTGGTCATAACGTCCAGGCGCTCGTAGCCCCATGTAGAAATAAGATTGTTAATGCCCCCGTCCTGGGTGGAGAACAGCAGCGCCGTTATGCTGACGATAACGACCCAGCTCAAAAAATGCGGAACGTACAGCAGCGTCTGCGCTCCCTTCTTGAACCACTTGAGCCTTACCTCATTCAGCAGAAGAGCCAGAACGATCGGCATCGGAAAAAACAAAAATAAATTCAAGCCGCTTATGATAAGCGTATTGCGGAATATCATCCAAAAATCGGGGTCCTGAAACAGCGTCCCGAAATGGTCCAGTCCCACCCAAGGACTGCCCATAAATCCTTCAAACGGATCGTATTGCTGAAACGCAATGAGGATTCCGGCCATAGGAACATATTTGAATATAATAAAGAACAGAAAGCCCGGCA
Organism: Paenibacillus doosanensis; assembly: GCF_025060755.1. Lineage (GTDB taxonomy): Bacteria > Bacillota > Bacilli > Paenibacillales > NBRC-103111 > Paenibacillus_S > Paenibacillus_S doosanensis. The sequence continues at coordinate 36,836 of NZ_JANYUY010000020.1, forward strand.
AAATCATCATATAGATCGGCAGCCCGCGCTTCCACTCGTACCAGCGGCTGCGAGCCGCCGTCTTGGTGCTCACTTTCTCCGGATGTACGGCAGCAGTTCCCAAGCGAATAACCTCCCTTTCATGTCGGAGAGACTCGGGAGAAGACGCCTCCGCCCTCCCCCGCTCCGGTCCCTCCTGCCCGTTTACTTCACCTTCTGGTATTCTTCGTTCATCTCTTGAATGATCTTGTCGCCGCCGCCGGCTTTCCAATCCGCAATCGCCTTATCGATCGCATCCATAGGCTCTTGACCGGCAATGATCTTCACCATCGTATCCATCCACTTCTTGTCGATGTTAGTACCGAGCTTGATTGCCGTATCGGATACGAGCCCTGCCGCCGCATCCTTGACCTTCACTTTTTCGTTGTTGTCGAAATACGTCTTGATCGTGTCCACTTCCTTCGGGTCCATCCACTTGTAGATCAGGAACATCGGATCGTAGCGCTTGAAAAACCAGCCTAGCAGCAGGAACTGGCGATCCTTCACCGATGCCTCGAGCTGCTCGTATTTCGTGTCGCTTATTTTCTTATAATGAACGCCTTCGATGCCGTGCTTGACGAAATCGTAGCCTTCGTCCGACAGCATATAGTCCATCAGCTTCAGAATACGCTGCTGCTTCTTGGCGTCGATTTTGGCGTTAATCGCAATCCGGTCTCCCGATGTCGTAGCGGGAATTCCGCTTTTGCCGTCCGGCCCCTTCGGAGGCATCAGTTGGGCAAGCTCCGCCTTGGGATCGGTCTTGAGCAGCGGGGGCAGCGTCTCCGTGTATAATTGCTGCGGATTCACATAGGCAATTCCCGACTTGCCTGCCTCCAGTTTATTCAAGGAATCGCGCGATTTCAAAATCGGCGAATCCTTGTCAAGCACTCCTTCGGCATAAGCCTTGCGCATGAATCCGATGAAATCCTTAAGCTCCTTGCTCTGGGTTTGCATCGGCGTCAGCTTGCCGTTCGCGTCCAGCGTCCAGTTGTTGGCAAGCCCGAAGCTTGCGGTCAAAAAGTTCGCCGTGCCGCCAAATCCGAACTTGCCGTTCGGACTAACCTCAAGCGAGAAGCCTACCGTGTCCTGCTTTCCGTTGCCGTCCGGGTCCTTCATAGCGAAGGCTTTGGCCACCTCGTAAAACTCGTCGATCGTCTCCGGCATCTTCAGCCCCAGCTTATCCAGCCAATCCTTACGGATCGCCAGCGAATCCCGCGCCTCCTGGTAATAGAACGGAATGCCGTAATACTTGCCCTTCGGATTGAACTGCTTCAGCGCATCTTCGGGGATATACTTCGTAATGTTCGGATATTTGCCAATTTCAGGAAGCACATCCATAAAAATATTTTTTCCCTGCCATTTGACGTATTCGGCGTTCGGCACATAGAACACATCCGGGAAATTGTTCGAAGCGGCCAACACGTTCAGCTTCTCCTGGTAGTTCGCGGACGGAACCCACTCAACCTTCAAATCGATGTTCAGACGCTTGTTGATCTCTTCGATCATCGGATGATTGGGGGCCCAGCCTCCCCCGGCATAGCTTCGCGTCATCAGATTAATTGTAATTTTTTCATTAGAATCGTCCGCCGCTCCCTTTCCGTTCCCTTCTTTGCTCTTGCCGGGATCGGAAGTGTTGGCGCAGCCGGCCAGCGCCGAGGCGAGAAGCGCAGCGGTTAAGGTCAGTGCCGTCATCGTTTTCATTATCTTAATAACCTCCCATAGCTTAATTAGTGCTTTTCTCTGGAATCTCTGACATGAGGCACGACATCGCAGGTTTCCTGATAGAAATCCAGCATCCGCTCCCTTAGTTCCTCCCTCACCCGGGCCAAAGAAGCGTCATGGATTCGGTTCTGCGTCTCCATAGGGTCCTGCTCCAGATCGTATAACTCATCCGTTTCGTAATACCGGCGGACGTACTTATATCGATGCGTCCGAATCATCGTCGCCTTCGTATGCTCGGGTCCCTCGCTTCGCTGCATTTGGCCGCGCGGCCAATATAACGTCGCAGGAGATTCATTGGCAGGCGCCGATTCGTTGCAGTGCGTCTCTCCGTGCAGCCGCCCTCCCTCGCAGAATACGGCATCCCGGTGCTCCGCCGTTTCCCCCTCGATCAAAGGAGCCAGCGATTTTCCGAAGAGCGTGTAATCCGGCGTAATTCCCGCATAATGGTGTACGGTGGCCGTCATGTCGATCAATTCGACGAGCGCGTCGGATACACCCGGCTTCACCTTTTCGGATGCAGGAGGCTTGACAATGAACGGAACGCGCGTCAAGCAGTCTTCGAACGTATTCTGGTTTTTCTCCACCAGGCCGTAATCCCCTGTGAAATCTCCGTGATCCGAGAAGAAAAATACCGCGGTGTCATCATAGATTCCCGCAGCTTTAAGCGCTTTCATCAACAAGCCGAACTGGTGATCCACACGCGCGCACATCCCATAATACGTCGCTCGAAGCTCCGCCCATCGCTCTTCGGACCAGCTCTGCATCTGGTACAGCTCGCGCAGACCGGATAAAATGGACGGCTTATCCTCGGACAGATATTCCGGACGAATCCGTTCCGGGAGCAGCAACTTGTCGATAAGGTCGTACCAGGACTTCTCTACGGCATACGGCGGATGGGGATAAAGAATCGGCAAGTAGATGCATAGCGGCTGATCCGCCGGCGCGTTCTTGATGAAATCGATCGCTCCCAAAATATGGGCCCAGTCCGAATCGTAATACATATCTTCCCCTTGCGTGTCCAGCTCTCCCGCGAAGAACGAATAGTACTTATCGCTGCCGGGATCTCCGCGCCAGTTCCCTCCCGCTGCCTGGAATGCTCCGCCGAACATCGGGCGCGGCTTGCGTTCCGGCTCATACTTGATATCGCAATAGGCGTCAAAGCCGCTAGTAGGGGGAATCAGATCGTTCTTCCCGCCCCACCAGACAAAGTACCCTGCATCCTTCAGCGTCTTGAGCAGCACCGGCTCCTCGGGCCGCATCATATGGTACATCGTGCGGTGACCTCGGACATGCGGATACCAGCCCGACATAAAGGAGCAGCGGCTCGGGGTGCATACCGGATTTTGGCAAAAGGCGCTGCGGAACGACACAGCCTCCGTAGCGACAAGCTCATCCAAATGCGGCGTGACGGCAGCCGGGTTGCCCAAATGCCCCATAACGTCTCCGCGCCACTGATCGGGATTGAACAGGATCATATGAGGTTTCTTTTTCAATTGACTTGCTCCCCCCTGGGAATCTCGGATTGATGTGTGTTGAAACAACTTAACTATACCGTGAACACGGTAGGAAAGTCCTTAACGCATTATCCGATTTGTTTGCATTTTTTCCGCGGATGCAAAGCGGGCGGGACAACTTGCGATAATATGCGAATAAATCGGAAAATCCGCTAACGAATCCGCAGCCTCTCTTTGCTATACTCGGGGATGACCTATAGATCAAGAAGGGATGATGCCGATTGAACCATCCGAATATTGTTATGATTATGGTTGATCAATTTCGAGCCGATTGGCTGAGCTGCGCGGGCGCCTCTTTCCTGGAGACGCCGAATATTGACCGGATTGCCGCAAACGGGATACGGTTCGTGAAGGCCGCGTGCAATAGTCCCGTCTGCGGACCGAGCCGCTGCTCGCTGGCCGCGGGGAAGTACCCGCACCGGCTGGGGAACTTGGAGAACTTCGTGAACTTTCCCAATGATCAAGCCACCTATTATCAAGCTTTAAGACAAGCCGGCTACCGCGTGGGGATCGTCGGGAAAAGCGATTTGCACAAGGGGGATCATTTCTACGGCATAAACGGCAATCTTCCGCTGATGTATCATCTCGGATTTACAGACCCGCATGAAACGGAAGGCAAGATGAACGCCGCGTTTCAACGAAATAACCTGATGAGCTTCGATATCGATCCCGGTAACGACGAGCATATCGCCGGGCCGTATCAGAACTACTTGCGAGAGCGGGGGCTGCTTACCGCCTTCGTTCAGGATTACAAGCAGCGCTTCGCGGATTGGAAATATTGGAACGCATGGCCGTCGCCGCTGCCCGCCGAGCATTTCCATGACAGCTACATCGGGCGCAAATCATGCGAGTTTATCGAACTGGCCGGCTCGGAAACACCGTGGCATTTATTTGTCAGCTTCGTCGGCCCGCATGATCCATGGGATGCCCCGGCATCATATGTAGACGTCTATAATCCGGATAGATTCCCCGCTTCCATTCAGGACGATCTCAGGAATAAACCGGAGTGGATCAAGAAAAAGGCAAACAAACAAACGGGCGGGATGTCAGAGGAGGAGCTGCACCGGGTTAAGCGCCATTACGGGGCTGCTATCAAGCTTATTGACGACTGGGTAGGACATATTCTGGACACTTTGGAAGCCACGGGAGCGGCAGATCAAACGGTCGTCATATTTTGTGCGGATCACGGGGAAATGATGGGAGATCACGGTTTATTTCAGAAAAGCACGATGTATGAAGGCGCTTTGCGCATTCCGCTTATTATTGCCGACCCGCGGCAACCCCATGCCGGAACCAGCGATGCCTTGGCCGAGCTGATGGATTTGCATCCTACCATGTTGGAGCTGGCGGGCATAGAGCGTATGGAGAGTACATTGGACGGTAAATCGCTAGTTCCGCAGCTAAAGGGGGAACAGGCGGAACATAAAGCTTATCAGTTTAGCGAGCTGAACAATACGCGCATGATCTTTGACGGAAGATACAAACTCATCGAAAATCATAATGACATCAACGAATTATACGATCTGCAAGACGATCCGCAAGAGCTTATCAATTTGATCCCAGCTCGCCCGGAGCTGGTCCGGCCCTTAATGAAGCAGATGCAAGAGCTTAGAAAATAAGCGGACATAGGCCGTTGATCTGTTTTTTCTCAGAATATAACAAGAAAAAACCGCTTATTTGTTGGCTTTTAGCTGAACCCATCAATAAGCGGTATTTGTGATTTCGCTATATTAATTCGTATTTAAATCAATATCGATCGGCTCACCGCCTGCCAACCTCTACTTGAACATTTATAGCTTCAAATGAAACACTTGCTGTGCCTTTACATTGTCATATCCAATCCTTTTATAAAACTCATGCGCTTCCTTTCTCTGATCGCTGGAACGCAGCCGAACGGCAGCATATCCTTTTTCTCTGGCCCATTGTTCACACTGACGCATCAGCTTCTCTCCGATTCCTTTGCGCCGATGGGCAGAATCAACAACCAATCCGCCAATTTCCGCAAACGCCGGGCTTTCCAATAAGTGCCTGCCATGAATATGCACCCATCCGGCGACGGAATTTTCCGTTTCCATCACGAAAACAGCATGATCCGCTTCATTGAAAATCTTGTCCAAGCGAGCTGCCATATCCTCCGGAGTAACTGTATAACCCAGTTGTTCTGATAAAGCCGATAAATGAGCAGCATCAGATAATTCCGCTTTCCTTATAAACATAATCGTCACCAGCTCCTTAAACGTTACATTCTTTGAATTTAAAAGACAAATTCCTCCTACTCATTAAGGTTGGTTATAACCCAATGAATAAGAGGAATTAGTTGGTTTACCAATAAGAATTTATTGGCTTTCAAAAGCTATTAGTTGGTCTTTCCGTCTGGCTGTAAGCTGCTTCCAACTCCAAACCGCCTTGCTAATTCGTTACTCCTTCCCCTTTCACGACACCTTGTGCTCAATTCTCAGCTTATCCGCGACCATCGCAATGAATTCGCTATTGGTGGGTTTTGCTTTCGAGATATTAATCGTGTAGCCGAATAAGTGACTGATGCTGTCGATGTTGCCGCGGGTCCAGGCGACTTCGATCGCGTGGCGAATGGCGCGCTCGACGCGGCTTGGCGTCGTTTTGTATTTTTCGGCAATGGCCGGATAGAGCGTTTTGGTGATCGCGCCCAAAATTTCGATGTTGTTATATACCATCGTAATCGCTTCGCGCAAATATTGGTATCCTTTGATATGAGCCGGCACTCCGATTTCATGGATGATGGTCGTGATGTTAGCGTCAAGATTTTTGGTTTTCGGCAGCTGCACCACATTTGCTTTTGGAGAAGAATGCGTTGTTACCGATGTGGTCTGATTGTTAGAAACAAGCTGACGAATGCGATTCGTCAAAATTTCCATGTCAAACGGCTTCAGGATATAATAGGAGGCGCCTAGCTGAACAGCTTTTTGCGTAATGTTCTCTTGGCCGAAAGCTGTAAGCATAATAATTTTGGGCTGCGGATGCAAATCCATTTCGCGCAGCTTCTCAAGTACTCCCAATCCGTCCAAATGAGGCATGATAATATCCAAAATGAGTACGTCCGGAATTCGATTTCCTTGCTCGATCAAACGAAGCACGTCATTTCCGTTATATGCAACGCCCGTTACCTGCATGTCGTCTTGTTCATCGATAAATTCGGAAAGTAAATTCGTGAATTCGCGGTTGTCATCAGCCAACAATACTTCGATCATTTGCAACGTAACATCCTCCTTCAAATGGCGACAAATAAGGTTTAGCATTTTTTACCTAAGTATACTTTCGACAATACGAATAAAATTCCTTCTGTCGAAAATTATTTTTCTAGATTTTTTTTGATTTTTATCTTATAATAATTTATTTAATTCAAATAAATACAGATTTCGACAAAAGCGGTCTTCGCTCTACAAAAAAGAAAAACTAAAGGCAATTAGCTTGCCTTCAGTTCACCTGTTGTGTTCCTCAGCATAATTCCCGCATCTTGAAGCATCCATTCGATAAAGCAACCATACCCGCTGGTCGGGTCATTAACAAATACATGGGTCACGGCTCCGATCATTTTTCCGTTTTGGATAATGGGACTTCCGCTCATACCTTGTACGATACCACCGGTTTTTTCAAGCAGCTTTTGATCCGTAATTTTAATGACCATCCCTTTGGTAGCCGGGTAATCCTGTTTTGCGACATGTATGACTTCAATATCGAATTTTTCTACTTTTTGACCGTTCAGCACGGTGTAGATCTGCGCTGGGCCTTCTTTAACTTCTTCGGCGAAAGCTACCGGGATCGGTTCTTTCATTAACCCGTGATCGGGAAGAGCGTCCATTTTGCCAAAAATGCCGAATGGCGTGTTTTTCTCGATATTGCCCAGCACCTTGCTTTCTTTAGAGAACTGCGCTCTTTTCTCTCCAGGCTCTCCGTTTTGGCTTTTGGATATCGAGGTTACGTTGGAATGCACGATTTCGCCTGAGCCTACCGCAATCGGAGTTTGCGTGTCCATGTCGGTTATGACGTGTCCTAGCGCGCCGTACACTCCTTGATCTGGAGCGTAGAATGTCAAGGTTCCTACCCCTGCCGCGGAGTCGCGAATATAGAGGCCCAGCCGGTAAGCTTTATCCACGATATCGTAGACCGGTTGAATTTGCAGATCGATGGTTTCGTTATTGCGGCGCAGCGTCAAGGTCAGAGGCTTCTTATTCTCTCCCGCTTCGGCTGCCAATTCAGCTACTTTGGAAATGTCCTTCAGCGGCTTGCCGTTAATTTTGACGATCAAATCACCCAATTGAATTTTGGCGTCCTCGCCGGGGGAGATCTTTTTATCCTCGGCTACCGCCACCAAATGATGGCCGACCACCAGAACACCGGATGATTTCAGCTTCACCCCGATTGTTTGTCCGCCTGGAATGACTTTCAAGTCCGGCACTACGCTCACTTTGACCGTCTTCAGCGGAATTTTGCCGAATAGCTTAAGTTTCATTTCAGCTTGTCCTGCTTTGTAGGATTCCAATGAAATCGGATGGTGCAGATCAACTTGAAATGAGTGCCTTGCCGATCCGTTTACTTTCAATATTTCCGGATCGTTAACCGTTACTTGCGCACTGACGGGCATTGCCAGTTGAAGATGGGTTTGCTGGCCGGTAAAGAGCCGCAGTTCTGCTGGAAAAGAGGCAAAGCTTTGGAAGGGCGTCGATAGGCTACCCAAACAAACGAAGAAGACGAGCATTAATCCAATCATTCTTTTTCTTTGGTTGGAACTCACGGTGTCACGCTCCCTTACTTCCTTCGCTCGGCGGTGTTGTATAACCGCCGCTTGTGTAACTATAAGTTAACCTTGTGCCCACCGTTTTATAAGTGAAAATGATGCCACGCTTGACCTTTTACATCCTCGATTTCTTATCAAACGCCAGATCAAGCATTTCCTGAGCATGCTGCAGCGTCTTCTCCGTAACCTCTACGCCGCCCAGCATTCGCGCCAACTCATGCATACGACCGACCTGCGGCAGATCATCTACATTCGTATAAGTGCGCTCCCCGTCCGTAGACTTATGTATCCGATAATGCGCGTCCGCCATGCAAGCGACTTGCGGCAGATGGGTAATCGAGAAAACCTGACATCCCCTGGAAAGCCTGGACATTTTCTCGGCAATCGCTTGAGCGGCCCGTCCGCTGACTCCGGTATCGACTTCGTCGAATACAAGTACCGGAATCCGGTCCATTCTTGCAAAAATCGATTTGAGCGCGAGCATCACCCGCGAAATTTCACCGCCTGAGGCAATCTTGCTGAGACTGCGCAGAGGCTCACCGGGATTGGCCGAGATCAGAAACTCCACCTCGTCCGCTCCGTCGATGGTAAAATGATCGTCTCTGGACACGATTTGAACCTTGAACTGCGTACGTTCCATATGTAAGTCCCTGAGCTCCGCTACAATCTCCTGAGCCAGCTTGTCGGCCACTGTCTGCCGTCGATCGGTCAATCGCCGGGCCAAACTCCGCACCTGCTGCAGAGCCTCCTGCTCCTGCTTGTGCAGCTCTTGAAGCTTCTCATCCTTATTCTCGATCAAGTCGAGCTCACGGGTCACCTTGTCAAGATACTGCAAAATATCGTCGACGTTTTCGCCGTACTTTCTTTTTAAAGAAGCTATCGTATCCAGCCGCTGTTCGATGAAATCGAGGCGGACCGGGTTGAATTCGACCTCGTCGCGGTAATCGCGGATTTGGTAAGCGGCATCCTCCAGTTGATAAAAAGCGCTCTGCGCCTGCTCGGCCAAAGCCTTCAGCATATCAGGATCGAGGGCCGCTATTTCCTCCAGCTTTTGTACGGCTTTGCTTATGGCACCGAGCCCTTTGTTGCCGCCGTACAGCAAATCGTATGCGTCCGCAGCATTTTGGTATCGTTTTTCCGCATTTGATAGTTTGCGCTTTTCTTCTAATAATAATTCATCTTCATTGCGTTTTAATTTGGCCGAAGTGATTTCTTCGACCTGGAAACGGTACAAATCCATCATCTGCAGCGACTGCTTGCTCGTTTCTTCAAGCTCTTTGACCGTCCTGCGAATATCGGAGTAAATTTGAAAAGCTGCTTCGTAATCCCGCTTTGCCGGCGCAATCTCCTCGTCACCGAACAGGTCGAGCCAGCGAATATGCTCTTCTATATGGAATAAGGATTGATGTTCGTGCTGACCGTGAATATTCACCAGCCACTCTCCGATTTCTTTCAATCCCGATAAATTGACCAGATGGCCGTTGATCCGGCTGGTGCTTTTCCCTTGCGACGTAATCTCGCGGCGAATGATCAGATGCCCCTCGGAATCGGCTTCAATCCCGAGGGACGCCAATACCGCCCACACCGGATGCCCTTTATCGATGACGAACAGCGCTTCGATCGTCGCTTTGTCACTGCCGTAGCGAACCAAATCCGCAGAGCTTCGGCCGCCGGCCACAAGCGTGAGAGCATCGATAATAATCGACTTGCCCGCCCCCGTCTCCCCTGTCAGCACATGAAATCCTTTGCGAAAATGCAAATGGACAGCTTCGATAACCGCCAAATTGTGAATGGATATTTCTTGCAGCATTCCCATCTCTCCCGTTTAACTCAACATGGACAGTATTTGGTTTACTACCGTACCGCTCTGCTCCTTGTTGCGGCAAATAATCAGAATGGTGTCGTCACCGCAAATCGTTCCCATTATTTCGCTCCATTCGAGGCTGTCGATCAAAGCGCCGATGGCATTGGCGGTGCCCGGCAGACTCTTCATTACAACCAAATTTTCGGTGTAATCGATATGAACGAAATGATCGTTCAAAGCTCTTTTCAACCGATGCATCGGATTGTAGCGCTGATCTGCAGGAACGGAATATTTGTAACGCCCGTCATCCAGAGGCACCTTCATCAGATGAAGCTCCTTGATATCCCTGGAAATCGTCGCTTGCGTGACCGGAAATCCGGCCGCCCTCAGCTGCTCGACCAGCTCGTCCTGGGTTTCGATTTCGTTGTTCGTCACGATTTCCCGAATCTTTATGTGGCGTTGGCCTTTCATTGCTTACCTCCTAAGGAAAACTACCCTATTTCGTGAATAGCGGTCTCAGCTTATTTTATCTTCTTCCTCGTCATGTTCCAAATCCATCTCAAATACGAATTGCTTCACTTTCTGCTGCTGAAGATCAAGGTAAAGAACGCCGGATATTTGGGGGTACAACAGCTGGTAGATCAGAAGATGATCCCGAACCGAGCTGCCGGTCATCTCCATAGGCTTGCGGTCTTTGGCGATTTTGGCCGCGTAGTATAAGCCATCGCGTTCGGCAAAGTAATCGATAAACAGGCGGCTTTGCAGTTGTTCTCCATCATCCACAACAATGTTTAGCGGCACCTTTTGCTTACCGCTTACAACCGAATATCCGCTTTGCTCCAGCAAACGGGTAGCCTCGTCTTCCGGAACGTCGTCCGCTCGCGGCAGCTCCTGCAATCCATACTCCACCGTCTCCCGCATCCGTCCCCGGACATAATAAAACAGCCAGGTTCCCAATACCAGTAAAATGAGAAAGATAATCAATCCATCTCCGCTTTGCATGGCATCCCTTCACCTCAAGGCATAGTATTCGAGACAAGCAATGAATTTCCTCCAAAACCAGCAAAAAAGCTCGGGTACACTGATCTTACCGTCCCGTCTTGGTGCGGCAAAACGAAATGGACCAAACACTTGTTCCTGTAACCAGATCATATCAGAACAAACGTTTGTAAATCAACCATTTTTTTAGACGGAACTGGTCAGTAATTCCAGGAGGAGCAGAAACTATAAAAAAAACTCATCATCCAGATGAGTTTTGAAGTTTCTGCGCATCGTCCACCACTTGCCGTATCCGCTCGTCCATATTTTCCGGCAGCGCCGAAGCTTCGTCCGTGTTCACGCGGAAATAAGCGAGAAATTCCACATTGCCTTCCCCGCCCTTAATCGGTGAGAACGTCAGCCCTTTCAGCACATAACCGTGATCGGCGGCAAAGCGCAAGGTCGATTGCAGCACCTCGGTATGAACTGCCGGCTCCCGAACGACGCCCGTCTTCGGCACTTTCTCGCGCCCTGCCTCGAATTGCGGTTTGATCAGAGCAACCACTTCCCCCCGCTCGGCCAATAGCAGCTTCAGCGGAGGAAGAATCAGCTTCAGCGAGATGAATGAAACGTCGATGGACGCGAAGCTGGGCTGCGGCCCTTTCAAATCGCCCGGCTGCATGAAGCGGAAGTTCGTCCGTTCCATGACGTTCACCTTCGGATTGCTGCGCAGCGACCAGTCCAGCTGATTGTAGCCGACGTCGACGGCATACACGTACGATGCGCCGTTCTGCAGCGCACAGTCGGTAAAACCTCCGGTAGACGCTCCGATATCGAGCATCGTCACGCCGGTGACGTCGATCTCGAACAGCTTCAGCGCTTTTTCCAGCTTGAGGCCGCCGCGGCTGACATAAGGATGTACGGCTCCTTTGACGACGATCTTCGCGGTTCTCGGAATTTTGGTTCCGGCTTTATCCAGAGGCTCATCGTCGACCAGCACAAGACCGGCCATAATGGATGTTTTAGCCTTTTCCCGCGATTCGAAAAATCCCTGCTCTACGAGCAATATATCCAAACGTTCTTTATCTGCTGCCATTTGTTCAATTTCCTACTTTCCAGCCGTCAGGCATGCTGCCGTTTGCGCGGCATCAGCGCATGCACCTCGGTTACGACGCGTTCCGCCGTAAGTCCGACTTCTTTGCGCTGCTCCGGTACGGAGCCGTGCTCGACGAAATAATCGGGAATCCCGACAATTTTGATCTGTAATCCGTGCAAGCTGTGGCTCGAATAAAACTCCAGCACGCCGCCGCCGAAACCGCCCGCCTGCGAGCCTTCCTCCAGCGTAATGATCGGCAGATTTTCTTTGGCCAGCTGCAGCAGCATCGCTTCGTCCATAGGCTTGATGAATCTGGCGTTCACGACGCGAAGCTGGATGCCTTCTTTGGCAAGCTGCTCCGCCGCTTCCATTGCAACTTGAATCATCGGGCCCACGGCAAGCACGACCGCGCTGTCGCCCGCTCTAAGCACTTCCCACGTGCCGATAGGAATCGGACGCATCGTCTCCTCCATCGTCACGCCGAGGCCGGCTATTCGCGGATAACGGACGGCGATCGGACCGTCATTGTAGTCGACCGCGGTCTTCATCATATGACGCAGCTCATTCTCGTCCTTCGGCATCATAAGCACCATGTTGGGAATGCTGCGCAAGTAAGCGATATCGTATACGCCTTGATGCGTTTCGCCGTCCGGACCGACGAAGCCGGCGCGGTCTATGGCGAAAATGACGTTTAAATTGGCACGGCAAATATCATGCACAACTTGGTCGTACGCTCTCTGCAGGAAGGTCGAATAGACGGCATACACCGGCTTCATTCCTTCGCTTGCAAGCGCCGCACACAAAGTAGCCGCATGCTGCTCGGCAATACCTACATCGATCATCCGTTTCGGGAATTTCTCGGCAAATTTCATTAAGCCCGATCCGCCGGGCATCGCAGGCGTTACTGCGACAATGCGTTCGTCCTGGCTTGCCAGCTCCATGATGGCGCCGCTGAACACCTCCGTATACATCGGAGGACCGACCGCTTTGAGCATTTGGCCGGATTCGATCTTGTACGGACTGGCCCCGTGCCAAGTGTGAGAATCTTTTTCCGCAGGGGTATAGCCCTTTCCTTTCAATGTCAGAACATGAACCATGACCGGGCCTTCGACTTTCTCGGCCTGCTTCAGCGTTTCCAGCATAAGCGGTAAATTGTTGCCGTCCACAGGTCCCAAATAAGTAAAGCCCAGCTCTTCGAACAACACGCCCGATACGACCATGTATTTCAAAGAATCCTTCAGCTTCTCCAGCGTTTTGGCCAGAGTGCCTCCGATCGCCGGAATCTTCTTGATCAAATATTCCACTTCTTCTTTTACTTTTACGTAGTTGCGGTCGGAGCGGATTTTGCCCAGGTAATTATGCAAAGCCCCGACATTCGGAGCAATGGACATTTCATTATCGTTCAAAATGACCATCAGATTCTTTTTCTCATGTCCGATATGATTCATTGCCTCAAGAGCCATACCGCCGGTCAGCGCGCCGTCGCCGATAATGGCAATGACGCGGTTATGCTCGCCCTTCAAATCGCGGGCCATCGCCATTCCCATCGCCGCGGACAGCGAGGTGCTGCTGTGTCCAGCCTCCCAGACGTCATGCTCGCTCTCGGAACGCTTGACAAAACCGCACATCCCTTTGTATTTACGCAGCGTATCGAACTTGTCCTTCCGGCCGGTAAACATTTTATGAACGTAGGATTGATGCCCTACATCGAATATAAATTTGTCGTAGGGACTGTTAAACAAGTAGTGCAATGCGATAGTTAGCTCGACGACTCCAAGGTTAGACGAGAGATGTCCGCCGGTGACCGAAAGCTTCTCAACAAGAAACTGTCTGATCTCGGCAGCCAGCTGTTCCAGTTGCTCTATCGATAATCGCTTTAAGTCCTCAGGCTGATTGATTTGTTCGAGCAGCACGCTTGTTCCCTCGCTTTCCTTGTTTGGATTTTTTGCGTTTCGGATAAAACCATGTAATGCCTAATCGATGCTCCAATATATATAAGAACTTCCCGATAATCAGCATGATCGCGGTAGAGTGATGCGCGGCGAGCGATTTGCCCATCGCTCTGCCTCCCGCCGTCAAGCCGGATACCAACGCGGTAAATAAGACGATAACCGCCGTCCTCGGCGCCTCGTCTCCAGCGCCCATTCCCGCCATCAGTTTGAAGATGACGAGCGCGCTGGCCGTTCCGCTTACGACAGCGGTAATATCCCCGATAACGCCGCTGCACACATAGGAGACCCTTTCGGCGTTTCGGGCTATTCGGGCGGCGTGTCTGGCGCCTCTGACCCGCTTGGAAGCCATCGCGTGAAAACGGGCTTCGCGAGCTGACGCCGCCGCCGTTCCGAGGATATCAAACGCAATTCCGGCGCATATCAGAAGCAGGATACAGGCCGTGCCGGCGCCCCAAGAAAGCCCTTCGAGCGCAATCGTCGAAGCCGTCGTTAACATACAGGCCGTGATGAAGGTTACCATGAATATAAAAATACTCCATCGGATGGAGTGAATAAAAGAAAACTTCATCTTTGGGTCGGACTCTCCTATTAGGTAAGTCGTGCCGTATGTACGAGTGGTAACTTCCTGAGTAAACGCTGCGGCTTAGGTCCAGTAGGTTTTCCCAAGCGGGACACCTCCAGCGTCGCCGCAGAGGCGGTTCCCCTTTACGCCCGCCTTGACGCCGTCGCCGGACGCCAGACTGGATTGCCACTTAGTCCGCACTTTAATCCCCAGAAAGTCTCGCCATGAAGCGAACAGTCTAGGAGCTTTCCTCGGGCGTCCCGGCCTTCCTGCAGCCTATAATGCCAAGCTGGATGCGTACGGCTTAACGGGGGGAGGGACCGACTAGAATACTGCACCACTCCCAAATACTGCCCCCATTATAACACACGAGTCAAGAAGCGCTCAAACGGAACATAGGCCGCTAGTACGACGGACCGGCCGTTTGCCGGACAAAATCGCTTCTTTTTAGCTAGTGGTCCCGGCTCATCATATAGTCCGCGATTTGCAGAAGCCGGTCTGGATACGGAAATCCCGCGTCGATGATAGCTTGCTTGCCCTGATCTGTCAGCTGAACGACCTTCTCTTTGGAAGCTTCGATCCCGACAAAGTAAGGATAAGTCACCTTGTGCTGCTTTTCGTCGCTGTTTACCGGCTTGCCGAGCTTCTCTTCATCGCCGATGACGTCAAGAATATCGTCCTGAATTTGGAAGGCGAGACCGATCTTTTCGCCGAATTTCTCCAGCGCCTGCAGCTGCTTCGGCGTCGCTCCTCCCAAATGGCCGCCTGCCTTTAAAGAGAATACGATCAGATCGCTCGTCTTATGCAGATGAATATACTCAAGCTGCTCCAGCCCGGTAATTCCCTGCTCTCCGAGCATATCGGCCGCTTGGCCGCCGACCATTCCCGCGGCTCCCGACAGCTTCGACAAATCCTCGACGATCTCTACGATTTGCTCCGCCGGGACGCCGTAAGCACGGTAAGACTGCACGATGGAATAGAACGCATGGGTCAGCAATCCGTCTCCGGCCAGAATGGCCATCGCTTCCCCGTACACTTTATGGTTCGTCAGCTTGCCTCTGCGGTAGTCGTCGTTGTCCATCGCAGGCAAGTCGTCGTGAATGAGCGAATACGTGTGGATCATCTCCACGGCACAGGCGACGGGGAGAGCCTCCTCCGAGCTTCCGTTCAGCGCTTCTACAGCCGCAAGCACCATGATCGGACGCAGCCTTTTGCCGCCGGCCATTAAAGAATACATCATGGATTCCCTCAAGCTGTCAGGAATGTTCCACACGGGCGGAAGAGATTCCAGCAGTTCGGATTCGATTAACGCCGCTTTTTGTTCTAAGTATTGCTTTATGGAACTGTCCGTAATCATCCTATGTCACCTTTCTCATCAGCGGGACTGAAAGGCTTCTTCACCAAGCCGCCTTCCTGTTCAAGCAATATTTCAATCTTGCGCTCGACCTGTTCGAGCTTTTGGCCGCACAGCTGCGATAGCTTCATCCCTTCCTGAAACAGCTCGATCGCCTGTTCCAAAGGAACATCGCCGCTCTCCAGCCGGGCCACAATCGTTTCCAGCTTATCCATCGCCTGCTCAAAGCTAGGCGTCGTTTCCGGTTGTGTCATTTTGCTTCTCCTCCATTGACCACACATGACAATCCACGCGTCCATCCATCAGTCTTACCTTTAAGACATCCCCGATCTGCACCTGCTGAATGGACTTCACCAGTTTTTTCTCGCCCTCGTCGTAGATCAATCCGTATCCGCGCTGCATCACCTTAAGCGGACTAAGCGCATCCAGATGGCGGATGACGGAAACGAGCTCCTGCTGCTTTTGTTTCCTCACCTGCTGTATCGTCGACTGCAATTGGCGTCCGGCGGCGTCAAGCCGTTTGCGGGCATAAATGACCTGCTCCTTCGGATTATACGCGGACAAATGCTTGTCCGATCTCATCTTACGTTCCTGAAGCTTGGCCAATTTGCTGCGGAGCTGGAACACCAGCTGCTCTTTAGTACGGTCCAGACGCTCCATCGGTTGCACAAGCAGCTGCCTGCGGGGGTTCACCAGCACTTGCGATTTCTGCGCCCGCGTCAGCCGCTCTCTCCCCTGCTTAAGCCTGCTCGACAGCGCGCCGTACAGCTGCTGATTCAAGAAACCGAGCTGCTGCTTCAGCTCCATATGATGCGGAACCGCAAGTTCGGCTGCAGCCGTAGGCGTAGCCGCTCTCAGATCGGCCACAAAGTCGGAGATCGTAAAATCGGTTTCATGTCCGACCGCGGAAATCACCGGTATACCGGAGGCAAAAATAGCCCGCGCCACGCTCTCTTCATTAAATGCCCACAGTTCCTCCAACGAACCGCCGCCCCGTCCGACGATCAGCACGTCGACTTCATTCAGCGCGTTCATCGTTTCGATCGCCTTCACGATCGACGGAGCCGCCTGTTTCCCTTGCACCAGCACGGGATACAGCAGCACCGGCATATTGGGATGACGCCGCTGAAGCGTAATCATAATATCGCGCACAGCCGCTCCTGTAGGCGAAGTTATAACGCCGATCGCTTTCGGGAAACGGGGTATCGGCTTTTTCCTGGAGACGGCGAACAACCCTTCGCTCTCCAGCTTTTTCTTCAGCTGTTCAAAGGCCAAATACAAGCTGCCGATGCCGTCGGGCTGCATCTGCGACACATAAAACTGGTACAGCCCGTCGCGTTCATATACCGATACGTTGCCGCAGGCGAGCACTTTCGTGCCCTCTCGCGGAATGAAGGCGAGACGCTGGTTGTTCGAAGCGAACATGATGCTTTTCAAACGACTGTCTTTATCCTTCAACGTGAAGTACATATGCCCGCTGGAATGATGGGTGAAATTGGAGATTTCCCCTCTCACCCATACGTCCTGAAGCACATGATCGCTTTCCAGCTTCATTTTGATATATCGATTTAAATCTTTAATAGAAAATATTGGCTTTTCTTTCATCGTTTATACATTCGCTTGCAGCTGCGCCGCCGCGCGTTTGGCCGCTTCCAGCGTATTTTTCAGCAAAATGGTAATGGTCATCGGCCCTACGCAGCCCGGTACGGGAGTAATATAGCCCGCCGTCTCCAGCACGTCGTCGAAATCGACGTCACCCGCCAGCTTGCCGGTATCGAGCCGGTTAATTCCTACATCGATGACGATGGCTCCCGGCTTGACATGCTCCTTCTTCACCATTTTGGCTTTGCCCACCGCGGCAACCAAAATATCCGCCTGACGGGTAATTTCCGCCAGATTAGGCGTTCTGGAATGGACGACGGTAACCGTCGCATGCTCTCTGAGCAGCAAAATCGCCATCGGCTTGCCCACGATATTGCTCCGGCCGATGACGACGGCATGCTTGCCGGCGATGTCTGTGCCGATATGCTTCAAAATTTCGATAACGCCAGCAGGCGTACACGGGGCCGGGCCTTCCTTGCCGATCATCAGATTGCCTACATTAACCGGGTGAAAGCAGTCCGCATCCTTATGAACGGCGATTGCCTCGACGATTTTCTCCTCGGAAATATGCTTCGGCAGCGGAGACTGCACGAGAATGCCGTGGATTCGGTCGTTGACGTTCAATTGCTCGATGAGGGCGAGTACTTCCGATTCCGGAGTATCTCCCGGCAGCTTGTGCACTTCGGAATAAATGCCCGCTTCTTCGCAAGCCTTGGCTTTGTTGCGCACGTAAACATGAGAGGCCGGGTCGTCTCCGACGATAACTACCGCGAGGCCGGGCTGACAGCCCCCTTCCGTCAGACGCTCGACTTCCTCCTTGATTCGCGCCCGGTAAGCAGCGACGATTTCTTTTCCGTTAATGACTTGCGCTGTCATGATTTACAATCTCCTTCCCATATAATGTAAGGTAACGGTACGTCTATCCAGTGCTACAAGCTTTTGGACTTGATGGCGTCGAGCTCCTTGATCATTTTCCCCAATACGCCGTTAACGAATTTCCCCGACTCATCCGTTCCGAAATGCTTGGCCAATTCAATCGCTTCGTTCACGACCACCTTCGGCGGAACATCGTCGCGATATACCATTTCATAAGTCGCAAGCCGCAAAATTTCCCGGTCTACTTTGGACAGCCTGTCCATCTTGTAGCCCTTCAAATAGTCCATCAGCAGCTCGTCAATGCGTTCTTTGCGCGAAGCGGTGCCTTCCACCAGCTCTGCTATATCCTCGGCCGCGATGTTATCCTGGTCCTTGGTGAGCTGTCCTTCGTCCTCGGTTTGCGCTTCTTCCACCACATGGGCTATCGCTTCTTTGGAGCTGACTTCGTTCATTTCCATTTGGTACAGGCTTTGGAGCGCCAGTTCCCTTGCCAATCTTCTTCTCATTGCGTTTGTTTTCCTCCTAAGGGCTTTTCGAAGAAAAGCCTGCATCGTAAGCATTTACATCATAACCTATCCAGCAAACAAAAAAATCCTTGGATAGAACCAGGGATTTCATCTAAACAATCTCCATTTGTCCATTAACCAGCGCCACATTTCTTTTACGGGAACGGCCCGTTCGCCACGGTCCACTCTTTTCCCTATATGATAACAAGTATATACGATTAGGACAAAAATTAACATATGCCATAGACCGCAAATCAAGTAAATAAGTCCTAATACCGCTCCCAATAGGGTGAAGAGCGTTTTCCCTCTATGCGCCTCCCATAGTTGTTCCCACAGCCGAATCCACATCTGGGCGATCACCTCTATTCCACTCTACTTTTAAAAGTGGGGGATGCCTGCTGAATGTTAGCGATGAATACGGAAACGAGAGCTACGGGAATGCCGGTAATTTCTTCGATATGGGTTTTGATGCCGGCCTGCATCTCCTCCGTGAGCTGCGGTATCGAGCTCTCCCCGTCCACGATGGCGCGGATAATAATTTCCAGTCCCGCTTGGCTGACTCTGATGCGGGCTTTCAAATCCTTGACGCCGCGGGAACGCCGTGCCGCCTTCAAAGCCAAGTTTTCCACCGTCTCGATGGAAATGCGAATATCCCCGAAATCCGTACGCTGATCGATAGAAGGAACGTCGGCTTTGCCTCTGCGCACCGACACGAATAAAAAGCGTATGCTGATAAGCGCGACGATGACGGCCAGCGCAATAAAGATCAGCGCCGTATCCATATCGTAATAAACGCTATGTATGAAAGATATGGCGGTTTCATAAGAAATCCATCCGAATGCGCCTACAAGCAAAAATCCGCATCCGATCAAAATAGCCAGGCTAAACAAAAAAAGCAGCAGTCTGTCGATAACTTTGATCACACAACCGGACTCCTTCCAATTAGAGGAAACCCCCTTGCAGGTTGAAGGGGGTTTGCCAAGTGCATATTTACGTGTCTACTTGACTCTGGTAGGCGTTACCTCAACCTCTTCCACTTTGTCCGCACCCTTGAAAATGACATCATGAATGTGCACATTCACTTGAACGACGCTGAGTCCCGTCATGGATTCAATCGCATGTTTCACATTTTGCTGCACACCGGAAGCAACTTCAGGTATTCTCGTGCCGAACTCGATGACTATGGAGACGTCAATCGCCGCTTCTCTCTGGCCTACATCGACCTTTACGCCCTTGGACATGTTTTTGCGGCCCAGCAGCTCGGCGATGCCGCCTGCGAATCCGCCGCTCATCCCCGCCACGCCCGGAACCTCGATCGTTGCCATTCCGGCAATAATTTCGATGACCTCGGGGGCAATTTGAATCGTGCCCATATCAGTCTTTTCATAATCGGCAGCAATCATTGTCATAAAAGGAACCTCCTTGGAAGTTTTGCGGTTGCAAACCATGCTCCGCAAACGCCGGCAAACCGATGACCGGATAAGTATCCGACTCTCCCGGCTAGTTCATCAATCAATCGGCGCTTACTTAATGCATATGCGTCATTTCACAAAACTTGTCTTATCGTAACTATACCATTATCCAAAAAATATGACAAATAACGGTTTTAAGAATTCGGATCGTTCACATCATGCTCTTCGAGGAACTTGATGTCGAAGTCGCCCGCTATAAATTTCTTATGCTCAAGCAGCTTCAAATGAAACGGAATCGTAGAATGAATCCCTTCGATCGTAAATTCCGAAAGCGCCCGTTTCATCCGCTGAATCGCTTCCCCGCGATCTTTGCCCCAAACGATGAGCTTCGCGATCATCGAGTCGTAATGCGGCGATATCGTGTATCCCGGATACGCGGCGCTGTCGACGCGGACGCCGAATCCGCCCGGCGGCAAATAAAACTGGATTTGTCCAGCGGACGGCATAAAATTGCGCGTCGAGTCTTCGGCGTTAATTCTGCATTCGATCGCCCAGCCGTCGATTTTGACCTCGTCCTGAGTAAAGGACAGCGGCTCACCTTCGGCTACGTGGATCATCTCTTTAATAATATCGATTCCGGTAATCAGCTCGGTAACCGGATGCTCTACCTGGATGCGCGTATTCATTTCCATGAAATAAAACTGCCCGTCCGGGCCGAGCAAAAATTCAAGCGTTCCCGCTCCCGAATATTGCACGGCTTTGGCCGCGCGTACCGCCGCTTCGCCCATCGCAGCGCGGGTTTCCGGCGTTAAGACCGGACAAGGAGCTTCCTCTACCAGCTTCTGGCGTCTGCGCTGCACGGAGCAGTCGCGCTCGCCCAAATGCACGACGTTGCCGTGCTTATCGGCAATAATTTGAATTTCCACGTGCTTCATGCCGGTCAAATATTTTTCCAAATAGACACCAGCGTTGCCGAAAGCCTTCTGGGCTTCCTGCTGAGCCGTCGTAATTTGCTGGATCAGCATTTCTTCGTTGTCGGCGATTCGGATTCCCTTGCCGCCGCCTCCGGCCGTCGCTTTGATGATCACGGGATAACCGATCTCGCGTCCGAGACGAATCGCATCCTCCATGTCCTCCACAAGCCCGTCGGAGCCTGGGATGACCGGTACGTTCGCTTCCTTCATCGTCTGTTTGGCTACCGATTTGTCGCCCATGCGGCTGATCGCGTCGGCCGATGGTCCGATAAAGGTAATATTGCAGCTCTCGCAAATGTCCGCAAAGTCGGCGTTCTCCGCCAAAAATCCATACCCCGGATGAATGGCGTCGGTCTCGGTCAGAGTCGCTACGCTCAAAATATTGGTCAAATTCAAATAGCTGTCCTTGGACAAAGTCGGTCCGATGCAGTATGCCTCGTCCGCGAGGCGAACATGCAGCGCTTCACGATCCGCTTCGGAATAAACCGCGACGGTGGAAATGCCGAGCTCTTGACAAGCCCGGATGATCCGTACGGCGATTTCACCGCGGTTGGCTACTAATATTTTTTGAAACTTCAATGGGTTCTCCTCCTGAGAGCTTTGCGTTAGCAAAGCTTTCTTCGTAAGCACTCGCTTTTGAGTTTTGCTGAAAGCAAAACTGGCTTCGTAAGCATTTGCTGAGCTTTGCATGAGCAAAGCTTTCTTCGTAAGCACTCGCTTTTGAGTTTTGCTTAGTGCATTATTCCGGCTTCACCAGGAATAACGGCTGGCCGTACTCCACAAGCTGCCCGTTCTCAACCAGCACTTCTACGATTTCGCCTTTGATTTCGGCTTCGATCTCGTTCATCAGCTTCATCGCTTCGATAATGCAAACGACCGTTTTCTCTTTCACCGCGCTGCCTTTGGATACGAAGGCCGACGCGCCTGGAGACGGGGCTTCGTAGAACGTACCGACCATCGGAGAAACGATCGTATGTAAGCCAGCGTCTACATTGGCCGCTTTTCCGGCAGCAGGGGCCGTAGCCGCTTCCGCAGCAGGGGCTTGTACCGCCGGCTGTTGTACGGACGCTTGTCCGATAACCGGAGCGTAAGCAGATTGAACCGGAGCTGCAGCTACAACAACCGATTCCGTTTTATTTGGTTTACGAATCAAAAGGCGGGAGCCTTCGCTTTCAATTTCTAACTCTTGTAAAGAGGTTTGATCGATAAGTTTGATCAATTCCTTGATTTCGCTTAGTTTAAACACAAGATTCACTCCTTCAGACATTGGTGAAACAACGACGTTGTTATTATATCATAAAGTTTGTCCAAGGAAAGAGTTTCTTGGAACATCGCCTGGATGCGACTTTTATCGACAAGCTTGAGGCCGCTTCCCATCCGCCGTTAGCAATCCGATCTTACTCTTCAGGAGATTCACCCGGAGGAGGCGCGAATCAATTGACACAACAGCAAGAGCCCGGCGCCTGGCCGGACTCTCGCAACCTGCTTATTTCGGTTCTTTTGCCCGCTTACGGGATATATTGCACGACGACTTTGTCGGGGCCGACGTTCATTTCCTGCATGACTTTGTCGACGATGCTGACGGCTTGACTTTTTTCCAGCTTCGTGCTTTGTACGGTCACTTTCCATTTGGAGCCTTCTTCGGTGATGACCGCTTGCGGGAAGTCCTTCATCAAGCTTTCTTCAAGATCGCTGACTTTAGCCGAGTTTTCTTCGATTTTTTTCAGCTCTGTAGCCGCATTGGCCGCCGCTTCCGCCGTTTGCTTCGTATCGGACAAAATCGTTACCCATTTCTCGGACTGTTTCGCCAAATCTTCGTCGCGCTTCAGCCCCAGACTAATGAAATAATCGGTTCCGGATTTGGCTTGCGTTTGAACCTGCTGCAAAACTTTGGCGTCGGCCGCGCTCACTTGCTCTTCGTTAGCTTTGCTTGTCGCCTGCGGGTCGGCTTTGGCGTCCTGCTTGGCACCGGTATCCGCATTCGTTTTGGCATCGGTGGACGTTTCGGCTTTGGCGCCGCTTGCTTTTGCATCCGTCTTCGTCGAATCCGTCGTTTGCTGCTTGCCGGCCGGAGCCGCCGCATCGGTCTTGACATCTGTTTGAGCGCCGGATTTGGCGTCTGCGGCAGGCTGTTTGCCGTTCAAATCATTCGTATTGACGACGATTTCTTTGGCCGAAGGATCGGTTACAGTGCTTTCTGCGGCAAAATCAAGCTTGTTGACATCCTCTGTGAACAAATAGTAGGCAGATAATACGACCATCAGGCTGAGCATGGATACTAACCAAATTGTTTGTCTTTTCGTATTCATTGTAAATCCTCCTTGATTTGGTTTATATTTGGATAATTATTGTTTGCGAGGCAAAATCGATATTTTGTTGGCAGGAACGTCAAGGCCTCGTTCGACCGCTTCCGTGATCATTTTTTTCACCGTCAAATTTTCCGCGCCTCTGGCGACGACCAAGACACCCCTTATTTTGGGCTTAATATATTTGAGCACGAGCGGCTGCTTGCCGTTAGACACTTCGTAGAGAACAACCTCGCCGCTTCGCGTTACATCGGTGACATGGCGCGTGGCGCCGTGCTGATCTTTCTCGTCGGTCACCTGCTGCGATTCTTTCGTATTCCGTTCGACTGCGACCTCCTCCGTCGAATCGATCGTAATTAGTACTTCCACGTCGCCTACCCCGACGATTTTGGATAAAATCTCTTTTAACTGCGATTCATACGCATCCTCGTATTCCCGAAACGCGGTGCGTTCCTTGCTGCTCCCGGAGGCGAACGCCGGCTGCGACTGCGGTTGCGGCGACGCCCTCCCCTCATTAATGGGATCGACATCCTTCACGGTAATATAAGTATTGAGTATCATAAACGCCGCACCCGCAAGTCCCATCAACAGCAGCCAGCGGAAGGTCTTGACCCGCTTCGTCCCGTTAGGTCCTCCGCCCAGCCATTTTTCCATCCATTTCATAAAACTGCCCAATCGGCTCACCTCCTTATTGCAAACCGGTATTTCACGATTTCGTTTTATTTGCAGCCACTTCGACGGCAATGCGGTCAAGCGGCACCTGCCATTCTTTATTTAGCGCCATTCGAATTTGCGTCCGCTGCTGCTCGTAATCCTCGCTCCCGTCAGAGCTTGCGGGGGTATCGCTCGCCGCAGCCGGGCTTCCGGGTCCGATCTGGATCGTTACAGGCTTTACCGGCTCAATCTGCACCGGTTTCACCGGCTCTTTCGACGTCCCCGCGGAAGAGGCTTGCCGCTGCGCCGCTTCCTTGTCCGCAGGGACTGCGTTTACGCTGACGCTCATGATTTGGAGTTGGCCCGAGCTGTCTTTGCCCGTCTCGACTTTGATGCTTTGTACGGTGACCTCTCCTGTCGTCCGCTCGATGGACTTCTTCATCAAATCTTCGATCTGCTGCTCCATAATCCGCTGCGACTGCTCTTCCTGCCGATTTTTCAAATCCTCGGCTTGCTGCTGGATCGTTCCAAGAGACGCCATCTGCTGCGTCCCGCCTTGCACCGGTCCCGATGCCAGGAGACTCCCGCTCCGGGAGGTCATTGAATTCATCGCGTCGGCCAGCAGCTGGTCGACCGAAGCATTTTTTTGCACGATGGAAAACAGCGGCTGCAGCAGCATCAACAGAATGAACAGACTCATGACCGTCTTGACGTAGCGCTGCATCGACTGGGTGGGCAGCAGGATGTCCACGAACGTGGCAAGCAAGATAACGACGATAATGGATTTGAGCAAGCCGCCTAACCATTCCAAGATCAACGCCCCTCTCTGGCTTCATTAACGATTCAGCGCATCATGACCGATAAATTGCCCGCCGTGATCAAAATCGTGATCGCCAGAAAAAACATCAGCCCTACGACCGCCAAGGCGGCGAATACGTAGATCAAGCTTTTGCCGATCGTTTCCAGACATGCGATCATCGGATTGTCTCCAAGCGGCTGCAGCACCGCGGCGGACAGGTTGTATATCAAGGCGAGAGCCATTATTTTCAACGCCGGGAACGCGCAGAGCATCAGGATGATGACGACGCCCGCCAGTCCGATCGCATTCTTGACGAGCAGCGAAGCGCCGATTACCGTCTCCGATGCATCGGAGAACATCCGTCCCACTACAGGGACAAAATTGCCCGCAATATATTTGGCCGTTCGGATGGTCACCCCGTCGGCTACGGCGCTGCCTGCGCCCCTGACGGAGATGACCCCCAAGAATACCGTGACGAACATTCCGAGACACCCCAGGCTGATCGTTCTTAACAGATTGGCAAGCTGTGTCACTTTATATTTGTCCGATAACGAGCTGACGATGTGAAGCACGCTTGAGAAGAACAACAGCGGGAACACGACCAAATATATTGCGGTCCCTACAGCATGAACCATGAACACGATGAGCGGATGGAGCACCGATACGGATACGACATTCCCCATCGAAGCGAGCAGCGTCAGTAAAATCGGAATCACCGCCACCATAAAATGAATCATCTCCGAGATGGCATTGTTCGCATAGCCGATGGCGACGCTGAAGCTGTTGACGGCCATGATCATCAGGACCATGAAGCAGATAGCGTAGGCTACCTTGCTGACCGTATTTTTTTCAAAGGAGCTCTGCAACGTTTCGAGCAGCATGCTGAAGATCGTCAGGACGACTATGGCGGCCAGCAGCTTGCCGTTATACAGCAGCTCGTGAAAGAAGTAGCGGAAGATGCCGGAAAAAATCGAGCCGATGCCGATATCCTTACCGCCCGTCAAGAGCTCCATAAACGTTGGCGTCTTGTTGTCGGGGAAATATCCGCCGTATTGCTTCATCAGTTGATTCCAGTACTGTTCCACTTGATCCGTATTCAGCCGCTCCGCCTGCTCCTTGACAATCTGCTGCACCGGCGTGGAGCTTGCGCTTGCCGCCGAGCTCTCTTTGGCCGAAGCCAAAGCGCACGTTAAGCTTGAAAGCAGCAGGATCATCAAAATGATACGGAAGGCTCCCCTGCCGTGCCCTCTGCTGACGGAAGTCCATTGTCGCTGCATCATTAGGCTTCATCTCCTGGCACGTATACTTTAAGCGGGCAACAGCTTGACTACGGTCTCAATGATGACGGATACGATCGGTATGGCCATGACCATAATCAATATTTTTCCGGATAATTCAATCTTGGAAGCGATCGATTCCTGTCCGGCATCGCGGACGATTTGCGCTCCGAACTCGGCTATATAGGCGATACCGATGATCTTCAATATCGTTTTCAGAAAGATCATGTTGATGTGCGCATTGTTCGCCAAATCCTCCAGCACTTTAATAACGGAGGCGATCTTTCCGATCAGAAACAAGAAGATGACGATTCCGGTAAATGCGGCCAGCAGAAAGGCGAACATCGGCTTTTGCTCTTTGATGATGAGAATCAGCACGGTAGCGATGAGGCCCAGTCCGACGATTTGTATAATCTCCACGGTTTGCTTCACCTGCGCCTACTGGAATAAGAAGATGGTCTTGATTTCCTTAAAGAGACTGTCGAGAAGGCTGACTACCATAAACAGAACGACGACAAAACCGATGACTGTAACCCAATGCGCCATATCTTCTTTCCCCATTTGTTTGAGGACGGTGTGAATCATCGCGATAATTATTCCGATTCCGGCAATCTGAAATATCGCGTTTACATCTACGTTCATTCGTGGCACCTCACCCCTAGCCTGAAACTGCTTCTTGCAGACTAATACATCAAAATAACGATCAAAGCGCCCATTAACAGCCCCAGACTCCTCCACATGCTCTCGTAACGCTTGCGTTCCTCCTGAGCGCCTTCCAGCTCCCCTTGAAGCTGCTGCAGCGCAAGCCGGAGATGCTTCACCTGATCCCCGCTATCCGACAAACCGAGCGTAAATCCCAGTTGGCGGACGATCTCCTGCTCGCCGCCTTTCATGGACGTATTCCTCCAATGCTCGGCGATCGCATGCTGCCATATATGCTGAACCGACCGGCCGTTCGCCTGAGCCAGCTCCTCGGCGGCGCTGCGGAAGACGGCGTTCACAGGCTGCGGGCAAGTCGCCTCGACCTTCCTTAGCGCCTCTTCCAAAGGCGTATGGCCGTAGACGATCTCGGTCTCCAGCCGCTGCAGGGAACGGATCATATCGGCGATTTGCTTCGGCCTCCGGGAATACTGCTGCGCCTGATAAAATCCGAACAGCGTTCCCGCCAGCAAAATCATCATCGCCCCAAGCAGCTTCAGCATGATGTTCCCTCCCTCCCTTTCATGGACGGACTCTGCACGTACAAGCTGCCGTTCCTCGTCCAATCGAGGGGCGCCTCCTTGCCGGGCGCCGGCCCGCTGCCGGTTTTCTCCCTCCCGCCGGCGCCGCTGCGAACGGATTCCGGATGAGTCAGCTTCGCTCCAGAGGCGTCATAGACGCCCTCCAGCGTTCCCGGTTCCCCGGATCTCGCCAGCACGACGATGCGGGTAAACACCTCTTCCTGCAGCAGCTCCTTAAGCACGGGACGCTTCCGAACATCGGCAAGGTGAAGACCGTGCGCCGTCGCGATCACGCGAATGCCGGCATGAATCGCTTCGTGGATGGCCGCTGCGTCCTCCGCCCGCCCGATCTCATCGACAATCAAAATTTCCGGCGACATCGAACGGATCATCATCATCATCCCTTCCGCCTTCGGGCATGCGTCCAGCACATCGGTACGCGGTCCCAGCTCGAATCGGGGAACGCCTTTGTCGCAAGCGGCGATTTCGGAGCGTTCATCGACGATGCCTACCTTGAACCCCCGCTCCAGCCAGCGGTTCGAAGGGTCTGAAGGTCCGCTGCTGATCATTCTGGCAAGATCCCGAATCAGCGTCGTCTTGCCCTTCTGCGGAGGCGATACGACCAGCGTATGGTGGACGCTTCGGCCAGTCCGGTCGACCAAATAAGGAAGCGTCTTTTCCGCGGCTCCTTTCCTTTCGCTCGCAACGCGGATATTGAAGCTGCTGACTTCCTTCAGATGCTTGACCTTTCCTTGCTCAAGCACCGCCCTGCCGGCCAGTCCGATCCGGTGGCCGCCTTGTACTGTAATGTAGCCGCGGCGCAGTTCTTCGTCGAAGGTATAGAGCGAATGCTGCGTGAGCATCTCAAGCAGGGTAGCGCAATCTTCCCGGGTCGGCTTGTAAGCGAGATCCGGATCGACGCATAACCCCGAAGCCTCAGCGACAAAGCTGTAATGCTGTCCCCATACAATTTCCAGCGGCCGCGCTTCGCGAACCCGGATCTCTTGTATTTGCTGTATCACCTGATTTGGTAGAGTTGCTAGTCTTTGGCGCAGAGGGACAGAAAAAAGCCGGAGAAGCGAATGCATACCTTTCATCCCCCCAAGCTGTCCATCTTTAATAATTATGTGTATGCTTGGCCGACTTAAATATGACTGTTTACTTCTTCAATATTCCTATAAAAATGCAGCTGACGCCGACCAGCACCCACAGCATTTTGCCGTAGGACAGCTTCTCCGCCATCCCTATCAGCCCGAGCGTCGTCGTCGTCAACAGAACGAACGGACCGACCATGGCCAATCCCGTATTGACCAGCAGCGCTTTGTCAATTTGATTCAGCCGAAGCATGATCAGCGCCGCTATAATCTCGATGCTTCCCGAAAGCAGCCGCAGACTCGCCATACTTAGCACAATTTTGTTGATCATCGTTCTCCCCCAGTTTCCTCCGAATATAGTCGCCGGCGCTAGTTCACGCTCAGCTTCTCTATCAATCTATGCAAGCTCGTCTCATTTTAGGCATCATGGGCACACCCCTAAATTAAATTGCATATGATGACCTAGTAATGGAAACCAAAAATTGTTAACAGCGAGGCGATAGGACATGGAGGTAACGTCACATCTCAAGTGGCATCCCCTGCTCAGCGATCCGACAGGCAAACGAACCGAAAAACCGAGAATCTGCGGCAAAACGATGATCATTGACAAAGGCATGGGCATTTACGCGCTAGATGATATGCTTCAAACTGCCGGAGCTTATGTAGATATGTTGAAATTCGGTTTCGGCACTTCACCGCTCTATACGACAAAGCTGCTCAGACAAAAAATTGAGTTGGCCAAAGAACACGATATCCTGGTTTATCCCGGAGGTACGTTCCTCGAAATCGCCATACGGCAAGGCGCGGTTGACGATTTTTTCGACATGGCCGCTTTTTTGGGATTCAACGGACTGGAAATATCCGACGGAACGATCGAAGTCGATCGGAGCTTGCGCAGCGAACTGATTGACCGGGCTTGTCAATCCGGCTACACCGTCATTACGGAGTATGGAAAAAAATGCTGGGGATCGTCGATCGAGATTGATGAACTGATCGAAACGGTTGTGATCGATGCACAGATGGGAGCCAGCCTGATTACGATTGAGGGAAGGGAATCGGGAAAAGGCGTCGGAATTTACGACGAGAACGGAGATTGCAAGGACAAGGAAATTGAGCAGGTGCTAAAGCAGGTTCCGAGCAAGCACTTGCTGCTGTGGGAAGCTCCGAATAAAGACCAGCAGGTGCATCTGCTGAATTCCCTTGGCACAGATATTAATCTGGGCAATATTTTACCTGCGGATATTATCTCATTAGAGGCGCTGAGGAGAGGTCTGCGCTCGGATACGTTCCATCTCGGGCAAACCAATACCCGCGATGACGGCAGCGGCAACTGGGAAATTTAAACGGTTGCTGGCGCAAAAAAAACCTTAGGAGGCATCCAAGTGGAAATATTAGTCATACCCAGCGTCAACGAGGCAAGAGCCGATGACCTGGTGAACAAAACCGTCATCGTCATCGACGTCCTTCGGGCGACAAGCACGATGCTGACGGCGTTGACCCATGGCTGCGCAGCCATTTACCCGGTAGAGACGGTCCTCCAAGCTAAGCATCTGCATCAGTCCGGCTGGCTGCTGGGCGGAGAACGCGCTTGCCGGAAAATCCCCGGATTCGATCTCGGCAACTCGCCTCTCGAATATACGGATGCGCGGATTGCGGGCCAGACGATCGTCATGACGACGACCAACGGCACCCGCGCCATCCAGAAAGCGCATAAGGCGTCGGCGATCCTCGCCGGCTCGCTGCTGAACGGCAAAGCCTGCGCCGCGGAAGCCGCCGCGCTCAACAAGGACATTGTCATCCTTTGCTCGGGCACGCAGGATGTATTCGCTTTGGAGGACGGCGTCTGCGCCGGCCTGATCGTAGAGGAGCTCGCCCGAATGGCCGGCTCTTCCGGCATCGAATGCGATATATGCGATTTCGGGCTTAGCATGCAATATGCTTATAAACAAGTGCAATCCGACCTGACGCAGGCTTTGCTTCATTGCTCCAACGGCAGAAGGCTGAGCAAGCTCGGCTTCCGGGAAGATGTCGTCTACTGCTCGCAGGCCAACACGATTTCGCTCGTGCCGGTCGTACGCGAAGGCAAATTGCTCGCGACTTCTCTCTCCCGGCTCTCCTAATGCAAGGCGAAGGCGGCAAAGCCGGGTTCTAAATTCGGCTCCTACTCATACACTAAAAAAAGAAATCTATGAGACAAGGAGTCCTACGATGAACGGTGACATCCTTCTGGTAGTCCTCATCATTATCGGCTTGCTCGGACGCTCGCATATTATTACGACCGCCGCCTGCGTCCTGCTTATTGTGAAGCTGATCCATCTTGACCGCTATTTGCCTACGATCGAGCGCAGAGGCTTGGAGCTGGGGCTTTTGTTTTTGACGATGGGCGTACTTGTCCCTTTCGCCAGCGAACGGATCACGTTCAAGGACGTCACCAGCATGTTTACGACCTGGCCCGGCATTCTTGCGCTGCTGGGCGGAGCTATTGCAACCTACATGAACGGTAAAGGCCTCGAGCTATTAAAAATAGACCCACAATTAATTGTGGGTCTTGTCATCGGTTCTATCTTTGGGATTATCTTCCTGAAAGGAATTCCTGTCGGCCCTCTGATGGCCGCGGGAATTACAGCCTTTTTGTTTAAGCTGTTTACGCTTGTGTTCGATAAGCTGAAATAAGAACGGTTTATATGACGCTCGGAAGCAGGGAACGACG
Source organism: Paenibacillus doosanensis (assembly GCF_025060755.1). Lineage (GTDB taxonomy): Bacteria > Bacillota > Bacilli > Paenibacillales > NBRC-103111 > Paenibacillus_S > Paenibacillus_S doosanensis. Next base: position 68,040 of record NZ_JANYUY010000020.1, read on the forward strand.
ATTAGCGTCTTTCCGCAGGGCCGCCGACGAATGCCTGCGAATCGGTGTCCAAGCCGTAAGCCGTATGCAGCGCTTGAATCACTTCGTTCAAACGGCTGTTATCGATGACGCAGGACGTTTTAATTTCGGACGTGCTCACCATGTTGATGCTCAATCCGAGGTCGGAGATGGCTTCGAACATTTTGGCGGCTACTCCCGGAGTGCTGACCATCCCTGCACCGACGATGGATACTTTGACCAGATTTTCCTGCGACGATACTTCGCGGAAGCCGACTTCGTCGCGGATGCCTTGAATAACTTCAAGCGCTCTTTCTTTATCGCTCAATGAAACGGTGAAGGAGAAATCGGCCAGCCCGTTCATGACGCCGCTTTGGACGATAATATCCACATCAATTTGCTCTTTGGCCAGAGCCGTAAATACTTTGGCCAGTTGGCCCACTTTTTCCTCGACTCCGAGGATACTGATTCTTGCCACATTTTTATCGCTTGCAATGCCGCGAACTACGATTCCTTGCTCCATCGCCGCTTCCTCCTTCACATTCGTACCTTCATTATGGTTAAAGCTGGATCTTACGACCAGCGGCACATTATAATTTTTGGCGTATTCGACGGCTCTCGGGTGGAGCACGGCGGCGCCCAGATTAGCCAATTCCAGCATTTCGTCATAAGTGATCTCAGGGAGCTTACGCGCACATTTGACAATGCGCGGATCGGTCGAATAAATACCGTCGACGTCGGTAAAAATTTCGCATACGTCCGCTTGAACGGCTGCAGCCAAAGCAACGGCAGTCGTATCGGAGCCTCCGCGGCCGAGCGTCGTAATCTCGCCTTCCTCCGTCATCCCTTGGAACCCGGCAACGATAACGACATTTCCTTGCTCCAGCGCCTTGAGTATGCGGTCAGGCTGAATATCGGAAATTCTCGCTTTGCCGTGAACCGCCTCCGTATACATCCCGGCCTGCCAGCCGGTAAAGGATACCGCAGGTTGTCCCAGGCTTTGGATCGCCATCGACAATAAAGCTACGGATACTTGTTCGCCGGTGGAAAGCAGCATATCCATCTCGCGCGCTGGCGGTGTAATCGTACAAATTTGCTTAGACAAGTCTATCAAATCATCCGTAGTATCTCCCATGGCAGAAACGACAACGACACACTTATTGCCTTCCCGCTGTCTCTCTACTACCCGATTGGCTACGCGCTTCATCCGTTCCGCGTCACCAACGGAACTGCCGCCGAATTTCATCACAATAAGAGACAAAGCTGTTCACTCCCTACCGAAACTTTTGCATAACAATGTATCATTATACCATAAGAATGTCTATCATTGAAGTAGAAAAATGTCGAATCATACCGATACGGGAAACCACTCCGCCTCGCTCAGCATATCGATTCGAGTAAGGGTACGACCGGTAATATACTGCATATAAGAAGCTATCGTCCCGTCGTGGGAGACGACGTACACCTTTTCTTTGCCGAGACGCTTGCACCATATCAAAAACTGCTGAGCCCAAGTCTCGAACAAGACGATCGGCAGCGTATTGACGCCCTGCAGCCAAATATAATCGGGAACATCGGGAGGCAGCAGGAAATCCGCAAATTCCGCAGCGATCCGTTCGCGATCCATCGTCCTGTCGCAGACGAGCGTCTGAAAATCGTATTTGAGAGGAAATTGTCTCGGCCCTACGGACGGATGCGCAAAGCGGCTTGCCGACGAATCCCCGCACCAAATTGCGGCGGTTTGCAGCGTCCTCCTTGTCGGGCTTGCAATGACCGCGTCGTCAATAGTAAGCGGCAGCCGCTCCCTCAGTTCCGCAGCCTGCCTCCGGCCCGATTCCGTCAATCCCGGATCATTCACCTGATAGCTTTGCGGGATGTTCTGCGTATGCTCCCCCTGACCATGACGAACGAACACAATGTCCATCTTCCGCCACCTCGCATCTTGTTGTTGTATATCATTGTATGCTTCTGCGGCCCGTCTTACATCCCATCGCCGCGACAAACAATGCAAATCCAAGCAAGCCCCCGAGCACATTGAGCAAAATATCGTCGACATCGAAGCTGCCGACTTTAAAGACGAACTGCAGCGTTTCGACCGCAAGAAGCAGCCAGAACAGCAGCTTGGCGACAGCCAGCCAGCGGTTAAACGAAGGGAACAGCCAGGGGATGAAAAATCCGAACGGCACGAAAGCCGCCACGTTGCCGAACACATTGATGATCCAAATATCCAAATCATAATGCCGGAAATAGACGAAATAGCTCCATACGGTTTTGAACGGAACGATATTGTACGAGCGTTCCGTTCGGCCCGAGCGGGAAAATCCGAAGAACAACAGATAAATGATAAACAGCGTATAGCTTGAGAAAATAACCCAAGCCGCCGCCCGGACAAGCTGCCTTGGCCGATATGTATTCACGAAGCTCCCTCCTCCGCAGGAAAGAAGCGGATGCCGACGATCTTATCGCCGCAGGACCGATGCGCCGTCTTCTCGCCTGCCGCCAGTCCGATCATAGCTTAAGCTCCCGGTAATGCGACGTATCCCCGTGAAGCTCGATGCATTCTTTGCCGTCTTGAATCACGACTTTGCATAATGCGGTCGGCTCCAATATCGGAGGGCTCCATAGCTCGGCTAGCGGCCTTCCTTCGAAGTAGGCCATCAGCAGCTTCAAGGTAATCGCGTGGGTAACGATTAGAATTTGCTCGCCCAGATGAGAAGCGGCCGCCTCCTTGATCCACGGAATCACTCTATCATAAAGCTCATAGAACGATTCCCCTTGATTCGCAGGCTGATATAAATGCGGTTCGTTCCAAAACATCCGGTACGCTTCGGGGTCTTTCTCGCGGATATAGCTTCCGGTCTTCCCTTCCCATTCTCCCAGGCGAATCTCTCTCAGCGCATCCTGCGCAATAATGGCAGTCTGCCTGCTGCCGCGGATGACTTCCGCCGTCGCAACTGTCCTTTTACTGGAGCTGGAATAGATGGCATCAAAAGGAACCGTCCGCAGCGCATCGCCGAGACAGGCCGCTTGAAACACGCCGAGGGGCGTTAACGGAGAATCGCTGTGCCCTTGCATTCGCTTCTCTACGTTCCACTCCGTCTCCCCATGTCTCGTTAAGTACATCGTCGTCTTCTTTTCCATTATAGGGATTACCCTCTCTTAAAAACCTATATTTTCCAAATATAACATTTTGCAAGTTGCCTTGTAAACGTTTAAATGAAGAACGAACAAATCCCCCAAAAGTGACGTGATGCTCTGAAGCTTATTCCGTCCGCAGCCAGCCTCAGCTGGATCGGCGTCTAACCATTCCTCTGGGATCGTTCTATGGGTAGACATTAACTTTCGGGGGAGCCCACGGATATCCACAGGATATGGCTGCGCATCATTTCCTAAACAACAAAAAAAGCCCCTGCACGGGGCCGCCGGACAAAACGGATCGTCTGTCTTTATGGCTTAGCAGGAGCTTGTACCGCATTGGCTTAGGCGCGGGAGATATATTTACCCTCGCGCGAATCGATCAGGAGCATATCGCCTTCGTTGATGAACAAAGGAACTTGAACGTTCAAGCCGGTTTCCAGCTTCGCGTTCTTCGTTGCGCCGGTAGCCGTGTTGCCTTTGATGCCTGGCTCGGTTTCCACGACCTTCAGCTCGATGCTGTTAGGCAGGTTGATGCCGAGAATTTCGCCTTGGTAGCTCATGATGTGGATCATCATGTTTTCTTTGAGGAAGTTCAGCTCCCATTCCAATTGTTTGGCAGGCAAGCTGAATTGATCGTAAGTTTCGGTATCCATGAACGTATGGTCTTGACCGCTGGCATACAAATATTGCATTTCACGGTTTTCGATATGTGCGCGGCCTACGTTTTCGCCTGCGCGGAACGTACGTTCAACAGTGTTGCCGTTACGCAAGTTTTTCAGCTTGGAGCGTACGAAAGCGGCGCCTTTACCCGGTTTGACGTGTTGGAAATCGATTACAGTGAACAAGTCGCCGTCCACTTCGATAGTTAAGCCTGTCTTAAAATCGTTTACTGATACCACGTAAAAAAACCTCCCTAAAAATGTGAGCAGTTGTTGTTAATCAAGGACAATGAAGTCTTTGCTTGATTTCGTTAATATTTTAATTCCGGTGTCTGTAATGACGATGTCGTCCTCGATCCGAACCCCGCCAAAGCCTGGCAAGTAAATACCGGGCTCTACCGTTACAGTCATGCCGGGCGTTAAAACCGTATTCCCTTGCTTGGACAGCCGCGGCGCTTCATGGATCTCCATCCCGAGCCCATGGCCGGTGCCATGTCCGAAGTGGTCGCCGTATCCATAGCGGGCGATGATGTCTCTGGCGATCGCATCGGCTTCCTTTCCTGTCATCCCCGGCTTGATTTTATCCAGAGTTTCCAGTTGGGCTTCCAGCACGATGTTGTAAATTTCCTTATGTTTATCTGTCGGTTTTCCCAATACGACGGTTCTCGTAATATCGGAGCAATACCTATTATAATAAGCGCCGTAGTCCAATTTGACAAATTCATTCGTCTGAAGGATGCGGTCGCTTGCTTTGCCATGCGGCAGCGCGGACCGTTCTCCCGAAGCTACGATCGTCTCAAACGAAGTCGAAGCGGCCCCGTTCCTGCGGACGAACATTTCGATTTCGAGCGCAATATCGGCTTCCTTGGCTCCCGGCTTCAAATAGCCCAAAATATGCGTAAACGTGCGGTCGGCCAGATCAGCCGCCTCCTGCATAACGGCAATTTCCGCTTCGTCCTTGATCATTCTCAGCTGCTCGACCAAACCTTCCGTCGCCGCCAGCTCGATGCCGGCGAGCGCCTTGGCGGTGCCGAGATAAGCCCCATAGGTCATATCGTTTTGCTCAAAGCCGACTTTGCCGATTCCTTGCTTGGTTAGCAGCTCCTTGACGGTATCCATCGGATTCGGGGCATGCTCTACGACTTCATAGCCCGCTGCCTGCGCCGGAGCCTGCGTCATATAGCGGAAATCGGTGAGCAAATACGCTTTGGCCTCCGAGATCAGCACGACGCCGGAAGAGCCTGTGAAGCCCGTCATATACATACGGTTCGTCGCATTCGTAATGAGCAGCGCCTGCAGTCCTTGCTGCTGCAACAGCGCGCGCAGCCGTTCAATCCGTGCTTGCTGCATGATCATCCCTCCAAAGCATTCAGATGGCTTACTATGGCGCGCAGGCCCAGTTCATAGCTCTCAACGCCCAGGCCGGCGATTTGCCCTACAGCTACGGGAGCGATCACCGAAACATGGCGAAACGCTTCTCTCTTGTGAATGTTCGATATATGTACTTCAATAGTCGGAATCTGAACGGTGCTGATCGCATCGCGAATCGCGTAGCTGTAATGCGTAAACGCGCCCGGATTCATCACAATGCCGTCTTTGACCGAATAGGCTTCATGGATCTTGTCGATCAGAGCGCCTTCATGATTCGATTGGTAGCATTCCAGCTCCACACCCAGCTCACCGGCCAGCTTGAACAATCGTTGTTCAATCGAGTGCAGCGATACGGAGCCGTAAACCCCGGGTTCGCGGATGCCGAGCATGTTCAAATTCGGACCGTTCAATACCAATATTTGTTTCAAGACGGTCCCTCCATCACCAGTTTACATGCTGTGCCAAAGAACGCACCCGATTATTTTACCATAACTTTCTTCTGTTTGAGAACTGTTTTTTGCAGGAATCGGTTACTCCGGCGCAGGATCGGCGTTCCCGCCGGCGACAGGCTCTCTCTTATGCTCGCTTGTAAATTCCAAAGAGATGCTGTAGCCGATGAACAACCCCCATACGATAAACAGGCAGAAATCGGTAATAATCGTGTTCCAATCCAGATAGGCGATCCAGTTCATCATCCCCGTAACGGGGCCGATCAGCAGAAAAATAAGCATCCACCATATCGCTCCGTACGCGACTCCGGCCCACGGGCCGTTCGCTTTGGCCAAAAGCAGCGTATACACCAGCGAGGCGAAGATCGAGAACAAAATGAAAATGAGCCAGCCCAGCAGATAGCCCTGAAAACTGAGCAAAAACGACCGTTTGAAAAAAGGCTCCACTAAAAATCCCGGAGGCAGGCTTGTAAAATGCAAATAATGTTCGAGCATTTTCACCGCTCCCCAAATAAGACCCGCAAACAATCCGATATATACTGCAAACGACCATCGGTTCGTACGGCGTTCACCATTATTGTCCATACTGGTTCCTCCTAAAATCAGTTTGCGAATAAGCGCCTAGATGCCCTGAGAAGCGTTAAGCCGACAATTTTCCGCATCTTATCGGCCGCATACCGTTAGTATATGCAAATATTTGTCCCCTAAACGGTGGCATTCTCTCCTTGAATCCGATACAATAATGTAAGAATCCATTTTATCCTTAGCAGAAGAAGGTGTACTCGTTGTCGCAACCAAAAGAACAGCCATGCGCAATTTACGGCGGTCAAGCCGTGATCGAAGGGGTCATGTTTGGTGGCCAAAGCGTGAACGTTACGGCCGTCCGCCGAAAAGATAATTCGATTGACTTTTTTGAAGTGCCCAAAACCGAGATCGGCTGGGTAAGAACGCTTAAAAAAATTCCGTTTGTCCGCGGCATCGTCGGCATTGTCGAAGCGAGCGCCAAAGGAGCGCAGCATCTGAACTTTTCGGCGGAAGCTTTTGCCGAGGAGGAAGGCGAAGGCGCGGCGCCCAAGGAAGAGAAGAAGGAATCCGTAGCAGGCCGCATTTCCATGATTCTCGGCGTCGCCGTCGTCGGGATTTTGTCCTTCTTGTTCGGCAAATTCGTGTTTACGCTCGTTCCCCCGGCTATCGAGCAGCTGTTGTTCGCCAAAGCGTTCCAAAATCAGATCGGACACAACCTGCTGGAAGGCCTTATCAAAATTATTTTGCTGGTCGGCTACATTTACTTCATTTCGCTCACGCCGATGATCAAACGATTGTTTCAATATCACGGAGCGGAGCATAAAGTCATCAGCGCCTACGAAGCGGGCGTGGAGCTTACGGTGGAAAACGTGCAGAAGTTCAGCACGCTGCATTACCGCTGCGGCAGCAGCTTTATCGTCTTTACGGTGCTGGTCGGCGTCATCATCTATTCCTTGTTCACCTACGACTCCTTTCTGGAGCGGATCGTACAGCGCATCATTCTGCTCCCTGTCGTCATCGGAGTTTCCTACGAGCTGCTGCGTTTCACGAACAGCCTGCGCGAAGTGCCCGTGCTCCGTTATCTTGGATACCCGGGGCTGTGGCTTCAGATGCTGACGACCAAGCAGCCGGATAACTCGATGGTGGAAGTATCGATCGCTTCTTTTAACCGGATGAGGGAATTAGACGAACAAGCAAGAGCATAATATGGATCAAAAGGAGGAGCAGCGATGAAACAGCGATATTCCATTGCCACCTATGTTATCTTAGGGTTAGCCTTGATCGGGGTCGCCTCTAAAGCGTTGACGCTCATCATACCGATTCTGGTATTCGGCGTTATCTTCCTGTTGTATAAATATCCGCCAAGCCGTTGGCGCAAACCCGCATTCACCGGCAAAGGAGGAGCGGGCGGACGCAGCAAGGACCGGCGCACCCGCAATGCTACCTTCCGCGTCATCGACGGCAACAAAGGGAGTTCGGACGAACCGCCCAAATATCATTAGACGGCAAAAAACCGGCGACAGATCGCCGGTTTTTTCTTGCGCGCCGGATCAGCTCTGCGGCTTGCGCAGCACATGCTCCATGTAGCCTTGCTTGTAATCGTTCAATTTCCACTTATTGAAGAAATGATCGCCCGCCCGCTTGCCGGCTTCATAGAGCTCCAGACTTTTTTCGTTGCTGATATCGAAATCGGTCACACTGACGCCAAGCGTCGGTATTTTAATCGTTCTGAACCGATTCGCGTCTTCGATATATCGTTCGTCGTGCGCCTCCATCATCGTGGAGAACAGTGCCTTGAACATCGTCAGCGGTCCGACGATCGTGTTCGGCTGCCCGCTCCCTCTGCCGACCAGTTGAAATCCGATCGTCGGAACAAGCTGCTCGATGGCCGAGCTGTTCTCTTGATCGAATATCCAAAGCGGAAAATTGCTGAGCAGCCCGCCGTCGACGATATAAGCGAATTGGTCGGCGAAAGCCTCTTTCTTCCTGCGCTTGTCGGGAGCTTTGCGGATAATGACCGGATCGAAGAAATACGGGATGCTCGTGCTCATTCTGACCGCTTTGGAGACGAGAAGCTGCTTAGGGTCGATGCCGTATTGAGCGATGTCGTCAGGCAGCACCAGCAGCCTTCGGTCGGATATATCGGAAGCGATAATACGCAGCTGGTTCCACTTAAGATCCCCGAACGTCCTGATTCCTTTGGCAAGAAGCAGCTGATGAATCCAATGCTCAAGCGCTTCTCCGGAGTAGAGCCCTTTCTTGAGAAACAATCGGGCCAGCGGCCCGATCACTTTCGTATTGAATATGGGCGCACGCTGCATAAAAGCGCTGAACGGAGTGGCGATAATAACCTTCTTCATTTCCTCGGCCGTATAGCCCGCAGCGACCAGAGAAGCTACGATGGCACCCGACGACGTCCCCGCCACCTGATGGAAGGTCAACCCCCTTTGCTCCGCAGATTGAACGGCCCCGGCCAAAGCAATGCCCTTCACCCCGCCGCCTTCGAACACCGCATTGATTTTCACCAGCATCCCTTCTCCCGCCGTAATGTCCGCTGCTCATTTCTTCTACAGGAAATGTATGCGCCCCAGGATTGTACCTATGCCATCCATCCTCATCCTGCGGAGCGGGTTTGAAGTCTTCCTTTTCTCTTTCTTCGGCATAAGAGAAAGAGACCTATGCCGCAAAAGGCATAAGTCTCTTTTGATTGAAAAGGATATTAAAATTGCGAGCGCAGCTTCTCGACGATAGCTGCCGTGCTCTGCCAATCTTGCTCGGTTATTTCCGCGTTGCTGTACTTGGCTTTCTCGAATGTGCCTAACACCTGCTCAAGGTCCGCCTTCATCCATTTGCTTTGCTGCGACCAGCGTCCGATCGCTTCGCGCAGCGTTTCATGCTCATGACGGACGTAGCCGTTGCGCTTGCATATTCGAATCAGCCTTTCGCATTCTATAATTACTTTTTGCTTCAGCAATGACGCCCGGCGTCGCTCCAGCTTCTCATGCAGCAGCTCGGCGACTTGCAGCTTTTTCAGCACGAAGGCGGCGGCCGCCGCGGCCAGCAGCACAATACCGGAGATCACGGCTTTCAGACCGTGCCGCTCCAGCACCGTCGGTTCGGGAGCGGCAGGCGCAGCCTCGGGAACCGCAGAGGTATCGAAGGTAATCTCTTCTTGAGGCACGGCGCGCGGAAGCAGGAAACCGCTTGTCGGCTCGAACGGAATCCAGCCCCAGCCGCTAAAGTAGACCTCGACCCACGAATGCGCATCGGCATTGCGCACGGTGTACACACCGGCCGCGTCGGGGTCCGTCATCTCCGGTTCCCCGAACATGCCGAACATTTCGTCATAGGAGGCCGATTGCCCTGACGCGTAGCCTTTCACCCAACGGGTCGGCAGACCGACGGAACGGGAGAGAACGGCCATCGCCGAAGAGTAATAATCGCAGTACCCTTCTTTAATCTCGAACAAAAAGCGATCGACGAAATCGCGGCTTTTTCCTTTGGTCAAGTCCGGCTTGTTCGTATAAGGATAAGTAGTGCGCAAATACTGCTCGATCGCCTTCGCCTTATCGTACGGATCGGCCGCATCCTTCGTAATATCCGCCGCCAACTGGCGAACGCGGGCCGGCAAATGATCGGGAAGCTGCAAATATTCCGCCAAATCCGTCCGGTTCGCGGCCTCGGGAGCCTGCCGTAAGCCTTCCTCATCAATAACCGGCATCTGAGAGACGACGGTATAGGTTTTGGGATAAGCCTGGCTCATCTGTTGATTGATTCTAATCTCCGACTGGGAAGGAGCCCATAAGAGAGATTCGAAACCCGTCTTGCCGCCGTTCATTTCCTCGACCTTCTGAATGTCGAACGCCCCGAACAGCACGGGATATTTATCCTCGGATAAAATACTGACGACCTGCTTCACTTCAATCGTCTTTAGCTTGCTTCCGGCTTTGCGCGGATCGGGACTCAGCGTGTTGTCCGCCCGCACGGAAGTCGTCAGCGACCGTCTATCGGAATCACCGGGCTCCCAGCCCTTGCCGGTATACAAGGAGCGAGTCTCCCCCCGCCAATAACTGCGATGCGTCGTATCGACCGTCATAACAGGGGTGTAATCGAACTGGAAGCCGCTTCCGAGCGCTGCATCGCTGCGGCTGTAGCCCGAAGACGTATCGCTCGCGGAGACGGCTACCTCCACGCCCTTCCCCGTCGTGAAATTGACCGCTTCGCCCCGGTATGCGCGCCATGCCGTATACGGGTCCGTAACCATCGGGCCTACCTCGGGCATAATGGCGCCGACGACTACCGTCATACTAATGAGCAGGATGACCGGAACGGCAATCGATGCCGGATAATCGGCCAAGTAGCTCCAAGCGGTCGGATCTTTTTGGCGCATCGACTGGAAATGGCATAAGATCAGCAGAAACAAGCCGCATCCGACCGTCATCGCCACCTGCGGCCATAAGTAGACGCTGGAGAACGAATCCCGGATACACATGGCGACGACGCTGGCGACCAGCAGCACATAGACCCGCCATTTAGCCGCAACCCACCAGATTAGCGTTAAGTAAGCCGCCCACGCCGCCAAGCCGAACCATAAATACGGAGTCAAATTGTATAAATTAAGAAATAATTTCGATGAGAAGAAGCTCGACAGTTTCATTTTCTCGATAACGCCGTATTCATGCAGCACCTGAACGTGAACCGCAATAACCGCGATAAGCTGAATCAGGCCGCGAATCGCCCAATGAAGACGGGTCACATGCTCGACAACACAAATGATCAATAGTACCAGTTCAACGACGACAACGGTTTCCGGAAGCCATAAATGATCTTCTTTGGCAAACCAGAACACAAACTGCAGCATAAACAACCCGACTAACAATACGGTTAACCGATGAGGCCAATTGCTCCACAGCGCGCGCCGCCACCAAGACATCGATTCGTTCATCCGCTTCGACCTCCTAACAAAGAGGACAGCTCATGCAGCGATTGAATCGCGTAACCGGCGATTCCCCGGGATTGCAGCTGCTTAAGCCACCGCTCCTTCTTATCCGGCTCCGAACAGAGCCAAAGATGGCATGGATTGAGCTGAAGCTGCTTAAGCCAGTTGCAGATTTGCAGCATCGATTCGCCGTACGCCGGCGTGATAAGAGCGACAAAGCTGCCCGGAACGAGGTTCTGCGCTTTCTCCCGGAGCACCTGCTTCAACGCGTGGACGCCGTCCGCTTCGACATGAATAAAATGCTGCTGCACCGCCTTCTGCTGGTTGCCGCCCGACTTGGGCTCAAAGTAAATGTCATCCGCTCCGGTCGACAGAAGGCCGAGAGCCAGACTGCGGGCTGCGCCGTATTGAAAAAGCGACGCCGCCACCGATACCGCCAGCTCGAACGTTTCGGGATCGCCGTACGCCTTGCGCTCCCGGTCGAGCACGAGAAAAGTTTTGGGCAGCGATTCCCGCTCGAACTCCTTCGATTTCCACGTGCCGGTCTTGGCCGTCGCATTCCAGTGAATCCTGGACAGCCTGTCGCCGTAAATGTATTCGCGGACGCCGTTGATCTGCGTCGTCTCGCGGACGGCGCGCGTCGTCGTGGAATGATGATTGGTGCCTTTCATCATCTGATGAAATTGCTGCCATTCGCGGATCGCTACCGTCTTCGGCAGTACGACGATGTTATACGGCAAGTTCAAAGTGCCGCTATGCTCGAACAAACCGAATACGTCCTCCGTCACGCATTCCGTCACCCCGAACGTATAGGAGCCCCTCCGAAGAGCGGGCGTCCGGTATTCCCATTCGCCGCGGCGGCGCCAGTCGGGCACGATCGTGGCTTCGAATTCAAGCTCGCTGCCGTTGCGGTGATACAGCCGATCTTTGACGAAAATATACGGCATCGGCCAAAAGCCGGGAATTTGCAAGTGAATCGTTACGCCGAGCGTGCTGCCCGCTTCCAGCGCGCCTCCGTGGTCGATGCTGCCGAGCGTCCGCGCCCCTTGCGTGCGCTTGATGCCGCTCCATTGGCCGAGCAGCAAATACAGACTCAGCACGCTCATGATCACAAAGAGCATCAGGGCCAGCTTGCCGCCTTGAAACAGCAAGAACCCGAGACTGCCGAAGAAGCTGATCAGCACGGCCCAAAACTGCTTGCTGAACCGCGGGCGTTCCGTCCATTTTTGCACGAATGATTCTCTCATCATGCTCATTTCTCCAATCGGATCGGCACTCGCACCTGTTGAAACACCGATTGCAGGACGGAATGCACCGACGCCCCGTCCATACGCGCCTCGGCATGCAGCAAAATCCGGTGTCCCAGTACAAAAGGCGCCAAATATTTAATATCGTCGGGGATGACATAATCCCGCTCCTGAAGCAGCGCGTACGCCTTGGACGCCTGTACCAGCGCCAGCGTAGCCCGCGGACTGGCGCCCAGGAATATCGCCGGATGCTCTCTCGTCTGCCTTATGATCGACACGAGATAGGAGGCTACGGCATCATCCATATGAACCAGTCTGGCCCGCTGCTGGATAGCTCCTATTTCTTCGACGCCCGCAACAGGCTGGAGCTGCTCGATCGGGTGAACGACGCTCTGCGACATAATCATCTTCGTTTCCGTAGCTTCGTCCGGATAGCCGAGGCTGAATTTCATCATGAAGCGGTCGAGCTGCGCCTCCGGCAGCATGTAAGTGCCTTCAAAGTCGATCGGATTCTGGGTCGCCAGCATGAGAAACGGCTGAGGCAGCTCATAAGTATTGCCGTCTACCGTAATATGGCCTTCTTCCATAGCTTCCAGCAGCGCGGATTGCGTCTTGGTCGTCGCCCGGTTGATCTCGTCGGCAAGCAAAATATTCGTCATAATCGGGCCCGGCCGGAAAATAAATACCTCGTCTCTCGGATGATATATGGAAACCCCCGTAATATCGGTCGGGAGTAAATCAGGATTGCACTGGATACGGCGGAACTGCCCGCGGATCGATTTGGCAAGCGATTTGATCAGAACCGTTTTTCCCGTTCCGGGAACGTCCTCAAGAAGAACATGGCCTCCGGCCAGCATGGCCGTTAACAGAAGCTTGATTTCATCCGTTTTGCCAAGGATGCAAGATTCCAAATTCGCTTGAATGCGTTTAATAATCTGTATATCTTCTCTTACGGTAGGCTCCATGATCCTGATCCTCCTCGGGGTAGTTTTAACTTTTCTATAGCAGCAGTTGGAAAGCCCTTATTCTATTTTACAAGATTCAAATTTGGGCGTATACATGCAAAAATGCTAAATTTATTTGTAAAATTACACATTTTGGCATATTATCTGTCATATTCTCGCTGCCATAGCAAAAAGCCCCAAGGATCGTCTCCTTGAGGCTTGGATAGACAAACTTATTATTTTATACGCGACATTCTTCAGAAGGTTGCAGCGGCAGCTTCCCGGGAAGGCCAAGGCTCAGCCCTTCGGCCTGCACACCAAGGCTGCAAGAAACGAGAAGATGATCGCCGCCGAAATTCCCGCGCTGGTTACCTCGAAAATTCCCGTAATGATCCCGATGGGCCCGTGGGTTTTAAGCTCCTGCATCGCCCCGTGAACGAGCGAATTGCCGAAGCTCGTAATCGGCACGGTCGCCCCGGCTCCCGCGAACTTGATGAACGGTTCGTACAGGCCTACGCCGTCGAGCACCGCTCCGGCTACGACCAGCGTACTCATCGTATGGGCCGGCGTCAGCTTGCCCACATCCATCAGCAGCTGGCCGATGACGCAGATCGCGCCGCCGATGACAAAAGCCCACACAAAATGCATAAACGTATCCATGGTCACTCCCCGCTTTCTATAGCTACGGCGTGGGCGATACATGGGATGCTCTCCCCTTGCTGGAACGACAGCGGGGATAGCAGGGCCCCCGTCGCTACGACCAGCACCTTCTTCAGCTCGCCTTTGCGCAGCTTCTTCATAATATGTCCGTACGTAACGACGGCCGAGCAGCCGCAGCCGCTGCCTCCGGCCATGACCGCCTGCTTGTCGACATCGTAAACCATCAGCCCGCAGTCTTTGTATGTCGTTTGGTTCATCGGCACTTTATGCTTGTCCAGCAGCTCGTTGGCTATGTCGTATCCGACCTTGGCCAAGTCGCCCGTGACAATGAGATCGTAATAGCCCGGCTCGCGGTGAAAATCGCGAAAATGCGCCTGCAGCGTGTCGACGGCGGCGGGAGCCATCGCGGCGCCCATATTGAACGGGTCCTTGATCCCCATATCCACCACCTTGCCGATGGTCGCTCCAGTGACAACCGGTCCGTCGCCATGTCTGGCAAGCACCGCCGCCCCGGCTCCGGTCACCGTATACTGGGCCGTCGGCGGCTTCTGCGAGCCGTATTCCGTCGGGTAACGGAACTGCTTCTCCGACGTGCAATTGTGGCTGCAGGTTCCGGTCATCGCATATTTGGCGGAGCCCGAATCGACGATCATCGAGGCGACCGCCAGCCCTTCCATCGATGTCGAGCAGGCGCCGAAGATGCCGATATAAGGGATGCTCATCGTTCTCGCCGCGAACGTATTGCTAATAATTTGGTTCATCAGGTCGCCGCCGACATAGAACTGAACCTGCTCCTTCGTAAGCCCGGCATTTTCCACCGCCAGCTTGCCGGCCTCCTCCATCAGCCGCCGCTCCGCTTTCTCCCAGCTATCTTGTCCGAGCGTCAGATCGCCGTGCACGATGTCGAAATCGTTGACGAGCGGACCTTCGCTTTCATCCGGTCCCACTACCGTTGCCGTCGCCTGAATGACCGGCTTGTTGCGAAATATCCAGCTTTGATGTCCCTGCAGCATACTCGTTACCTCCCCATTCCAAACAGCAGATGGATGATGCCGATAACGAACGCGGCTACGGTGCCGAAGACGATGACCGAGCCGGCCAGCTTGAACATATTCGCGCCGACGCCGAGCACGATACCCTCGCTCTTATGTTCCAGCGCGGCCGAGCACATCGAGTTGGCGAAGCCGGTAACGGGAACGGCCGAGCCGGCTCCGGCCCATTGGGCTATTTTGTCGTACACCCCAAAGCAGGTCAGCACCACCGATATGAAAATAAGAACCGCCACGGTCGGATTGCCGGCGGTTTTCTCCGTAAAGCCAAAGACGCGCATGAACAATTCCATGAAGCCTTGTCCGATCAGGCAAATCAATCCCCCGACCAAAAAAGCTCTCAAGCAGTTTTTGACGACGGGTCTTGCCGGTTCCTTCCGTTTGGCCAGCGCCTGATATTCTTGCTGCGTCCACGTTAATTTTTGCTTCGCTTTCGTAGCCATAGCTCTTCTTCCTTTCTCAACGTTTTAATAAAGGAACCAGCACGGTAATTTGTTCGCGCAGCTGCTTGACGCACTGTTCGTACGTCGCCTTGGCGTCCTTGCTTTGGGTTGCAAGAGCGTACAGCGTCAGATCGGCCTCGCACTTCTTGAGATTGGCCAGCAGCAGCAGCTTTTCGTTATTGGCCGGAACCTGCAGCATATCGTCGTACAAATCGACGAACAAAGCGCCGTAGGAATCCACTTGTCCGAGAAACACATTATCTTTGGTAACGCCTATTTTCTCCAACTCGGCGTTTAACCATGCACGGCTGAATCCCGCGGTAGCGAGCGGCTCGTCCATAATGTTGCCGTCGATAATCACCGTCTGAGGCTCCTTCTCGGGACCGACTTTGATTCCCAAATGTTTGGGGGTAAGCGGCTGGTTTTCTTTTTTGAGCAGCACGTTCAGCTCTCCGCTCGATTCGAGAACGGCAAATTCGACGTCCGCCACGTTAAATACGCTTTTCTTGCGGAGCTGCTCCAGCAGCTCGTCCGCCGAATAACGTTCCTTCTTCAGATTTTTCCCCATCACTTTGCCGTCCTTGATCATGACCGTTCCGTTGCCTTCAAGCCATTTGCGCAGCGTCACGCTTTTTAAAGTGACAAGCTCGATGGTAAACGGGACGATAAACCAGACCAGCAGGGCCGTCAGGCCAAGGGTGTAGTGGCTTTCGATATCCGTTGAAATGAACCCCGCAAGCTCTCCCAAAGTAATTCCCGTTATATATTCGAAAAAGGTGAGCTGCGATATTTGTTTCTTCCCCAGCAAGCGCGTAATAAGAAACAGCACGGCGATGGCGCCAAGCGATCTGAGTGCAATGTGTAACCAATCCATCCTAATGTCTCCTTTTTTCCAAAACGGATTACTTGTCGATTAAATTATTTGTTAAAACGACGATTGTTATAAAAGGAGACAGCTTCCATTTTTACCAAACAATTTACCAGCTACTCCCAGCTATTAGATGACAGCGGAATGCGCACATTAGTATCTGACTTATTCATGAGGAGGTGAAACAGATGACCGTAGCATCCAACGTAAAAACGACACTGGCTTCTCTAAAAAGCGCTCAAGCGAGCCTGGAAACTTTCGCTCTGAGCACGCAAAACCAAGAGGCTAAAAAGATGTTCGAACAAGCAGCCAAAACGACTCAATCCGTCGTAGATCAAGTAAGCGGACGTATCCAACAGCTGGAAAACGAAGAACCACAATATAAAGGCTTCTAATGCGACCGTCTAAACCAAAACAGCCCTGTCGCCCTGCCGGGTGCGCAGGGCTGTTTTCATTGCTGGGAAGGAAACGGCGCGAGGGCGGTTTCCTTAGGCTGGCCGGGGAATCCGGCAAACCGGCTACAAAAATAACGTCAGCAGCATCGCCAGCAATACGAAGAGCACGAGAATGACGACTATGGATGTCGGCTTATCCATCGGATCGGCTCCTATCCTGTTGGATTCATACATAACTAGGATATTCCGGCCGATTGACATGGAATGTGTATATGCCTAATCGCAAAATAATGTTATAATAAGTTCATTGTTCACGTTAACATAAACTTATTTTGCGGGAGGTTCACTTTATTATGACGATTCATACCGAAGATCAGCTCGTTTCCTTCATCAAGGAAACCGTACGCAGCACGCAAGTAACGGACATACATACGCATTTGTTTGCCGAATCGTTCGGCGATCTGCTGCTCTGGGGCGTCGACGAGCTCTTGACCTATCATTATTTGATCGCGGAGACGTTCCGCTTCCGTCCGGAGTTGTCCTACGACTCCTTCTGGAGCATGAGCAAGCGGGAGCAGGCCGATCTGATCTGGCAAACGCTGTTTATCGAGCATTCGCCTTACAGCGAAGCATGCCGCGGCGTCGTGACCGTACTGAATCGTCTTGGCTTCGACCTGAAGACGCGCGACTTGAACGCCTACCGCGAATATTTCGAATCGGTCAGCGCTTCCGACTACATCGACCGGATTTTGGAGCTGGCCAAAGTGAAAACCGTCGTCATGACCAACGACCCGTTCGATGCTTACGAGCGTTCCAAATGGGCGGAGAACGGCAATACCGACCCGCGCTTTCTGGCGGCCCTCCGGATCGATCCGCTGCTGAACCTGTGGGATTCGAGCTGGAGCAAGCTGGCCGAGCAGGGCTACGCCGTTTCATCGGATTTGTCCGGCGATACGATGGCCGAAATCCGCCGCTTTCTCAGCGATTGGATCGCCCGTATGAACCCGCTGTATATGGCCGTTTCGCTGCCGAACGACTTTGCTTATCCCGAGAATTCCGTGCGCGTGCGCATCATCGACGAGTGCATCATTCCGGTGGCTCGGGAAGCCAGTATTCCGTTCGCTATGATGATCGGGGTTAAGCGCAAAGTAAACCCTTCGTTGAAAGATGCCGGAGACAGCCTCGGCAAGAGCGATATCGGAGCCGTCGAGCGGATTGTCAGCAAATATCAGGACGTCAAATTCCTCGTGACGATGCTTTCCCGCGAAAACCAGCACGAGCTCGCCGTAACCGCACGCAAAAACCGCAATCTGCTTATTTTCGGCTGCTGGTGGTTCCTGAACAATCCGAGTCTGATTGAAGAAATTACCCGTATGCGCCTTGAACTGCTCGGCGGCAGCATTATTCCGCAGCATTCGGATTGCCGCATTCTCGATCAGCTGCTGTATAAATGGGATCATTCGCGCGAAATTATCGCCAAAGTGCTTTGCGACAAATACAGCGATCTGCTAGCTGCCGGCTGGCGCCTGGAAGAGGAAGAGATTCGTCGCGATGTCGAGGATCTGCTAGGTGGAACATTCTGGAAATTCCTTGGCAAGCCCGACCCGGCTTTGAATCGCTAAGATCGGTGCTTCTTCGCCGGTGTTTCGTTACGATACGTTTCGTTAAGTTAACGCCGCAGCAACTTCTAATAAAAAAAGAGGGTCGCCCTATTGCGATCCTCCCCCTCATTTTCCAAGCGTATAATCGGTCGGGCTGATGCCCGTCACGTTTTTAAACATTCTGCTGAAGTAAGCCGGGTCGGAATAACCGACCATCTCGCTGATCTCGTAGATCATGTACCGCTGCGTTTTCATCAATTCTTTGGCCCGCTCAATTCTATACAACGACAAATAATTGGAAAAGCTGTCGCCGGTCACGGCTTTAAAGATGCCGCTCAAATAATTCCTTGTCAAATGCAGCTCGTCGGCCAGTTGGCTGAACGAAATATTGTGCATATATTGCTCGGAGACAGCCTTTTTTACATACTGCACATAAGTGTGCTGCTTGCCGGCATCGTTTTTTTGATCCAGCAGCCCGTGCAGCTGCTTCAGCATGTCCGAAATATGGTTCATCAGCGATTGCTCGTCCTGGGCCGATTGCAGCGTTTGCAGAAAACCGGCGAGCTGCCCCAACTCCGGCTTGGCCGTGCCCTCCTCCATGAAGGACAACACAAGCGCGTTGATCATCGTGATGCATACGGTTTTGACGTATTTCAGCGAATACCGCTGTTCGTGAAGCAGCGCCGCTTCGATTTTCGCCCACCGCTGCATGACGTAAGGCAAATCGCTGCGCAGCAGCGCTTCGGACAGCTGGCGAATCTGCTCAAGCGGGTACGCCGGCCAAGCTTCTCCGGGATATTCTCCGGCATGGCGGGCGTCGAATATTTGCTGGTAGCCCTCGTATTCCGACATCGTCAGCAGCTCCCGCGATTCCTTGCAGGACAACGGATACGAGCTCATCTCCCCGTACCAGTGCCCGATGCCTACATTTGCGTTCAACTCCAAATAAGTGCCGATGCTCCCGATCAGCTCTTCCGCGACCCGTTGAGCTCTCGACAGCGTCTCTTCCCGCTCCCCGAACATGACGATGGAGAGCCGGTCTTCCATATAACGCAGCACATAACCTTGCCCCGCCTTTGCCACGATCTCCTGCGCTACATTGTATACGGCGAACTTATACAGCTGCCAATCTTTTTCCAGCTCGGTTTTCCGCTTCCGTTCGCGGTGAAGCAGCAAGCTCATGACGAGCCCGCCGTGAAATACGCTCTCCTCCAGCTGCAGAAACTGAATTTTGCTGTCCGCCGCATCTTTGCGCTTCATCCCGATGGTGATCATATCGAATAAAAACTGTTCACGCAAAATCGGAACGCTTTGCTCAAGCTGTTGAAGCAAGCCGTTGAAATATTGCTTTTTCCTGTCGGCGAGCGCTTTCTCGCTTAACACGTCGTTTAAGATGTTCTCGATTTCCGTAAAAACCGCCGGCTTCAGAATGTACTGCGCCACGTCGAGATGGATCGCTTCCTTGGCGTAGTCGAATTCCCCGTATCCGCTCAAAATGACGACCGGCAGCTCCGCATCCACCGTTCTTATTTGCTTGATCAGCTCAAGCCCGTTCATTCTCGGCATATACACATCGGTGATAAGCAGATCGGGCTTGCCCTGCTGAAACTGCTGCCAGGCGTCCTCTCCGTCGTACGCCGTCGCGATTTCGTCGATACCGTACCGTTCCCAGCCGATCATGCTTTTTAGACCGTTCACAACAAATGCGTCGTCATCGACCAGCAATACCTTCATTGCGCTTCACCTCTCGCATTATCGCTCTGACATCTCATATCGATTTATTGAACTGGTTCGCCTTTTCGAATGAGTCCAAATAAGGCAGCGTCATCACAATATTGACCCCTCCGCCGTCGCGGTTTTCGATTCTGAGCCCGTATTGCGCCCCCAAATACAATTCGAGACGTTCTCTTACGTTTTTAATTCCGTATCCCCCCGAGCCGGATACATAAAGCGAGCTCGTCTTGCGCCTTTCGCTTTCGTCTCTGGACTGCTTCAGCCCGACCCCATTGTCGGCAATGACGATTTGGAAGCGATTCTCATCGATGCGCTCCGCGGATACGGAGACCTCGGCCTTTTGTCCCTCCTGCAATCCGGAAAAACCGTGGATGATCGCATTTTCGATAAACGGCTGCAAAATAATTTTCGGGACATAATATTGTTTAAAAGAAGAATCTATATGTTCGTTGTAAACAAAGCGATCCGCCAGCCGGGTTTGCTGAATTTGCGCATACAGCCGGGCATGCTCAAGCTCGTCCTTGAGCGGGATAAACGTGCTGCCGCCGCTCAAGCTGATGCGGAACAGTTTGGCAAGCCGGGCGGCCATAAAGCTGACTTCGGTATTGCCTTTCACCGCTGCCGCCCAATTGATCATATCCAGCGTATTGTAAAGAAAATGCGGATTGATCTGGCTTTGCAGCACCATCAGCTCCAAATCGTGCTTCAGCCGGTTTTTCTGCTCCAGCTCTTCAAGCATCGTTTTTAGCCGGCCGGTCATATAGTTGAAGCCGGTAATGAGCTTATTAAATTCGACGATAAAATACTGCTCCACATTCGCGTCAAAATTGCCATTTTCGATTTTTTGGAACCCTTTCAGCAGCAGCGGGACAGGCCGAATCATGCGGCTGGCCAAATAGGAGGCTACCGGAAGCACGCAGAGCAGCACGATTCCCCCGATCAGCAGCACGATATTGCGGATCGTATTGACGTCCCGGTACAGCTCGTCGCTTTCCAGAAATTCCGCGATCCGCCACTTCTCCTGGCTTTGGCTCGTGAAGATCATCAAATATTTGTTCCCGTCCAGCTCGACGGGCTTAAATCCGGCATCGCTCGCCAAGGCCGCCGTATAAGCTTGGAACGAATCCATCCGCTGCGAATTGACCTGCGCAGACATGCGGGACATGACTTGATTGCCGGCATCCAGCAGCAGCAGCGAGCGGTTGGTCGGGGAAGATAGCGTATTTTCGCTGAACAGCAAGCGGGTGAGCGAACTTTCATCGAGATTGATCGCCACAAATCCGGCCGTCCCGCCTTTCCTGTTATATATTTTCAGAATGTATGTCAGGACCGGATTTTCGTTGTTTTCCAGCATGCCGTCCCGGTGAGCGGGAATCCAGATCGCATCGACTTTATCGAATAAAGACAAGGTCACAGGCAGCTTGGCCAAAGGCAGGATCGTATTTTTGCCGGCGGGGCCGATTCTCTGATACTGCACATATTGATCGGTAAAAATCTGTACGCTGCTGATAAACGGTTTGATAAAAGTGAAAGTGCTCAGCCACTCGTTGACATTGCGCTGTATTACTATGTATTCGTATAAATCGATGCCGCCGTTTTCCTCCAGCACCGCTTTCATCGTCTGATGGGTGGATATCGTCAAGGCAGTTCCTTCAATGTCCTTCAGCCTTTCGATCAGCTGCAATTGATTGCTGTGCAGCCCTTGCAGACGGGCTTCGCTGATTTGCTTCGTAAAATAATAGCTGACACTGAAATAAATCGCCACCGTAATGACGATCAGAAATAATATATTCGACAGCACCAGCGAGCAAAATAAAAACGGCTTTAATCTCCACTGCCTCATGTACGTATGCAACCGCCTTTTTTCAGGATTGTTGCCGCTTTCATTTTTTCACAAAAAAGACAAGAGGCGTACCCGTTTGCACCAAGCACCGCCTCGTTAATCCTATCATACTAAAAGTTGCCGTAAAAGCACAATGAAAATTGCCGATTTGCCTGCCGAACAGGCAGCAGCGCTGCAGCCGCAGTGGTCACATGGCGCATGGACAGACCGATTTAATGCCGTATGGCTTCGATGACCTCAAGCCAGCTGCCGGGTATGACGCCTTGGAATTTCTCCTTTAATTGGTGAGACGCAACCCGCTTCAGCTTCGCCTTGACCGCTTCGGACATAACCGAGTCGATGTCCGATTCCCGCAGCATCTCGATCGAGCCTTCCAGCTCGACGATTCTTCTTTGCGCATGAATGGCTGTGCCCGTAACCATCCGGTTGAGCGACCATTCGAAGCTTTTGCCGTCCAGCGAATCGCTGATGCCGCTGATGACAAGCTGCTCCACATTAAAATGATGTGCGGCTTCCAGCAGCTCGATGCCAAGCGCGGCAAAGCCTTTCATAAAAATACTGCGGATCAGCTTAATCGCGCTGGCGTCGCCGGGAGTTTCGCTGACCTTCGTAATATTCATGCCAAGCGGCGTCATCAGCTCCATGAACCGGTCCGTTCCGCTGCCGCTGGCCAAGATCGGCACCTTGTGCTTATCGACAAGCAAAGCGCCGACCATCGCCGCATCGACCAAAGCCGCTCCCGTTTCCCCGATCGTCTCCCAGATCGCCTTTTTTACTTTTGGGCTGGCCGCCGACACGTCGATATACAAATCGCCGGCTTTCAAATGCGGCTTCACCGTCTCGCTTACGCCGAGCGCCTTATCCGCCGGAACGGCCACGATCAGCACGTTCGCGCGCCGCAGCACCTCCTCCGGCGTCTTCGCCAGCTCCACCTGCGCGGTTTCCGCCCGGCCCTGCACCTGCGCGCCGTACGTCGGGTGGTCCCACACCGGATCGTAAGCTACGAGATCGCCGATGCCCTGCTCCTTCAGCCCGCACGAGATCGAAAAAGCCGCCTCTCCAAAACCGATAAATCCAAGTTGCATTGCAAGGTCACCCCTATTGTTTTCGTTGATCATGTTCATTTTGTCATGGAACAAGTATTCTCGCACTTCATCGGATAACCCTATCCCTTAACTCCGCCCGAAGTAAGTCCTTCGATCAGAAAACGCTGGAAAAACACAAAGATCGTAAACACCGGCACAAGTGACAGCACCGACATTGCAAACAGCGAGCCGAAGCTCGATTCGCCGCTTGAATCCAGGAAGACGCGAAGCCCGAGCGAAACGGTAAACTTTTGTGTTTTGCTCAAATAAATGATTTGGCTGAAAAAGTCGTTCCACGTCCATATAAACGTGAAGATCGCCGTCGTAACGAGCGCCGGAAGCGCAAGCGGCAGGATGAGCCGCCAATAGATTTGAATCGGGCCGCAGCCGTCGACGATCGCCGCTTTATCGAGCTCGCGGGGAATGTTACGGATGAACTGCACCATCAGGAAGACGAAAAATCCTTCCGCAGCCGTAAATTTCGGCACGACAAGCGGCAAAAACGTATTGATCCAATCGAGCTTGTTGAAGATGACATATTGCGGAATAATCGTCACATGGTGCGGCAGCATCATCGTCATCAGCATCAAAGCGAACAAAGGAGTCTTGAAGCGGAATTCCAGCCGGGCAAAGGCATAAGCAGCAAGCGAGCACGATACCACGTTCCCGGCAATCGACAAGCCGCTTACGATCAGCGAATTGCTGAAAAACAGACCGAACGTTTGCGAGCCGAGACCTTTCCAGCCCGCGATGTAATTGTTCAGCGTAAAATGCTCCGGCCATAGCCCTTTATCGGTAAAAATATGCTCCGGCAGCTTAAACGAGCTGCTCAGCATCCAGATGAGCGGATACAGCATGATCGCGGAAACCGCGATGTTGACGACATGGCGTACGAGCTGATTCGGCATATTATTCATAATGCACCCACTTTTTCGACGACAGGAACGTCAAGCAGGTGAAAATGGCGATGATGACCAGCAATATCCAGGCCAATGCCGACGCATATCCCATCTGGAAGCTGACAAACCCTTTTTGATACAAATACAGCGTATAAAACAACGTGGAGTTCAGCGGTCCGCCAGTGCCGCCACTGACGACGTATGCCGGTGTAAACGCCTGGAAAGCGTGAATGATCTGCATGACCAAATTAAAAAATATGATCGGCGTCAGCATCGGAATCGTCACCCGGAAAAACTGCGACCGCTTGCCGGCGCCGTCGATCGCCGCCGCTTCGTACAGCTCGGTCGGAATTTGCTGCAGGCCTGCGAGGAAAATGATCATCGGCGAACCGAACTGCCATATTTTCAGCGCGATTAATGTATACAAGGCGTACTCCGGCGTTGCGATCCAGCTGACCCCGTCAAGGCCAAAATATCCGAGCACCACGTTAAACAAGCCCTTCGCCCCAAACACCTGCCGCCAGAGCAGCGCAATCGCCACACTTCCTCCAAACAGCGAAGGGATGTAATAAACCGCACGGTAAATCCGTAAGCCTGCCAGCCCTTTATTCAGCATCAGCGCGATGGATAACGCAAAGGCAAGCTCCAGCGGAACCGCGATCAGCACGTAGCGGAATGTGACGCTTAACGCTTCCAGAAACTGCTCGTCGTTAGTAAATATGTTCTTGTAATTGTCCAGGCCGACCCACTTCGGCGAATTGAACATTTCGTAATCCGTGAAGGAAAAATAAAGCGAAAATACGATGGGAATAAAAGTAAAAGCCAACATGCCGATGATCCAAGGGCTCAAAAACAAGTACCCGATCCCGTCTTTTTTCAAAAAGCTGCTTATGCGCATCTCGTCCACTCCTGTTTTAAAACTGACAGAACGCGCAGCCGCCCATTCTGTCTGATCGGTCCGTTACTTTAATATTTTGTTCGCCTCGTTGAAGAAATCATCGACGGCTTTCTCAATTGTTTTTTTGCCGAACGCAATCGCTTCGCTTGTGACCGTTACCTGCTTGAAAATCTCATTGTTGCCTGCCGGCGGAGTATTCGGAACGCTGAAATATTCGTTCGCTTTTTGCTGGAATTCGATCATTTTGACGCCGGCCGGCTCAAGCACCTGTTTGACCGCTTCGTTGATTTTTTTGGAAGGGCTTGGGCCGACATCGATTTTAAACAGCTTGGCGCCGTCCACATCATTGATCAAATAGTTGACAAACAACGCCGCTTCCTTCGGATATTTCGATTTGGCGCCGATCGCCAGGAACAAGCCGCCGATGTCTTCCCCGTTTTTGCCGCCCGGATTCGTGGGCACCCTGCCGAATTCCAGCTGATCCTTCATATACGTCTGGTAGATCGGCAGATTGCTGCTGCCTCCCGCGGACAACGTCGCCGCTACCATGCCCTTGACAATCATCGATTCCTGATGCGATTTGCCCTTATATTCGGCCGTCAAAGCTGCCGGAGGAATGATGCCTTCCTTGCGCAGCTTGTCCCAATATTGGAACCATTCGATCATATCCTGCTTTTCAAAGCCCAGCTTACCGTCCTTGGAATACACGTCCTTGCCTTTTTGCCGCAGGAAGTAACCGAAAATTTCTTTGCCCGCATCAATCCCGGAAGGGTCTTCGACAAAATAAAGATCCGGGTTGTTCACCGCTTTTTTGTATTCGGCTCCTTTGGCCGCAAATTCTTCCCATGAAATATCGAATTTCGGCGGCTGCACGTTATATTTTTTTAGCAAATCGGCATTGTAAAACAAGCTTTTTGAGGTGTTGCCGTTGGCAACCATCACAATTTTGCCGTCCGCTTTACCGGCGTCGATCATTTTCTGGGTAAAATCAGACACGTCGATCGTCTTCGACTGAATGTAATCGTCGAGCGGCAGCAGCTGGTTGCGATTGGCGTAATCCATATACCTTGTCACCTGCAAGCTCATGACGTCCGGCATATTGCCCCCGGCCGCCTGCACAGCCAGCTTGTCGTAATACGGATTGCTGTCGGCAAACTCCTGCTCGATTTTGATGTTCGGATACTTTTTCTCGAAGTCGGCGATCGTCTGCGTATACTTCTTGTTGCGCAGCTCCCCGCCCCAATAAGCGAAACGCAGTGTAACTTTTTCTTTGGATGCGTTATTAACCGCATCTCCTTTTGCGGCTTCTTTATGCCCGCCGTCGCTTCCTCCGCAAGCAGCCAAGCTAACGGCAAGCAATGCGCTGACTCCTGCTGTAAGCCCTTTCTTAAACAACATCGGTAAATCCCCCTCCTAGTTATTGCGCCGGCAAATCCGGCCTCGTATACGTATTGAATACGCTACGACGTTTAACCTAACTATACTAGGGAAAGCATTTTGTTGTGAATGGAGAAAGTTCCGCTCAAGTTGGACTATTGTAAAGTGGACGCAGGCAGGGTCAACGGCTGCGCCGATAAGCGCTTTGGTTATGAAGCCCGATTAGGGCTAACCGCCATGCATTTCGCAGCCGGCAGCTTAGGATGAACAAGCTCGAAGCCGCTATCCGGGCAGCTCGGATTCGTTCTCGTAGTAGACGACGTGCTCGCGCGCGAGCGTTTCTCTTAAGCCGTAGAAATCGAGGCTCAGCTCGCCCCGGGCAATTTTCTCCTTCGTGCCTTCTTCTTTTTGCAGACGCAGCCTGGATGCCTCCAGAGAGGACAGTAAATCCCCTTTCTTGACCACAACGACGCCGTCGTCATCGGCCATGATCAGGTCGCCAGGCGCTACCAGAGCGCCTCCGCAAACGGCGGGAGCGTTGACCCAGCCTCCCCGGTTTTTCGTCGTTCCTTGCGAATGAACCGCTTGGGTCCATACCGGGAAGCACAGTTCTCGCAGCTGCGCCGCGTCGCGGATGCCGGCAGCCATGACGACGCCTTGAACTCCCCGCTTCATCAGCGCTCTGACGATCAGCTCGCCGATCATGCCGTGTTCGCTGTCGCCCAATGTTGTAATCACAAGCACATCGCCAGGCTTGCATACCTCGATGGCCGCGTGGATCATCAGATTATCCCCGGCAGGGCAAATGACGGTTACCGCCGGGCCGCATATTTTGCGGTTTTGCTGAATCGGCTTCAGCGACGAGCTCATCAAGCCGATCTTGCCCTGAGCTTCGTACAGAGTCGAAGTGTCAAGCTCGGCGTATTGGTCCACAATGTCTTGCGCCGGCCGGTCGATGTTGCGAACGACATATTTTTGCATCAGACCAGCTCACCTCCGACATACGGGAAAAACCGGCTGAACGCCTCGGCGTATTTGTATTCGTTATTGCCCGAGCAGCGGCGTGCATGATTTCCGCGCAGCTTCGCTTTGGCCCCGTAATAGTCGATCAGATGCTGCTGGGCTTTAAAGCAGTTCATCGCCGCTTCCTTCTGAGCGTACACTTCCGTAATGTCCAGAATAACGTCCGGTTTGAAATCGCTGATTTCCGATTGATGCGGCTCGAAACCGAACAACCGCGCCTGCTTCGCTGTCGGATAGCCTTCCAGCTGCACGCCGTTGGACGTAGAAAGCACGCTGGCTCTGAACACGTAGTCGGAAACCGTCTCGTGATCCGGATTAAAGGCGTCTTTCGGTCCGTGGCTAATAATATGATGCGGCCTTACTTCCCGGATTTTTTTGGTAAGCCGTTCCATGCGTTCTTCCGTAATTTGCATATGGTAATCTTCAAAATCCCATAGCTCGATATCTTTTACGCCCAAATGCCGGGCCGCTTGTTCCAACTCGCTGCGGCGGACCGCTTTTACATTGTCTGCGGTCTGCCCCGGAACGTTCCATAAATCGTTGGATTCCCCTCTTACTCCGTAACTCAAAACGACCAAAGACACGTTGGCTCCGTGCTTTACATATTTGGCGATCGCACCCCCGGCTCTCCAGACAAAATCGGCGGCATGAGCGCTGACAACAAGCACATTCACATTGGAATCGATCATATCCATAATTCCCTCCAGCAGTATTAATCAAATTTAGCCTAGCTTTCAACCAAAAAAGCGGTATTGACGGCGGTCATTTGTTTAATTTCCGGCACAGTAAAACCGTTGGCAAGCAAATTGGCGACAAAGATGCGCAGCCCTTCATCGGGATACGGTCCGTTCGGTTGTCCGAGATCGGTGGAAATGATGCAATTTGCCGGATCTACATAACGGATTTGCTCGTACACTTCGTCCCAGGTCGTTTTCCCCGAATGCGGCGTCGTAAAGCAAAACTCCATCCTAGCGCCCAGCCCCGTCAATTCCTTCTGCTGCTCCTTGGACAAACGGATGGAAGGGAAATTCGGGTGTGTGATGACGATTTTCCGGACCTTATGCTGTTTGGCCGCCTTGACTACGGCATAAATCTCCCCGATGCCCAAATGCCCCGTTGCCAGCACCAGGTCATGCTGTGCAATCGCATCCAAAATATCGTGCACAACCGCCTTCAGCTTGCCGTTCTCCAGTACCGATATGCTTGATTGCGTTTTCCCCTGCGCGATCAGCTCCATTTGCAGCTTAGCCCAATGCGGCAGCTTTTCCGGCTTGTTTTTGTGAAAATGCTCCTGCTCGTTGGCTGCGTCAAAAGTCGGCATCCAGACGATTTTCGCTCCACCGCGGGCCGCCATTTCTACGGCCAGCGGGTTTAAGCCGCCAATCGAATGATTCAATGCGACCGCCCCGACGGCATGAAATCCGGGATGCAGCTTGTTGATGATTTTTGCCCGCTCCGCCGTGCAAAAATAATGCGATTTGATGCCATAACCTTTCATGCCTAGTGTGGCCAGACGTTCGGCCATCTCCAAATCGTCCACTTTACGGTCCAAAATATCGGGTCCCGAATGAACGTGAAGATCGTATGCCCCTTGCAGCAGCTCGATCGCATCCATTGTGTCCAGTCTCCTTTATTAAAATTATACAATATTGTTGAACAATCTTGTATTACGTATTTGATTATACTTATCCCTGAACTTGATTGTCAATCCATAAAATTCCGTGTTTTAAACGCCGTTTAACGACAAAAAGGCAAAAAACCGCCCCTTGCGGCGGTTTTTTGCCCTTCCTCATATCGTCCCCTTTATGCCCGTAACGGCTGGGACAGCTTTTTCGTTTCATGGATTGGACGGTTTTACAGCAAATACCGGTAGTTATCCTTAATCGTCCGTCTTACATTGGCGACATGCTCCTTGACCCGTTTCTCCGCCCCGTCTTCGTCGCGCGAGCGCAGCGCGTCAAAAATCCGCGTATGCTCCATATACGATTCATGATTTCTTCCCGGCACCAGAATCGTTTTGAAGTGGAAGCGGTTCAGCTGCGTCTTAATCGTATCGATCATCTCTACGGCCTGCCGGTTTACCGACGCCGCATAAATCATTTCGTGAAAGCTTTTATTCAGCTTGGAATACTCGTCAAATCTGCCGTTCTCCAGCATGTCTTTCATATCGCGCAGGATTTGCTCCAGCAAGCCCAAATCGCGCTCCGTAATGCGGCTGACCGCCGAACGGATCGCAAGCCCTTCAAGCGCCTCGCGGATTTCCAAATAGTTCACGACTTCCTGCAAAGAGAACGATTTGATCGTAGCCCCTTTGTTTTTTTCGATCGTGATCAAATTTTCCTGCTCCAGCTTGAGCAGCGCTTTAATTACCGTATTGCGGCTGACCCCGATTTCTTCAGACAGCTGAACCTCCGTCAGCTTCTGGGAGGGACGATAGGTTCCGTCCAAAATTCTCGTTTTTATAAACGTATAGGTAGTATCCGACGGCTTGCTCATAGTAATAACCTCTTCGCAATATTGTTGAACGAAATAGCTCATCATTGATAATAAACCTATAATATTTTGCAGAGATTGTCAATGCTCGTTCTTGTTTCCAGACCGCGGCACAGGGACTTCCGGGCCATATTTCAAGGGGAGCCGTCCGCAAATCGCCCATATAGCGAAGCGCCTCGTTAAAGCGGCTTGTGACAAGGTTCACAAACAGGAGGTCAATCATGTGCAACAGACGGTACGACATGGCCGCTGGATAAGAAACGGCCGTCGCGCGAATCCCAAGTGCGCGCCCCCAGTGCTGAACGGCGGCGCCGGTCGGACCTACGCCGCTCAGCGCGCCCAAATAGGGTATCGACGGCTTGAGAGCCGCTCGTATGCTATCTCCGCTCTGCCGGCTCATCCGGCCGGTGCTCGGGCTGATTCGCTATTACGGTCCCGTCGTCCAGACGCAGCCAGGATTCGAAGCTTCGCTCGCCTTCGCGCAAGCGGATTACCCGCGCTCCTCTCGGGAACCCCTCTCGCCCGTAAGTGTTATATCCGGTCGCCCGTCCGTAGCAGAGACGGATTCCGTGCAAATTGCCCCAGTAGTCGTTCGTATGATCGTGACCGGCGAACGTGCCTATCACATCCCCCATCTCCACCATGGCGGCGAACAACCCGGTATTTACTTTCGGACAGCATACCCGTTCATATTTATGCCCGTAACATACCTCGCTGTCCCATACTTCATCATATTCCGGCAGCGGAATATGAAAGAAGCCCAGCGCCGGCAGCGGCGTTCCTCCGTTATCCGCGGTTTTGCGGCGGGAGTCATGTTCGTACCAGTCGATCTGATCGCGGTGAACCCATCCGTAGCCTTTCACCCGGGGATTCGGGGATACGCTGCCCGAATCAAGGAAATACAAAACGGCGGCCGGGCGATCGTCCGCTCCCGTAACCGTCAGCGCGTAATTGCCTTCCCCGCTCGCCGAGTCAGGACCATGCTCCGCCACCGACCAATGGAAAGAAACCGCCTTATCCATAAGCTGCCGGCGGGTAGTGCGGGATTCCGTGTCATGGTTGCCAAATACGATCGCCCACGGCGTCGACGCCCGTTCCACGACCGATACCGCTCCGGTAAAACGGGCTACGGGATCGTCGCAAGCGTTAGCTTCGACCACGTCGCCGGTAAACACGACAAGATCCGGCTTCTCGGCCTCCAAAATCGACTCCATCAATGCGGCCGTCGCGAGATCGGCTTCACCGCCCGCTTTCATATGTACATCGGTAAATTGAACAATAGTAAACGTGCCGTCCGGGCGAAACGATAACGGATGCTTCATCGGAATCTACTCCTTATCAAAATGTTGTTTCTTGATAATTTTTGTGGTTTTTTG
Source organism: Paenibacillus doosanensis (assembly GCF_025060755.1). Classification (GTDB taxonomy): domain Bacteria; phylum Bacillota; class Bacilli; order Paenibacillales; family NBRC-103111; genus Paenibacillus_S; species Paenibacillus_S doosanensis. The sequence goes on from NZ_JANYUY010000020.1 coordinate 99,053, forward strand.
TTTATTTTATGGCGCAGTTTCCGTTCTGTCAACGATTATTTTTCAAACTGCAGCATCCCGTAAACACAAAGAAAGCAGAGACCGACCTCGGCTCTCTGCTTCTTCGTCATTATATATTGAACTGCCGCACACATAGCGGTATAATCCAAGCCTTTCCGAACTTGGGAAGGACACGTTCCTCTACCGCTTGACTCCGGCGTTCGCGGCCAGGATGCGCTCGATGATCGTCACCGCCTGGGCCCGAGTGGTCGTTTCTTCCGGGGCCAGACGGCCGTTATCCAAGCCTTGGAGCAAACCTTGATGCACCGCCTCCTGCATGGCGAAATCCTCGGTCACGACCGTGTGGTCCTTGCGCAAATCGGCGTTCGTCGCCCGGACCGCAATCGCCGCAATCTCTCCGCGCGTGATCGGCTCGTTCCAAGCGGCTTGAGCCGCCTCATCTTCGGTATAGTAGCCAGCCCCAGTCAAAGCGGCGGCATACGGCTTGTACCATGGCTCCCCGTCCGCTGCCGGAGCCGTCTTCACGGCCGCGGCGGCGGCGGCCATCTTGGCGAACTCGGCGCGCGTCATCGCGCCGTCGGGCCGGAACGTGCCGTCGGGATACCCGTCGGCATAGCCTTTCTCCAGCGCGGAGGCAATCGCCGCCTCCGCCCAGTGACCGGCCGTATCGCTTAGCGCGCGCACGAAGCCGGTCACCGCCGCGGGCACGGTACGGTTCTTGTACGTACCGTCGCCGAGCTGCCCGGACATGTTGCCGCCCCATGTCCACACCGTGCCGTCCGCCGTAATCGCGGCGGAATGTGCGCTGCCGGCGGCGACTTCCACAGCGCCGCCGAGGCCTTGAACCTGAACCGCATGATTGCGGTTCGTCGTCGTATTATCGCCCAGCTGGCCGAAGGCGTTATAGCCCCACGACCATACCATGCCGTCCGCACGGATGGCCAGCGTATGGAACGCGCCTCCGGCGATAGCGGTGACCTTGTTCATGCCCGACGTCTGCACCGGATGCATCCGGTTCGTATTCGTATCGTCGCCGAGCTGGCCGAAGGCATTATAGCCCCACGACCATACCGTGCCGTCGCTCTTGAGCGCAATCGCGTGGCTCTTGCCGGCGGCAATGGCGGTTATTCCGTCCAGACCGATGATTTGCTGCACGCTGCGCCGCATCATCGTCGTCCCGTCGCCGAGCTGGCCATTGCTGTTGTCTCCCCACGCCCACACCGTGCCGTCATCGGCCAGCGCCAGACCGAAGTTAAACCCGGCGGCGACCGCTTTAATCCGCATCAATCCGGGAATTTGCACCGGGGCGCTGCGGCTCACGGACGTGCCGTCCCCCAGCTGACCGAACGTATTGTCGCCAACGGCCCATACGCTGCCGTCCTTTTTGAGCGCCAAAGTGAACGCGTTCCCGGCCGCGACATCCGTGACATCGCGCCACTGCGCCAGCGCCGCGGGCGTACCTCGGCCGAGCGAAGCTTCTTCGCCGAGCTGGCCGCTTAAATTAAGCCCCCAGCCCGATACGGTGCCGTCGCTCTTCAACGCGGCGGCATGCCCGCTGCCGGCGGCCAGCGCCGCGATTGCGGATAAGTCCGCGGCTTCGCCCGGCTTATTGTGACCGGAGCTGCCGCTCTGTGCGAGCTGCCCATATATGTTCTCGCCCCAAGTCCACAGCTTGTCGTTCTTTACGACGGCCGTAAAACTGTCACCGGCGGCCAGCGCACGCTGCCGCACTTCGTTCTCGTAATGGTATTTCCCTTCCATGGAAGGGTCGGGCGGTTTTACCAGAAGGGAGAATCTGGGCATTAACGTCGGTAAAATCCGGCTTGTCGCCGCTCCGTCGCCGAGCTGCCCGAGCGAGCTGTTCCCCCACGCCCATACGGTGCCGTCGGCTTTGACTGCGAAAGAATGAAATGCGCCTGCGCTAATCAAGACGACATCCTTCAGACTGTCGATATTCAGATTGATGGTACTCTCTTTGTAATCGCCGGTGCCGAGCTGACCGTAATTGTTCAGCCCCCAAGCGCTGACTTTGCCGTCTTTATGAAGCACGAGAGCATGCGAATTTCCTGCGCTGATGGCTACGGCGTCGGATATCCCCAGCACGTCGGCGGCGAAATTGCGGTCCGTCGTATTGCCGTTGCCGAGCTGACCGGAGCTGTTATAGCCCCATGTCCATACTTTGCCGTTTTCCTTCAGAAGCATCGAGAAATTGCTGCCGGCGGCAATCGCTTTCGTATCGTAAGTGTAGTTGACCCGAGTCGGGCGGTCGGTTTTCGTCTCTGTCACCGCATTGCCGAGCTGGCCATACGTATTGTCTCCCCAAGCGATCACGCTGTTATCGTCGAGCAGCGCGAGCGCGTGGCTGCTCCCTGCGGCGATAGCCAGCACATTCGTCGGATAAGCCAGCTGATTCGGCGCGAGCTTGTCGGTGTAGCTGCTGTCGCCGAGGCCGAGCTGACCTTTGGAATTGTCGCCCCACGTAACGAGGGTACCGTCCTTCTTAAGCGCCATCGAATAATTGCCTCCGGCGGATATCGCCACGACATCGCGCAAATAGGGAATTTCGAAAGGCTCAGGACGATCGGTCGTCGTTCCGTCGCCGAGCTGCCCTTTATCGTTTTGACCCCAGGCCCATACGGTGCCGTCCTTGCGCAATGCCAGCGTATGGTTCATCCCTGCGGAGATGGACTTGATATCGAACAATTCCTTTACCTGGCTCGGCGCGTAACGAAATACATTGGGTCCCGTACCTAATTTGCCGTGAAGGCTATCCCCCCACGTCCACACGCTGCCGTCGCTTTTTAAAGCGACCGAGTGGCTTAAGCCCCCGGCAACCTGAACGATACCGAGCGACGGAAGCGCCGTCTGCGCCTGCGCTGCGGACGATTCTGCAGCCGGAGAAGCCGGTTCGCCGGCGGAGGTGTCCTCCGCCAAGGCCATGCCCGTACCCAACCACAATTGCATCAGCAAGGCCGCGATCAGCATATAGAAGGGCGCTCGGCTGCGTATATTTTTCCGATGGTTCCTAACCATTTTTCATTCTCTCCTCCATGTATAGAATATCTCGTATCCCCTATGCGGATCAGACATTCGGACGATCGGCAGGCAGGGTTGGAGGGGCTTGGCGCTTCAATTTGCTGCGGAAGAAATCCATCATGCCGTCCATGAGCGTATACACAACAGGCACCAGAAGCAGGGTAACCATCGTCGACAGCGTCAACCCGAACGCGACGACAGTAGCCATCGACGCCTGCGCTTCCGCGCCTTCCCCGAAGCCGATGACCAGCGGCAGCATGGCCAGCACGGTCGTTGCCGTCGTCATCAGAATCGGCCGCAGACGAATCCGGCCCGCTTCCATAAGAGCGTCGAAAAGCGTATAGCCCCTCTTGCGAAGCTGATTCGTATAGTCGACGAGTACGATCGCATTGTTAACGACGATCCCCATCAGCATGATCATCCCCATCACCGAGTTCATATTAATCGTACGGTGGGTCAGGAATAGACCGAGAATCGCTCCGATAAACGTCGGAGGCAGCGAGAACATAATAATGAACGGGCCGTAGAGCGACTCGAACTGGCTCGCCATAACCATATAAACGAGTACGACGGATAGGCCGAGCATCATGTACAAGCTGCTGAACGTGCTGTTCGATTCGCTCTTGGACGTCAACGAAATCGTGTACCCGTCCGGCGGCTGAATCGTGTCCAGCTTCTCCTGCACCGCCTTCTCCACATCTCCGATCGCCGCTCCCGATACCGATGCCTGCACCGTAGTAAGCCGCTGTTGATTCGTATGGCGAATTTGCGCCGGACTTGAACCGGGTACGACTTTGGCGATCGCGCTGAGCGGAATTTGCGCTCCGGAGGAGGTAGTAAGCACCACTTGATTCAGGTTTTCCAGATTGTTCGTAAATTCCGTCGGATACTTCACCAATACGGAAATTTGCGAATCGCCGGTTTTGAAATTCGTTGCGACCGAACCTTGATAGGCGGTACGCACCGCCGTCATTACTTCGCGGACGGAGATGCCATAATACGCTGCCGCATCGCGGTCGATCGTCATATCGTAGGCCGGTATGCTGCGTTCCAGCGTATTCTGCACGCTGCGCAAAGTGGGAATATCGCGCAATTCGTCGGCCACCATGTCCCCGAGCTTGCTCAGGACGGCCGTATCCGGACCGTTCAAATTGACGGTAATGTCGGCGCCGCCTCCCCCTCCTCCGAGTCCGGGCAGACGGACGGATGAACGGCTGTTGACATTAATTTGCGCTCCCGGGTTGCCCTGCGTCATATTGCGGATTTGCTCCACAACCTGATCCGTATTAAGCTTCCGTTCATCCAGCGGCTTGAGCGTTACGCTGATGTTGGCGGAGTTGGTCGCGGAGCTCTGGAAGGCTCCTCCTCCCGAGCTGCCGACGGTCGTAAAGATCGTGTCGATATCCGGGATGCTTTTGAGCTGCTCCTCGATTTTGGAGGTGAGCGCATTCGTAATTTCAAACTTGGTCCCTTGCGCCAAGCTGATGTTAATATTTAACTGGCCTTCGTCCGATCTCGGCATCATCTCGGTGCCGACGAATTTCGCCAGATAGACGCTGCCCCCGAGCATGCCCACCGTAACCAAAATAATGATCCAGCGGTGGCCGAGCGACCAGCGCAGCAAGCCGATATATGCGCGGGTGAAACGATTCATCCCGCGTCCGAACCAAACGGCCGGATTATAGGAACGCCCTTCCGGCAGCGACTCGTCATGATGCTTCGTCAAAATTTTGGCCGCCAGCATCGGAACGAGCGTAATCGCCGCGAACAGTGCGGCAATGTGCGAGAAGCTGACCGTCAGCGCCATCGGGACGAAGAAATTTTTGATCATGCCGTTAATGAATAGCGTCGGCGCGAATACGGCGATTTGCGCCAAAGCCGACGCCAATACGGCGGTTCCAACCTCGGCCGTCCCCTGCTTGGCCGCTTCCGCGGGCGACAACCCCTCGTCTTTTTTCCGGTATATACTCTCCAGCACCACGACGGCGAAGTCGACGAGGGAACCTAAACCGAGAGCCAGACCGCCCAGCGTAATCGTGTTGATCGTCTGATGGGAGAAGTACATCATGCTGAACGTACTGATGACCGAAATCGGGATGACGACGCCGATAATCAGTGTCGCGCGAATGCTGTTTAAGAACAGCATCAGAATGATGACGGAAAAGATCGCTCCGAGCAGCGTATGCTCGATCACCGTATTAATGGAGCTTTTAATGAATTTCGACGAATCGTTGAGCACGGCAAGCTTCACGCCGTCCGGCAGCTTGCTTTGAATCTCGTCCATCGCCTCGCGGATATTATCCGCTACCTTGACCGTATTGCCGTCGGATTGCTTCAGCACGGAGATGCCTACGCTCTGCTCTCCGTTCCGACGGGAATCGTATGTAACGTCCTGGAACGAATCGACAATTTGTCCCAGCTCGCCGATCTCGATGGATTGACCTCTGGCCAGCGACACCCTGACCTTGGAAATCTCGGCGGTGGACTGGAACTCCCCGCTGATCCGGAGAGGAACGAGCTGCTCGCCTTTATAGACAAGTCCGGCATCCGTCGACTGATTGTCGTTGCCTAGCGCCTGGGTAACCTGGCTAAACGTAATTCCGTAATGAGTCAGCTTGTCTTGATCCAGCAGCAGCTGAATTTGCCGCACGCGCCCGCCGCTTACGCCTACCGAAGCGACGCCCTCGACGCGCTGTACCGCCGGGCTGACTACGTTGTCGGCAAGATCGCGCAGCGTGATGAGGTCCACGTCCTTGCCGTAGAGCGACAAACTCAAGATCGGCTGGCTGTTCGGGTCCGCCTTGGAGACGACCGGCGCCTCCGCATCGGCCGGAAGCTGGCGGCGTACACGGTCGAGACGGTCGCGCATCGTCAGCGTCGCTTCGCTGATGTCCGTCCCGAAATTAAACTGGACGGTGACGTTACTGCTGCCCGTCCGCGACACGGACGTAACCGACGACACGTTGGCTATCGTCGCCATGGAGGCCTCGATCCGCTTCGTCACCTGATTCTCCACTTGGCCGGGAGAAGCTCCGGACCAACTGGTCGAGACGGTCGCCGTCGGTATCTCCATGTTAGGATACAAATCAACCGGCAGCAGCGGCGCAGCGATCGATCCCAAAATCGTTAACGCAATCATAATCATTAAAATCGTGACTGGACGATTGACGGAAAAATTCGCTAAATTCACTGTCCTCCACCTGCTCCCGCTTGGCCGGTCGATCCGGAGTTCGAGTTCGGTTGACGATTGCCCTGCGGCCGCTCACCTTGAGCCCTCTCGCCCTGCGCTTTCGCCTTTTCCCCTTGCTCTCCGCCGGATTGCGGTTTCTCGCCTTGGGCTTTCTCTCCCTGGGTTTTCTCCTGCTGTCCTTGGCCCTTTTGCCCTCCTTGTTGTTGGCCCTGGCCCTGCTTCTGGCCGCCTTGCTGACCTTCCTGCCCGGGCTGCACCACTTGAACGGACGCTTTATCCGACAACAGCTCCTGCCCCTTCACGACGATTTGATCGCCTTCGTTCAGACCGCTTGTCACCTCGAACTGGGCACTGGTCATCGTACCGATCTTGACCGTGACTTTCTTCGCTTTCCCATCCTGGACTACGAAGACGGCGTTTCCGTTAGGCTGGCTGAGCACGGCGTCGGCCGGTACCATAATCGCTTGGCGTCCCTCGCTCTTCATGCTGGAGGAAGCGAACATTCCGGGAAGCAGCTCGCCCTTCGGGTCGTTAACTTGAATATCGACGCCATAGGCCTTGGTTACCGAATCGAGCGTCGGCCGAATCGCAGAGATAACCCCTTCGAACGATTTGTTCAGCGTCGGCACGTTCACCTTCATTTCCATACCGACCTTAAGCTTGCCGATGCTGGATTCGGGAACGTTGACGGAAGCCTGCGTCGGGTTCGTCGCCGCAATGGACACGATATTGCCGTTGTTGCCGGCGTTTTGGCCGACGGGCGTGTTAATCGCCGTGACCACTCCGTCGACGGGGGACAGCAGCACGCCGTCCTGCAGCTGCTCGGTGAGCAGGCGCAGATTTGTTTCCGCCTGGCTGTACTGCGCGCTGCTGACGGTGATCGCATCCGTCGATTGCGCCGTTTGCAGCGCTTGCTCCGACTGTGCGACCTGCGCTTTGGAGACGTTCAAGCTGAGCTCCTGCGAAGTTTCGGCGTTAGACAGCGCGAGCTGATCCTTTTGCAGCGTTTGCTGGTTCGATTCCAAAATGACGGCCAGCGTATTTTGAGCGTTCGCCAAAGAGATGCTGTCCCGGTTCAACTGCTCCTGAGCGACTTGAACCGTCTGTGAGTTTTCGGCCGCTGCCAGATCGCCTTGAGCTTTCAACAGCGATGCGGTGGCGTTGGTCAAAGCGCTCGGCGTCGTCTGCTGCGCCTGATCAAGATCCAGTTGAGCCTGCTGCAGTTTCTGCAGAGCGTTATCCAGATCGCTCTGCTTGTTCGCCGACGATTCCTTCACGTTCTGGTAATTGATAATCGCCTGCTGCAGCTTCAGCTGCAATGATTCGACGGAATTGCTGGAGTTGACTTGAGACGTCTGGAGACTGTCCTGCTGCGCATTCAGCGTGTTCTGCGCATTCGCTACGTTCGTATTGTATGTAGTGATCGCATTGTTCAAGTTCTGCTGCGATATGGCGACCTGCTGCTTCGCCGTGGCGATCGAGTTTTGCTGGTCGTTAAGCGCTTTATTATAGTTGGCCTGAGAGATGGCGACCTGCTGCTTGGCAGACGCCACCGCATTTTGCTGGTCGGCAATCGCCTTCTCCAGATTGGCCTTCTGAACCGCCAACTGCTTCTCCGCCGTCGCCGCGCTGTTCGCCTGATCGTTGGTGGAACGCTGCAGCTGTGCTGCGCTCACCGCTAAAGCGCTTTGGGATTGGGCGATCTGCTGCTCCAATTGCGTCGTATCGATTTTGGCAAGCGGATCTCCCTCTTTGACACGGTCCCCCGGCTTAACCATCAATTCCGTCACTCGGCCGGAAATACGGGAAGAAACGTTCGTAGTATAAAGGGGAGTGATCGAGCCGGTAAACACTTGGCCTCCGCCGACATCCGATTTTTTCACGATTTGCGTTTCTACGGGAAATTGTCTGGCTGCTCCTCTCTGCCCGCCGCCCGGCGCCGCAGATTGTCCTTGCTTCGGACCTCCCCAATTCGTCAGCGTTCCACCTACGACGGCAATGATCGCAATCACCGCGATGGTAGTGAACACCCACTTCTTGGATACGTTCTGGATCCACCTGATCATTTACATACCTCCATGTATTCTTGTCCGTATTCCTTCCTGCGGGAAACGCTCCCAAAGAAGAAATGCCTTGTTGCTCAAGGTCCATCGAATCGGGGTGCTTATGTTACAGCGCACCAACATAACATCAACATAGCCTACATTCATGATAAAACTATGATAAAAATGTGAAAAATGTGTAAATAAATCGGAATTTTGACACGATTCGCCCCATCCTACCCCCACAAATCCGAACTTGGCTTGTTTCACTGCCGTCAGCCTTCGTCTTCAATATCAAAAAAAAGAGCAGGACGCCCGTTACCCGCGCCGCCTGCTCTCATACAAAGGCTTCAAATCGTTGTAAGTCCTGACCACCGCAGGAGCGACCCGCGGAATCCAATCGATATATTTATCCGCATGGGAAGTATTGAACACGACGGCGGTTTCCGCCGGTTTGATCCATCCCGCTTCCCTCAGCCGGGCAAACCCGGCCCAGGCCGCTGCCCCTTCGGGGGATGAAGAAATCCCCTGGAGCCCCAGCTCCGTCTGCGCTCTGCGGATATCTTCCTTGCTCACGGCAACGGCTGTGCCGCCCGTCTCCCTAATAATCGACACAACCAGATTGCCGTCCGGCGGCTTCGGCACTCTAAGGCCCGTCGGGCTGGATGTGGCGTTCTCGCTGGCGACCGCCCCTTCGCCCGCCGATCCGGCCTGCAGGGCATCGACGATCGGCTGGCAGCCGGCTTCTTGCACGCTGACCAGCCGCGGCAGCTCGCCTTCGATCCAGTTCATTTCCCTAAGCTCCTGGAACGCCTTCCACAGCCCGATAATTCCTGAGCCCCCACCGGTCGGATAAATGATCACGTCGGGGAGCTTCCAGCCCAATTGCTCGGCGATCTCAAGGCCCATCGTCTTCTTCCCTTCGACGCGGCCCGGCTCCCGCAGCGTTCCTGCGTTAAACCATCCTTGCTCTTGCTTGCCGTCCTCAATGATGCGCCCCGCATCGTGAATGAGTCCGTCAACTTGATACGTATGGGCTCCATAGCGTATACATTCCTCGACGATCATGCCCGGACAGTCGCCCGGTACGATGACGACCGCTTCCATTCCCGCTCTGGCAGCATAAGCCGCTAGCGCGGAAGCGGCATTGCCGTTCGACGGAACGGCCGCTTTTGCAACGCCCTTCTCCTTGAGCAGCGACACGGCGGCGGCAAAGCCTCTCGCTTTGAAGCTGCCGGTAGGGTTCTGCTCCTCCCGTTTGACATAGACGCCTTGCACGCCGTACCGCCGCTGCATAGCGTCCATCCGCAAAAGCGGCGTTCCGCCTTCGCCCAAGCTGACGACGGACGCCGGATCGGAAACCGGCAGCCATTCCGCATACCGCCACATCGAATTGCCTCTCGTTAACAAGTCAGCCTTTTTTACCGTTGCGGCAATGCTCTCCAAATCGTACTTGACGAGCATTGTGCCTCCGCAATCGCAAACCGCCTTCAGCTGTAGCGGCTCCACCCGCCCGCAGCGTGAGCAGACCAGCAGCCTTTTTTGCATGAATGCATCACCGCTTTTTTTCAAATTCGTACCGGTATTATCTTGAAGGGATGCAATTGCTATGGACCCTCTATTACGATACACAAGGATCTCCATTTGGGAACGGCTGGTACCTAACGGATAGGCGGAAAATGCGAACATCGGCGCGGGCTGCTTCATACAATGGGAGCATAGACTTTTTGGGGCAGGAGTTGACCGCAGTTGCTTAGAATGATGTGCAAGGGAAAAATTCACCGCGCGACCGTCACCGAGGCTCGGCTCGATTACGTCGGCAGCATTACCATCGATGCCAAGCTGATGAAGGAAGCGAATATCCATCCGTATGAGATGGTTCAAATCACGAGTCTGCGGAACGCGACGAGATGGAAAACATATGCCATCGCCGCTCCCGAAGGGTCGGGCAAAATTTGCTTGAACGGCCCTCCGGCCCATCTGTTTCAGCCGGGAGATATCGTCATTATTTTGAGTTTGGGCTTGTTCGACGAGCGGGAGATTAGCGGGTTGCAGCCGCGGGTTGTTTTCGTGGACGGGGCAAACGGCATAACGCGTGTCGAGACGCATGATCTCGTTATTGCGGAGCAAGATGAGCCAGAGAAATAATCGTGGTAAAGAAAAAGAACCCTTCGCAGGGTTCTTTTCGCGGTGAATTGATTTTGAATCTTGCCTCGATACCTTCCAAAAGCTAGCGATTACCTCATTCACTTTATTGCAGTACGTGTACTACACTAACGTGTCTTTGGCACATCCCTCCGCTTCTATCTGGAGTCTATCACAATATTCCCGGTTTGTTTCGTTGAAACGTTCAACGGAACCACACCTCTCTTTTCACCGCTGATAATAGTATGTCCGATTGCCGTTCTTCTATACGCGGGTTCCGTTCGTTATTTTTCTTTGACAATGACTTTGGTTCCAAGAGGAATATGGCGATAAAGCCATTCAATATCGCGGTTATGCATTCTGACGCATCCCGAGGAAGCATGGCTGCCGATCGAGTAAGGCCGATTCGTTCCATGGATTCCGTACATGTATCCTCCGGTTCCCGGAACGCTTAACCCGAGCCAGCGCGTGCCGAGCGGATTGTTCGGATGACCGCCTGCAATCTGTTTGCGCACGTAGTACGGCTTTACAATTTTGGTCACAATATGAAATTCGCCGACCGGTGTAAGCTCCTTTCTTCTGCCCGTCGCTACCGGAAAATAATACTGCGCCCGCCCGTTAACGAATACGATCAGCGAATTGCTGCGCTTGTTGATTTCGATATAAACCCCTTCCTCTTGCAAAGCCTCAAGCGGCATTGAGGAAGGAGCGGCGGACGCCGGATTCGGCCGAGGCAAGCTGAGAAGCAGAGCCATGATGACAATAACCGGGATTCTGATAAGGTTCAATACGATCTCATCCTTTGTCTTTTATGCATCGTTATTGTTCTCCTATCAGACGCTTTTATGCGAAGCCGGCGTGAATGCCCCACTTTTTTGGAAAGCGGTTTCACAACGACATTATTCTGTTATTCGGCCGTCGTCTGATGCTGCTGGCGGTATTTATTCGGCGACATGCTCATCGCCATCTTAAATGCCCGGTAAAACGTCGGCAGCGACTCATAGCCCACCTCGAAACAGATCGACACGATATCCTTGTCCGATTCCGCAAGCAGTTTTTTGGCCAGCGCCATCCTGACTTCCGTCAAGTACTGCATCGGGGTCATTTGATATTCTTTTTTGAAAATTTTGTTCATCTGGCGAATGCTGATTCCGAGCTTCCCGGAAAGCTCTTCGGAAGTGATCGAATCATAATAATGCAAATCGATATAATTGCGTATCCGCTCGGCCCTTAGGCCGTTCGCGTCCTGAACCTGCCTGGACTGCTTGGCCCGCACCAGCAGCAGATAAATATCCTGAAGCAGGTTATGCATAGCCCAACCGCTGAGCGGGTCGGCCTGCTTTTGCTCGAACAGCAGCTTGCGCAGCAGCAGCCGCATCTCGCTGGCTTGGAACGAATTCAGCTTCAGATGCTCCGAACGCGAATACAAATACGGCTTCCAACGCTCGTATAAGCCGTCCTGCCCCGCCGGATCGTCGAACGCCAGCACCAGCAGCGTCAAGTGGGAATCGGAAGAGACGGCATGCTCCGAATAAGGTACGATAAAAGCGGCGTTGTCCTGCGCAAAATCATGCTGCTGTCCGTCCAGCCATATGCTGCCCTGCCCTTCGATCGCATATAAAATTTGCACGCTGTCGTGATGATGAATTTTCACTTCGTAGCTTTCCGTATGTTTGCTTTCGTAGAGATGAATCCCATTCATAATCCGGACCGCCTTGAGAGCGTATTCAAACGGTCTTGAATCGGGCACGCGCCCGGCTGCCGTTTGTTTCCCTATTTTACCTTGTTTCCCTTATCGCAACAACCCGGCAGACGACAAACCCCCGAATCCGAAGATCCGGGGGCCGATCCATCCGCTATGCCGCAGCCTATTTCACTCTTCTTAAGCGGGGGCCGGACTTTCTCCCCCACCAGCCGAAAATTTTGCGTTTCACTGATGCGGAAGCCTTCTTCCGGCTTTCCGCAATGCCGCCGTCCCGCATCTCGTCCTGTGCGCTATCATCGGGCCAATAATAATGACATACGAAATCCGCATCCATAAGCCGACACCGCCTTCTTCAAAATGAAGAGATCATAACTGTTCGAGAACTCGCCGTCTTCTTCATGAGGACTGTTGCTTTAAGCGGGACAGGCAGACGGCCGAGCCGGTTGCCTATAATCAGACATGCTCCAAATAACGCTGCTTCATAAGCGCCAACGATTCGTCGCCCGGCATATCCCATATGGTCTGATTAAAAATCTCCACCTCGATCGGGCCGAGATAACCGGCCGTCTCTACGGCTTGGCGGATGCGCCGGAAGTCGATTACGCCATCGCCCATCATTCCCCGTCCCATCAGCAAATCGGGTACCGGCACGAGCCAGTCGGAGACGTGGAAGCCGAGAATCCGGCCGCTTGCTCTGGCGATTTGCGCGTATAAATCGGGGTCCCACCATACATGGAACACGTCTACGACTACGCCGACTTGATCGGGCTTATACCGCTCCGCAATGGTATTGGCCTGCGCCAACGTATTGATAACGGAACGCTCAGCCGCATACATCGGGTGCAGCGGCTCGATGCCCAGCTTGACGCCGCAAGACTCCGCATAAGGCATCAGCTGCTCGATGCCGTCCTCGACCATCCGCCGCGCGGCGGCGATATCCTTGTCGGGCGCAGGCCCGCATACGAGCACAAGCACGTCGGCGCCCAGCTCGGCCGCTTCGTCGACAGCCCGGCGGTTATCATCGATGCGCGCCTGGCGTTCGGCCGCCGTAGCCGCCGGAAACATTCCGCCGCGGCACAGGCTGGACACGCGCAGCCCGGCATCCTGCACGAGCCGCTTGCTCTCCGCCAGCCCCGCTTCGGCTACCTTGTGACGCCATAAGGCAATCCAGGGCACCTCCGCCCGCGCGCAGCCTTCTACCGCTTCGCGCAGGCTCCAGCGGTCGGTCGTAATTTGGTTTAAGCTTAATCGTTCTATCGATTGCAATGGCTGTGCATGCTCTGCCATCCGTCATTCCCTCCCGTGAACATATTATATAGAAACATTGGCTTTTGGGGTCGGCCCCTCCTACCAGATAATGGAATACTTACAGCCCGGCAAGCTTCAATACATGACGCATCCGTTCCGCAGCGCGGTCCGGATCGGTCAGCAGCCCCGCTTTGTCCGCCAATACGAACAATTCGGCCAAATGAACGATCGATCGGGCTCCCTCCGCTCCGCCGATCATCCGGAAATGGTTCTGATGGCCGTTCAAATATGCCATAAAGACGATCCCGGTTTTATACGCATAGGTCGGCTTCTGGAATATATGCCGCGACAGCGCGACCGTCGGCTCCAGAAGCGCGCTATAGCGCGTCTCGTCGCCGTTGTCGAGAGCATGGATCGCCGCGGCCGCCGCTGGAGCGATCGCATCGAATATGCCGAGCAGCGCATGGCTGAAGCCCTGCTCGTCCCCGCGAATCAGCGCCGGATAATTGAAATCGTCTCCGGTATACATCTTTACGCTTTCCGGCAGAAGACGGCGCATCCGAATTTCTTTCTCGTCGTCCAGCAGCGATATTTTGATCCCGTCCACTTTGTCGGCATGGGCTCGAATGACCCGCAGGCATACGTCCATCGCCGCATCGACATCCCGTTCGCCCCAATAACCGGCGAGCGCAGGGTCGAACATATCCCCGAGCCAATGCAGAATGACCGGCTGCTTCACCTGGCTCAAGATGCGACCGTATACGCGCTCGTAGTCTTCCGGACTTTGGGCGCATGCAGCCAATGCCCGGCTGGCCATAAGAATAACCTGGCCGCCTTGGCCTTCCACAAAGCCGACCTGTTCTTCATAAGCCTGCTCCACCTGTTCCAGCGTCACCTGCGGACCCGGAGCCAAGTGATCCGTTCCCGCCCCGCTGGCAATCCGCCCGCCGACCGATTTGGCTTCGGTAATCGAGCGGCTGATCAGCTCCTTGGCTCTCGCCCAATCAAGCCCCATTCCGCGCTGGGCGGTATCCATCGCTTCGGCGACGCCCAGCCCGAGCGACCATAAATGACGGCGGTAAGCAAGCGTACCGTCCCAATCGATCTGCGCGTGATTCAGCGGGTCCGCGTCGGCAAACGGGTCGCATACGACATGGGCCGCCGAGAAGGCGATCCGGCTTTGCAGAGGCTTATCCGGCAGCTCGATCACCGCGGATTGCCCCGGGGTGTAGGAGTACAAAGCGCCTCCGGCGCGGGGCAGCTTCAATTCCTGGCTCATCGCGCTCCCTCCTTATCCTTTGGCCGAAGCGATAGGTTGCCCGGATACTTCAGGCAGCTTCAGCTCCGGAACGTCCAGCCAGCGGCGCTCATCCCACGAACGCAAGCCAAGCTCCGCAAGCTGCGTACCCTTCGCCCCTTCAAGCAGGTCCCAAGGAAACGGCGAATCGGTGACGATATGCTTCAGGAACAATTCCCACTGTATTTTAAAGCCGTTGTCGAACAGCTGGTTATCCGGCACTTCCTGCCACTGCTCCATGAACCGGAACGGATTCGGTATATCCGGATTCCATACCGGCTTCGGCGTATTGATGCGATGCTGAGCTTTACAATCGCGCAGGCCCGCTACCGCGCTGCCTTCCGTGCCGTCCACCTGAATCGTAAGCAAATCGTCCCGGTTCACTCTGACCGCCCAGGAAGAGTTCGCTTGGACGATAATGCCGCCCTCCAATTCGAAGGTGGCGTATGCCGCATCGTCGGCGGTGCATTCATACGCGTTGCCCTGCTCGTCCACACGTTCAGGAATATGCGTAACGCCAAGGCAAGAAACCGACCGGACTTCGCCGAACAGGTTGTCGAGCACATATCTCCAATGAGCGAACATATCGACGATAATGCCGCCGCCGTCTTCTTTGCGATAGTTCCAGGACGGACGCTGCGCCTGCTGCCAGTCGCCTTCGAACACCCAGTAACCGAATTCCATGCGGACGGATAAAATTTGGCCGAAGAAGCCTGAATCGACCAGACGCTTCAGCTTAAGCAGACCCGGGAGGAACAGCTTATCCTGCACGACCCCGTTCTTCAGCCCCGCTTGACGGACAAGAGCCGCCAGCTCCAGCGATTCCTCAAGATTCGTCGCCGTCGGCTTCTCGCAATAAATATGCTTCCCTGCGGCAATCGCTTTGCGGATGCTCTCTGCGCGATGCACCGTCGTCTGCGAATCGAAGTAGATCGTATTATTTGAATCGGCCAGGCAAGCTTCAAGATCCGTGCTCCAGCGAGTCAAGCCATGCGCCTCTGCCAACGCTTTCAATTTATGCTCCTGACGGCCTACCAAAATCGGATCGGGCATGATCACATCCCCGTTCGCCAGAGCTACGCCCCCCTGCTTGCGGATCGCAAGAATCGAGCGGATCAAGTGTTGATTCGTTCCCATTCGTCCTGTAACGCCATTCATAATAATTCCTACGTTATGCACTGCCATGCGACAATCCCCTTTCGTGATTACGAAGTAATTGCGTACCCTACTCTCATACTAGCCGCAGGAAGCCGGTTTCGTCTTATCACATTGAGAACCTCATTCTAACTATCGGAACCAAAAGTACGGTAAAAAAAATCCGCAGCAGTGTCCGTTCGATGCCTTCCTTAGTGAAACCCGCAGCCACTTTAGCCGGAGCAAAAAGCCCTCTGCCGCAGCTAGCGGACAGAGGGCCGTTCCAGGGCCGGCTCTCTCTAATCGAGAGCTTCGGACCCGGTGCGCCGTGAAGAAGCGGCAGCTTAAGCTAAAGCTTCCGCCGACGGCGATATTAACGAAGGCGATAATACATATCGTTCCATCTTAGTTCATTGCGCAATGCAGCGATCGTAGTGTTGTTGTCGATCAGCACGCATTCGATGCCCGTCAGCTCCGCCCAGTCGGCCAGCTGCTCCGGCGTCACCACATGGGAGAAGACGGTATGATGGGCTCCGCCGGCGTGAATCCAAGCTTCGGCCGCAAGGCTGAGCGACGGCTGCGGCTTCCACAGCACGCGAGCGACCGGCAGCTTAGGCAGAGTGCGTTCCGGCTTCACCGCGTCGACGACATTGACGACGAGCCGGAAGCGGTTGCCCATATCGATGATCGAGGCGTTGAGCGCCGCTCCCTCGCCGCCGTCGAACACCAATCGCGCAGGATCGGCCTTGCCGCCGATGGACAGCGGATGCACCTCGATTCTCGGGCGCGTCGCCGCCACGGTCGGACACACCTCCAGCATATGAGAACCGAGCACCAATTCATTGCCGGGCTCAAAATGATACGTATAATCTTCCATAAACGACGTGCCTACGTTGGAGGCGATCAGCTTCATCGTGCGCACCAGGGCCGCCGTCTTCCAGTCGCCCTCCCCGCCGAAACCGTAGCCTGCCCCCATCAGCCGCTGCACCGCCAGCCCGGGGAGCTGCTTCATACCGTGCAAATCTTCGAACGTAGTCGTAAAAGCCCCGAAGCCGCCTTCCTCCAGAAACGCCCTCATGCCCAGCTCGATGCGGGCCTGCTCCAGAATCGCTTCGCGGACGGGACCGGACTCGCGACCTTCCGGCGCGATGTCGTACAGATCGGTATATTCCTCGAACAGCCGGTTTACTTCCTGCTCCGATATGTCGTTCATCCGCTGAACCAGATCTCCGATGCCGTAGCCGTTGACCGCCCACCCGAATTTGATTTGCGCTTCGACCTTATCTCCATCGGTCACGGCCACTTGACGCATATTGTCGCCGAAGCGGGCTACCTTCAGATTGCGCCCCTCCGTGAAGGCGACGGCGGTGTTCATCCAGCCTCCGATGCGGCGGCGTACCTCCCCATCCTCCCAATAGCCTACGACGACCTTGCGCGCGATGCCCATCCGCGCTCCGATAAAGCCGTATTCGCGGTCGCCGTGCGCCGATTGATTCAAATTCATAAAATCCATATCGATGCTGTCCCACGGAATGTCCCGGTTGTACTGCGTATGCAGATGAAGCAGCGGCTTGCGCAGCTCGGACAGCCCGGCGATCCACATCTTGGCCGGCGAGAACGTATGCATCCACGTAATAATGCCCGCGCAGGTATCGTCCGAGTTCGCTTCAATGCACAGCGAGCGGATCGCTTCCGGCGTCGTCAGCACCGGCTTGAATTCCACTTGGAACGGAATCGCCGCGTCCCTATCGAGTCCTTCCGCGATCCGTTTGGAATGCTCATCCACTTCCCTCAGCGTCTCCGGCCCGTATAAATGCTGACTGCCCGTAACAAACCAGAATACGTACGGCTTCGTTATAATCATCGATAATGCCTCCCGTTTTTATATTTGTTTAGAAGAGCGGTGAAAAAGTCCGCTGCGGCGTCCATTTGATCCTCCAATCGCTGTTGAAAACGGATTCTTTGGATGTTTTTTCGTTTTTCTGTGGAGAGAATCCGTTTTCAAAGGCGAACGCTTACGCTTTTCCAGATTCAAATGGCCCCTCCGCTCTTTTTTCACCAGGCTTTTAAAAGTATGGTGAAATCATCTGCTGCGGTGCCCGTTTGGTCTTCCAATCTTTGTTTGAAATCCAGCTTCAAGCGGCCCCCCTCCGCTCTTTTTTCACAGGGCTTTACAAGTGTGTTCACGGCGTTTAAATCATTCAAGGAACACGAATGACTTTAACGGCGTTCGGAATCCGGTATCTCATTTCCTCTTCATGCTCTAACGTACCCGTTTAGACAATAGCTTGGCTGCAGGCCAGATTTTCATTGCGAAAATGGCGTTTTCAAACACTTCCCCAACCGTCTTTCTCCGAAGCGGGTAAGCGCTCGAACGGTCAGGAAGAAAGCTG
This sequence comes from Paenibacillus doosanensis, assembly GCF_025060755.1. Classification (GTDB taxonomy): domain Bacteria; phylum Bacillota; class Bacilli; order Paenibacillales; family NBRC-103111; genus Paenibacillus_S; species Paenibacillus_S doosanensis. The sequence goes on from NZ_JANYUY010000020.1 coordinate 117,243, forward strand.
CAGGGGGTGTAAGCCTCCGGAACCGCGCCATCGAATAGTTTTTTTTAAATCTAACGGACACCAGGGAGCTAAATTCGTCGCAAACAGACGTTTTTGAAGCGTAACGGACGTCATCGCGCTTACATAGCTCCGAATCGCTTTCTATGGAAGATTTTCCAAATAATAGCTGCATCTGTGTCCGTTAGAAATCCAAAATGGCCGATAGGGTTGATATAACGGCGGCAGTGTCCGTTACATCCGATCGCTGATATGAACGAGACTTGTCAATAGGCAGTTTGTAACTCCCCTTGGTTTTCCCTTACCCCTTTTCATACAAGAGGGGTGAACAAGCTGAACTAGAAGGCAAAAGCTATCAACGGTGAGCAGTCTGATATTCGCGGGTTCGGATATACCGCATGTTTTCTCTCCGTCTATAGAGAGTGGCACCACGAACTGTTGTCGTGCATCTTTCCCTTTTAGGGTTGGCACATAGCGATTACGTGGATTCTCCCTTACGGCTTTTCCCTTTGCCTTCTAACTCAGCTTTTCATCTCCACTTGCATTGGAGGGGGCATGGGATTACCTTGAATCAACAAAATTGAACTTTGATATAACAAGCGTCCTGTAAAACAGGCGATTCATCCATGTATTCTTTTTTCTTCAAGTTCTCTGGCAATCGACCAAATAAATCCACTTAATTCTCGCGCCACGGCCACAACTGCTTTGCCACTTGGCTTCCCCTTTGACAGCATTTTCGTATATTTTCGATGTAGTCGATGCTGTGCCTTCCAGGATATGGCCTGTATTTCAGGCGATTTTCCTTGTTGACGTTTCTTTAACTCTCCTTTCAACGCAGGTGTATAGCGATAACTCCAAGCGGATTCGACCAGCAAACGGCGAAGGTGGGTATTCCCTGATTTCGTAATACTTCCCTGCCATCGGCTTTGACCACTTGAGTATTCCCGCGGCACCAAACCTGTGTACCCCATAAAAGCCTTCGCATTTCCAAACCGGGTAA
>NZ_JANYUY010000021.1 GCF_025060755.1 Paenibacillus doosanensis
CTGCTAGTCATGAACCTCGAAAAGAGACTCCGGGTTCTCTTTTTGCCTTTTTTGCAATGGCTCTGGTCGACCCTCTCATTCCGCTTACCCGTGATGCCGTAAATTGCGACCCGTTCAGCAAGCCCTATGTTAAAATAGACGTACTTCCAATCATCGCTTACAAAAGGCGGGAAATTCCTTGACGATCTTGCTCATAGTGCTCATGCTCGCGGCCATTGTGCTGTTCATTACCAAGTCGCGCAATCCGTCCGCCTATTGGATGGGCTTTGTCCTCGTAGGCTGGTTTCTCAGCATGGCCGGACTCATCCTGTTTATCGCCAAATACGGCGGGTTTTACTATAAAGTGAACATCGTTCTGTTCTTCAACGACAGCATCCGCAACTTCCTGCTGGATCTGCCGATCAAGATCGAAGGCATCAGCCGCATGATAACGATCGGGCGTTCCCTCTTCGTCTTCAGTCTCATCGGACTGTCCGTCACTCTCTTCTACTACCGCCCTTTCAAGCAGCTGTGGAAAATTTTTGCGCTCAACACGCTGTTTCCGCTCGCCAACATTGTTTTCTACGATCCGGTTGTGTACAAATGGGCGCTGACCGCGCTCGACCGCAGCTTCACCTATACGATCGGCTGGGTGACCCGCGGCTGGCTCGTCGTCTCGCTGCTCGTCTCGCTTGCGCTGATGATTCAGAAATACCGCAAAATGACGGTGCCTTGGGTCAAGAAGCAGAGCAAGCATATTTTATACGGCGTGTTTTCCCTGGTGCTCTTCTACTTTTATCTCGGATTCATGGGTCCTCTGCAAGTATTCGACGTGCGCACTTATTATGTGCTCTATTCCGATTTTTCCAACTTCAATCCGCCGCTGACGCTGTTCGGCTGGTACGCCAGCATCGGCTTTACCGGCGTCCTGTCGCTCATCAGCATTTTATCCATTTGGCGCTATACGGAAGTGGAGAAATCGATGGGCAAGAGCGATCTGCAGCTGCAGCGCAAGCTGAACACGGCCAATATGGGGGCGCGCGTCTTCACCCATGCGATCAAAAACCAGCTGATTATGATTCAGCTGCTCATCCAGCAGGCCAAGCAGCAGACGGCTGCGGCTGCCGGGCAAGAGGGCGCCTCGAACGGCCCGCAAGAGACGCTGAACAAAGCTGGCGATATCGTCACGCATACGCTCGGCAGGCTCGACCAGCTGTACAACTCGTTCAAGACGAATCAGCTGCAGCTGCGGGCGGTATCCGTTCGAACGCTGATCGGCCTTACGCTGGAGCGGCTTACCGCGCTTCCTCCCCATATCGCGCTGGAGACGGAGCTGCCTCCGGAAGAGGCGATGGTGCTGGCCGATGTCGAGCATTTGTCCGAAGCGCTGTACAATCTGCTCATTAATGCGGTCGAAGCGATCGACGAGGAGAAGCGAGGCTTGGTTCGCGTGCACGGCTATGTCGAAGAGAGCTGGGTCATCATCCAGATTATCGATAACGGACCCGGCATTGAGCCGGAGCTGCTGGAGGCGATCTTCGATCCTTTTTACACAAGCAAAAACACGACGAAAAACTGGGGTATCGGCTTGTCTTACAGCAAGCATGTCGTGATGGGCCATTACGGCCGGATACATGTGGAGAGCAAGCGGCGCGAAGGCAGCGTCTTTCAGGTGATTTTGCCGCTGTATGTGCTTAAACCTTAAAACAGGGGAGATGAATGGGACGATGACGACACCGATTCGGGTCATTGTGGCGGAGGATCTCGACGTGCTGAGGGATCATTTCTGCGAGCTGATCTCGCGGGAACGCGATATGGAGATCGTAGCGCAGGCATCGAGCGGCAAGCAGGTGCTGCAGCTGCTGCAGGAGAAGCAGGCGGACATCATTGTGATGGACATCGAGATGGATATGAAGCATGACGGCATTATTACGGCGCAGAAGGTGCTGCTGCAGTACCCGTATATGAAAATCGTATTTTTGACCGTTCACGAGGATGACGAGACGGTGTTCAACGCCTTCGAGACGGGGGCCGTCGATTACGTGCTGAAGACCAGTTCGCCCGAGGAGATCATAAGCAGCATCCGCAACGCTTACGACGGCATCGTCCTGATCCGGCCGGAATTTTCGTATAAGATCAAGAACGAGTTTTCCCGCATCCGCCGCAACGAGGAGAGCTTGCTGAAGGCGACGATTATTTTGTCGCAGATGACTCCGACCGAGCTGGAAATTCTCGAGCTGCTGCTTAAGGACATGAAGGTCGCGGAAATCGCCAAATACCGGCAGGTCGAGCTGTCGACGATCAAATCGCAGATCAACATGATCCTCAAAAAATTCAACAAGAAGCGATCCAAGGAAGTGACGGCGATGCTGCGCGATCTGAACGTGCAGCAGCTCATTCATAAAGTGCGCGGCGGAAGCTGAAATCGTCCCGAAAAAGCCATTGACCCCAGGCGAGGTTCAATGATAAGATTGAAAAAATTTACTTGTCGAGCCTGTCCAAAAACGATCCAAGGGGGAATCAATGAAGTGGCTACGTATTATTTGGAACCGTCCCGCACGTTCAGCGAATTTCTGTTAATTCCGAATTTGACGACCAAGGAGTGCACTCCGGCGAACGTTCGCCTGAAGACGCCTCTGGTCAAGTACAAGCAAGGGGAAGCGCCGGCAATTTCGCTCAATATCCCGTTCTCCTCCGCCGTCATGCAGGCCGTATCCGACGACGGCATGGCTATCGCCCTCGCCCGCTGCGGCGGCATCTCGTTCATCTTCGGCTCGCAGTCGGTCGCGGATCAGGCCGCAATGGTCCGCAAGGTCAAAGGCTACAAAGCCGGCTTCGTCGTCAGCCGCTCCAACCTGACTCCGGAGCATACGCTCGCCGACGTGCTGGCGCTCAAAGAGCAGACCGGCCATGCCACCGTCGCCGTCACGGAAGACGGCACCGCCAAGGGCAAGCTGCTCGGCATCGTAACGAGCCGCGACTACCGGATCAGCCGCGATTCGCAAGACAAGCCGATCCGCGACTTCATGACCCCCTTCGCCTCGCTGATTTACGGCCAATCCGGCATTACGCTATCCGAGGCCAACGATCTCATCTGGGAGCATAAGCTGAACTGTCTGCCTATCGTGGATGAGCGGCAATGCCTCGATTACCTCGTATTCCGCAAAGATTACGACGCCCACAAGGAAAATCCGCTTGAGCTGCTGGACGCCAACAAAAGCTATATCGTCGGCGCCGGCATCAATACCAAAGACTACAAAGAACGCGTGCCTGCGCTCGTCGAAGCCGGCGTAGACGCGCTCGTCATCGATTCGTCGGACGGCTACAGCGAATGGCAGCGCGAAACGGTGCAGTACGTCAAGGAAAACTTCGACGTGAAGATCGGCGCCGGCAACGTCGTCGACCGCGAAGGCTTCCTGTATCTGGTCGAATCGGGAGCCGATTTCGTCAAGGTCGGCATCGGCGGCGGATCGATCTGCATCACCCGCGAGCAGAAGGGCATCGGGCGCGGTCAAGCTTCCGCCGTGATGGAGGTCGTCGAAGCGAGGGATCAATACTTCAAGGAAACGGGCATCTACGTGCCGATCTGCTCGGACGGCGGCATCGTGCACGACTACCATATTACGCTGGCGCTGGCCATGGGCGCGGATTTCGTTATGATGGGCCGCTATTTCGCGCGCTTTGACGAAAGCCCGACCCGCAAGCTGAGAGTCGGCAACAACTTCGTCAAGGAGTTCTGGGGCGAGGGCTCGAACCGGGCGCGCAACTGGCAGCGGTACGATACCGGCGGCAAGAGCGGTCTCTTGTTCGAGGAAGGCGTCGATTCGTACGTGCCTTATGCGGGCAGCCTGCAGGAAAATCTCGACAAGACGATCGGCAAAATCAAATCGACGATGTGCAACTGCGGCGCCACCAGCATTGAGGAGCTGCAGCTCGTCGCGCGGATTACGCTCGTTTCGGCGACAAGCCTTGTCGAAGGCGGAGCGCATGACGTCATTTTGAAGGAAAGCAGTCTTTCGGAAGAGTAAAAGACAAAAAGCCGGCGGAAGGTCATCCCTTCCACTGGCTTTTTCCATGATGACGCCGATTATTGGCTCGTCGCTTTGAGGAACGGATCGGTGACGATGAACTGATCCGCCGGCACGACTTCCTTCAGGCTGCCGTTCTGTACGAACAGCTTCTCCAGATTTTCATACCATTTCTTCGCCGTTCCGTCCTTGAACGCATCGGCCACCCGTTTATTATCCAGCCATTCGAGCGAGTCCAGCTGCAGCTTCAACGATTCTTCGGGAACCTGCGTATAGGCGGCGGTCATTTTGATCGCTTCGTCCTTGTTTTTCAATTTGTAGTCGGTCGTCTGTGCGATCGCTTTCAGAAATTGCTGCACAAGCTCCGGCTTCTCCTGGAAAAACTTCGGATTCACAACCCAGCTGGCCGGGAATATATAGTCCGGGAAAAAGTCGCTGTTATCGCCCAGCTTCACCATATTTTCTTTGCCGACCTGCTTCTCGATCTCCTGCGTATACGGCGACCAGATCGCCACCGCGTCCACCTTGCCGGCGACATACGCGGAAACCGCACCGGCTACGTCCATATTGACAATGTTCACATCGCTCGGCTTCAAACCGCCTTTTTCCAAACCGAGGTTCAGTACCATTTCGCCTGACGTTCCTTTCGGCACGCCGACCGTCTTGCCTTTCAGGTCTTTCCATTCTTTAATGCCCGATTTCTTGGTGGCGAACACCATGTCGCTCTTGCCTAAGCTGACGATATCGATAATATGCCCTTTGCCCTGCGCCGCCAGGAACGTAGCTCCCGGTCCGATGTAAGCGATATCGATATCGCCCGAAGCCATCGCCTGGAATTCCGGCGGGCCGCTTAAAAATTTCACGGCGTTGACGTTGATTCCGGCTTCCTTGAAATAACCTTTCTCCTCGCCGATGACGATCGGAGTCGCGCCGTTCATATCCGGCATATAAGCTACATTGATCGTAGGCAGCTTGCCTGCCGGTTTGTTCGGCTCCGGCGTCTGGGCCGGAGAGGCGGCGCCGCCTCCGCCGCTCGGGGCGCCCGAGGAGCAGGCGGCCAGCACGAGCAGGATGCTGAGCATAATGGCGGCGATAGGAAGCTTAAGCGATAATTTCGACTTGCGAACCATAAGAATCTCTCCTTTAAATATGAGACTATTTTGCCACTTCCAGGTATTCGCGATACACCTTGGACCAGATCTCGTTCTTGATTTGCACGAACCGCTCGTCCAGCTTCGTCGCCTGATCCCGCGGGTAAGGAATGTCGACGTCGATAATTTCCTTGATCCGTCCCGGTCTGGCGCTCATGATGATCACCTTCTGGGCCAAAATGACGGCTTCCTCGACATCATGCGTGATGAAGAAGCAGGTTTTTTTCTCCGTCTGCCACGTCTTGAGCAGCTCTTCCTGCAGCTGCGCCCGCGTCTGGGCGTCCAGCGCGCCGAACGGTTCATCCATCAGCAGCACCTCCGGCTGCACCGCGTAAGCTCTGGCAATCGCCACGCGCTGCTTCATCCCGCCGGACAGCTCCTTCGGATAAGCGTGGGCGAAATCCTTCAGCCCGACGATCTCCAAATATTTCTCCGCCGTCTCCTTCCGCTCATGCTTGCTAAGGCCGCGCAGCTTCAATCCGAATTCGACGTTTTTCAGCACCGTCTTCCACGGGAACAGCGCATACTGCTGGAAGACGACGCCCCGTTCTTTGCCCGGCCCCTTGACTTCCACCCCGTCGACCTTCACCGAGCCGGAGGTCGCCTCTTCGAGACCGGCGATAATGTTGAGCAGCGTCGTTTTGCCGCAGCCGCTCGGGCCGACGACGCAGACGAACTCGTTCTGATGAATGGTCAGATCGGTGTTTTGCAGCGCGGTCACGTCGCCGCTGCGCCCTTTATAAATTTTGGACAATCCGCTGATTTCAATCTTGGGACGGCTCTGCTCCTGCTGAGCCTTCGCGATCTCTAGGCGTTGCGTACTTCCTGCCATCCGGTTAGCCTCCTTTCCAAGAAGAGAACGAACTTATCCATGGCCAAGCCGATGATGCCGATGACGATAATGCCGAGAATGACGACTTCCATCCGGAAGTAGAGGCTCGCTTCCATAATCATATTGCCGAGCCCCTTGTTCGCTCCCGTCAGCTCCGCCGCCACCAGCGTCGTCCACGCGGCGGCAAGACCGAGTCTTACGCCGACAAGAATATAGGGAAACGATGCCGGTACGATGACTTCGAAGAAAATATCTCTATCTCTTGCTCCCAGCACCCGCGAAGCGCGGATTAAGGTCGGGTCCACGTTGCGGACGCCCTGGAAGATCGAAATGACCATAACCAGGAAGGTCGAAACGAAGATAACCGTCACTTTGGCCGATTCTCCAACCCCCTGCGCTACGATAACGAGCGGAATGAGGGCGATCGGCGGAATTGTCCGGAAAAACTGAATCCATGGCTCCACTACGGAGCGGACGACGCTGTACCAGCCCATCAGGAAAGCGACCGGTATCGCTACGATCAGTCCGAGCGAGAAGCCGCCGAGAACCCGGAACAAGCTTGCGCCTACATTCGTCCACATGCGTCCGCTCGCCGTTTCGGAGATGAAGGTTTTGACGACAATGGTCGGATTGGTAATAATGGCTCCAATCGCCGGAATGGCCGACAAGATATACCAGAGCACGATCCCGATAACGATCGAGACGGCCGTAAGCAGGGAGTGCGGCATCTTTTTCATGGTCGTTGTCCTCCTTATCCGTCGTATGCCGGCTGCACGGCTTCTCTGCTGTAGGTGCTCCGCAGCTTCTCGGCGGCTTCCTTCCAGCCCTTCTGATTCAGCCGCCGCACCCAATCGTTGGCGCTCAGATATTTCCAAGGGCCCGTTTCGATCACCTTCTGCATCGGATCGACCTTATAGCCCGGCTTGCGGGCCTGCTCATGCTGCCACTGGGACAGCCGGTGATCCATTTCTTTCACGATCTCGGGATGCCGGTCGGCTACATTCGTCGTCTGGTTCGGATCGGCGATCATGTCATAGAGCGTCACTTCGTCAAAATGCAGATACAATCCCGGATGATACGTGCGGATAAAATACCAGCGCTCGTCCCGAACCGCCCTCTGGCATACGTACAGAGCGTGATCCATCACCAGATAGTCGCGTCCCTGCCAATGCTCGCCATGCAGCGCCGGAAGGAACGACTGACCGTCCCAGCCCGACGGTACTTTGAGCCCGGCCATCTCCGCTATCGTCGCTATGACGTCGACATTGTAGACGAACCCGTCGATGGCCGTTCCCTTGTTCTCCATCCCCGGAGCCTTGATGATCAACGGCAGATGATGCACCGCTTCGGTAGCGCTTGCATGTTCGGCATAAATTCCTTGCTCTCCCATCGATTCGCCATGATCGGCGCTGATAATGAAGCATACCTCATCCTCGATGCCGAGCTCCCTCAGCGTCTCCAGCAGCTCTCCGACATGCTTATCCATGTAGCTGATGCCGCCGTCGTAGCCGTCGACCGCATGCTTGAAATCGCTGCGGTTTGCGATCTGCCCCGGCATCGTCGCCGGATATTTATCCCCCCAATGCAGGAACGGCGCGGATCGCGGAAAGCTGTGTTCCTGCTGCGCGGCAATCGCCGCTTCATCCGGGAACGCCTTAGCCGGCGAATCCTTCCACTGCTCCATATACTCGATCGGATACGTATAGAACGTGTGCGGGTCCCAATATTGAATGTGCAGGAAGTAATTGTCTTCCTTGCCGTGCTGCCGCAGCCACGGAATGACCGAAGCGTTCACTTCGTCGGCGTTTTCGTTGCCTTCTTTTAGCGAATGGGTGTGCACTTCATTCCATCCGGCAAAATACCACCAAGCATGGTGACGGTCGCCGAAGGTCGAAAACGTAACCGTTTTCATTCCTGCTTCACGCAAATAACGGGTGAAAAAAGGGATTTCCTTGCTGTGTCCGTCCCCTTCGGGATATTGGAATTCTCCCCCGGGTCCCCAGTGCGTAAGCGCGCCGTGATGAATGCCGAACCGGCCGGAAATGAAGCTGCCCCGCGACGGCACGCAAGGTGATGAAGCGCAGTAGCAATCGTTGAAGCGGACGCCTTGCGCGGCGATCGCATCGATGTTGGGCGTCGTATTCCGGTGATACCCGTAGCAGCCCATATGATCCGGCCGCAGCGAGTCGATGTCCAAATAAATGATTCTCATTATGACTGATGCCTCCTGCCAATTGATTTGCGAGTGGGATTACTGCTAATTATAGAGGAGGTCCGAGGGGCTCAAAAGGTTGAACTATTTTCAAACCTTTTGGGGAGGCATCATGGGGATATGCGGTCTATATAAAACGAGTGCGACCCGCAGCCATGGACTGCGGGTCGCAAATCTATATTAAGGGGGGTCACTGTCTATAATACAGAACGATGCTTAAAATCACCTGAAAGGAAGGTTATGTTTTCCTTAAAATATGCCCGATATTAGCGTCAATCCTCGAACAGCTCGGCCAAAACCGCCTTCCGGTTTTCCAAAAATCTTCGGGTGACGATATAATGCAGCGTGTTCTCGTAACGGATCTCTTCCAGCGGCGAGCTGTCGAAATTCCAGATTTGCGCGTTCGGATAACCGAGCAGAATCGGCGAATGGGTCGCGATAATAAATTGCGCGTCTTTCTCCAAATCTTTGATAATGCGCAGCAGCGCCAATTGACGGGCTGGAGACAGCGCGGCCTCCGGCTCGTCGAGCAAATAGATCGCTTTTTTGCCGAACCGGTGCCGGAACAACGACAAAAACGCTTCTCCGTGCGATTGCTTATGCAAGGAACGACCTCCGTAATATTTAAGGCTCTCCGGCATCTTGTCAATATGGGTGGCAAAATGATAGAACGTCTCCGCGCGCAGAAAAAAACCGTTCGTCACTTTAGGCATCCAGGACAGCCGCATATAATCTCCGAGCGAAGCTCCGGAAGCTTCCACTTCGTACGTGTTGTTTCTCCCGCCTCCGGCCGTATTGAAGCCGCATTGATAGGCGATCGCCTCCAAAATCGTCGACTTGCCCGAACCGTTCTCTCCGACGAAAAACGTCACGTTGCCGTTCAAAGCGATCGTGCCGGCATCCCGCAGCACAGGAATCGAGAACGGATATTCCGCCGGTTGCGGAAACCGGCTTCTTAAAATTTCCACGCTTTTCAGAAACACAAGTCTCACCTCCACCAAAGGGAACGTATGTTTCTGTAGTATACAGCAAGCCGGCCGATTTGGAAAGCTCGGGAGTAAGGCGGAAGGCTTGCGCTGCGGAGAACTAATCGCAATGTTTAATATCCGCTTATTTGGTAAATGAATGTATAGAAGCATGAGAAGCGTGGTGAAAAAAGAGCGGAGGGGCCATTTGAAGCTGGAAAAGCGTTAGCGCTCGCCTTTGAAAACGGATTTTGTCCATAGAAAAAGGAGACGACACTCCAAAAATCCGGTTTCAACAGTTATTGGAAGACCAAATGGGCGCCGCAGCGGACTTTTTCATCTCGCTTTTAGATAGAACGTTCAAAACAAAATGGGGGTCTATAATGGAAGCAAGCTGGGTTCGGATATGGAGAAGTCCTTATATTATCATTACTTTGCTGCTGTGGGTCAAGGTCGCCCTGCTGAGATATTTTTTATTCGACGAAGTGATCGTTTCCTGGTGGCTGCTCGATCTCGCCAGTCTTGCCGTGTTGTCAGGATGCGTCGAGCTGTTATTCCGTTATCCGGCCAAGAAAACCGCCTACTGGATTGTTAATGCGGTGATGTCGCTGATCTTTTTTGCCGCTACGCTCTATTTCGAGCATTTCGGCTCCGTTATTACCTATACCTCCGTTTTGGAGATCAAACAAGTTTTGCAGATTTCCTCCAGCGTCAAGGCGACGATCCGGCTTGCGGATTATTTATTTTTCCTTGATTTTGCCGTGTTTTTTTTGTTATGGCTTGTTTTTAGACGCAGCGGGGCTCATATCCTGCTTGCCGTCGCTTTGCGCAAGTATGCGGTCATCGCCGTGACGGCCGCCTGCCTCATCGTCTGCGCCGTCTTCATCAAGCTGAACCTCGGCATCGTCAACGAGCTGGTTCGCGCCAATCAGTTGGGGCTGCTCAACTATGAAGCGTCGGTTTTGGCCAATAGCATTAAAGGCAGAAAAACGACCAACTTCAGCACCACATCGGAAGCTTTGAATGTCGTAAGCGATTATGAAGCGAGCTACGGATACAATCCGAACGCCGGAGAAACGCCAAAATATTTCGGCTCTCAGCAGGGGAAAAATGTGATCGTCGTGCAGTTGGAAGCGTTCCAGAACTTCCCGATCCATCTTAACTTCCACGGTCAGGAGGTTACGCCCGTATTGAACAAGCTGGCTGCCGAAAGCTACTATTTCCCTCACATTTTCCAGCAGATCGGCCAAGGGAATACGTCCGATGCCGAATTCATGTCCAACACGTCGATTTATCCGACAGGGACGATTCCGATGTCGACCGGTTACGGCGACCGCGTGCTGCCCAGTTTGCCCCGTCTGCTCGAAGCGATCGGCTATGAAGCCGATACGTTTCACGTAAACGAGGTTCATTTCTGGGACCGGTATAAGCTGTATCCGGCGCTCGGCTTCACCCATTACTACGACAAGCCCTATTACAACAACGACTTCTTCAACTCCTTCGGAGCATCGGACGAGGAATTGTTCCGTGTCGGGGCAGAAAAGCTAAGCGAGCTGCACAAGCAGGGCAAACCGTTCTATGCCCAGTTTATTACGGTATCCAGCCACTTTCCGTTCAAGATTCCGAACGATCGCCGCAAAATGACGATCCCGGCCGATCTCGAAGGCAAACAGCTCGGCGATTATTTGCTGTCCGTCAATTATACCGACTATGCCGTCGGCACGTTTATCGACCGTCTGAAGGCGGCCGGCATATGGGATAACACGATATTCGTCGCTTACGGCGATCATTTCGGCCTGCAGCCGGAGGACAACGATCCGAAGGAGCTGAGCGAGCAGCTCGGAATGACGTACCATCCGGTAATCTCCCGCTTCAACATCCCGCTGTTCATCCATGTTCCCGGGCAAACGGCCCCCCAAGTGGTGAACCAGGTGGGCGGGCAGCTCGACATTATGCCGACGATAACCAACCTGCTCGGCATTTCGCTGCAGCAGCAGCAATTCCTTCATTTCGGGCAGGATTTGCTGAATATGCGCCATAATGTGCTCGGGATGAGATATTATATGCCGACAGGCTCCTTCTTCAACAACATCATTATGTTCCAACCGGGCAAGGCGTTCGACGACGGTACGGCCGTCACGCTTCGCACGCTGGCTCCGGCCAACATTCAGCCGTACCGAAGCGACTTCGACTATATTATGAACTTGATGAAAATGTCCGATGACTACGTGAAGCTGCTGCCCAAACGATGATCCGTCCGGGATTCTCGCTTCTCTGTAAGCGCCTGCGGCTGTGCGGCAGGAGGAGAGGGCCGTCCCGCCATGACCGCGGCGCGGGCAGGAAGGGTTACGCTTGCATAACGCCGCGCGTCTGCGTTTGCGCCCGCGGCATATCGGGAAGCTCGTTGACCGATACGACGTCGTCGGTCCGTTTCTTCGGACGCTTCCAGAAGCGTTCGCTGCCGGGAAGATCGTCAAACCAAGCGGCGTCTTCGGGGCAATCGAGCACCATAAATTTGCCGTATTCATCGTCCCGCGACTGATGGTATTTGAGATAAGCCTTGCCGTTCTCGATAGCCAAAATTTCGATTTTGCCCGAAGTGTGGCTCATGGACAGGCGGATTCGTTTGCCGAGGCCGGAAGTTCTGGCCTTGGCGCCTTCTACGATTCGGTACACTTCCTGCAGCGGCAGCACGAAATCGCGGTTGCCGGCAACGGGGCGGTTGATGAAGAAATAATACGGGGTTACGCCGGCCCAGGACAGCTTGTCGAGCAATTCGCCGAGCACGGCCGGGTCGTCATTGATTCCGCGCAAGACCGGCGTCTGGTTAACGACGATGGCTCCTGCCTGATGCAGCGCCTCGAAGCCGAGCTTCGCCTCGCGCGTAATTTCTCGCGGATGATTGATGTGCGCCATCACATAAATGCGCTTGTTGGCGGTGGAAAACTCGCGGATCGTCTCCAGAAGAGCCTCGTCCTCGTAAATCCGCATCGGATTAAACACCGGAATCTTCGAGCCGAGCCGGATGATCTGAACATGCTCGATCGCTCTAAGCCGCTCCAGTATACCGCGCAGCTTGGGCGTTCCGAGAATCAGACTGTCCCCTCCGGTCAGAAGCACGTTATTGATTTCGGGGTGGTTCTCGATATATTGAAGCCCGGGATCGACGTTCGACATCGCTTCCTTGACATCGTTGCGGAACAATCTTTTGCGGAAACAGTAACGGCAGTACGCCCCGCACACCTCGGATACGATGAGCAGCGCCGTCGTCTTGTATTTATGCTGACAGCCCGGCACCACATAGTTGGTATCTTCGTCGGACGCATCCCAGCGCCCGTATTCGGAAAGCTCGCCTTCATTGGGGATGACCAGCTTGCGGATCGGATCGTTGGGATCGCTCCAATCGATCAGGTTCAAGTAATAATCGTTTACGCGAAACACGAACTTCTCCGTTATTTGCTTAAGCTTTTTTCTCTCCTGCTCGGGAATCTCCAGGATTTTGTCAATATCGGTCAAATATTTCGGCTGCGGCATAGAGTATCCTCCTTGAAATGACAGATTGGTTATGGGGAATCGGCGTCATTAGCGGAATATCAAGGTAAACGCTTGCATATCCTTCTGCGGCTCCGGTCCGATAAAGCCAGTCTGCTAACCTGCTCCTGCTTACGCCTCCTTGTACTCCCTCCTTCCACGCGGTATGAATAAGCTTGCGTCAGCTTCGTCTGCGCCGGCTTGCTGCTTACATTCAGCGCAAACGATAATTCCATGAATGAACTGAAAAGTTAATTTATGTATAAAATTGCATTCAAAAAAGACCCGTGCTCCATTCGGAACATGCAAGCCGTAAGCGCTGCATGGTTCTCCTCCTGGCTCTAGCCTCGGGTCCTCATATGCAAAAAGACCCGATTTCCACGGGTCAATGAATGCAATTTCATGCATAAATAATAACTTGACCCATCCACTGCTGACGAGGTTAGCTGCCGGGCTCGGGAAAGATGGTTCCCTACAATCGTTACTGATTCGCCCCAAATAATGGTTCCCCCGCTTCCCGGTTCCATAAACCGGAAATTAAGCGTAGTACTATCATACACTACGAAAGTGGATGAGTCAAATTGGATCGTGCCTAGTCTTCGCGGGCAGCGATAAATTCCGGTCGCGGCGGCTGTCCCGAGTATGGCGGCTGCAGCTTGTTCTCCACGCTGTTATAGACGATGAAAACATTGCTTCTAGGCATCGGCGTAATGTTGCTGTTCGAGCCGTGCATAATGTTGCAATCGAACAAAACGATCGATCCTGCCTTGCCTACCGGCGTATCGATGCCGTAGCGCTGCACGAGCTCAGCCAAACTATCGTGGTCGGGCACGCCGTACTGCTGCCGGCGCAGCGATTTCTCATAATGATTGTCCGGCGTCCGTCCGACGCAGGAGACGTAATCCATCTGCGAGCCGGGCACGACCATCAGCGGGCCGTTAAAATGGTAATTGTCCTCCAGCGCGATGGAGCAGCTGAGCGCCCTCATTCTCGGCATACCGTCCTCCACATGCCATGTTTCGAAATCGGAATGCCAATAAAACTCTTTGCCGGTAAAACCCGGCTTAAAGTTGATCCGCGATTGATGGATGTACGTCTCGCTTCCCAAAATGTAGTCGGTGATGCTCTTCAGCCGGGAATGGCCCGAGAGAGCCTCGAACACATCGCTGCTGCGGTGAACGTTAAAGATCGATCTTACCTCGTCGCTGTCCGGCTCGCGTATGACCTCTCCGTCGGCCGAGTCACGGCTTGCCGCCCACATCCGCTTCAGCTCCTCCTTCAGCCCTTGCACCTCGCTCGGGGAAAAGAACGATTCGATAAACAAGTAGCCGTTCCGGCGGTAAAATTCCGACTGCTCCTCGGTGATGGAGCAATTGGGCGACCATGCGGAGTAGACGACGGGGTCCCGGCGTTCCGTAATCGACGGCGTATCGGAGATCCGTGAAGGATACAAATCCGTTGCGTGCTGGACTTCGCTTGCAGGATGCGTGCTTTTCATAAGATATTCCTCCTCGCAGGTTTTAGTAAAATTAGATCAAGCTTAGACCGGCATCGGGTTTAAGCGGGTTAAGCGGGTTAAGGCAGCAAAGGATACGTACCGTTCTCATCGTGCACTTCCTGCCCGACAAGCGGGGGATTGAACACGCAGAGCATGCGCATCTGCGTCTTGCCGCGCAAATAATGCTTCTCATGCCCGTCGAGCACATACAGCATGCCCGGACTGATCGGATATGTCTCTCCTCCGATGACCTCGATCTCGCCTTCGCCTTCGATGCAGTACACCGCCTCAATATGGTTCTGGTACCAGATCAGCGTCTCCGTCCCCGCTTTGATGATCGTGTCGTTCAGGGAGAAGCCGACGCCGTCCTTGCGCAGCAGCAGTCTTCTCGAATTCCATGTCTGCGTATCCACATCGTCGACCGTATGAATCAGTTGCTCCAAATGCTTCACAATCATGATGATCCGCTCCTTTTATTTCGAATAAATTACCGGGACAAGGATTACTGTCCCTGCGCCTGTTCAGCCAGCTCTTTCATGGCTTCCGCCATAATCTGCAGCCCTTGCTCCAGCAGCCCGTCTTCAATGGTCAGCGGAGGCATCAGCTTGGCGACCTCGCTGCGCGGTCCCGAAGTTTCCATGATCAAGCCCTTATCGAATGCCGCTTGGCATAACCGCTCGGCCAAGCCGTCTTCCGCGAACGCAATGCCCTGAATCATCCCTCTGCCGCGAATTTCCCCCTGCAGCTCGGGATGGCGGGCTGCCATCCGCTCCAGCGCCGCCCTTACGGTTCGGCTTTTAAGCTCGATCGCCTTCCTGAACTCGTCGTTCGCCCAATACTGCAGCGCCTCGGCGGCCGCCACAAAAGCGAGATTGTTCCCGCGGAAGGTGCCGTTATGCTCGCCGGGCGACCATTGGTCGATGTCCGGCTTCAGCAGCGTAAGCGCCATCGGCAGACCGTATCCGCCGATCGACTTGGACAAGCAGACGATATCCGGCTCCAATCCGGTATCGTCGAAGCTGAAGAAGGAACCGGTCCGGCCGCAGCCCATCTGAACGTCGTCGACGATCAGCAGGATGCCTTTGCTTCGGCACAAGGCTTCCATACTTTTGAGCCAAGCCGGGCTCGCCGCATTCAGTCCGCCTTCGCCCTGAACCGTCTCCAGGATGACGGCGGCCGGCAGGTCGACGCCGCTTCCCGGATCGTCCAGCAGCTTCTCCATATACTTCACGGTGTCGACATCCGGGCCGAAGTAGCCGTCATACGGCATAAAGACAGAGTGGCTCAGCTCCACTCCCGCGCCCTTGCGTTTGAATGAGTTGCCGGTGACGGCCAAGGAACCGAGGCTCATGCCGTGGAAGGCGTTCGTAAAGCAGATAACCGTGGACCGCCCCGTTACTTTCCGCGCGATCTTCAGCGCGCTCTCTACCGCGTTCGTTCCGGTCGGACCCGGGAACATAACCTTATAGCTCAACCCCCGGGGCTTCAAAATAACGTCGTTAAATCTCGTTAAAAACCGCTCTTTGGCGCTTGTCGCCATATCCAAACTATGCGTGACGCCGTCCTTCAGCATATAATCAAGCAGTTTGCCGCGAATGCGTTCATTGTTATGACCGTAATTCAACGCTCCCGCTCCGGCAAAAAAATCGATATATGCATTGCCGTTTTTATCCCATAGCCTGGCGTTTTTGGCTTTGTCGAAAACCGTTGTAAAGCTTCGGCAGTAACTGCGAACCTCGGATTCCATCTCTTCGAATACGTGCATAGAGGGCTTTTCCAGCGTTAGCGTTTTCATCGGTTTTCCTCCCTGTGTGCGGTTCTTTTTATAACTGTGAATCTGCGGCTATATGCCCGGGGCTGATTTCGGCCCCAATACGAACAATATTTCATCCTCGTGCTGCTGCCCTTCGGAGAACATCGAAGCCGGATATCCTTCGGTTAGCTGAACCTCGACTCCCCGTTCCTCAGCAACGGCCAGAAACAGCGCCTGCGAAGCCCGATTCGAGGGGCTGATCGTCGTCTCCGCATAGCGGACGCCTTCGCAGCAGGGCGATGAGAACAGCTCCCGCAGCAGCTGTTTGGCAATGCCTCTTCTCTGCCGGTCCGGCGCGACGCCGATCTGCCATACGAACAAGCGGTCCGGCTTGCCGGGAATGCGAAATGCGGACACGAAGCCCGCAATGCCCGCTTCATCCTCGGCGACGATGCAGCTGTCCCTGAAGTAATCGCACAGCAAAATGTAGCAGTAGACGGAATTGACGTCGAGCGCCCCCGTCTGCTTCGCGAGGCTCCACACCGCCGCCCCGTCTTCCTTGACCGGGTGGCGGTAACGTATGACAGGCGATTCCATGAAGCCTCTCCCTCCCTTCAAGACGAACGGAATCGTTTGAGAAACGATTGCAGCCGTTCGCTTTGCGGATTTTCGAAAATCGCTTCCGGAGGACCTTGTTCGACGATCCTTCCTTCGGCTCCGAAGATGACCCTGTCGGCGACATCCTTGGCAAAATCCATTTCATGCGTGATCAGCATCATCGCCATGCTGCCTTCCTCGGCGATTTCACGAATGACTTCGAGCACTTCGCCCACCAGCTCCGGGTCCAGCGCCGAGGTCACCTCGTCGAACACCATCACCATCGGCCGCATGACCAAAGCTCTGGCGATCGCCACCCGCTGCTTCTGTCCCCCGGACAATTGGGCCGGATACATATCCAGCTTATCCTGCAAGCCGACCTTGCCCAGCATGCTGACCGCCCGCTCGGCAGCCTCTTCCCTGGACAGCCCGAGCACCTTGCGGGGCGCTTCCGTCACGTTGCGGAGCACCGTCATATGCGGGAACAGGTTAAAATGCTGGAACACCATACCGACCTTCCCGCGCATCCGGTGCAGATGCCGTTCGTCCGCCCGCACGAACGCCCCCTTGCGGGGCATATGCCACAATCCTTCGCCGTCCAGCTCGATCGTGCCCGAGGTCGGTTCCTCCAAGGTCATCAGCATCCGCCCGAGCGTCGTCTTACCCGAACCGCTCGGACCGATCAGAGCCAGCTTCTCGCCCGGCGCCATCTCCAGATCGATGCCTTTGATCACTTTGAGATCGCCGAACGATTTGGTTACTTGCGAATATTTCACTATTGGCTGCATGCTCTGCCTGCCCCCCTTCGTTGTCCTAGCTGCTTTATGAGCCCACCGCCTTCTCGGCGCTCCTCCCGGCCTGCCCCCGTCCGCTCCCCGGCCGCTGCCCCGGCTGAAGCGTAAGCCGCTTCTCCAAGGCGCGAATGAGCAGCGAGGCTGGATAGCTGACGATCAGGAACAAGACGCCGACCATCGTGTAAGGCTCGAATACGCGATACGATTCGGAGACGATATTTTTGGCGGTCAGCAGCATTTCGACCAACGTAATCGCAGACAAAACCGGGGTTTCCTTGAACATCACCAAGAGATAATTCCCCATTACGGGAATGACGGGCGGTATCGCTTGCGGCAGGATGACCGTCATCCATGTTTTCGCCTTCGGAAAATTCAAAGCGACCGCCGCCTCCCACTGCCCTTTGGGCACCGCCTCGATACCGGAGCGGTACACCTCGGACATGTACGTGCTGTAATGAAGCCCAAGTCCAATAATCCCTACGGCAAAAGCAGACAATGAGATGTTGGCGACTTTGGGCAGCGTATAATACAGGAAAAAAATTTGCACGAGCAGCGGCGTGTTGCGGATAAAGCTCACCACTCCCCGCGAGACCGCGGATATCACGGCCCAGCGGGAGGCCGAGGCCATTGCCAGCAGCAGACCGCCGAAGCAGGAGAGCGCGAAGCCGCAGCATGTCGCGAGCACCGTCATCCTCAATGCCCGCAGCAGCTCGGGCAATATTTGCATTGCGTAGTCCCAGTTCCACATGCTTACCTTACATCCTTCCCGCCGCCATTTTACGTTCGGCCAGCCGTACCCCGAACGAGACGAGCGAAGCGATGGCAAAATACATCAGAAGCAGCAGCACCATAATGACCGGCGACCAGGAGATGTAATTGTTGCGCAGCACCATAGCCTGATACGTTAAGTCGGCCAGCGTGATGAAGTAGACGAGCGACGTGCCTTTGATCAGCTCGACGAGCAAATTGCCGAACGGAGGCAGCATTCTTAGAAACGCCTGCGGCAAAATAATCGTTTTCATCGTCTGCCATGGCTTCATATTCAAGGCCGTGCAGGCCTCCCATTGCCCCTTGGGAATCGCCTGAATGGAGCTTCTGACGATTTCGGAGCCGTACGCGCCGTAGTTCAGCCCGAAGGCGACGACGGCCGCAGCGAATTTCGGCAGCTCGATTCCGATGAACGGAAGCGCGAAATAGATCCAGAACAGCTGAATAAGCAGCGAGCTGCCCCGGAAAAATTCCACATACACCGCAGATACCGCTCTTACCGCCCTAAACCTGGACAGTCTGCACAAGCCGATCAGCAGCGAGACCGCCATCGCAACCGCCGAGGAGATGAAGGCGATCGCAATCGTCACCTTCGCTCCTTCCGCCAGCAGCGGGATGAACTGCGTCCATGAGGTTACCATGCTACTGCTCCTTGCAGAGCGCTTCGGATGTCATGTCGCCGGGAAGCTCCTGTTCCGTAAATCCGAATTTTTGCAAAATTTCGAGCAGCTCTCCGGAATCCTTCAACTTCTTCAGCTCGGCGTTAAACGCTTCCTGGAAGCTCTTGTCTTCGGGACGGAACGCCGTTGCGCCGTATCCCCTGACACTCTTGGAATCGATAAGCGGCTGCTCGAAATCGGCGACGCGTTCGAGCTTGCTGTCATTGGCCGAATCCAGCATCGCCTGCAGCGCAGGCCCGGTCATCGTTACCGCTTGCGCCCGGTTGGCTTGAAGAGCGTTCAAAGCCGACGCCTGATCGGGCACGAGCACCATCTGCTCTTTGGCGACGCCCGATTTTTCCAAATAACCGATCTCGATCGCACCGGTCATAACGGCCACTTTGGCCTCTTTGTTGTTGGCGATGTCTTGATAACTGCGGAGCTTGTGGGGATTGCCTTCCTGAACCGCGATAGCTTCTCCGATACTGTACTCCGGATTAGCGAAGAGAACCGCTTGGCAGCGCTGAGGATTAATAAACATGCCGGCCGTAATCATGTCGAACCGTTTGGCTTGAAGGCCCCCGATTAATGATCCGAATTCCGTTAATTCGCCTTTCATTTCGTTGATACCGAGTTTGCCCAGAACTACCCGGGCAATTTCTACCGCTTCTCCCGTCAATTGACCGTCGGATGTCTTATAGGCGTATGGCTTCTCGTTAGCGAAGCCCACCGTCACCGAGCCTTTCTGTTTGGCTTGAGCCAACGTATCGTTGCCCGCTTCGGACGCCTGTTTGCCTGCATTGCCGTCTCCGGCGCCCGCTTGCCCGGCGCTTCCGCAGCCGACGACTGATGTGAGAAGCGTTAGAAACAGCACCATCGCTAGACCCCTTCTCAAGCAGCATCACTACCTCTCTTAAGAATTCGTTCGCGCGAACAGTTATAATGCTAACACAGTTTTTTGGGCTGTGTCATACAGGCTGACACCGGGTATTTCCAGTAAATCCCTCCTGTCCTAGGGTATGGGGGGATTACCCGGCCTATGCTCCTTTTTCCTTCCCTATCGTCCCATATCGTGTATAACTCTCCATTTTCGATTTTTAAGCCAATATGGTATTGGTAATGATAAATGACTCCTTTATATCAAAAGATGTCCCTGATCGGCATTTATTGCAGCTAAAATCACATTCAGAAGGCATATCGCGGAGTGATCCCAATGGCAAAATGGATAAATCGGCCTTCGCAGCGCCTTAACCGCATAGCCTCCCCTGTCTTATGCCAAGCCGTACCGCTCGCCCAACAAGTGCGGTTGCCGTCCCCTCGATGATTGCGGCATTTTAGCGCCAAGGAAATTTTTTCTTTCCCTGCCCAACCGGCTCATCCTACTCGCACGCTCCATTCCTTTTCGTCGCATCATGTCGCTTGTCGTCGCCCGATTTATTTAACCATTGGTAAAATAAAGCGAATACCCGTCTCACAAAACTTCCCTCGCAGAACAAATCCCCCAAAAGTGACGTGATGCTCTGAAGCTTATTCCGTCCGCATCCAGCCTAGGCTGGATCGGCGTCTAACCATTCCTCTGGGATCGTTCTATGGGTAGACATTCCTTTCGGGGGAGCACCCGGATTTCCACAGGAATTTGCTGCGCATCATTTCCTAAACAAAGAAAAAAGACAGCCTCTTTTAAAAGAGACTGTCCCAGAGGGATAACACCCTAGCTCAACGTTTTCAGCAGCCGCTTCGCTTGTCCGTCAGGCGTTTCGATAACTTCGTACATATTGACAGTAATCGGGAATTCGAACTGTTCGCTGGCAATGCTGTTCGTCACAATCGTCTGCGTGCCGCTAACGAGCTTCTGGCTTCCCGTGAAGCTGCCGTCCGCCGTGCCCAGCACCCGTCCTAGCTTGTCTACGACCTCGAAATGAAGCTTGGAGAAATTTTGATCGACGACCACGTTCTCCGCTTGTTTCATGTCGAGCGTCAACTTCATTTTATAAGAATAAGATGCCGTCGTCGTTCCATAGTTCGTGCCGACCGTCCAATCCGTCAAATGAATATCGTAAGGGTACAGATGGAGCGTATTATCGTCGCTTTCCTTCTGGAGCGGCGCCTGCACCGACGCGATCGCTATTTTGTAAGGAGACGCCGTCTGGCCGTCCAGCAGCTTCAGCACGAGCCCGTCTCCGCTTTCGGTCTGCGGGATGTTAAACGAATAGCTTACGACATAGCTGAGACCCGGGTTAAGCGTCGCCGCAACGTTCGTCTGCCTTACGCCGGAATAGGCAGCTCCGCCGCCGCCGACCAGCTCGGTTTCGAAAGCCGGCGTCGGTACCGGCTTATCGCTCTTGTTCGTCAGCACAAACTTGCCGATGGCGGTCTTGTAGCCTTCTCCCGGATTTTGCTGCATATGCAGCTCCATCAGCGTCACCTGCGTATGATCGATCAATTTCGACAACGGATCTACGGCGATCGGCGAGCCTAACGTATAACTTGCCGTAGAGGCCGGGTCAGCCTGCGCCCCAGCGGGCAAAGTTACGGCCAGACGGCCCGTATCGATCTGTGTGCCCGCTGCGGCTTGTCCGCCGCTCGTCTGAGACGAGCCGGAGCCCGAGCCCGGCAGGAACGTATCGGTAGTCATGAGGATCAAGCTGGACGGCTCCGCGTTATTCTCCATCGGAACGGCAAAATGAATATATTTCTGCTCGCCCGCTTCGACGGTTACGTCATCCTTCTCCGTGCGCGCTCCCGCAAAAGTTTTCTGCCCGGCGCGGACGTCCAAGCGGAAATCGGGCACCGTCTCGCGTCCGAGTCCGGGATTTTGCGTCAACAGCGTGACGACCGCTACCGGACCCTTATCCGTATTCTCCGTAGTCAAACCGGCCGGCGTATAGAGCAAATCGGAATTGAGGCCGGGAATGGAGAACGTTTGCCCCCATGCCAGCTGCGTGGTTGGAAGAGCGCTGCCGCTGGAGCCGTACCATACTTCCGGGCCTAGCGGGAAGCCGAGCAGCGTCGTCTCCGTCTTCGGATAGGCGTATTCGTCCACCTTCACGAAGGAGACGCCGGCCAGCTTCATCGCCGCCTTGCTGTCCACGACGCTCATATAGACGAGCTCTCCGATTTCCTTGGGCTTCAGCGCCTTCTTGTTATCGGAGCTGGCATCGAGGGTATAATCGAGACCGTCCGCCGTTTGCACCCTCAGCTCGTAATCGGGCACGCGCTGCTTCTCCGTGCCGCCGTTATACAGTCTGACCGTGACGGCGATGCGCAGCCCGTCCGGCGTCGACTCCACAGATGCCCCTTTGACGGCGGCCTGAATATTCTCCGTCAAATGATTGTCCGCCGGCGTCTCGGCCGCGGCCTCCGTTGCAGCTGGTTCCGCTGCCGCATTCTCGCCGGCCTCCGTTGCGGACGGCTCCGCCGCGAGCGCCGCTGCGGGCAGCGCCGCGCCTCCTTGCACGATAATAGCGGTGCCCAGCATAACCGATGTCAGTGTCATTTTCCATCGTTCATTCATTGTGTCCACTCCTCACTGTCGGATTATTTGGCTTGCTTCTGCCCGTCCGGGGCGGCTCCCGCCGGAGCCGGAGACGGGGAAGGCGCCGCAGACGCGGCTTCTACCTTCTGTCCGTCCTTAAGCTGATGCTGTCCGGTAACGACCAACTGCTCGCCTTCCTTCACGCCGTCCAGCACTTCCTGATAAGAGCCGTTGATACGGCCCAGCTTGATTTTGCGCTTCTGATACGTATCTCCCTGCTGCACGAAGACGAACGCGTCCGATTCCTCCCGGATAATGCTTAACGTCGGCACAACGACGACCTTCTCTTCTTCCTCCGTCGTCAGCTGAACCATCACGCGCGTCCCAGGCGTGATCGTATGGTCCGGATTGGCGACCTCCAGCTCCAGCGTATAAGTTTTCGTCTGCGCGCTCATGACCGGAGCCAGGTAGCTGATTTGAGCCGTTCCCTTCTTGTCCGGGTTATCCGGGCTATAGTAAACGAGCTCCTTCTTGTTTTTGACCAGCTTCATATTGGTCTCGCTCAGCTCCGTCGTGATCTTCACAGGGTCGATCTGCAGCACCTGACCGAGCTTCGATGCGGTGTTGACCGTCTGCCCGACCTCGGGGGTAAAATCGGTCAGCACCCCGCTGGCCGGAGCCTTGACGTTATAATTGTCCAGCGCGCGGATGGAATCCTCCAGCGCCAGCTGATTGGTTTCCGCCTGCGTCTCGGCCGAAGCGATCGTATTGTTGTTATCGTTTGCGGCCAGCTTGTTCTGAGCCGATTCCAGGCTCATGCGGGCATTGTCCACCTGCTGCTGCGCCTGCTCCAACTGATGGTCGCTTGCCAAACCGTTGTCGTAATCGTTGCGCATTTTGTTATAATCCTGCTGCGCGTTCTTCAGCGCCGTTTCGGCCTTCTGCACCGCATCGGCCAAATCCTTGCGGTTGTTGATCTGATCGTCCTTCGCCTTCTGCAGCGACTCTTGCGAGCTCCTTACCGCCAGCTCGTTTTTCCGCTTGGCCGATTCCGCATCCTTGCTGTCGACACGGAACAATACTTCGCCTTTTTCGACATAATCCCCGCGTTTCTTCAATACTTCAATGACTTCCCCGTTCGCTTTGGTTGCAATATCAATCGCGGTTCCGGCCGAAATATCCGCCACCTGCTCGGCCGGATCGCTGATCCGCTGCTTGGCCACCGGCTCCGTCTTAACGGCTCTTACCTGCAGCTGCGCCTGCGCCGCTCCCTTGGGCCCGCCGGGGGCCGAGCAGCCGGCCGCCATGACGGCCGCCAGCGTCAATACGGCCAGAATGCGGACGGCGTGATATTGCCTTGTACCCTTTCCCATGCTGATCCTCTTCATCGTTCTGCCTCCTCCATGCTTTTCCAAATCCCCTGATTGATTCCTTGCATTCTATACGGATCGGATTCGTGCACCGACCTTTTATCCTTCCAGCGTGCTTGTCGGAGCGGCCGAATGGTCCGCTTTATGCAGCAAGCGGGATATGCGCGCCTTGATCTCCTCGATCAGCTCGTACACAATCGGAACGACGATCAGCGTTAAAATCGTCGAGGTGATCAGCCCGCCGATAACGACGACGCCGAGTCCTTTGCCGATCAGCGCGCCTTCTCCGGATAAGCCCAGTGCGAGCGGGAATAGCGCCATTATCGTAGCGCCGGCCGTCATAATGATTGGTCTTAGGCGGACTTTACCCGCTTCGATCAAGGCATGACGAACCGTATAACCCTCTTCTCTTAGCTGCTGGGCGCGGTCGACCAGCACGATCGCATTGGTAACGACAATCCCGATCAGCATCATGAAGCCGATCATGGACGTCACGTTCAGCGCCTGCCGCGTAACGACCAGACCGATCAATCCACCGATGGCGGCAAGCGGCAGCGAGAACAGAATGGCGAACGGTGCCGCCGCATTTCCGAAAGCGAGCACCATGACCAGATACACCATGAAGACGGCGACGGCCATAGCCATAAACAGCTGGGTGAAGCTTTCGTTAATATCTTCGTTAACGCCTCTGACCTCGCGGGTTACGCCGTCAGGCAGTTCAACGGAACGCAAGGCGGCCGATACTTTGCCGCTTACGGCGTTTTTGTCTTCCGCTTTAATCTTCGCCGTCACCCGCACCAGCTGCTTCTGGTCGTCGCGTCCAAGCGATACGGCGCCGGGAACGAGACTAATTTTGGCGACTTCCTTCAAGTAGACAGTTTGGCCGCCCGTACCTGCGAGCGGAATATTGCCCAGCTTTTCCAGCGAGTTTTTATCGGATTTATCCATCGACACGGTTGTCGTATAAGTTACGCCGTCCAGCTTCAGATCGCCGAGATTTTGCTTTTGAATCCACGTGCTGGCGGTCTCCCGCACCGACGAGGCCGTCAAACCGAACGCTCTCGCCTTTTTCTGGTCGACCGCGATCTCTACCTCGGTTTTGCCGTCGCTCAGGCTGTCTTCGATTTCGCTAAGCTCGGGAAACTCCTCCATCTTCGTCTTGATGATGGCCGCAGCCTCCTCCAGCCTCGTCTGATCTTCCCCTTTCAGGTTATAGGAAAAGTCGGTGCTCGACACGCCGTTGCCGCCTCCGACTCCCCTCGGCTGTACCTCGGACCCTGCGGGAAGCTCCGAGAGAATGAACTGCTTCGCCTGCTCCTTCACTTGATCGGGGTCTACTTGCTCATTAACTTCCACATAAATTTGCGCAGCGTAAGCGACCCGGTTATCCCCGTTGCCGTTATACCCCGCCAAGCCTTCGACATAAGTAAACAACTTATTGCCTTGGCTGTCCTTGGCGTCCATCAGCAGCTGCTCCAGCTCCTGCGTCTTTTCCTTGGTCGCTTCGAATGCCGTTTCATTGGGCAGCTTCATGACAAAATACATCGTCCGCGACGGCTTCCCGTCGGGAAGAAACGATACGCCGAGCGCAGGAATGGTCGCAGCCAGTGTGCCTACGAACAACAGCGCCGCCAGAAGCAGCGATTTGATTCGATGGGTCAGCGACCAATGAAGGACATTCTCGTAAACGGTCATAAATTTGCCCTGCTTCTCCTGATCATGGGATGCATGCTTCACCTTGCCGCGCAGCACGAGCAGCTTCGCCAGCATCGGAATGACCGTCAATGCGACGAGCAAGGACGAGAGCAGCGCGCAGGCCAGCGTAATGGCAAACGGCCGGAAAAATCCGCCGACGACGCCGCTGACCATCCCGATCGGAGCGAACACGCCGACCGTAGCCAGCGTAGACGAAGTGATTGCCATCGCCACCTGCTTCGTGGCCAGGACGATGACCGATTCCTTGCGCTCCTGAGCTTTCTCCAGCGTCGTATAGATGTTCTCGATAACGACGATCGAATCGTCGACGACGCGCCCGACCGCGATGAACATGCCGCCGAGCGTCATCGTATTCAGCGTCAGCCCGAGCTCCCACATCAGCAGCAGCGTAATCAAAATGGACAACGGTATCGACACGAGCACGATCAGCGTCATCCGCACGTTGCGCAGAAACAGGAGAATCATAAAGGAAGCCAGAAGCGCTCCGACGACGCCCTCCCGCAGCATCCCGTTGATCGATTCCTTGATTTCGTCCGCGCCGTCATAGGTCGTTTTGAACACAGCGTTAGGCATAGATTGCTTCCACTGCTCCTTCAGCTTCTCGACACTGTTCGAGAAATCGACGGCGTTTGCGCTGCCGGTTTTGTACAAAATCATCGCAATGGCCGGCTTGCCGTCCAAACGTCCGGAGAAGTTGGACTCGGTAATCGCTTTAACCTTAGCCACGCGATCCAGTGTAATAATATCTCCCTTAGGAGTCGTTATTTCGATTTGTTCAATATCGTAGACGCTCTGAATATCGCCCGTCACGCGGGCGCTCTTGTCGTTCCCGCTAATTTCGACGCTGCCGATCGGACTCTTCGTCACGGCAGCCCGCAAGGCGCTCGTCACCTGAGGCGGCGTTAATCCGTACGCGTTCAGGGCGTCTGCGTCCAGTTCAATGTCGAGACTGGTATCTCTGACGCCGATCGAATCCAGATGGTCGATCCCTTTGACCGATTCCAGGTCCGGCTTGATCGTATCCTCATAACGCTTGTCCAGCTCGGTCTGGCTCATTCCGTTCTCGGCATAAGCCACCAGGTAGATCGAAGGCATCGAGGACGCTCCGAACGTCGACGCTTTCGGCGTACCCGCCGAATCAGGAAGCTGAACTTCCTGCAGCAGGCTCTCGACATCCTGCTTCTTCTTATCCGTATCGACATTTTGCTTGAACTGCAAAATGACCCTGGCATTGTTCTCGCTGGAAGTCGACGACATCGAGTCCAAATCCTCGATATTGGCCAGCTTCTTCTCCAACGGCTCGGTCACTTGTTCCATGACGTCCTTCGGCGAGCCCGTATAGGTCGCGCTTACCATAACGACCGGGAACGATACGTTCGGCATGTTCTCCACCTTCAGCTTGCTCGTGGCGTAGACGCCGCTGCCGAACAAGAGAATCATGATGATGAACAAGGCGGAGACATTTTTCATCGAAAAATGGGTTAATCGGTTCATTTCAGCACTCCCCTCGGTCCTTTCCTGATTTATCTTTTGGTTGTATGTACACCAGAATAGAATAATATGGAAGTATGAACTGAATATGAACTGGCGCATATTTTGTCGGGAACCGGCTTCTGTATGGCCACAACTGCGGCTGTAACCGTTGCGCAAGCCTCCAACGGACACTGATGCCGTTATTGGACCCTATAATCAGCTTCTTGAATTCTAGCGGACATGATTGCAGCTACTTAATAGAAATATCTCTCTTGATAAGCAAATCGGGACTAATAAGCGCCGTGGCGACCGTTGCCATTTGAAAACGGCCGTTTGTAACGAGATTAGCTGCCATGGTGTCCGTTAAATTTTATGGGTAACGCAGACGGTGAGAATAAGCGGAACAAATCCCCCAAAAGTGACGTGATGCACTGAAGCTTATTCCGTCCGCATCCAGCCTAAGCTGGATCGGCGTCTAACCCTTCCTCCGGGATCGTTCTATGGGTAGACTTTCCTTTCGGGGGAGCCCACGGATTTCCACAGGATATGGCTGCGCATCATTTCCTAAACAACCAAAAAACTGACAGAGAACTTCACCGTCAGTCTTTAACCATCTTTGCGGGCTGCGCCTTCAGGCAGTTCACCGCATTCTTCCGCAAGCTCTTAAGAGCACAATGCGAAGAGCACAATGCGCAAAATAGTCTCCCGGCCTTTCAAGCGCCGGCGTTTCTTTTCTTCACCGCGCCGGGCAGCATCACCTTAAACAGGGAGCCTTGGCCCGGCTTGCTGTCGACCGTAATGATCCCGCAGTGAAGATCGACGATTTTGCGGACGATCGCCAGCCCCAGCCCGCTGCCCCCGACTTCGCGCTGTCTGGCGCGGTCCGCTTTGTAGAAGCGGTCGAATATATGCGCCAGCTCCTCGGGTCCCATACCGATGCCCGAATCGTGCACCGTCACCTGCACCCGGTCGACCAGCGCCTCAAGCTTCACGCGGATGACGCCGCCCTCGGGAGTAAATTTGATCGCGTTATGCAGCAGATTAATCCATACCTGACTCAGCTGGTCTTCGTCGGCCGACAGCATGACGGGCGGAAGATTCAGCTGCAGGTCCAGCCGCTTAGCCGACCAGATCGGCTCCTGGGTGACAATAATGCGCCGGATTTGCTCGTCCAGCCGGTATACGACGGGATGGAACGGGTGATGCTCCGACTCCAGCGAAGCTAAGCTGAGCAAGTTTTCGCTGAGCCGCGATAAGCGCTCCGATTCCGTTTGGATAATATCCAAATAGTGGTTGCGCTCCTCCTCCGGCAAATCCGAGTACCGAATCATTTTGGAAAAACCGGCGATCGAGGTTAACGG
Organism: Paenibacillus doosanensis; assembly: GCF_025060755.1. Lineage (GTDB taxonomy): Bacteria > Bacillota > Bacilli > Paenibacillales > NBRC-103111 > Paenibacillus_S > Paenibacillus_S doosanensis. The sequence goes on from NZ_JANYUY010000021.1 coordinate 28,163, forward strand.
CGACTGAATCTCGTGCGACACGCTGGAGACGAAATCTTGTCGCATCAGCTCGAGCTGCTTCAGTTCGCCCGCCATTTGGCTGAAGCTGCGCGCCAGCTCCCCCACCTCGTCCTTGCGCTCGAGCCAGGTGAACGTAATGTCGAAGTCTCCCTTCGATATGCGCTGCGTAGCGCGCGTCATCAGCTTCAGCGGCTGCACCAAATAACGCGCCGCGATCAGGACGAACAAGCTGCCCATAATGAGCGTAATTGCGAGGACGGTAAACAAAATATAGCGAAAATTGTCCTCGTTATTGCGCATGACCGGCTGTACGAAAACCGCGTAGCTGTGCCCGTTCAAGGACAGAGGACGTCCGACCCACTGCTCGATCGGCTCCCCGGACTGGGCGGCTTGCTGTCCTTTCAATACTTGCTCCACCGCCTGCTGCGGAATTTCCGGGAGCGGCTGGTCCGGACCTAGCACCGTCCGGTGCAGCTGCTCGTCGAACACCGTAATGTAATACCGCTGCACCCAATGCAAATGATGCAAATAAGCGTCCATATCCACGCCTTTCATTTCCCGGAAAATAGCGGCAATATCCTCCGACGCATTGGACAAATCCTTCTGCATCCCCGATTCGAACATATCTCTGAACCAGTAATTCGAGGCATAGAAGGCGATAATCAGCCCCAATATGACGGACAGCATAAACGTCAGCGCAACCCGGACATATAAAGAACGGATCATGCTCTCAGCTCCAGTTTGTAGCCTAGCCCGCGCACCGTCACGATCGCGAAGGATGAAGTCTCTTCGGGAAATCTCTCGCGCAGCCTTTTAATATGTACATCTACCGTACGCTCTTCGCCCTCGTAGTCCATTCCCCAAATTTGATCGACGAGCTGGTTGCGGGTAAACACTTGATTCGGATGCCCGGCCAGCTTGAACAGCAGCTCGAATTCCTTCAAAGGCAGCGTTTGCCGCTGTCCTCCTTGAACGACCTCGAGATTGCTCCGGTTGAGCTCGACATCGCCTATTTGAACGGTTTGCGATACGTTAATTTTATAGCGCTTCATCAGCGCCTTGACCCTCATCGCCAGTTCCAGCGGATCGAACGGCTTGACCACATAATCGTCGGTCCCGAGCTGGAAGCCTTTGACCTTATGGGCCTGCTCGCTCTTGGCGGTGACCATCAGCAGCGGCAGATCGGGATAACGCGCCCGCACTTCCCTGCACAGCTCCCAGCCGTCCATCTGCGGCATCATAATATCCAGAATCATCAAATCTACGCGCGTCCGTTCGAGCATCTCCAGCGCTTCCACGCCGTTACTGCTGTCCAGAAGCTGCATCTCCTCGCCGCGCAGGGCCAGCTTAATCAACTGGCGTATAAACGGATCGTCGTCAACGATTAAAATTTTGGTCATGACTTTCTTCCCCCACGTCACTTCATTTCATCCACCATACCATAAATAGGCAAGAACTTCCCTACATTATCTTACTGCACTAATATGAACTAAATATGAATGGAGTGGCAAAAAGTTTTATCCAATTTTTGGATATTGCATGGCTCCGAAAACCGTACACAGCCCAAACCGTTATACGAAAAAAAAGAAAAAGCAGCCGTGCGAGGCCGCTTTTCCTTCATTCTGCGCTATGCGATTATCGCTTATTTCTCTCCCGATACGGTAATTTCATTTTTGCTGAACCCGGTAACGGAGCGTGTTTTCTCGTAAAAATGCGTGGCATGGGCTTGAATCCCCTCTCTTGTGTAAAAAGGGTCTTCCTGAGCAAGCGGCAGCTTCACCAGCTGGTTCGTGCTCGCCGATTTATAGATCGCGGTAATCAGCTCCAGCGTGCTGCGTCCGCTATGCCCGTCGATCAGTACCGGCGTGCCCTGCTCGATCCCTTGAAGCACGTTGTCGATCTGACCTTTATGCCCTTCATGCTCCACTTCGGGCAGCCGGTCGTACAGCTCCTGAAGCTGCCGTTCCAGCTCCGGATTCGGCTGGGGAAAGCCGTTCTCCTTGGAGACGGACGCCTTGACCTTCCACGGAGCGGAAATACGCGCCGCCGCGCCTTGGAAGATCAGCTGCTGCTCCTCCCCGTGATGCACGACCGAGCTGGTCACCTGGCCGAGCGCCCCGCTGTCAAAGCGCAGAACCGCTACCGACAAATCCTCCACTTCGGCGTTGTCGTGCGAGGTGTTGGCCATCAGCGCCTGCACTTCCTTCGGCATCCCCATCATCCACTGCAAGGCATCGATATGATGAACGGCGTGGTTGATCGTGCAGCCCCCGCCTTCCTTCTCCCAGGTGCCGCGCCACCACAGATCGTAGTAGCAATGGCCCCGCCACCAGTACGAATCGACCTGGGCGTGGACGATCTTGCCGGCGAGTCCTTCATCCAGCACCTGCTTCAGCTTCATCATCGGCGAACGGAAGCGGTTCTGCGCTACGACGGACAATATTTTGCCGCTCTGCGCCGCCGCTTCGTTCATCTCGTCGCATTCGCGGAGCGAGGCGGCCATCGGCTTCTCCACCAGCACATGAGAGCCCGCCAGCAAGAACGATTTGGCAATTTCGGCATGCGTATACGGCGGCGTGCAGACGGAGACAAGGTCGATTCCTTGACCGAGCAGCTCCTTGTAGTCGGCTGCGGCTCGGGCTTGGCCCGCCAATCCGAATTTGTCGACCGCTTCCTCGGCCTTTTCCACAAAAATATCGGCAACCGCAACAATCTGGCATCGCTCCGGAAACGCCAAATATCCTTCGATATGCGCTCTCGAAATCGCTCCCGCGCCAATAATCGCAACACGAATCATATCGTACATTCCTCCCTCGTCATCATACTTCCATCATAAGCGAGAGCGGGATATTTTTATGATCCGATATTGTGTAAAAATGCTCAGATCTTGCTATAATGGAACCAAGTTATTCGGCCTGGCGCGCCGCGCCATAACTATGCTTGGGGAGATGAACCGGATGACCGCCGAACCGTTCTCGTTTGACTACAAACGCACTTCCGAAAGCGCCTTCAAGGAGGTGTTTCACGCGCATCTCGAAATGGAGTTCACCTATATCCATGAAGGCGTCGGCAACTTGATCGTCGAAGGCCGCACCTATCCCATCGGTCCGGGAACGCTGATGGTATTCCACCCGTTTCAGCTGCACCGCGTACAAATTCACGTCACCGCGGAGCGGCCGTTCATCCGCAGCGTGATCATGTTCGACCCGGCTCTGCTCACCCCGTATTGGGAGACGTTCCCGCTGCTCAAGAGCTTCTTCGCGTCGCTTAAGCAGCATGCCAAAGCGGCCCGGCCCATCCGTATGCTGGATGAAGCGGACCCGGCCCTCTTATGGATGAAGTCGTTTCACGAAGCGCGCAGAACCATCCTTCCGGCGGAAAAACAGGAGGAATGGATGTTCTTCCTCCTCGGTTTGATGCGGCAGCTTCGCCGCGCCGAGCTGGCCAAGCGGGAAGAGCCGGACGAGCAGACTACGCTGTCGGCAAGACATCCTCACCGCGCCGAGCAGATCATGCAGTGGATCGAGCGGCATTACGCCGAGCCGTTTCGGCTGGAGCAGATGGCTAAGGAGCTGCACTTGTCCCGTTACCATATCGCCCATCTGTTCAAGGAGGCTACGGGAACGACGATTCTCGCCTATGTGACAGCTACGCGGATCAGGCACGCCTGCCTGCTGCTGACGACGACGTCGCTAACCGTGCCGGAGATCGGCCTTCGTGCGGGCCTGCCCAATCCGTCGTATTTTTGCCGCGTGTTCAAGGAAACGATGGGCACGACGCCGCACCAATACCGGCTGAACATCCAGAAGAGCCGCGCTTAAGGCTCGGGCAGAACAAATCCCCCAAAAGCGACGTGATGCTCTGAAGCTTATTCCGTCCGCATCCAGCCTAGGCTGGATCGGCGTCTAACCATTCCGCTGGGATCGTTCTATGGTTAGACATTACTTTCGGGGGAGCCCCCCGGATATCTACAGGATATTGCTGCACATCATTTCCTAAACAATTAAAAAAAGAACGGGCTCCCCGCAGCCTGTTCTCCTAAAATCTGTTGCCGCTTATTGCGGCATTCCTTCCTCCACCAAAGCATCGATGCCGCTCAGCGGATGCAGCTTTCCCTTGAACGCGAACGAGGCGTCGCCCGTTTCCTCGGACACGACCAGAATGAGCGCGTCCGTCTGCTCCGCGAGCCCGATTGCTGCTCGGTGCCGGGTGCCGATTTTTTTGCCGGTCACGGCCACATGGGAAACCGGAAGAACGTTGGCCGCCGACACGATCCGGTCGGAATGGATGAGCACGGCTCCGTCATGCAGTGGGTTCCCTGGGTAAAACACGGATTCGAGCAGCGGATACGACAGGTTGGCCTGCATCGGAATGCCCGAATGCAAAATTCCGTCGAGCGGATCGTTTCGCTGCACGACAATGAGCGCGCCGTGGCGCCGTTCGGACAAATGCTGAATGCAAATGGACAAGTCCATGAAATTGTTCGTAAACGCAGACAAGTAGCACTGCAAATAAAAAGACGCCGCCTTGGCCTGCACCTGCCTGAACGCTTCGCGGATGTCATCGAATTGGCTGAGCATGCAGTAGTCTTCGTCGTTCATCTCGTCCAGGCTGCGCTGAAGCTCATCGGCAATATGACGCATCTGCTGCTTCAGCTGTTCTCTCATCGGGGATACGTCGCATTCGGGATGCAGCATACGGTTCACCTCTAGCTTTAATATGCCCGTTTTCATTCCGTCTATTACACCGCGGTTCGTCCGGAACACAGCCAAAGAGAAAGAGCTACCGGCTCTTCACCAGCAGCTCTACCGCCTGCTTCACCATCTTGCTTGAATCTCTGCCCGCTTCCTTCTCCTCGGTAATGCATCTTTCCAAATTGACCGCAACGACGTAGGCGATCGCCTTGTCCGCAGCGCTGCGCACCGCAGACAGCTGGCTGACCACATCCTTGCAGTCCTGCTCTTCCTCCATCATTTTCAAAATGCCGCGAATTTGCCCTTCCATCCGTTTCAGCCTTCTCTTCACATCGTCGTCATATGTCATCGACATGGCGTATTTCATTCCTTTCGTCGTATACCTGTATAGGTATATTATTGCCGATACGCGCGATGAACACAATATGCCGCGAGAAAGCCGCCATCGTCAAATGAACAAATTTACTTTCGCCTCGGCGGCGTCGCCCAAATAAGCGGCTACGCCGGCATACTCGATTCCGTCCAGCAGTTCCTCCTTCTGAAGGCCGAGCAAATCCATCGTCATCGTGCAGGCCACCAGCTTGACTCCCTGCTCCCGGGCGAGTTCAATGAGCTGCGGCAGCGAAAGCGCCCGATGCTTTTTCATCACATGCTTGATCATCTGCGGGCCCATACCGGCAAAATTCATCCGGGAAAGTCCCAGCTTATCCGCTCCGCGCGGCATCATTTTGGCGAACAGGCTCTCCAGCCAGCCTTTTTTCAAACGTACCGGGGCGTCCTTACGCAGCGTGTTCAATCCCCAGAAGGTAAAAAAGATCGTCACTTCATGATCGTAAGCCGCGGCGCCATTGGCGATAATGAAGGCCGCAATCGCTTTATCCAAATCGCCGCTGAACAGAACGATCGTCGTTTTCTCCGGATGCTCCTCCATAGGAACGGCTCCTCCCGCTTGTTATTTTACATATACCCGTATAGGTATTAATAAATTCAAAAAAAATTTAGTCTTTCTCTATCTTCAGCAGCCTCTGGAACAGCAGCACACATGAGCTTGGGCCGCTCTGACGCCCCGCTCCGCCCGTTTCAGCGATTGGATGCCATGCTCCAAGTAAACAAGCCGCGTAAATCCGGATTTGCGCAAAATTCGTGCAGCCTGCCGGCTCTCTCTATTTACATCGGCGATAATGATCGTTTCGGCTTCCTTATTCAGCCCATGCTTCTTAATAAACGGCAGTCTCCCGAGCGATATGTTGACCGAGCCTTCGATGTGATCCGCATAGTAATCGTTCTGATCGCGGACATCGACGATTTGCAAAAAGCCGGCTTCATTTCGCAGACGCTGCAGCAGCACGTTCGCCTCGATAGACGGCACGCCGCGGACCGGCCGGTTTCTATACATCCAATACAAACTGACAGCTACAACCGCAATAAGGATCAGGTTCAAACGAATACTCCTCCTCCAATTCATTTGGTCGGCATCTGTCTTATTGTATACCCTCAAGGGTATGATGCACAAGCGATTACTTCTTTTGGATTCGGAACGAATACGCTCCTTGCTCCTCCCGTATTTCGACCAGCTCGTGGCCGGTGCGCTTGACCCAAGCCTGAACATCGTTCAGCGAGCCTTGATCCGTCGTTAACAATTCCATCATTTGGCCGCTTTCCATCGCATCGATCGCTTTCTTCGCCTTGACGATCGGCATAGGGCAAGCAAGCCCTTTGGCGTCTATAATTCGAGTGTTCATTTTATGTCCTCCTTTGATTAAAAAAGGTGAAAAACGCCGACTACGCGTTCGGAAACGTCTTCCGATCGCTCTTGTCGCCAGTGCTAATGCCGGTGATGGACGGCGCAGCGGTTGGGCCCGAGCTCCAGCTCGGCGGCGCGCTCGTCGTCTGCCTGCAGCTCGCCGCGGTTAATCGCGACAATTTCTTCAAAGTGAGGCGGTTTCTCCGTCGATACCGCTCCCGCCGCCTGCTCGATGAACGATTCGCGGTCGTTCGGATGCATCATCGCGTTCATCTCGCGGATTTGTCCCAGCGGTGCCGCAACCGTTCCGTCCTCGCGCATCTCGTCGATACCGGCAAAATGCGCAGGCAGTACCAGCACCTCATCGGATAATCGGTTCACTTGGCCGATCAAGGTTTCGTACAGATCGTCCGCCCATTGCCGCGCCTTCCCTCCGAGGTCTGGCCTTCCCAAGCCGCTGACGAATACCGTGTCTCCCGACAGCAAGTACCGGCCGTTCAGCAAAAACGAAGTCGAGCCCGGCGTATGCCCCGGCGTCGGGATCGCAAGTACCTCGATCCGCGCCCGCCCTACGCGGATAACCGGATGCTGCTCCAGCGGCTCAAACGCCAGGCCGGTTCCGTCCGCTTCGCCGGAGGATATATAATACACCGCCCCCGTCTGTTCCGCCAGCGACCTGCCTCCCGATATATGATCGGCATGCAGATGGGTGTCGGCGACATGCTCGATCTCGAACGGCGACGCTTCCGCAAGCTGAAGATACACGCCGGTTCTGCGGCTTGCATCGACGATCATCGCCTTCCCTTCCGATACGATCGCATAGGATAAGCAGCCTTTGGCAGGCCGGACGATCTGAATCAGCTTCATCGTCTCATCCTCGGCAATAACGGCGGTATGATGCAGCTCGCTCCAGCCGCGCATGCCTCCTTGCAGGACGGCGGCCATATAACCGCGTTCTTCGAGAAGCCCTGCGACGAATTGGGCCGAGTTGCCTTTGGCACAGACGACGATAATCTCCTTATCCCGCGGCAGAGCGCGGAACAGCTCCTCATCCTCCTCCAGAAAATCGAAATAAGGGATATGAATATGCGTCAGCCGCCTGCCTTCTATCTTCCACGCGGCCGCATCGTCCGCATTGCGGACGTCCAAGATAACGGCCTCCCGGCCGGATTGCATCTGTGCATACAGTTGCTCCGCAGTAATCAATGAGAGAGCGGACATACGTTAGCCTCCTTTATTTATGAATGAAACTTGACTTGTTCGCTGTAACTCCCCCCTCAAATACCCCTATGGGTATTATTTTCAGCAAAAATAATGAGGCTTGCTTCTTGGCAATACCTCGCGAAATTACATATACCCGTATAGGTATATTAACAATGTAATCGAAAACTGCGAATCCGTCAACAGGAAGCCGCTATCTTTGTCTTGCAGCTTCCAACATCTATTTCGTCTCGCGCAGCGCTTCCAGCTCCGCCTGCAGCTCGTCCCCGATCCCTTCGAGCTTTGCGGCCAATACTGCGGCACGGCGGGCAAATCCGGCCGGTTCCTCGATCAGCCGATTCTCCATCAGCGCTCTCGCTTGCTCCAGCGTCTGCCGTTCTCTCTCGTCGAGCCTCGAAACAACGGCGGTATAAACCGCAATTTTGTCCAGCGGCCTGCGGCTGTTCAAGTCGATCGCCGCAAATAGCCTCGTTAAAGCATTTTTCACCTCGTCTGCGCTGTTCATCCTGCTTCAGCTCCTTCCTTCATTATCTTTCCCAGAGGCGGATTCATCCTTGTATGCAAATCATTCGCAGCGGCAGCCCAAATTCGGTGAGTCGGAGAACGAAAACAGGAAACATTTTCTACTTTATAAAGTTTGAACCGATACAAAAGTCAAGTCTCCGTGCTTGAACTCCCTTATGGCGGATGTTCAACACAAATAAACCGCCTTATCAAAAGGCGGCTCATTTCGCTAACGTCGCTATAATAAACATTCAATTCCATTCCCAAAAATCCGTCCGGGCTGGATTGAGGCAAGTTTCTCCATTTCTTCCGCCATTTCAGCGTAACCATGATCCCCCTCTGTCCGCTCGGATGTGAAAATGACCGCATAATAAGGCGGCTTTGGTGTTCGGGCAATTCCGCTCATATCAAACCTCCTTGAATCCTTGCCGCTGTTTGATTTTATCTCCGGTCTCCCGGTCTATCGATTCTCGGATCGGATTCAGAAGCGGAATCCGTGTCGCCAACTCCTTGCCGTAGGAGAGATTGAGGGAGAACAGCGCTAACCGCCACGAATGCTCGGCGACGCTTTCCCGTCTTCCTTCCTGCGTCCAGGCCGTTCGCGTCGTATCTTTTAAATGCCCCAGCTCCTTAACAAAATCCAAAATACGATCGTGACCGTTAGTTAGGCGTAACCGGGAAGAGCGATCCTTTGCCCCGTCTCGTAGGACTCTCTTGCGGCAAGGGCGATCTCCAGCGCTATTTTGCCGTCCTGTTCGTTGACGGAAGGGGCCTCGCCTCGGCGCAAGCAATCGATAAAATGGCATATTTCATTCAAATAAGCGTCTTTGAAGCGCTGCGGGAACGCCGGAACAATATCGTGCGTGCTCCCGTTTCGAGTCAGCAGCTGCACGTCATGATGCCGCAGCGAGCCGATCAGCAGGCTGCCTTCGCTGCCGATGACCTCTCCCCGAATATCGTAGCCGTAAAAGGCGTTTCGGCTCGCCTCGATGTCCGCGGCGGCACCCGAATCGAAGCTCAAATAAGCGATCGCTTGATCCGCGTCGCCATAGGCTTCCATGAACGAATGGACCAAAACGTTTCCATGAGCCGATACCGAAGTCGCCTCCGCGCTCAGCAAAAACCTCGCTATATCGTAATCGTGGATCGACATATCCAGGAAGATGCCGCCGCTGTTTTTAATGAAAGCCTCCGGCGGAGAGCCCGGGTCCCGGGAGACGCCCTTGAAGTAGAGCGGAGTGCCGATGTCCCCGGCTTGAATCCGCCGCTTCGCCTCCGCATAAGCGCCGTCGAATCTTCGCATAAACCCTACCTGGCAGCTGACCCGATGCTTTCTAACCGCGGCAATCGCCCGGTCGGCTTCAGCCAGGCTCTGTGTCAGCGGCTTTTCAATAAAAATATGCTTGCCGTGCTGCGCCGCCTTCTCCAGCATTTCCGCATGAACAGGGGTGGGCGTGGCGATAATGACCGCATCGATCGACGGGTCTTCCAGCACCCGATTCGCATCGGTCGCGAATTTTTCAATACCGAGCTCCCTCGCCGTTCTCTCCGCCAAATCGCCGAACGGGTCCGCCACATAGACCAGTTTGGCTCCTTTCACCTTGGACGCCAAATTCTCGGCATGCCAATACCCCAATCTCCCAAGCCCAAGCACTGCGCAGCGAATTTGCTCTTTCATCGTCAGCCACCGCTCCTTCGGTCATTTTAAGAATGGATGTCACACCACAAGAATAGCTCCTTGCGCCGCAAAGCAACATTTCATTTTGGCGTTAAAAATGATACATTTGTTGTCCGGTTTTATGGTACATTCAATGTATGCGCTGCCATTCTAACGGGGAAAGCGGTGATTTCCGTGCAACAATTATTCATGATCTCCAGCATAGTCGGGTCCATTCGCCTGGTCGACCTTCAATACACGATCGGCCGCAAGGGCTATTCGTTCCCTACTCACCGCCACTCCATCTTCGAGTTTATGTACATCATTTCCGGAACGCTGCATAAATGGGTGGGCGAACAGCCCTTATCGCTGAACGCGGGCGACTGCCTGGTGATCAAGCCGGGGCAGTACCATCATACCCCTCCTACCCCGCATGAGGCCGAGTGGTTCGTGTTACACTTCGAAATCGAGGACAAGACGATCCGTGAAATTTTGCAGATGCTGCCTTATCCCGTTATCACGCAAGAAGAGGAAGAAAGCATCCATCTCTTCGTGCGTTCGTTCATCGCCAAGTACGGCTACTTTCTCCACAACCTCACAGGCGAACAAGCGAGCAAACCGGCGGAATCCAAATATACGGCCGTCCAAATGCTGAAGGTGCAATCAGCGATCTTAAGCCTGATCGGGCTGCTGGCAACCTACGCATATACCCGAACGGAAGAACTGGGACTCGCGTCCGCTCAGCCGGCGGTCAAGCCGTCGCAAATTCATCTGGCGCATGAGGCCGCCTACTGGATCGAAAAGCAGGCCGCGCATAACATGAGAATCGGCGAGCTGGCGGCACAACTGCATGTAGACCGCTGCCACCTGGCGACCAGCTTCAAGAAAGTGTACGGCGTATCCCCTCGCTATTATTTGACGCAGGTCAAGATGCGCCGCGCCAAAGAGCTGCTGATCGACACCGACTGGAGCGTGGAGAAGATCGCCGAAGAGCTGCAATTTTCCTCGCCGTCCCATTTCGTCAAATTTTTCCACAAGGCAGCCGGTCAGACCCCGTTCAGGTTCCGTAATCATTCGAGGTAGAGTGCGCGGCGGCGGAAAACAAAAAGACTGGAATCCATCCCGGACGATTGTCCGAGACATGCTCCAGTCATTTGGTGCTTCGCCGAAAGCGAATTACACATTCCAATTTCTTCGCGGCTTGTAGCCCGCGTTTTCGACGAAATCTCGCTCCACTTCACGAGACAGGCCGTTCATTTTTATGTTAGCCGTTTGCGAAGTAACAAGCATTTGGCAGGCCATCTCCAGTGTCTGCAATGCCATCCGTGCCTCGCGGATGCTCACGTCATAGACCAGCACGCCGTGATTTTCCAACAGCAGAATGTTGGCCTCCTTCGCTTTCGCCGCTACCGCATCGCCCAATGAGGTACTGCCGGGATGACAATATGGCACCCGCGCCACACGCTCCAGATAATACATCGTCTCGACAAACCAATTGGATGGAATGTCCACCGAGGAGCAGGCAACAAGCGTACTGTAAAAAGGAGATGCGTGCAGCACCGCTCCGATTTCCGGACGATTGTCGTAAATGGCCCGGTGCATCGGGGTTTCCTTGGACGGTTTCTTGCCGTCGCTCTCCAGTACTTCACCGGAGAGCGAGCATTCCACAAGATCGGAAGCCTCCAGTTCGCCCAGGAATGTGCCGCTTGCCGTAATGACATAGCGGTCATCCGTTGTACGGGCACTGATGTTGCCCGCATTCCCCCATGCAAGACCGTATTCCATCATATATTTTCCGGTTTTTCTTAATTCCTGTTTAACGGATTCCAGATCCGGCATTTGCACTCACCTTCGCCCTTCATTCAAAGCTATTTTAACAAATGAACAAGACCTATCGACAACTGCGGTATAAACGTCAACAGCAGCAGCGTGACAAGCAGCACCACATAATACGGAAGCATTCCCCTGGATATTTGGTCAAGCCTGATCTTAGCCAGCTGCGCAGATATGAACAAGTTGACCCCCAGCGGCGGTGTACACATCCCAAGCGCAAGGTTCACGATCATCACAATACCGAAATGGATCGGATCGATACCCAAGTTAATCGCAACCGGCAGCAGCAGCGGTGCCAAAATAATAATCGACGCATTCGTTTCCATGAACATCCCTACGATCAGCAGGAAGACGTTCACAAGCAGCAGGAACACCATCGGGTTATCGGAGATGCTCATAAAGAATTGAGCGACCATCTGCGGCACATTCTCCCGCGTAATGATCCAGCCGAACAAGCCGGCGCTGGCGATAATAAACATAATGGTCGCCGTCGTAACGGTAGATTGGGTCAAAATGGTAAAAATTTGTTTCAGCTTGATCTCTTTATAAATGAGAACACCGACAATAAACGCATATCCTACGGCAACTCCCGCCGCTTCTGTCGGTGTAAAAATTCCGCCGTAAATACCGCCAAGAATGATGACCGGCATCAGCAATGCCAGGAAAGATTCTTTAAACGCAACCAGCACTTCACGGAACGATTTCCGCGGACTGCGCTTATAGCCGCGTTTTTTGGCAATGATCAGTACGGTAACAATTAATGAAAGACCGATCAGAATACCCGGTATGAAGCCGGCCATAAACAAGTCGCCAATCGATACGGAAGCGGATACACCAAATAAAATCATAGGAATACTTGGTGGAATGATGATGCCGAGCTCGCCGGATACCGCCTGCGTCGCGCCGGCAAAATTAGCATGGTAACCGCGCTGGATCATAGCGGGAATCAGCATGCTTCCCAACGCTGCCGTCGTCGCCGCGCTCGAACCGGAAATCGCAGAGAAGAACATAGCCGTTACGATCGTTACGATCGCAAGACCGCCCGGCAGGTGTCCGGTTAATGCGTTGGCAAGCGCAATCAGCCGTCTGGAAATACCGCCGAACTCCATTAACGTACCTGCCAAAATAAAAAATGGAATAGCCATCAACGGGAACGAGTCAATAGAGGTAAACGAACGCTGAACCAATACGATAAGCGGCGTGCCGCCGTCCCACCACAAGGCGACCGCGGAGGCCAGACCCATAGATACGGCAATCGGTACGCTGATAATGAAGAGGAGCAGCATCGTAATCATTAATATAACAGCCATTAGTGAGCGTCCTCCTTCTTAGGAATAAACTGATCCAGGAGCGCCGCAATGGTGTTAATGGTGAGGAGCACAGCCCCGATCGGTATGGCCGCGTAAGGAAAAGCCATCGAAATTCCCAGCGATGCGGAAGACTGCATTTTTACCCGGCTTAGCATATCGATCCCCTGTTTGAACAGTATTACGAAAAACACAATTGAAACGATAAAAACAAGGCAAAGAAGAACTTTGCGCTTCATGCCGGTCAAAAGCTCCGGAAGAAGCTCAATGGAAATCAATTTATTGTGACGCATAGCGAGACTTGCACCCAAAAAAACGATGTACACCATCAAATAACGCGATAGCTCTTCAGACCAGGTGAGTGGAAAGTGGATGAAAAAACGGCAGATAACCTGTGCGATGATCAAAAGCGACATAACCCCGAGCATAATAGCAAGAATTATGCCGACGACCTTGTTCAAGCCATCGATAATTTTGACTACTTGTTGCATGATGCATCCCCTTTGTTTCCAAGTTCGAAAAAGAAAGAGGTTCCCGATCCGCTCGCGCGGATCGGTTATCCTCGGCGCCTTTTATTACTTCGTGTTCATGATGCCGTCATACAGCTCTTGATCCGCGGGAGATTTTTTCGCAAATTCAGCGTGAACGGTTTTCGCTTTTTCAATGAACGGCTTTGTATCAATATCGACAACTTCCATGCCTGCGTCAGTTACTTTCTTCAGAAGCTCTTTTTCTTGATCAAATACAAGCTTGTTTTCGAAATCTGTAGCTTCCTTGGCCGCTTCTTCAACTGCTTTTTGCTGATCCGGCGTAAGCTTCTTATACGTAATGTCGCTCATGGTAAGCATAACGTAACCGTAAACGTGGTTCGTGTTGATCAAATATTTTTGAACCTCTTGCAGCTTGGAGCTTGTCATCAAAGCAAGCGGGTTTTCTTGCGCATCGATTACGCCGGTTTGCAAGGAAGAGTACACTTCACTAAATGCCATAGGCGTCGGTGTAGCGCCCATTGCTTTCCAAGCGGCGATCGAAGCCGGAATTTCCGGAACGCGGATTTTCAGACCGTTCAAGTCGGCAGGCGTCGTTATCTTCTTGTTCGCTGTCAGCTCGCGAGGCGTGCGCTCCCAGAACTGCAAACCGCGGATTTGCGCGTTTTTCAACAAATCTTCCTTCAGCTTCTCGCCTACAGGTCCGTAAAGCACTTTGTCCATATGCTCTTTGTCGCGGAACAAATAAGGAAGCTCCAAGATCGAGAACGGCTCGTAGAAATTGGACAACACGCCCGCAACGAGTGCGAAGTCGATAGAGCCCAATTGCATGCCCTCGATCAGGTCACGGTCATTGCCAAGCGTAGAGCTCGGGTACAGATCGATTTGTACGCTGCCGTTCGTTTTTTGCTTGACGAGTTCGGCAAATTTCTTGGCGCCCGTATTCCACGGATCGTCTTCCCCCGCAATGTGACCCAGCTTCAATTTCACCGGCTTGGCGCTTGCTCCGCCGGCAGCGCTATCCGCGCCTTGAGTGCCTCCTTTTTGTCCGCAAGCGGCAAGGCTTGCGCCGAGAACTACAGTCAATGCTAATACGCCGATTTTTTTCAACATCATGATGAGTTATACCCCCAAAAGTTTGTTTAATTATAAATGTAGAAATACGAATTAAAAGTGTACAAGGACCTTTAACGAGGAATCCTCTTTCTTATCAACCATCTGGAAGCCCTTGGCCGCTTCATTGTAATGAAGCTTATGCGTAATAATCACATCTTCCTTCACATGGCCTGCAGCGATCAGATCGATGGCCGAAATCGTATCCTCGCGAGTATACGTCATGCAGCCTACAATTTCTTTCTCGCCCTGCTGAAGATTAACGATATCGAACGTTTGCGTGCCGTGGAACATGGCGATCGTTACGCAGCGTCCGCCTTTGCGAAGCAGCGAAATCGCATTGTCGACGATACCCGGAACGCCGGCAGCGACCAATACCTTATCAAATTCCCCTCCGATAAGCTCCTTCGCTTCCGTCGTCCAATCCTGCTTGTTCATAATGTTCAGCGTATGTGTGGCGCCCATGCCAACCGCACCTTCCAGCGCATAATCGATCACGTCGGTCACGAGAGTCGTTGTTGCGCCCGCCGCTTTCGCAGCGGCCATAGCCAGCAAACCGATCGGACCCGCGCCAAGAATCGCTACCCGGTCGCCAAGCTGAATATCCGCTTTACGAACCGCATGTACGCCAACCGCAAACGGCTCTACCAATACGCCCTGATCGTAGCTCATAGATTCCGGCAGCTTGAAGACCGTCTGCTCCGGAGCTGCGAAATATTCCGCCATGGTGCCGTACCATCCGTTGAGACCCGGCGCGCCGCGGCGTGAACAGTAGTTCAAGTTGCCGGTCAAACAGCTTTCGCAAACTCCGCAGCCTGTCTGAGGCTCAACCGTTACCCGGTCGCCAATCTGGAATTTAGTTACAGCGTCACCCACCTTAACGACTTCACCGGCAATTTCATGACCGATGATAACCGGCGGCTTCCGGAATAAATGCAAGCCTTTGTAGGTATGGATATCGGAACCGCAAATTCCTGTGACTTTCACTTGAATCAATACTTCATTCGCAGCGATTTCAGGCACTTCTACATCTTTTACGACAACCTTGTAGGCATCGTCGACAAATACAGCTTTCATCTGGTTTCCCTCCACTGAATATAAAGTGCTTCTCTCTGTTGTTGTCCTTCTTCCGGATCTACAAAAATAGCTTTTGTTTGGACTGCTGCAGGTGATCTCTCATTTTATCAACACTGCGAAGATCCCCGTTTTTCAATAATTCGTAAATCTCTACATGCTCCTGCCAAAACTGCCTCATCCGATGAGGATCTCTCTTTAAGTGCCGCAATGTAATGCGCAGCAAGTGGTCTTGATAATTGAGCAGCACGCGGTAAATTTCCTGATTGCCGGAAAACTCGCACAGCAGCCGGTGAAACTCGTGATCCAGCTGGGCAAAGCCTTTGCCGTCCAGCTCATTGACCTTCTCTTCCGTTTTGCGAAGGTTCTCCTCCACCAGTCTGCACTGCTCTTCTGTCAGTTTGTCGGTAATTTCCGCGCAGATATACGTCTCCAGAGCAATGCGGAGATTATAAATATCCATGATCCGATTTACTGTCAGATCGTTGATGATAACCCCCTGCTTGGAAAAGACGGTAACAAATCCCTCGGTTTCCAATCGCACGAGCGCCGACTTGATCGGCGTTTTGCTCATCTCCAGCAGCTCGATCAGCTCACGCTCGGACAGAAAGCGCCCCGGAGCGAAACGCTCGTCCAGAATATGCTCTTTAATAACCTGATAAGCCACGTCCTTCAGAAGAGGACTGGATGCAGGCTTGTCGTTTGTATGTTCCTTGTCCATCCTCATACCGCCTTCTTGTATTTCGAAAGGGCATCCATCCTTACAGGCTGGAAGCCTTTCTTACATTTTCGAAAAAGTCCGGTCCGCCAAGCTGCCCGCCTTTCAACGCCAGTTCGACGCCCTCCATCTCCGCTTCCGCAGAATAGGCTTTGCAGAGCGGAGCGCCCGGAGAAATCGGGAGCAGCATCTCCAAACCGTAAATCCCCATCTCGCGTGTAACGAATCCCGAGGTATCGCCGCCTGCTACAATGACGCGACGGATGCCGGTAGCCTCCATCACTTCCCGTGTCCAACGGCCCAGCTGTCTGCCGATAAATTCGCCCGACTGAAGCTCAGGCATTCCGAGTTGCGCGAACCGTTCGCGCGTAGCAGCAATCGCTTCGTCCTCCGGACCCATCGCCGTGTACAGAATGACGCTTTCTCCCTGCTTGACGAGGCGGATTGCCTCATCCAGAAGCTCTCGCGGCGCCGACTCGGCGTTCATGATTTGATCTACCGAAACCCGGATCGCATGAAAGCCGGCTTTCATGGCATTCTCAATCTGCTGCTGAGTAACCATCGAAGCGCTGCCCGATACGGCAAATACTTGCTTAGCCGGTTTTACTTGCGCCTTATGCTGCGCGTTGTCACCCGTACCCATGCCTGCCGCATTCCAATGAGCGGTCAGTGCATAGCCGACGCCGGACGAACCGACCACAAAATGAGTATGCCCGCTCTCCGCAGCGGACTCCCAGATGAGCCGGCCGCTTACACGCATGCGCTCCTCATCCAGCACATCGAACAGCAACACGCCCGGCTTGTTCGCTTTGCCGTTGTACCTCTCTTTAACCGCTTCGATGTCGCCTTCCAGCTCCAAAATGTTCATAAGCTCGATCGGCTCATCGGTCTGCTTGGCCAGATGAAGGCGAAGATCCGCTTCCTTCATAGGTGTAATCGGATGCTTGGACATGACCGGATGGCGGTCCAGCCGGTACACGGTATCATGCATTCTGGCAAAATGCTGGCCGAACAAAGTAAAGCGGCCAAGCGGCGGGGCGCCCACAAGCAGCGGAATGACAGCCTGATCCTTGAAATAGCTTCTGGCTAATTCAATCGCTTTGCCGATACTGCCTACTTCCGGAGCCGAATCGAATGTAGAGCAGGTTTTATAATGCACTATCGGCGCTTGAATATCTGCAAACTGCCGATACACCGGCTGCAGCTCCGCTTCCATATCCGTTGGATTTTTCGCCCGGCTCGTTCCGGCAACGCCGATGCAGCGGATGCCGTCAAACCGTTCAACCATCTCCGCCGTCGGAGGCTCCAGAAAGAGCACGGTCCGGTAACCGCTTATTGCAAGCGCCTCCATTGCATCCGTAGATCCGGTAAAGTCATCGCCGTAAAATGCGAGCAGCAGTCCGTTGTCTTTCGTCATCATGTTTCCTCCAGCTTGTTATTTAGAAAAAGTACGTATCGCCTGCCACAGCTCTTCGTGCCGCTCCGCATAGTCTGCGAGCGGAATGCCTTGTACCGCCGCTTCCCACCCTTGGCGTACGCTGCGAACTCCGGCCGCAATGCCGCCCGGATGAGCAAGAACCCCGCCGCCGGCGACCATAATGACATCCGTCGTTTGCACAGCTTCGTACGTAGGAACGGCCGTTCCGGCCCATTGCGCGGAAGATAGCACCGGCATGACCGGATATCCACCCAAAAACGGCTTCATGCAATCTTGAATCGCACGTGCAACCGTTGCATTATCCTCAGAAAACTTATTGTTAAGTCCGTTGGTATGCAGATGATCGACCCCGGCCAGTCTGCAAAGCTTTTGGAATACCGTAAAGCTCATTCCCAGCAGCGGACTTCTGGACATCGCTCCCCACTGGGTACGATGACCGTGTATCGGAAGCTCGGAAAAGCTGCGTAAGTAGGCTGTTCCGGCAAAGCCTAAGCTGTTGACACAGGCCATTACACAGGTTCCACCGGCTTTCACGACAAGATCGTGGTTCCGGCGAAGCTCATCGATGTCGCCTGTAATGTTAAAAGCGTACATGACCTTCTTCCCTGTCCGATCCGCCACACGGTTAATTTCATCCATGACAACCCTTACACGCTGCT
This sequence comes from Paenibacillus doosanensis, assembly GCF_025060755.1. Taxonomy (GTDB): domain Bacteria; phylum Bacillota; class Bacilli; order Paenibacillales; family NBRC-103111; genus Paenibacillus_S; species Paenibacillus_S doosanensis. The sequence goes on from NZ_JANYUY010000021.1 coordinate 46,613, forward strand.
CCAGCAGTGCAAATGCAGGATTAGCGCACAGCTCGTCGTCCTTAATGAAATCGATTCCGGCTTCCGCCAGTTGTCTGACCAATGGTCCATAATCCTCCGTATGCAATCCAATGCTCGGCTTAATAATGGTGCCGATCAACGGACGATCGTGCACGCCGCTCAGTGTCCTCGTACCTTCGATACCGAATTGCGGACCCGGATATTTGTTAGCGAATGCATCCGGCAGCTCCAGGTCGATTAACCGCAAACCGGAGAACTCGCCCAATTCATACAAATTTCCGGCAACCGTCGACATCAAATTCGGCAGCGAGGGACCCACATTATCAAGCGGAAAGGACAGGACGACAATCGCTCGCCGATAGCCCGCGCCTGCGCCGCTCTGTTTGGGAACCTTTGCTCCAGGCAAGGACGGATGGTCGACCGATTCAAGCTCGGTAATGCTTACAACGCGAGCGCCGTGCATCTCCTGCAGCTCCGGCGTTTCACCGGGTACGGATATGAACGTTCCCGTCGATTGCTCGCCAGCCATAACCTCGGCGGCGTGTTCCAGAGGATAAGCCGTTTCAATGTAGTAAGAGGCCAAAATCCGATTTTGCTCCAAGATCGAATCCCCCCTGTCTCTGAAAAAACTATTGATGAATTTAGCGTTCAAAACTATGCAACAGAATCTCGGATCTATCTTAGATCTATGTTAGATCTATCTACGTCCTCTATCATATTTAATCGCGCTTTCAGTGTCAATGTTTTTTTAATAATTTAATTATTACCAGTTTGCCCCAATTCCGCCTGAATAAATTTCAATTGTTTTCTTCGAGCCTCCTGCTATATAATGGCCTTTGTGAAATTTTACATATTTGGATTACTACATGAAGAAGACAGGAGACGGAGGCGCAGTATGAAGTGGTTTCATAATTTAAACATTGCTGTGAAGTTTGTTGGATGCTTTGCTGCCATTCTCATTATCTTGATGATCGGCAACGGAATGGGGCTGCTGAATGCAGGCAACATGAATAACAATCTGGTCAATTTGTATGAAAATGATTTAAAAACCATCAAGCAGTTAGGCGAAATATCAAGCTCTTTCCATCTCGTCAACGCTTCCGTAAGCAGCTATGTGCTTTTGAACAGCAGCGACACGAGAGCGAACGCGAAAGAAACGATCGCCGCACAGCAGCAAATCATCAAAGACCGTATGGCATCCATTGCCGGTTCGCCGATAACCGAGCAGGAGCAGAAGGAGCTGGAGCTGGTTAAACTTCTCTGGAGCACCTATCCTCCATCCATCGAGAAGGTGCTGCAGCTTGCGGACCAAAATCAAACGGAATTTGCCAAGTCGGTGCTTGAGAAGGAATTGTTGACCAAGCAGGATGGTATCGATCGAACGATTCAAGGCTTTATCGAATTGAACCAGCAAAAGGCCGACACCCGATACTCGGCTTCTCTCGGCCAATATCAATCGATCAAATGGTCCACCATTATAATTCTGGCGGTGTCGCTGCTGCTGTCCGCTATCGTCGGCACCATCATGACCTTCTCCATGCTGAAGCCGATCAACCGGCTGTTAGCTGCATTCCGAAGCATGGAATCCGGGGACCTCTCGAAAAAGGCCGAAATCAACCGCCGGGACGAATTGGGGCAGCTTGCCGCCGGTTTTGAGAACATGAGGCAAAGCGTCGCCTCCATCGTGTCGCAAACGAAGCAGTCCGTGGGCGTATTATCTGCCGTTGCCCGCGATATTCGCCAAGATGCGCTAACGACGGGCGAAGCTTCGCAGAACATTTACGGCGGACTGAAGGAAGCTGCCGTTATGTCGGACGAGCAGGCCGCTCGCGTGTCCGACGACGCCGTCGTCATCAAGGAAATGTCCCTTGGTTTAAAACAGGTAGCAGCCGCTATCGACAACGTCAGCAGCTTGTCAAGCGATATGGAGAAAGCGTCGGATCAGGGCCAGAAGATCGTTGCGACCGCGCTTGAAACCATGCAGACGATACAGCGCAAATCTGAGCAAACCAATGCCGTTGTCCAAACTTTAAGCCAGCATTCGCAAGAAATTGAAAGTGTCATGATCACCATCAAACAGATTGCCGAGGAGACCAATTTACTTGCGCTCAATGCCTCCATCGAAGCCGCGCGCGCCGGAGAAGCCGGCAAAGGCTTTGCCGTGGTAGCCAGCGAAGTACGCCAGCTTTCCGAAAACAGCAAAAACGCTGCCGGACACGTTGGGTCCGTCATAAAGCGTATTCTCGAGAGTACGCAGGAGCTTGCCCGTTCCAGCCAAGCCTCAACGGCCGAAATGAATGAGGGATATACGAAAGTAAGCGAGGTATCCGCCGCTTTCCGGCAAATTTTTGAATGGATACGAGCTATGAACGACAGAGTACAAGATATTACGGCAACCATCGAAGAAATGGCTGCCGGAAGCGAGCAAATTGACCAATCGATCAAACGGATTGAAACGTATACCGTCAATTTTTCCAGTATCAATCAAGAATATGCAGAAAAATCCGGACAGCAGGCTCATCTCATGGATAAAGTCAACGATTCGGCCGAAGAACTGCTGAACATGTCCGGTGAGCTCCTTGCGCTCGTGAACCGGTTCGTCACCTCGGACAGCGAATTCCAGGAACATTCGGCCAACCACGACGTAGCCCAAGCTGCGGATGATAACCAGCTTGACCGACATGCAATTTCATCCGAAATATAAAAGGCTGGAGCGCGAACGGGAATCCCCCGATTGCGCTCCAGCCTTCCTGTTTCCCTCCTGCTTTCATCCATGTCACATATACGTCATTTCATATGACATACGTCGATGCAATTCCAACTCATAGGCCCCTCGGCCTTTGATTGTTGATTTTAAGCCGCGCCCCCCGTGCGGGATGCGACACCGATTGCCATCAATCAGCCGTTACTTAAACAGACAGGAAATGAACCCTCCGCACAAAAAAAATTACCAATAAATCCCATGTGCATTTCAATTTCCTTGTTCTTAAATTTATAACATTCGATGTTATTATATTATTCATAGTTTTAGACAACTCTCATACTTCAAACCAACCGTGCTTGATAATCCAACGTTTCAGGATTCGGTGCGAGGGTGCTCATCCCTATACAGAAATGATAGCTGCTCTCCTCATCTCACGATTAATTTAACATTCCGCTTTGCTTACTACTCGGAATCCGGCGAGATGCTGTTCCCCGTAACTAATTGCTGCAATGCCGCAGCCACCTCCGGATGTTTCGACTCCCATTGCTTTCCTTTCTCTACCAACTGCTTGCCCAGTTCGGTTTCACCCCAGCCTTCCCCTTTACGCTCTGCATAACGAGTAAGTGCATAGATCAGAAGTTCCGGGCTAAAGCTAGCCACCACCATAAGTTCTTCGTTGTACGAGTCTAGGTTCTTCTCAAACATTGCGCTGATGAAATCGTCTATTGCTTCTTCGTATCTGGTCATAGAAGCGTAAAGTCTAGCACGGTTGGCAAACAAGATATTCTTTTGACTGGCTTTAAGTCTCATGGATTGATTATAATCTTCCAACGCTTTTTTATAGTAGTCGTCTTTCATCTTGGAATCCTCGGATATATCCCCATTAACATGCAAGGCGATTGCACGCCGATTGTAATCATTATAGTTGATTTCTTTAGATCCATTCGCAATAATATACTCGGTAATATCCAGAAACTTTTGTGCTATTTGTACCTGTTCCTTCCCAACTGCCTCGTAACAATAGTTAAGGTATGACCTTACCAGCAATCTGCGATAATAAATATACGGCTTCTCGCTATGATCAAGAACCTTTTCGTAATATTCCGCAGATTTCTTATAATTCCCCTTTTTAAACCAAGTATCACCCAAAAGAAAATAATTCTCATCGTCGATTTCGACGGTTCTTCCCGCTTGCGCCAACCGTTCCTCGAACGATTTTACTTTTCCTTCCGCAATCTTCTCTTTCTCGGTTTCCTTGATGTAATCAACATATTCCTTGACGACTTTCCGTGCCGTTCTTTCGGTAATCGGCTCCGGTATCAAATTCACCATACCGTCTTCGGAGATAATAACGATGACGCAGGGCGTCGGCTCCAGCTTCAGCTTCTCCAGATAACGATGCGCTGAATTGAATCTGGCTCCGCGGCTGGCGTCTCCGATATGTTCTTGAGCCAGCCCGTCGAGAATGACGCCGATAGCATGGCAGGAAGCATCGGTATCGCAATACAACGCGCCGTCGATCGCCGTCAAATGCTTAATGAACGCAGGATTCAGCTGCGTCTTAATAATTGGCGTAGATTGCTTCTTCAATCGCCGTACTTCCGCCTCGGCCGTATCCGGTTTGGCGATGACAACCATCGTGCCGCTTTGCTGCCGGGTCGCCTCTTTTATTAATTTGCATAGCTTGTCCAAATTTTTCTCTTGAATCGTCGTATCGTCGGCAAACACGGCTGAAGCGATCCGCTTGAATAAATCCGGATCGAACCGATCGCGCCCTATTTCCGGGTTTTTAAAAGATACCCCTAGCAGTTTCGTTGAAACGATGCGAAGGTTGGTCGTCATTTTGAACAGCTTCTTATCTTCGTCCGCCTCAACTCGTTTATCTGTAGCTGCCTCTTTTTGCAGCGTGATCAGCATCAGATCATAACGGGACAAGCCTTTGAATTCCAGCTTAAACACACTATCGGTTCCCAGCAAGCTCCAATCGACTTCTCCGATCCCATAGATGGTTTGCTCATCGGCAATAAGGAACAAATCGCGTTCGTTATTGGTCATCTCCAGCAATTTGCGTATCCGATGACCGTCCTCCAGGGCAATTCCTTGTTCCCCGTCGAATTGAATCGCGTAATTCACCAGCCCGGTCCGCGTGCTTAACAGCTCGCTGCTCATGAGCAGCATGCAGCCAAACGGACTTTCTCCCTCATAGGTTCTGGTAGCGATGCCTTCGATTTTCTCCATCAGCATATTCACGTAGTATTGTTGGTTCGGTTCTTGATACCCGCCAAGCGAATATTCGCTGTCAGCTTCATTCCCTTCCGTAATATACTGCTGAATCTTGCCTAGAAATACCCGTGCCATGCGCTGCAAGAAACCGACTTCATTCTCCTTGTACTTGGACTCCAACTCTTCTCCAAGTCTGCCGTCCGCATCCTCCTTGTAGTAATCGGCGAAATAATAATCAAGCACCATCCGGAGAAAGGAGAACTGCGGCATCTCATAAAACATATCGTAAACTTGCGGTCCGGCGTAATCTATCGACAAAATATAGACCAAATCAAACGGCTTCCCTTGCAGAGTCAAATTTAACTGGTTAGGATATAGGATGCTTTTTATCGAGCCTTGTATAGAAGCCGGAACAGCAACCGGTTGAGTCTTGCCTATAAAATCCTCCAATGCTGAGTCCTCTGTCGAGTCCACCGCTGGGTACTCTGCCGCAGCATCAGCCGCCGGCTTCCTGTTGCGCGATTTTTCCGTAATGCTCCGGTTCAGCTGCTCTACGGAATCGTCCCACGGCAGGTCAGCTAGGCCGAGCTTGGTCAATACTTCGTCAGGCCCGGTCAGGTTTTCAAGCATGACCCGCGTTTCTTCATCACGCGATCCGGTCAAGACCCGTTTAATTCTAGCAGCCGCCCGCGAGCTGCTTTCTTCCTGACATGTAATGGCGTACAGTTTAAGCTCTAACCGATCATCCAGCTTCCGCACGATTTCTTCAAGTTGATGATATACCGCTTTATGAATATCCTCAATAAGCTCCAACGACATAAGCTCTATCCCTCTCCCAGCTCCTACATAATGTTTCTATAATACCATAGAACTGGAAGAATATGACCATATTTTAGCGGTAAAAAAGCTACAAAGAACATGGTGATGAGGACGCGTCAAACCTAGCGCCAGTCTTTTCACTGACTTCGACCTTGGGATAACAAACGTCACATCAAACTGAGAATTGCCTGCCTTGTTCACCGCGGCGGATGAAAAAAGACCGGAAACAAGCTTGGGTAAAAAACCGAGCCATTTCCAGCCTATGATTTGCTTGAAGTCCCCTATAACCGAGATGAAACGAGAAGGGATGATCGGTAAAAATCTCTGATTAGCCCCAAATCCGTATCAATCCACGCACCGCTCCAGCGGCATATCCCCCCCTCTCCCCAAAGACATCCCTTGCCTTGCAAAAAAGCTTTTCCAAATAAGGAGCAATCTACAATCCCGCAATCACATGCCGATAATAGACGGAAGACGCTCTTGAAACAAAGCGAGGACGGTCTCGATCTCTTCCCTCGTCGTGAATCGGCCCAAACTGAAGCGGATGGCTCCCAATCCTTCATATTCGCTGACCCCCATAGCCCGAAGCACCGGAGAAAGGGAGGTGCTTCCGGAATGACAAGCTGAACCGGTGGAAGCTGCGATTTCCGGAAATTGACGCAATATGTCTTGGCCGTTCATCCCTACGAAGCTTACGTTTAACGTATTCGGCAGGCTCAGCTTCGGATCGCCATGGAATCGAACCCGATCACCAAAGGCAGAACGGAAGCCTTCTCGCAATGCTTCTCTCAGGGCATGTGCCGCCGGGGAGTGCGCCTGCTCGGCTGCCAGCTCCGCAGCTTTGCCCAGCGCGACAATATAAGGCACATTCTCCGTTCCCGCACGTCTTCCGTATTCATGACCGGCGCCATGCACCAAAGGAGCAAGCTCTACGCCTTCACGCACATAAAGCGCCCCGATGCCCTTGGGGGCATACAGCTTATGTCCGGCGACGGACAATAAGTCCACCCCCAGCGAGTCGACTCGGACAGGAATTTTACCGAAGGTCTGCGCCGCATCCGTATGGAAAAGTATGCCATGGTGCTCGGCGATTTTGGCAATATCCTCAATGGGTTGAATCGTTCCTACCTCGCTATTGGCATGCATGACGGAAATCAGGATCGTATCGCTGCGAATCGCCCGTTCGATATCTTCAGGCGCTACTCTACCCAAACGATCGACCGGAACGTAGGTGACCTCTGCGCCAAGTGTTTGAAGGAAGGCACAGGGGTTTAATATCGCCGGATGCTCAATCGTCGTTGTAATAATATGACAGCCCCGCTCCCGCTGACGTGCAGCAAAAAAGACGCCTTTCAAAGCATGGTTATTGGCTTCCGTTCCGCCGCTTGTGAATATAATCTCGCCGGCATTGGCCCCCAAAGCGGCAGCTATCTTGCTTCTCGCCGTCTCTATCGTCTCTTTGAGCGTTGCTGCAGCCCAGTGCGATGAGGAAGGATTGCCGTAGTGCCGCTGCAGATACGGCCACATTTCTTGAAGCACTTCAGGAGCCACCGGCGTACTTGCGTTATAGTCCAAATAAATCGAGTTTAGTGCATCTGTGCCTGATATTCCTGCCATTCATATACCCCTTCCTCCACACGAAATGCCGTAAATCCCGCATTGTGCATAATCTCCACAGCCTGCTTATTCTTCATAAGGATGACAAAAAAGTCTGCGATTTCGAATATGTATTCAATCAATTACTTGAATTACAAACGTCATATCGTTTTATCGTCAAGCTCGATTGAACCAAAATAGAGCAGCCCATCGAGACTATAGCTTCGTGGAAAAGAACTCCATTGCTTTTTCAAGTATCGTCTTATCGCGTAAAATCATAAATTTAGCCGAGTACTCCTCACAATTCCGAGCTGAGTTATTCATCGCTTCTAATGCTTGGTCCAGCGGCATCCATCTTGTTTCCATACCAAGCCGCGCTTCATTCTCACTAAGCATCGTGACGCCTTTCTTACAGGCCTTGGCTATAAAACAGTAGGAATATTGCATAAACTGATTTCTGTTCTTATGCTCCTCGATGTAACCTAATTCATGAACAATTTCGGCCTCATAGCCTGTTTCTTCTTTGATTTCGCGCAAGAATGCCGCTTGCCTATCTTCTCCTTCGTCTACGCCTCCGCCGGGCAACTTGTAAAGTTTTGTTTTGGCCATATACATCATGGCTACGTTCATCTCTCCGTCTACCAAGACGCCTCTGGACCCATAGCGTGAAACCTTGTCTATCCATACAGGGGCGCCTCCCATAAAATCGCTATCCGTTATTCTTTTAATCAACCGCATCCAATCACCGTTCCTTGTAAGCGTAGTCAAAGTTCAACTCGAGGATATTTCATCATAAATTCGCAGATCTGAGACGCACTTGGCGAATCATTTTCACGATCTTCCAGATCGATATAAAGATGAAGTCAGTCAAGATCTCCTACTTCCCCTTGAGACTTCATATTTTCTCCAGTTTCTATAATCTTCATTGTTACATTCGGCAACCACATTAACATCGACATTATCGTATCCTTTGATTTTTCCGTTCCATCCCATCCGCGATTAGCCAGCATTGTCTTTACAATATATGGAGCAAACACTTTCTGTAATCTCCAATTGGTTATATACTTGGATGATGTTATTACAATCGAATAATTGCGTCGTCTTCTTGTTCTTCCAATGACTTTGATCTCCTCATATCCATCTCCCCACAACGCTGGAAAACAATACACTTTTGAGTTGGGGGAAAATTTCTTCGTCCCTTTTCCTATTACTTTTGCTTCTCCAACATATCTTTCTTCAATAATATTGCCGACAAGACACCAAATAAATGGGGGATTATCCTGATTTATGAATTCCTCATCTCCATTATTTGAATCCTTCAAAATATCACCCAACCTATGCCAGCTTGATGAATTTCTTCTCCGACAATTCGTTTGTTTTCTCGCAAATAGTCCTACTACCTTAATAACTTCAACCTCTCCAACTTTCCTTGACCCTTCCATGAAATATCCTTTAACCCTGGTTGAATTCGGTGTCGATGTACGGCTTCTCGCATTTCGGGAATCACGACCCACATTCTTGCCGTCCCTTCTAATGCAATCGCCATCTCGCGATCTAAAATAATCTCGCCTTGTTTATCAACGAATTCTGGATGGATCATATAGAGGCCAGTCTTGGTTATGTCGTCAGGCACCCATATCACAATTTTCACCATCCCATCATACTATGATGAAATACTTAGGTTTAGGCTTGGGTAAAAAATTCGAGATCGCCCAGGAATTTCCTTCTTCTGTATGCCGCGGCAAAGAAAAAGACGGGAGAAACGCTTGGGGAAAGGCCCTTGCATTTTCCAGTCTTTGTGAGTGGTGGATACTAATTTTTATTCAGGGACAGTTTTGTTTCCATACCGTGCCCTCATTCCGTCACTCCATACCCACCCTATAATTGTCATATATTCAGACGAATTCCTTTTTAGAGAGGTTCGATCTTTATCCCTGTACAATAAGAATGAGCAACCTTACGGGAATGGCGGGTATCCGAACTCAACACCAAGTTATTTTTCAAAATTGACGCTTCCGAATCCATGAGACCGATGAATTCCCGGATCGGCTGTCGTCTATATAAACGAAGGCATAAATGAACACAAACTAATTTGACGAAGAGGTGTTTTGAAAATGGCATTAACGTCCGCATTCACGAGCTTCAACCTGCCTGTAAAAAACGTAGAACAATCGAAGGCGTTCTTCACCGGACTCGGATTCGAGCTCAACCCGCAATTCCCCGACAACGAGAATTCGGTAGCCATCGTGATCGGCGACAACCTGCAGGTCATGCTGATCCATCAAGCATTCTTTAATACACTCACGGAGAAGGAATCCGTCGATACGAGCAAGTATGCGCAGATGACGATCGCATTAGCCTTCGTAAACCGAGAAAAGGTCGATGAAATCGTAAATACCGCGGTCTCCTTGGGCGGGAAATTGCACGCTGAACCTGAAGATCATGGGTTCATGTATCATTGGGGCTTCGTGGACTTGGACGGCCATCTGTGGGCCATTAACTACATGAACATGGATGCGGCACAAGGTTAAGGCTAACGGAAAACACGCTCGTACTAAGGTTCAAAAAGAAAGACGCCGGGCATCTTCCCCTGCGTCTTCTTCGCGATGATTAGTTTTGTTCGGTATAGGCTTTGAAATTGTCCATGATCGCTTGCCAGCCTGCTTGCTGGAACTCGACGGGATTGGAGCTTTCCGCGTCGAACGTTTCAATGACCTTCGTCTCATTCTCTTGATCGACGAAAGCAATATCCACTCTTCTTCCGTCTTCCATGGTGTAGCCGATCGCCTCATGCCGATTCACGACATCGTAGACGCCGCCAAAATCAAAGCCCATGCTGCCATCCTTCGCTTCCATCCGTGTCAGAAACTTGCCGCCGACCCGCAGATCGTTTTCGGCTTTCGGCGCATGCCAGTCCTCGGACGCTTGATTCCACTTCGTGATATGATCCGGCTCGGTCCAATAGCGCCATACCTTCTCGACAGGGGCTTGAATGACGGCTTGCACGGTTACTTTCGTCGGTTGACTCATTTCCATTTTAAATAGACACCTCTCTCATGATATTCGTCGTTTGGTTATTCTCAATGTATAGACGTAAGCCGATGGCGAAATTCATCGGTCAATTCGCTCAGGCAGCCCAAATCGCGAAAATAATGGCGTATGAATGAAGTTTTGAACGTGCAGAATTTGATTTTCTTTGGTTTCGATAACGTGGATGCCCCAGGGTACCAGGCCAGAGGAGCCCTCTTTGTTCGGCATATACTGGGCCAACGCCGGATAACCGCCATTCACCGAAATGGGCACAAATCGCGAACCTTCGCAATGCCAGCGAGTAAGCGAATAGAAGGCGGACAAATCTTCCTTGCCGCGAATCCACATCTCGAAGGGCGGCATCGACATGCAGCCTTCCTCGTGGAACAACGCGACGAGCGCAGCAATATCGAATTGCTCGAAGGCCTCCACATACCGGGACAGCAGCAGCTGCTCCGGTTGAACGTCCATGCTGCTGAGCTCATCCGAGCGAAGCTGCGCCCGATCCATCGTCTCTCGGGCTCTTTGCAAGGCGCTGTTCACCGCTGCCGGCGACATCGCCAACGTGTCCGCGATCTGCTTGGAGGACCATTCAAATACATCCTTCAAAATGAGTACCGCGCGCTGCCGCGGAGGCAAAGTCTGCAGGAGAGCGATGAAGCACAGACGAAGGGTATCTCTGCGGACGAGCCGATCCTCCGGATTGCCCCCAAAGTCGGGAGAAGGCCAGATCCAGGCAGAATCCGGCAGCGTGTTGCGCGGCTCGACGATGGCGACGGCCGGATCGAACAGGTCAACGGGAAGCGCGCGGCGTTTGGATTGTCTCAGCTTGTCCAAGCATAGGTTCGAGGCAATCCGATAGACCCAAGTTTTGAACGAGGAATCCTGTCTGAACGTGCTCCAGCTCTGCCAGACCCGAATACTCGTCTCCTGAACGGCATCATCCGCATCGTCCATGGAGCCTAGCATTCGATAACAGAACGAGGTTAAGCCCGGCTTCAAGCTTGCAAATAATGGTTCGTCAAATGCTTTCTCGTTCATCGCGGCCTCCCTTAACGATCTCCCCGAAGGGCATTTCCTTCATTATATGCAATGAAGCGGACAGCCTCAATAGAATAAATAAGCAGGATTATCAGCCCTCTCAACCTGATTGAAGTTATGAATCTATCGAAGCCTCTTTACATTATCGCCAGGTTTTATTATTCCTGGACAGTTATTTGGGTAAATGGACAGGAATAATTGTTGTTTGGTTAATTGCATTTTTCTTTCAATAATTCAATAATCCTTTCGTTTTGATCAATTTGAGTTATGATATTTGAGTTAAGTTTTTGAATAGCAACAAATATTCCAAACAATGCACCTAAAATTAAGAATCCAACAAGATCGCCCATAATTGACTCCTTTCACTAAAAAAACATGGTTTTGGAACACAAACATTTCCATTGATATTCATCATAACAAACTCAATGTCCTTTTTACGTAATATGTCCATTGGGTATGGTGGCACTAATCTGCCCGTTCGTACGCCACCGGCTCAGTCTAATTTTAGAAATAACTGTTTCTACAGCTGGTTTACTTTTCTCAACCTCAATGTCGCTCAAGCTGCCCTGAGAAAACTCCTATCTTTTGAGCAAAATTGTTATTGCAACAATTTCGCTACCAATTTCTCACGCAATTTCCCATCGTATCTTGAAATGAAGTGAAGTTCATGCAGAGCAAGAGACAAGAAAAATCCCGATGTGTCAGGGCTTTGAACCACATCGGGACTATCTTAGTTGTGACAAAGTGAATTACAACTCACATTAGTCATGAATGATCGCTCAGCTAACTCCCCGCTGCCGCATCGCCTCGAACAGCACGACCGTCGCCGCCATCGCCGCGTTCAGCGATTCGGCCCGGCCTTGCATCGGGATGATGATCTGCTCCGTCGCCAGAAGCGATACTTCTTCGGAGACGCCCTGTCCTTCGTTGCCGACAACGAACCAGACCGGCTCCCGGAAGTCGTACTCATAGCAGCTCATCTTAGCCTGCAAGCTGGTGGTCACGATAGCCGCCCCGGCGGAAGCCGCTTGCGGCAGCGCGTCCCGCAGATCGCCTTGCACGATCGGCAGATGGAACAGCGAGCCCATCGTCGAGCGGACGGTCTTCGGGTTGTACAAGTCGACGGTGCCTCTGCCGAGCAGGACGCCCGTCGCTCCCACCGCATCGGCGCTGCGGATAATCGTCCCCAGGTTGCCGGGGTCCTGGATGCCGTCGATGACGACGACAAGCCCTGGCGCCGCGGCGGCAAGCAGATCGCGCGGCTCATAGCGCAGCTTCGGCAGCACGGCGAGCACCGCCTGCGGCGCGAGCGTATCGGTGCATTTCGCCAACACCTGCTCGCTGACGGCGACGCACTCGATGCCCGCTGCAAGCGCCTGCTCGAGCAGGCCGGTCGGCAGCTCCTGCTGCCGGTCCGAGGCGACGATAAGCGTCTCCACCGCCGCCCCCGATGCCAGCGCTTCTTGAACCAGATGAACGCCTTCGATGATGAATTGTCCCTGCTTGTCGCGGCCCTTTTTGTCCAGAAGCTGGGCCCAGCTCTTCACCCTCGGGTTATGAACGGACGTAATGGATGATTCCAATAAAGTCATAGCCAGTCTCTACTCCGCAAATGTTTTTTCGAATTGGTTCAAATCTTCGTTTTTTCCTACGATCACCAGCGTATCGTTTTCCGTGATCAAATCTTCAGCATTGGGTGCGATATTCATACGCGCTCCCATCTTGATGGCGATGACGTTGCAGCCGTATTTGGCGCGAATATCGAGCTGGCGCAAATTTTTGCCGATTAAATTCCGCGACGCCTGTACTTCGATGATACTGTAAGCATCGGATAATTCGATATAGTCAAGAATATTGGAAGAGATCAGATGATGAGCGACCCGCTGGCCCATATCGCGCTCGGGATAGATGACCTTGTCGGCGCCGATTTTTTTGACGACCTTGCCATGCAGCTCGTTTTGCGCTTTCACGACGATTTTCGGCACGCCGATTTCCTTCAAAATAATCGTTGTCAGTATACTCGATTGAATGTCCTGGCCAATAGCCACGATTACGACGTCGAAATTGCGCAGCCCCAGCGAACGAAGCGCTTCTTCATCCGTAGAATCGGCCTGAACGACGTGAGTGACGATAGCCGATATTTCCTGCGTTCTCTGCTCGCTGGCGTCAATCGCCAATACTTCGTAACCGAGATCGGCCAACGTCCTAGCTACACTCGAACCGAAACGCCCCATTCCGATAACGGCGAACTGCTTTTTCATGGAAACATCCCCTTAACCGTGAGTATATGTACTTGCTTATAAGCCATCACGTCGCCGCTGCCCGGTTTGTCCAGAAATAGACTTGCCAATAGGAAAAATTCCCGCGCAAGGTTGACGGTTCAATAAATTTTAAAGTTCCTATGTGGTGAAAGTGTAAGCCATAAAGCGCTTCTTCATATTATACCATAAAATGCTGCCGCCTATCGAAGGCATGAATCAGGCTGTTTTGGAGCATAGTAAGCGGGTAAATCCATGTGATGAAAGGCGAGGACATTTCCATGAATTTAAACCTGAGACAGGCTATCATCCAACGCGTTACGGACAAAAGCAATGAGGAGCTTTTCGAGGTGATCGAGGATTCCATGGGAGGACAGGAGCAGGTGCTTCCTGGCTTGGGCGTGCTATTCGAGATTATTTGGCAGCATAGCAATCCCGACACACAATCGCAGCTTGTTTCCACATTAAAAGAGCATTTGGCTTAAGGACTAGCGAAAATCCCTTCAAGCTGCGCGGGCGAGCAAAGCTCGGCAGTCATATGCGCCCGTTTCTAAACGGGAAAAAATGCCGTGCACACGCCAGTTCCCATTCAGTGGGAGCTTGGCAGGCACGGCATTTTCTAAAAAGGCATAATTAATCCAGAACACCTTTCACTAAACCGGACGGCATCGGCTCAGGTGTATCGCAGCTGCTTTGCATCGTATAATGCTTGCCTTCGGCTGAGGCATCATGGAATCCGTGCATCGCTTCCAGCACATGATAAGCCAGCTCGCCGTTAGCCCGGTTCTTTCGGCCCCCCCGAATGGCGTAAGCCATATCCAGAACGCCGAGTCCTCGGCTGTTGTCTGTATATCCGTGCGTCAGCGGAATTTCGCTGAATTCCTTGGCGTCAGCCCGGCGCAGCAGAACCGGACCGCCGAACGTATTCGGGTCCGGCACGCTCAGCGTGCCTTGGCTGCCGTAAATTTCGATCCGCGGCAACTGCGATCCGCCGAACGCATCGAAGCTGGTGATGATCGTGCCGATAGCTCCGCCGTGGAAATCGATAACCCCTGCGACATGAGTCGGCGTCTGCACCTGAATGGTCTGGCCGAATTTGGGCTGGCTCGTAATCGTGCGCTCGGGATACGAAATTTTGGCCGACCCGGTCACTCTCTGCATAGGTCCGAGCATAGCGACCAGAGCCGTCAAATAGTAAGGGCCCATATCGAACATCGGACCGCCGCCTGGCGCATAATAAAATTCCGGATCGGGATGCCAATGCTCATGACCGCGGCCGATCATGAAAGCGGATGCGGCTACGGGCGTACCGATCCAGCCGTCCCGAATCAGCTTGATGCAGGTTTGAATCCCGCCGCCGAGGAACGTATCCGGCGCGCTGCCGACCAGCAGTCCTTTGCTGCGCGCCGTATCAAGTATGCGCTTACCTTCTTCGCGCGTTACTGCAAGCGGCTTCTCTACATATACGTGCTTGCCCGCTTCCAGAGCCTGCAAGCAGACTTCGGCGTGAGCGGCGGGAATCGTCAAATTAATGACCAGATCGATTTGCGGGTCGGCGAGCAGTTCCTGAACCGAGCAGGCTTTCGGAATGCCGTATTCTTCAGCGCTCGCTCTGGCGCGGTCCACATTCAAATCAGCGCAAGCCGCAACCTCCAGCGCAGCGAACGAGCCGCAGTTTTTGAAATAAATGCCGCTGATTTTGCCGCAGCCCACGATACCTATTCTAACCTTCTCCATATCCTGCCGCTTCCTCCTCTTGTTATAGGCCCTTATTGAATCGTCCCAAATGCTGGCTATGCTCTAACAAACGTCACTGCCGCAGCCGGTTAGTTGCTGTCTCCCATTCCCGTATAGGCTGCGCCTGTCGCGAAGGCTCCCGCATCCCGGGCTGCCGCCAATTTGCCTTCGGCCGCCCACAGCAGACCGCGGCGCATAATTTCCTTCACTTGCGGCATTTCTACTATGTTCGCCTGATGTCCGAGCGAGCAGTAGAATACGCGGCCGACGCCCCAGCGCTTCGTCCAGATTACCGGCATGTCGACCGCTTTATTGAGCGAGTGCGGACCCTGAACGACAGGGAAACGAGTCGTAGCCAGCACCTCTACGGCCGGATCGACGTGCAAATAATATTGCTCGCTCTTGACGGTGAAATCTTCGATTCCTTCGACAAGGGGGCTCGAGCTGTGCTTGATGTTGACGACATATTCCACGCCGTCGTTGCCCGGATGGGCGACCCATTGTCCGCCGGTCATAAACTGCCAGTCGACGTTATTGCGGAACGCATCGCACATCCCGCCGTGGCATCCGGCGATGCCTACGCCGCTCTGCACGGCCTCAGACACGTTCTTGACCAGATCCTTGGTAATTTCCCCCATCGTCCATGCCGGTACGATCAGATCGAGCCCGCGCAGCTTCCCGGCGTCGGCGAACGCTTCCAGCGTATCCGATACCTCCGCTTCGAAGCCCGCTTCCTCCAGCAGTCCTCGGAAAATCTCGGACACTTCCTTCGGCTGATGCCCCTGCCATCCGCCTTGTACGATCAATGCTTTTTTCATCGTCAGCACGCTCCTTTACACTTCCTCGATTTTAACCCAGCGGCGCTCTTCAATCGAGCGTTCCACCGCTTCCAGCACTTCCTGGCATTTGACACCGTCCACGAAATTCGGAACCGGCTGGCGGTCTTCCTCCAGCGCCTGCATCAGCTCCACAACTTCGTGCACGAACGTATGCTCATAGCCGATCGTATGACCGGCAGGCCACCAGGCGTCCATGTAGGCATGAGCCGCGTCGGTCGCGAGCACGCGCCGGAAGCCCTGTACGTCATCGGCATCATCGGTAAAATATACCTGCAGCTCGTTCATCCGCTCGAAGTCGAATTTGACGCTGCCTTTGGAGCCGTTGATTTCGAAAGCGTTCGTGCAGCGGTGACCCGGAGCGAAGCGCGTCGCCTCGAAGCTGCCGAGCGCTCCGTTCGCGAACCGGCTCATGAACAGCGTAGCATCGTCGACCGTCACCGGCCCGCGCGGCGCATCCTTGCTGCCTTTGGCGCTAAGCCCCGTCATCGTCGTCGGCAGCGGCCGCTCCTTGACGAACGTCTCGCTCATCCCGATCACTTCGCTCATCCCGCCGACCAAATAATGCGCAAGATCAATCAGATGCGCGCCCAGATCGCCGTGAGAGCCGGAGCCGGCGATTTCCTTCTGCAGCCGCCAGACGAGCGGAAAATCCGGATCGACGATCCAGTCCTGCAGAAACCAGGCGCGGAAGTGATAAATTTGCCCGAGCCGTCCTTCGTCGAGCAGCTTCTTCGCCAGCTGCACGGCCGGAGCGAAGCGGTAATTGAAGCCGACCATATGCTTCACGCCCGCATCCTCCGCCGCTTGCAGCATCTCGCGCGAGTCGGCCAGCGTCAGCGCGAGCGGCTTCTCGCAGAACAAGTGCTTGCCAGCTTTGGCGGCGGCAAGCGCGATATCCTTATGCGCGTCGCTCGGCGCGTTGATGTCGATCAGATCGATATCGCTGCGCTGCACCAGCTCGCGCCAATCGGTGACGTAGCCTTCCCAGCCGAATTGCTCGGCGGCCTGGGCGACGCCCGCTTCGTCGCGCCCGCAGATCAGCTTCATAACCGGCCGGGCCGATTTCGGAAAAAACATATGCAAATCGCGGTAAGCATGGCTGTGCGCCTTGCCCATAAATTTATAACCGATCATCCCGATATTGAACTGCTTCATTCCCGTTCCTCCCGTTCATGAAAATGAATTTCATTTCATTCGATTTGATTCGTTTACCGGTTGGACTTACCGTTTGGAGCACGACTGCCGGACGACCAATTGCGTACCCAGCTTCAATTGAAACGGTTCGCCTTCCTGCAGCACGAGCGACAGCAGCCGATCGGCGGCCAGGCTCCCCATCTCATAGAATGGGACGCCGACGCTGGTCAGCGGCGGATCGGTAACGCGCGCCGCATCGGAATTGTCGCAGCCGATGATCGCGATATCCCGCCCGGCTTCCCAGCCGAACTCGCGCAATCCCTGCATCAGCCCGGTCGCCATCCGGTCATTCGCGGAAAAAACGGCATCGATTTCCTCCCGATGTTCGTAGATGCGGGCCGCTGCGCGGTAGCCGCTCGTCCGGCTGTAATTGCCCTCATAATACCAATGAGGGTACCCCGCAGGCTCGATGCCCGCTTCGCGCATCGCCCTCTCATAGCCCTTGCGCCGATCGCCGCTGCTGGAGAACTGAGGCGATCCGTTCAGGAATGCGATCCGGCGGTATCCTTTTTGAAGCAAATGCCGCACCGCCATGTAGCTGCCGGCCTCGTGATCGGCATCCACTTCGTTGAAGCGTTCGCCCGGGAAATGCTGATTAACCAAGCAGAACGGGTGTCCCGCCTCCTGCAGCCGTTTCAGCTGGTCCCGCTCCCGCGGCGTATCGCCGGCGCCGAGAATAATACAGGCATCGACCTTCTGTGAGCGAAAAATATCGCTGTAATCGCTTTCTTCCTCCATGGTGCGGAGCATCAGCAGCAGGTCGTATCCCTTCTCCCGCACTTTCGAACCGATGCCGCTCAAAATTTCCGAGAAAAAATACGTCGAGAATAAATGAACTTTAGGAACGTATGGAAGAACTACGCCCAAATTGCCGCTGCGGCGGCGGGCAAAGCTCTGAGCAATCGCGTTGGGATGATAGTTGAGTGTCTTGGCTGCTTCCAGCACCCGCAGCTTCGTTTCCTCCTTCATCGGCCCTATGCCGTTGAATACTCTGGAGACGGTAGCTTCGGATACGCGCGCTAACTCAGCCACTTCCTTCCTCGTTACAATATGCGCTCCCTCCTTTTCCAAATCAAAGCAAAATGTACACGCGTACATTTTCTCATGCGAACGCCTATCTGTCAATCGGGTATTTTGACCTTATTCCTATAATGATAGTGGTATTGATATTATGCTGACAAGCGTCTATGCTGTTAGTAGCCGCGGGCGAATTAGAATCACCCGCTTTCACATTATTCGTTCAAGGAGTGTTTGCGAATGAAGCTGCTTGTGGCCGAGGACGATACGTCCGTTTGCGAAATGCTGCAGCTGTTTTTTCAAAAAGAGCGGTACGACACGACCTTCGTACACGATGGGCTTACGGCACAGCAGCGTATCGACGGAGAGCCCTGGGATTTCATTATTCTCGATTGGATGCTTCCGGGAAAGGATGGCGTCAGCCTGTGCAAGGATCTGCGTCAAACCCGCGAGACGCCCGTCATCCTGCTTACCGCCCGCGACCGCGAGCAGGATCGGATTCAAGGGCTAGAGCTTGGAGCCGACGATTATGTCACCAAGCCGTTCAGTCCGATGGAGCTGATCGCCCGGATGAAAGCGGTGCTGCGCCGTTACCGGATCGGGACCTCGTCGGAAGCACGAGAAACCGCCGCGGCGGTAGAAGAATCGGACCGCTTCAGCGTGCTTAAGCATAAATCGATTACGATTCAGCTGGAATCCCGTACGGCGGTCATTCAAGGTCAGGAAATTACGAATTTGACCCCGAAGGAGTTCGAACTGCTCTGTCTGTTCGTCCGCTACCCGAAGAAGGTGTTCACCCGGGAACAGCTGCTTGAGAGCATCTGGGGCTACGATTACATCGGAGAAGAGCGCACGGTCGACGTACATATTAAGCGGCTGCGCAATAAAATTTCGACTCAGGAATGCCCGTTGATCGTCACGGTATGGGGCGTAGGCTATAAGCTGGAGGAGTAGCATGCCCAAGATCAAATACCGTTTTACCTTTTTCCAGCGGCTTGCTCTAAGCCACCTCATCGTTTCGCTGCTCATACTCGCCCTGCTCAGCATGGGCTTCGCCTATTACGTCAAGCAGCAGGTGTACGATTCGGTAACGCAGGAGCTGAACAATTCGGCGAAGGTCGTCTCCAAACTGCTGTCCAAGGACGAAGAAAACTCCGGACCGCAGGTGCAAAATTACCGCAACCTGCTCAATGAGCGCAAAATTTCGTTTATTCTTTTCAACAAGACGGGGGAAGTTCTCTTCAGCGATCCGAATATGCCGGCGGCGCTGCTGGGCAAGCCGTTTCTGGACAGTCTTCGCGCGCGAATTTCTTCCATTCAGAACAACGAGAGCTTCATCGTCAGCCGGAATATCCCCGAGCCGCTGGTCGTGCTGGGCAAAACGATCAAGCCCCGCAGCGAAAAGGGCGATATGCACTTGTTTATATTTTCGCCGCTTGAAGGCTATAAGGAGACGCTGCAGACGTTCTATGACGCCCTGCTCTTCATGATCGCGATCGTCTTCTTGCTGGCCGTTTTCGTCAGCTTGCTCATCTCGCGCAATATAAGCAAAAGCATTCAGCCGCTGCGTCAAGCTACCCGGCAAATTGCCGCGGGGGACTATGCCGCCCGCCTCCCCGTAAACCGTACGGACGAGCTCGGCGACCTGGCGGCGGACTTCAATTCGATGGCCGCTCAGCTGGAAGCCTCATCCAATATGCTGGGGCAATACGAGAACCGCAGGCGGCAGTTTATTATGGATGTCACCCATGAGCTGCGAACGCCGCTGACTTCGATTCGCGGCATTATTGAAGGGCTGAAGAACGATCTGGTCGCGGAACAGGAAGAGAGGTACCGGTATTACGGCATTATCGAGAAAGAAACGTTCCGTCTGATCCG
Source organism: Paenibacillus doosanensis (assembly GCF_025060755.1). Taxonomy (GTDB): domain Bacteria; phylum Bacillota; class Bacilli; order Paenibacillales; family NBRC-103111; genus Paenibacillus_S; species Paenibacillus_S doosanensis. The sequence goes on from NZ_JANYUY010000021.1 coordinate 66,949, forward strand.
GCTCATCAATGAGCTGCTCGACATGGAGAAGATCGAGAGCGGCATGATCTCGCTGGCCAAGAAGCATACGCCGCTTCGGGAACTGATGGAGATCGTCGCGGAATCGCTGGAAGTGCTGGTGGAGGAGAAAAATCTGCAAATCATTATCGAATGCGAGCCCGGTTTGCAAGTTTACGGAGATTATGACCGGCTGACGCAAATTTTGCTTAATCTGGTCAAAAACAGTATCCAATTCACTCAATACGGCTCCATCCGCTTGAAAGGGTCCGAGACGAATACGGAGACGAGAATCGAAATATCCGATACCGGCCGGGGCATGTCCAGCGAGGAGCTGTCGCTAATTTGGGAACGTTTCTATAAGGCGGACCCGTCCCGGACCAAAAGCAACAGCGAGACCGGCTTGGGACTGTCGATCGTGAAGCAGCTTGTCGAAGCGCATCAAGGGACTATCGAAGTGCAAAGCGCACCCGGCCTGGGCTCGGTCTTTATCGTCTCGATGCCCAAAGAAGAGCGGCAGTCCGCCTTGCCGCAATCGGAGAGAGGCCTGTCCTCGTCCTAGGCCCGAGGTTGCAGCTCCTGGCCCTTCGCGCGATTTGACCGAACCAACGATAATCCCGTATCTATTTCGGTAGCATACGGGATTATCTCTGGGCATAGCAGCCGGCTTACACTCTTCCATAGGCTTTGGCATAGCGGTACACCTTCCTGTACATGCTCTTATTTTTCAATTTGTTGAACACATACGGGTCCGGGCGCGTATTGACTTCCAGCAGCCACGGATTCATATTTTTATCCAGCGCCACGTCGAGCCCGATCTCTTTAATACCGCGGTATTTGGAATGAAGCTGCTTGGCCGTAAGCGTCCCCAGCCTCTTCAAATAAGCTATCAGTTCTTGCTGTTTGTCTTTAGGCAAATAAGCGCTCAGGACCGCTTCCACCGCTGTCGGTGTGCCGCCGTTGTGGATATTGGTCACTACTTTTTTCGGATCGCCTACCTTGCCGATCATCGCGGTCGTCTCCCACTTCTTGCTGGGAGACTGCTGAACCATCACCCGGATATCAAAGCGGCGCTTCCGGTACCGGGCCAAATGAATGCCCATTTGAACGAGGTACAGACGGTTTTTCGTCTTTTCTTTAATGGAATCGTACATCTCGTCATAGGTCGCAAACCGTTTGATTTCGAGGCCGCTCTGGTACCGGTATACCAATTGCGACCGGTCGGCCTCCATCTCGACACGCATAACCCCATGGCCGTAGGTTCCTACGTCCGGCTTGATATACACCATTTGGAACTGGCTAAGCATCTGTTTTAACGAAGCTCGCGTCATTTTCTCCGTATCGGGAATAAAGCGGCGGATTCGGGCATTCGGAATCAGCGCGCATGTTTTTTTCCATTTGCTGAGAATGTGCCGCTTGGATTTGACTTTGCCCATGGGAACCACCTTTCTTTGCCTCATCACAATATTGTATGCATAGACGGCGGCGGCGGCCTTCGTCATCCGCCTAGAAAGACGGCGTCAACCTACTTTTTCTACGTAATTCGGTCGTCCGCATTCTGTTCCCCGTGCCATTTACGTCAGCCAGCAGCCCTCCCCTTCCCGGCCGCATGCCAAACACCCCCTATCCTAAAAATGCTGTAAAAACGACGGCTGCGCATGCGCAGGCACATCTTCTTTTTCACCGCAATTTTATATGAATGGGGGGTGTTCAAATCATGTACGGTTCGCCGTTTTCCAAGGTTAGACCGAGGCGGAACCGAGTTCTTTTTCCTTGCGCAGCAAAAACGTAAAAAAACGAATGTAGTAAGAAACCAGCACGAAAAATATGCCTACGGTCAGAGGGTCTCTGCCGTACATTTCCATGGGATTTCCCATCGGAGGGGCGGCCATAGGCGCCTGAGCGTTCATCTGCATAACCCTGTAGGCGATACGTCCGACCAGAAGAACAAGCACCGCGATATTGACCCATAGATGCGTGCGATAATACAAACCGTCGGCCCGCTGCTCGAACTCCGTATGCTTGACGGCGTAGTAAGCAAGCACAAGACCGCAGATCAAGCCGGCAGCAGCGGCAATCAGATTGACCGGATGCAGGAAGCCCGCATACAGGAGCACGCACCCGATAATCGCGAACAACACGGTTCGGAACAAGAGGCGGGAGCGGACCAGTTTTTGCAAGCCGATCGTTCTTTTCGTCCGGCGGTATATCATCAGCCCTACGAGCAGGGCTATTCCGAGAGTCGGTCCAATATGCTGCATTCCTTCACACTCCCGTCGTCATTGGTTTATTCATTTAAGGAGCATTCTCTAAAAATTGCGCAGTCGGATTCTTCTCCATCGCCGACCGCATCGCATATTCGCTTTCGAACAGAACGACATAATGGTCGTTCTTGTCTTTAACCAGCTGCGAATTGATCCGGAACTTGCCAGGATCGACCTGCTCGTCTATGATCCAGCGGGCAAACTGATAGTTCATTCTTTGCAGTATCACATCGACCCCGTATTCCGCCTTCATGCGGTATTCGAACACTTCGAATTGAAGCTGGCCGACGACGCCGAGAATCATATCGTCGAAGCCGATCGTCCGGAACACCTGAATCGTGCCCTCTTCGGTCAACTGATCGACGCCTTTTTGAAACTGCTTATGCTTCAGCGCATTTTTGACCGTCACCTTGCAGAACAGCTCCGGAGAGAAGGTCGGCAGCTCATTGAATTCGATGTTGCCCATTTGACTGAGCGTATCTCCCAGCCGGAAGATGCCGGGGTCGAACAAACCGATAATGTCGCCGGGATACGCTTCCTCGACGATATCGCGGTCCTGGGCGAGAAACTGCTGCGGCTGGGACAGCTTAATATCTTTGCCGGCGCGAACGTGCTTAACGGACATACCGCGCTCGAATTTGCCCGAGCATATGCGCAGGAAAGCGATTCTGTCCCGATGCGCCGGGTTCATGTTGGCCTGAATTTTGAAAATATAGCCGGAAAATTTATCGCTCAGCGGGTCGATTTCCCCTGCGCTGCTGCCGCGCGGCGACGGTGTCGGAGCCAGCTTGAGGAAATTTTCCAGGAACGTCTGCACGCCGAAGTTATTGATCGCGCTGCCAAAGAAGACCGGCGTCAGCTCGCCGCTCGCCACCTTGTCAAAGTCGAACTCGTCTCCGGCCACGTCGAGCAGCTCCAGATCCTGCACCAACTGATCGTAGAAGAAATCGCCGGCGATTTCCTTCACGATCGGATCCTCGTAACCGCTCACCTTGCGCACTTGGATTTCTTTATGGTCGTCGCCCTGAAACAGCTCCACCTGCGTCATCTTGCGATCGTACACGCCGCGGAACTGCTTGCCCGAGCCGATCGGCCAATTCATCGGATACGAACGGATGCCGAGCACCTGCTCCAGCTCTTCGAGCAAGTCGAACGGATTTTGCCCTTCGCGGTCCAGCTTGTTGATAAACGTAAAAATCGGAATGCCGCGCATCCGGCACACCTGGAACAGCTTCTTCGTCTGGGCCTCGACGCCTTTGGCGGAGTCGATCAGCATCACGGCGCTGTCGGCAGCCGTCAGCGTACGATACGTATCCTCGGAGAAGTCTTGGTGACCCGGCGTATCGAGAATGTTGACGCGGTGTCCTTCGTAATCGAATTGCATAACGCTCGACGTAACCGAGATCCCTCTTTGCTTCTCGATTTCCATCCAGTCGGAGGTCGCGTGCTTGCTCGCTTTACGTCCTTTGACCGTCCCCGCCAGCCGAATCGCTCCGCCGAAGAGAAGCAGCTTCTCGGTCAGCGTCGTTTTCCCCGCGTCAGGGTGGGAAATAATGGCGAAGGTGCGGCGTTTCTGCACCTCTTCATTCATTTTTTGCTTCGTATCCATACTCATCAGATTCGTAATTCCTTCCCTATATTAAGTTAGCTTCAAGCTCCAGTCCGCTTCCTTCAGCCACGTGCGGTTGCTGAATTCTCTGCCGCGTACGGTCACTCTGTCTTTATATACCTGCACATACAATCCTTGCGATTTTTCTTTGGATGCATTCTGATAGCTGCGGTTCAATACCCGTCCTACAGAGGAGTTATGGAAGTAATGGAACGTTTCTTTTACATAATGCTCCGATCCGTTCTGAAAATCCTGATGACGATGCCCGCAAAAAACAAACACATTGGGGTACGGTTTCAAGATTTCTCTGAACTTCTTCGCGGGAATAAGCTGGTGGGTTCCACCGTCCGAGCCGATCGGCGGCAGCGGTTGATGCGTCATAACGAAAATAGGCTTTCCGTCCTTATGTTCGGCCAGCTTGTTCTTGAACCAATCAAGCTGTTCGTCGGAATACCAAGCGCCTTCTCCAACTTCAGGCTTCTCTTGGACATAGCACTCCTGCGACAGCAATATGAGCGGGAAGCCGTTAATAGTAGCCGCATTATATATTTTATCCACATTAAAAAATTTCTGAAACCTTTCGCGGGCCTGCCAATCGGTTTTTCCGTTCGGCATCGTGTCTTTATTGAAAGCGCCTTTCTTATCGACCCATATATCGTAATAATCATGATTGCCCATGTTCGCATAGAGCGGAGGAAGCTTATAGGCGGATAACAGCTTATGCAGCTCCTTGTACCCGTCGTCTCCTCCGAAATCGGTCATATCGCCCGTTATAATTAAGGAATCGATCGGCGACTCGAAATGCTTGATGTCCTCCAGCGCTTCTTTCATGTGCTTAATCGTATTTTGATCGTATACCGAAATATGGAGATCGCTTAAGATCATAAAGGAAAATAACGGCTCCTTCTCGTCCTCCGGCGCAGGCTTCGGAGCAGGCGGCTCCTGCCTAGCCAGCGACAGATCCGGATCTCCGCTTGCATTCGCGGTCTGCTGTTCGCCTGCAGACTTCTGAAGCAGCTTGAACAAACCGGTAAGCGCGGCGCCAATAAGGATCAACAAACCAAGCATCCAGCGAATAAAAGCCCGACGCGACATGATTTACGATAACCCCCCAAATAATATGAATCCGTCTCTCTCGTATCGATTGCCTTACGATTGGTTTCTCTATTATAGCGTTTTATTCGGCTGTCTGCACATATTTTCGGATGGCAAAAAGAAAGGGCCCGTACCCGGTAACAAGTACGGCCCGCTGGATATCGATCCCACTAATTTATCGCTTCTTTACCGCTTCGTAAACTCCCAGGCCACTTCGCCTTCGTCTTGACCGTTCACAGGCCACCATTTGAATCCGTCTTCCGATAAAAGCTGCTGCGCCTGATCCGGTCCCCATGTGCCGGCTTGGTACAAGTTCAGGTTATCCGTGCGCTCGCCCCATGCGGCGGCGATTTTGTCCACATACTTCCATGCCAGCGCCACTTCATCCCATCGGGTGAAGTAGGTCGAATCGCCGCGGGCCGCATCGTGCAGAAGCCGCTCGTAAGCTTCCGGCGTGTTCAACCCGACCTGGCAGCTTTGGCAAAAATCCATCGCCACAGGTACGATCGCACCTTCGGAACCGGGCTGCTTGCCGTTCATCTTGAAATAGATGCCTTCCATCGGATTCACCCGGAATACGAGCAAATTCGGTTCCAGCTTATGCTTCTTGGACAAATAGACGTTGTTCGGCACGTTCTTGAATTCCACCACGACTTCCGTGGTTTTAACCGGGAGACGTTTGCCCGTGCGGATGTAGAACGGCACGCCGGCCCAACGGAAATTGTCTACGAATACGCGCGCCGCGAAATACGTCTCCGTCGTCGATTCCGGATTGACCGAATCTTCTTCGCGGTAGCCTACAACGGGTTTACCCTTCAGATTGCCGGCGGCATACTGCCCGCGCACCGTATTGGCTCTAGCTTCGGCAGCGCTTTGGAATCCCCTCAAGGAACGGAATACTTTGACCTTCTCGTCGCGAATGTCTTCGGGAGACAGACGGCTCGGCGGCTCCATCGCCATCATAGCCAGCATCTGCAGCATATGGTTCTGCCCCATATCGCGGAGCGCGCCGGAATGATCGTAATATCCTCCTCGTTCCTCGACGCCGACGGTTTCGCTCAGCGTAATCTGGATGTTCGCAATGTACTTGTTGTTCCATAACGGCTCGAAGAACGCGTTCGCGAACCGGACGACGTTAATGTTCTGTACCATTTCCTTGCCGAGATAATGGTCGATCCGGTAAATATCCTTCTCTTCGAAAACTTGGCGGATTTCGGCGTTCAGCTTCTCTGCGGACGGCAGGTCGTAGCCGAACGGCTTCTCGATGACCAGACGGGCCCAGCCCGGCGTCTCCAGCAAGCCTCCGGCCTGCAGATGATGCGACACGCTGCCGAACAGTTCCGGAGCCAATGCCAAATAGAACAGCCGGTTTCCTCCGACATCGAACTTATCGTCCAGACGGTCGGCGACGGTTTTCAGCTCGCGAAAAGCTTCCGTATTGTTAATATCAAGGGGCATATATTCAAAATGCTCTGCAAAGGATGCCCACTGCTCGTCCTTCGTCACATTGTAGCGCGCAAATTCTTTGATGGATTCGAGCACATCCTCCCGGAATTGCTCGCTTGATTTGGGGCGGCGCGCCAAGCCGATGACGGCGAAGCGGTCACCCAGCTTACGTTCGCGGTAAAGGCTGTAAATCGCAGGATACAGCTTGCGGCGGGCGAGATCGCCCGTAGCTCCGAAAAGGAAAAATACAGTATTGGTCATATTGGCATCATTCTTTCATATGTATTTTTTCACGCTTTTCTTTATTTGTGTCCGAACCCTTTTAGCATAACGAAAACAGCCGCAGGTTTCAATAATTTCCCGTTTATTTAGTATAGAAAATGTCGATTGGACTGATCGAAAACGGAACGAAGCTTGCTAAATCCGTAAAAGCTTCCCCGCTTCTCCGCCGCTTTATACAACAAAATAGGCTCATATCACTGGGCATTCGACCAATCGCCCCGGCGCTGTGCGCATAGACTGGAGTGTAGAAATTATGACGGAGGTGCAACAATGAGGCGTATTCATCCGATAGACGAACCAACCTGCCGGGAGCATTACGGCAAACCGGTTCTCATTGTTCTAAGAGACGGCAGTGAACTGGTAGCCATATTGAGCAGGCACGAGACCGACAAGCTGATCCTGAACAGCAGAATTAATTACGCGGAAAATGCGGTAGCGGCCGAGGACCTTCAGGCCACGAAAGCTTCTCTGAAATCCAAGAAGGCCAAAGTAAGGGGCAAATCTGCCGCCAAAGTAAAAGCAGTGGCGGGACCAGGATTCGGACCGGGATTTGGACCGGGATTTGGACCAGGATTTGGACCGGGATTCGGAGGAGAGTTCGCAATTGATCTCTCGCTGATTGCTCTCTTGTTCCTGCTCATCTAAAGCTTTCCGCTCGCTGCTCCATCCCCTATCGACTCTCCGGACCAAACATTCGGGAAACCGGGGCAGGGGTCTTCGAGGGACCGCTGCGAATACCGCCGCGGCGGCTCCCTTCTCTTCCCGTATCATTCCGTCCCGGACCGGATCATATGCAAAAAAAGAGCCTCCGACCGACGCGACTGACGGCCCTTGGCTCTTTGCAACTATTCAAGCTGTTTGGACATTAAATAACAGCGAATCGTTTCGTTATATTGAATGGGTATATAATGCCGTGAAGTATAAAAGCTTTGCGCCTTGGCGTTGACATCGTCGACCCAGAGCCTCACCTCGCTTCGCCCCGCCAGCAGAGCCTGTCGCTCCGCGTGCTCCAGCAATCTCGAACCTATCCCTTTGCCTTGGGCGCGGGGACTCACGGCAAGCATGTCGACGTACATGGCCTCGCGCTGCTTTCTAAGCGCAATAAATCCGTTGGCCGCCCGGCCGCCCGATGCGGAAACGAACGTGCTGCAATCCTTCAACCGTTCCCGAATCGCTCGAAGATCGATACGAATATCGGGCTGGGTCTTTCTTGCAAAAGGGACCAGGAGCCGATCCACCAACTCCAAAATGATTCTATCGTCCTGACGCGGAATCCGTTTGCGAATCAACTGGCGTCGCCTCCTTGGATAAAGACTCTGCTTTATCGTATGAAGCGATCGCGCGCTCTGCTATTATTTTAAATATTTTTTACCGACAAAGGCTAAGAACAGCACGCTGACGATAATGACAGCCGCAATAACGGCCGTTTGTACCCATTCCATGATGCATGCCCCTTTTAGGAAAGTTAATTAACTATCATACAGGACAAGCACTTCGGACGTCAAGATCCAATTTACGGAAAAGGCTTCCGGCTGTATACTGAAAGCACAGGCTTATTTAACGAAGAAAGGCGAGGTGACGCAGCATGATCATGAGTATCGCTCAAGTGACCCGTACATACCGGACCAACGCGTTATGGCAGCATCATGACGATTACGGACGAAGGCAGGCCGGAGCCGTCCGTTCCGTCATCCGTCCCCGGCCTGCGGACACTCCCGCCGCCGACCGCGCAACCGCCTTCGAGCCGCAAGCTTACGCTGCGGCCCGGCATTTGGCGGAAGTGATCTTCGCCGCCCGGCAAGCTAAGGATCTGGCCGATGCCCGCTCCGCCGCAACGGAAGCCGATTCGGATGAGACCGCTCATTCATCCGGCACCCAAGCCGCCCCTCTCCAAGAGCGGGAGGAGGGGCTTGCAGCCGCGCATGGCGCAGAACGGCTGAAGGAGAGCTGCAAGCAATTGCAAGCTGCGGTTACCGCCGCTTCGCCATGGCTGGACGCCGGCGCCGCGTCGGAGGCGCTCAGCGGCCTTTCGCTGCGGCGCAGAACGGCTCAGCCGGATGATGATTCCGGAGCGCTGCAGCCTCCAAGCGGCAGCTTTGGAGCCGGCAATGCGGATACCTCCGCCTCCGCTTCGGTCGCAGCAGCTGCCCCCCTCACCGCCGCTTGCTGCGCCGATGCAGAGGGACTCGCAGCCGCCTTATCGGCAGCCGCAGGGCAGCTGCTTTCGCGGCCGCCTGGACGGCTTCTGGACCCGAATGCGCCGACGCTGCGTTCCTTCGCGCATTATGGATTTAATCGTTGGGACGGGGGGAAGCCGCAGGCTTATCTGCCCGTTCCGCTTGCGGGTCTGCTGCTTAACCGTTATTTATAACGCTTGCAGCCAGCAGCCTCTTCCTGCATTCGAGCGCCTGCAGCATCGCTATGCGCTTGATACGCTCCATGCGCAAGGAATGGGTAAGCCCGCGCCATTCCTTGCATAGGAACAGTGCGGCGAGCGTCTGCTCGGCGGCCTCCAGCGCTTGCCGCTCATCCCTCAGCATATAGAACGTCACCTGATAGCAATACTCTTCGTACGTTCGAAGAAGCGCCGCTTTTTCGTTTGCGTTCCGCGTGAGTCCGCCAGGCCGCGTAGCGACGTGTGCATTTGCGTACATATTCCCTCCCCCTTGACGAACAACCTGTCAGCCCGTCGCTTCCACGTTTGTTCAAAGATGCTCGACTGCGTTTAACGGCAGTTTTATCGCCAACAGGAAATTTTCTTTACTACGCTAACGCTTTAATAAAAGATCATTTTTCCCATGTGATAAATTACTTTGTTCCGCATCGCTTCTACATTTACTTCTACATTATATAGACGAAACAACGTGCCGATTTCTTGCGCTATTTCTGAAATTTTTTCTTTAGTTGCCCCTTGACTGATGTTCACAGCAAGCAAAACACCCTTCGCGAACGATTGCCGGCAAGGGGGGCTCGGTTTTGGACCCTATTCGAGATCCGAGATCAGTGCAAGGTGTACAGGCGAAAAGCCACCCATAATTACGAACGGCTTGCGTACGTCCTTCAGCGCCTGGCAAATCGGCTCAACGACGCGCAGATCGGCCCCCGCTTGAACCTGTTGCCGGTCACTCCCGACCGGGATTGCCAGCAGAATGATACGGCGGCAGCTTCATTACAGAACGGGGCCGCAGGTTATTTTGTCAATTTCCCTGGAAATAATCGCTTTTTGTTGACCGTTTCCCGACAAAGATCTGGCTTTGAAGCGCAGGAGCGCGCTCTGGCGTCAAATTCCTTAATCTATCGCCGTCAGTGGACGCCAATATAGACCGACTTCTTGACGGGAACCTCAATCGCCCGCAGGCTGCGCATCATTCACACCAATTCGAAGACGATTTTGTGTCGATTCGGCCCTGCCGCCTTCTGCGATAAGCGGCAGCCTTGTCGAAGATATTCATGTTTCTCCCGAAGCCTTCGACAAATCCAACCCTTGAGGATCGACTCCTGGGTTGTTCGACAAGCGGCTCCCTTTCTAGTTGTCGACAAAGAAAACGCTTCCATGAAGAGAAGCTGCCGTTATATTGAAAAAGACTCATCCGCGATGAGTCCGTTCGTTCGTTAGTTCATTGAAGATGCAGCGGCGGCTCCCGGCGCAATCGGTAAGGAAAGGGCGTTGGAAACCGGCGCTTATTCAACCAGACCGTTCTTGAAGGCGTAGATGGCCGCCTGCGTGCGATCCTCTACCCCCAGCTTGGCCAATATGTTCGTAACGTGAAATTTGACCGTCTTCACCCCGATGAACAGCTCGTCGGCCACATCCTGATTCGACTTGCCTGAAGCAATCAGCCTGAGCACCTCCATCTCGCGCTCGGTTAGCTCCTCGTGCGCAGGAGCCGCCGGCTTCGGTTGGCGGAAGCGGTTCATAATCTTCGAGGCGACCTGCGATTCGAGAATCGACTGCCCTTTCACGGCGGCGCGTATCGCCTGCGCGATTTCCGCCGCGCGCGACGTTTTCAGCAGGTAGCTGAACGCGCCGGCTTCAATGACCGGGTACATTTTCTCATCATCCAAAAAGCTCGTCAGCACGATGACCTTGCATTCGGGATACAGCTGCAGCAGCTTGCGCGTCGTTTCGATCCCGTCCATGCCTTCCATTACGAGATCCATCAAGACGACATCAGGCCGGTATTCCTGCGCCAGCCGGATGCCTTCGGCCCCGTTGCTGGCCTCGCCTACCACCTCAATGTCCTCCTCCGTGCTCAGAACGGCAGCCAATCCGATTCTCACCATCTCATGATCGTCGACCAGCAGCACCTTAATCACTGTCTCGTTCTCCAAGCCAATCTCCTCCTTCCGCCATTATCGGCACGCGAATGTCGATCCGGGTCCCTTTGCCCGGCGCCGTAATCAGGTTCAATGAACCGCCGATCTCATTAACCCGCTCCCTCATCGTGACTATGCCGTAAGAAGCGTGCTTCTTCGCATCCATATCGAAGCCTACGCCGTTGTCGCGGATCAAGAGCCGGATGCCGTCGCTGGCCGGCTGCGTCAGCCGCACCTCCAGCTTCGTCGCCTTCGAATGCCGGAGCGCATTGGACATCGCCTCCTGCACGATGCGGAACAAATGATCCTCAATGCCTTTCGGCAGGCGGATGTTTTCGTCCAGCTCCCAGGCCATCTCCATAGGCACCTTGGCCATAAGCTCCTGCATCAGCTCAAGCAGCCCTTCGGCCAGCCGCTTGCCCTCCAGATGCACCGGCCGCAGATGCAGCAGCAGCGCGCGCATCTCCGACTGCGCCACCGAAGCCATCTCTTCGATCAGATGAATTTGCCGCTTCGCCTTCTCAAAGAGCGTCTTGTCGAAATCTTTGTCCAGCGTCCGGCCGACCGCCGTCGCCGTCATCGAGATCGCGAACAGCTGCTGGCTGACGGCGTCATGGAGCTCTCTGGCAAGCCGCTGCCGCTCCTCTACGATCGCCGAATATTTCGCCTTTTGCGCAAGCTGGGCGTTATTGTTCGACAGTCGCTGCAAAGAACTGACCTGATCTTCCCACTTCTTCGTAATCTGGTTCAATTGCTCGCCGAGCCGGCCGATTTCGTCTTCCCCGATCGGGGGCACCTTACGGCTAAGATTGCCTTTTTCCAATGAAATCATAACCTCGCGGAGCAGCTCCAGCCGCCGCTTCGTCTTGCTGCTGCTCCACAGTCCGTAGGTGCCGCCGATCACGGTGACGATGACGATCAGCGTCAGGCTGAGCTTGACCCCTTCCTGCCAAGTCGCAAATTCCTTGATAAATCCGTTGGAATTCAGGAAGTACACGATGACGCCAAACAAAAGAAGGCTGAGTACAATGGACTCGCCCATGCTTCGCCATATCATGTTGGTCAGTCTTTTATCGTGCCCTTCCATCGATTGCAATCCTCCCGTAATGTCGAGAAAACCTCTGCGGGGATTCTCAGATTATGCCAACGCGCTTCATTACACCACTTTGATATCAATGTCGGCTACAACATAGGTGATCAGCAGCTCGACCCGCGTATCCGCCGTTTCATAGTTGGCCGATTGCCAAACGGTTTTATTGAACACTCCCGCTTCTTTATTGGGACCGATATCGGATTGTCCGAACAGCACCCAAGCCGTGACCGAAAGCCCCATATCCTCCGGCACGATAATGTCTACATCGGCGATAACGCCCTGCAGCACGATCGTCGTTTCCGGCTGTTCGGGAATCGCGTACGTCAAGTCGATCTGCAGCTCGCCGAGCACGTTCCAGATCGAGCTGCTGCGCAGCACCCATGGTTCTCTGCCCCAGCGAATGCTATCGATCAGCGACTGCTTGCGGACATATTTGTCGTCCCGCTGCAATTGTCTGGAGCGTATATAGAAATATCCTAAAGAAATCAGCACGACAGACAGCAGGAGAGAGAGATTCCCTCCGATCAGAATGACCAGCCCGATTCCGATAAAAATATAGCCTTTGCGTATCGAAGCCGAACGGATTTTATTAATGCCGAAAAGAATAAACAGAAGGGCCATCACGGTGAAAAAACCGAAGTGGTTGTTGAAGAGCAGATAAATGCCCACTCCAATCAAGATTAGAGCCACGTTCCGGTTATTGTTTCGATGTCTCCAGTTTCTCTTCATCCGTGCTGCCTCCCTTCTTATGCCGATTCTCGGGTCGCTTTGCCATAGGAGCTAAAAGCCATAGCGGCGGCCTTGCCTGCCCTATGGCTTTTTGCCTTTCCTAGCATATCATAATTTACTATGGCCTCAAAGCGGATTTTATCCGGCGGCCCTGCTTATTGGGACTGTTCGGCGCTCAGCTTTTCTTTCAGAAGCTGCAGCTGATCGTCCACCTTTTGCTGCTTGGCCGGGTCCGCCGACGCATAACCGGCTGCACCCTGCCCGCCGAATGCCGATCCGGCATAAGAGGTGCCTACATAAGGCTTGCGGGCTATTTCCGCCTCGACCTCCAGCGATAAAATTTTGTCTTCCATCCGGCGGAAGCCTTTGACGGCATTGCCGCCTTCGATGACGTTGCTTGAGGTCACTTCGGCCATTTGCTTTTTAGCCTTGGCCAGCTGAGCGCGAGAGATCAATTCGCTGCGTTTGTTGCGCATTTGATAAAAAGCATCCTTCATCTCATGCAGCTGCTGTACCAGCTCTTCCGCCTGCGCTTTCGACTGGGCGTGCATCTCCGCATATTCGACCGCTTTGCCTTCGTAGTACAGCTTTTGCTCCAGCGCCTGACGGGCTGTCGCTTCTTGGCCGCTTTTCAGCGCTTCCTTCGCTTGCTCTTCGCGCTGCGACGTCAGGCGAACCGCTTCATCCCAGCGCTCTTTCACTTTGCGCTCGTTGGCGATTTGACGGGCTACCGTCACCTCGGCCTGGGCGATCTCCTCTTCCATATCGCGAAGATATTGATTCAGCATAATGATCGGGTCTTCCACTTTATCCAGCAGCTCATGCATCGAAGCCTTCGTCATATCTTTAATTCTAGAAAATACTCCCATCATTAAACATCTCCTTTGGATTGTTGTTGTTTTTCGTAATTGGCCACCTTAGCCCGCAGTTCTTCGATTTCTTTCCACATAGCCTTCTTCTCGATGTCTTTCATCATATCGTCCAGATTTGAACCGGCCTGCTGCCCTTGCGCTTGTCCGCCTTGATAGCCGCTGCCGGCTTGATCGTAATGGCCTTCCTGTCCATGATGTCTTCCGCGGTCTCTGCCGTGATGTCTGCGCGATCCGTCGAAACGTCCGCCCCACTCAGCCTCGCCGCCGTTCCAGCGGCCCGCGCCTCCGTAGCCTCTCGGCCCGTAAGTGCCATCCGGATACGGCTCCGTCGGAATAACCAACGTCGCCAGGAAGTACAGTGGAATCACCACTCCGGCCGAGAAAAAGGTAGTCACGACAACAATCAAACGCAGTATATTGGAATCGATCCCTAACGTATCGGATAACCCGCCGCAGAGGCCGGCTACTTTACGGTCGGTGCGTGAACGGTAGATTCTGGTCATTATCGCATCCAGCCCTCCTGCTGCAATTTAGATTTTAGTTTGGCCATTTCACTCTCCAGCGCTTGCGATGCGGCATTGCCTACCGACAGCAGCGCGTCGCGGGTTTGGCCGCGCACCTCGCGCAGCGTGCGCGCAGTCATCTCCATGTCGGATACGCGTTCTTCCAGCCGGTCGAACATCCGCGGCGGCGTGGAACCGTGGCCGCCGCCCATGCCGCGCAGCCGCTCGTTCATGCGCTGCTGCAAGCGTACGCTCTCAAGCCTTGCGATGTAGTAGCTGCGCTTGGCGGCCACTTCCTCGAAGTCCGCCTTCAGCTGCTGCAGCTGCTCCTCCAGCTCGACGATGCCGAGCTTGCTTTGCTCGTACAGCGCCTTGTACTGCACACTGCGTTCCTCCTGCTGCAGCTTCTCCTGCAGCGCGATGCGGGCCACTTCCTCCTCGCCCGCCTTCAGGGCGATCAGCGCTTGCTGCTCGCGGCGTTCTTTCAGCTGCGCCGCACTCATATATTCCTGCCGCAGCGATGCGGCGTGGGATAAGCATTGCTGCAGCAGCTTCTCCGATTCGCGGATTTGCTCGGCTTGCGAGCTCAAATATTTATCGATCAGGCGAACCGGATCTTCCGATTGCTCCAGCATGTCGTTAAACGTTGCAACGGTAATGTCTCTGAATCGTTTGCCCAAGCTCATGCTCTAACCACCTTTTACATGTATTTCGTTACATTCTGTGCGGGCATTGACAACCCGGTCATTCAACTTAATAAGCGCCGCCCGATTTATTTTTCAGCAAAGTGACGCCGTAGCAGATAAATCCGATGGCAACGGCAATTGCGATCAATCCGGACAATTTGCCAAGAAGCAACAACCCTCCGAATACGAGCAAGATCCAACCGATTACGGAGCGTCCGTTTTTGATACCCAACCAACCTAATCCGGCAATGGCCACCGGAAACACGTAACTCATAACATGTCCGGTATGAAAGCCAAACTTGTTCAGTAAGATGAGGGCTCCGAAGAAGATCAAGAGAAGCGCCAGTCCGCTGTGTCGATTCAGTCTCATTTATGTATTCACCGCCTTTCGTTGTGATGTCGTTCGTTCATGTCTTTATTTTAGGTGGTTTAGCGTTTTTCCAAAACGGACCTGCGGCGGTTTTTAAACCTAGACCAAAGTCGAGTAGGCGGATAGACCTTAGTCAAATGCTGCGCCGTACAAAGCCTCAAGGCCGGCATACCGCCATCCGCCGGGGATGAAAAGCGCCCGGTTGGACCATACTACGGCTAGACCCGCGGGTGATAGGCGTCCTTCTAGCTCCGCGAATCAATCGTTGAAAGAATAGGAGAATACATACCGTGAAACGCCTGACTATCCGTATTTTGCGCCGGCTCCGTCGGGGCTTGGCCTTATGTTTATGCTTCGCGGCATTAACGATGGGCTTCCCGCTCGCTCCGAACGCCGCAAGCGCCGCTTCGCAAGCTCCGATTCAAGTATTTGACGTCCAGAAGGAACAGGTCGTAGCGACCCTGCCCAACTCTCCCGCCTTCAGAGAACAGGCGGACCATTGGCTCAGAGCGGTTCGGCGGCTCTCCGAGCGGTCGCGCATCGAGGCCGAAACGGGCATCGTCGTCCATATTCCGCTCGATCCCCCGCTGCCGGTCAGCCACAAATGGCTTTCCTTTCAAGCCGCGGAGATCTACTTATTCGTCGACCCGCAGGAAAAAGAAAGCCCTCACCTGCTCGTATTCAGCAGTGAGGGCAAGCCGTACGTATTCGATTGTCCGGAAAAACCAGATCTGTTCCTGCAGCAGCACGGGCTGCAGGTTTATATGAAGTAGCCCTGCGCCGCGCTTTTAGAAAAAATCCGGCAAATACGTCGACCGCACCGGGATAAGCCGCTCCAGCAGGAAGGCGGCTTCTTCGTCTCCATCGAGCCGTCCTATTTCGCGCAAATAGGACGGCCGTTGGTAGCCTGTCAGCATCGCGGCAAGCGTGCCGATACCGCAACTGGCGGCCGGCAGACCGGCCGCCGATTCCCCTGCGGGAAGCTTGACGGCTTCCGCCTGCCCGTCCGCGGAAACTTGCAGCAGAAATTCGCCGTCGTTCCATCCGGCCTGCGCATCGCTTATCTGCAGCCGCATACGGGCGCCGTCTCCGCCTATAGGAGCGAACGGGTACTGCTTCACGAACTGCTTCACATCCACGATCCTCGCCATGAAATATGGCTGGATCTCCTGCTTGACGCGCGGGTTGTCCAGTTGGAATGTCAATCTGTCGTCGGCGGGCGCGCTCCAAGTCACTTTATCGATCATCGAGTCGTGATCGGCAATAAATTTCCACAGTCCCTTCCACGCTTCCTGATGAAGATAGACAAGCTCGTGAATTCTGCAATGCCGCTCTCTGACCATGTAGTGCACATACCCCGAAGGCTCGCCTTCGCTGTCATAGTAGACGGCGAAGACGCCTTTTTTATTCGCCACAATCCGGTTCTTCCACCACGATGCGTCGCGGTCGAGCGTGCCGTTATAGCGCCTGGCATATGCCGTATAGAGCGGAGCGATCAGAGCTTCGTCCCAAGCCGTCCGCTCCACGCGTCCGGGCTGCGGCGGCAGTTTGGGCAGCAGCTCCGTCGGAATTTCGTACTTCTTCGTTTCCGTGTACGTCTCCCAGCCGTATTTGCGGTAGAACGCAAATTGAAACGGGTGCAGAAACGAAACGGCCTGGCCTTCCTCGCGCATCACCTTCAGCGCATTGCCCAGCAGCGACGCTACCATACCGCCGCGGCGGTATTCGGGCCATGTCGCAACGGAAGCGACGCCTCCCATAGCCATACGACGCCCTAGAATCCACGTATGCAGCCCGTGAATCGTCATGCGGGCCGCCAGCTTTCCGCCGACGAATGCCCCCCAGCACTCCCGCTCCTTCAGCAGCGCCATCCTGTTCTCCCGCTCCTCGGGCGGAATTTCGTATTGAAAGGCAAATTCAGACAAGGCCAAGCTGTCGGCAAATTGTTCCCGCGGAATATTGCGGATTTCGTATGTTTTCATTGTAGTTCCTCCCTGCTTAGTTCCGTCGCTAGCGGCAGCCGGATCGTGACGGTCGTTCCTTCGAGCTTTTTGCTGTCGAAGCGGATCGTCCCGCCTGCCGCCTCAATTATTTTATAACATATCATGATGCCGATCCCGGTCCCTTTCGTTTTGGTGGAATAGAATAACGAGCCTAGCCGCCCGAGCTCCTCCTCCGTCATCCCGATCCCTTTGTCCAAAATCCGAATGACGGCATGTCCTTCCTCCCGGTACAGCTCCACGTCCAGCATCCCTCCGTCAGGCATAGCTTCGATCCCGTTTTTTAACAGGTTGACAATTAACTGCCCGAACTTTTTGCGGTCATAAATAATCGACAGCGAAGTTTGCCAATACGTCTGGATTTCTACCTGATTCATATGAGCATAAGGAGTGACCGTATGTACCGCATGCGATAGCTGACCTGACAAATCAATCCGCTCCCAGGCCGTTTCCTGCGGCTTGGCGAACGACAGATAATCGCTCAGAATCGACTCGGCTCGATCCAGCTCCTCAATAATCATCGGAGCGTATTCGTTAAATCGTTTCAGCGCAAAGCTATGCCCGTTCATAAGCTGCATGAACCCGCGCACGACCGTCATCGGATTGCGGATTTCGTGAGCGACGGAAGCGGCCAGCTCCCCCAGCATGTCCATCTTCTCCCGCTGCCTGATTTCCGCCCGCATCTGCGCATTTTCCTTCATTTTCTCGATGAAATAAATGCTGATATATGCTGAACCCGCGTGCAATAAACCGAACATAATAACGTGACCGAATAATGGATAGCTCCATAAATAGGCGTCGTTTTGCCGTAACGCGGAAACCATGGCGATAGTGAGCACGCCGCTTCCACCGGCAAGAGCCGCCCCGGCGATCAGCCTTCCGCTCATCTTTAAGCGGGAATAATATCGAATAAAGAGCGAAATCAAGACGCAAGCAAGCAGCACGACGAGAATCATCGTCCATAAGCCGCCCATCCCTTGGACCATTCTGACCGTTATAGTAAACAGCGCCAGAACGACGCCGGCGTTAAGCCCGCCGTATAAGCTTCCGATCATCAGCAAAACTCCGCGCAGATCGAACGGATACTCGGGAAAATAACAGATCGGAAACGACATGCAAGCCGCTATTCCAACAGCTATAATTACCGTGAACACGATTTTATCGCGCTTCGAGTCGCGATTCATCCGCTCCAGCCACAACATTTGATACAAAAAAATGCATGCCCAAATAATCAGCACATTCAATAGCAAATGATTCAAACGTCAAGCACGCCTCCCTACGTAACAAAGATAAGTTCATGCAATCAATCACGCTCCGGAGAAACGCACCATTCCACCGAGTACCTAATACATATTAGCTTTAGAAGATAAGTAATCCTGCCTATCCCGCAAAAATCTGAAACATATTTTCCTCTATTATTTAACATTATGAAAGAAAACTTCATACAAGTTAATAGGCATTTTTCCTTATATATCCCATGAAATTCCAAAACTCAAAAATAAGAACGTATATTCTGCATTTCTCGCGGTTAATCCGCAAGTTTCGACCATGTCTTCAGACCTGATTTTTTGTTCGCCCGCCCTGCCTGTTTTGGATATAAGGCGGCTTTCCGTTAATCCATGGTTCGGAAACCAATAAAATAGACCGAAGCTTTTATTTCGCATCCGCCGTAAGACCTTTTTCATATGAACCTAAATACCCATCGCATCGACATCCGCCGCCGGGATATGCCATATTTTACAACTCAATTATTGAAAAAGGCTATGTTATGATCCCCTCAGGAGGCAGATTCTGAGAGTCAAGGAAAGGTCTGCTTCGATAAAATCTATCATCCGAACACGGAGGTCACCTCATGAACAAAAAGCTGCTCGCCCTGTTTCTTGGCACCGCCATCTCTTTAACCGTCATCCCGCTGCAAGCCTTGGCTTCTTCCGCCCCCGCACAGACGGCAGAGATCGTTCAAACCGTCAACTTCCGCGATCAGCCTTCGACATCCGGAAAGCGCATTCGTTATCTGCAGCCTGGGGAAACGCTCGAAGTGATGCAAACCGTGAACAGCAGCTGGCTTCAGGTCAAAGACTCCAAAGGCGTCACCGGCTATGTATCTTCCTCGTCGACATACGTCCGGTTGAAAACCGCAGCAGCCGCCGACAAGCCTAACGGGATTGTGCTCAGCAGCGTATCGTTTCGCACGGGGCCTTCCACCGATGCAGCCCGCATGCGGTATTTGCAAAAGGGAGAGCTTGTATTAGTTTTGGAGAAAGTGAACGATTATTGGTACAAAATAGAGGATAAAGACCAAAAAGTCGGTTATGTCAGCACCAATGCGCAGTACATCGATACCGCCTTCGGGGACAACGGAGATCAGCAGGAGCCGGTTCTGCCCTCGCCTCCTAATGCGACGATCGTAAGCTCCGTCTCCTTCCGAACCGAACCGAACGCCGATGCCAGCCGGATACGGTACTTGCAAAGCGGCGAAAAAGTTCTCATCATTAATAAAGTGAACGATTATTGGTACAACGTGCAGGATCAAAACGGGGTGACAGGCTACGTCAGCACCAGCTCCAAATACATATCCACGACGTACGTAGAACCCTACAAAAAATTGGATCACGCCGTGGCGGCTGACCGCGTCATTGCCGCGGGAATGAATTATTTGGGCACTCCATACGAGTTCGGCTCCAGCCGTTCGGACACCTCGACGTTTGACTGCTCCGATTTTGTCCGGCAAGCCTATTTGGACGGTATCGGCCAGCAGCTTCCGGGAGACTCGCGCAGCCAGGCGGATTACGTGAAATCGATCGGCAAAACGACAGCGGATTGGCATAAGCTGAACAAGGGGGATCTGATGTTCTTTATGTCGTACAAGGGCTACTCGGCGGCCGATTACGCAGGAATTGACAGAAGCAAGGAGACTGTTACTCATGTGGCGATTTATTTGGGGGACGGTAAAATACTGCACACCTACTCCCAGACTTCCGGCGGCGTCCGGATCGATTCTATCGCAGGAACGCAATGGGAAAACCGTTTTCTTCAAGGAGGCGCCACTTATTAATGCTTTCCCCCAGCCGAACGGATCGTTGTATTTCCCGTAAGGACAACAGTTTTTCTCCTAAAAAAGAGGCTTAAGTCCAATCAGCATTCATCTCCCTGACATATGATATAGTATGTCTTCTGAAAGGGGGATTTCAAATGAGCGGTGTAGGCGGAGTTTTTACAAGCACAGGCGTGATCCTTGTATTGTTCATTTTGCTGGTTATTGTTTCTCGCGGCTTCTTATATTAATAGCTAATTTAATCCCCCCGCTAAAGCGTTCGCTGTTAGCGGGGGGTTCTTTCATACCGTGCTTATTTCGTTTCCTGCAGCAGCAGAACGCAGACAAGCTGTCCGGCAGCCGCGCCGCGCCCTCCGGCAGGGATCAGAATCAGGCATTCGGCATCTTTGATCGATACCATTATGCTCGATTTATCCGCACCGGCGGGCTTTGCCTGCAGCTTGCCGTCGTCTGTCGTCTCGAGTTTGCCTCTTACGTATCGCGGATAGGCCGAGCCTTTGGAATAATCGGCGACCAAGCTCGCCTTCGCCTCCTTAGGCAGCGGCGAGGGATGTCCCAGAAGCCCGCGCAAAAATGGCCTTGCGAACAGCTCGAAGCCGACGAAGCAGGCGCCGGGATTGCCCGAAAGCGCGAAAAGCAGCTTGCCCTGCCATACGCCCGCGGATGTAGGGCTTCCCGGCCGCATGGCTACCTTGTTAAACAGGAGGCGGCCTTCCCATCGTTCGAATACGCTCGCCATCACGTCCTTGTCACCCACGGACACGCCCCCGCTCGTTACGACGCAGTCGAACCGGTCCATGAGAGCGAGCAGCTCTTTCTCGACCAGCTCCGGTTCGTCGGGCAGCGCCGGCATAATCACCGGCTCCCCTCCAGCGGCTCTAACCTGAGCAGCCAGCATATAGCCGTTGCTGTTGCGGATTTTCCCCGGTTCCAGCGGCGAACCGACGGCTAGCAGCTCGGAGCCGGTCGAGCAGATAGCTACCCTTGGCTTGCAGTACACGGGAACGCGCGCGTAGCCGAACGCGGCCAATATAGCCGCCTCACCCGCTTCAATGATTCTGCCGGGCATGAGCAGAATGTCCCCGCAGGGCGTCTCTTGCCCGATTGCGGTAATATTGTCTCCATCCGCCATCCTCCGGCGGATGCACACCGCCCCTTCCCGCTCCGCCGGCGCGGTCATCTCCAGCATCACGACCGCATCGGCCCCTTCCGGCACGACGGCCCCCGTCATAATGCGGGCGGCTTGACCCGGACCGACGCGGCGGAGGGGAAGCGTCCCGGACGCGACGCACTCGACAACTTCAAGCACGGCAGGACGCTCGGGAGACGCCGCTGCGGTGTCGGCACAGCGAACCGCATAGCCGTCCACGCCCGACCGGCGAAAATGCGGCACCGGATGGTCCGCCGCCACCGGCGCTGCCAGCCTGCGCCCGAAGCTGTCCTCCAGATCGACCCATTCCGTGCGCTGTAAGCGTATGTGCTCCAATATGGCCCGCTGAGCCTCTTCAACCTGAATCGTTGTGCGCTGGAACCTGAATCTGGACATCGGTCTTATCCTCCTATTTGCGACATTCTGCGCAGCGCAGGGCTTCGCCTTGCTCTCGTTATGGAATTAGCTTCTCGTAGTCTGCGGGCTCATTGACGTTGACGGCAAAGTCGGCCGCAATCCCCCTCGCTGCGAAGAAATGCTCGTCCGCCGTCTTGCAGCTGATCCTGCTCAGCAGCTCCATTACTTTATACTGCCGCTCTGCCAGCAGAGCGTCCACAACGAAACGGCAGCGCGCGCGATACAGCGCATGCAGCGGCTGCAGCTTCCCGGCAAGCTGCGGTACGATCGCATCCGCAGCCTCCGCGCCGTCCGCAAGCAGCTCCGCCATCGCTCCGGCGGCGGCTGCGGAGACATAAGGCATATCGCAAGCGACGACCCACAGCAGCTTGCCGGATGCCTGCGCCATCGCCGCCTGCAGCCCGGCGAGCGGCCCGCAGCCCGGATGCAGATCGGGAATGATCCGCGTCGGCGGACCGTAGCCGGGCAGCAGCGGCTCCAATTGTGCGGGCTCGTTCGCCACAATCAAAATCTCGCTGCACAGCGCCCCGAGCTCTGCCAGCTGCCGCTCTACGAACAGTTGCCCGTTCAAGGGCAGCAGCGCCTTCATCTTCCCGCCCATCCGCCGGTTTCGCCCTCCGGCCAACAGGACGCCCGTAAGACCTTCGTATATGCCTGTCGTCATGCTTGCTTCCCCTTCTTTAGCTTGATCTAACCTTGCTTGTCCCGTTCATCCAACCGTTTTTGCAGCGAAGCGCGCCAGCTGTCCGAAAGCGCCTCTACGGAGAGCAGTGCATTTATGGCATCCCAATCGCGCTTATCACGATACTTCACCCGATTCGCTTCCGCAATGCTGATTCCCGCAGCATCGCGCTGCACCAGCTTAAAACTCTGTCCCTGCTGAACATATCCCGTTTCAAGCACCCGGAAATAATATCCCGAATAGCCGGTTTCCTGCACCTGCATCGGCAATGTAGGCTCATTATGTTTCTTACCCAATTTGAAACAGGGCTGCCGCGGCTGACTAATCTGTACAACGGTTTCTCCCAATTGGAATATATCCCCGATATGCACCTCCTGCTCCAGCATTCCCGATACCGTAAAATTTTCCCCGAAGGCGCCGTAAGGCAGCTCCAAATTCAGCCGCTCTCTCCAGTAGCCGTAACGGCCGGCGCTGTATACGCACACCGCCTTGTCCTCGCCTCCATGGTTGACCCTATCCGCTTGACCGTCTCCTTCCAGCTGCACAGCGGACAAATAGACGGCGTGTTCCGTCGGCTGCTTATATATTCCCGTCTCCACAGGCTTGCCGTTATAATCGATCACGATCGGCTTGCCGACATTAAGCGACAATAGTTGCATTGCGTTCATCTCATCCTTTCCTCCCGCCGGTAGACCAATATGATTGGACCCGCTCGCTGTTTAACGCTTTGCCGTCAAGGATACAATAAAATACAAGAACGAAGAATAGGAGATGTCTCCTAAATGATCGATAAAGGTAAAATCTCCGCCTTTCAATTGGCCGTCATGATGATTCCTACGGTAGTAGCTACGGCAATTCTCGTACTGCCTTCCGTCGCCGCCAAATATGCGGGCCGGGATTTATGGTGTTCTCCGATTTTGGCGTGCGTTACCGGGCTATTCATAGTGTATGTTTCGTATAAGCTGTTTCAATTTTATCCCGGGCAAAACCTGATTCAATACAGCGAACGCATTATTAGCCGAATCCCCGGTAAACTGCTTGGTTTGATCCTAATATTCTCTTATTTTATTAATGACGGCATTATCGTTAGAGAATACGGCGAATTTATAATGGGCGCTTTTTTAAATAAGACGCCGATGCAAGTGGTAACGTTCAGTATGGTATTTATCAGCGCGCTGGCTGTGCGAAGCGGCATCGAGGTTTTAGCCCGCTGCGCGCTCATTTTCGTTCCGATCGCCATGATCATTTTGTTTTTCATTTTTCTGCTGCTAATACCCGATTTCGATCCGCATAACATGTTCCCGATGTTTGAGTATGGACTCAAACCGTCCTTGCTTGGAGCCGTTCCGACATTGACCTGGTACAGCGAGTATATCGATCTTGTCATTCTGATTCCTTTCGTCGCCCGGCAAGACCGCGGCAAGATTATGAAATGGAGCAGCATTTCCGTACTGATCGTCATGATGTCGATGGTTATAACCAACATTGTCGCTCTTTTTTTATTGGGCAAGCTAACCGCCGACGAAAGCTACCCGGTCATGATGGGAGCGCGCTATGTCAGCCTGGCCGATTTTCTGGAACATCTGGAAGCTCTCGCCATGGCTTTCTGGGTGCTCGGCATGTTCATTAAAATATCCGTCGTCTATTATGTGCTTGTCATCATGATTGCCGATTGGCTGAAACTCGCAGACTACCGGCCTCTGGTGTTTACGGTCGGCTTCCTGATCGCGCTGAACAGCAAATGGGTCGCCCCCAATGCGGAACAGCTTAATGCGATGCTGTCGTCATCGCTGGTCTTTTTTTACATAACGTTGCAATTGATCGTTCCGTCCGTGCTGTATTTGGTTGCTTGCATACGCAACAGACGTGCTAAGCCTCAAGAACCCGGGGAACAGCGGACGCCGCGGGCTCGTGCGCCCGAACAGGGATAAGCTCTTACCACCATCGATATAGCCTTGATTGCCTTGTGTAACGACCGCAGCTTTAGGGCAACCGGTATATGCTCTTTGTCGATCAGCCGGATATTTTTATTAGTATTGTAGCATAAGCGCGCCCTATAAATCCCGCGTTTTACGCCACGACAAACAAGCATGCAAATCCGCCGGAACGGACCGCATGCCGTGTGTTTTTCCCGTAAGACTACTGTATATATCCCATAATAATGCCCGCTGTTTCCTCAATTGCCTTATCCGTCACGTTAATGATCGGACAACCGACCTGCTTCATCAGCTTCTGCGCATAATCCAGCTCCTCGACGATCCGCTCCATAGCCGCGTACTTGGCGCCGAACGGCAAACCGACCGCCCTTAACCGTTCGGTGCGGATTTTGAGCAGTTTGTCCGCATCCATAATAAGACCGACGATCCGGTTGCCCGGGAGCATAAACAGCTCTTTCGGAGGCTTGACCTCGGGCACAAGCGGCAGGTTCGCCACCTTCATTCCCTTATGCGCCAAAAAAATGCTGAGAGGCGTCTTCGAAGTCCGCGAAACCCCGATAAGCACGATATCCGCTTTTAACAGCGAGCTCGTGTCGCGTCCGTCGTCGCATTTTACGGCGAATTCGATCGCTTCCACCCTTTTGAAATAATCTTCATCCATCTCATGAAGCAATCCGGGCTTGCGCTTCGGCGAATCGTTGAAAGTATCGATAAACGCCTGCATCATCGGCCCCATAATATCGACCGCGCGTACGCCCAGGCGGATCGCTTCCTCTCTCATCATCTCCCGCAGCTCCGGCTGCACGAGCGTATAGGCTACGAATCCGCCCCGTTTCGCCGCTTCCTCCATAATCGCCCGGATCTCATCCTCATGCTTGATATGACCGATTCGTTTCGTTTTGACCTGCTGCGCATCGAACTGGCGCATCGTCGCTTTTACTACCGCCTCGGCCGTCTCCCCAACCGAATCCGAACAAATCGTTATTTGATATTGCTGCTCGTCTTTCATCATCCGGCTCTTCTCCTTTATTTGCTCATTAACCTTTTATCCCCTGCCGCAGCTTACGGCTCCGTTGCCAGCTCCAATAAAATCTGCGTCATGATCGTCTTCGTCACCCGGCCTACAATATCCCAGCGCGGCCTTCCGTTCGCCGTATTATGCTTGGAGCGAACGACAACCGGTAGACTGTCGACCTGATGATGTATCATTTTGCGCGCCGCATCGATGACCGTATCCTCCGGCTGCACATGAATGACATTGGGCTCCCTGGTCATGACCATGCTGACCGGCATCGAAGCCGCCGCCGTATTGCCCAGCGTAAATTTCAGCAAATCCTTACGGGAAATGACGCCGGATAAGCAGCTTTCTTCATCCACCACCATCAGGCTTCCTACATTTTCCATAAAAAGCGTTACTACCGCATCGTGCACCGAAGCGTTCTCCCGCACAATGACCGGCATCGACTGCACATCTTTCACTTTAAGCCCCTGCAATCGGCGGGAAGCCTGGCTTCCGGTCGACATCGCCGATCCGGGGGAATACCCTACTTTGGGCTTGGCGTCAATGTATCCAAGCATCACGAGAAGAGCCAAATCCGAACGAAGCGTCGGACGGCTTAAGCCGAGCATTTCTGCGATCTGTTCCCCTGTAATCGGGGCATGTTGTTTGACAAATTCCACAATTTGTAATTGTCTGGCAGTCAGTTCGATGTCCATAACCTCCCTGTCCGTATCGTATCGAACATTAACGATTATCTGCATTGTATCAAATATTGCGGCTAACTTGAATCCATAATAGCTTGCCGCCTTCAAATAGACCGTCCCTTCTAAACGGAAATTCGGCCTTTCAATTGACCGCATCCTACTTTTAAAGGCGTTATATTCATACTTTTGACATGATAGTGACCTGTTTTTATAAAATATATTGCACATTTATTCCTTAATTATTATACTATATTCAGTAATCATTGTATCCTATTTGATCAATAAACAACACATAATCACGAAATATTCGGATACCGGGGGGAAAAGTAGAGATGGAAAGAGAACTGGCGCTGGAAATCGTTAGAGTTACGGAGTTGGCTGCATTGTCCGCCGCACAATGGATGGGGCGAGGCGACAAAATTCAAGCCGACGGAGCCGCCACATCCGCGATGAGAACAATGTTCGATTCGGTATCCGTACAGGGAACCGTCGTGATCGGCGAAGGCGAGATGGACGAGGCTCCCATGCTGTATATCGGCGAGCAGGTGGGCAACGGGCAAGGGCCCGAAGTAGACGTAGCCGTAGATCCTCTGGAAGGGACGGAGCTTGTGGCCAAGGGGCTAAACAACGCTCTCGCCGTTATCGCCATAGCCAACAAAGGCTGCCTTCTGCATGCACCGGATATGTACATGGAGAAGCTCGCCGTAGGACCGGCGCTTGCCGGCAAGCTCTCGCTGAGCGATCCTCTGGAGATCACGCTTCAGAAGGCTGCCCATGGTTTGGATAAGCCGCTCAGCAATTTGACCGTCATGATCCTCGACCGCGATCGGCATCAGGATATGATCGGCACGCTTCGCCGCGTCGGGGTCCGCATCAAGCTGCTCAGCGATGGCGATGTAGCCGGGGCCATGGCGCCGGCTTTGTCGGAATCCGGCATCGATCTGTACGTCGGTTCCGGCGGCGCTCCCGAAGGCGTGCTGGCGGCCGCGGCGCTGTCCTGCCTTGAAGGCGAGCTTCAAGGACGACTGATGCCGTCCAATGACGAAGAATATAACCGCTGCCTGCAGATGGGTATTTTGGACCCGCACAAAGTGCTTTCCATGGAGGATATGGTCGGTACCGAAGATGTCATCTTCGCCGCCACAGGCATCACTCCCGGCGAATTTCTGGGCGGCGTGCAGTATTTGGGCAACCAGCGCGCAGAAACGCATTCCATCGTCATGAGGGCCAAGACGAAAACCGTACGCTTCATCCGCTCCATTCATTACTTGCCCAATAAACCGATTGCGGTAGCTTCTCTGTAAAGCCCGCGCTTTTTCACCGCGCTTCTAGTGATCTTCTTCCCCTATATGGTAAAATGTCCATGACATCTCCAGGGAAGAAGGTCTATTTTTTATGTCGTTCTTTTTTTATACCGCTGTCGGCTTGCTATCGGCTACATTCGGCAGTCTAGTCGGTTTAGGCGGCGGCGTCATCATCGTCCCTGCGCTCGTTTATTTGGGACCTTGGTTCATCGGCCAGCATATATCCGTTGCTACTGCCGTAGGCACCTCGCTTGCCGTGCTAATCTTCACCGCGTTTTCCTCCACGATTACTTTTTATAAGCAAAAAAGAGTCGATTTCCGGAGCGGCTGGCTGTATTTCATTACTTGCGGCCCGGGAGCTATGCTCGGCTCCTATACGACCCAGCTCGTTAACGCCCAATCGTTTCAGCTCATCTTCGGCTTATTTATGCTGGTGATGGCGTCGCTGCTCGTGGCAAGAGACTACATCAAGCCGCTGCAAGTGAACTGGAGCATCCAAAGAACTTTTACGGACGCTCAAGGAAAGCGGCATGAATACGGCTACGGGATCGTTCCAGCGCTCGCCATCGGACTGATCGTCGGCTTTATTTCCGGGCTGTTCGGCATCGGCGGAGGCTCGCTCTTCGTGCCCGCCATGGTGATTTTGTTCCGTTACCCTGCCCATGTCGCGACGGCTACGTCCATGTTCGTCATTTTTTTATCGTCCATCATGGGCTCCGTAACCCATCTAAGTCTGGGCGAAATCGACGGCTGGATGGTTCTTGGCCTTGCTCCAAGCGCTTTGGTCGGCGGCTGGCTAGGCGCCAAAATCGCCGGCAAATTAAGCGGTAAAGCGCTGCTCTGGGTGCTGCGGATTACGTTCTTTGCCGTCGCCGTCAAAATGATCGCGGAAAGCGTCTGAAACCGAAATTATTTTTCCGCGAAGGATAATCTTGCGCTCCTCCACAAAGACTAATGGTTATCTATAGTTCAAGGGGGAGAGCGCATGAAACCGTCTTTACGGCAAACGGCCCTTTTTCTGTCTATTGCCGTTTTTAGCATCTCGGGTTGCGAGCAGCATCCCGCACAGTCCAACAATGCGCCGAATCCGGCGTTACATACGCAAAACCGGCAAGGGGAGACGCGTTCTGCCGACGACCTTATGTTCCCTGCCCTTACAGAGCAAGATATTGCCAAAGCGGTGCGGCCCGATCCTGCCGACCAGGCTCCTCTGCAAATGCCCAAGCTTACGGTCTCCGATTCTTCGCAGCAGGGACAACAGGACTCCTCGGCCGCGAAGCCTCCGGAGCAAACGCAGGCATCTCCCGCACCTGCACCTGTACGTCAAACCGATAAAAAGCCGGTAGCCGCTGCCAAAGAAAAGTCGGCGTCCACCGCCACCAAAAAAAGCACGGCCGCCAAACGGCTGACGTTGGCTCAGCTCGTTCAGAAATATCCCGATCTATTGCTGCTTAAGGGATCTTCGAAAAGCAAACAGATCGCACTTACGTTCGACGATGCGCCGGATACCAAATATACGCTGCAGGTGCTCGACATATTGAAAAATACGATGTTCGGGCGACGTTCTTCGTCGTTGGCCGCCTTGCGGAAAAACATCCGGCGGTAATAAAGCGAATGCACAAGGAAGGACATGTCGTAGGAAACCATACGTACAACCATGCTTTACTAACGAAGCTCTCCGTCGAGCAGTTTCAATCGCAAATCGCCAAAACGCAAATCATCGTAAAAAACGCGATCGGCTACACCCCGCGGCTGATTCGTCCGCCTTACGGGGAAATATTGGAATCCCAGCTGCTGTGGGCTTCCAAAAACAATTACGTTATCGTCAACTGGAACGTAGACTCCAAAGACTGGAAGCAGCTCAGCCAGGAGCAAGTAACCGACAACATATTGAGCCATGCCGCATCCGGCTCTATCGTTCTTCAGCATTCCGGCGGCGGCCCTCGCCAAAATTTATCGGGCACCGTTGCCGCTCTGCCTACCATCATCGAGTCGCTTCAGTCACGGGGCTACAAGCTCGTCACCTTGCCGGAACTGCTGAACGTCTCCAAACAGCTCTAAGAGGATGGTAAAAAACGCCCACTTCGCCTCTGGGATCGTTCTATGGGTAGACATTACTTTCGGGGGAGCCCCCGGATATCCACAGGAAATGGCTGCGCATCATTTCCTAAACAACGACAAAGCCCGGAGATGCCTCCGGGCTTATTCAAGCTGCCTTCTCTTGCGATGAACTTGATCCGGACCAAACCGGGCATCCAACCAATCGTGCCTCGATTATTTTTGCTGCTCGGCCAGCTTTTGCTGAGCCATGCGGATCATTTCCTTCACCATGCTTCCCCCGATTTGTCCGCCGATCTTGCCTGCTTGCTCCGTCGACAGCTGCCCGTTGCCGCCTTGAGCTTCCAGCGGAATGCCGAGCGAGCGCGCAACCTCGTACTTTACATCATCCGGTCTGTTCATATTTACTTCATAGCCTTGTCTGCGCATGACTTCGCCCTTGAACTGCTCCATACCCGCAGAGGCGTTCGGCACGACCAGCCGGTTCCTATTTCTTCTTGCCATTACGATTGTCCTCCTTTATCAACGTCATCAGTCATAGCATGGTCGCAAAGGAAACGGAGTATTCTTCTCAACACATAAAACGGGGTAGCGGCGCGAACACTAATGACATTAAACGAACATGAAAAGTTAAAGGAGAACAGAAGAACCTATGAGCCACTTATCTGAAATTATAGAAAACCATAAAAATCTGGACGATTTATTTGCCATTATTAAGCATTACGGCGTCAGCGCCGAATTCGTTACCGATGCGCTTGTCCAACGCTTCGAGCAAATTCAGAAGGATGAAGACGGCGAGGACAAAAATACAGAGGAAGAATCGGCTTACTGCGCAGAAATTATCGATTCTTTAAGCCAATACTATGCCCGCTTGTAACGACTAGCCGCCAGACAAAAACAGGACGCCTCCGAAGAAGCGCCCTGCAGCGATGCTCAATTTTTTCTTAACGTATTCGAATGATGATAACTGGAACCGTTGGCATTTTGCGATGTCACCCGGTAGTAGTAGGTCGTGCCGGCTGCCGCGCTATTGTCCGTATACGAAGTCCCGGTAATTCCGCTTTGCAGTACGGTAAAGTCCGTGTGCGTCCTGGTGCTGCGGTACACGGTATAGCTGACCGCATTGTTTCGGTAAATGCGCGTCCAATTGTAGTTCGTCTTCACATTCAGCGAATACAGCCCGAATTTGCCGCTGGGGAACGTATTATCCGTCACCTTCAGAATCGGGCCCAACTGATTCAGCGAGCATTCAATCGTGTTTCCTTCGACGCGTATATACATAAGCAGCTTCGACAAGTCCACCGATTTGGCTTTGACGTCCGCCAATACTTGGGCTCGCGTTTTGCCGGCCAGCACCGTCTCCGCGCCGTTTTGGACCTTCACGATTTTAAACCTGTCTTCGTTAATATTGTAAACAAATTTGTAATAATTGTTATCGTCAACATATCTGGCAACGACCCCGTAGGCATAGGCAGCTTTTCCGGAGGCTGCGGCAACTTGCTCCGCCATCGCTTCGCCTTCATAATTTCCGGTTGCGCTGCTGCTGAATATGGTCAGACCCGTTCCTTCCAGCGGCGACTGGTAAAAATTAGCATTCCGTCCGCTGTCCGTGACCACGGACCACGTTCCTTTATTTTGCGTCCACTGGTTGGCTTCCCCGTCCTCGAAATATTCGTGATACGTCTCGGCGCGCGCCGGAGTCCAGCTCATGGAGATGGACGTCGAGCCCTCGCTTGTTATCCTTGCGTCATACGGCGCAAGCGGAAGTATGCCGGCAGCCGTCGCCGTCATCTCGGAAGATGCCGCGCTTTCTCCTCTGCCGTTATAGGCGGTAACCGCAAAATAATATGCGGTCCCCGGCGTTAAGCCCGTAATCAGCTGCCCCACATTATTGCCCGCATCGACGGTGCTCGTATAAGAGCCCGAGGCGGTCCCGTATTTGACCTTATAGCCGGTCGCCCCTGCGACGCTTTGCCATTCGACGGCGATATTGCCCGCTGTCTCCGCATAAGCCCGCCTTGACATCGGAGCCGCAGGGCTCGCTAACGTCGTATTCGTCTCATTGGAGAGTGCGCTTTCGCCCGAAGCGTTGTAAGCGGTCACTGCAAAATAATACGCTGCATTATTAGCAAGCCCTGTAATGCTCGCCGTTAACGCGTTGCCCGCATCGATGGTATGCGTATAGCTGCCGGAAGCGGTGCCGTATTTGACTTTATATCCAGCGGTGTTCAAGCTCGGCTGCCATTTGAGGGTGACCGTTTGATTTCCCGCTTCGGTATTCATCAGCTGCGTCGGCCTCGGAACTGCCGGTTGGCTGCTGCGCGTCCACTCTACGCGAACGACGCTGTAAGGCGGAACGAGCACGGGATTGGCCGTCGGCTCCGTTTGAACGGCAACGGCGTCCGGGATATCCGGACTATTAGTCGTCAGCGGGTCCGCGCTGGTCGTATACGTTTTGGTCATTGCCGCCGTTACATTGCTTCCGTCCAGCCGAATAACGACATCATGCGCGTTCGCCGATTTGTTCGTAATGACCGCGTAGTTTTTGCCGTTATCGCCCTTGAACGCCTGGGCGAAGAGCGCAGGCATCGTACCGCCCGTCTTGGTCACCGTATCGCCGCCCGTTACCGTCGTTCCCCAGGCGGTCGTCCCCTGGTTAATGGCTCCGTCGATGACCTTCAGCGAGGCGGCCGGCGTGCTGTAGTAAGGAGCCATGTCCAAGCCCGCCGTATCGATCGTCGCGCCGTCCTGATAAGCGTCCTCCAGCGGCATGCTGTAATCGACGGAAGGCGTGAACACGCCGTTCGTCATGCGATAACCGGCCAAATAGGCGATGTTCGGATTGGTGACCAGACGGAGAACGGACTCGCTGACATAAATGCCTCCGTACTGGGTATTATCGAGAAGTCCGCCCAGCGTAACGCCGTGCTCGCCTATAAAGATTTTGGGGTTGGGTCAGATGGGAAGTATAGTTATCGGCAATGAGCGCGTTCCAGTCATCCAAATACCCGTTGGCGTCGGTCATAGCCGCAGCGGGCGTAGAACCGTTGCCGCGAAATCGATGGGTTGTGATGGCGTCCCAATATTTGTCGGGATATTGATAAACGTCTTCATCGAAGCTTTGCGCCTGCGTATTGCTCATGGAGATTACCGTTTTGGCGCCGGGATACGCGCTTTTGATCACATCGTTAAACGTTTTTGCGCGGTCCAGATAGTCCGTGCCGGTTTTGAACGCCGCCTGCTGATTGCCGCTTTCCGGCACGTAGAACGAAATCTCATTCCCGAGCTCGAAGTAGAGGACAGGAACGTGGTTATCGTTCAAATATTTGGCCAGATCGCGCGCCTGCTCCGGATTATACTGCAGCACATTGACCATGATCACAGCCTTGGCCCCTGTCTTTTGCAAAAATTCCACGTAGTCGGAGATGCGCTCGCCCCCCTTGGCCATCTGATAGCGCCGGGAGTAGAGCTGATTGTAATAACGGCGAGGCTCCTTCTGCGTCTGTCCGTTAAACTCGGCATCCGTTACCCCCAGCTTCCAGGAAAAGCTGTTCGTCGGGGTGCCACCCGGCCATCTCATAAAACCGATACGCCCGTAGTCGACCGCCGAGTCAATGAAATCCACGGCGTTCATTTTGATGGGAGTACGCTCCGGCTCGTTATTGAGTCCCCTGAAATCGGGATTATAGTTTATAACCGATCCGGTATCAATGTCGATGGTGGCTGAAGGGGTGGCCGCATGTGCCGGAACCGGCAAGGCGCAAGCCATAGACCATACGAGCATACACAAAATAAGGAAATGGGACTTGTAAATGTTCTTCACGCCATATCTCCTCTCCATGAGCAAAGGTATCCGTGCAAAGGTACTCCTCCGTTTTTTAGAAACGGACAAACGCAAGTTTATTTGCGCTGCTGATAAATTTCATTTACTTCTTTGGTCAATTGCTCGCCGCCGTTTTTCAGCCACTCGTCCGCGGCTTTATCCACTTCTTCGATAGGAGCGTCTCCGGCAATGACCCGCACCATGGAGGACATCCATTTCGTATTTAAGGTCGTCAGGTTCAGCTTCTTGTAGGCCGCGGTCTCCGCTTCGAGGCCCAGTCCGTAGTTCGGCCAATCGTACTTATCGTTGGTGTTCAGCCACTGCTCCACTTGCTTGACGTACTCCTGGTCATGATACTTATGAAGCTGAATTCCTTTGTCGGCGCGGCGGAAAAAGTTGATCGAGAACAAGCTTCCCGTTTCCTTCGTCTCCAGCTTCTCAAAGCCGCCGTCCGCCTTCTTTTGATAGTCGACGCCTTCCACGCCTTCCTTGATGAGATCGTACCCTTCGTCGGAAAGCATATAATCAAGCAGCTTGAGGATGCGCTCCTGCTTCTTCGGGTCGATATTTTTGTTAATGACGACCTTGTTTTGCCCCATTCCGTCGGTTTGAGTAGCTCTGATCCCGTTCGGACCCGCCGGCGGAGGCAGCTGGACGAGCTGGGCCCCCGGCGCATTTTTCTTCATATTCGGAATGTCGAGGCGGATCACCTCGTTGGGATTGACCAGCTGAATTCCCGACTGGCCGTTCCACAGCTTGTTGCGGGCGTCCGCCGACTTCATGACGAGGAAGTTTTTGTCCAGAACCCCTTCCGCGTAAGCTTTGCGCAGAAACCCGATGAACGCTTTCAGCTCCTCCTTCTGAGCCTGCATCGCCACAAGCTTACCGTCCTTCAAAGCCCAATCGTTCCCCAAACCGAACGCCCCCTGCAAATAGGCGGCATTGCCGAAGGTGCCGTTCGAATTAACGAGAATCGAGAAGCCTGTCGTGTCCGCCTTGCCGTTGCCGTCCGGGTCCTCCGTCGCAAAGGCTTTGGCGACCTGATAAAAGTCGTCGATCGTCTCGGGCATCTTCAAATTCAGCTTGTCCAGCCAATCTTTACGTATGGACATCGAGAACAGATGCGGAATACCGTAATACGGGATGCCGTAGTAGGCATCTTTCGGATTCAGCTCCATCCACGCTTCCTCGGGAAGATGCTTGGTTAAATTCGGATATTGGCCCAGCAGCGGCTTGACATCCAGGAAGACGTTTTTATCTCGCCACTGCATATAATCCTGGGTTGCGATCCGATATACGTCGGGCAGGCTGTTCGATGCGGCAAGCACACTGATTTTATCATTGTAGCTGGCGCCGGGAACCCATTGGATATCCAGCTTGATATTCAGTTTCTCGTTCAGTTTCTTCACAAGCGCCGAATCGCTCGATGGCCCGATTTCCGCATATTGCGGAACCATCAGCGAGATGTTCATCGTTTCTTGTTCAGCGTTGGTATCAGCCTTCGCTCCGGCTCCCCCGGCTTGCGACGAAGGACTTCCGCTTGTCGAGCAGGCCGTGAGGCTGCTGACCGCGAGCAGTACGGCCATGCTAATGCAGCAGCTTTTTTTCATAGTGGACATCCATTCCCTTCTTTACAATGTGATGAAAAACGCCGTATGCGCATGCGAGAGCATCTTCCGATCGCTCTTGTTCCCAGATTCCTTGAATGGTTATTGCTTTTTTCTATGGAGAAAATCCGTTTTCAAAGGCGAACGCTAACGCTGTTCCAACTCTCTACCGACTATCCGGCCGCTTTTTCACCGCGCTTCTAAAAGTGTGGTGAAAAAGTCCGCTGCGGTGTCCATTTGATCCTCCAATCGCTGTTGAAAACGGATTCTTTGGATTGTTTTTTCGTTTTTCTGCGGAGAGAATCCGTTTTCAAAGGCGAACGCTTACGCTTTTCCAGATTCAAATGGCCCCTCCGCTCTTTTTTCACCAGACTTCCAAACGCATATGCAATCTCGCGACCGAACCCGCCGGCATGACGAATTCAGCACAACCGGCAGACGTTATCGCCAGCGCCGATTCGTTTAAGTGATAGCCGGTTCTTCGATCCCACTGCGCATGGACGAGAAAAGGCGAGTCGCTGTATTGCAGCAGCAGCGAAGCTTCCGTCTGCTCTCCAGCCCAGTCTCCCTGAAGACGGACCGTATGCGCATCCTGCATGTCGCGATTGGCAAGAAACAGGATGATTTCGTCCTGCCGGTCCGAAATGACGGCGGCCGCATCGACATGAGGCACATCGTCCATCGGCCGGATACGCACCCAGGTTTGCGGCATCGCGAAGGCCGAGCCCTCCGTCTCGAGAGGCAGATGCCGCCAACGCGTATCTTCTCGTAGGAACGGCTCCGCGTACAACCGAGAGGTGTCGTTCCCGGGGTTCACGGGCCGCATATCCACCGGATAAGCCCGGTAATACAGCGTGTTATCCCTCTGATAGGCATATTTCACGGCATCGCCTTGACGAATAAAGGCATTGAGCATAGAAGACACATAGCAGGCGTGAGCCATCGTCTCATATTCCGCTTTGGGCCAGCCACCCTCGGTTTCCGGCTCGAGGTTCCATTCCCCAATTTCGAGAATGAGCGGATTGAAGCCGTGCCGCTCGGCCAGTTTCTTCAGCTCGATAATATTCGCCTCATATTGCGTCGGATAAGACACAAGCACCTGATTGTAAAACACGGGATCGGCTTGATTGGCGGTAAGCCAGTCTTGGCGCAGCCCCTCGTCCCGAATCCCTCTCGTATATTGATGAATATCGAGTCCGTCGATATAATCCGGTCCGGCCGTTTCAAACATGCGCCGGTTCCATATAGGCGGCTCTCCCGGAATTTCCGAATAGTCCACATACATCGGGTCCGCGCCGGCCATAATGATCGTAATGCCGGGATCGACCTGCTTCATCATGGAGTAGTACGTTTGAATCCTCCTGGAAAAATCGATCGAATTCGTGTAGCCGAATTGATAATCGCCGTAGCTCTCATTGCCCACCTGCCACAGCTTGACCCCCCAAGGCTCCGGATAACCGTGCTCCGCCCGCAAACGGCCCATCGGCGTCGTCTCGTCTCCGTTAACATACTCCACCCAGTCCGCGGCCAGCTCCGGCGGCAGGTCGTAGCTGAAGCCTACATTCAGAAGCGGCTCGGCCCCGACGATCTGGCAAAACCTAAGAAACTCGTTCGTGCCGAAATAGTTGGGCTCAAGCCCGCCCCAGTTCTGGTTGTCCCGGACGCAACGCTGCTCCCACGGGCCGATGCCGTCTTTCCAATTGTACTCGTTCGCGTAATTGCCGCCCCATCGAAGGGTGGTGACGCGATACTGCTTGAGCAGCTCAATCGTCGTCGGGTTGTAGATTTCCTCTACCGCATCGCCGGACGCCAGCATAACCCAATCCAGATCAAACCAGCCCGGCCCATCCGCATCCGCCGTCAAGCTCAGTCTATATTCGCCGAAGGGAGAATCTTTATAGCGGAACTCGGTTGCCCTTGGCAATGTCAGCTTGACTTCATAGCGCTTCCACTGCTCGCCCAAGACGATGCTGCTCTCGGCAAATGTAGCGCCCGCCTTATCCTCGATCGCCGTATATAGGCGGGTAACCGCTCCTGAGGCTCTGGCATAAAATCGCAGACAATATTCCAGCGTTCTTTCATCGGCCAGCGTAATGCGCTGCATAATCCCTTGCCTGCCCGTTCCTTCGCCGATCTTGACCCGCTGAAACCGCTTCTGCCCCTGCTTGCCGTGAACCCCTCCGTCACGCTGCTCGAAAGCGCCGTCCGTGCTGCCTGCAGGCTCCCATGGATAGGCCAGCCCCGGCGTCAGCGGCGTATCTCTGTACATGATCTCGGTCCGCATCATCCACGGCAAGTTGGTGCCGTCCTTTTTTCTTTTGGAAAACCAGTTCTCGAACGAGCCGTTGGCGATACAATCCTCGATAATGCCGGGATACGTATCCCGCCCGTTCATTTCAAAAAACTTCCCAAATATCCGCTTGTCCACATACCACGAACTCGGCTCCGCCGATCCGGTGCGAACGGTTGTATGCAAGCCCATGACCGCCCTCCTGCTTTTTTATTCCAGGGAACACTCGCCATGCCGGTTAGACATGATGTCAGCCAAGCTGCGACTTGGATGGGGGAGCGCGGTCAACACACGGTCAACACCGTCTTCCCCTCTAGCCCCCGCTTCTTCCAGTATGCGCGGAATCCATCGCTATTTCGTTACACAATCCCTCGAAATATTATCCGATTTCAGGATGATTGTTGGAGCGGCACTTCCAAGACGTACACGGAATGAGGCCTCAGCTCATAGGTCCAGACAGACCCGTCTATTCGCACGCGCTGCGCTTCGGCCGTAATTAGGGAAGGTTCGAATACCGTATTGTACCGCTCATAATGTTCTCCCGTCAGAGTATGCAGAAGTACCTCTTCCTTCGGCTTCCATGCGCCCAGATCGCAGACGAGCTCCGTAGGCTCCAGCGTCCGGTTGACGACAAAAACCGTCAAGAGATCGCCCGTTTCGGAGATGCAGGCAACCGTGTCCACATTCGGCAGACTGTCGCACTCCATCGGCAGCTTGCAGGGACCGGCATGAAACGTACCGGACTGCGTCCGGGTTTGCACGACGCGATGAAGATTACGGTTCGCGTATAAGCGCAGCAAGTGATAGGTGGCCGTTCCGAATATGACGTCGTTTTTTCCGCTCCAGCCGGGCTTTTTCATACGCTCGTAATGATCCCCTACCCGAATGCAGCCGCCGACCCACCCGTTAACCAGATCGGAAAAGTTGGCTATATGCACTAGATGGCTTTGTCGAATCATTTCATTCAGCATGCACGCATTCGCCACGGCCGCCTCCAGCGTATGATTGTTCGGCATATCGGGATTCGGAAAATACATCGTGTTCCATTCCGTTACCGCGATTTTCAGATGCCGTAAATCTTCCCTGCCTTGAATGATCGATTCGATTTCTTCGAACAAATATCTTGCCGTTTCCGGGAAGGCGGCGATCGCTTTGAACCGGTCGCTTCCCGGCGTTGCCGCATCGATAGGGAAAAAGTTTTGTCCCTGGTAAATATGCAGCGTAATGAAGTCCATAGCATGACCGGCTGTTTCCAATACGATGCGGTTCCAGCCGGGAACCAGCGAATCCCGCGCCGTCCCGCAGCCGAGCAGCACAATAGACGGATCTTTGGCCTTCATCGCTGCCGCGAATGTGAGGAATTGCTGCGCGTACGTCTCCGCGGAGCAGACGCCCGCCTGCCATGGTCCGTACATCTCGTTGCCCACTTCCCAATATTTGACCCGATAAGGCTCCGGATGCCCGTGGCTCGCCCTGAGCGCTCCCATAGGGGTGCTCGCGTCTCCGTTGCAGTATTCGACCCATCTGGCCGCTTCTTCTGCCGTTCCGGTGCCCATATTTACGCAAATTTGCGGTTCGGCGGCAAGCTGCCGGCATAAGTCCACGAACTCGTCGGTGCCGAAATATTTATGCACCTGTCCTGCCTGCTCCCAAGCTTCGTTGACATAATTGGGGCGCAAGTACACAGGACCGACAAACTCCTCCCAGTGATACAAGCTGATATAGTTTCCGCCCAGCCGCAGAATGCCGCCGTTCAGCGCCTTGGCCATTTCGAACACTTCCCGCTTCAGCAGTCCGGTCTGCCCTTCGGGGAGAAGGGAAATATGATCGAACCAGATCACGCCGGTCGAAGTCGAATCGGCCCATGCGGCCGGCGGAAGAGGGACGGCCCACACCTGCAGCTCGGCCGCAGCGCAGGAACGGGAAGCCGTTATCCGGCCGGTAACTTCCTTCCAGCTATGGGAGTTTACCTCAAGCTCCAGTTCCCCCAGCATGTCGCCGTTCGCGCGGTCGACCAGCTTCAGGTGCACCGCGTTTAATTCGCGTGTCGCTCTTACATACATCCTGACGGCATAAGGAATACTCCCGTCGACTTGCATCCGCTGTCCGATTCCCGACGCGCAGCGGTCTTTATTGAATATCCTGATTTTCTGGCTATGGCCGGAATGAAATCGGGCCGGGGGCTCCAAGGCATACTGCGTATGCTTTCCGAAATTGAGCGGATACCAAGGCCCGGACACGCCGTCCAAATTATGATCCTCCTCTTCGAAATCCATATTTGTTAGAGGATACGCCAGCATCGCGGGCATATGATCATCGATATCCTCGATAAAATGTCCGAAAATATACGGATGAATGCAATGATCCGCAATATCTCTGCCGATAGTAAGCCGTGCATTTTGTACGTTAACCATCATTTTCCGCTCCTTATCACTTATTTGCGGGCCGTTCTGTCAGAAAAGGGATTCTGATGGACACGACCGTCCCTCTGTTCTCGAATGAGGTAATCGTGAGCCCGTACTTCGAACCATACTGCAAAACCAGCCGGGCATGAACGTTCACAATGCCGAGCGATTCGCTTCGGATCAGCGTCTTATTGTCCTGCATCGTGATGCTATTGAGCCGCTGCTGCAGCTGCGCCAGCTTGCCGTCCGAAATGCCTTTGCCGTTATCGGCGATTTCAATGATCAGGTCTTGAGCTTCATTGTAGGCGCTGACGATGACCGTGCCATGGCCTCCGCTTGGCTCCACCGCGTATTTGACCGTATTTTCGATAATCGGTTGCAAAGAGCATTTCACAATCAGAACGTCCAAATATTTCTCGTGAACATAAAAACGGCTTTGAAAATGTCTGGGAAAGCGGATCTTGACGATTTCCAAATATTTCTTGACCTGACTGATCTCTTCACTCAGCGAAACGACGGGCTCGACGATGGAGGCCGTATACCGGTAATAATCCCCCAAATTTTTGGCGATCACCTGAATGCGCTCGTTTTTTTCGATGTAGGCCAAGCTGTTAATGATTTCCAATGTGTTATACAGCAGATGCGGATTGATTTGATTTTGCAGAGCTTGAATCATCGCTTCCTTCTGCCTGAGCAGCATTTGCATCTCATTTACTTTCATGCTGCCGATCGTCTCGATATACTCGTGCAGCTGCTTGGTCATGCGATTGTAACTGCGGCTTAGCAGCTGAATTTCGTCTTTGCCCGGAACCACCTCCGCCCGCATATCCAAATTCCCTTTCTCTACATGTTCCATAAGCTGCTTCAGCTTGCGCAGCGGACTTGTAAACCTTTGCGCAATGACCGGCACAACGATCAGAACCATGGCGGCGAGCCCCAGCATAGCCACGATCATCGCATTGCGCGCTACGGTAACCCCGCTGGCCATCACTTCGAACGGAACCATGGCAACCACTCTCCACCCGGTGAGCTCGGAAGTATTGTAAGCGACCAGCATCTCCTTGTCTTGGATGGTCTGAACGGAGGACGCGGTATCGAACTTAAGCCCGGCCAGGGAGGTGGATTGAAGCGATTGGCCGATCATGGCCGAGTCGGGATGATACACAATGGTCCCCTCCTTGGATACGATAAAAAAATACCCCTTCTTAGCGAATGAGGAACGGACGATAGTTTTTTCCAGCTCGCTAATTTTCAGATTCATTACGAGCCTTCCCGCCAATTTCATCGTTTCCGTCGAATAGACGG
Organism: Paenibacillus doosanensis; assembly: GCF_025060755.1. GTDB lineage: Bacteria > Bacillota > Bacilli > Paenibacillales > NBRC-103111 > Paenibacillus_S > Paenibacillus_S doosanensis. Next base: position 107,949 of record NZ_JANYUY010000021.1, read on the forward strand.
GAACCAGCATGGAGATGACGTTTTTACCGGTCACCTGGGATCTGTGGGTCGGAAGCAGCTTCAAGTCGCTCATCATCTCCAGTCCGTACCAAGGCTCCTTCGTATACGATTTGGAAATTTCGTCAAAGCGCTGAATGTTCGATATGACCCTTCCGTCAAGAGACATCAGAAACAGGCTGTCCACTTCGCTATAGTTCAGAGCGACATAGTTGTTCAATACATCCTCAATGTCCGCAGGGTACGTCGGCGTGACCGTCCCTCCGCTGACAAGCCAGTTCTGAATAATTCCCGCTTTGCCCCGGTTTCGGGTGAAATCGTTGCGTTCCGGCAGCGGACCGGCTATCAGGGTAGATACGGATATTTTCATTTGTTGAAAATACAATTCGATTTGCCGGTTGAGGCGATACGAAGCATCGTCGGCAAACTGGTAAAAATCGTTTTTGGCCGCTTTCATATAGAAATATTGCGACAGCGCGCCCGTCAGCAATATGGAGGATAACGCCGCCGCCAGCAGGATAACAATCAGCTTGACTTTGATCGAGCGGCGGCTGAACCAGCTTCCCGCATTCATAGGCCCAACCCTTTGCGGTACTCGTTAGGAGTCACCAGCGCGACATGCTTGAATACGCGATTGAAATAGGGCAGCGTGGCGAAACCGACATCCTCGGCGATTTCATATACCTTTTTATCCGAAGTCCGAAGGAGCTCCATCGCTTTTTCAATGCGGATATAATTCAAATAGTTCACAAAGCTTTTGCCTGTATATTGTTTGAACAGCACTCCGAAATACGAAGAACTCAAATTGGAGTAATCCGCCATTTGTTTCAGCGTCAATTCGTCCTGCATATGCGCCCCCATATACTCGCAGGCGCGTTTGATGACCAATCTCATATTGTTCCCGGCAAACTGGGGGTAACGAAGCGTCCATTCGTGCAGCAGATCGTGAAATACGTGCCGCACCCGCTGTTCGTTCAAATCCTCCGGAAGTGAGGCATCCTGAAATTCCGGATGAATGATCTTGATAAATTCCGTGAGCTTCCCCATAAAAATGCGAAGATAACTGGTTTGGGAGCCCTGATCCAGCGAACGTCCGCCCAGAATCGCATGCAATATCCGGTCGGTCTGTTCAAACAGCCCGATCGGCTCGAATTCATGCAACCGGTCGATGAACCGCTGAATGTCGCGCAATATTTGATTCGGCTCTATGCACGTTTCCAGCCTGCCGACAGAACGAGACAGCGCGGAGTGAAGCTCGACCTCCGAGATGGGCTTCAGTAAATATTCGGATACATGCAGCCGGATCGCATTTTGCGCATAAGAGAATCGGTCATGCCCGCTGATTATAATAGTGACAACCGGCAGCCGCTGAGTGCGAATTCGGTGAATCAGCTCCAGACCATCCTGATCCGGCAGCTGAATATCGGTGATGACCACCGTCGGCCACAGCTCTTGCATCAGGCGCCAGCCTTCTTCACAGCTGGCGGCCTCCCCCGTAACCTTGAATCCGTCCAACTGATGCACCATTTCCACAAGCGCATCCCTGATCAGCAGTTCGTCTTCCACGACAAGCACATGATACACTGTAATCCCCCCCACAATACCGCGCAGGGTGCTAAGCTATCCCTTGACCGAACCCATCATCATGCCTTTGCTGAAATATTTTTGCATGAACGGATACACCATAAGCAGAGGCAAGGCCGTCAGCAGAATAGCTGCATACGGTACGGCGGAGGTGTAGCTGTACCCGGTATCCGTAACAACGAGCCCCAGCTCGGAGGAGTTCACGATCAGGATTTGGCGAAGAAACACCTGGAGCGGATATAAATTGGCATCATTCAAATACAAAATCGCCTGAAAGTAAGTATTCCAATTAGCCACCGTATAAAATAACGTAAAAGTGATTAGCACCGGCAGCGAAACCGGAAGGATGATCCGCCATAATATTTTAAATTCCCCGCAGCCGTCGATCCGGGCCGACTCTTTGATTTCAACGGGCAAAGTCTGAAAATAGCTGCGCATCACAATCAGGTTAAAGGGAGCGATCGCTCCCGCAAGCCATATGGACCAATACGAATTGATCAGTCCGAGCCCATGGATCACCAGGTAAGTTGGAATCATTCCGCCCTGAAATAGCATTGAGAACAGCACGATGACATTGACGGCCGTCCTGCCCTTAACCCCCGAATGAGAAAGCCCGTAAGCCATGAGCGTCGACAGCGCCATATTGATGAGCGTTCCTACTGCGGTAATGTAAATAGCATTATAGAAAGCGCGCGTAAATTGGGCGTTGTCCAGCAAAAACCTGTATGCTTCCAGCGTCCATTCCTCAGGCCATAGAACAACGCCTTTCAGCAGCAGCTCCTTGCTCGACGCAAAAGAACTGGACAAAGTAAACAGCAACGGGAAGACGACGGTCGCCGCCAAACCGATGAGGATGACGGTCACGCAAGTATTGAAGACATTATCCTTAAAAGACTGTCCCGCTTTCATCCGCTAGATCACCCCCTCCTCGCCGAATTTGCGCGCCAGCTTGTTGGCAGTCAGCACCAGCGTAAGACCGACAATCGATTTAAACATGCCGACGACCGCCGAGTAGCTGTAATCCCGCTGAAGTATGCCGGTACGATACACATACGTATCGAATACGTCGGATACGCCCACATTGAGCGGATTTTGCAGCAAGAAAATATGCTCGAACCCGATATCCATAAAATGACCCAGTCTTAAAATGAACAGCACGATAACGACATAGCGAATGCCCGGCAGCGTAATATGCCATATTTGCCGAAACCGTCCCGCACCGTCCACCTTGGCCGCCTCATACAACGACGGATCGATGGAGGCCATCGTGGCCAAATATAAAATCGACCCCCATCCTGCACCCTGCCACATATTTTGCAGCAGCCACATCGGACGCAGCCACTCCGATTTCGTAAACAGCTCGATTTTACCGAAGCCGGCCGACACCAGCCATTGATTGATAATTCCGTCTTGTGAAGAGAACAGAGTCATCGTCATGGACACGATAACGACCCAGGAAATAAAATGCGGTCCGTACATGATGGTCTGTACGGTGTTCCGAATCGTTTTCAGTCTGGATTCGTTCAATAGCAAAGCGAGGATGATAGGAGCCGGGAAAAAAAACAGGATATCCAAACAAGCGAAAGCAAATGTATTTGTAAGCAGTAACGGAAAATCCGGTTCGGTAAATAACCTGTTGAAATTATCCATACCGACCCATGGACTGCTCCACATGCCGGAAAACGGATCATAGCGCTGAAACGAAATAAGTAATCCAAGCATGGGCACATACTTAAAGATCAGGAAATAAACCAATCCCGGCAAAATCATGACATAAAACGGAAGATGGGCTGCGATCCGCGCTTTTTTTAGACCCTGCCCGACGGATGCAGCTGCTGCTTGAGCACCTCTCATAATGACCTCCAATGTATAAACGGCATTTGAACTCATTATAGAGGCTCATCCTGTGAATTGCGTTCCCCAATATATCGATTTCTTAACTGATTTCACTTTGTTATCGATGATCGGCAGACCCTAGTATAAGTTCGAGGAAACGCTTTCATAAAACTATCATACATTACGACTCCAGCGGGTTTGAATACAATTGCCAGCCGGAAAAGTGAGTATTTCGGACACATAGCGGATTTAAGATCGACTGGGGATTTTCGTATAAAATACAAAAAAGCATGAATCTTAAAGATTCATGCTTTTTTGTATGCCGGTGAAGGGACTCGAACCCCCACGGTTTCCCTCACGATTTTGAGTCGCGCGCGTCTGCCAATTCCGCCACACCGGCAAGTATGGCGTGCCCTAAGAGATTCGAACTCCTGACCTTTTGATTCGTAGTCAAACGCTCTATCCAGCTGAGCTAAGGGCACATAATTATGAAGTTTTACTTGGTGCCGAAGACCAGACTTGAACTGGTACGGTAGTCACCTACCGCAGGATTTTAAGTCCTGTGCGTCTGCCGATTCCGCCACTCCGGCGTAAAAAAATGGAGGCGCCACCCAGACTCGAACTGGGGGTAAAGCTTTTGCAGAGCTCTGCCTTACCACTTGGCTATGGCGCCAGGTAACATATGGAGCGGAAGACGGGAATCGAACCCGCGACCCTCGCCTTGGCAAGGCGATGCTCTACCGCTGAGCCACTTCCGCATAAAATAAACTGGGGATCTAGGATTCGAACCTAGGCATGACGGAGTCAAAGTCCGTTGCCTTACCGCTTGGCTAATCCCCAATATAAACATGGGGCGATCGATGGGACTTGAACCCACGAATGCCGGAGCCACAATCCGGTGCGTTAACCCCTTCGCCACGACCGCCACAGCTATAATAAAAAAATTGGCAGGGGCAGCAGGAATCGAACCCACACCAAAGGTTTTGGAGACCTTTGTTCTACCTTTAAACTATGCCCCTATAATATGGTGGAGGCTGATGGATTCGAACCACCGAACTCGTCAGAGAACAGATTTACAGTCTGCTGCGTTTGGCCACTTCGCTAAGCCTCCATATTATGTTGTAATCAATGGTGCCGTCGAGAGGACTTGAACCCCCAACCTACTGATTACAAGTCAGTTGCTCTACCAATTGAGCTACAACGGCGTAACACATTGTGTAGTACATGGTGGCTCGGGACGGAATCGAACCGCCGACACGAGGATTTTCAGTCCTCTGCTCTACCGACTGAGCTACCGAGCCTTACTATACATTCGCTTCTGACTTAAATGGCGGAGCCGACGGGATTCGAACCCGCGGTCTCCTGCGTGACAGGCAGGCATGTTAGGCCTCTACACCACGGCTCCACACTATAAAAGATAAATTGGTTGCGGGGGCAGGATTTGAACCTGCGACCTTCGGGTTATGAGCCCGACGAGCTACCGGGCTGCTCCACCCCGCGTCGTTGAAGTTTATATGGTGGAGGCTGAGGGGATCGAACCCCCGACCCTCTGCTTGTAAGGCAGATGCTCTCCCAGCTGAGCTAAGCCTCCATATAACCATTATAACATAAATGGTGACCCGTAGGGGATTCGAACCCCTGTTACCTCCGTGAAAGGGAGGTGTCTTAACCCCTTGACCAACGGGCCTTACTGCTACGGAGAGAGAGGGATTCGAACCCTCGAGACGCTTGTGACGCCTACACGATTTCCAATCGTGCTCCTTCGGCCAACTCGGACACCTCTCCATATGGCTCCCCGAACAGGACTCGAACCTGTGACAACTCGATTAACAGTCGAGTGCTCTACCAACTGAGCTATCAGGGAATGTACCGCTTGGCGACGTTCTACTCTCCCAGAACCCTTCGGTTCAAGTACCATCGACGCTGGAGGGCTTAACGGTCGTGTTCGAGATGGGAACGCGTGGTTCCCCTCCGCCATCATCACCAAACGGTATAGCTTGTTCAAGGCTTGCGCCTTGAAAACTAGATACGAAACTCGTGCGCGTAGCGAGCAATGGTTATTTGTTCTTCCCGGTTTGTTTCCGGGCCCCGAGAAAGTATTTGGAATCAGCTTCAAAGCTTCTCTTCACTTTCTTGGGAATTTGGTTAAGCCCTCGACCGATTAGTATTCGTCAGCTCCACACGTTGCCGTGCTTCCACCCCGAACCTATCTACCTCGTCGTCTTCAAGGGGTCTTACTTACTGGGAAATCTCATCTTGAGGGGGGCTTCACGCTTAGATGCTTTCAGCGCTTATCCCGTCCGTACGTAGCTATCCAG
>NZ_JANYUY010000022.1 GCF_025060755.1 Paenibacillus doosanensis
GAGTCTGGGCCGTGTCTCAGTCCCAGTGTGGCCGATCACCCTCTCAGGTCGGCTACGCATCGTCGCCTTGGTAGGCCGTTACCCTACCAACTAGCTAATGCGCCGCAGGCCCATCCGTAAGCCACAGCCCTGAATAAATTCAGAACCGTGTTTCATGATCCCCTCATGCGAGAAGACCAGCTATCCGGTCTTAGCTATCGTTTCCGATAGTTATCCCGATCTTACAGGCAGGTTGCCTACGTGTTACTCACCCGTCCGCCGCTAACCGTTCCCGAAGGAACAGTCCGCTCGACTTGCATGTATTAGGCACGCCGCCAGCGTTCGTCCTGAGCCAGGATCAAACTCTCCAATAAAGTTTCCCCCAGAAAGTGAAGATAAACCTGCCGAAGCATATTCCCATTACTTTCCGTGGACCCCATGAATCAAATCACGAGGCATTATCAGAGCTTGTCTTAAGCTCAAAATTCAATGCTAGCGAGAATTTTCATTCTCTATTTAACACTCACTCGTTGTTCAGTTTTCAAAGGACAATCTTACTTACTGCTTGTACTTTTCAAATCGTTATCACTAACGACCGGAATTTCAATATACCACATTTCATTGCTGTATTGCAAGTTTTTATTTTTTCCAATCCAGGGATACTCCGCAAGACCAGATGAATGAAACCAACATGTTCAACAACAGGTACACAATATACCATGTTGCGATAAGAATTGCAACTAAAATAACAATTCTCAGTTAACTAATCTGCATTTCCATATAACGGAACTGCTAACGCTTTCCTTCCCCCTTATACAGCTTCGCTAACCCCTATCTCCTCTATTGCCCCTTCTAATGGAACAAACGTTTTCATACAGTTTTCATACAGTATGCCATAGCTTCAAGCAGCTTGCGATATTCGATTGGAATCGGAAGCAAAACGGCTTAACGTTTTTACGAACCCATCGAGCTCAAACACTGCGGCAGTTATATGTGGACTTACCCCTTCCAATCGTGTTGGCTAAAGCCTAACGATTCCCAGCGATACGCGCGTTGCGTTATGGAAAACATAATACCATTCCATCATTATGGAGGTATGCCTTATGGATTCTCATTTTGCCGTCGCCCAATTATCGCCGGAGCTTTTATCGGAAATTCAGCAGCTGGAGAATAAATTAAGGAACAGCGCCAAAGAAAATATCGTACTAATCGCTTATGCGGAGAACGGTGCTGAACAAGACAATCACTCCCCTGCTTCACCCGTATGAAAAAATGGCTTCCCGTCCATTTAGGCAGGAAGCCTAATTCTTACCATCAGGTTGCTGTTTCTGATCCGATGTTTTCTCTTCCGGCACTACCCAGTTGATCCGCTTAATTCGAGCTTCCGACTGAATGCGTTCGTTGCGGCCGGCTTGAATCACGCTTGAAGCGGCTAATGCGTTCACCCTAATCAAGCCTACGTGGATCGCGGAGTCATCGTTGTTAACCGTCATTTCAATATCCTCGTTCGCTTTTATCTCCGGAATTTCCCGCGAATATAACGGAAATTGCTCGAAATTTAATTCCGTCTCTTTGGACTCCACAAACTTCGTCTTTCCTCTCATAATGGACAGCACTTTCGCTGAAGGTTCTATCTCTTTATTATCTCCAATTTGAATAATCGAGGAACGGGAGATGCTGTTAATATTGATAAACTGAACAAGAGACCAACGAACCATAGCGTTACTTGGCGGCAGACGGACCAACGGCCTCTATGGGAGGTGTGTCCGAAATAGACGAACATACGATCTGTTCGGTATCCCCGATTAAAAATACGGAGGAAATCGAAACTTCGACGATTTTGATTTCACCGACGGTTAGCTCTTTATTATTGACTTGAAAATTCATGAACCGTTCACATCCTTCTTCGGCAATTTACTGAAATAATGATCGATGGCTTTCTTTATATCATTCTTTGTTCTAAAAAGAACAGAGTCTTTTATCGAAGACAATTGATCGGTTGTAGCCCCCGGCTCCATTTGCTGCAAATAAAAATGCATTCGCTGCTCCGTTTGTTTCCCCAAATCCTGTAAAATCATTTGACGGTGCCAGGAATCGAGTTCAAGGCCCAACTGTTTTTGCAGAACCTCTATATGATTAGGCACCTCTTCATTGAGGTAACGACCGAGTTCTTTTTGCAGGACGCTGTTAAGCTCGGATGAAGGTTTGACCGGCTCTTCCCCTTTTTGCGCCGCTGCATCGGCATCTACGGCCAGATCCTCAATCTGCTGGGGGGTAATCCCGATATTTAACGTACCGTCCAGCTTTTCGACCTTGAGCTGATCGAATTTATATTCAATCTTATCGATATGAATTTGTTTTTGATCCTTCAATGAAGCGACTTCCGCTTGAAGCGACTTCAAAGCTTTTTCAAGCTCTGCCAGTTGGAGCGACTGTTTATGAATTTGGGAGTGCAGCTGTCCGACGTATTGAGTCCATTGATACCACGTGTTCATCATCACCTTCACCACCTCCTGCAGTTAGAATATGCAGCAAGGCGTACATGGGTGTTAGCCCAGAGATAACTTAGGAGGGGCTGGGGAAAGGTACGAGCGGTGCTGCGACCTTTTCTTCCGCCTCGGATTGGGCTTCCTTGCTCGCCGACGTGTTGTAATTATTGGATAAGGGCTTGATCATGCCCGCGCTGCCTATTTGCAAAATCGAAGAGTTGGACACGCTGTCGACCCGCAGCTGATGAATGACAATATGCTGATTGACAACCAGATTCATTAAACTACCCCCTTGTTCCCCACCGTTTGCTGGCTTGCATCGGCGACGTCGTTATCACTTGTATTCGTATTGCTGATGGCATTATTCGTTACCGGAAAATCGCCGACATTAAACGATCCCGAACCGGCAAAAATTTTGGATGTGCTTTCAGGAGCCAATTGTACGGCATCTCCGATCTGAACGATGGAACCGGCACCGACGTTTGAAATTTTAATATTACCGACAATCGATGGCATAAGCGTTCTCCTTTGTTCTTCTTGCTCCATTGTATGTAGTTATTTGCCCATGGGTACTTAAATGAAAAACCATCTTCCCAAAAGTATCAACATGATCGCCGCCTACATATGATAACAAAGGCATTTCTCTCGGAGGAGGATGGACCGGTGAACCGCAAAGATAACGATAATCAAAATCGCTCCCGCTGGGAAGCGCTCGAATCGCTTCTAGGAACAAAGCTGCCTGCTCTGCCGTCCAGCGAGCATATGGATCTGTGGAAAGACACGTCCTGGGTCGGGGATTACGTTCAAAACATGCTGGAGAAGAGCATGCCCAAGAAAGGGATGATCAACGCTTTCCAGCCCCAGGAAGAAGTATTCCAAACCCATAATTACGTTATTGTCAAAACCAATATGGAAAATAACTCCAACCCGATTGTCAAAATTAGAGCGGATCAAGTGAAGATCGACGGCCTGCGTAACAATAAATCGCAAATTATCCGGCTTCCCTGCCATGTGATCCCGCATCTTAGCAGAGCTTCCTACAAGGACGGCATTCTCCAAATCAAGATGCGCAAGAAAAAAATCAGCACGGCCTACCACGAAGTATCCGTCAGATATTTGTAGAACCGCTCCGGCAAGCCGATCATTCAAGGGGGCCATGCAAATGTACCAAATCATCATTGATTTATCCGACCGCAAGCTTTACCTACTGCAAGACAGCACCGTCGTGCGGGAATTCCCGATAGGGATCGGCAAGGAGCTCACCCAAACGCCGGAAGGAACGTATTCGATCGTCAATAAGGCGCCAAATCCCGGCGGCCCGTTCGGCGTATTCTGGATGGGTCTCTCCCGCCCCCATTACGGCATTCACGGAACGAACGATCCGTCGTCGATAGGAAAGCAGTCTTCCCACGGCTGCATCCGCATGTACAACGAGGATGTGCTGGCCTTGGCCGCTCTCGTTCCTATCGGCACCCGTGTCACCATTCGCCAATAGCGGCGTGTTTACCTAGAACAAATCCCCCAAAAGTGACGTGATGCTCTGAAGCTTATTCCGTCCGCATCCAGCCTAAGCTGGATCGGCGTCTAACCCTTCCTCTGGGATCGTTCTATGGGTAGACATTCCTTTCGGGGGAGCCCACGGATTTCCACAGGAAATTGCTACGCATCATTTCCTAAACAATAAAAAAACCACCCTGCTTGCGAACAAGCAAAGTGGTTCATGTCTGCCATGGTTTAGTTTTCTGTTTCCACCGTAATTTTCTCGGAAACCGTATCGCGGATCACCGTCATAATCAGCTGCAGCAAATAGTTAATGTCTTCTTGTGACTGGCGAAATTCGTTGACGATCGGAATATTATCGAGTTGATCCTGCAGCTCATCGATTTCCTTCTCAATTTTTTCTACCATCTTTTTGTTTTCAAACGATTCGAACGCGACGATTTCTTTTTGCTTCTTTTTAATCGCGCTGATAAGCACTTGAATTTGATCATTGGAAGCAATTTGCTTCTCCGCTTGTTGAAAAAACTGCACTTCGTTGGAAGTAGAGATCAATTCGGCAAGCTCCTTGGCTTTCTCTAAAATATCCTCCCGAACGATCATTTCGGTATTCGTGTAACATTCCATCTGACTGCACGGCGAATTCCCGTGGTGATGGTCATGATCGTGGTTATGATGTTGTCCCGACATGGTCGGTCACGCCCCTCAACATATAAAATTATTGTGCAACAGCTGCCGGCACCCATTCTCCTTTAATATACCAGGTTTGGGCGTCCGTAATTTTCACCGGCACAATCTTTCCGATCAAATCCTTAGGACCGGACAGATGAACGAGCTTGTTCGTGCGGGTACGGCCTGCCAGCACTTCCGCATTGTTCTTGCTCTCGCCTTCGACCAGCACGTCAAGCACTTGGCCCTTCATGCTCTCGTTGCTTTCCCTGCTGAATTCGGCAAGCACTTCGTTAAGCCGGTACAGCCGCTCTTTCTTCACCTGCATCGGCACATCGTCAGCCATACCCGCGGCAGGCGTTCCTTCGCGAGGCGAATAAATGAACGTATAGGCGCTATCGTATTTGACCGTTTTGACCAAAGAGAGCGTCTCCTCGAACTGTTCGTCCGTCTCTCCCGGGAAGCCGACGATAATATCCGTAGTTAAGCCGACTTCCGGAATAGCCTTTTTAATTTTGGCCACCAAGTCCAAATAATGCTCGCGGGTATACTTGCGGCTCATCCGCTTCAATATTTCGTTGCTGCCCGATTGAACGGGAAGATGGATTTGCTCCACAAGATTCCCTTTCTTCGCCAGCACCTCGATCAGATGATCGTCAAAATCACGCGGATGCGACGTCGTGAACCGTACGCGCGGAATGTCGATCTTGGAAATATCGTTCATCAAGTCTCCGAAGCGGTATTCGATATCATCGAAGTCTTTGCCGTAAGCATTGACGTTTTGTCCGAGCAGCATAATTTCTTGAAAACCTTGCCGCGCCAGGTCGCGAACCTCGGCCAGCACATCCTCCGGACGGCGGCTCCGTTCTTTTCCGCGGGTATAAGGGACGATGCAGTACGTACAGAACTTGTCGCAGCCGTACATAATATTCACCCACGCTTTAATGCCTTCGCGTTTTTTGGGCAAGTTCTCGACGATATCGCCTTCCTTGGACCATACTTCGATGACCATTTCTTTGCCGAAGAAAGCTTCCTTGAGCAAAAATGGCAGGCGATGAATATTATGCGTTCCGAAGATCAGATCGACGAACCCATGCTTTTGCAAAATCCGGTTTACGACCGCTTCTTCCTGCGACATACAGCCGCATACCCCCAGCACCAACGACGGCTTCTCCGCCTTCAAATGCTTGAGATGCCCCAGCTCCCCGAACACCTTGTCCTCGGCGTTCTCGCGGATCGCACAGGTATTAAGCAGAATGACGTCCGCTTGCTTGCGGTCATCCGTCGCCTTGTAACCCATTTGCTCCAGCAAGCCCATGATCGTCTCGGTGTCGTGCTCGTTCATTTGACAGCCATACGTTTGAATCAAATAATATTTGTCTTTCCCGAACGACTGCATATCCTCCGGAATTTCAAAGTTATAATGAACTTTGATATCTTCTTTCCCTCTTTTTTTCGCATCTGTAAGAGAAGGAGGTTGAAAATATATAGAAAAATCTTTTTCAGATTTATTCTTTGTTGTCATTAAGCGTTCCTCCTGAAATATACTGCAAATATCATACCTTTTATTATACCATTATCGCAGTATGAATTTCAAAGAAATTCGCTTGATTCTAAGATAATATAACCGCTACGTCTCCGGTCTTGACCCCGGCCGCGTTCGCTTCATCCGTATCGATGTGCATATCGAGCGCAAATTGGTCGGATACACGGGCCAGCACCTTCTCGAAAATCAACGCGCGTTCTCCCTCCACCTTAACCGTCAGCAGCTGCTTGTCGGCAATGCCCCAACGGGCTGCGTCATCCGTATGGAAGTGAATATGGCGCGCGGCTACGATTACTCCCTCTTCGATGTCTACTTGCCCTGCAGGGCCGATAACGGTAATTCCGGGAGTTCCTTCCGTATGTCCGGATTCACGCACCGGAGGATTCATACCGAGCGCAAAGGCGTCGGAACGGGACACTTCCAATTGCGTCTTGCCTCTGGCCGGACCGAGAATTCTTACTTTATCGAAACGCCCCTTAGGCCCTACCACGGCGACCGTTTCTGCAGCCGCATACTGCCCGGGCTGGGACAAATCTTTAAGCACATTCAACTGATAACCTTCCCCGAACAAGCGTTCGATATGTTCTAGCGATAGATGGATATGTCTTGCCGATACTCCGATAGGCACTTGTTTCATACGTATTACCCCCTGCGGTTATTAGTCTTATGCACCATTTTCCAGTATTTGCAGACTCCTCTTGATTATAACGTAAGCAAATAAAAAAAGCATACGGCGGAGCCGCATGCTTTTGCAAGTTTCATAAAATTATTTAAATTCCGCCATCAATTTCTCAAATTCTTCTTTGGTAATCTTGATGTTTTGTTTAGCCAACGCTTCTTCCTTGAAGCCTGCAACATGGCTCTCGTAGTTCGTTTTGCTATTATTTTGATAGATCAGGCCGGTCAGCAAACCGTTCGTTTCCATGATTTTGGTCATAGCCATAACGCGGTTGCTTGGATCGTAATCCGGAGTATCCTCCAGATCGACGATGTTTTCTTTAAACCAGTCGTATGTGTTCACTTTATTAAAAGTTACGCAAGGGCTGAATACGTTGATGAAGGAGAAGCCTTTGTGCTTCATACCCGCTTCGATCAAGGCGGTCAGCTGTTTCAGGTTGCTGGAGAACGATTGCGCAACGAACGTAGCGCCTGCGGCAATAGCTACTTCCAGAGGAGACAGTGCCGTCTCGATAGAGCCGGACGGCGTACTTTTCGTTTTGAAGCCTTCCGCACTGCGCGGCGACGTTTGACCTTTCGTCAACCCGTAGATTTGGTTATCCATAACGATGTACGTAATGTCGATGTTACGGCGAATCGCATGAACCGTATGACCCATACCGATAGCGAAGCCGTCGCCGTCGCCGCCAGCCGCGATAACGGTCAGCTCGCGGTTAGCCATTTTCAGGCCTTGCGCGATCGGCAGGGAACGGCCGTGAACGCCATGGAAGCCGTATGCATTAATATAACCGGAAATACGCCCGGAACAGCCGATACCGGAAACCACGCCCAATTGCTCCGGCTCCAAACCTACATTAGCAGCGGCTCTTTGAATAGCAGCCTGGATGGAGAAGTCTCCACACCCCGGACACCAGTTAGGTTTAATATTGTTGCGAAAATCTTTTAACGTTGCCATACTGGACTCAACTCCTGACAAAATGTAGTGATTTCTGCCGGCAAGAACGGATTACCGTTATATTTCAGCAAGTTTTTGATTTTATCTGCATAACCAACGTTCAATTTGATCAAGGATGCCAATTGAGCCGTTGCGTTGTTTTCGATGACAACTACCGTTTTTGCTTTTTCCAGATACGGCTGCAATTCTTCAACCGGGAACGGATTCAGCAAACGCACGGTAATATGGTTTGTTTTGATGCCTTGTTTGTCCAGACGGCTTCTCGCTTCGTCGATCGTACCGCCTGTCGAGCCCATGCCGATAATCAGCAGGTCCGGTTCAGCATGAGGAGCGTCGACCAGAATCGGGTTCGTCACTTTCACATTCTTCAATTTGCCGAGACGTTTATCCATCATTTGCTTACGGTTAATCGCGCTTTCCGACGGACGGCCTTCTTGATCGTGCTCTACGCCGGTAACATGGTGAATACCATATTTTTGACCCGGAACCGAGCGCGGGGATACTCCGTCTTCCGACAATTCATAACGTTTGAACATTTTATTGGCTTCCAGTTCAGGCAAGTCGCCTTGCACCAAACGCCCGCGGTCGATCACGATTTTGTTGTAATCGAGCAATTCGCTGGATTGTTTACCGAGAGAAAGCTGCAAGTCGGTCAGCAAAATGACAGGAACCTGGTATTTCTCCGCCAGGTTGAACGCTTCGACCGTATCATAGAAGCACTCTTCAATCGTGGACGGGGACAATACGATTTTCGGAATCTCGCCGTGCGTTCCGTAAATCATCGCGAGCACGTCGGATTGTTCTTGCTTCGTCGGAAGACCCGTACTTGGACCGCCGCGCTGCGTATCGACGATAACGACAGGCGTTTCCGTCATGCCGGCAAGGCCGATAGCTTCCATCATCAGGGAAAGACCAGGACCTGCGGATGCCGTCATCGTGCGCACGCCGCCGTAGTTGCCGCCGATCGCCATCGTTACCGCAGCAATCTCGTCTTCGGTTTGGATAACGGTACCGCCGAATTTAGGCAGCGCTTTGGTCAAGTATTCCATGATCTCGGAAGCAGGCGTAATCGGATATGCAGGCATGAAACGACAGCCCGCTGCAACGGCGCCCAACCCGATAGCATCGTTACCGATGATAAACAGCTTTTGCTTACCGTCTGCCGGCTCAAGCTGGAATTCAGGCAATGGACCGCCGTTCATTTCCAAAATAAACTCGGCCGCTTTGCGAACCGCTTCGATATTTTTTTCTACGACAGCCGGACCTTTGCGTCCGAACTCTTCTTCAACCGCTTTATTAAATACTTCCAAAGGCAAACCGAGCAAAGCCCAAGACGCGCCGGAAGCAGCCATGTTCTTAAATAGGGAAGTTCCCAACTCTTCAGCGATTGCTGTAATAGGCACAGGGAACAAACGAGCTTTAATGCCTTCAGGTACAACAGGATTAAATTTGGCGTCTGCTACAACTACGCCGTTCTCACGAAGCTCGTGCGCGTTCAAATCGATTGTTTCTTGGTCAAATGCAACAAGGATATCCAAGTCATCGGAAATCGCACGAATCGGTTTCGTACTGATTCTGATCTTGTTGTTGGTGTGTCCCCCCTTAATACGAGAGGAGAAATGACGGTATCCGTACAAATAATATCCAAGACGATTCAATGCCGTCGAGAAGATTTTGTCGGTACTCTCAACACCTTCCCCTTGTTGTCCTCCGATCTTCCAAGATAATTGGCTAATCACCGTTGTCCACTCCTTTTATTTGTCACTGACACTGCAATAGATCAACTTGATGCTTAAAAGAAATTTCACAAATGGATAAAAAATTTCTTTCAGTTGTCAACCAAATTTTATGACTTTGCATGCTAAAAAGCAAGTAGTTTCATCCAAAACGAAAGATAGTATTTTTAGATGATATCCATATCGTAAATAGATCAATCTTATCGGCATATATCTCCATTGAAGATGTAAAATTCACCCATGCGGAAGATTGACATGCAAAAAATCGTACCAGTTTCGAAAAAAGAACCCTTCGATCCATTCATCCTTGTAATATTTACTAAGATGCTGCGCCAAATGAGCGAATTCGCCTGTGTTCTCAAGCCCCGGAATCCATTGGCTGATGCCGTCAAAATCGGACCCGAGCACCAGTTGTTGTTCCCCTCCCAAGGCGCAAATATGCTCGATATGGCGGACCAAATCATCGATGGCGGCGCCCTTTTCCCTGACAAACCAAGGCACGAACGTGATTCCGATCACTCCCTTTTGCCGGAGCAGCGTCCGGATCTGATCGTCATCCAGATTGCGCGAGTGGGGACAAACCGCCTTGGCGTTGGAATGCGTGGCTACAAAAGGTTTTTGCGACAGGTCGGCCATATCCCAGAACGATTTCACCGACAGATGGGATACATCTAGTATTATACCCAAATCGTTGCATTCTTTAATAAACCGTTTGCCCTCCCGCGTAAAGCCTCCTTGGCGCGGCTCCAGAACGCCGTCTGCAGCCCAGTTGGCGTAATTCCAAGTAACCCCAATCAAGCGCACTCCGAGATGAAACAAGATTTGCGTGTACAAGGAATGGTTCCGAATCGCATCCGCTCCTTCCAAGGTAAGAATAGCGCCACAAGCGCTTCCATTCATTACGTTGTTAAGGTCGGTTCGGTTTCGGATCAGGGCGATTCTACCGTTTGCAATAATTTTCTGATAAAAAATATTTATATACTCCAAATAATGGTCAAAATTTGGTTGTTTCATACTCTCAGCCAAATAAATCGCGAAAAACTGGATCTTCACTCCCGATCGTTTCATTTTGGCAAAGCTTACATCCAGTTCTGCGTTCAGCGGATCATAGAAATCGATGCTTGAATTTTCAAACATTTTTAGCAGCACATCGCAATGACCGTCGATTATTTTCATTCGGACAACCCTCCCGGAATAGAAAAAACCTCTACCCGCGGCCCGTTAAAGGATCAAGATCGCGTTTAGAGGTTGATGGTATGGTGGATGGAACTTTCATGCGGCGAGCCGATCTCCGAAAAAAAAGAGTCTGCTCGCTTGCTGCTTTCATTCCTTTGTGGTAAAAAAACCTGTCTACAAAGTAAACAGGCGTTAAGGCTGCATAATCAAATAAAAGTTTCAGCAATTTATCTCGGTTCTACGATAAGCTTGATGGCCGTCCGGTCTTCCCCGTCTATAACAATATCGGTGAATGCTGGTACGCAAATCAAATCAACCCCGCTGGGAGCCACAAATCCTCGTGCAATCGCTACAGCCTTAATCGCTTGGTTGAGAGCCCCAGCCCCGATTGCCTGCAGCTCAGCTGCACCGCGTTCACGCAATACTCCTGCTAACGCGCCGGCTACGGAGTTAGGATTGGACTTTGCTGAAACTTTTAATACTTCCATGAAAAGTACCTCCTCGGGAATGATGGATTGCTTCCAGTACTAATCATATTCTAGGAAATTGCCGTTAATTCCTTCTTCCCGAAGATAGTAAATACTAAAAATTGCGAATTGCGCGTCAATTTATGCGCGACTGCCTATTTTTATTCGAATATGAATTGATCTTCGTCCATTCGGATCAGCCGGATTTTCGTACCGAGCCCCGTCGCCGGGTCCAAATCGATACAAACGGCATGAAAATGCCATTTGCCCTCATCTACGACGAATCTTACGGGCAGCTGGGTTTTAAATTTTTGCAGAACGGCCTGCCGGTCCATCCCCAAAATTCCGTCGCGCGGGCCGACCATCCCGACATCGGTTACATAGGCCGTTCCTGACGGCAAAATTCGCTCGTCATGGGTTTGAACATGCGTATGCGTACCGACTACTGCCGACACCCTTCCGTCCAAATGCCAACCCATTGCGAGCTTCTCAGAGGTAGCCTCCGCATGGAAGTCGACCAGTATATATTTATGCTTCTTTTTGAGCGATTCCAGGATGGCGTCCGCTTTCTCGAACGGGCAATCCAGCGGCGGCAAAAAAGTGCGCCCCTGAAGATTGACGATCACGAGCTCCTGGTCTTTAACTTTGATCGTCGTATGTCCGCGGCCGGGAGTTCCTTTGGGGAAGTTGGCCGGTCTCACGATCCGTTCCTCATCATCTATAAAATCAAAAATATCTTTCTGATCCCATGTATGGTTGCCCATCGTAATCCCGTGCACGCCAAGCTCGAAAAATTCCTTCGCAATTGCGGAAGTGATTCCTCTCCCTCCGGCCGCGTTTTCGCCGTTGGCGATAACCACCGTCGGATTATACTTGGCTTTGAGGCCCGGCAAACAGGCTTTGACGGCTTTGCGTCCGACCGAGCCTACGATATCGCCGATAAATAAAATTCTCATGGTACGACTCCCTTCGCTGTTGGAACATCCCTTTTGAGGGAAAAGAAAAGTGGCTTATTCAGCCACTTTTCATCTTAGTGTATGCAGTTGCTTATTTTGCATATTCGACCGCGCGGGTCTCGCGAATCACAGTGACTTTGATGTGACCCGGATAATCGAGCTCGCTCTCGATTTTCTTGGTAATGTCGCGAGCGAGACGGAACGCTTCCGTATCGTCGACTTTCTCCGGCTGCACCATCACGCGTACTTCGCGGCCTGCTTGGATCGCGTACGACTTCTCGACGCCTTCGAAGGACTCGGAAATTTCTTCCAGTTTCTCCAGGCGCTTGATGTAAGTCTCCAGCGT
Source organism: Paenibacillus doosanensis (assembly GCF_025060755.1). Taxonomy (GTDB): domain Bacteria; phylum Bacillota; class Bacilli; order Paenibacillales; family NBRC-103111; genus Paenibacillus_S; species Paenibacillus_S doosanensis. The sequence continues at coordinate 12,495 of NZ_JANYUY010000022.1, forward strand.
TTCGCGCCGCGCTCCCGGACGGGCCGCGGACAGCGCATCCGCTGCGCCTACCAGCATAGCGATGACCGATGTGGCTTCGCAGTCGCCGTGGTGGGATGCAATACTGTTAATGACAACCGGATGCTCTTTGTATTTCTTGGCAATTTCAACACCGATTTCAACGTGTGAACCCTCGACTTCGTGGTCCAAAGCTTTACCGATGTCATGCAGGAGACCGGCACGTTTCGCCAATGTCACGTCTTCCCCGAGCTCTCCAGCCATTAATCCGGTTAAATAGGCCACTTCCATCGAATGCTTCAATACGTTTTGTCCATAACTGGTTCTGAACTTCAAGCGGCCTAAAATTTTGATCAAATCCGGATGCAATCCGTGAACGCCGGTTTCGAATGTAGCTTGTTCCCCGTATTCACGAATCCGCTCATCCACTTCCTTGCGCGACTTCTCGACCATTTCCTCTATGCGGGCAGGGTGTATACGTCCGTCGGCAACCAATTTTTCAAGCGAAGTGCGGGCAATCTCCCTGCGAATAGGATCAAACCCGGAAAGAATTACCGCTTCAGGCGTATCGTCGATGATCAGATCGATGCCCGTCAGCGTTTCCAATGCACGGATGTTTCTTCCTTCGCGGCCGATAATGCGGCCTTTCATTTCTTCGTTAGGCAGCGATACGACAGAAACCGTCGTTTCCGCAACGTGATCGGCGGCGCAACGCTGGATCGCCAGCGTAATAATCTCGCGCGCCTTCTTGTCGCCCTCTTCTTTGGCCTGTTGTTCGATTTCCTTGATGAGCTGAGCCGTTTCATGGCGAACTTCCTGCTCTACGTTCGTGAGGATAATTTGCTTCGCGTCCTCCATCGTAAGGGCGGAAATCCGTTCGAGCTCGGCAACTTGATTTTTGTAAATCTCGTCGATTTGCGCTTGCGTTTCTTCGATTCTTTTCTCTTTGTTGGCGACCTGCTCTTCTTTTTTCTCTAGGGCTTCTAATTTTTTATCCAGCGATTCCTCTTTTTGCAACAATCGTCTCTCTTGTCGTTGTGTTTCATTTCGACGATCACGAATGTCTTTTTCAGCTTCGGTTCTGAGCTTGTGAATTTCATCCTTGGCTTCCAGAACCGTTTCTTTCTTCAATGCCTCCGCTTCTTTCTTAGCATTTTCTTTAATCTGCTCAGCGGCTTGCTCGGCACTCGAAATTTTCGCTTCTGCAAGGGACTTGCGGATAAAATAACCAATCCAAAAGCATAGCGCACCAACAACGAGAATGAGTAAGATCCAGATGGCCGGATGCATGATCCAGTTCACCTCCTCGTTGTTTCTCCAAGGGGTAAGCTTGGGACAGTATGGTTTTTAATCCGCATAACAAGCTTAAGATAAAGTAAAAATTGGCGATTTTACTTTGTGAATTTCCCGCTCAAGCATTGCAGGAAGATTCTGTGTATAAAAATATACATGATTATTTTATCTTTTGTCGAAGAAGCTTGTCAAGGTGTCCCCCGCAGAAATGATTGCTCCGGAACACGCCGAATCCCGGCAAGCCGCCGTGCGGCGCAGGTTTGACGGAATCGCATTTCCATTGTTTTATTCAAATTCATAGTCGGCTTCCTCCAGATCAAGCTCTCCGTAAGCTTGACCCAGCTCTCTTATGACGCGAGTGGCAATCCTCGATGAATATCCCCGGCGCATGAGGAAGCCGGCGGCCTTCCTTCTGCCCTTCAAAGGGTCCTCTGCGAAGTCCGAACGGTATTTTTTGAACGCCAGCTCGAAAGCGTACCGGTATTCCGTCTCCTCGTCTACTTGCTCCAGCGCCTGGGCGATATGCTCGGGTTGAAGCCCCTTATGCTGAAGTTCCTGCCTAACCCAGTTGCGGCCTTTTTTCTGCGAGCGAATGCGCTGCATGGCCAGCTGCTCGGCAAACTGACTGTCATCGACATACTGTTCCCGCCTTAGCCTCTCCAGCGTCTCGGCAGCCACCTGCGGATCGTATCCCTTTTCTTTGAGCCGCGCCTTCAGCTCGTATTCGGAGCGCAGACGGAAGGAGAGGAGCCGGATGGCGTCCACATAAGCCTGCTGCCGCTCCTGGGCCTGCGCAATCGCTCTGAAATGCTCTACGCCGATCTCCGCACCTTTGACCAGCCTGTGCTTGATCAGCACATCCTCGTGCACGGAGAAAGCGTATTGATCATCGATATACAGGTTATAGCGGTCTTTGACCCGCTTCTGTCGCTCGATCTTCGTTATCGTGCCGCATTGAACTGCGTCCTGCTGTTCGGTTTCCTTATCGTTATCCGTTTCCAATAGTCTCAAACACCTCAAATTGAAAGAAAAGGCACCTTATACCAAAGTACAGGCGCCTTCTGTTCCTATATTATTCAAATGTTATTCAAACGCTAGCAAATCCGCTTCTTCTTCCTCATCCTTCTCGGCGAGATCGGAGCCGTTAGCGACGATCAAGTTGCTGTTATCGCGGATTTTCTTTTCGATCACATCGGCGATATGAGGATTTTCCTTCAAAAATTGCTTCGCATTTTCGCGCCCTTGACCCAAACGGTCGTTGTTGTACGAATACCAGGCTCCGCTCTTCTGGACAATGTCCATCTCGGTGCCGATATCGATGATGCTTCCTTCACGGGAAATGCCTTCGCCGTACATCAGATCGATGTCGGCCTGCTTGAACGGAGGCGCCATCTTGTTCTTAACGACCTTCACCCGCGTGCGGTTACCTACCATGTCGTTACCTTGCTTGATCGTTTCCACACGGCGTACGTCCAAACGGACGGATGAATAAAATTTCAAAGCGCGGCCGCCCGGCGTTGTCTCCGGGTTACCAAACATGACGCCGACTTTCTCGCGAAGCTGGTTGATGAAGATCGCGATCGTCTTGGATTTGTTGATAGCGCCGGAAAGCTTGCGCAGCGCCTGCGACATCAGACGAGCCTGCAAACCGACATGGGAATCGCCCATCTCGCCCTCGATCTCGGCCTTAGGCACCAGAGCCGCTACGGAGTCGATGACGACGATATCAACGGCGCCGCTGCGCACCAATGCTTCGGCAATCTCAAGCGCCTGCTCCCCGGTGTCCGGCTGGGACAGCAGCAGCTCGTCGATATTGACGCCCAGCTTGCTGGCGTACGATGGATCGAGCGCATGCTCCGCATCGATGAAAGCGGCTTGTCCGCCCGCTTTTTGCACTTCTGCGATAGCATGCAGGGCAACCGTCGTTTTACCGGAAGATTCCGGACCGTATACTTCTATAATTCTACCGCGAGGGAAACCGCCGATGCCCAGCGCAATATCAAGAGCGAGGGAACCGCTCGGAATCGTTTCAACCTGCATGTGGGTGGATTCACCCAGTTTCATAATAGAGCCTTTGCCAAATTGCTTCTCAATTTGACGAAGGGCATTTTCCAGTGCTGCGCGCCGATCTGTCAAAACGGTCACTTCCTTTTCTCGTATTGGATACTTCTATGATAACTTGTTTTGTCTCTATTGCCAAGCATTTTTTACGAACATACATTCGATTGTCAGTCAAAATAAAAACCGCAACAAGTTGCCATTGTCACGGTTCTTCCGTAAAACTATTATATTACAATGCCGGGGCACTAATCAAGCGCTAATTTGATAGAAGCTTCCAGAGCCGGTACAGGGCGCTTCGCGCCGCCCGCAGCTTAATGATGTCGCGGGTGCCGGAGAGCGCCAGCTGCGCAACTTCGGTTGCGCAGCCCTTGCGGGCGATGCCGACGTACACGAGTCCGACGGGTTTGCCCTCCGATGTTCCCGGGCCCGCTACGCCCGTGATGGAGACGGCAAAGTCGCTGTCCGAACGCTGCAGCAGCCCCTCGGCAAGCAGGCGCGCGGCCTTCTCGCTGACGGCTCCCGGAGCGTCCGTCCCTTCGAGCACGTCCATAGGAACGCCCAGCAGCCGGTGCTTCCACTCGTTCGTATAGCAGACGATGCCTCCCTGATAGACGGCAGAGCTTCCGGGCACGGCGGTGATCATGTCGCTGAGCAAGCCTCCGGTGCAGCTCTCGGCCGCCGACAGCTTCAGCCCTTTCTCCTGCATGATCCGAACGATCGCCTGCTCCAGACTGATGTCCTCGGATGCATAAATGTAGGCCCCCAGCCTGCTGCGGATTTCCGCTTCCAGCGGGTCCAGCTTGGCGTCCGCCTGCTCTTTGGAGGCCGCGCGGGTGGTGATGCGGACCGCAACCTCCCCTTCCTTAGCATAAGGAGCGATAGTCGGGTCCGACTGCTCCTTGATCAGATCAAGCAGCTCGTGTTCAAGCGACGATTCCCCGATTCCGGCGAACTTCAGCATGCGGGAGTGCAGCGGGTGCACGCCGTCCAGCTTGGTCGAAATCCAGGCGGCCGCATAGCGCTCGAACATCGGCTTCATTTCCTTCGGCGGACCGGGCAGCAGCACATAGTGGGTCCCGTCCTGAGTCAGCGCCGTGCCGACGGCCATCCCCGCGTCATTCGGCAAAGGATCGCTGCCTTCCGGCATCAGCGCCTGCCTCCGGTTGCTTTCGACCATATGAATGCCGCGATCGCGGAAAAAAGTCTCTATTTTGTCCATCGACGGCTGATGCAAAATCAGCTGGCGGTTCAAATAAGCGGACAGCGCGTCCTTGGTCAGGTCGTCCTGGGTCGGCCCCAGCCCTCCGGTGCATATAACCAGATCGGCCCGTCCGGAAGCCAGTCCGAGCGCTTCAATCAAGCGCGCCTCATTGTCTCCCACCACCGTCTGAAAGTGAACGGTAACCCCCAGATCGGCGCAGCCTTGCGCCAAAAACTGCGCGTTCGTATTCACGATCTGGCCGAGCAGCAGCTCCGTTCCTACGGCGATAATCTCTGCCTTCATCTTCGACATCTCCTTCTCAAAGTCCGGGTTTTAGCGGGCAACAAAAAAACAATAGGATAAACCTACTGTTTTTCAATCGCTGAAATTCAGGACATGCTTATTTTTTACGAAATAATCGAAACCGGAATAGACCGTGATGATTGCCGCGATCCAGCTGGCGAACATATCGAAGCGGAAATTGATGAAGGCAAACGGAAAATTATTGATCAGCAAAGCGATAATCGCCGTAATCTGCGTCGCCGTCTTCCATTTCCCCCATTTGCTCGCCGCGATGACATGGCCTTCCACGAGCGCGATTTGGCGCAAGCCGGTTACCGCGAATTCGCGGCTGATGATGACGATCGCAATCCAGGCGCCCAGCTTGCCCATTTCCACCAGAGAAATGAGCACGGCGGACACAAGCAGCTTATCCGCGAGCGGGTCCAGCAGCTTCCCAAGATTGGTGACCAGCTTGCGCTTGCGCGCAATGTAGCCGTCCAGACTGTCCGTGCTGGCGGCTACGATAAAGATCAATGCGGCAATGATCTGGTTGTAGGTAATAACGAATTGCTCGATTCGGATATGAGGAAACTTCACGTTCACCAGCAGAAAAAACATGATGATGGGAACTAAAAAGATCCTTGCCAAAGTGATCCGATTGGCCAGGTTCATGCCACAACCTCCCCGGATAAATCAAACTCGAACGAATGGGTAATACGAACCTTGGCTAATTCACCGATTTGGAGCTGAGCGCCTTTTACGAACACCTCTCCGTCGATTTCCGGAGCGTCGTATTGCGTCCGGCCGACATATACGTCGCTTCTGCCGTCATACTTCTCGATCAGCACGTCGACGACTTGACCGATCCGGCTGCCGTTGCGCAGATTCGAAATTTCGCGCTGAATTTCCATCAGCGTGTTGGCGCGGTACTCCTTGACTTCATCAGGCACCTGGTCAGGCAAGCGGGACGCCGGCGTATCTTCCTCCTTGGAATAAGAGAACACGCCCAGACGGTCGAATTCCACCTCGCGGATAAACTGCTTCAAATTCTCGAAATCCTGCTCCGTCTCTCCCGGGAAACCGACGATCAGCGAAGTTCGCAAGGATACGTTCGGGATTCTGGCGCGAATCTTGTTAATAAGCTCCCGCGAATCCCGCTGTCTGCCCGGTCTTCTCATCCGTTTCAGAATGCTGTCTTCGCTATGCTGCAAAGGCATGTCGACATACTTGCACACTTTCGGGTTGTTCGCGATCGTATCGATCAGCTCATCGGTGAAAAATCCGGGATAAGCGTAATGCAAGCGCACCCAGTCGATGCCCGGCACTTCGCTGACCCGGTTCAACAGCGCGGGCAGCATGAAGCCGTCGTACAAGTCCGTGCCGTAGTTGGTCGAATCTTGTGCGATCAGACTGATTTCTTTGACGCCCTGCGCGGCAAGCTGCTCTACCTCTGCAATAACGGACTCGATACTCCGGCTGCGGAATTTGCCCCGCATGATCGGAATACTGCAGAAGGTACAGGCATTATCGCAGCCCTCGGCGATTTTGACGTAAGCGGTGTAGCGGGGAGTCGCTACGCGTCTGGGCAGCGAAGCCTCGTAATTAAAGATAGGATTGCCGACGTGGATCGGCTTTTTGCCGGCCAGCGCTTCATCGACGATCTCGTTGATTTTATAAAAATCACCCGTACCGACGATCCCGTCAATCTCGGGCATCTCCTTCATCAGCTCTTCCTTGTACCGCTGCGTAAGGCATCCGGATACGATCAATGCCTTCAAATTCGCCGTCTGCTTCAGATCGGCCATATCGAGAATGGTATTTACCGATTCCTCTTTGGCGGCGTCGATAAATCCGCATGTATTGACAATGATAACGGTGGCCTCTTCTTTATCGTCGACCAATTCATAGCCGCGCCCGTGAACCAAACCTGACATAATCTCCGAATCGACCAGGTTTTTCTCGCAACCAAGCGTAACTACCTTCACTTTCTCTGTCATGTAAAATCCTCCAATGTTCAAGCCCTACTATTTTGTCTCAAGTATAATACATGGGTATAAAGAGTGTCAAAAAAGGGCCCTCGCAGCCGCATAAAGCTAGGAGCAAGGGCAAACGCTCCCGAAAAAGCTTACCTGAAGTTCAGAAACTGCAGTTCCAAAGGCAAGTCCGCCTTGCGGAGAAGCTGGATAATTTGCTGCAAATCATCCTTGTTTTTACCGGTTACGCGGATTTGTTCTCCTTGAATCTGACTCTTCACCTTCAGCTTAGAGTCGCGGATAAGGATGTTGATCTTCTTGGCATTGTCTTGATCGATGCCTTGCTTCAGCTTGATCCGCTGGCGAACCGTTCCTGAAGAGGCTCCCTCTACCTTGCCGTACTCCAGATTTTTCAAGGCGATGCCTCTCTTGGCCATCTTGGAGTGAAGTATATCGAGCACGTTCTGCAGCTTGAATTCATCGTCGGAGACAATGACCAGCTCCTCCTTCTCCAGAGCGATGCTGCTCTTGCTGTTCTTAAAATCAAAGCGGGTCGAAATCTCTTTCTCCGCCTGGTTAATCGCATTGTTCAATTCCTGCATATCCATTTTGGAGACAATATCAAACGAACTTTCGGAACTCATTCTTCACTCATCCTTTATCCTGATTTTTCCTCTACCCAGAGAATAACACAAAAAGACACCTTAGCCAACGCTTTCGGGTGCCTTTCCTTGCTTGCATCAACTTTCGGGCTGCGCGCTTCCTCATCAGACTGCCCGAAAAGCGCAGCCCATAAACCTTATGCTTTGGCCAAATCGATCTGAATCCGCTTCGCGTTCGGCGTATCGCCGACCGTAATCGACGTGCCGTTCACCGTAAGCTCGACCGCGTTGGATCGTCCGAAGATCATAAACGCCGAATTGTCGAGTTCCCAATTAGGAGCCTCACCGCTCGTGTAAGTTCCTTGTTCGAGAGTCTTCCGCGTTTCTCCCAGCGAATCGATCTGTACCCAGCAGGCGTCGCCGGTAACCTTCATTTCGATTTTCAGCTTGTCGGTATTGCTGACCGAATAGAAGTCGGTTCCGTTCTGGCTTTTCACGAGCTTAACATCGACCTGCGGCGCCGGTGGCGGGGTCGGTGTAGGAGTAGGCGTCGGCGTCGATGCATTCAGCGAAATTCCGTATGTATCGCCTGTCACCGAAGCGGGCTCCCCCTTATCCGTCACCCGGTTAGGCTCGTTCGAAGCGCCCGCTTCCTGCTGCTTGCCGTTATAATTCGCATTGATATAGTAATAGATGATCCCCAGAATGAGAATTACAAAGGAAACCATCATGATCGTCGAAGCGTATTTCCCGATCTTTTCCGTGTTTCGCCCCGTTCTTTTGGCCCGGATCGGCTCGATATGCTCAGGCTCGGGAGTCGGAATCACGTTTTGATACATACGAAGCACTTCGTTCGGGTCCATTCCCACCGCTTCCGCGTAGCTCTTGATAAAAGCCCGCACATAGAAATTGCCCGGCAAGACCTTATAGTCCCCGTCCTCGATCGCTTCCAGATAACGTTTGCGAATCTTCGTCGTTTCTTCCAATTGTTCCAGCGATATTTTTTTATCCAACCTTGCCTTTCGCAGCAGTTGGCCAAGATCCGTCATGTTGTCACCCTCTTTCCGTTGCGGCTGATATGTTCGTATTAATATTCATCGAACCCGCTGATAAAGCTTTCGTACGAAATTTCTTCATCCGGGTTGTTGCGCAGCTCCACGATATAGTTAAAATCATCGTAGGTGTACTGGGATTCGCGGATAAAAATATCCGGATGCTCGATGACCTTAGTGGAAGGCATGCTCATAATTTCCTGCAGAAGCACATGATGCTTCTCATTCGAGCGAATCGTCGAAACGATCCCGTCGATAATAAATACGTTATTCGCATTCATCTCATCTTCCGACAGCTGACTGCGCACGGTTTGTCTAAGCAGCGTCGACGAAACGAACGTCCAGCGTTTATTGGAACATACGCTGCCTGCGATGATCGACTCGGTCTTGCCTACGCGGGGCATTCCTCTTAGTCCGACAACCTGATTGCCTTCCTGCTTGAAAATTTCCCCCAGAAAGTCGACCAACAAGCCAAGCTCATCGCGGGTAAAGCGGAAGGTTTTACGGTCATCCGAGTCCCGTTCGATATAGCGTCCGTGGCGGACGGCCAAAATATCTACCAATTTGGGTTCCCTAAGGGCCGTTATAGTTATATTATCCACTTTTTTCAACATTTTACCCATTAATTCGATTTTTTCATTATCATTGGTTTGCAGCAGCATGCCGCGAGTGCGGTCCTCTACCCCGTTAATCGTCACGATGTTTATATCGAGCATCCCCATCAAGGAAGCGACATCTCCCAACAGACCGGGACGGTTTTTATGAATTCGGTATTCCATGTACCATTGCTTCGTTTCCATTATTTACACCTCGTCGTTGATGTTCAGTGCGCATCTTTTCATATTTTGTAACATCTTACGAAAATATTCTACAAAATTCGCTAAATTCCTTCTCGTTTTCAGAAAAAGTTTACTGCGGCTTGTTAATCGTAATTTCTTGATCCGTATAGTTTTGAATTCCCGGCGTCCACCGTTTATTTTTCATCTGGTCCAAAATACCGTTAAGCACGGTATCCCATTTCAGCGCGACCGAGGTCGCGGCCATATTCATCACGGGTACCTGCAAATTTTTCATCCGCTGCAGCACGTTCGCCTCCAGCGGCGAGTATACCGCTATCCAGTCAGGAGCATGCTGCTTCACCTGATTTTGAAATTGCGGGTACCATCCCTCAGCATCGGAGAGCGAAATATATTCCGCTTCCTCCGAAGGAGCCCATTCGGATGGGATCGGATTGGCCGATGCGGTAACCCATTCAATCGCTTTGCCCATAGCCTGCTGCTGTTTGACCCATTCGCCCCATTGGGAACGCATGAACTCCGCGCCGCTTCTCTTCCATTCCAGATTGGTAGCCGATACCGGCGTTTCAGTACGATCGATCGCGTTATCCAGCAAAATCCACTTTTTGTCCGGAGTCGTTCCGATATAAGGCAAAACCTGCTGATTGAGGCCATTGCCCGCTACGATGATGTAATCATAAGCTACGGAATGAATTTTATTAACCTGCTCTTCGGACAAGGACGTGACATCCGGGAGCCATTCATTCGCAATAAACTCTTTGTCCTTCCAAGACGACAACGTTTTGGAAATCAACGACTTGGTCGTATCCGGCAAATTCGGCTCCGTAATGAGAAGCACGGATTGTTTGTTTTGCAAAAGCGCCGGGTCGATTGCGGGTATATTTTTACCGCAGCCGCTAACAATGAATAGTACGCACATTATGATTGCTGAACATCTTGCCCATCTCCATGTACTCAAACTTCTTCTTGCCGCCTTTCTTTGGAACATTTCCTTTAAGTATACCATGATTGGCATGGAAAAGCCTCCTTGGCAGGAGGCTCGTAACATCGCTTATTTATTTACAAGTTTCACCATCAGGCGAGCCATCGTTTTGCGTTCCGACTCGTCGGCGACATCCCACAGATCTTTCAAAATACGTTCTTCATTGTTCTCCGGATCGACCTTGTCAGACAGAAATTCGCCGATTTGGAATGCAAGCTTGCTGATCGTATCTTCGCTCATTCCCGACTTCTGAGCTTGTTCTACCCGATCGCCCAAAAATTCTTTCCAACGATCGAACACCTTCAATGCTGTTGCCATTGTTGTCAGCCTCCCTTTAGATGAAGTATCACTACGAATACTAATGTTCGCAAAAAGGAGGCGAAATATGCAGTTCGCTAAGTCAGCCAGCCGCCGTTGGGACTTATGATTTGCCCGGTAATATAGCCGGATTCTGGCAGCGCCAAGAAATAGACCAGCGAAGCGATCTCATCCGGCTGGGCGAATCGTCCTGCGGGAATTTCGTTTTCCAGCGCGGCTTTCTCTTCGGAATCAAATCCGGCCATCATCATCGTGTCCACCGCTCCCGGAGCGACGGCATTGACGGTAACGCCCGATGGCGCCAGTTCTTTGGCCAACGCTTTGGTGAATGCGTTCATACCGCCTTTGGCCGTAGAGTATACGACTTCGCAGGAAGCGCCGGATATGCCCCAGATCGAGGAGACGTTGATAATTCGGCCGTATTTGCGGTTGATCATCGGCTGCATAAACTGCTGCGTAGTCAAAAAAGTGCCCTTTAAATTGACGCCCATCACATCGTCCCACATTTCTTCGGTCACATCGGACAATAGCCCGTAATGGGAGATACCGGCGTTGTTGACCAAAATATCCGGTATCATATTGTGATGATCCAGCTTTTCGTACAATCTTGCAATTTGTTCTCTGCTGCGCAAATCGGCTGCAGCCGTCAGCACCTTGGCGCCGTGCTTCATACAGCTGCGTGCCGTTTCGTTAGCCCCCTCGTGGGATTGCAAATAATGAATGATCACATTCATTCCCACCGTGGAGAACCGCTGCGCAATCGCCGCGCCGATGCCTCTGCTTGCCCCGGTGATCAGCACCGTCTGCTCGGTAAACGGCTTATGGCTCACGCCTGGATTCAAACCTTCTCGCTTCTTACGATGGAAGCCGCCAACTGATTCCAATCAAAATGCTGACGAAGCCGTTCATTCACGTCTTCTATAGTCATCTGCTCATACACCGGCAAAATATCGAACAGCTCGATTCCTTTAAAGCGGTACTTCGTAAATTCATTGGCAATCGCTTCAGGCGAGTTGAGCTGTCTCATAAAGCCGCCGATTTTCTTTTTGCGGCTTCTCTCGAAGTCCGCGGCTTGCACACCGTCCCGCTTCACTTGATCGATCTCTTCTTTAATGCGCGCGATCAGCTTCTCGGGGTCTTTCGTATCGCCGCCGATGACGGAGAAAGCATAGTTTTCGGCGATGTTATATTCGCTTCCGAAATTGTCCGAAATCAATTGTTCGTCATACAGCTTCTGATATATGCTCGAGCTGGGGCTAAGCAATATATCGAGCAGCACCTTCATCGAAAGCTCCCGCTTGAGCAGCTCCTTGCCCGCCGCTTTCTGTTCCGGCTCCTTGCAGCCGAACAAGCATTTGGGAAGCGATACCGGCAGGATCGTAACCTTCTCCTTCTGCTTGACGCCGGTAGGCTCCTGGTCGAAATAACGGGCGATTTTACCCTGCGGCTCATAAGCTTTGCCTGCCTGGTTTTCTCTCACCAGCTCGATAATTTCCTCCGGCTTCACTCCACCGACGACGAAGAGGCTCATATTGCTCGGATGGTAAAACGTATGGTAGCAGTCGTACAGGAGCTCCTTCGTGATGTGAGAGATCGATTCGACCGTTCCCGCTATATCGATATGCACGGGATGCGTATGGTACATCGTTTCAATCAGACCGAAGTAGGACCGCCAGTCCGCGTTATCCTGGTACATTTTGATTTCCTGCCCGATTATTCCTTTTTCCTTCTCCACATTTTCATCCGTGAAATAAGGATTTTGCACGAAATTGAGCAGCGTCTTCAAATTATCGTGAATATGCTCGGTCGCCGAGAATAAATAGGTTGTGCGGTCAAAGCTGGTGAAGGCGTTGGCCGAGGCGCCTTGCGAAGCGAATACGGCGAAGATGTCGCCCGTAGGCTCCTCGAACATTTTATGCTCCAGGAAATGAGCGATGCCGTCGGGAACCCGCTTCTCTTCCCCGCCCTCCACTTGAAAATGATTGTCGATGGAACCGTACTTGGTGGAGAAGGTCGCATACGTTTTCTGGAAGCCTTCTTTCGGCAAAATAAAAACGGACAGACCGTTCGGCAGCTGCTCGACATATAAGGTTTCTTTTACATGAGGATACGGAATAGCCTTCATCTGCTCATTCTCCTCCCTTCCGGTCGCGTAAGAAGTAGATCGTGTCGAGCTTCACCTGATTGGCGACTTCTTGAATGCGCGCTTTATCGACGGCAAGCACATCATCGATTAACGACGGCACGGTGCGCTCCACTCCGGACAAAATATTGTTGAAATCGAAGGCGATCAGCTCAAAGGCGGAATCCTGCAGCTCGCGCAAATGTCCGGTGATCATCGCTTTCGTTTGCTGCAGCTCGACATCGCTGATGTCGCCGTTATTCATCGCCTCCAGCTGCTTTTTAATAATGGCGACGGCTTTCTCGTAATTGTCCAGCTCGATGCCCGATTGGATCGTCAATATTCCCTTATGCCCGTCGAGACGCGACGATGCGTAATAAGCCAAGCTCGCTTTTTCCCGCACGTTGGTAAACAGCTTCGAATGCGGGTAACCTCCCAGAATGCCGTTATACATCAGGACGGTCGGATATGTAGAATCCGCATAAGTCGTATAGACGCGCAGCCCCATATTCAGCTTGCCTTGATTGACATCCAGGCGCTCGATGACTTCGCGGACCTCGGAGACGCTGCGATGCTCCGGTTTTTTGGCGTAGCTGCCGGCATCCGCTCTGCTCACGTCGAAGCTGCGTTCGACTATCGGCATCACTTCCGCCAGCGAAGTTTGGCCGACGACATAAATATCGATGACGGCCGATTGCAGCCATTCCTGATAACGCGAATATAAAAACTCGGGAGTAATCTCCTGCAGCCGATCGATTTTGCCGAGCGGATGAAGCCGGTACGGCTCATCGCTGCACATTTCTTCAATGCATCGCTCAGCCGCGTATCGGATTTTATCGTTAATGATGGATTCAATTCGTTTTTGCAGGGTAATCTTCTCGGAATCCACATACTTGCTCACAAATTTGCCGTTATCGAGCGCAGGCTTCGTGATAGCCTCTCCGACGAACTCGATCCCCTTCTGCAGCAAAGACTCGGTGCTGTTAACGAACTGATCGTGAATAAGATCCATACGGAACTGGACCATTTGGTAGTCGCCCCGCTTGTAAATATCGAATCCGAAGCCGGCCCCGTACAAATCATCTAGACGCTCGCGGAACTGCTTGGTCTCCGGATATTTCTGCGTACCGCGGCGAAGCACGAAAGGGGTAAAAGCCGTCGGCGTTACCTTCTCCTCCTCCAAGGGGGTACCAATGTACACCGATACGGCATACGTCTTAAACTGCTGCGTGGGCAGCACATGCACACGAATATTACGGATCGTGCCACGCTCAAATTGAATGTTTTTCAACGGGACATAACTCCTTTCGTCGTGTTTATTCCATTATATTCCTTCAGAAACAGAAGAAGCAACCGCTAAGGGTCACTTCTCGTCTTTCTCACTTGCAAAAAATATGTTTGCCAATTTGCTTCACCTGCGGGCGGGTCCAAATCCATTTGGACGTAGCCGTCTCCGGGTTAAAATAGTACAAGCAGCCCCCGGTAGGATCGGTCCCGTTTAAAGCGTCCTGAACGGCCCGTTTGGCCGTATCGTTCGGCGTCAGCCAAATTTGCCCGTCCGCCACCGCGGTAAATGCGCCCGGTTGGAAAATGACCCCCGATACGGTATTCGGAAAGCTCGGGGAATGCACGCGGTTTAAAATAACCGCCGCTACCGCCACTTGACCGATGTAAGGCTCCCCGCGGGATTCTCCGTAAACGGCGTTGGCCATCATGTCCAAATCCTGCTGCGACAATCCGAGGTGGTTCGACGAAGTCATATTTGCCGGCGGACTGCCTGCTTGTTCTCCTCCACCCGTTTGCCCCGCTCCCGCGTTTCCTGTGGTCGGCGGCAGCTCGTTGGCCGCAGGCTTATAATCCTTGGTCGCCTCCCACAGCTTCAGCTTGGTCTTGGAGCCGGCGATCCCGTCTACATTCAAGCCGAATTCGGATTGAAACCATTTCAAGGAACGCAGGGTATTATAACCGAAATCTCCGTCGACGCTCCCGTAATAAAAGCCAAGGTATTTCAATCTCCCCTGGAGCTCATAGACATCTTTGCCCGCTGCGCCGTAGGCGATATCATTCTTGCTGAACGTTTGCTGGGCATCGAACCGGTGCTTAACCTGATAGCCGGCAAACAAGACAAAAACCAAACAGAATGTAATGACAATCAGACGTTTATTCATGTAGTTGTACTCACCTTTCCCACATTCATATTGGCAACCTTTTTAAGGTTATTATGAGAAAGGAAGTAAGCTTCTATTCAGACAAAACAGGAAAGTACTGGAGAGCCGTATGGGGAGAAGCCGCGAATTTGGATAGAAAGAAGTCCTAAGGAACAAATCCCCCAAAAGCCATCCATGCCGCCGACGCGGCACCACAGACAATGGAAATGGGGTACCAAGAGTAATTTCCAGGGTAGTGACGTGATGCTCTGAAGCTTATTCCGTCCGCATCCAGCTTCAGCTGGATCGGCGTCTAACCATTCCTCTGGGATCGTTCTATGGGTAGACTTTCCTTTCGGGGGAGAACCCGGATATCCATAGGATATTGCTGCGCATCATTTCCTAAACAATAATAAAGCACGCCGATTCATCCGATCGGCATGCTTTGTTATACCTAGCCGCATTACGAAGACATTCGGCCTTGATACTGCTCCAGCGACACGAGCACTTCGCGCGGCTTGCTTCCCTCGTAAGGCCCTACGATGCCCTTGGCTTCCATCGAATCGATAAGACGCGCGGCTCTCGTATAGCCTACGCGCATGCGGCGCTGAAGCAGAGACACCGATGCCTGCTTCGCCTCGAGAATAATTTGTACCGCCTGATCGTACAATTCGTCCTCAACCTGCTCCGGAGCATCGCTCTGCTCCTCGATCTGCGGAACCATATCCTCGACATAGTTGGCCTGCCCCTGCGTTCTGACGAAGTTAACGACCGCCTCGACTTCGCTGTCGGACAGGAAAGCTCCCTGAACGCGAACCGGCTTCGATGCGCCCATCGGCAAGTACAGCATATCGCCGCGGCCAAGCAGCTTCTCCGCGCCGACCATATCGAGAATGGTCCGCGAATCGACTTGCGAAGATACGCCGAAAGCGATACGCGAAGGAATGTTCGCCTTGATGACGCCGGTAATGACGTCGACCGAAGGTCTTTGCGTAGCGATGATCAAGTGGATTCCGGCAGCCCGCGCCATCTGCGCCAGACGGCAAATCGCGTCCTCGACGTCGCCTGCGGCCACCATCATCAAGTCGGCGAGCTCGTCCACGATGACGACGATATACGGCAGCGGAGCCCCCGATTGCGTCTCCAGCAGCATCGTATTGTAGCCTTCCATGTTACGCGTCCCGCTCTTCGAGAACAGCTCGTAACGCTTCTCCATCTCGACGACGACTTTCTTCAGAGCCAACGACGCGCGGCGCGGATCGGTGACGACCGGGGCCAGCAAATGCGGGATGCCGTTATATACGTTAAGCTCGACCATCTTCGGGTCGATCATCAGAAATTTTACTTCATCCGGCTTCGCCTTATACAGAATGCTCGTAATAATGCCGTTGATACACACGGATTTACCGGAACCGGTCGCACCTGCGACCAGCATATGCGGCATCCGGGCCAAATTGCCGACGATAGGCTGGCCGGATATATCGCGGCCCAATGTGATCGACAGCTTGGAGCTGGCTTCCTGAAACGCGCCGCTCTCCATGACCTCGCGCATCGTTACGATCGATACCTCGGTGTTCGGAACCTCGATCCCGATTGCAGATTTACCCGGAATCGGCGCTTCCATACGAATATCCTTCGCGGCAAGCGCCAACGCGATATCGTCGGTCAAGCTGACGATCCGGCTGACCTTCACGCCGACGTCCGGCTGAATTTCGTAACGTGTGACCGACGGGCCGCGGACAACCTCAAGCACTTTGGCTCGCACCCCGAAGCTTTCGAGCGTAGCCTCCAATTTACGCGCCACCGCCTTGTAATCGAGCGTTTCTCCTCCTTTGCCTACGTTTGGCTTCGCCAGCAGCTGGAAGGAAGGCAGCTCGTAAGGAGCAGCCAGCGGCTTGTTGTTAATGTCGAAATCCTCGGGCGCCCCGCCTTCACCTTCTTGCTCTTTGCCGGTTTGGGCTTGCGCTTGAGCCGCCGAAGCGGGAGCAGAAACCGCTTGAGGCTTGTGGGCAGGCTGGACGGTTTCCTGCTGCACATGCTCTTGGAAATCGCGGATCACCGGAATGAGCGGCTCCTGATCCTGATCGTACGGCGCTTCGTCCTCGTCCCATTCGGCTACGGCCTTGCCTGCCGTCGCGGGACCGGCCGGGAAAGCATCGTCCCCGCCGCCGTCTGCTTCCTTCTCATCCGTCCCCTGCTGCTTGGGCTGGATCAAATCCATAAACAACGAACGTTTCTTGCCGGCCTTCTTGCCTTTACGCTCCGGCTTTAAGGTTTCTTCGTCGAACTCGTTATCGTCCGGCACAAAAGGAATAACCACGGCTTTCTTCTTCGCCGGAACGGCCGCTGCCTTCCGTTTGCGTTCCGCCAGCTTCCGCTTGATGTACTGGCCAAGCAGCGTATCGGCAAATTTGTGGCCGCCCTTGATCTTCAGCAGCAAATCGCCGATCGATATCCGCGTAACGAGCAGTATCCCTATCATAAACATCGTATATTGAATCAGCTTCGCTCCCAGATTGGCGAACAGAAAGAATAAGATGCTGTAGAGCGACGCGCCGATCATTCCGCCGCCGGCTTCGACCTCTAGCACCACTCGGCCTTTGTCCGACGCTTGCAGCCCGTCCATCATGCTTTTCCATGTTTGCGACCATATCATCCCTGCAGTAAACTTGCCGTTCGGATACAGCTTGTCGAACAGCGAGATATGGTTCATCAGGATCAGAGCCAATAAAATCAGCAGCACTCCCGATTTGCGTGTCGTCCGCCACACAGGCCATTCTCTTTTGACCATAACATACAATCCTATGTAGATGAAAACAAGCGGTATCGTAAAATCCATCGACCCGATGGTAAACCGGAACAAATACATGAAGGCTCGCGCTACAGGCCCTTCTAGCGATAGCGCAATGATGGACAGCGTCAAGATGACGATGCCGTACAATTCATATTTCAAGTTCGTTTTAATGGCCTTGCTTTTCTTTTTTGGCCTCGCCAACGCGGCTCACCTCCAAGTACAGATTATACCATACTTTGGATGGAAGCTTAACTGCTTGGCAAAAATCAGACCAGAGAACTAAATGGTCGGATGAAATTCGATAATTCGACCCGGTGCATACTCCGGATGCATGTAATCCTGAGGATTGCAGCTAATAATCCGGACGATTGCGGCCTGATTCGCATTCATCGGCTGCACCTGCATCGTAATCCCGTTCATGACAATCTCCATATGGTTGGCTTCCAGCTTGTCGATTCCTTCCATGACGACATCGAGCGGCATAACGGTGTAATGGATCATTGAACCATCCCTCCGGCTTGCGAGTGGCGTCTGTCTTCAATTCTCCGGTTCAATTCGCCGATGGCGTCGCCCAAGCCGCCTATTTGATTGATTAGGCCGTATTTCACGGCATCGGCCCCAATAACCGTCGTCCCGATATCGCGCGTCAGCTCTCCCGTCTTGAACATCAATTCCTTCAGCTTTTCTTCGGTGACCCTGGAGTGTCCCGTAATAAAGCGAATGACCCGCTCCTGCATTTTATCCAAATATTCGAACGTTTGCGGTACTCCAATAACCAGTCCGTTCAATCGGATCGGATGAATGGTCATCGTCGCCGTCTCGGCAATAATCGAGTAATTGGCGGATACGGCGATCGGTACGCCGATGGAGTGGCCTCCCCCGAGCACAAGCGTTACCGTCGGTTTCGATAAAGTCGCGATCATCTCGGCAATGGCCAGCCCCGCTTCGACATCGCCTCCGACCGTGTTGAGGATGATAAGGACGCCTTCGATTTTCGAATTTTGTTCGGCTGCGACCAGCTGAGGAATCAAATGTTCGTATTTGGTCGTTTTATTTTGCGGCGGCAGCACCAAATGCCCTTCCACCTGTCCGATAATCGTCATGCAGAAAATATTCGATTCGTTCGTCGGGGTCGCTGTCTGCCCTAACTGCTGAATCGCGTCGACGGTCGGATTCTTTCTGGATTCGTCTGTCATAGGCTGTGCCGGCGGTTGCGGCTGAGTCTCTTGCTGCTTCGAATTGGTCATAAAGGAAGTCCCCCTAACTATCGTTTCATCATCCCCCATAGTATGGATTGGCTGTGCGAAAATATGCAGCGTCCGTTCGTGCCGCTATGCCAGGTAGAAACGTTTGGCGGAAAAAGAAAAAGATCGCCCGAGGGACAAGTCCCCGTTCGATCTTCGGTTGGATTAAGCAAACACCTATATGGATAAAAGGTCACAAGCTGCTGACTGGTGGTTTTGGATCAAACTTCCATAATGATTGGAAGGATCATAGGTCTTCTTCTGGTTTGTTCATATAAAAATCGTCCTAGTGCATCTTTTACATGGGTTTTCAACGATGCCCATTCGTTCACATTTTCGTTCATCAAACGATTCAGTGTGCTTGTTACGATCCGGTTTGCTTCATCCAGCAAGCCTTCCGATTCTCTAACGTATACGAAACCTCTGGATATAATATCAGGCCCGGATAATATAGCACCGTCTTGTTTGCTTAGCGTAACGACAACGACCAGGATGCCGTCCTGTGAAAGAAGCTTACGGTCGCGAAGCACGATATTGCCAACGTCGCCCACTCCCAGACCGTCGATCAGAATGTTGCCGGAAGGAACTTTCGACCCTTTGCGGGCAACTCCGTCCTGAACTTCCACCGTTTCGCCGTTGTCCACGATGAAGATATCTTCCTTCGGAATACCTACGGATTCCGCCAACAACCCGTGCTGACGCAGCATCCGGTATTCGCCGTGAATCGGAATGAAATATTTCGGCTTCATGATGTTAAGCATCAGCTTCAGCTCTTCCTGACTGCCGTGCCCGGATACGTGAACTCCCGTAACGGAACCAGGACCGTAAATAACGTGAGCGCCGATGCGCATCAATTCATCTACGGTTCTTCCCACGTAGCGCTCATTGCCCGGAATTGGAGTCGCCGCGATGATCACGGTATCCCCAGGCAAAATATCCACCTTGCGATGGGTCGATCTGGCCATCCGCGTAAGAGCCGACATCGGCTCTCCTTGGCTTCCCGTCGACAAAATGGCTACACGGTCCGCCGCCAGCTTGTTCACTTCCTCCGGCTCGATCAGCATTCCGTCAGGAATATGCAAATAGCCCAATTCACTGGCAATCCCTACGACGTTGACCATACTGCGTCCGATCACCGTCAGCTTTCTCCGGGTAGCTACGCAAGCGTCCACAACCTGTTGAATCCGATGAATGTTCGAAGCGAATGTAGCGATGATAACCCGCTGCTTCGCCCTGCGGAATACTTCCTCGATTTGAATGCCGACGCTTTTCTCCGAACCGGTATAACCCGGACGCTCGGCATTCGTGCTATCGGATAAAAGAGCCAACACTCCTTTTCTGCCGATAGCGGCCATACTATGCAGATCGGCATACTGTCCGTTTACAGGGGTCTGGTCGAACTTGAAGTCCCCCGTATGCACGACATTGCCTTCCGGAGTTTCTACGCAAACGCCTACAGAATCCGGAATACTATGATTCGTTTTAAAGAATGTCGCCGTCAAGGCACCCAGCTTAAGCTCGCTTTCGGAATTGATGAGAATCCGCTTCGTTTCACCGAGCAAATTCGCTTCTTTCAGCTTCGTTTCGATCAATCCCAAAGTCAGCTTGGTACCGTATACAGGAACATTCAAATGCTTGAGCACATAAGGCAATCCGCCGATGTGATCCTCATGTCCGTGCGTAATGATAATTCCTCTGACTTTATCCCGGTTCTCGGACAAATAAGTGATATCCGGGATTACGATGTCGATACCCAGCATGTCCTCTTCAGGGAACTTCAAACCGCAATCGATGACAACGATATCATTGGCATACTGCACCACATACATGTTTTTCCCGATTTCGCCCACGCCGCCCAGAGCGATAATCGAAAGCTTATCTATATTTTTCTTAGACAAAGCAATACCTCCTAATTTATATTGACGACGAATTTTCATAAGAACTCAAACCAAACCAAAACCGCACCAGTCACTTGCCACCATTATACATGAAGAAAAACCGCAATTTCAAGCTGCCCTTTTTACGAGCTATTGTTTCCTAAAAAAAGAAAACCGATGCTAAAAAACGCACCGATTTTCTAAGACACCTCATTCAAACAACGAAGTAATGAATCGTCCTTCTTCTTCGGTTACATTTATTAACGGTAAACGAACTCCCCCCACTTCGACTCCCCTGCCGTTCAAAGCGAATTTGACCGGTGCCGGGTTCGGCACGCGATGCGGGCATTCGAACAAGCCTTTAAATATGGGATGAAGTTTGGCATGGATTTGCGTCGCTTCGCGAACGTTTCCCTGCAAATAACAGTTTATCATATTCTTCATATCTTTTCCAATCACATGACTCGCTACGCTAATAACCCCATGCGCGCCGACGGATAACGCAGGCAGCGTCATGTTATCCTCCCCGCTGTACACAAGGAATCCGGGAGCTGCGTCTCTGACGACCCGGGTCAATTGATCGAGATCGGCGCAATCTTTGGTAGCCGCGATATTAGGAATCTGCGATAAACGGATCGTCGTATCGGCATTCAGATTGACGCCGGTGCGCCCGGGCACGTTATACAAAATGCACGGAATGTTGACCGCTTCGGCGATCGCTTTGTAATGCTGATACATTCCCTCCTGGGAAGGGCGATTATAGTAAGGGACCACCAGGAGCAGGGCATCGACGCCCAGCTTCTCGGCTTCCCGTGATAAATGAATGGAATGCGCGGTATCATTGCTGCCAGTACCTGCGATGATTTTGCAGCGGCCGCCTGCATGCTTGACTGCAAATTTGAACAGCTCCAGCTTCTCCTCCTCGGTAAGCGTCGGCGATTCTCCGGTTGTCCCGCAAACGACCAAACTGTCGCTAGCCTGCTCCTCAATCAAATAATCGATCAGTTTGGCAGTTTGATCCCAATCAATTTGCAAATTGGCATCAAAAGGCGTCACCATTGCAGTAATGAGTCTTCCGAAATCCACGACTAAATTCCTCCCACGTTTTCTGTTATCGATGCAGCTCGAATTTTTTGTGCAGCGCGCGGACCGCATGAGCCATATCGGCTCCTTGGACAAGGACCCAGATGGTCGCGTTGGAGTCCGCGGACTGCAGTATGCTTATATCTTCTTCCGTCAACGCTTCGACAATTTGCGCCATAATGCCCGGAACGCCGTTCATGCCGCCCCCGATGATGGACACCTTGGCGCAATTGGAAGTATGCTGCGGTTTATATCCCAATTCCGTCAATATGCGGACGGCCCTCTCCGCTTCATGGTCGAACACGGTGTAAACCACGCCCGACGGATTCACGTTGATAAAATCCACGCTGATATGGTGGACGGCCATCGCTTTAAATACGCTCAGCTGCAGGTCGTAAACGCCTTCACCTGCCGCTACCTGGATTTGCGTGATGTTCGCAAAGTTGGCGATTCCTGTAACAAAACGGTCCTGAACCGCGTCTTTCTTTTGTACGATCGCATCCGAGTGAGTCACCAGAGTGCCCGGATCTTTACTGAAGGTGGAGCGGACCCGGATCGGGATATTGGCGTGCATCGCCACCTCCACCGCACGGGGGTGAATCACCTTGGCTCCGTGATGAGCCATATTGCATATTTCCGAATAGGAGACGACAGGCAGCCGTCTCGCATCCTCGACGATCCGCGGATCGGCCGTTAAAATGCCCTCGACATCGGTAAAAATGTCGACGATTTCCGCTTTCAGCGCGGCTCCCAGAGCCGTAGCCGTCGTATCGCTGCCGCCGCGGCCAAGCGTAGTAAAATCATGCTGCTTCGTTTGGCCCTGGAAACCGGCGACGATAACGACCTGATCGCGTTTCAGAAGCTCCAAAATGCGCTGAGGCTGTATGGAAACGATTTGCGCGTTGCCGAAATCGTCGTTCGTCGTAATCCCCGCCTGAGCCCCTGTCAAAGCCGTAGCCGGGATTCCGCCGGCATGCAGCAGACTGCATAAAGTGGCGGCCGAAATCAGCTCGCCGCAGCACAGCAGCATGTCTCTTTCTCTTGCCGGCAATCGATTGCCGTTTTGGCTTATGAAATCCAATAACGTATCCGTTGCGTAGGGCTCGCCTTTTCTTCCCATAGCCGATACGACGATAACGAGTTTGTAGTCTTGTGCCAATGCATCCTGAATGTGTTCGACGACGAGTGCTCTAGCTTCGACGCTGGAAAGGGACGTGCCTCCGAATTTCTGAACCAGAATGTTCATGAGGTCCCTCCTGTCAATGTCGGAAGACAAGCTTTGCTTCGCGGGTCGCCCGGACCCGGTTATCGAAGAAGCCGCTTCGTAAGCATCCTTATATGCAGAACAACAGCTAGGCCTCCTTGCGGAAGCCTGCAATGTACAATTATTGCTCGATAGCGATATATTCCGCGATTTGCACCGCATTCCAGGCTGCGCCCTTCAGCAGATTGTCGGATACGATCCACAGGTTTAGCGCGCGGGGATTGCTCAAATCGCGGCGAATGCGGCCGACGAATGTTTCGAGTTTACCCGCTGCGTCCGTTGCAAGCGGATATTGCTGCTCCGACGGATTATCCTGCAAAACGATACCAGGCGCGTCCGCAAGCAGCCGCTTCACTTCTTCCACGTCAAAATCCTGATTCAACTCGACATAGACCGACTCGGAATGACCGTATACGACCGGAATGCGCACGCAAGTTGCGGTCACTTCCAGCGATTCGTCTCCCAGAATCTTTTTCGTCTCGTTAATCATTTTCATCTCTTCGTAGGTAAAGCCGTTATCCGTAAATTTATCGATTTGCGGAATGGCGTTAAAAGCGATCTGATGCTTCACGGGCAAAGCTCCGACCGGCAAAATTTGCGGTTCTGCCGGACGGCCCCCCAGCACTTCCTTCGATTGGCGCAGCATTTCATCAATCGCACGTGCTCCGGCGCCGGATACCGCCTGATAGGTGGAGACGATGATACGGGAAATGCCGTAACGGTCATACAGCGGCTTCAAGGCGGCAACCATCTGGATCGTCGAGCAGTTCGGATTGGCGATAACGCCTTTATGTTCGTTGATTTTGTCGATGTTCACTTCCGGCACGACAAGCGGAGTTTCCGGGTCCATCCGGAAGGCGCTGGTATTATCGATACACACGGCGCCATGCTCCACGGCATGGGGAATCAGCTCCGCGCTTACGCTGCCGCCTGCGCTGAACAAAGCGATATCGATACCTTTGAAGCTATCGGGAGCGGCTTCTTCAACGGTAATGTCGCGACTTTTGAACTTAATCTTCGTTCCTGCGGAACGCGCGGACGATAACAGCTTCAACTCTTGAATAGGGAAATTACGTTCATCCAGCAAGCGTATAATTTGCTCTCCTACTGCACCTGTTGCGCCTACTACTGCAATGTTGAATAATTTCTGATTCGACATCTTGATTGTCTCTCCCTAAACAAAATCATTATTAGTAATTGAATCGTTCGATCACCATCGGCTGAAGCTGCTTGCCCTCAAGTGCGGCTTCGCACGTTTCCATAATAAGATCCATACGCGCAACGAGAGAATTCGGCTTGGCCGCAGGCGCATCTTGCCCGAACGGAACAAAGTAAATGTTTTTGGTAATCAACAATTTGCCGATATTCATTGCATTCAGTCCAAGACCGTCATTCGTAGATATGGCCAATACCAACGGCTTCTGATTTCTCATTTGCGCCTTGGCCGCCATCAAGACCGGGCTTTCAGTCATGGCGTTAGCAAGCTTGCTCGTCGTATTCCCCGTACAAGGAGCGATGACAAGCACATCCAGCAGCTTGGAAGGTCCAAGCGGCTCCGCATCTACAATGGAAGCAATGATATCGTTCCCGGTAATCTCCTTCAACTGCTGCTGCCAATTTTCGGATGTACCGAAACGGGTATCCGTTGTAAGTATCGTATACGAAACAATCGGAACCACACGGGCTCCGGCGTCGACAAACCGCTGAATCTG
Organism: Paenibacillus doosanensis; assembly: GCF_025060755.1. GTDB lineage: Bacteria > Bacillota > Bacilli > Paenibacillales > NBRC-103111 > Paenibacillus_S > Paenibacillus_S doosanensis. The sequence continues at coordinate 37,296 of NZ_JANYUY010000022.1, forward strand.
CGGCATAACCTCAGCAAAAGTGCAATGGGATCCCGTAAGCGCAAAACCTACCGTCGTTCCTTGCCAATTCATTCCTTATTCCTCCTCTGTCCTGCATCCTCAAGGATAATGCGGCTCAGGGTGTCGGCAATGATGCGACCGGCTGTTTTCGGCGCAACAATTCCAGGGAGTCCCGGCGCGAGCAAAGCCTTGATCCCCCGCTTCTCGGCGAAACGGAAATCCGTCCCTCCCGGCTTCGAGGCCAAGTCGATGATCACTGCGCGATGTGGAATATTGGCAATAATCTGTGCTGTGACTATCATAGACGGAATTGTGTTAAAAAGCAAGTCAATATTCGCCACCTGAGCATACAAATCCTGCGTGTAAAAAGGGGTGAAGCCCATTTCCCAAGCTCTTGCATAGTACTCCGGCTTGTTGACGCCTACCTTGACTTTAGCGCCCAGGCCTTGCAGCGTTCTGGCCACGGTAATCCCCGTTCGGCCGAAGCCCAGCACCATGCTGGTTGAGCCGTGAATCGTAAAATCGGTATTTTGAATAGCCATCATAATGGCGCCCTCAGCAGTCGGTATCGAGTTGTAAATCGCCACATCGTCCCGGTCAAGCAATTCCACCAGCCGAATCGAATACTGGGAGCACAGTTTGCGCAAGTAAGCTTTAGCCATACCTGTGAATACCTGGGCATGCTTGGGAAGCGCCTTGATGTGTTCTTCCGTCAAGCGCAGCTCGGATGTGGAAAAAATACTTTCCACAATCCCGTGATCGTCTGTACCAACAACAGGCAAAATGATTGCATCCAACGCCTCAAGGGCTTCGGGGGTCAGTCCGGCTTTGCTGATGCCGCTGAATTGATTTTGCAAATTATCGAATCCGATCAAAGTAATCGAAGCATCCAGCTCGGAGCATTTATGAATAACTTCAAGCTGGCGAGCATCGCCACCGATGATAGCCACTTGAATTCCTGTAAGCATTCATTCTCACCTCTTTCTTTCTGTCGCTTTCGATAACTCATCTTATGCGGCCGCCTAAAAATGGGTTACAGCTCTCTCTTACGTTCCGGCCAGAACCTCATCCAACGGAACAAATCCCCCCAAAGTGACGTGATGCTCTGAAGCTTATTCCGTCCGCATCCAGCCTAAGCTGGATCGGCGTCTAACCATTCCTCTGGTATCGTTCTATGGGTAGACTTTACTTTCGGGAGAGCACCCGGATTTCCACAGGGCATTGCTGCGCATCATTTCCTAAACAATAAAAAAGCACCTTCCCGATAAAACAGGAAGATGCTTTGAAGCACGGTGATTGATGGACGGCCTGCTGTCGGCAAGGTTTCCACCCACTGCGGTCTTATTTCGTGCCGGTATGTCCGAAGCCGCCTGCTCCGCGCTCGGTATCCGATAATTCATCCACTTCCGTAAGCTCTACGGCAGGCACGATTTGGAACACCATTTGCGCGATTCGTTCGTTTCTCCGAATGACGAAAGGCTCTTGGCCGTGGTTAATGAGCAGAACCTTTACTTCGCCGCGGTAATCCGCATCGATCGTTCCCGGAGAATTCAGCGAAGTAATGCCGTGCTTCAGCGCAAGTCCGCTGCGGGGGCGGATTTGGGCCTCAAGCTCCGCAGGCATCGCCAGCGAAAAGCCGGTCGGAATCAGCGCGCGTTCTCCCGGATTCAAGGTGGCGGGCTCCTCTACCGCCGCATACAGGTCAAAGCCGCTTGCCATCTGAGACATTTTTTGCGGGAGCTGAATATCTTCGTTGCCGGGCAATCGTTTGATTTGTACGTTAAACAAGCTGATCCCTCCTGAAGCCGTCGATCACGTCGTCCTTTTGACCGACCATCGCCAGAGCGAACGGTACGGACATCATCTCGCGGGCGAGCCCTTGAATATCGCTAAGCTCCACTTGCTCGATTCGCTCGATAATCTCGTCCATGCTGTAATGTTTGCCGAGCATCAACTCGTTTTTTCCGAGCCGGTTCATGCGGCTGCTGGTGCTTTCCAGACTCAGGATCAGGCTGCCCTTCATTTGCTCTTTGCCTTTTTTCAGCTCGGCGGCCGTCAGCCCTTTGTCCTTGATTTCGCTCAGCAGCTCCATCGTCACCTTCAGCACGTCGGCCGTTTGCTTCGGAGCCGTCCCGGTGTATACCGTAAACATTCCGCTGTCCTGATACGATGTATGATAAGAATAGACGGAATAGGCCATGCCGCGCTTTTCCCTGATTTCCTGGAACAGCCGGGAGCTCATTCCGCCGCCGATCGCATTGTTCAGCAGAACCATGGCATACAAACGGTCGTCGTTCGCAGATAATCCGGGAAGCGATAAACAGATATGGTTTTGTTCCGACTTTTTGGAATGATATTTCAGATCGGAAGAGAATCCCGGAGCTTCTACGATTTGCTCCGCGCCGGTATTTTTAAATTCGCCGAAATGCTTTTCGATCAGCGTCATCAAGCTGTCATCCACGTTGCCGGCGATCGCAATGACGGTACGGTCGATTGAATATTGCTCCTTCATATACTCGCGCAGCGTATTCGAGTCCATAGCCGTCAAATTTTGTTCCGTTCCGATAATCGTATAGCCTAGCGGATGGTCGCTGAACGTCGCCTTCGCTATCAGATCATGGACCATATCGTCCGGCGTATCCTCATACATGGAGATTTCTTCGAAAATGACGTTTTTTTCCTTTTCCAGCTCGGAAGGGTCGAACGAAGAACGGAAAAACATATCGGCCAGAACTTCCACCGCTATGGGCAAATGCTCGTCAAGCACTTTGGCGTAATAGCAGGTGTATTCCTTCGATGTAAACGCATTGACGTTGCCGCCGATGCCGTCGAAAATTTCAGCGATATCTTTAGCCGAATATTTATCGGTTCCCTTGAACAGCATGTGCTCGATAAAATGGGAGATCCCGTTATTATGCAAATGTTCGTTGCGGGAACCGGTTTTAACCCAGATCCCGAAGGATACGGAGCGGCACGTAGGAATCGGTTCTACGATAACCCGCAAGCCATTGTTTAACACGTATTTATTCAATGAATGGAGCCTCCTCGGAAAATCTCGGTATGTACCTCTATGATATTACCATTATTGCTGGGTAGACTCAACTTCGGGAACCCGCTTCGGAGAAATAAGCTCGCTCACCGTCCCCAAATGAAGCCCCTTGCTTTTGATAACCTGTATCATTTGCTGCAGCGCTCGGCTGGAGGATGAGGTCGGATGCATTAAGATCAGCGAGCCCGGCTCGACTCTCGAAGAGATTTTGCGGACGATCGTTTGCGGGTCCGGCCGCTGCCAATCTACGGTATCCAATGTCCATAATATGGTTTTCAGCTTCAGTTCATGCGCGATCTGCACGGTCTGTTGATCAAAGTCGCCGGACGGCGGAGCGAACAGCGTGTTCTGAACCCCCAGCTCCTTCTCCAGCAGCTGCTGAGTCTTTGTAATTTCAGCCGTTGCCTGCGACCGCGAAAGCTCGCTCATATTTTTATGCGAATACGCGTGGTTGGACAGCTCATGGCCTTTGTCTTTAATTTTTTTCGCTTCGGCAATATTGTTTTTCAGCCAAGTCCCGTCAAAAAAAAAGGTGGCGCGGACCTTCTCCTTGGCGAGCACGTCCAGCATGCTATCCAAATATTCGTTCCCCCAAGCGACGTTAATCATTAACGAAACCATCGGCTTGTTCGGATTGCCCTTATAAATCGGCTGCGCTCCGAGCTGATCCAAGCCGATGGCGGGCGGCACTTCTTTCATCACAATTCTCGGCTTCTCCATATCGGGAAGCTGCTCGGACAAGGCAAGCGATTGCTCGACATCAACCTCCAGCCCGTTATAGCCCGGGATCGCTTTCCATACCCTATCCACCTGGGCATTGATGGGAGGGATTCTTCGCTTCTCCGCTTCCAGGGCAATCGCTTGCCTAAGCCTGTCTCTCCGGTCCTCAGTAAGCCGCTTCATTCCGTCCAGCACCGCCGAAGCCGACAGCTCCAAACCGCTTAATCCCGGCGCCGCGGCCTGATCGCCCCGATGCTTCGCATATTGAACGAACGTCTGCACACTATCCGATAGCTCTACCCCTATGAATACCGACGCAAAAAGACCGGACAACACTAACACCTGAACACGTCTCATTGGCCTGCTCCTGTCGTTAGATCGTTTGTCCCATTTCTATGCGGATCGGGACGACTTTATGACAGGCTCCTTTCTTCCCGGCAAACAAGCCTGCGAAGGTGGAGGCACGATTTGGAACCTTTTTTGGACAAAACAAAAAGAGACAGACGACTCTGGCTCTTATCGTTAATGCTATATGGGGTTAAAGCGGGTGTTACGATTGCGCAGACACTTGAGCTGCTAGCACCGCTTTGCGCGACAGGTTCACGCGGCCCTGCTGATCGATCTCGGTCACCTTTACCGTAATGGTATCGCCGACGGCTACTACGTCTTCCGTCTTGGCAACCCGTTCGGTGGATAGCTGCGAAATATGCACCAAGCCCTCTTTGCCCGGCAAAATTTCCACGAATGCGCCGAATTTCTCGACCCGCTTCACCGTACCGAGGTACGTCTCGCCTACGACGACTTCCTTGACGATGCCTTCGATAATTTGACGCGCTTTATCGTTCATCTGCTCGTTCGACGATGCGATAAATACGCGGCCGTCCTGCTCGATGTCGATTTTCACGCCGGTTTCCTCGATGATTTTATTGATGATTTTCCCGCCGGCGCCGATAACGTCACGAATTTTATCCGGATTGATCTGCATCGTGAGAATTTTCGGAGCGTAAGGCGACAATGTCGGTTTCGGCTGCTGAATGCGCTCCAGCATTTTGCCTAAGATGTGCATGCGGCCTTTTTTAGCTTGCTCCAACGCTTGCGTAAGAATCGCGCGGTCGATGCCGTCGATCTTGATATCCATTTGCAGAGCGGTTACGCCTGCGGCTGTGCCGGCCACCTTGAAGTCCATATCGCCAAGATGATCTTCCATGCCTTGAATATCGGTCAAGATGGAGAAATGCTCGCCGTCTTTGATGAGGCCCATAGCTACGCCCGCAACCGGCGCTTTGATCGGCACCCCGGCGTCCATCATGGCAAGCGTGCTTGCGCAAATGCTCGCCTGCGAAGTGGAACCGTTCGATTCGAGCACCTCGGATACAAGGCGGATCGTATAAGGGAAATCCGATTCTGCCGGGATAACCGGCTCCAGCGCTCTTTCGCCCAATGCGCCGTGACCGATTTCGCGGCGGCCCGGAGGACGAAGCGGTCTTGCTTCCCCTACGCTGAACGGAGGGAAGTTGTAATGATGCATAAACCGTTTGGTTTCTTCCAGATCAAGTCCGTCGAGAATCTGTACGTCGCCCAGCGCGCCCAGCGTGCACACGCTCAGCGCCTGCGTTTGTCCGCGTGTGAATAAGCCGGAACCGTGAGTTCTCGGAAGCAGGTTGATGTCGCATTCGATCGGACGGATTTCATCCAGCGCTCTGCCGTCCGGTCTCACCTTGTCATGAGTAATCAGGCGGCGGACTTCTTCCTTGACGATATCATAAAGCGTCTCTTTTACGTCGGACAGCTTCTCGGGAGTCTCTGCGTATTGCGCTTCGAAGTGTTCTACCGTCTCCGCGTTGACCGCATCGATAGCGTCCTGACGGGCGTGCTTCTCGGCGATTTTCACCGCTTCGACGAGGCGTTCCTGCGCGAAGGCGCGAACTTCCTTGCTCACTTCCGCATCCACGCTATGTAATTTGACTTCCATCTTCGGCTTACCGGCTTCTTGAACCAGCTGCTCTTGAGCGGCGACGATTTTGCGGATTTCGTCATGTCCGAACATGATCGCTTCCAGCATGACTTCTTCCGGCACCTCGTCGGCGCCCGCTTCAACCATCATGATCGCGTCCTTCGTACCTGCGACGACAAGATGAATATCGCTCTTGTCCGCTTGCTCCAACGTCGGGTTGATCACGAATTGCCCGTCGACGCGGCCGACAATAACGCCGCCGATAGGACCGTTAAACGGAACGTCGGAGATGCTCAGCGCCGCCGAAACCCCGATCATCGCGGTAATTTCAGGAGAGCATTCCTGATCGACGCTCATGACGATGGCGACAACCTGCACATCATTGCGGAACCCTTCCGGAAATAGCGGACGGATCGGACGGTCGGTCAAGCGGCTGGCCAAAATCGCCTTTTCGCTCGGACGTCCTTCCCGTTTAATAAATCCGCCGGGAATTTTCCCTACGGAATACAACCGTTCTTCATAGTTGACGGTTAGCGGGAAGAAATCCAGATCCTTAGGTTCAGCAGAAGCCGTTACTGTACAAAGCACAACCGTATCTCCGTAACGTGCGGTTACGGCCGCGTTTGCTTGCTTGGCAAGACGTCCGGTTTCCAGAGTGAACGGACGTCCGCCCAAATCCAACTGTACTCTTTTTTCCATAAAATCCTCCTAAGAGTTTTCGTAAGAAAACTTCACGATGCATGAATTGAACTACTATCACTTCTGCATACTGCCTAGTATTTCCTTCTTTTTCGAAATAAATCTCTGCAAATTGTGCGAAACATACGAAAAAGCAACCGCGCGGCCTGTTGTCCGGGCCCAAACCGGACCCAAACAGCAGACAACGATGGTTGCTCCTTGAAGACATTCCTATTATCGACGAAGACCAAGCTTCTCGATCAAGGCGCTGTAGCGTTTAACGTCTTTGTTTTTCAAATAAGTTAACAGCTTACGGCGTTGACCTACCATTTTCAAAAGACCGCGACGAGAATGATGATCCTTCTTGTGCGTCTTCAAATGGCTAGTCAGGTTCAAGATGTTTTCAGTAAGAATCGCGATTTGCACTTCAGGAGATCCTGTATCGGACTCATGAGTTTTGTGCGTTTGGATCAATTCCTGCTTACGCTCTTGTGTCAATGCCATTGTTCATTCACCTCCATAGTTGTATATCCCCGTTGGCCCAGAGAACGTCGGAGTCATCGAATCTCCATGCCAAGGTTCCTCGCCGATTCTTTCAATCGACAACGAATATCAGTATAGCACATAAGTAGGTTAAAAGTAAAATAGAGTTTGCTAATTATTTTCCAATGCCGTTAAAATCGATTTCGCCCGATCGGCATCGCGACGAATTTGAGCGATCAGCTCGTCCACTGCGCTGAATTTCCGTTCAGGCCGGAGAAACGCAATGAATTCGACCGAAATCGCGCTTCCGTATATCGTACGTGAAAAATCGAACAAATGCGCTTCAAGCGTAGGGCGTTCCAAGTCGGCGACAAACGTCGGCTTCTTGCCGACATTCATTACCGCATTGAACTTCTCCCCGTCGATCGTCACCTGAACCGCATACACGCCCAAAGCGGGAATGACGAACGATTCCGCCAAATTGATATTCGCCGTCGGAAAACCGATCGTACGGCCGCGGCCGTCTCCGTTCACAACGGTTCCTTCGACAGTGTAACGACGTCCGAGCAGCGCATTCGCTTCCTCTATCTCGCCTTTTTGCAGATGCTCCCGCACCAGCGTGCTGCTCACTTTGACTCCTCCTTGCTGGTAAGGCCGGACAACCTCCACCGCAAACCTGCCCTGCGCAAGCTCGCACAGCGTATCCGGCGTACCCGCCCCGCGGTAGCCGAAGTTGAAATCAAAACCGACGATCACGGTATTGACTTTCATGGGAATGAGCACATTTTCAACAAACTGCTCCGGAGTCAGCTGCATAAAATCCGGGTTGAACGAGACCAGATACATCGTATCGACGCCCATCCGCTCGAGCATCCGCCGCTTTTGATCCACGGGCGTCAACAGCTGCGTATATTTTTGCTGCCCGAGCACTTCCTTCGGATGGGGATGGAAGGTCATAATCGCCGCCGGAGTGCGCAGATGCTTCGCCGTAGTCAGCGCGCGCTTGATGACTTCCTGGTGCCCGAGGTGAAGGCCGTCAAATTCGCCGATAGCCATCACCTGCGGCTCCGTTACCGTATGGCTGTCAGTTTCCGTTATCGGATATGTCAACTTTATCGATTGCATGAAACATCATCACCTACATTCTTTCCAGACGAAGCTTACTCAAGAGAACACTTTGACCGGTTGAAGCTCCTGCTTATCGCCGTCCCATTCGAATATGCCGATAAACCGGGCATCCGGGCCGTAAGCCGCATACATGCGATCTTGGGCTTCGGTCATAAACGTTAGCTTCGCCGGGTCCAAGGTCAGCTTTTGTCCGAGCAGCGCCTTGCGAGTCTGACTTTCATTCAAATGTACGGAAGGCATATGAGCCAACGCTTTGTCGGCAGGGATCAGCTTGCTTGCCAAAGTTCCCTGACGGTGCAAAAGCTCCACTTGTTCCAGCGTAAGGCACTCTTCGGGCCCGATGCTTCCGGTCGACGTGCGCACGAGCTTCGACATGACCGCCGGATAACCCAGCGTTTTGCCGATATCGACGCACAGCGTACGGATATAGGTGCCCTTGGAGCACTTGACGCGGAAGCTGATTTCGGGATGTTCCAGCTCAAGATTCATCTGCAGTATACGAATATCGTAAATCGTCACTTTGCGAGACTTGCGTTCTACTTCCACGCCCTGCCGCGCCAATTCATAGAGCCGCCTGCCGTCCACCTTAACGGCGGAATACATCGGCGGAACTTGATCGATGGTACCGACGAACGATTGTATCGCCTCCAGCACCTGCGGCTCCGTGAGCGATACGTGCTCAGTCCGTTCGACCACTTGGCCTCCGGCATCCTCGGTATCCGTCGCCAAGCCGATGGTCAGCGTGGCTTCGTATTCTTTGGGCAGCTCCTGAATGTATTCCACAAGCCGGGTAGCCCGTCCGATGCATAAGGGGAGCACTCCCGTTACCTGCGGGTCCAGCGTACCGGTATGGCCGATCCGCTTAATCTTCAAAATCCGCCTGGCTTTGGCTACTACATCGTGGGATGTAAAGCCTTCAGGCTTCCATATAGGCAAGATGCCTTCCAACGCGTCCGTCATGCCAATGCCAAACCTACTTCCTTCACGACTCGTTCTATTGCTTCCTCCAGCGTGCCCTCGACCGCGCAGCCTGCCGCACGGACATGGCCCCCGCCGCCAAACGCTTTGGCCACCCGGGCTACATCCACTTTGCCTGCGGAACGCAAGCTGACTTTGACGATACCGCCCTCGCGCTGCTTGAACAGGATGCCGACTTCAACGCCCTCCACGTTGCGAGGGTAGTTGACCAAACCGTCCAAATCCTCGTTAGCGGCGCCGCTTGCGGCCAGATCGTCCGGAGTAACCGCTAGCCAGGCCACCTGGTTTTGATGCGCAAACGACAACGTAGCGAGACTCGTTTTGATCAGCGAAATTTGCGGATAGGATAGCTTCTCCAGCAGCTCCTCCGCAAGCTCATGTCCCTTGACGCCGCATTGCAGCATTTGGGCGGCAATCTGCATCACCTTCGGAGTCGTGTTCGCATAACGGAACCCTCCCGTATCGGTCAACAGCCCCGAATAGATGCAAACGTTGAGCTCATGCGCAAGCGGAATTTGCATTTGAACGCATAGATCATACAGCACTTCAACGGTAGCCGCCGCATCTGCCGCAACGACATTGCAGCTTCCGAACCGGTCGTTCGTCGCATGATGATCGATGTTCAGCAACCGCGCGTCATCGGCGAACAAGGCCTTAACCGCGCCGACTCTTGAGAAATCCGCGCAATCTACGCTAATGACGGAAGCGAACGAACGCGTCAGCTTCTTCGCATCCGCTTCATAATGAATAACCTCGTGCCGTCCTGCTCCCATATAGACGAACTTGGGCGGAATCCGGTTTTCATTGATTAAGGTAAACCGCTTGCCGAGTGCCGTCAGCATCCAGGCCATAGCATATGTAGACCCGGCGGCGTCCCCATCCGGTTGAATATGGGACACCACCAGAAAATCGTCACCGCCTTGTATAAAGGCCGCCGCGGCTTGCAAATCGGCCGCATAAGAATCGGTATGCCGGAACTGCATCATGACTGCGCATTCTCCGCATTGATCTGGCCGAGCAGCTTCTCGATATGGCTTCCGTAGTCGATCGACGCGTCGAATTTGAAGATCAAATCCGGAATTTTGCGCAGACGGATTCGTTTGCCGAGTTCCGAGCGGATAAATCCGCTGCCGCGGCCCAGCGCCTTCAGCGTTTCTTCCTTTTGTTCATCCGTGCCGAGCACGCTTAAAAATATTTTGGCTTGGGACAAATCATTCGTTACGTCGACTCCGGTAACCGTGATGAACCCGATTCTCGGGTCCTTCAGCTCGGATTGAATGATTTGGCTCAATTCCTTTTTAATTTGTTCTCCGACTCTTCCTACGCGAATACGCGCCATTCAGATCACCTCTCTACCGTCTCCATCACGAAGGCTTCAATGATATCTCCTTCTTTAATATCGTTGAATTTGTCCAGAGATATACCGCACTCGTACCCTTGGGACACTTCCTTGGCATCGTCCTTGAACCGTTTCAAGGAATCGATATTGCCTTCAAAGACAACGATACCGTTGCGGATCAGGCGCATTTGCGCATTGCGGGCGATTTTGCCGGATGTCACCATGCAGCCTGCGATAACCCCGATTTTGGAAACTTTGAACGTGTTGCGCACTTCCGCTTGGCCGATCACGCTTTCCTTGTAGATCGGATCGAGCATTCCCTTCATCGCTTGTTCGATTTCTTCGATGACTTTGTAAATAATGCTGTGCAGACGAATATCGACTTTTTCCTGATCGGCCGTGTTTTTGGCTTGCGGCTCCGGACGGACGTTGAAGCCGATCACGATAGCATTGGATGCCGAGGCCAAAATAACGTCGGATTCGGTAATCGCGCCTACGCCGTTATGCAAAATCTTGACGCGAACGCCTTCGATATCGATTTTCTCCAGCGAGCCGCGCAGCGCCTCGACAGAGCCTTGAACGTCCCCTTTGATGATCACGTTCAAATCTTTGATTTCGCCGTCCTTGATATGTTTGTACAAATCGTCCAAGGTGACGCGAACGTTCGCTCCCATCTCCGATTCTCTTTGCGTGACCGCGCGTTTTTCGGCGATGGTGCGCGCCTTGCGCTCGTCTTCGAAGCAAATGAACGGATCGCCCGCCAGCGGAACTTCCGTCAGACCGGTAATTTCGACCGGCGTCGACGGCCCCGCTTCTTTCAGTTTCTTGCCGCGGTCGTTGACCATGGCGCGCACGCGGCCGAAGCATACGCCGGCGACGAAGCTGTCTCCGACCTTCAATGTACCGTGTTGAATCAGGACGCGGGCAACCGGACCTTTCCCTTTGTCCAGCTCGGCCTCGATAACCGTACCTCTGGCGCGCTTGTTAGGGTTCGCTTTGAGCTCCTGCACTTCGGCTACGAGCAAAATCATATCGAGCAGATTTTCCAGACCGATCCGCTGTTTCGCGGAAATGTTGCAGAAAATCGTATCGCCGCCCCATTCTTCCGGCACCAGCTCGTATTCGGTGAGCTCCTGCTTGATCTTGTCCGGGTTCGCTTCCGGTTTATCGACTTTGTTCACGGCTACGATGATCGGCACTTTAGCCGCTTTAGCGTGATTGATCGCTTCGACCGTCTGAGGCATGACGCCGTCGTCAGCCGCTACGACAATGATCGTAATATCCGTTACTTGAGCGCCGCGGGCACGCATCGATGTGAACGCTTCGTGGCCCGGCGTATCGAGGAACGTGATTTTTTTGTTATGAATTTCCACTTGATAAGCGCCGATATGCTGGGTAATTCCACCCGCTTCGCCTTCGGTTACGCTCGTTTTACGGATGGCATCGAGAAGCGTCGTTTTCCCGTGGTCAACGTGACCCATAATGGTAACGACCGGAGGACGTTCCAGCAAGTCCGCTTCGTCGTCCTTCTCTTCGAACTGCTCGAATTTGTCTTCCTCTACAGGAATCTTCAGCTCGACTTCAACCTTATAATCGCTTGCCAGCAATTGGATCGCATCCAAATCAAGCTCCTGATTGATGGTCGCCATGACGCCGAGGAACAACAGCTTCTTGATCACTTCGGAAGCGTCCTTGTGCAGCGCTTTGGCCAGCTCGCCGACCGTCATCGTGCCGCGGACAATAATTTTCTTAGGCGTATTGTCGATTTTTTCCTTCTTGACCGGCTCCGGTTGATATCGGCCTCTTTGGTTTCTGTTATTGCCGCGGTTGTTTTGAGGACCTCTGGACGTGCTGACCTTGTTGTCGTCAAACCGCTTTTGGTTCGGCTTCGTTTTTTTCGTAGTCTTGCCTTTGCTGCCCGATGCATCGTCTTGATCGATGTCTGTGGAAGCATTCGGTCTGGCCGGACTTACCCCGATCGAACGGTTGAACGAATTCGAGCCTTGCCCCGCTCCGCGCTGCTCGAACGGTTTACGTTGATCGAATCCGCCTTGACCTCCGCGGTTTTGTCCGCCCTGCGAGCCGCGGTTGTTATTGCCGCTGCCGCTTGGCGCACTTCCGCCGCCGCGATTGCCCTGCTGTCCGTAGCCGCTGCCTTGACGATTTTGCCCGCCTTGGCCTTGTCCTTGACCTTGACCTTGGCCGCGGTTTTGATTGTAGCCTCCACCTTGCTGGCCGCCGCCTTGACCGCGGTTTTGATTGTAACCGCCTTGTTGGCCGCCGCGATTTTGGCCTCCCTGCGAGCCGCGGTTATTGTTGCCGCCTTGCTGGGACCCTTGGCCTTGCGGTCTGCGATCTCCATGCTGGCCGCGGTTGTTATTGCCGCTGCCTTGTCCTTGTCCTTGACCGCTGCGGTCGTTGCCGGAGCGCTGGCCTTGTTGGCCGCCGCCATTATTCCTTGGCTGCGATCCCGCTTGCCCTTGCGGCGCGTCGGATCTCGCCTGCTGACCTTGAGGCGCTCCTTGCGAATCCTTCGTCGCTGTGCTCGTACTTGTGCTGATGGAAGCACTTCCTGCTTCGCTTCCGGTTCTTTTGGCTGCTGCGTTCGCTTTAACGTCTTTAAAAAATTTTTCCACACTCTCCACTGTATCGTTCTCCATTACGCTCATATGATTGTTAACCGGGATACCTAGTCTTTTCAATATGGTGATGATTTCCTTGCTGCTCATATTTAAAGACTTGGCGTATTCGTACACTCTAAGTTTATCCTTATTGTTGTCTTGTTTACTCAATACTGTCCACCTCCGTACGATTTTCCAGACTCTTCTTCAGCATCTTCGCAAATCCCGCATCGGCTATCGCTAGAACTACGCGCGTTTCTTTCCCGATACTTGCGCCCAACTGCTCACGGCTGCCGTACTGTTGTAGGGGAACCCTATAAGTTATACATTTGTCATTGACTTTTTTATGGGTGTTAGGAGAAGCGTCTTCGGCAACAATGACAAGCTTCGCTTCGCCCTTGCGTACGGAATCGATCACCGCTTCCTCCCCGGAGATGATCTTGCCCGCTCTCATCGCCAAACCCAAGTTGTTAAAAAATTTGTGATTCATCATCCACCGCCGCTTCCTTGCCGGCAATAAATTCATCTTCCACTTTGATGAAATCCTGCTCCAAAGCATCGTAAATCTCAGGACTGACCGCCTGCTTTAAAGCGCGATCCAAAGCTCTGCTTTTTTTCGCCAGCTTAAAGCACGACAGCTTTCCGCACAGATAAGCACCGCGTCCCGCTTTTTTGCCTGTCAAGTCGATGATGATGTCGTCACTTGGCGTCTTCACCACGCGGATCAGCTCTTTTTTGGGCATCATTTCCTGGCATGCGACACATTTGCGAAGAGGGATTTTTCTTTGCTTCATCCTGTTCTCACCTTCTACCTGTCCGGCTGCGCTCCCTTAATCGATGCTGACCGAATCCTGGTGCATTTCTTCGGTAAACGTTTTGGGACGGCCGTATTCTTGCTCTGCCTGCGTCTCGCTCTTGATGTCGATCTTCCATCCCGTCAGCTTGGCGGCCAAACGGGCGTTCTGGCCTTTGATGCCGATCGCCAGCGACAATTGGTAATCGGGCACAATAACCCGCGCCATCTTCTCGCTCTCGAACACGTTAACCTCCAGCACCTTGGACGGGCTAAGCGCATTGGCCACATATTCCTCCACATTTTCGACCCAGCGGACGATATCGATTTTCTCGCCCTTCAGCTCGTTAACGATCGTCTGTACCCGCATGCCCTTGGGACCGACACAGGAACCGACCGGATCGACCTCGGGATTGCGCGAATACACGGCGATTTTGGAACGGAAGCCGGCTTCGCGGGCGACGGAACGAATCTCGACGACGCCGTCGAAAATTTCCGGCACTTCCAGTTCAAACAGACGCTTCAGCAGCCCCGGATGAGTCCGCGAAAGAATGATCTGTGGTCCTTTGGTCGTGTTCTCGACCTTCGTAATATAAGCTTTGACCCGGTCGCTCTGCTTGAATTTATCGGTCGGCATCAGCTCAGTCAGCGGCAGGGCCGCCTCGATTTTGCCCAAATCGATATAAATGTTGCGCAAATCCTGACGCTGCACGATGCCGGTGACGATGTCTTCTTCCTTATCTACGAAGGCGTTGTAGATCAGACCCCGTTCCGCTTCGCGGATGCGCTGGGTAACGACCTGCTTCGCCGTCTGAGCGGCGATGCGTCCGAAATCGCGGGGAGTTACCTCGATCTCCACGATATCGTTCAATTGGTAGTTTTGGTTCATCTCCCGAGCCGCGTATAAGGATATTTCGAGCCGCGGGTCAAGCACTTCCTCAACGACCGTTTTGCGGGCATACACTTTAATCAATCCGGTATGGCGGTTAATGTCGACACGAACGTTTTGCGCCGTGTTAAAATTACGTTTGTAGCTGGAAATCAAAGCCGCCTCGATAGCGTCGATCAGCACTTCTTTGGCAATTCCTTTTTCTCTTTCAATTTCCGACAATGCTTCAATAAAATCCGTGTTCATTTGAACGGGGCTCCCCCTCTCATAAAATCGACCGCAACTTAAAAAATAATCGCCAATCTGGCACTTGCCACTTTGTTAAAAGGTATCGAATGCTTTTTTTTCCCGATCTCCACTTCTACGGTTTGCTCGTCAAACGACAGCAAAGTGCCTTCGAATTCCTTCAATCCGTCGACCGGCTCGTAAGTAGTGACAAACACGTGCTGACCTACGGCTTTATAATAATCCTGCACTTTTTTCAAGGGGCGTTCCGCTCCGGGGGAGGAAACCTCCAGGAAATAGGCGGTAGGAATCGGATCCTTTTCGTCCAGCTTCTCGCTTAAAAATTCGCTAATGCGGCCGCAATCGTCGATATCGATGCCGCCTTCTTTGTCGACGTAAACACGCAAAAACCAGTTGCTGCCTTCTTTCACATATTCCACATCTACCAGTTCAAAGTGATTTTCGTCCAAAAAAGGCTGAAGAAGTGATTCAACTACGGGTTTAATTTGCGAAATCAACCTGCAACCTCCTATCGTCAAATGGAAAGCCGTATGCTTTCATACCTGTAACAAAATGTAAAGAGTGGGTTTCCCCACTCTCTAAGATCGGAACTTATAAACGTTTGTTACCAAAGAAGATTATACCATAAGCCTTATAGGTATGCAATATGATGAGTGCTCGCTTCATTGAGAAAACCACTATACCTTCTCAGCTCCGTCTTAAGACGGGTTCCGTTAGAACAGCGATAACTGGTTGGACTCCGGCAATCCCCGGAAGCATCCCATCGAGCCTAGCAGTTCTACGATCGTTTTGGAAGCTTTGCTGCGAGTTTGGAAGTCTTCTATTGAAAGGAACGGACCGTCGTCCTTCGCCGCAGCGATGTTTTTGGCCGCATTCTCCCCGATGCCGGCGATCGCCGAGAACGGAGGAATAAGTGAATCCCCGTCAATCAAAAACTTCGTCGCATCCGATTTGTACAGATCGATGCCTTTAAACGAGAAGCCGCGGGCGGTCATCTCCAGCGCCATCTCAAGAATCGAAATCATAGCCTTCTCCTTAGGCAAAGCCTGGAAGCCCTTCTCTTCGATCTCAATCAATCTGCGCAGGATGGCGTCATAGCCTTGACAGAGCATGTCGAGCTCGAAGTCCTCGGCACGAACCGTAAAGTACGTCGCATAATAAGCGATCGGATGATACAGCTTGAAGTAGGCCGTACGCACCGCGGAAATAACGTAAGCGGCGGCATGCGCCTTAGGAAACATGTACTCGATGCGTTCGCAGGATTCGATGTACCATGCCGGCACCTTATGCTTCTTCATATCTTCCTTCCACTCAGGAGTGAGGCCCTTCCCTTTACGCACGCTCTCCGTAATTTTGAAAGCAAGTCCGGCGTCC
Source organism: Paenibacillus doosanensis (assembly GCF_025060755.1). GTDB lineage: Bacteria > Bacillota > Bacilli > Paenibacillales > NBRC-103111 > Paenibacillus_S > Paenibacillus_S doosanensis. Next base: position 53,548 of record NZ_JANYUY010000022.1, read on the forward strand.
ATGCCGGCTTTATAGATCAAATAGAGCATAATCTCGTCCCGGCAGCCGATAACGGTTTTGATCGTGCAGGTGCCCTTCTTGATCAATTCCTGCGCATTGCCGAGCCAAACGCCCGTTCCGTGGGACAGACCGGAAATTTGCAGCAAGTCGGCAAAGGACGACGGCTGCGTCTCCTCCAGCATCTGGCGGACGAATTTCGTCCCCATCTCCGGCACGCCGTAGGTGGCTACGGGCGTGCGGATTTGCTCCGGCGTTACGCCCAGCGATTTGGTCGAGTTGAACATGCTCATGACCTTCGGATCGTTCATTGGGATCGTCGTCGGATCGACGCCGGTCAAATCCTGCAGCATCCGCATCATCGTCGGGTCATCGTGTCCGAGAATATCGAGCTTAAGCAGGTTCGCGTCGAAGGCATGGTAATCGAAATGCGTCGTCTGCCATTCAGCGCTCGTATCGTCAGCCGGAAACTGCACCGGCGTAATGTCGTTCACATCGATATAGTCCGGCACGACGACAATACCGCCGGGATGCTGTCCCGTGCTCCGCTTGACGCCCGTACATCCGGCCGCTAGCCGGTTGATCTCGGCTCCGCGCCATTTCTTCCCCTGATCTTCTTCATATTTCTTCACGTAGCCGAACGCCGTCTTCTCGGCAATCGTACCGATCGTACCGGCACGGAACACATTTTTCGGTCCGAACAGCACCTTCGTATAGTTATGAGCGACCGGCTGGTATTCGCCCGAGAAGTTCAAGTCGATATCGGGAACCTTGTCCCCCTTGAAGCCTAGGAACGTTTCAAACGGAATATCCTGTCCGTCGCCCTTCATCTTGACATTGCAATTCGGGCAATCTTTGTCCGGCAGATCGAAGCCGCTCGGAATGCTGCCGTCCAAAATCCACTCGCTATGGTTGCATTGATAACAAACATAATGCGGAGGAAGCGGATTGACCTCGGATATGCCGAGGAACGTCGCCACGATGGACGAGCCTACGGAACCCCGCGAGCCTACCAGGTAACCGTCCTCATTCGACTTTTTAACCAGCCGTTCCGAGATCAAATAGTTCGCCGAGAAGCCGTATTTGATGATCGGTATCAGTTCCTTTTCCAGACGGGCGGTAACCACCTCCGGAATCGGATCGCCGTAAATCCGCTTGGCCGTCTCATAGCATTTGGTTCTGATCTCTTCGTCGGCGCCGTCAATAATCGGCGTAAACAACTTGTCCGGGAACAGCTCCAGCGATTCGAACTGATCGGCCAGCTCGTTCGTATTTTTGACGACCACGTCGTAAGCCGTCTCTTCGCCAAGATATTGAAACTCGGCCAGCATCTCCTTCGTCGTACGGAAATGGACGTCCGGTTTGCGAATATCTTTCAGCGGGCTAAAGCCCGTAATCCCATTGATCGTAATGTCGCGGCAAATTTTGTCGCGTGGATGCAAGTAATGCACGTTGCCGGTTGCGATGACCGGTTTCCCCAGCTTCCGCCCGATGGCGATGATTCTCCGGTTCGCATCCTCAAGCTGTTCCTTGCTGCCGACCAGCCCTTTCTCGACCAGATGCATATTGACCGTCGTAGGCTGAATCTCCAGCACATCGTAAAATTCGGCTACCTGTTCCGCTTCTTCGACGGACTTGTTCAGAACCGTCTCGTAGAACTCCCCTTTTTCGCAACCGGACGCTATAATCAGCCCTTCCCTCATCTTGCTGAGCAAGCTTTTCGGAATGCAGGCCACGCGATGATAATATTCCGTATGCGATAAGGAGACGAGCGTATACAAATTTTTCTTGCCGACCATATCCTTGGCGTAAATGCAGCAGTGAAACGGCCTTGTATTTTTCAAATCTTTGCCTACGTTATCGTTCAGCCGTTCCAAATCGGTGATGCCTCGTTCCGCCGCTTCCTTAATCAGATGGAATAAAATATGTCCCAGCGCAATCGAGTCGTCGATCGCCCTATGGTGATTTTCCAGACCGACTTTAAACTTGTCGGCGAGCGTGTTCAGACGGTGATTTTTCATCGACGGGAACAAGAGACGAGCGAGCTCCAAAGTATCCAGCGACGCGTTCGGCACTACGGGAAGACCCAGCTTCTTGCAGTTCGCCTGAATAAAGCCCATATCGAACCGGGCGTTATGCGCGACAAGCACGCTGTCTCCGACAAATTCGATAAATTTGGGAAGCATCTCTTCCAGCTCTGGAGCATCCTGCACCATATCGTCCGTAATGTTCGTCAGCTGCTGAATATTGTACGGAATCTTCTCATGCGGATTGACGAACGTCGCGAATCGGTCGATTTCCTTGCCTTCCTTCATCTTCACGCCGGCGATTTCGATGATCTTGTTGTTGACGATCGACAAACCGGTCGTCTCGATGTCGAAAATTACGTATTCGCCTTCGCTCAATTCCATCGGCTTCGGGTTAACGACCACCGGTACGCCGTCGTCGACGACGTTCGCTTCCAAACCGTAAATCATCTTAATGCCGTTCTTTTTGGCTGCCTTGTAGGCTTCAGGGTAGCATTGAACCCCGCTGTGGTCGGTGACGGCAATCGCTTTATGTCCCCATTTCGCCGCCATTTTGACATATTGATCGATCGGAGTAATTCCGTCCATCGCGCTCATCGTCGTGTGCAGATGGAATTCCACCCGCTTCTCGGCGGCGTCGTCCTTCCGATCCGGCGGAGCCATCACTTCGTTCACGTCGTTAGGGATCAGAACGAGCTCAGGCACTTGCATGAACCGGTCGTATTCCACCTTGCCGCGCACCTTGACCCAGGTGCCGTTTTGCATCAGGCTGAATATTTTGACGTCTTCCTTCGTCTTGGCAAAAGCTTTGCACATCATCGAATCGGTAAAATCGGTTATATTAAACGTGAACAGAGTGCTGCCGTTTCTCAGTTCTTTGGATTCCAATCCAAATACGGCGCCCTGCAGCGTAACTTTCTTCTCCTCGTCCTGCACCATTTGAATTGGTGTCGGAGCATCCTTGATCTCATAGCCGATCATCAGCTTGAGCTCCGCATCCGGAAGAGCTTCCGCTTCCTGCTCCGCTTCGATCGAAGTCATAATCTCCTGAGTAACGAATTTCCCTTCTTCTTCGATCTTTCTGGCGAATTTCTCGAACTCTGCTTCGCGGTGCTCGTCCATAGCGTAACGAACCTGAAACTCCACTCCGAAAAAATCGTTAAAATACGTATGAATCCATTGGCCGATGTTTTTCTTCTTAGCCAGTTCCAAACCGATCGTATCCAACAAAATCAAAGTCAACTGCTGGCCCTGCACATCGATCTTGGCCTTGCTCATCCAACCGTTGACCGAGGTCGCTTCCCGCTGCACCCATTCGATGAACATGCCCCAATACTCTTTGGCCACCGCTTCGGGCAATACGTCCGCCGTATACCGCAGCATAAACTTCGTTGCCGCAATGTGGGCGAATTTATCCCGAATCATTTTGCAAAACGTGCGGTAAATATCATGCGGGACGATGCTGCTTTTTACTATGTAAAAAGTCCACTCCCTATTGGTTCGGGTTGTTTCTACTCTATCGATATAACCGTCCTGAAAAAAAGAGTTCACCACATCGGCAGGCACGTGCGCCTGCTGCATCAGCATCTCGAAACGTTCTCTTTTCACTGCCGTACTGCTCATGTATGCCCTCCCCCATAAAACATAGAAAGGGCAAAAAGGAGATGTTGCTTTCCGATTTGCCCTTGTAGACTTGCCTTCAATTAGTAAGCTCTGCCGAACACAACGGTATGCTTCGCAGCTTCTCCGCAAGCGAGACAAGTCGATTTATGCTCGCTTGGTTCGAACGGAATGTTGCGGCTCGTCGCCCCTGTCTCTTCCTTAACCTGAGCTTCGCAAGCATCGGAGCCGCACCATCCGGCTAACGCGAAGCCGCGCTTCTGCTCAAGGAATGTTTTGAATTCATCCAAGCTGTCTACCGACGTGAAATTCTCATCGCGGAACTGCTTAGCTCTATCATACATTTGTTGATGAATTTCCGCCAGCATATTTTGAATTTCTTCGACAAAATTCTCCTGCTTGACGATACGCTTCTCACCGGAAATACGCGAAACGAGGACGACTTGTCCGTTCTCCATATCCCGAGGCCCCAATTCCACGCGAATCGGAACGCCGCGCATTTCGTATTCGTTAAATTTCCAACCAGGGCTTTGATCGGGACGATCGTCCACCTTGACGCGCACGCCCGCTTGCTTCAGCTCGGCAAACAATTCGTTCACGCGGCCTACGACTTGCTCTCTCGTTTTAGGAGGCCCGATTGGAATCATAATGACTTGCGTAGGAGCTACCTTAGGCGGCAAAGCCAAGCCTCTGTCGTCGCCGTGCACCATAATCAGCGCGCCGATCAGACGGGTGCTTACGCCCCAGGAAGTCGTATGGCAGAACGTATGCTGGTTTTCACGATCCAAATATTTAATATCGAACGCTACCGCAAAGTTGGTGCCCAAGTAGTGAGACGTGCCCGCTTGCACCGCTTTGCCGTCCTTCATCATCGCTTCGATCGAATACGTATCGACCGCGCCGGCAAATTTCTCGGAAGGCGTTTTCTGTCCTACGATCACCGGAATGGCCAAGAAATTTTCGGCGAAATCGCGGTAAATCTCCAGCATTTGCATCGTTTCGCGGCGCGCGTCCGCTTCGTCTTCGTGAGCGGTATGGCCTTCCTGCCATAAAAACTCGCTCGTTCTAAGGAACGGCTGCGTCCGTTTTTCCCAACGCACCACGTTCGCCCATTGATTGATCAGCAAAGGCAAATCGCGGTACGAATTAATCCACTCGGAGTACATATGGCCGATCATCGTCTCGGACGTCGGACGAATCGCCAGTCTTTCCTCCAGCTTCTCGCCGCCGGCTTCGGTTACCCAAGGCAGCTCGGGATTGAAGCCTTCGACATGCTCCTTCTCTTTTTGGAAAAAGCTCTCCGGAATGAAGATCGGGAAGTAAGCGTTGCGATGACCCGTTTCTTTGAACCTGGCATCAAGCTCGCGCTGAATGTTTTCCCAGATTTCATAGCTGTCCGGTTTGAAAACGATGCATCCTCTTACCGGCGAATAGCTCATGAGATCCGCCTTCTTGATGACATCGATATACCATCTGGAGAAATCTTCGCTTTGCGGCGTAATCTCCTTTACGAACTGTTTGTTATCCTTGGACATTTTGGCGTGACTCCTCCTAAAAACTCTCTTTCCTGGAAACCCCTGAAGCGGGGAAGATCCGTCTACAAAGGCGATCGCTGGCGCTGTTCCAACTTGCTACCGACTCTCCGGCCACTTGATCACCACGCTTCTAGGGCAAAGCTGCTTCGTAAGATAAGCTAAGCTTTCCTAGCCTTTAATTAATCGTAAAATATCGTTATAAGTAACGGCGATCATAAGCAGCATCAACATCGCAAAGCCGACGAAATGAACGATGCTCTCCCTGCTCGGATCGACCGGCTTGCCGCGCAGCGCCTCGAAACCGAGAAATACAAGGCGGCTTCCGTCCAAAGCCGGGAACGGCAGCAGGTTGAACAAGCCGAGGTATAAGCTCATAAGGCCTGCCCAGAACGTGTACTGCGCCAGACCGGCGCTGGCCTGCTCGCTCGTAAATTCGACGATTCGCACCGGCCCGCCCAAGTCGTCCATTTTGAACTGCAGCGTAACAAGCTTGCCGAAGCTATCCAGAATGGACACCGTTGCCGTAGCCAAGCTGTCCCACCCGTTGGTCACCGCCTCAAGCACATTCGCCTTTCTCGTCTCCGCCATCAATGTTACTCCGACAAGGCCTCCGTTGCCTTTATCCTCAGGAGTCACTTCTTTGCGCAGCTGCTCCTTGTTGCGTTCGACAATCCAGATCATCGGCTTGTTGACCGAATCTTTAATGAGCGTTGTCAATTTATTGCGGTCCGCTCCGATCGGTTCGTTGTTCACCTGCAAAATAATATCGTTGGCGGCCAGCCCCGCCTTCTCGGCAGGAGAACCGGCGACTGTGCTTTGAATTTTCACCTTATCCGGCACGCCGGCCATTAAGACGACGAGGACGAACAAGACGAAAGCGAGAATAAAATTCATCATCGGTCCGGCGAAGATCGACAAGGCTCGCTGCCCCACCGTTTTGCTGCCGAATTGGCGGTCCCAAGGCGCGATTTGCGTCTCCTTGTCTTTGCTGACCATCATCGCCTGCGGATGGATCGGGTACGACTTCAGTTCGCCGTCCAAATCCAGCTTGACGAATAATCGGCGTTCCAGATCGATTTCTTCCACTACGCCGACAACGGCGTCGGAGCGGTTATCAAATTCATTCAAATAAATATGCGTTACTTCTTTGCCGTTCATAGCCAGCGCGATGCGTTGGCCCGGATTGATCTGCACGATTTCCGGATCCTCGCCGGCCATGCGGACAAATCCGCCGATCGGAAGCAAACGCAGCGTATAACGGGTTTCCCCTTTTTTAAACGAAAGCAATTTGGGGCCGAAGCCGATGGCAAACTCCCTGACCAGGATGCCTGCCCTTTTGGCAAAATAGAAATGTCCCCATTCGTGTATCGTTACAAGGACAAAAAATAACAGTACGATTTGAAATGCATTTTGCAATGTAGCCAAATGGACGTCCTCCCTTTAAGCATCGCGATTAGTCAAAGACCAGTTCCATGGATGGGCTCGTTCTTTTCATTAAGATTAACATTATTTACGATATGAATACAAGCCAAGCCATGTTATGAACATATTACTTTGTCACTGAAATGATGCTAGGGAAACCGTAATTTTTGCGACGGACAGAAAATCGGAAGTCAGCTCCGTGCAGCCTCTCGCGCCCACGTATCGGCTGCTGTAATTTCCTCAAGATCCGGGTTCATGACGATCTGATGCTTATTCAGCACATTCGCGATAACATCCTCGATCTGCAGAAACGAAATCTCGCCCTTCAAGAAACGGTCGACCGCCACCTCGTTGGCCGCGTTAAATACCGTCGTTGCCGTGCCCCCCGCTCTGCCGCTATCGAAGGCCATCTGCAGACAAGGATAACGTTCGTAGTCCATCTCCCGGAAATGCAGTTTGCCGACTTCGGCCAGCTTCAGCGGCTGCGTCGGCGTCTTCATTCGCTTCGGGTATGTTAGCGCATACTGAATCGGTACCCGCATATCGGGGTTGCCGAGCTGGGCGATAATGCTGCAATCCTCATATTCGACAAAGGAATGAATGATGCTCTCCGGATGAATCAGCACGTCGATCCGATCGTATGGCATTTCGAATAGCCAATGCGCCTCGATCACTTCAAGCCCTTTATTCATCATCGTCGCCGAATCGATCGTAATTTTGGCGCCCATCGACCAGTTCGGATGCTGCAGCGCCTGCTCGACCGTAACATCCTTCAGTTGCTCGCGCGTACGATCCCGGAACGATCCTCCTGAGGCGGTCAGCGTAATTTTACGAACATCCTTCATCGATTCCCCGTTCAAGCATTGGAATATCGCCGAATGCTCGCTATCGATCGGCAGCAGCTTGACGCCGCGGCGCTGCGCCGCCGCCGTAACCAGATGGCCGGCGCTAACCAGCGTCTCCTTATTAGCCAGGCCGATCTGCTTGCCCGCCTCGATGGCGGCCAGCGTAGGCCGCAACCCCTGGCTCCCGACCAAAGCGGTAACGACAAAATCGGCGTCCGTTCCAGCGGCGACCTGCAGCAGGCCCTCGTCTCCGTAATAAATCTCAGTCCCCGCAGGAACAAGCGTCTTCAGTTCGTCCGCCAGGTCTTTTGTAGCTACCGATACTTTGCGCGGGCGGAACTTGCCGACCTGCTCCGAAAGCAGCTTCAGATTATGCCCTCCGGCAAGCCCATCCACAATAAACTGCTCCGGATAATGAGAAATGACATCCAATGTTTGCGTCCCGATCGAACCGGTTGATCCAAGTATCGAAATTCGCTTCATGCTTCACCTCTAAATCGTATTATGCATGGGGGATGAGAGAAAGCAGATGAACGGCCGGAAAAACGATCAACCAACTGTCGACCCGATCCAGCACGCCGCCATGCCCCGGCAGTATAGCTCCCGTATCTTTAATCCCCTTCACCCTTTTGTAAGCCGATTGAATCAGGTCCCCCATCTGCCCTACAACGGCGATGACAACGCCAAGCAGCAGCGCTTGAGACCATGAAAGCAGCTCCGGTGATGCAAAGGAAAAGCAAAGGGCTACGATAACCGACAATATCGCTCCGCCGAGCGAGCCTTCCACGGATTTTTTCGGGCTGATCGTCGGCCATAGAGGCGTCTTGCCGATTGCCGAGCCGGTAAAATAAGCTCCCGAATCCGTCGCCCATATACAAAAAAAGACAAGCAGCGTCCAAAACAGTCCATGTTCGGCCATGCGGGTTTCAATCATGTAATGGAAGCCGATTCCGATATATACCATACCCAGGAACATCATCGCAACGTGATCGATCGTTACTTTGTTCTTGGATACGACCGTTGCGCAAAGCACGATAAACAAAAAGATCCACGTCAGACGGTCGGCAGAAGCGATGGAAGCCGTAACGGACAGCTTCCATGGTATCGTCAGGCAAACGGTTCCTATGTATCCGAACAAGGCTGTCAGCCTGAAGCTTTTCAGCCCGTTCATTTTTAAAAACTCATCGAAGCCGATCAAAGACAGCACGACGATTAAACCGGCAAACCAATAAGTGCCCAAATACAATAGAATCATAAACCCTAATCCGGCAATGACTCCGGTCGTAATTCGCTGCTTCAAGTTTATTCCTCCATTAGCTGTTACAATCCGCCGTATCTGCGCGCACGACGCTGATATTCTTGAATCGCTTCATAAAAGTGCTTCTCCGTAAACTCCGGCCAGCATAATTCGGTAAACCACAGCTCCGAATAAGCAAGCTGCCACATCAAAAAATTGCTGATACGCAGTTCTCCGCTGGTCCGAATAAGCAAATCCGGGTCAGGCAGCGGATGGGTCAGCAAATAGCTGGAGAACATCGCTTCATCTACGGCGTCAAGAGATATTTTCCCCGACACGACATCTTCTGTAAGCCGCTTCACTCCCTGGAGCATTTCCCGGCGGCTGCCGTAATTAAGCGCAAAGTTCAAGATCAGTCCGGTGTTATGCTTCGTTTGATCGATAGCGTCCTGAATCGCTTTCATCGTATAGTCGGGAACACCTTCGTGCCAGCCCGTCATTCGAATCTGCACATTGTTGGCAATCAGTTCGTCGATCTCTTTCGGAAAAAACTCGAGCGGAAGCTTCATTAAATATTCGACTTCTTCCCTCGGCCTCTTCCAATTTTCCGTCGAAAAAGCATACATCGTCAGAACCTTCACGCCGATGGCATCGGCGGCCATTGTAATTTTCTTAACATTTTTCATTCCCGAATGGTGGCCTGCAACACGGGGAAGCCCGCGTTTCTGGGCCCAGCGGCCATTGCCATCCATGATAACCGCAACATGGCTCGGAATATTCTCGGAATCGATACGCTCAATCCATTCTTCGTTCTGAGACTTGCTTCCAAACCACTTTTTGAAAGGCATCATTTCCATTTCCTCCATTAAGGAAAGACTAAAAGCCCCCTCGAAAGGGGGTCTTCTATATTTTACACTTCCATAATTTCCTTTTCTTTGGCAGCTAACGTTTTGTCTACTTCGCCGATAAACTTGTCCGTGAATTTTTGAATATCTTCTTGATGCTTGCGGGACTCGTCTTCAGAGATGCCTTGCTTCTCCAGCTTCTTGATGTCGTCGTTAGCATCGCGGCGCACATTGCGAATGGCAACCTTGGCTTCTTCGCCGTATTTGCGCGTCATCTTCACCAGTTCGGCGCGGCGCTCTTCCGTCAAGGCAGGAATCACGATACGAATCATACTGCCGTCATTGGAAGGCGTTAAGCCGAGATCCGATTTCATAATCGCTTTCTCAATTGCGCTCACCGAGCTTTTATCCCACGGCTGAATCATAAGAGTGCGGGAATCCGGCGTGTTGATATTAGCCAATTGATTAATTGGAGTCATCGCCCCGTAATATTCGACTTGAACCCGGTCGAGCAGCGCCGGAGTCGCTCTGCCTGCGCGCAAGCTGGCGAGCTCTTTTTTCAAGGCTCCGACTGCTTTCTCCATGCGATCTTCCGCATTTTTTTTAATGGATTGTGGCATAATCGTTAAACACTCCCTTTTACAATCGTCCCAATTTTTTCGCCAAGAACGACTCTCTTGATGTTGCCGCTCTCGGTGATCGAAAACACGATTAACGGAATATTATTGTCCATGCAAAGCGACGAAGCGGTCGAATCCATCACACCCAAATTGTTGCTGAGCACTTCCATATACGTGAGCGTTTCGAATTTTTGCGCTGTCGAATCCTTGAACGGGTCGGCGGAATAGACGCCGTCTACTTTATTTTTAGCCATCAGGATGACTTCCGCTTCAATCTCCGCCGCTCTGAGCGCAGCCGTCGTATCAGTGGAGAAGTACGGATTGCCCGTTCCAGCCGCGAAGATGACGACGCGCCCTTTTTCCAGATGACGAATCGCTCTGCGGCGAATGTAAGGTTCCGCAACCTGCTGCATCGTGATCGAAGTTTGCACGCGCGTAGGGACACCGATCGTCTCCAACGCATCCTGCAGCGCCAGTGAATTCATTACGGTAGCGAGCATGCCCATATAATCGGCTGTAGCCCGGTCGATTCCTTTGGCGCTCCCTGCAATCCCTCTCCAGATATTACCGCCGCCTACGACAACAGCCACTTCCACGTTCAAGTCTACGACTTCTTTCACCTGTGCGGCGATCGAAGAAATCATATCCGAATCGATTCCATAACCTTGCTGCCCTGCCAAAGCTTCACCGCTTAGTTTTAATATGACTCTTTTAAAGATAGGCTGTACCAAGCTTATTACCCCCGTTCGTAAAGCAGCTAAGAAATGTTTATGTTTAAAAAAGAAGGAACACAAAGTGTTCCCACGTTTTTGTTTCCGTATTTGTATGCGGTAAATGATGCATCCCGTAAAATCCATCATTCACCGCAGACTTTCTTTCAGAGTGTAAAACCGAAAGACCTCGGCCGTCTAAACGGCAAGTCTTATTATTTTTTCACTTGAGCCATAACTTCTTCTGCGAAGTTTTCTTGTTTTTTCTCCAAGCCTTCGCCCAGTTCAAAACGGGCAAAACGGCGGATCGTGATGTTTTCGCCGATCGTCGCCACTTTTTCGTTGACAAGCTGAGCGATCGTTTTGTCCGGATCTTTAACGAACGACTGCTCCATCAAGCAGTATTCTTCGTAGTATTTGCCCAAGCGGCCTTCTACCATTTTTTGTACGATGTTAGCCGGTTTGCCTTCGTTCAAAGCTTGCGCCGTCAAGATTTCGCGCTCTTTGTCCAGCGCGTCTTGAGGAACGTCTTCGCGGCGAACGTACAACGGGCTGGAAGCGGCGATATGCATCGCTACGTCTTTAACAAACTCGCGGAATTGTTCCGTTTTGCCGACGAAATCCGTTTCGCAGTTAACTTCCACCAATACGCCGATACGGCCGCCAGCGTGGATGTAAGATTCTACAGTACCTTCCGTAGCGATACGTCCCGCTTTGTTAGCCGCTGCGGACAAACCTTTCTCACGAAGGATATCAGCCGCTTTGGACAAATCGCCGTTAGCCTCTTCCAACGCTTTTTTACAATCGAGCATACCTGCTCCCGTTCTTTCGCGCAATTCTTTTACCGATGCTGCATTCACTGCCATGTTTTGGCCTCCTTAAGTATTAGACTATGTACCCTAAAAAAAGGGCGGTGAAAGGATTTTGCACCTTTGAACCACCCTTCCCTATTCAGCTATTAAGCTGTTGTTTGTTCGCCTTGGTGTGCTTCGATAACTGCGTCAGCGATTTTCGCTGTCAGCAATTTCACCGCACGGATTGCATCGTCGTTACCAGGGATTACATAATCGATTTCATCCGGATCGCAGTTCGTATCAACGATACCAACGATTGGGATACCCAGTTTGCGAGCTTCCGCAACTGCGATACGCTCTTTGCGAGGGTCGATGACGAACAATGCGCTTGGAAGACCCTTCATATTTTTAATTCCGCCAAGGAATTTTTCCAAACGGTCTTTTTCCTTGCGAAGGATGATAACTTCTTTCTTAGGAAGAACTTCGAACGTGCCGTCCTCTTCCCATTTCTCAAGCAGCTTCAAACGATCGATACGTTTTTGAATCGTTTGGAAGTTCGTCAGCGTACCGCCGAGCCAACGTTGGTTGATGTAGTACATTCCACAACGCTCAGCTTCTTCCGCAACGGAATCTTGAGCTTGCTTCTTAGTACCTACGAACAAAATCGTGCCGTTTTCGTCAGCGACGGATTTCACGAAGTTGTAAGCTTCTTCCACTTTTTTGACCGTCTTTTGCAGGTCGATAATATAAATGCCGTTTCTTTCGGTGAAGATGTAACGATCCATTTTAGGATTCCAACGACGGGTTTGATGACCGAAGTGTACCCCAGCTTCCAAAAGCTGTTTCATGGAGATTACTGCCATCTTCACACACCTCCTCTAAATTGGTTTTTTGTGTCTCCTCCGCCGAGTCGCATTTTCGACATAAAACTCCCCCATTCGGGAGCACCATTATGCGAATTGACCAGCGTGCGTTTTAACACCGTCAATAAATATACCACAACTGAAAATCGTATGCAACATCTTCTATAAATAGAACAAAAAGCTCAACCTGTATCAAAGGCTAAGCTTACTGTGACGTCAAATTGGACAATACTTGGGCAAGCTCCTGCGGACCTTTGAACACGTGAAGCCCCGCTACGATCTTGTCGTTTAGACGCTGTTTCCACATTTCGTCTTCAAGCGGTTTCCGCTCCGGTATGACGCCGCTTTGCAGCAGCAGCTCGGCCACGTCGCCTGCGTTCATCCCCTTGCTTATATAAATGTAGACTTCCTTCTCAGGCTGCTTAGCGCCGTCCGCCGCCGTCTGCCGTTCGCTACTCTCCTTCAGCTTCTGCTGAACGAGCGCATCGGCCTGGGACTGGCTGTACAGCTTTTGATCCTTTTCGTATACCTGATAATAGACGGAAGCCGCCTGTTTCAACTGCTGCGGGTCCATGTCGTCCGCATCCTGCCGCCCTTGCACCGCTGCCGCCGGCGCGGAAAAATTCATAAGCTGAAGCAGCGCAGATCCGGCAATAAGGCCGATTCCCAAACCGTAGAGCATCGATTTATTTTTGAACATTCAACTGTTCCTCCTGTTTGGCCAGCTGAATAATCAAGCTCACTTCGCCTTTGTTCATTCCCATCTTCTTAGCTATATAATCGCTCGATTTGCCCTGATCATACATGCTAAACAGCTCGGAATACCGCTTTTTGATGTTCATTCCCTGCGAAGCCTGCGGTTCTTCAACGGCTGCCGCCGCTTCCCCCGACGGTTGCGGGAATGCCGCCGCGTTCTGCAGCACGGACTGCTGCCATTCCGTTATCCGCTCCAGCTTCTTCTGCAGCTCCTCATTTGCCAGGCTGAGCCTTGCGATCTCCTGGCCGGTATGCACAGATTGCTTCTCCAGCATGTCGATTTTGGAAGCCAGCTTCGCGGACTGGGCGTCATATTCTCTTGTCGTCTCCGCCAGCTGACGGATGAGCGCTTCATTCTGTTCCTCCAGCTCCGCGGCGAAATGCTCCATCGTCTCTTCGATTTCGCCTATCGTCGGGCCTTGCAATTCCTTGGAGCCGTTTGTTCTAGGCATAATTTTGGCGTAAACGATAATAATTAAGCCTATCAAAACGATGTACACCCAGGGTTGATTCAAACGATTCACCTTATTTCTGCTAGATGTCTGATGCCTCTGTTAGAGGGAAAGATCGATATGCTTGCCTTTAAAAGGGTGCTCGCCGCGTTCCGCAGACGGTCCGGCCTCCGCCGCGCTCCGTTTCCCCGCATGTTTCCCGCCTGATCCGCCCTGCTTATCTCTAGGCTTATCCTTTACGGAAGCATGATGAATCTGCTCGCTGACCCCCGTCGTCTGCCGCTCTTTCTCCGCCTGCTTAACCGCTTCCGCCGCCAACATCGTCTGGTCCTGCTGCGGCTTATGATTCATATGATGCTGCCGTGCTCCCGCTTCGTCATTTTTATGCAGCGCAATCTGCAGTTCAACCGGTCTGAGGCTCATTCCGTCCCCTCCTAAGCTAGGATAAAACGCTTCCGTTACGCGATCGGGAACATCGCTATATCCCCGTTGGCAAGCTGAAACTTAACATGGGAAACCGAATCCTTAATAAATTTGGTATACCGCCCGATGACGATTTTGGCGCCTCCATATATAGTAGAAACGACTTCCACCGTCGCTTTGTCCGAGTCTTCAAGCGACTTCTCGATCTCAAGAATGCGCTCTCTCATCTGAGACTGCTCCTCGGTAATTTGCTTCTTCGTATGGTTCAGCTTAATGCGCATCGCCATCTTATCGGGTGCTAGCTGTCCGGCGGCCGCCATCTGGTCGAGCAGCACAAGCGCTTTGCCCGTCTTGTCCAAATTCTCGTTAACCGCTCTGAGCTGGCTTCTGAGCTGCCCCAGCTCGTTGCGCAGCTCCGGCAAGACGCCGACCTCGATCACGGTTGCGGTGGACATTGAGTTGCCGATCGTTCTTGCCGTGACCTGTTCTCCGGCTTGAATCGTGCCCCCGACAATCAGCCCCTTCGTCCCTTTGCATACTACGCTTTTGGCCGCGCGGACGTTGGAATGCATAATGCTTAGCGTAACGAGCACTTCGTCCGCAATGACCGTCGCATCCTGGATAAACGAGCTTTTCACCCGGTTGCCGGCCCGGATCACTCCTTTGTTATGCCCCAGAATGCCGGCGCTGATCTCTATCGAGCCTTCCGCTTCGAGATCCGCCCCGTCGACGCTTCCGGTAATGCGGATATCTCCGGACGCCTTGATTTTAAATCCGCTAAGCACATTTCCCCGAATGACGACGGAGCCGACAAAATCGATATTCCCGATATTATAATCGACATCTCCGTTGACCTCGAAAATAGGGAACACGTTGATTTTGCCGCGGTCCGTCTTGCAGATCATGCCGTCGATCGCCGCATAGAGCGCTTTCTGCTCGGGATCGGTAACGACATTTTTCCCGACCTTCATTCGCGCTTCCTTCCCGTCCTTAGCCGTCAGCGACTCCCCTGTCACCGCTCTGCCCTGAATCCCCTGCGTAGGCGGAATCCGTTCGGCAAGCAGCTGGCCCTTGCGCACATTGTTGTTCGACGTAATTTCGCGGAAATCGACTTTGCCGCTTTCCAGCTCCACAGGCTTTTTGGCGTCGTCCGTTAATTCATACGTCATGCGGATAAATCCGTCTTTGCCGTGCAGCGGCGGGGTCCCTTGCGCTATTAACGTTTTCCCGCGAAAGAAGGACTTAGGATCGCTTGCGACCCGACTCAGGATTTCGCGGTCAATTCCATGGGAAATCTTATAAGAGCTCAGCACCTCTTCCAGCTCTGCAAGAGAGACGGAAAGCCCTTCTTCGCTGTTTTTAAATTGCAGAAACGCCTGCAGCTTATCATCCGATAAAGTAATCTCGACATAATAACTTAAAGGCATCACAGCTTCACTCATTATTCCCCCCACTTTCTTCCATTAGGATTCTTGAAATAACTGTGTTTTAAAGCGGCCGAGCGAACCGCGCAGACGAAGAATCGCTTTGGAATGAAGCTGGGAGATTCGCGACGGCGACAAGTTCATGACTTCCGCAATTTCACTCAAAGATAACTCTTCGTAATAAAACAGGGACACGACCGTTCTTTCTTTCTCCGTCAGCCTTTCAATCGCCTTGGATAACGTCTCCTTCAAATAAAACTCATTCACTTTATATTCAGGATTCTTAGCCTTCTCGTCAACCAACAATGAAAGCCTCGTTTCCGAATCTTCCTCCCGAATCGGATCGTCAATGGAACAAACGGTCGTTACCGCAATCTCCTGAACCATTTGTTGAAACTCGGCTTCGCTGACCTGCAGATAAGCGCTAATTTCGGAATCGGTTACCGAACGCAAATACTGCTGCTCCAGCTTCTGATAAGCCTCTTCAATTTTTTTCGACTTTTCCCTAACCGAACGGGGCACCCAATCACCCTGACGCAGCCCGTCGATGATAGCTCCGCGAATTCGCCAAGAAGCATAGGTTTCGAATTGAAGCCCTCTCTTATAATCAAATTTCTCAATGGCATCGATTAATCCCATAATGCCGTAGCTGGACAAATCATCCTTGGATACATTTTTGGGCAGCCCGACGGACAGACGGTTGGAAACATATTCCACGAGAGGGAGGTAGCTCTCGATGAGAGACTGTTTGGCTTCAAGCAGGCCAAATTCCTTCCATTGCCTCCACCTATCGATATTCGGTAAATGTGCGTTTTTTTGAATCATAACCGGTTGTCACCACCCTTATTCTTCCGTCATGCGACGTACCGCTTGCGCCATCTCTCCGGGTTCTGCGTTGTTCATCCTGCTCGACAGCTTAGGCGGATTCAGCGGCTCGAAGCTTGAATCGCCGGCAGAGGCATTGGATTCCGGGGAGCCCTTTAGCATTTGATGCAGCGACGCTTCTTCGTCCGGGGTCGTTAAGTCCAGCGCCGTCCCTTTGCCTTCTTCCTCGGAGGCGTGCGGCGCGGATTCCGCCGAGGCCAGCTGATTGAAGCCGGCCACCGTTCCAAGGACCCACCGGAACAAAAACACGATGGCAAACACAATAATGAAGCTGTATACGCTTCGGATGAAACTGGTCAACCAAATATTATGTACAATGGAGCAGCCGAACGTGATTACAAGCGAGATGAGGCCAATTATGAAATTCCATCTAATGGTTCCTATCATAAGCTACAGTTCTTTCACTCCTTGCTGAACGCTTCTTATCACAAGGACTCCCGTTACGCAATCAAATTCGATCGTTCTGCCGTAATTGCCGCCCGTATCCTCGGCCTTCAGAGGAATCGCATAGCGTTTCAGCATCTCTTTGCACGATTCGACGTTGCGGGGTCCGATTCGCATCGTATCGGAGCTGCCGCCGAAGGCGAACATTTGCGCGCCTCCCGCCATTTTTGCTTCCATCCGGCCTATGACCGCGCCTAGCTCTTCCATCTTGCGGATCATATCGGGAAGGGCCGTATCCGCATATTTGGCGATATTCAGCTTCCCTTCCCGAGCGATCTCCGAAGTCGGCAGCATGACATGCGCCATTCCCGCCACTTTGGCTCTGGCATCATAGAGTGTAAGTCCAACGCAAGATCCCAATCCCGTCGTCTTGAGCACACCGGTCAAGTGAGTTACATTCAAATCGGCCATGCCCACTTTGATGTAGTTGTCCTGGATCATAGCGTATCGACTCCCAGGGCTTTAAAAATTTTGTCGAACGATTCCGGGTCGGGAATAAGGAAGAAATGGCCTTTCACCTCTTCGCTGCCGTCGAGAAATTTCGTATCGATCAGCAACGCGTGATCTCCCATTTGACCGAATTGGATAAGACCGAAGCTTAAAATCGCGCCGGCCATATCAATAGCCAAAGCCGGTACGGTCGGCGTCATCGACAACTGCGTAAAGTCGGCAAGCGAAGACAAATACGATCCCGCCAAAATGTTGCCGATCTCGCTCAGAGCAGAAAGTTCCATATCTGTATAATTTTCGTCATGAGTCGCCACAATTCCTACCAGACTGCGCAGCAATTTTTTGGCCGACTCCAAAGTCATAATAAAGAACAGATTGCCCGGAGTCTCTCCCTCGACCCGAAGGAAGATGGCGATGACGACTTCCTCGGCACCGCCAACGCTGTCGGCAATTTCTTCAAATGCGACGATTCTGACTTTGGGAACGAGCATATCGACCGGTTTGTCGAGCAGCTTCGACAATGCGGTGGCTGCATGCCCCGCTCCTATATTTCCGACTTCCTTCAACACATCCATTTGAAATTCGGCCAACCGATTGAATAATTCCACTTAGGTTACTCCTCTAGGTTTTCTAATTGGATGATTTCATTCTTATTTAAGACTTCTTCCAAATTAAGCAGGATGAGCAGCCTGGTGTCGTTCACCTTGGCGATGCCGCGCAGGTATTTGGCCTTGATGCCTCCTACGATTTCCGGCGGATCGTCGATGTTATCGGTATCTACGTCGATTACGTCGTTAGCCGAATCGACGATCAAGCCGACCTCGATATCTTTGACGGATACGATAATAATGCGGGTACTGTCGGTATATTCGCTTTCTTGAAAGCCGAAACGGCCGCGCAGATCGATAACCGGCGTTACGACGCCGCGCAGATTGATGACGCCTTTAACAAAATCCGGCGTTTTCGGCACGCGCGTCATCGGCTGCATGCGCTCAATCGTGCGTACCTGCTCTACTTCGACCCCGTATTCTTCCTCAGCCAGTGCAAAAACGATGACTTTGATTTCCTCTCCCATATTCCGCGCCTCCCTTAAAATGATAAAACCGTATGTATAACGCAGTAACCCGCGTTATTTGATTAGAGCATTGGTATCGATAATCAGCGCCACTTGCCCGTCGCCCAATATGGTGGCTCCGGATATCGCGAACAAATTGGTCAAATATTTGCCGAGCGACTTCAAGACGATCTCCTGCTGGCCGATAAACTCGTCTACGACCAGAGCCGCGAGCTTCTCTCCTTTGCGGATCACAACGATCTGCGTATCTCCTGCCGCGCTCTCCCCGGTGTTCGGCACATCGAACAGTTTATCGAGCGGTACGAGCGGAATCATGCTGTTGCGATAATCGATCATCTTATTGCCGTGTACGACCCGGATTTGCTCCGGCTTGATCGCCACCGTTTCCACGATGGAAGATAGCGGGATAGCGTATTTCTCGCTGCTCATCCGTACCAGCATCGCCGATATGATCGAGAGCGTAAGCGGCAGCTGAACGGAAAATTTCGAACCTCTGCCCCATTTGGACTCGACTTGCACGGTTCCGCCAAGACTTTCGATCTTCGTTTTGACGACGTCGAGTCCGACGCCCCGGCCGGAGATATCCGATATTTTATCCGCCGTACTGAAGCCGGAAGCGAACAGGAGCATATATACTTCCTCGTCGGTCATTCTGGCTGCCTGATCCTGCCCGACGACGCCGTTCTTCACGGCGATGCCGAGCACTTTCTCGCGATTGATACCGCGCCCGTCATCTTCGATCTCGATGAACACATGGTTGCCGCTATGATACGCTCGCAAGTTAATCGTTCCCGTCTCGGACTTGCCTGCGGCAATTCGGTCGGCCACCGGCTCGACTCCATGGTCGACGGAGTTTCTGAGCAGATGAACGAGCGGGTCGCCGATTTCGTCGATAACCGTGCGGTCCAGCTCCGTGTCCGCGCCGGTGATGATCAAATCGACCTTTTTATCGAGTGTTTTGGCCACATCCCTAATCATTCTCGGGAATCGGTTAAATACGGTATCGATCGGAACCATCCGCAGCTTCAGCACGATGTTTTGCAAATCGCTGCTGACGCGGGTCATATGCTCCACGGTTTCCGTCAAATCGCTGCGCTTCACTTCGCTCGCCAGCTGCTCCAGCCGTACTCTGTCGATCAACAGCTCGCTGAACAGGTTCATAAGCGTATCCAAACGTTCAATATCGACGCGAATCGTACGGTTGGCTACGGGAGCGCCGCCTCCGGCCGCCGGCTTTTTAGTCCCGGCCGACTGCGCAGGAGCGGAGCCCGAAGCCTTCGGCACTTCCGCTGCAGGCGCCGCGGGAGCTTCGGCAACCGCCGCCGCCACCTCCGCCTGCGCCGCTTGTACGGGCGAATTCATCAGCTCGTCGAGCTTGGCTTGATCAAGCGGAGTAACCGTCGCCTTTTCAATCTCGGATACGCTCGACACCTGCTTCTCCAAGGTTTCCCTGTCCGCATGAGAGATGAAGAACACCGAGAAGCTGTCGTCGAAACGCTCTTGTTCGATATCTTCTACGGACGGAGCGGACTTGATCACTTCCCCGTGCTGCTCCAATACGTTGAATACCATATAAGCTCTGGCCGCTTTCAGAACGCAATCTTTGCGAATGGTGACCTCGATCAGACAAACGGACAGGCCCGCTTCAATCGACTGCTGAATAATCGAGAGCTGAAATTCATCCAGCAGCGGTTCCTGCTGCTTTTCCTGCTTGCTTGCTGCCGCCGTAGAAGCTCCGCCCTTCAAATAGTCGCCGCTGACGATCGATTTCAATGCGGCAACAATCTCCGAAACGTCCAGCTTGCCTGTGCCGCCTTGGATAATGTCTTCCACCATCGCTTCCAGCGCGTCGAGGCTTTTGAAAATCCAGTCAAAAATGAACGAGTCCATCTTCAGCTTATGATTGCGCACCAGATCGAGCACATTTTCCATTTCGTGGGTCAAGGAAGCCAGATCTTCAAACCCCATCGTCGCCGACATCCCTTTAAGCGTATGGGCCGAACGGAAAATATTATGGACGATACTGACATCCTCCGGACTTGCTTCCAAGCTGAGCAAATTGTCGTTCATCGCCTGCAGATGTTCCTTGGATTCGTCAATAAACATCGATAAGTATTGATTCAATTCCATAACCACGCACCTCCGTCAATGTAATCCAACCCTATATGTACACCCATGTACCTTTGAGCTTAAGTGACTACCGCTCGGGTTAACTGATGGGCAATTTCCTGTTGCGGCAGTATATGCGTAACGCACTGCAGCTCGACGGCAGCGCGCGGCATTCCGTAAACGATGCAGGTTTCTTCCGACTCGGCAATGGTGGTTACGGCTCCCGCTTTTTTTAGTGCAAGCATTCCTTTGGCCCCGTCCGCTCCCATACCGGTCATCAGAACGATATGCCGTTTGAGCTCCTTCAAAGGCAGCAGCGATTCAAACAGCACGTCCACGGAAGGACGGTGCCCGTTTCGCGGGTCTTCCTTGCTTAAGTAAATCCGGTACGCCCCGGGGCCGCTCCGAGCAATCATCATATGGTAACCGCCCGGAGCCACGTAAGCCGAACCGTTCTGCAAAATCATTCCGTCCTCCGCTTCCATAACATGCAGCTCGGATACGGAATCGAGCCGCTGCGCGAGCGACTTGGTAAAATTCGGAGGCATATGCTGAACGATAACGACCGGCGCCGGAAAATGAGCGGGAATGGCCGAGATCACCTGATGCAGCGCCCGCGGCCCTCCCGTTGAAGTCCCGATCGCCACAAGCTGCGTTACCTGAGCCGATGCCGATGATGCGGCCAAGGGTACGGTCGGAGCGGCAGGCACAACCTTTGGAGGCGCTGGCTTTTCCGTGAACGGCGGCTTCGGCTTCCACGGCGCGTTCTCCGTTGCCTTGGGCTTATTCAGCAGCCTTGTCCGCAGCGGATTGGCCGAAAATTTACTTACATTCGTTGTAACGGCCATATGAAGCTTCTCCAGCAGCGCCGTCTTGACCTTATGCAGATCGAGCGAAATCGAGCCCGAAGGTTTCCCTACGAAATCGACGGCTCCCCGCTCCAGAGCGACGATTGTTTCTCTGGCCCCTTCCTGCGTCAGGCTGCTCAGCATGATGACAGGAGTGGGATGCTCCGTCATAATGGCTTTGAGGGCGTCAAGCCCGTTCATTTCAGGCATTTCGATATCCATCGTGACCGCATTCGGCTTCAGCTTTTTGACCATCTCTACAGCTTCCCTGCCGTTTTTGGCCGTTGCCACCACCCGGAATTGAGGATCCTCCGCGATCAGATCGGAGATGATTTTTCTCATAAAAATGGAATCATCGACAACGAGCACGTCATAGGTTCTCATCTTTTCATTCCTCCAGGTTGTCTGATTTGTTGGTAAAGAGGATGCTAATATCGGAGATATTTGAGCATTTTGGACATGAAGCCTTTGACAGCGCCCCCATGCTGCTCGCCGGGAGATTGTTTGGCTATAAAATCATCCACCAGCCTGCCCAGCGATTGGGAAGCGGAGCAGTTCGGATATTCCACCATAAACGGAATTTGTTTTTTGACCGCCTTGGATACATGAGCGTCATCCTGAACATATCCGAGCGTCGGAATGTCCAGCTGAAGAAACTGTCTCGCTACCATGCTAATCTTCTCCGCCGTCTGCTTCCCTTCCTTCCAATCGACCACCCGGTTGACGACCAGCCTGAACTGTACCGGTTCATTCATCGAATTAACCATCTTGATAATGGCGTAAGCATCCGTGATGGAAGTAGGCTCCGGTGTGGTAACGACGATCGTTTCCTCCGCAGCCAATATAAATTTCAAAGTTTCTTTGGACAATCCCGCTCCAGTGTCGAACAGGATAAAATCGACCGTTCCGTTCAGCTTCTGCACCTGCTCGGCAAAATCGTTAAGCTGGTCCTCCGTCAAGCGGAGCAGGTCGTGAAACCCCGAGCCTCCGGCTATAAATTGCAGATCGTTATAGCCTTTTTGAATAATTTCCCAGATCGTTTTTTCTTTTTTCAAAAGATGGTACAAATTATACTTGGCCGAAACCCCCATCAGCACATCGATGTTCGCAAGTCCGATATCGGCGTCGAACACGAGCACCTTATATCCCCTCTTCTGCAGCGCCAGCGCAAAATTCAGCGTAAAGTTCGACTTGCCGACCCCGCCTTTGCCGCTGGTTACCGTCATAATTCGCGTTGCCCTCTCCTGCTGCCGGCCTTGTTGCCGGCTTTGATGAAGAATAAGGTTTCGAAGCCCTTGCGCCTGATCACTCATTGCCGTCGTCCCCCAAAATCAGATCGACGATTTGCCGCTCCTCCCATGTGAAGATGTCGTCGGGAACGCTTTGCCCGTTCGTGACATAAGACAGCTGCAGCTGGAAATCATGCACAAGATTGATGACGCCGCCGAACGAATCCGTTTCGTCCAGCTTGGTAAACAGCACTTTATCCAGCTTGAACTTGGAAAAATTATCGGTGATAGCCTTCATATCCTTGTATTTGGTCGTCATGCTGAGCACCAGATACGTTTCGCTCCGGCCGCCCGATTGAAGCAGGGAATTCAGCTCGGATACGTACATCTCGTTGCGAAAATTTCTGCCGGCCGTATCCATGAAAATGATGTCGCAATCTTTAAGCTGCTCGAATGCCTTCGGCAAATCCTGGGGAGAAAATACAACCTCCAGCGGCACATTGAGTATCGTCGCATAAGTTTTCAGCTGCTCGACGGCGGCGATCCGGTACGTGTCGGAAGTAATGAAGCCGACTTTGCGCTGGTATTTGAGCACCTGCTCAGCGGCCAGCTTGGCGATCGTCGTCGTTTTGCCTACGCCGGTAGGGCCGACAAAATGCGCGATTTGCGTCCCGGGAGATAACGGCTTGCCGCCTTTATCCGGAAACAGCTCAAGCAACTGCCGCTTCACCGAGCGCCGGACGCCGAGCTCCGTGATTCCCGCTTCGTCTGCGGCCGCTTCCTCCGAAGCCGCCGCGACGATCCGCTGGACGAGCTCCGGATCGACTTCCTGCTGAAGCAGCCGCTGCTGTATTTGTTCCAAGGCCGGGTCGAGCTGAGCTTGACCGCTTCCTTGAACGGACAATTTATACATGTATTCCTTCATCTGCTTCATTTCCTGCAGCAGCAGATCATCCTGGCCCCGATTGCCTGAAGCCGCATCTGAAGCCGGTTCCTGGCTCCGGACCGCCGCAGCGGCTCTCGGTACGGGTGCGGGGGCCGGCTGTGCCGATGACGGAACTAGAACATCGGGCACTTCCGGAAACGACAGCACGGCAGCCTGATCGGCCGCCGCATGCCCCGGCTTCGCTGCCGGAACCGAAGGCACGGCCTTCACGGGCCTGGAATAAGCGGCGGCGGCATCCGGATATATCATCGCCGCCTTGGCCGCCGCCGGTTTGGCGCTAGCAAGCTTAGGCTCGCTGAATCCTCCCGCGGAAGAAGCGGCCCCCGCGTCCGTAGCCGCAATGACCTCGATCTTCTTCTTCGCGAACATACCGAGAAATCCGCCGGAACGAATCTCCTTCGTATTTAGAATAACGGCGTCTTTTCCAAGATCCGTTCGTATTTTTTGCAGAGCGTCCGGCATCGAATCAACGACATAGCGTTTTACTCTCATAAATTAACGACCCCCATGCTTTGGATTTCTACGTTGGGTTCGAGTTCGCTGTAGGATAGCACCGGAATATCCTGCATCGTCCGCTCCAGCAGCTGCCTTAAATACATCCGGATCGTCGGCGACGTGAGGACGATCGGCTGCTGGCCGGATTGAATCAGCTTCGTGACTTGATCGGTGATTCGCTGATAGATCATCTGCGTAGAATTCGGATCCATCGCCAAATAGCTGCCTTGATCGGATTGCTGCACCGATTCCGCAATCTTCTTCTCAAGAGACGGCCCGACCGTTATAACCTTGAGAGAATCGCTTCCCGATGCGAACTGCTGCGTAATTTGTCTGGACAACGCTTGTCTTACGTACTCCGTCAATATTTCCGGATCTTTCGTATAGGTTCCGTAATCCGCCAACGTCTCCAATATGGTCACCAGATCGCGAATCGATATTTTCTCGCGCAGCAGCTTGACGAGCACCTTCTGCACGTCGCCCGTAGACAATACGTTCGGGATCAGATCGTCGACAAGCGCCGGATAGCTTTCTTTGACATTCTCGATAAGCGCCTTCGTTTCTTGGCGGCCAAGCAGCTCGTGGGCATGCTTCTTGATAATTTCCGTAAGATGCGTGGCCACGACCGACGGAGGATCGACAACGGTGTAACCGGACAGTTCCGCGCGCTCCTTCATCGCTTCGTCGATCCACAGCGCCGGAAGGCCGAAGGCCGGCTCCAGCGTATCGATCCCCATAATCGAGTCGTCGTCGATGCCGGGACTCATCGCCAAATAGTGGTTAAGCAGAAGCTCGCCGCGTGCTACCGTATTCCCTTTGATTTTGATAACATATTCGTTCGGCTTCAATTGAATATTGTCGCGAATCCGGATGACCGGCACGACGAGCCCGAGCTCCAGGGCGCACTGTCTGCGGATCAAGATGATCCTGTCCAGCAAATCGCCTCCTTGCTGCGTATCCGCCAGCGGGATCAAGCCGTAGCCGAATTCGAACTCGATCGGATCGACCTGCAGCAAGCTGATGACGCTCTCCGGGCTGCGCACTTCCTCGATCTGCTGCTCTTCCACCAATTGTTCTTCCTGCTCCTGTTTCTTCGTCAAGTTTTGCTGCATCTTCATCGCCGCAAACGCGAGCAAGGCGGCGATCGGCAGCGTCGTAATCAAATGAATCGGCGTAAAAATGCCGAGCACGGTAATCGTACCGGCCACAATGTACAGCAGCTTCGGATAGGACAAAATTTGCGTAGTCAGATCATGCGCCAGGTTGCCTTCCGACGAAGCCCTCGTCACGATTAGGCCGGCTGCCGTCGAGATGAGCAGCGCGGGAATTTGGCTGACCAAACCGTCCCCGATCGTCAGAATCGAATACACTTTGCCCGCTTCGGAAAGATCCATCCCCTTCATCGTCATCCCGATGATCAAGCCGCCGAGGATGTTGATGATCAAAATGATGATGCCTGCGATCGCGTCTCCTTTGACGAACTTGCTGGCGCCGTCCATCGCTCCGTAGAAATCCGCCTCGCGGGAAATTTTTTCCCGCCGCTCCTTCGCCTGCTGCTCGTTGATCAGACCGGCATTCAAATCGGCGTCGATACTCATCTGTTTGCCTGGCATAGCATCGAGCGTAAAGCGTGCGGCTACCTCGGCAACGCGCTCAGAACCTTTGGTAATGACGATAAACTGGACCAATACCAGAATGATAAACACGACGAAACCGACAACAATGTTGCCTTGCGCAACAAAGGAACCAAAGGTTTTGACCACATTACCGGCTTCGGCGTTAGCGAGAATATTCCGGGTGGTCGATACGTTCAAGGCCAATCGAAATAAAGTGGTGATCAGCAATAATGAAGGAAAAATCGAAAATTGCAGCGCATCCTGCGTATTCATGCCTACCAGAATAATCAGCAGGGCAATCGAAATGTTAATGATCAGCAGGACATCCAGCAACCATATGGGCACAGGGACAACCATCATCAAGATAATGCCGATAATGCCTATTAATACGACCAGGTCTTTTATTCTCACCTGCAGATGTCCTCCTTTACGCAAATTAGTTGGCTCTTCCTTTTACTTTGTACACATATGCTAATACTTCGGCGACGGCCTGAAACAAATCGGCGGGGATGGCTTCGCCAATCTCCACCTGTGCGTACAGCGCGCGGGCCAAAGGCTTGTTTTCCATCGTAATGATCTTGTGCTCCTTGGCGACTTGTTTAATCTTTAAAGCGATATAATCCGTACCTTTGGCGATCACCGTAGGGGCCTGCATGTTTTTGGCGTCGTAGCGGAGCGCCACCGCAAAGTGCGTCGGGTTCGTTATAATAACGTCCGCTTTGGGAACATCCTGCATCATGCGCTGCATAGCCATCCTTCGCTGCCGCTCGCGGATTTTCCCTTTAATAAGAGGATCGCCCTCCGTTTTCTTGTATTCGTCTTTAAGGTCTTGCTTGGACATGCGGATGCTTTTCTCAAATTCGTATTTCTGATACATATAGTCGAGCAGCGCCAGAACGATCAGCACGAGCCCGATCTTCATTCCCAACTTTAACGTAATGGATGAAGCGAACATGACGACATTCTCGATCGGCAGCCGGGCCAAGTCCATAAGTTGGCTCTTCTCCGCCCATAAAGTGGAGTACACGACATAGCCGATGATCGACATTTTCAAAATCGATTTCAGGCAATCGACCAAAGCCCGCATCGCGAAAAGCTTCTTGGCCCCTTCGATCGGGTTGATCTTATTGAATTTCATCATTAACGGCTCGCCCGTAAACAGTACGCCGATCTGCACGTAGTTGCTGAACATCGCAATGACGACGGTGACGAGCAGCACAGGGGCGATAATAAGCAGGCTCTGTACGAATAACTGCTTAAACAATACGATGACGTTTTCGATTGTAATGTCCCACGTCAAATAGTCGTAAAAGATGGAACGGAATACATGTATCAGCTGATCCTTCATGTATCCGCCGAAAATCATAAAGGCTAAAAACGCAAAAAACAAAATGAAGGCGGCGGGCACTTCCATACTTTTCGCGACTTGCCCCTTTTGCCTGGATTCCTGCCGTTTTTTGGGGCTGGCCCGTTCCGTTTTTTCTTGAGAAAACAATTGCAAATCCAGCTTCAAACGAAAACTTGCCACAACCAGTCCCCCTGCTTAACCCATTAAACCGAATTATGTTTGAAACAAACCGATAAACTTTTGCATGGCATCCAGCATCGCGGTAAACATATCTTTGTAGACGAACTCATAGCCGGGAAACAACAGAATCAGCAGCATGAAGCCGACCAAAATTTTGAGCGGCATCCCGACGACGAAAATGTTGAACTGCGGGGCTACCCGGGCCAAAAAGCCGAGACCGACATCCGTCAGGAAAAAGGCGACGATCAGCGGCGCAGCCATTTGAAAGCTGAGCGTAAATACGCTGGAAAACGTCTTAACCAAAAACTCCGCAATTTGCCCGCTGTACATTTTGGCGAACAGCTCGTTCGACAACGGTATCCATTCGTAGCTTTCCATAATCGCCTTAAGCAGCAAATGATGCCCGTTGAAAGAAAGAAACAACAGCATCGCCAGCACATATTTCAAATTGCCGAGAATCGGGCTCTGCGCCCCCGTCATAGGATCGATCACGTTAGCGAGTCCGAAGCCCATCTGCATATCGATGAGCGCGCCGGCCACCTGGACGATGGTGAAAAACAAATACGCGACAAAACCGAGCAGCAAGCCTACCAGAATTTCGCGAAAAACCGATAGCAAATACAGCGAATCGAACGATATCGGCGATGACATGCCGAACAGCGGGAAGGCCATCAACGTAATGAAAAAGGAAAGCCCGATTTTAAACGACTGCGGCACATTTTTGGCCGAAAACACTGGCACTACGACAAAAAACGAGGTGATGCGACAAAAAAAGAGCATAAAGCCAGGTAAATATTGCGTTAGCCATTCCATCTACTCACAGCCTAGCCGATAAATTTATATAAGTTCGTGAACAGGTTGGAAGTAAAATCAACCAGTGTCGTCAAAATCCAAGGTCCGAAAAGCAACAGAGCAAGCAATACCGCCACGATTTTCGGTACGAACGCCAGCGTCTGTTCCTGGATTTGCGTCGTCGCTTGAAATATGCTGATGACAAGCCCCACTACCAGCCCAATGACAAGCATAGGAGCACTGGCCTTCAAGACCGTATAGACGGCCTCGCCGGCCAATCTAATGACAAACTCGGCACTCATGAACCTTCTCCTCCTGCATGGCCTAAAATGTCGATCATGTGTTGTAGCTAAGCAGCAAGGACCTCACGACCAGATACCAGCCGTCCACCAAAATAAATAACAAGATTTTAAACGGCAGCGAGATCATTACCGGCGGCAGCATCATCATCCCCATGGCCATCAAGGTACTTGAGACGACCATATCGATAATGAGAAAAGGAATGAAGATCATAAATCCCATCTGAAACGCCGTCTTCATTTCGCTGATGGCGTAAGCCGGAACGAGCGCGGTCAGCGGCGTATCCTCCACTCCCGTAGGCGGGGCGGCCTTGGAATAATCCAGAAACAATTTCAAATCCTTTTGCCTCGTATATTGAAACATAAACTTCTTCACGGATACCGAAGCTTTATCAAGAGCGGCCGTTTGGCTCAGCTCCCCCTTCAAATAAGGCTGAAGCGCATTCTGGTTCACATCCCCTATGGTCGGGGCCATAATGAAGAAGGTCAGGAACAAAGCGAGTCCGACAAGCACCTGATTCGGCGGCATCTGCTGCGTCCCGAGCGAAGTGCGGACGAATCCGAGCACAATGATAATTCTCGTAAAGCTGGTCATCAGCACCAATATGGCAGGCGCGATACTGAGCACCGTAAGCAGCAGTATAATATTGATCGTATTGGAAGCCCCTGAAGTGCCGTCGGAGCTGCCAATATCAATATTAATGCCGGGAATCGGATCTGCCGCATAAGCTTGTGAAGTCCACAAAACGCTCATTGCGAACAACGTTGTAAGGGTAAGGGCAATGGCCTTAGATTTCATGGTTTATCATTCAACCGATCCTTGTTATTATCATCCGACAAGAGCTCGTCGACCCGCTTCTTGCGATCGGACAAATGCTGCATCTTGTGATGAAAGACTTCCTGAAAGGAAGCGGTAATATCCGCTTCTTCCGTTTGATCCCGTTTCTTGCCAAGCTTGCCGAGCCATCCGCTCAGCGTTTCAAAAGCCGGCGCGTTCATAGCGCTGCTGGTCAGCATCTCGGTAATATATGCCGCCTCTTCCTCATCCTCAATCTTCTCCAGCAGCTGCACGTTATCTCCTACGCCGACAATATAGAGAGATTTGCCGATTTCGACCACTTGAATCGATTTATTCGGTCCTAGAGGAACCCCGCCCAACGAACGCAGCGAACGCCCGAACAAAATTTTGTTTTTTTGCGAAACAAACTTAATAATTACAAAGAAGATTCCGATAATAACAATAAGAAAAAAAATAACTTTAAAAATCATCCATGCCGTACTTGAAGTATCCGCCCCCGGGTAAGCAAAATCCGGAGAGACGGCCGGCGTCTGGTCGGATGAAGCGCCGGGTTCCCCGTAGCAAATCATCGAGAAACCGGCAACTTGAAGCATCCCCATTATGATAAACGAAGCTAGTCTGGTTGCGAGTCTGTTCAACATTCACATTCCTTTCGGCTCATGTAAGACTCTCCCCTATGTACCATCCATTATCCCAACGTCTTCTTAATCGCTTCGATGACGCGATCCGCTTGGAACGGTTTGACAATAAAGTCTTTAGCGCCTGCCTGGATAGCGTCGATAACCATCGCCTGCTGCCCCATAGCCGAGCACATGATGACTTTAGCGTTAGGGTCGATTTTCTTAATTTCCTTCAACGCCGCGATTCCGTCCATTTCCGGCATGGTAATATCCATAGTGATAAGGTCAGGACGCACTTCTTTAAATTTTTCAATCGCTTGAGCTCCGTCGTTGGCTTCGCCCACAACTTCATATCCGTTTTTGGTTAAAATATCGCGGATCATCATTCTCATAAATGCTGCGTCGTCTACAATTAAAATTCGGTTTGCCATGGGTGAACAGTCCTCCTAGAGTAGGTTTAGTATTGTAATTTTTGAATGCGATCCCATTGATTCACAATGTCAGTAACGCGAACCCCGAAGTTTTCATCGATAACGACGACTTCGCCTTTTGCTATCAGCTTGTTGTTCACCAAGATATCCACTGGTTCCCCTGCCAGCTTGTCCAGCTCGATAATCGAGCCCTGCGACAGCTCCAGGATATCTTTGATTACCTTGTGTGTTCTTCCTAATTCGACAGTAACCTTCAGCGGAATATCAAGCAGCAGATTGAGATTGCCGTCTTCGGCCGGCGGAAGATTCGTCGGTGCGAAATTGGAAAACTGCGCCGGTTGTACATTGACATTGCGAGCGGGTCCCGTACCGTAAGCAGCTGGCTGCGGAGGGTACATCGGTTGTTGCGGCGGTACCATCGGCTGTTGGTACATCGGTTGCTGATACATTGGCTGCTGCATTGGCGGCTGTTGATACATCGGCTGCGCGTACGGATCTTGCAACGGAGGAGCTGCTTGCTGCTGAGGAGCAGGCGTTACCTCCGGCGCTGCCGGAGCAGGTGTCGGTGCTGGCGCTGGCGCCACAGCCGAAGCGGCCGCAGATTCTTCTTGGCTGTCTCCCCCTCCCATCAATGTCGATACCATATCCTTCGCAAAATGAACCGGAAGCAGCTGCATAATCGTTGAATCGATCAAGTCTCCGATCGTTAAACGGAAGGATATTTTGATAAATACATCTTCGGGGGGAAGTGTCGAAGTTCCTCCTTCCTCGGCTAAATTTAGTATATCAATTCCTGGAGGAGAAATGTTCACGAATCGGTTAAAAATTGTCGACATTGATGTCGCAGACGAGCCCATCATCTGGTTCATCGCTTCCTGAACGGCGCTGATATGAATTTCGGACAATTCGCCCATTTCCGCAGTACCGTCGCCGCCCATCATCAAGTCGGCGATAACTTGAGCGTCGCGCGTTTTAATCACGAGCAGGTTGATTCCATGAAACCCGTCGACGTAATTCACATGCACGGCTACGTGAGGCTTCGGAAACTCTTCGATCAAATCTTCTTTGGCGATAATCGAAACTTTCGGTGTCGTAATATCGACTTTTTTGCCGAGCAAAGTAGACAACGCCGTCGCCGCACTGCCGAACGTAATATTACCGATCTCTCCAAGCGCATCCTGCTCAAGGGAAGATAAATAATCCTCTACCGTGACTTCTCCGCTTGAACTGCCGCCCGAGCTATCGCCGGATGTTTGTCTCAGCAGCGCATCGATTTCTTCCTGAGACAAATAATCTTTGCTATTCGTCATTCTCTTCCGTCCCTTCTTCGACTATGTCGGTAATTTGTATGGCCAATTTTCCACGTGTCGTCCCGGGAGTCCCGTGAAACTTCAGCTTCTCTCCTATCCGTATGTTCAATAGCTCGTCCACCGGTTTATTTAAGGAAACGACGTCTCCGACATTCAAGCTCAAAAATTCGCGAACTGTAATTTGCGACTCGCCGAGCTCGGCGATGATCGGCAGCTTAGCCTTGTGAATCCTCGACTGCAGCGCCATCACTTCTTCGGGAGCGCTCGTCTTTTTCTGAGAGACAAACCAGTGATGAACGGATAATCTCGGCATGATCGGTTCGATGACAACATGAGGGATACACAAATTGATCATTCCTGTCGTATCGCCGATCTTGGTGCTCAGCGAAATGAGCGCAATCGTCTCGTTCGGCGATACGATCTGCATAAACTGCGGATTCGTCTCCAACGCTTCCATACGAGGCGACAGATCGACCACCGTTTTCCACGCCTCCTGCAGACTCTCGAACGCCCTGCTGAATATCCGTTCCATCACGATCGTCTCGATCTCCGTGAGCGCATTGATTTTCGTCGGTGACGTTCCCGCTCCTCCGAGCAGCCGGTCCAACATGGCGAACGCCACGTTCGGGTGCACTTCGAGCACCATTCTGCCTTCGAGCGGTTCCGCCTCAAAGATATTGAGAATCGTCATCTTCGGTATGGAACGAATAAATTCATCATAAGGCAGCTGCTCTACCTGAACGACATTGATTTGGACAAACGTTCTCAGCTGCGCGGAGAAATAAGTTGTCAGAAACCGCGCAAAGTTTTCATGAATTCTCGTCAAGCTGCGGATATGATCTTTGGAAAACCGGACCGCCCGCTTAAAATCATACGCGCGTACTTTTTTCTGCGTCTCTTCCTTCTTCAGCTCTTCGGCATCCATCTCACCGGAGGACAGTGCGGCAAGCAAGGCGTCAATCTCATTTTGTGAAAGTACATCAACCATTAATCGTCACCTCCCTTTCGCAAGTATGTAAAATGGAGCCTACTGAAGCACGCTGTCCGTGATCCAGATTTGTTTGATTTTCCCGCTGGATAACAACGGGTTCATTTTATTCATAAGGACGGAAGTCAGATTATCGAAGCCCTTGCTGCCTTGTACCTGCTCCGGAGTCATATCGGCGAGCGTTTGTACGATGATGGCTTTCATTTTGAAATCGAGCTTCTCAAATTCTTCCTTGGCCTTCTTATTTTCCATCTCAATGGCAAAGCTCGCTTTAATGAAGCGGTTATTCGCTGCGAGGTTTGTCAGTATATCCTTCAATATTACTGTGTTTTCTTTTGCTTCATCCGGTGTCGATTTCTTGGCCGGTTTCACTTCGCCGGCTGAGCTGAGCGCTTGCTCCTGCGGATTGCTGCTCGCTTTATCCATATAATTCCACAACACGAAGGCTGCGGTTAATATTAAGGTTATAGCTATAAGGATCGCTACGATCAGTAGAAAAACTCGGCTTTTTAACAACTACAACCCCTCCGAATCCAAACTCTTGATTGTCCCGGTGACTGAACCGATCGAACGCATATACTGAGTAATCTGCTGAACGACTTCGGGCCCCGGTTCCAATACGGTTATCTTTTTGCCGGTAATTAAGGTAATCATCGTGTCCGGCGTTTCTTCTATACTTTCAACCAACAGAGCGTTAACGGTAATCTGTTTCCCATTCAGACGGGTCAGTCGAATCATGAATAGCCTCCGAATTTGAATAGTCAGGGGGAGAAGACTCCCCCTTCTATATTATTAGCGTTTCAGGTTAACGACTTCCTGCAGCACTTCATCCGATGTCGTGATGATTCTGGAGTTCGCCTGGAAACCGCGCTGTGCTACGATCATCTCGGTAAACTCCGAAGTCAGGTCCACGTTGGACATTTCCAGCTGCCCGGCGACAATCGCGCCTGTGCCCAGCGTAGGGTCATTAGGAAGCGCCGTCCCCAAATCGATCGGGTCCACATTCGAGTTAGCGGTTGATCGGTATAAATTGCCTCCGACTTTTTCAAGACCCGCCGGATTCGTTACTTTGGCTACAGCGATCACAAACGGAGCATCCGTAGTACCATCCGCCTTCGTCGTAATGACTTCCCCGTTCTGCGAAATCGAGAATGCCGTATCGTCCTCGGCCAAAACAATCGGCGCGCCCTCCGTGCTCAAAACGAACATCCCGTCGGAATTCACCAGCTGGCGGTTAGCGTCGATCGTAAAGTTGCCCGCGCGGGTCAAAAACATATTGTCCGGCGATCCGTCCGGCGATACGGCGAAAAATCCGTCTCCGTCAATCCGCAAATCGGTAGGCACGTTCGTCGTCATGGCGCTGCCCGGAGTATGTACGGTATCGATGGCGCTGATCGACACGCCCAAACCGATCTGCTGCGCGTTAACGCCGCCCTTGGCGTTCTCTTCCGGCGCGGTTACCCCGGATACGGTTTGGCTCAGAATATCTTTGAACATAACCCGCCCGGCCTTGAAGCCGATCGTATTCACATTCGCGATATTGTTTCCTATAACGTCGAGCTTGGTTTGAAATCCTCTCATACCGGAAACGCCGGAGTATAGCGATCTTAACATGCGCTTTTGCCTCCCAATAAATGTATAATTCCTTGATTAGCCGGTTGCTTCCATCGTTCCGCAACCTTGGGCCTCCTAAAGCGGTCCAGCCCGTTCTTACGATAAAATCACTGCGCTGTCGATCTGCGTAAACACATTGTCCTTCATCGAGGCGCCGTCAACGGCGGTCACTACCGTTCTGTTTTTAATATTCACGATAAGCGCCGTATTATTAATGATCATGAGCGAATCTTTAGCTCCCTTGGATGCGGCTTTATCGATAGCCGACCCGATCTGGGCAAGCTGTTCAGGTTGGAATTCAATCCCCCGCTGCTTCAATCGCTGCTCGGCATGGTGGCTGAACCGGATCAGCTGATTTTGCAAAATGTTTTCAAACGAAGGATCTTGCTTGAATGCAGGCTTGGATGCTTGTCCCCGCGCCTCATTTCGCTGGATAGGCGACGTTCTGGCGCTGCCGGGATACAGCTGTCCGACAGAGATTCGATCGGTCATTGCGATTCCTCCGGACTGGAGCTCGCGCTATTGGCGATTTGCGTAATCTGGTCCAGAGCGATCTTCTCCTTGCCGACGACGGCAAACTGCGAGCCGTCCTTCACGACGATCGAATCGACGATGCCCGTTTTATCTATCGATTCGCCTTTCTCGTTCGTCCCGCCCCAAGTTATCGATTTGCCGATCAGTCCGGAGGCAAATCCCAGCGATTGGCGCAGCAGCTTCATTTCGTTGCTCATGTTGCTAAGCTGCTCAACGGAAGTAAACTGGGCCATCTGGGCGATAAATTCCTTATCCTGAAGCGGCTGCGAAGGGTCCTGATTTTGCAATTGGGCAATCAAAATTTTTAAAAACTCATCTTTGCCCAAATCGTTCGTTTTCTGTTCCTTCGCTACGTTGCTGATGTTCGTTTTGGCGTAATAAGGCCATACGTTTTTGGTGCTTACGGATGAATCCGACACGGTTTCACCTCCCGAACGTTCATACTGCGATGATTAAGCCGTAACGTCAATCGACGTTTGCCCCGGCCTCCCTAACACAGGCGCGCTTTTCACAGCTTGGGCGAGCTCTTCTTCCATAGAAACGCCGTTGCCGTTATTTCCTTTGGACTGCTTGCCCGATTGCTGGGACTGCTGCTGCCTTTGCTCCTGGAACAATCCGGACTGGAACGCCTGATTTTGCGTGACTTCCAATTTGTCCACTTGAATGCCTTGGCTTTGCAGCGTCGATCTGAGCTGTGACAGCTGGCTTTCGAGCATTTCCTTGCCCGCCATGCTGTCCGCCATAAATTGGGCGATCAGTTGGCCGTTATGCATCGTCAATTTCACATCGACATGACCCAGATGCTGCGGATATAAAGACAGCTTCGCTTCCGTCAAGCCGTCAGCCAGCGTCTGAACCGTCAAAGACTTCATGACGAACTGAGTCATATCTTCCGCAAACGTAGGCGCCTGCATTAACAGAACCGGCGGCTTTGCCGTCTGCGCTGCGTTTGATGTCAGCTGTTTCAAATAATCCTGAACAGGTACGGCCTGAGAATCATCCGCAGAAGCGCTAATATCGGATAACGGTTCAAATAACGGCGCATCTTGAGCTTCGGACTTCGCTTCCATTCGGAAAGGCATCGTCTTGGCCGCCAATACTTCCAGACCGGGATGAACCGGTTGGACGACCGTCGCCGCCGGCGCGCTTGTTTGGGCTGGGTTCGTTTGAACGAAAGCTTGATTGCCGATAATGTGTTTCAATTCGGAGATCAGCTTTTGCATCGCTGACGTCTTACCGTCAGGCTGCACCCCCGCCGCACTCTGAGCGGCATTCGTCTCAAGCAGCTGCCTGAAATCTTTAAGAATCGTCAGCGCCTCCTGCTTGGACACCGGCTTCCATTCGGCCGGCTGAACCGATTGCGAAGCCGACTGTTGAACTGGAGCTTGTTCTTCAAGCGGAACGAACAATTCGGACGGGATCGCGCTTACGGCCGCTGCCGGAGCAGACTGTACCGCTGCTGCGGCAGGCTGCGTTCCCTCGCTGTCCGCGTGCGCTTGATCTTCGGCGCTTGTTTGCTGCACGTCCGCCGGCGCTTGCGCTTGAGGCTGCATCATGACGAGCATCGCTTGCATTTGAGCCAGCCAAGCTTGGATATCGGGACTCGCGAGCAATGCGGAAGCATCGTCCTTGCCGGATTGCAGCAGTTCGATAAGCGCATCCAGCTGCTTAAGCGAATCTTCGGCTGCAGGCAGCTGCTGGTTGGCGCTGTTATCCTGCAATTGAGCCAGAAGCTGCGCCAGTGCGTTCAAACCCGCCACACCCGGCTGTTGGCTGCCCGTCGTATTGGCCGAAGCCGTCCCCGTACCGAGAAGCCCGATCAAGGCAGCCGAGAAGCCGTCGGCGTTTTGCCCCGCCGCCGTCCCGGACGAGCCGGAGCCCGCTGCGTTTCCTTGCGTTCCGCCGGAAGCTGCCGCAGCTGTATTCATGGATAATTGAGCTTGAATTACCATTGTCTTGTTTTCACCTCCTTTGCCGTCATTATTGAACGAGCCGTGCAGATATTAACGCTGCCGTTTCCTTGGACTGCTCGGCAATGGCGGTAAGCACTTTGGAGCGTCCGGCGCTATCCATGGAACTCAGGATCGAGAGCACTTTGTCCGGATTCGAGTTTTGCATTTCCAACAGCACCGTGGCCGCGCTCTTGGGCGCCATATTGGCAAATGTCGCTCCAAGATCGTCCTTGCTTATTTTTTGGGACGCTTTCGCGTCGCTCGCCGAATTCTGCTGCAGACGCTCCTGCAGCGCCGCAATTTCACGATCTTTGACCGTCGTCTGGTCTTTAAGCAATATGGAAGCGTCCGCCGCTTTCTTCGCATCCATTTTCTCCAAAATTTTTACCCGGTCATCGGTTTTCATCATGCTCAGCACGAGCACAAGCTCCGATTGAGTCAAGTTTTCCATAATAGGAGCCGCCTTGGACGGAGTCATCTTGGCATACATCGAAGCCAATTGTTGAATTTGGGCGGTGTATTCTTCATCCGATTGCGCTTTGCTTTTCATCTGCTCCGTCAGCTCGCTGTTTTTCTGCTGCAATTCCTTGATGGTCTGATCGCGCTGCACCAGAGCGCTGTTCGTCTTGTCGATCTCTTGTTCCTTCTCGTCCAGCTTCGCGTTCAATGCTTGGATCGTCTCTTCCGGCGACGGAGCCGCCGACGCCGATTTTTGCTGACCGTCGGAAGTCTGCGTTTTCGCTTCTCCCGGTTTCGGTTTCGGGTCCGGAACTATATTTTGAATTACCGGAATTTTATTCGCTGCGCGAAGCACGCCGTTCATCACGTCATAATCGAAAATCGTGAGCAGCACGCCGAGCAATACGGCGGTAAACACAAACGGAATCAAAAACCAGATGAGAAACCGTTCCATAGCCCCATACGAAGAGGTATTTTCCACATCCAAATCTGACATTCCCT
Organism: Paenibacillus doosanensis; assembly: GCF_025060755.1. GTDB lineage: Bacteria > Bacillota > Bacilli > Paenibacillales > NBRC-103111 > Paenibacillus_S > Paenibacillus_S doosanensis. Next base: position 91,042 of record NZ_JANYUY010000022.1, read on the forward strand.
TCACCTCCCTAATCCGGGTTCTACGACAATCTCCGGAAACGGTTCGTTGCCATTTCATCCATTTGGTCCTGTTCCTTTTTCAACACCATCGTCTGAAAACGGGTCAACGCTTTTTCCTTGGCTTTCGTCCACACCTTCTCTTCCATTACTCTTCCCGCCAACACATCCTGCTTGATGTTAACGGCTTGCTGAGCATGCTCCAGATCCTTATGCTTCAATTGAATCTGATGATCGATGTGATCGGCATACTGCTGCAGCATCAGCATTTGCGAGATCGTCGCCCTATTGGAAGACACTTGGTGCAGCTGCTCGTGAATGCCGTCTTTAACCGAGTGCAGTTCGGTAAGACTCGACTCCTCTTCGCGCAGCTTGCCGATTGCTTCCGACAGCATCCACTCCGCTTGCGTCTTTTCGTTCGTCTTCAGGTCTACGATCTTTTGAAATGCATAACGGAATCGCATAGATTTGTTCACCCTTTATAAAATTCTTGGATTAACCTTTCCTGAGCTTCGCCGAATGTAAGCTTTTCCGTAACCCTCTGTTTGGTGTAGTCCCAAATGGATTGAATCGATTCCAAAGATTTATCAATTTCCGGATTAGAACCTTTTTGGTACGCCCCTATATTGATTAAATCTTCCGAATCTTTGTAAACAGATAACAGCCGCTTCAAATTTTCCGCTGCCAGCTGATGCTCTTGGGGAACGATTTCCTTCATGACGCGGCTTACGCTGGACAGCACGTCGATCGCCGGATAATGCCCTCTATTGGCGATGTTCCGGTCGAGCACAATGTGCCCGTCCAATATGCCGCGAACGGCGTCGGCGATCGGCTCGTTCATATCGTCGCCGTCGACCAAGACGGTGTAAAACGCGGTGATCGAGCCTTTAGGTCCTGTTCCCGAACGTTCCAGCAGCTTCGGCAAGGTCGCGAATACGGAAGGCGTGTATCCTCTCGTCGCCGGAGGCTCGCCGACAGCGAGGCCGACCTCGCGCTGCGCCATCGCATAACGGGTGACCGAGTCCATCATCATCATGACGTTTAGTCCGCGGTCTCTGAAATATTCCGCAATGCTCGTAGCGATCAGGGCGCCTTTAATGCGGATTAGGGCCGGCTGATCGGATGTGGCGACGATGACGACCGAACGGGCCAAGCCTTCGGGGCCAAGATCCCGCTCGATGAAATCGAGCACCTCGCGTCCGCGTTCTCCAATGAGAGCAATCACGTTGACGTCGGCCGAAGTGTTTCGGGCGATCATCCCCATCAGTGTGCTTTTGCCGACGCCGGAACCGGCGAAGATGCCGACGCGCTGCCCTTTGCCGATCGTCAACAAGCCGTCGATGCAGCGAACCCCTACGCTGATCGGCTCAAGCACCCGAGGGCGCTTGAGCGGATTACTCGGGATATTGTTGGTTGAGTACTGCGCCATGCGGGATGACAAAAAAGTACCGTCCAAGGGCTGGCCCAAACCGTCGAGAACCTTGCCTAACAATTCGTGTCCGACCTGGACCGTCAGAGGCTTGCCCGTTCCGACCACATCGCAGCCCGGTCCGATCGATTCAAGTTCGCCGAGCGGCATCAGAAGCACTTTATTGTTCTTGAACCCGACGACCTCCGCCTTTAATGGCTTATTGGATTTCAGCGGGTAAATGTAGCACACGTCGCCGATGCTCGCATCCGGCCCTTCCGATTCAACCGTCAAGCCGATCACCTGGGTCACCTTGCCGTTCACCCGAATCGGGTCGATATGCCGAAGCTGTTCGATATACTTCAATACATCAGGCGCCTGATTCATCCTGAGGTTCCCTCATTTCTGACGGCAAGATGCTGCAGCACGTTCTTGATTTCCTTTAACTGCGTGTCGATTCTAGCGTCGATACTGCCGAAGGACGAGCGGACTACGCAGCCGTGATCCTGCACCGACGGGTCGGGAATAATCTGCAGCTCCGCCTGGGAGTCGATATGCAGCAGCAGCTCTTCTCTTGCATCCTGAATATAAGTGAAATGAGCCGGAGCCACACAAAGCGTAATGATCCCTTTCTCTTTGCGGCGCGCAAGAACGGATTCGATTAATTCGATAATCCATTCGGGCTCTACCGTCAGCTGGCGCGAGATAACCTTCTCGGCGATGGAGCAGCTCAGCTGAATTAAGAAGGGTTCGGCTTCCTGTATAATTTGCTGCTTCAATACATAGGCTTGATTCAATATTTGCGACGCTTCCTGCAGCATCTCGTTGTACTGCTCGCGCAGCTGAGTTTCCGCTTCGCGCATCCCGTTCTCGTAGCCTTGACGGAATCCATCTTCCTTAAGCTGGTTCTGGAGCTGCTCGTCGCTCTGACGCCGCTCATTCCACCACTGTTCGATTTCCGTCTGCGTTTGCTCGCGGACGGCCGCCGCTTCGTCCATTGCCGCTCGAACTTGTTGTTCCGCAAAGCTTTGGGCGTCTTGGAGAATTTGCTCCTTCATTTCCTCCAATTCGCGAAGCTCGGTATGATATTGCTCCGTGAAGCCGTCCGAAGACGCGCCCGGTTCGGCAAAAATCGTTTGTTTTTGTGCAACTTCGACTACCTTTTTATCGTCTAAGGATACGTATTGCGTATATTTGATCACATTAGACAATAATATCATCTCCTCCACCGCGGGCAATGATGATCTCGCCGGCCTCTTCTAGGCGGCGAATGGTAGCAACGATACGGGTCTGCGCCTCTTCCACGTCGCGAAGACGTACAGGACCCATAAATTCCATTTCTTCCTTGAACGTTTCGGCCATCCGTTTGGACATGTTTTTGAATATGGCGTCGCGCACTTCCTCGCTGGCCACCTTAAGCGCCAGCTGCAAATCGGCGTTTTCGATATCCCGGATAATTCGCTGGATGGAACGGTTGTCGATGTTGACGATATCTTCGAACACGAACATTCTTTTCTTGATTTCTTCCGCAAGCTCCGGATCTTGAATTTCCAGCGAATCCAGAATCGTCCGTTCCGTTCCGCGGTCGACGCCGTTTAGAATTTGAACGATGGCTGCGATACCGCCGGCATTGGTATAATCCTGGGTAACGGTCGCCGACAGCTTTTGCTCCAGCACCCGCTCGACTTGGCTGATCACTTCCGGCGAAGTGCTGTCCATCAAGGCGATCCGTTTGGCGACGTCCGCCTGTTTGTCCTGAGGGAGCGAGGACAATATGATCGACGACTGCTCCGGCTGCAAATAGGCGAGAACCAATGCTATCGTTTGCGAATTTTCGTTTTGAATGAAGTTTAGTATTTGAGCCGGGTCCGCTTTCCTTGCGAAGTCAAACGGTCTGACCTGCAAAGTGGCCGTCAGCCGGTTAATAATATCCAGCGCTTTTTGCGAACCAAGAGCTTTTTCCAAAATATCCTTGGCATAGGCGATGCCGCCCTGGGAAATGAACTCCTGAGCCAAGCAAATTTGATGAAATTCGGCTAAAATCGCATCTTTCTCTACGCTATCGACTTTTCTTACGTTCGCAATCTCTAAAGTCAGCTGTTCGATTTCCTCATCGCGCAGATGCTTGAAAATTTGGGCCGACACCTCCGGTCCCAGGCTGATCAACAGAATGGCGGCTTTTTGTCGCCCTGTTAAAACTTGCTGCTGAACTTTAGCCAATCGTTACACCTCTATTCATCGACCAACCAAGTGCGAAGCAAGTTGACGAATTCCTCCGGCTTTTTCTTGGCCAAGGTTTCCAGCTGCTTGCGGACTTGATTATCATTGGTCACATTATCAATATCAATGGTCGGAAACTCCAGCTTGGCCGGTTCTGCTTCCAGTTCGTCCGCCTCTTCTTGTCTTGCCTTGCGCTTTCTAATCCATAAATATCCGCCTCCGGCGAGCAGCGCCAGTGCCACGCCGCCAAGCGCGCCATAGAGCAGCATCGAGTTGGCATCGGCCGTTTGTCCCGTTTGCGGTCTTGCGAACGAATGGGCGAATACCGTTACTTTCTTGGCCAGATCTTCGTCCGTCAGCGTCTGCTTGCTATCGGCAAGCGCCGCCCGCACGACATTGACCAGTATTTGCTGCACCGCATCCTTCGTTTCTTGCGTCAGCGTATTCGGATCATCCGGATTAGGCGGCTCGATTCCGACGTTGATCGTTAGATCCTTAACGACATAAGGCGTTGAAATAATATCGTTCGTAATCCGGTTCACTTCGGAATTGACGGTCCGCTGCAGCTCTTCCGAATTGGATTTGCCGTTGCTGTTGCTTCCGGGATAACCCGGAACGTCGGTTTGACCGGTGCCTGCGACCCCGCCGGCTGCCGGCGAATTGTCGCTCGTATAGTTCTTTTGGATTTCCTGAACGGAAATTTCCAGACCTTTCTGGTCCACCGTATTCGGAGCGGTGACGAGCTGCTGATGGCTGTTCATCTGGTCAAAGTTCATCGTAGAGAATACTTGCACGATGACTTTGTCTTTTCCGAGAATGGCTCCCAGCATCTGCTGAACATTCTTTTGAACGTCCGTTTTAAACTGGTTGTTGATTTCAAAGTTTTGCAGCGCAGCGCTGCTGCTTGTGATATTTCCTTGCGCTTTGGAATATTCCAGCGGTTCGCCGTTCTGATCGGAAATCGTAATATTCTCTATAGGCAACCCTTTGACGCTATGAGAGACCAGGTTGTACATCGTATCGATTTTGGCCTGATCTAAACTGTACCCTTGCTTCAGATTAACGACGACGGAAGCGGAAGCTTTGTCCTTATCCGCATCTTTAGGAAGAAACACGCTTTCTTCCGGAATGTTAATAAGCACTTTCGAGCTGCTGACGGCCGTGTTGGAGTTGATCAGCTGCTGCAGTTCGCCTTGAACCGCGTTTATGTATTTGACGTTAAACTCTTTATCCGTGGTGCCGAACGTGCTGCTCTGCGCAAAGGAGCCGTAGCCGATATTCCCCGTTTTGTTCAGTCCCTGCGATTCCACAGCCAGCTTCACATTGGCCACTTCGCTGCGGGGAACTCCGATGCTTTTGCCGTCGTCGCTCAGCTGATACGGAATTTTGGCGCTGTCCAGATAGCCCTTGATAGCCGCCGCATCGCTTGGCTGCAAATCGGTGTATGCCAAGGCGTACTCCGTCTTTGAAAAATTATAACTGATTATACCTATCGTCAATGTGACAAGAATCACTGTAGCTACAAAAGTAATCTTCTGCGTTTTACTGAATTGATTCCAGTATTGCCTTACTCGATTCCAATACTGGGTTATATTCTCGTTCACTATTCCACCCCATCTAAAAGACCGTCGCTGGTAATCTTAAATACGACTATACTTGCATTCTCATCATTTCCTGATAGGCCTCGACGGCTTTATTGCGAACTTGAACGGTCAGTTCAAGTCCCAAAGAAGCTTTTTCCGACTCGATCATCAGCTGATGTACGTCCGAAATTTGCCCTTTGGCAAATTGGTCGTTGAGTGCATCCACCTTTTGCTGCTGTTCATTCAGCTTATTGATGGCGTCGTTCAAAAATTTCCCGAACTGGTCCGATAACTCCGATGCGCTTGCGCTTTTCGATGTTGGTTGGGTGATGTTTTGCAAAGGCTGCATAGCCAGTTTTTGAATCATAACGAATTCTCCTTTTCAATATTATTTGCCGATCTCCAGCGCCTTGCCAATCAAAGCTTTCGAAGCGTTGAGCGCCGTTACATTCGCTTCATAAGAACGTGTAGCAGAAATCATATCTACCATTTCCTTAAGCACGTCAACATTCGGCATCATAACAAACCCATTCTCATCAGCATCGGGATGCGTCGGATTGTAAACCTGCTTAAAGGGAGAAGTATCATCAGTGACCTTCGTCACTCTCACCCCTTCTCCGGCCGTATTCGACTGTGCGTTTTGCAGCGCCTGTTCGAAAGTTGGCTGTTTAGGCTCGATCGTCACTAATTTGCGTTGGTACGGAACCCATTTTCCGTTAACCATCCGGGCCCGGGTCGAGTCCGCGTTTGCTATATTGGAAGAAATCACGTCCATCCGAAAGCGCTGCGCCGTTAAGGCGGAAGAACTGATATCAAAACCGTTCGTAAGTTTCATAAATTAGCCTCTCCCTCCGATCGCGGTTCTCGCTTTTTTGATTTCGCTGTTTACTTGCTGAACCATGACGTTGTAACGCAGTTGGTTTTTCGCCATTAAGGACATCTCATAGTCGATATCCACATTGTTCAAGTTATTGTTAATCGCCGAGTTATTGTCTTTAACGATCTGCGGCTCAGGAGTCGCCGGGCGTCCGATATAGAAGTGACGCGGATCCGTTCTAAACCCTTGCAGGTTCGCAGTACCGTTCAGCTCGTTTTGCAGAAGTTCTTCAAACCGTACGTCGGACCTTTTAAAATACGGCGTATCCACATTAGCGATATTGTCCGCTATGACTCTCTGCCGCATCGTAGCCGCGTCCAGCGTGCGTTCCATTTGATTAAATACCGGCTTATTCAGAATATTCATGCCCTATCCTACCTTCGCGGTGATGTTAAATTACATTATTCAACAGCTTGGCTGCATTATCCTCCTTTCTTCGACATAATAATCGAAAAATAATATGACTATTTGGAAGAATATGTAGTCGCTCAGAACTATTTCTATATTGAAGAAATATGAAAATTATTACAATATGAAAAAAGCCCTATATTTGCAATATAGGGCTTAGAACCTGTGATTTTATTATATTTTTACACTTTGAATGCCGCTGATCAATTGGTCGTTTAGTACCCTTATATAGGTCCCTTTCATGCCCAAAGACCGTGTTTCGATGACTCCGGCGCTTTCCAGTTTTCGCAGCGCGTTAACAATTACCGACCGCGTTATTCCGACACGATCTGCGATTTTGCTCGCAACGAGCAAACCTTCCGAGCCTTCCAGCTGCTCGAAAATATGCTCCATCGCCTCAAGCTCGCTAAACGACAGCGAACCGACGGCCACCTGCACAACCGCCTTGCTGCGCGCTTCTATCTCGATCTGCTCGGCCTTCTCCCGCAATATTTCCATCGCGACGACCGTCGATCCGTATTCCGCTACGATCAGATCGTCATCGATAAATCCGCCGCCCTCGCGGCGGGTCAATATTAGCGTGCCCAGGCGGTCTCCGCCTCCGATCACCGGTACGATCGTAATATAGATGCCGTTCTCGGCCAGTCTCTCGCCGAATACGTTATAGTCGCTAAGCGCATTCATATTGGAGGAAGTTTCCTCCACTTTCAGCAGCAGCTGGTTGTATTCAGGCGGAAACCGGTTATCGGACAGCACCGATTCGCCCGCTCCATCTCCCAGTTCCAGGCGCGTCAGCGCCTTGCCGAGCACCTTCCCTTTGCGGCTGACGACAAATATATCGGATTGCAAAATATCGCTCAAAACCTCCGCCATATTCATAAAGCTGACCGGGTTACCCGCTTCCTTTTGCAATAATTTGTTCAATCTTCTTGTCTTCGTTAACAATGTCATGATACTGCCTCCCAAAGCGACCAACCGTTTGAAATGTATGCTGCGTCGTTTATAAAATATACTGGCTTAGGTCGCGGTTTTGCACGATGTCCGAAAGCTTCTCCCGTACATATTCCGGCGTAATGACAATCTGTTCCAGCGTGATTTCCGGCGCCTCGTACGACAGATCCTCCAGAAGCTTTTCCAAAATGGTGTGCAGCCGTCTCGCGCCGATATTATCCGTATTTTGATTCACCTCTGCAGCGATTTTGGCGATTTCTTCAATCGCGGCTTCGGAGAATTGAACCTCGATTCCTTCTGTTTCCAGCAATGCCGTATATTGTTTCGTGAGCGCATGTTTCGGCTCCTTCAAAATGAGCACAAAGTCCTCTTGCGTTAAGCTGCTGAGCTCGACTCGGATAGGAAAACGTCCTTGAAGCTCCGGAATTAGGTCTGAAGGCTTAGATACATGGAACGCCCCCGCGGCAACGAACAAAATAAAATCCGTTTGCACCGGACCGTACTTGGTCATGATCGTGGAACCTTCGACGATAGGCAAAATATCCCGCTGCACCCCTTCGCGGGAAACGTCAGGACCGCCGCCGCGACCGCCGGAGCTGCAAATTTTATCGATTTCATCGATAAAAATGATGCCGAGCTGCTCCGCCCGCATAATCGCTTCTTGGATGACGTCATCCATATCCAGCAGCTTTTGAGCTTCCTCCTGGGTCAGCACCTTGCGCGCTTCTTTGACCGGAAGCTTCCGCTTCTTCGTTTTTTTCGGCATTAAATTGCCGAACAGCTCCTGCATGTTCATGCCGGCTTGCTCGTTGCCTTGCCCCGAAAACATATCCAGCATCGTCGGAGAACTATCCTCGACCTCGATCTCGATGACCTTCTGCTCCAGCTCCCCGTTGGCCAGCTGCTCCTTGATTTCCTGCCGGCGGGCGCTAATATGCTGATCCGCTTCCGGCTCCTGCGGTTCCGTCTGCGCTTGGTTGCCGAACAGCATCTCCAGCGGATTGCGCTGCGTCTTTTGCTTCGCCGGGTTCGGAACCAAAATGGCAACGATGCGCTCGTTCGCGAGCTGCTCGGCTCTATCCTTCAGCTTCTCAGTCCGTTCCGCCTTCACCATGCGAATGGAGGTTTCCACCAAATCGCGTACCATCGCCTCCACGTCGCGTCCGACATAGCCGACCTCGGTGAACTTCGTCGCCTCGACTTTGACGAACGGAGCGTGAACCAGCTTCGCCAGCCGCCTAGCGATTTCGGTTTTCCCTACCCCTGTCGGGCCGATCATCAATATATTTTTGGGTACAATCTCGTCGCGAATCGTTTCGTCCAGCAAGCTTCTGCGGTAACGGTTGCGCAGCGCTACGGCTACGGACTTTTTGGCCTTCTTCTGACCGATAATATATTTGTCCAGCTGGGTGACAATTTCTTTCGGTGTCAACGCGGTATGCTTCAAGAGAGTACCTCCTCTTTGTCTTCTACTCGATTTCTTCCACTATAATATTATGATTCGTAAATACGCAAATTTCGGCGGCCATCGTAAGCGCCGCATGCGCGATTTCTTTGGCGCTCATATTTGGAGCGTACCTGGTAAGCGCTCTTCCGGCAGCCAAGGCAAAGCTTCCGCCCGAGCCTATCGCCAATATGCCGTCGTCCGGCTCGATAATTTCCCCGTTTCCGGAAATCAGCAGCACGTAGTTCAAGTCCATAACGATCATCATCGCTTCCAGCCTGCGCAGCACCCGGTCGGAACGCCAATCCTTCGCAAGCTCCACCGCCGAACGCTGTAAATTGCCGTGATGCTCCTCAAGCTTAGCTTCGAACTTCTCGAATAACGTTATCGCGTCGGCAACCGATCCCGCGAAGCCCGCAATGACTTTGCCGCGATATAAACGCCGGACTTTTTTGGCCGAATTTTTCATCACCATGCTGTTGCCGAAAGTAACCTGGCCGTCGCCGGCAATGGCTCCTTTACCTTGGTGACGGATAGCGAAGATCGTCGTCGCGTGAAAGGTTTGTTCCATAAAAGCGATACCTCCAAATGGGTGAAGAATTCGGCATAACAGGCACTCAATAGAAAAACCTCGTTCGAGGACGCACTAACAGAGCAGCCGCGATGCAGAGGTTCCATTAACAATGTATATCTAGCTGGTACATAATCTTATAGTTCAGGCTGTTTCAAAACAAGATTATAGTATCATAGTACAGCTTTTACTTACAAGTGAAATTGTATTCGTTTTGGGAAAAATTCTGAATTTTCTCAATTGCACGCAAGGCAATTTTTTCGTATCGTACCTTTTTCACTTTAACCTTCTCGTCAAGCGGCGGCAGCAGTCCGAAGTTGGCGTTCATCGGCTGAAAATGTTTAAAATCCGCGGTCGTAATGTAATGAGCCATGCTGCCGAGCGTCGTGTCCGGAGGAAGCACGAGACAATCCAGACCTTTGGCGTAACGCGCCGCATTCATGCCCGCGATCAGACCGGAAGCCGCCGATTCGACATAGCCCTCCACGCCGGTCATCTGTCCGGCAAAAAACAAATTGTCGCGCTTCAAAAACTGATACGTAGGCTTCAGCAGCTTGGGAGAGTTGATAAACGTATTGCGGTGCATGACGCCGTACCGGACAAACTCGGCGTTCTCTAAGCCGGGAATGAGCGAAAATACCCGCTTCTGCTCGCCCCACTTCAGATGCGTCTGAAATCCTACCAGATTGTACAGCGTGCCTGCGGCGTTATCCTGGCGCAATTGCACGACGGCATAGGGAAGCTCGTTCGTATGCGGGTTGATCAAGCCTACCGGCTTCATAGGGCCGTACAAGGCTGTTTGCTTGCCGCGCCTTGCCATCACTTCGATCGGCATACAGCCTTCGAAATAAATCTCTTTCTCAAACTCTTTGACCGGAGCCACTTCCGCCGAAATGAGAGCCTCATAGAAGATATTAAACTCTTCTTCGGTCATCGGGCAATTCAAATAAGCGGCTTCCCCTTTGTCGTAACGCGAAGCGAGATACACCTTGCTCATATCGATGGAATCCTTCTCGACGATAGGAGCCGCTGCATCGTAAAAATACAAATATTGTTCGCCCATCAGCGACTGCAGATGCGCGGAAAGAGCCGGCGAGGTAAGAGGACCGGTAGCCACGACCGTAATGCCTTCCGGCAAATCTTGAAGCTCTTCGTTGCGCACTTCGATGAGCGGATGATTGCGCAGCATCGAAGTCACCTCGGCCGAGAAGCCTTCGCGGTCAACAGCCAGCGCTCCGCCGGCGGGAACGGCATGCTTGTCCGCACAGCGCAAAATGAGCGAATTCAAAATGCGCATTTCTTCCTTAAGAACGCCGACGGCGTTGGTGAGCCCGTTGGCGCGCAGCGAGTTGCTGCACACCAGCTCGGCGAATTGATCGGAAATATGCGCCGGCGTTTTACGCACCGGACGCATTTCGTATAAAATCACAGGCACGCCCTGGCTGGCGATTTGCCATGCGGCTTCGCTGCCAGCCAGTCCGGCTCCGATAACGGTAACTTTCGGTGTCTCTGACAAAATGATTGGCCTCCTGAAACAATTACTTAAGTTATTCTTTTTCCTGCACTTCGTCCTTAAAATCGCATTGGATGCATTGGTGGAACACGCCGTTCTTGTTCCGTTTCTCGATAAGCATCGATCCGCATTTCGGACAAGGCTGGCCGACCGGCTTATCCCAGGATACGAATTCGCATTCGGGATAGCGATCGCAGCCATAGAACACGCGGCCTTTTTTACTGCGGCGCTCGATGATCTTCCCTTCTTTGCAGCTCGGACACGTCACGCCGATATCTTTGACGATCGGTTTCGTGTTGCGGCAATCCGGAAATCCCGAGCAAGCTAGAAACTTGCCGAACCGGCCCATCTTATAAACGAGATGACGGCCGCATTTCTCGCAAATCTCATCGGAAACTTCATCCTGAATCTCGATCTTCTCCATTTCCTCTTCCGCCACTTCCAGCCGCTTCTCGAAAGATACATAGAAGGAATTGAGTACCTTCACCCAATCTTCCTTACCTTCTTCTACATGGTCGAGCTCCTCTTCCATATGGGCGGTAAACTCGACGTCGAGGATTTCCGGAAAAAATTCGATCATCTGCTGAATGACCAGCTCGCCGAGCTCGGTCGGAATAAACTTCTTCTCTTCTATCGCCACATAACCGCGTTTTTGAATCGTTTCGAGCGTGGGCGCGTAAGTGCTCGGACGGCCGATTCCCATTTCTTCCAGCGCGCGGACCAGCCGGGCTTCCGTATAGCGCGGGGGCGGCTGCGTGAAATGCTGCTTCGGATCGATCTGCTTCCGCTTCACTTTATCTCCATGTTTCAGAGGAGGCAGCAGCTTATCTTCTTCCGTCGTCCCGTCGTCATTGCCTTCCACATAGACCTTCATAAAGCCTGGAAACTTCATTTTGGAACCGACCGCGCGGAATACCGTATCTCCCGCCGCAATGTCGACCGTCATCGTATCCAGAACGGCCGAAGCCATCTGGCTCGCCACGAACCGTTCCCACACCAGCTTATACAAGCGGAATTGATCCCGGCTCAAATGCTCCTTGATGTGCTCCGGCTCCCGCAGCACCGAGCTCGGACGGATCGCTTCGTGCGCGTCCTGGGCGTTGGCGGCTTTCTTGATGTATACCCGCGGCGTTTCGGGATAATAGGCTTCCCCATATTTTTGCACGATAAATTGCTGCGCTTCTTCCTGAGCAACCGGCGAAATTCTCGTCGAGTCCGTACGCATGTAAGTAATCAAACCTACGGTTCCTTCGCTCCCGAGATCGATTCCTTCATATAATTGCTGCGCAACCGACATTGTCTTGGAAGCGCGGAAGTTGAGCTTCCGGGCGGCCTCCTGCTGCAGCGAGCTCGTAATAAACGGCGGCGAAGGATTGCGAAGCCGCTCCTTCTCCCTTACCTCGCCGACAACGAACTCCGCTTTTTCCAGTCCCGCCAAAATTTCGTTGACTTCCTGCTGATTGGACAGCTCCTTCTTCTCGCCTTTCAGGCTGTGAAACTTCGCTTCGAATTCGGAGCTGCCTGCCTGCAGCTTGGCGGTAATCGTCCAATACTCTTCCGGCACGAACGCCTTGATCTCGTTCTCGCGGTCGTACACGAGCTTGACGGCTACCGATTGCACGCGGCCGGCCGACAGCCCTTTCTTGACTTTCTTCCAGAGCAGCGGGCTGATCTTGTATCCTACCAGCCGGTCGAGAATACGGCGCGCTTGCTGCGCGTTGACGAGATCGAGATTGATTTTGCGCGGCGTCTTGAACGCATCCTTAACCGCCTGCTTCGTAATCTCGTTGAACACGACGCGACAGGCGTCGGTTTCTTCCAGCTCCAAATAATGAGCCAAATGCCAGGCGATAGCTTCCCCTTCGCGATCAGGGTCAGCCGCCAGATATACTTTTTTTACTTTTTTGCGGGCGTCTTTCAGTTCCTTAAGGACGGAGCCTTTGCCTCGGATGGTAATATACTTCGGTTCAAAATTTTTCTGTATCTCAACACCGATTTGGCTTTTCGGAAGATCGCGAATATGGCCCATGGATGCCTTGACGATAAACTTGCTGCCCAAATATTTGCCGATAGTTTTGGCTTTTGCGGGTGACTCCACAATGACTAGCGAATCTGCCATAGGCGTCCTTCCCCCTTCATTTATCATTATTTATCTACTATCTTTAACATATAGCATATACAGAACCTGGCAATTGTTTCACTCGTTTTGTCATTAGTAAATTTAACAGAACTGAATGCAAATGTCCAAATGTAAATTGGCTTTGTACCAGCAATTCGTCAATCGAAAGCGGCTGATTCTGCAGCAGATCGACGACGGTCTGCTCGTCGGAGGATAGAGGAGGCTGCACAGGAGAGTTTACTTTAATGTGCGCCATTGTGTCCAGACATATCCAATGCGGGTACTCTTCCAATATATCCTCGGCGCAGGTGACCAGCTTGGCTCCCTGCTTGATCAGAGCCAACGTTCCTTGGCTTTTGGGGGAATAAATCGGGCCCGGCACGGCATAAACGTCCCGCGATTCCTCCAGCGCCTGATCCGCCGTTATAAGAGATCCGCTCCTCAAAGCGGCTTCGATGACAAGAATCCCTTGGCTCAACCCGGCAATAATCCGGTTGCGCTGCGGGAACAAACCCGGATGCGGCTTCGTCTGCAAAGGATATTCGCTCAGCAGCAGCCCATCCCTGGCAATGCGCTCATAAAGCAGCTTGTTCTCGGGAGGATACACCTCATCTATGCTGCAGCCTAAGACGGCGACCGTGCTTCCGGCTTCCTTAAGCGCTCCTTCGTGCGCAGCGCTGTCGATTCCTCTCGCCAGACCGCTAATCACGCACGCTCCGGCCGATGCAAGCGATTGCGATAATTGCTCCGCCGCTTTGCGCCCGTACACCGTCGGCGTGCGAGTCCCTACGACTCCAATGCCAAGCCGCTCCAGCAGCGAGACGGAGCCCCGGTAATACAGCACCCACGGCGGCTGCGCCGTCTGCTTCAGCAGCTCCGGATAACGCTCATCGAATATCGTCATGATCCCGATCTCTCTGCTTCGGTACGCATCCAGCAGCGATTCTGCGGCGCGCTCGTCCCATCGGCGCATCGCAGCCGCAAGCTTCTCCGCGCGGGAAGCCGACAGGCCAAGCCCCTGCCAATCCGCCGCTTCGAGAGCAAGCGGTTCGGTCAGATCGGGGAACCGGCTTACGATGCGCTCCATCGTTTTCCAGCCTATCCCTTCCATATGGTGAAGCGCAATTAGAATGGTTCTATTGTTCATCTAGTATATATCACTCCTTCGTCAAGAACAACTTTTGTGAATTTTATCGTAAGATGCAGCTCATTCCTTCCGCGGTTTCCCGGCCGAAACAAAAGAAAAGCCCTCCACTCCCCGAAGGGAATGGAAGGCTGCTTGCCTGTCCAGTTTCATGCCTGCTGCTTATTTCTTAGTGATGCATTTGTCCAGCAAACCTTTTTCTTCCAGAACGCTTACCAGCGTAGAGCCCATTTCGGAAGGCGTTGGAGCTACTTTAATGCCGCAGCGCTCCATCGTAGCTACTTTCTCTGCAGCTGTGCCTTTGCCGCCGGAGATGATAGCGCCGGCATGACCCATACGTTTTCCCGGAGGCGCCGTTTGTCCGCCGATAAAGCCTACAACCGGTTTTTTCATGTTGGCCGCGATCCACTCGGCAGCTTCTTCTTCCGCCGTACCGCCGATTTCGCCGATCATGATAACCGCATAAGTATCCGGATCATCATTGAACAGTTTCAAAATATCGATAAATTCGGAGCCTTTGACAGGGTCGCCGCCGATACCGACTGCGGAGGATTGTCCGATGTTGCGAGTCGTCAATTGATGAACGGCCTCATAAGTCAAGGTTCCGGAACGGGAAACGACGCCTACATGACCCGGAGTATGGATGTATCCAGGCATGATACCGATTTTGCATTCGCCCGGAGTGATGACGCCTGGGCAGTTCGGTCCGATCAGACGCGTTTTTTTGCCTTCCATATAGCGAGCCACTTTGACCATGTCAAGCACAGGAATGCCTTCTGTAATACAAATGGCCAGCTCCAGCTCAGCGTCAACGGCTTCCATGATGGCGTCGGCCGCGAATGCAGGAGGAACGTAAATAACGGATACGGTAGCGCCGGTTGCCGCTTTAGCTTCCGCCACTGTATTAAATACAGGCAGCGATACGGTAGAACCGTTTTCCAATGTGATATCCACGTTTGTGCCGCCTTTGCCCGGAGTTACGCCGCCTACCATTTGCGTACCGTAGTCAAGTCCGCCTTTCGTGTGGAACATACCTACGGAACCGGTAATACCTTGAGTGATTACTTTTGTATTTTTATTAACCAAAATACTCATTTGTATAGTTCACATCCCTTGAATTATTTGAAGAAGAACTCACGTTCGGCATGATTGCGCAGTTTATTTTACAAGAGCAACGATTTTTTGTGCGCCGTCTGCCATGGAATCCGCAGCCACGATGTTCAAGCCGGATTCGTTCAGGATTTTCTTGCCAAGCTCTACGTTAGTGCCTTCCAAACGCACAACAAGAGGACGTGTCAGGCCAAGCTCTTTGGCCGCTGCAACAACGCCTTCCGCGATAACGTCGCATTTCATAATGCCACCGAAAATGTTCACGAAAATGCCTTTTACTTTCTCGTCGGAAAGGATGATTTTGAAAGCTTCCGTTACTTTCTCTTTCGTAGCGCCGCCCCCTACATCTAGGAAGTTCGCAGGGTCCCCGCCGTAATATTTGATAATATCCATCGTCGCCATAGCCAGACCCGCGCCGTTAACCATGCAGCCGATGTTTCCGTCGAGTGCGATGTAGCTCAAGTCGAACTTGGAAGCTTGGATTTCTTTTTCGTCTTCTTCCTCCAGGTCGCGAAGCGCTTGAATGTCTTTGTGACGATACAGCGCGTTGGAGTCGAAGTTCAGCTTCGCATCCAGTGCCATAACGTCGCCGCCGCCTGTAACGACCAAAGGATTGATTTCCGCAATGGAGCAATCTTTATCTACGAATGCAGCATAAAGAGCCAACATGAATTTGACGGCTTTGTTCACCAATTCAGTTGGAATATTGATCGCGTAAGCGAGCTTGCGCGCTTGGAATGCCTGCAGGCCGATCGCAGGATCGATTACTTCTTTGAAAATTTTCTCCGGCGTATGCGCCGCCACTTCTTCGATCTCCGTACCGCCTTCTTCGGAAGCCATCATGACGACGCGGCCCGTACCGCGGTCTACAACGACGCCGACGTAGTACTCTTTCTTAATATCGCAGCCTTGCTCGATCAGCAGGCGCTTCACTTCTTTGCCTTCCGGACCTGTTTGGTGAGTGACAAGCACTTTGCCCAAAATTTGTTCTGCATAAGTGCGAACTTCATCCAGGTTTTTCGCAACTTTAACGCCGCCCGCTTTACCGCGTCCGCCGGCATGAATTTGCGCTTTGACAACAACGACGGAAGTTCCGAGCTGTTTGGCCGCTTCTACAGCTTCGTCCACTGTAAAAGCGACTTTTCCTTCAGGTACGGCAACACCATACTGTTTCAGCACTTCTTTGCCTTGGTACTCATGAATATTCATTTAGCAAAATCCTCCTATCAGTGATAGCTTTCTATATGAGCCAGAGCCCTGGGGCAAGAGCCGCCGGACCCGCATCAAACGAAGAAATGTTCGATATGATGCATTAGAAATCCTGCCTGTTGCGCAAAACGCAACAAAACCTTCATTATTGTACCACTTTTTTTCGACAGTTTCCTTAATTTTTACGGCAAACCTCGCTTTTTTCAATCAAACTTTTTTATGCCTCTGAAAAATTTCCCGTATAATATCATTCCCAAGGAAATAGAAAGCAAACAAAATTCCCTCGCAAAGCGAGGCTTTGGCTCCGGAGCTGATCCAGATTCAAGTGATTGGCGTGAAGCCCCGGAAAGGATTTTAAGAAAAACTTAGCCTGCGACTAAGTCCTTGTCTAAACCCACACGTTTGAGCGCGGGGGAGGAAATCGGCATGGGGTTCCTACCGCTGTTGAAATTCGTGTTATTTCTTATTTCCTGACTCAGGCATTGCAATACTCCGGATACATGGCTTCTGAGCAACGGTATGAGTGAGAATATCAAAAGACGCATCTTTTCTTCTCAGAAAAAATGCGTCTCGGAACGAATATCCGCCGGTTACATATAGGTTGGGTTTGTGGGCGTCATCGCACGCGGCTCGCGTTCGGCCTGCTTGATAAACCTGAGTTCATTTCCCGCAAAGTTGCAAACATTACATTGAATCATAGGCTCCGAATCTTGAATTTGCTGCGGCTCGTTCACCTCTTGTATGGAACCGGAGATGGCGTCCTTCATAAATCGCTGCGAAACGCTTGAAATGACGCTGAACTTCACCCGATTCGAACGGCAGTTCGGACAGAAGTAAGGTTTTTCCTGCATGTTTTCACCCCCTTACTTGTATAACCTGATTTGGAACAAATTATCCATCCGGTTCACGCGGCGGGCGCAGATTGGGAAAAGATTGCGCAAGCTCCTAATAGAAGGTAAAATAACGATTATAAGCCATACGGACAATAAGGAAGCACCTTTTGCCATTGGATGATTATCCGGAGGGAAGGTGTTTTTTGATGTACGGAAAAGTAATGAGCGCTTGTCTGCATGGAGTGGAGGGCAAGCTGGTCGAAGTAGAAACCGATTTGAGCAATGGACTTCCCCACATGAGTATAGTCGGGCTGCCCGACAGCGCGGTAAAAGAGTCGATGGAACGGGTTCGGGCCGCGATAAAAAATTGCGGCTTCGCCTTTCCGCTGCAGCGGATTACGGTGAATTTGGCGCCCGCCGACATTCGCAAGGAAGGCTCGGCGTTCGACCTTGCCATCGCCCTCGGCATTCTGGCCGCCAGCGGGCAGCTGAAGCTGCGGGAGCCGGAGTCGACGCTCATCCTCGGCGAGCTGTCGCTCGACGGCTCGGTTCGTCCCGTGCCCGGCGTGCTGTCGATGCTGGCCACCGCAAAGGAGCACGGCATTCGGCGCGCCATCGTGCCGCTGGAGAACGCCCGTGAAGCTGCGCTGATCGAAGCGATGGACATCGGCGCGTTAAACCATATCCGCGATTATCCTAAGGATGCGGAGGACGGCTTCGGCCAAATCCGGCTGCAAGAGCCTTATGCCGATGAAGGTTCCGCCGGCATGTCCTCCGCCCTGCCGTCCGCCGACAATTTCAGCGACGTGTACGGACAGCTTCATGCCAAGAGAGCGTTGATGATTTGCGCGGCGGGAATGCATAACTCGCTGCTCCTCGGTCCGCCAGGAACGGGAAAAACGATGCTCGCCAAGCGGCTCGCGACGATCCTCCCCGCCATGTCGGAGCAGGAGGCTCTCGATGTGACCAAGGTTTACAGCGCATCGGGCAAGTTCGCCGACCGCAGCAGTCTCATCCGAGATCGCCCGTTTCGCATGCCGCATCATACGATCTCGGCCGCCGGACTGGCGGGGGGCGGAACGATCCCTAAGCCGGGCGAAATCAGTTTGGCGCATCGCGGCGTGCTGTTTCTCGACGAGCTGCCCGAATTTTCGCGGTCTGTGCTGGAGGTGCTGCGCCAGCCGCTTGAAGATCGGCATGTAACGATCGGGCGGGCCCGCGCCGTCTATCGCTTTCCCGCCCATTTCATTCTGGTCTGTTCGATGAATCCGTGTCCCTGCGGCTATTTCGGGGCTGAATCCTCCTCCCGCCCCTGCACCTGCAGCCCGCTTAAGATCGAACAATACCGCTCCAAAATTTCCGGACCTTTATTGGATCGAATCGATCTTCAAGTGGAGGTTCCGCGGATCGATTACATGCAAGTGGCCGATGCCGGACCCCAGCTGTCTTCCGAAGAGATGAAG
The DNA here is from genome assembly GCF_025060755.1 of Paenibacillus doosanensis. Classification (GTDB taxonomy): domain Bacteria; phylum Bacillota; class Bacilli; order Paenibacillales; family NBRC-103111; genus Paenibacillus_S; species Paenibacillus_S doosanensis. Next base: position 109,892 of record NZ_JANYUY010000022.1, read on the forward strand.
AAGCAGGTCGACCGCGCTCGCTGCATTCAGCTGGATCGTTACCGCGGCAGCGGGATCTGGTTTAACAGCGAGCTGCAAGGCAAGCTGCTGCGAACCCACTGCCGGCTGCAGCCCGAAGCGGAAGAGCTGCTCCGCAAATCGTTCGAACTGCTCGGACTCAGTGTCCGGGCTTATGACCGGATTCTGAAGATCGCCCGAACGATTGCCGATCTCGACGGAAGCGCTCAACTGGAGGCTCCGCATTTGGCGGAAGCGCTGCAGTACCGCTGCCTGGACAAGATGGCGCTGCCTCATCCGCAATAAGGGATGACGGCCGGATCGAGCCGTATTAAGATGCGCTTAATGAACTCCGCAAGGCGGAACACGTCTGCAAGGCGGATGTCGGCTTTGCGGGGGAGTTCAGAAGGATATACTTTCGGGTTTTGCGGGGAGTTCGGAGGGATTTACAATATTTGCTTCTACGGGGGTACGAAGCCCATATAACGTAACGGACATGAATGCCGCTATTTCGGTCAATACAGCCCTTTTGGGTTTCTAACGGACATATCTGCAGTTATTTGGATGAAAATGTACTGTAGGCAGTGGATCGCGGCGGATAAGCGCCGTGATGTCCGTTGGTTTCGGAAAACGGCGAATGGCTGCGTTTTAAGCGTCGCCGGTGTCCGTTAGATTGTGAGAGTCGTTTCAATCCGTATCAAAGCTTCAGCATGATCGGCATACAACCGCCCGATCGACACTGCCGTCGGGCGGTTAAATATTTCAGGGCGGCCTCCGGTTTTCTCTGTAAGCATGGTGAAAAAGTAGTCGGGATTGCAGTTAAAGAGTTGGCGCAGCGGAATCGGGTCGCCTTTGTAGACGAATGTTCTCCGCCTCAGAGGTTCAACAATCCAAAAAATGCGGTTGTAATGCAGCGAGCGGAAGCCTCCGTCGGCCGCAGCCCGCTCTTTTGTCTACACCCTTCTATAGAAATGACTGCGCTTCATCTTATCTTCTTCTACACAGCAAAAAACCAACGCGTTCATCCGGCCTGGGACCGTCAGAAGGCGTTGGTCAAATGTTCGAGCGAGATCAGGCCGCCCTCCTTGTCCGAGAGCACCGAGATGACGTCGAACCGGAGCTGGCAGTGATCCAGCTGATGCCGGAATACGTATACTTGCGCCGTCTCAACGACCTGCCGGCATTTCCGGTAATCGACGGATTCCTGAGGGGTGCCGAACGAGCGGCTATCGCTGCGCGTTCGCACTTCGACGAAAACGAGCAGTTCCCCGTCCCATGCGATAAGATCGATCTCTCCGCTCCGGCAGCGCCAATTCCTCTCCGCGACCCGGTACCCCAGGCTCTGCAGATGCATTAAAGCATAATACTCTCCCTTGGCGCCGAGCTGTTTGCGATTCAGCAGCGGTTTATTCATAAGGCATCGTCCTCATTCGTTTGGCCCGCTGGTCGGACCGGTATATAAAGGTCAAAATTTCCGCCACGAGCTTATACAGCTCCGGCGGGATTTCCTGATCCAGATCAAGCTTGGACAACACTTCAACAAGCGACGGGTCCTCCTGAACAGGGATATGATGCTCCTTCGCTTTCTGCATAATTTTTTCGGCGACATGCCCTTTTCCCTTAGCGATCAGTACCGGAGCTTTTCCCTGTTCCGGGGAATATTTCAGCGCCACCGCCTTCTTCACGGAAGACTGCGAATGCTGCGGCGCCGAAGGGGAACGACCGTTTTCTTTCATACGCGAACATCCATTCCCCTGTAAGATTTTTTGCCGTAAAAAGCCTGCAGCATGGCAGGAATAACCGCAGATTGCTCACGGACGGTAGGCGCCGGATTGTCCGTATTCGCAGCCTTTTCCGGATAGGGACCGCATTTCAAGGATATGAACTGATAGCCGATGCCGGACAGTCCGGAAGCGATCTCCTCTCGGTTTTCTTCCAATAGCCCCTGCAAAAAAGGCTGATCGTTCATAACATGAAGGCTGACGATGCGGTCGACCACCTGCACGTCCACCATCGTGTTTCCCAGCGCTTTCATGTTCAGATCGAATACGAGCCGGCAGTTGCGGGCGTCGATCTCCCCCCGCCTGCCCTTCCGCGACTGAATATGAATGGCCGCCGTCTGCTCGCCGTTTGCGTTCAAGAGCGGCACGAACAGCGTAATATGGGTGAACATGGAGCTGCGGTCCGAGCTTAGCAGCAGCTGCTGACCGGTAATTTGCTGCACCGCCTGCTGCGCCGTTTCCTTCAGCGCCTGCGGCACGTCGTCGGCCTGGCTCAGCTGCATCAGCACGCTCTTAAGCGTGTCGGCCGCTTTGTGCTCCGCCGAAGCCGCGCCGGGCGGAACGGAGCCGGCTCCGGCATCGCGGGCAGCGGCCGACGCATCCGCCGCGGTCATGCTGTCCGGCATTCTCGACAGCTGATGCTCATGCTCGATGCCGAGCGATTTGATCAGCCGCGGAAGCCAATGCTCGCCGGAAGCGTCCTCCTGAGCCGCGCCGGATAAAGGCGGCGCAGCGTGGTCGCGGGCGGCGTCGACCGAAGGCGCCGCACCCGCAGGCTTCGCCGCCGCGGGCGAAAGCTCGGCGGCAGCATCGGAGGCGGCCGGCGCAGCAAAGCCGCCTTGCGCCCCCGCCGCCGCAGCGGGCCGCGCAGCCGGTGCGGCTCCCGCCGCGCCCGCTTGCAGCGGCG
>NZ_JANYUY010000023.1 GCF_025060755.1 Paenibacillus doosanensis
TCGATACGTCTAAGCCTACGTATTTTATGGTATCCTTCATAGTACAGACTCTCCTTTGCAATTTAGCTCTGATTTTGGTTTTGGTTTAGCTTCTACTACACCATTATTCCCAAAATTAACCTAAGACGTTGCACTGACGGGGAGTCTGTCTCGTTCATGATAACTGTTGCAAACGGATTCTTTGGATTGTTTTAACGCTTACGCTTTTCCAGATTCAAATGGCCCCTCCGCTCTTTTTTCACCAGGCTTCTAAGAGTCTGTCCGATAAGCGGCCGAAGAGTCGATAGAAAGTTGGAGCAGCGTAAGCGATCGCCTTTGTAGACGGATTTTCTTTTCTCCGCTTTAGCGGTTCAAAATGAAAAAAATCCGGCTACAACAGCGCGTGGAAACTTCTATCGACCGCAGGACACGACGAAATCACCACACTTCTAAAGCATATCATAAAAAAGTTGGCAGGATAAACAACATATGGATAAAATGAAAAACAACCCGTTCAAGCTTCATGAAGAAGCGTGTACGGGTTGTTGCTAAGAGAGCGCTGGGCGCAATGCAAACTGTAACGGACATGTCAGCCGTTATTGACGACCATATCGGCCTTTATCATTTCTAACGGACACGGATGCAGCTATGATGATCCATATGCCGCCGGAGCGAGCCGATTGAGGCGAATAAGCGCCATGACGTCCGTTAGCATTTGCAAAACGGCGAATTGACGCGAATTAAGCGCCATGACGTCCGTTAGCTTACCGCTTCCACCTGAGCAGCCGCGGTCAGCGCGCGAAGCGTGCCCGCACAAGAATTCTACGCGCAGGAAAGCCTGTCTCCGTCAGCTGCTGGAGCCCCCGCTGGAATGCGAGCTGCTGGAGGAAGAGCTGCCTATGCCGCCCTTGGACCCGGAAGTGCCGCTCGAAATACCGCTTGAGGAGCTGGAGCCGCTCTTGCTGCCTGAGGATACGGAAGAAGACGAGCTTCCGGACGATGAGCCGGAGCCGGACGCGCTTCCTGTCGCCGGATGCGAGCCGGAGGATGCGGCGCCGCTGGAGCTCGTTCCCGTCTTCGCTGTTCCTGTGGCGCTCGCTGAGCCAGTAGAGCCGCTTCCCGTCGTCCCGTTAGAACCGGCGTTCCCTCCGGCGCTTTTCTCCGCCGTACCGGCACTGCTGCCGGAACCGCCGTTCGCCGTGCCGAACGATCCGGTACGCGACGATGTCGTCGGCGTGTTCGCATTGCCGGACGGCGCCGGCGTCGGCGCGGTCTTGCCGCCGGTTCCCGCCGCAGGCTGGGACGGGGCCGGTGCCTGGGCTTTCCCGGCTCCGGCCGCAGCCGCGCCGATCGCCCCGATGGCGGCCCCGGCGAGCGCTCCCGTGATCAGCCCCGAAGAAATCGAGGAGCTGCGTCCGTAATAGGTCGCGCCGTCATGGTCGTAAGCGTACTGCTTATCGTACGCTTCTCCCGAATCGTCACAGCGGTTGTCGTTATTATCATCCGCGCAATAATCTTTCTGCGTGCCGCCGTACGGAGGCGCCTGCTGATTGTCCGCCGGCTGCTGCGTCGTCTCCGAGCCGCCGTTAGCCGCGGCAACCTGCTGCGCCGCATTGTTCACGGCTGCGGGAGGATTGGCCGGCGTCTGTCCGCAGCCGGCGAGCGCGGTCGCCATGAATACCGACACCAGCATCGCCGACTTATTGAGCGGAGGCGTCTTCCCTTTGTTGTGATCCTTTGCTTGTTTTTGCCGCATTGTTCCACCCCATTCGAACCTATGAATCGCATATTCATCCATTTTATCATATTGGAACGCCTGAGATCCTGCCATCATTGACAAAATTCAGGCGATTGCGCAGAGCGGCAAGCCGCCCCCCGGCTTTTTCCAATACTTACTAAGACGCAATATCCCGCCAAAAGGTTTCACTTTCCCGGCACAATACTCCGTTATAACCGAATATCCGACGACTCGCGGACAATCAGCTCGGATTCGAGCACCAGAACCCGGTCTTCTTCCTTGAGCGAGTCATGCTCCAACTGATGAAGAATTTTGTCGACGATCGCTCTGCCCATGCGAATTTTCGGCTGGCTAACCGTGCTCAGCTTCGGGGTAATGTACCGGCTGATTCTGTCATTGTCCACGCCTACGACGGCAATTTGTCCCGGAATCGCAATATTGAATTCGCGGCATGCCTTGTATACGCCGAGCGCCATTTCATCGTTAGCCGCGTAGACGGCCGAAAAGCTGACCTTCTTATCCAACAGTCGCTTCATCGCTTCATAGCCGCCCCGCTCGTTGAAATCGCCGTTCTCAATCAGCTCAGGCAAGAACGGAAGGTGATGCTCCCGGAGCGCCTTCATATACCCCTCCAACCTTTCGAAGCTGTCAATCGCATCGGCGTAACCGCTTAAGAACACGATCTCTTTATGCCCACGCTCGACCAGATGGCGCACGACCTCCTTGGAAAATTTCACGTTATCCGTAAACACGCACGGCACCTTGCCGTTCCCGACATACCGCCCGACGATGCCGATCGAATAATTCATGTCGACGATCCGCGCCAATTCCTCCTCGGACAGCTGCGGAGTGACGAGAATCATGCTGTCCACCGTCCGGTTAATCAGCAGATTAAGAAAGTCCAGTTCCTTTTCCTTGTTGTTTCCCGTATCGCAAATGATCACTTTATATTTTTGGGCGTACGCCTTGTTTTCGATGCCTTTAATAATTTCCGCATAGTAAGAGTTGTTAATTTCCGGAACAATGACGCCGATGGTCATCGTTTTCTGCGAGCGAAGGTTTTTGGCGGCCGCATTGGGCAAATAACCCAGCTCCCGAATGACCTCCATCACCTTCTCTTTCGTCTTGGCGTTAACGTTGGCCGTATTGTTCAGCACGCGGGAGACGGTAGCCGGAGAAACGCCCGCTCTTGAGGCTACATCGACAATTTTAATATCCATAGTCATCTACCTTATCCTAAGTTAGCCTTCTTGCAAGCTATTGTAAAAAATATACTGCATTGAGAAATCGATTTCAAGCATTGTTTTCATAGAATCGCGTTTCCTGTGCCGGATCAAGCGCTCATCAATGGAACCGCCCGACTCTATGATTATATTTGAAAACGATTTCTGAATGTCGTTTTTTCACATATCCCGAAAGCCTTCTATTCCCTTGCTCCATAAAGGATTGGCGTTTTTCCGCCATGAGCCGCCATGATCGGCATTTTTAATAGATTTTTATTTTCGCTTAACGATCTTTGCATTTGCTTATTGACTTCCTGATGCTGGGATTATTATAATAAACCATGAAATCGATTTCATAATTATGTTCACCTCTGACCAGTAGCTAATGGTCGAATCTGTTTTCGCCAAGCATGCGGAATGTCCTTGTTTTAAAATCGGCGCAGCGTCACCAAATTCCTTGGTAAGCGTTTTATAATAATTTATAATTGCGACCAAATCATTGCGTTTGACAAATTTTCGCCATGGGGGGCAAATAAAATGAAAAAACATACATATGCTTTGGCCGGAACCTTATTGTTGTTAGGCAGCGTCCTCGCCGGCTGCTCCGGCTCCGCTCCTGCAGCGGATACGCCCGCGTCGTCCGGCACCGCCACAGGCTCCGGCTCGGCCGCGGCGGTTGTGGATAAACCGGTGGAGCTGTATTTTTACCACAACGGCAATATTACCGAGGAGCAGTTCCAAACGATGTACGGCAACTACATGAAGGAAAAGCTGCCTAACGTCACCGCCAAATTCGTGCCCAAAGATAAAAACGTATCTCTAGCGGAAATGATCAGCAGCGGAACGACCAAAATCGATATTTTCATCGATTCGATCGGCCAAATCGGTCTGAAAGGCTCGCTTCTCGATATCGGCTTGAACCAGGATCTTACCGATCTGGTCAAAAAGCATAACGTCGACTTGAACCGTTTCGAGCCGACCACGCTGGAGGCCATTCAGGTTATGGGCGGGCTGTACGGGATGCCGATCAGCAACAGCGCGCTTGTGCTTATGTACAATAAAGACATTTTCGATAAATTCGGGGTTGCCTATCCGAAGGACGGCATGACGTGGGATGATTTGGCCGATATGGCCCGCAAGCTGACCCGTTCCGAGGGCGGAACCCAATATGTCGGCTATACGACGTCGATCAACCATTTTCTGCGGCTCAACCCATTGTCTTTGGCCAACATCGATCCGGCGGCCAAAACGGCTGCGCTCGAAACCGACGACTGGAAAAAACTGATTCAAGAAACGCTGGTGAAGCCGATGCAGGTGGAAGGCTACAACCAGGTATTGAACGACTTGCAGAAGCAGTGGTATAAGATCCCTTACCTTGACGAGTTTTCAAAAACGCGCAATGTGGCCATGTTCAGCTTCATGTACGGCGATTATTCGTGGGCTAAGGATATGAATTGGGACGTAGCGGCGCTGCCGACGTTCGCGGATAAGCCGAAGATAGGCAGCCAAGCTTATCCCAGCTATATGTTCGTCACTTCAACCAGCGAGCATAAGGATGAAGCGATGGAAGTCATCAAATTGTTTATTTCGGACGACTACCAATCCCAGCTGTCCAAAACCGGAGGCATCACCATTTTGAAAGACGAAGCGATCAAGCAGCAGTTCGGCTCCGAAACGCCGTTGAAGGATAAGAACATTAAAAACGCCGTCTTTTACAACGCCTTCGCTCCTGCGGCTCCAAAAACCAGATTCGACACCTATGTCGAAGACGGGATTCGCGGTCAGATTACCCCTCTCTTGTTAGGCGAAACGGATCTGAATACGGCGCTGCGAACGGCGCAGGAAGGGATCAACAAGAAGATCGAAGCCGATACCCAATAATTGATTGCCGAAATATACGACGGCCTCCAGACGCTTCATTATAGCGCCGGGAGGCCTTTTTTCTGCCGCTCGTTCTCCGTTATACGGTTACATTGACTAGAATCCGTAAATACCAGATAATGAAAACTACGCTGATTCGAGGTGATTTCCACGATGACGAATTCCTCTTTACGGTGGAAAGGTATCCACTACGATGTCGGCACGCATACGCGCAGCCGGCATACGTCGTCCCGCGACACGTTCGATCACGATATCGTGCGCCGGGAAATCGAATTGATCCGAAGCGAGCTGAACTGCAATGCGATCCGCATTTCCGGTCAGGATATCGAGCGGCTGACCTTCGCCGCGGATTGCGCGCTGGAGCAGGGGCTGTCGGTATGGTTCTCGCCCGCATGGATCGACGCAACCGAACCGGAGACGCTCCGCTATTTCGCCGAATGCGCCGAAGCTGCGGAGAAACTGCGCCTGCGCTCACCCGAGGCCGAGGTGATCTTTGTAGCCGGATGCGAGCTTTCCTTATTCATGAGCGGGCTCATTCAAGGGCGCACCAGCTTCGACCGCATTCAGACGATGATGAAGCCTTGGCTGCTGCTCAAAAGCACGCTTGTCAAAGGCTCCTTTCACAAGCGGCTCAACCGTTTCCTTACCCGGGCGACCGCGGAGATCCGGCGGCATTTTCACGGGCCGGTCACTTATGCTTCCGGCTCCTGGGAGAACGCGGATTGGTCGCTGTTCGATATCGTCGGCATCGATTATTACCGGGACGCCATGAACCGAGATTCTTACCGGGATAAGCTGAAAGCTTATTTGGCCTATGGCAAACCGGTCGTCGCCTTGGAGTTCGGCTGCTGCACTTATCGGGGAGCGGAGGACAAGGGCGGCTACGGCTGGGCCATCGTCGATCACGATGCGTCGCCCAAGAAGCTCAAAGGCCGTTATGTACGGGACGAACAGGTGCAGACCGCCTACATGGAGGAACTGCTTCGCATTTTCCGGGAAGAAGGAGTCAGCGGCGCCTTCTGGTATACGTTCGTCAGCCAGACGTACCCGTACGCCGAGCGGCCGGAATACGATCTGGACACGGCCAGCTACAGCGTCGTCCGAACGATTCCCGGGCGGCATGGAACCGTCTATCCCGATATGCCCTGGGAGCCGAAGCGATCGTTCTACGCGCTGGCCGCATGCTATAAGGAATAACCTTATGCCGGATCGCCGATAGCGCGGCCGTCCACCATAACCGTCCAGTCTTTCAACTCGCCGCCCTGCCGCGCGCCCTACAGAGCTAACCCTCCGCCGATTGTTTTATCGTACGGGCTGTCTTCGCGCCAGCAGAAATTTGTTCATATTTATCCTCTACAGAAGCGCTTGGGTCGCTTCGGGCGTGAACGGGGTAAGCTCGCCGGTGCGGCCTTCCTTCACTTTGACGGCCCACGCCGGATCGGCCAGAAGCGCGCGGCCTACGGCGACCAAGTCGAACTCCTGACGCTCCAGTCTGTCGAGCAAGCCTTCGATCTGCTCATTGGCGGCGCCTGAGCCTTCCCGGAAGTAGCTCATAAAATCCCCGTCCAGTCCTACGGAACCGACGGTTACCGTAGGCTTGCCGGTCAGCTTCTTCGTCCAGCCGGCCAGATTCAGCTCCGAGCCCGCAAATTCAGGCTCCCAGAAGCGGCGGGTCGAGCAGTGGAACAGGTCGACCCCCGCGTCCGTCAGCACCGTCAAAAACCGTTCAAGCTCCTGCGGGCTCTCCGCCAGCCTGGTCGTATATTCGGCCGTTTTCCATTGGGAAAAACGCAGCATAATCGGGAAATCCGGCCCTACCGCGCGGCGGCAAGCTTCTATAATTTCCACGGCAAACCGCGCGCGGCCGATCAGATCCCCTCCGTAACGATCCGTGCGCCGGTTCGTCCGCTCCCAGAAAAACTGATCGATCAAATAACCGTGTGCGCCGTGCAGCTCAATACCGTCGAACCCGAGCCGTTTGGCGTCGGCGGCTCCTTGAGCGAACGCTTCGACGACGGCCGCAATCTCCTGCTCGGTCATCGGCTCCGCCACCTTGGCGCCCGAGGCGTCGAGCCCGGACGGACCGATCGGCATCGCTTCGGGATTGGGCAGATCGCCGACTTTGCGCTGCGTTCCCACATGCCACAGCTGAGGCATAATTTTGCCTCCAGCCGCATGAACTTCTTCGACTACGCGCGCCCAGCCGGCAAGCGCTTCTTCACCGTGAAAATTCGGGAGGTTGGGACTCCCCCCGGCAGCCGGGTGATTGATCAGCGTCCCCTCCGTCACGATCAGGCCGACTTCGTTCTCCGCACGGCGCCGGTAATATGCGGCTACATCCGGTCCGGGAACTCCGTTCGGCGAAAAGCCGCGGGTCATCGGGGCCATAACGATGCGATTGGCCAGAGACAGTGTGCCTCCTTGAAACGGTTGAAACAAAGCTTGAACGGATCGTGAATCAGTCATTATCGATTTCCTCCATCCTTATAATAACTAGCAGCGGAAGATGCATAGTGCCATTATAGCAATATTCCGATAAAAGTACACTGCATTAACCGGCTGGACTGCAAGGGCGTGAACGTCTTCTCCGGCAGGCCCGTAAATGGCAAAATCCGCGGCTTGACGGCCCGTTTCGGCCGCCTGCTGCGGATTGCGGTTGAATCTATTCGATGGCGGGAGATATCCCTTCTTTATTTGGTAAACAGCTTTTCCGCGTCGTCCAAAGCCATGCTGTGGCCAAGCGACGAATAATCGAGCCATTTTTGCCCGTCGAGCACGTAGACATGATTGTTTTTCACTGCCTTTAAATTTTGCCAGACCGGATTCGTCTTCAGCATATCGAAGTTTTTCTTGGCCTCGTCCCCGGTGCTTACGATGACGAAGATCGCGTCGGCGTTGAAATCAGGCAGTACCTCCTGAGAAATCACCTGGTACGGATCGTTGACGATTTTCTCCACGCCGTCGGCCGGCTTCAGCTTCAAGTCCTCGAACATAATCGGGCCTAGCGGACGCTTCATCCCCATAACGCGCAGCTCCTTGGCCGTCGTGCGGATCGCCATGACTTTGGCGTTTTCGCCCAGTTCCTTCTTAATGATCCCCTCCACTTTCTTCGCCTTCGTCTCATAATCCTGAATAAACGCATCGGCTTCCTTCTCGCGTCCTACCTTCGTCGCTATCCGTTTCAAATGATCGCGCCAAGTGCCCTGATCCATATCGATCGTCTCGGTGGGGGCGATTTTCTGAAATTTGCTGATATCCTTGCCGCTGTATACTTCGTCCAAATAAATGACGTCCGGCTTGGAAGCCAGTACAGCTTCCATATCGGGGTCCGTCACGACGCCGTACTTGGCAACCCCTTGCAGACGATCCTTCACATGCGGCAGGAAGTCTTTGACATCGCCGCCGATAACGGAGCCGATCGGAGTGATTCCGAGCGCCAGCAAGTTGTTCGTAATATGAATCGACATCGAGGCGATTTTGGCGTTGGCGCCGGACTGAGCCGTCTTCTCCGCAGCCGGCGCGCTCGAGCCTTGCGTATTGGCAGCGTCCTGTTTGGCCGCGCCTTGTCCGCCGCATGCGGTCAGCATCCCGGCGATGACCAGACTTAAGATCGTTAATCCTGCTTTTTTCATGTTGTTTCCATCCTCCGAATGAATTATGTTTTCGATCTGAACAGCAAGTAAATAAAATACGGGCCTCCGATAGCTGCGACGACCACTCCCGCAGGAATGGCGTTCGGCTGAAAGATCGACCGTCCGATCGTATCGGCCGTCACCATAATAACGAGGCCGATCATGGCGGCGACAGGCAAAAAATGACGGTGCTGCGGTCCGGCAAGCCGCTTTGCAATATGCGGAGCAATCAGGCCGATGAAGCCGATCCCTCCGGCCATCGCGACGCTAGCGCACGATAACGCCACGGCCAGCGCCAGCATGGCGATGCGGCTTTTCGTCACAGGGCTGCCGACGCCGGTGGCCACCTCGTCCCCCATCGCAAACAAGTCGAGCGATCGGGAATTCATATAAGCCAGAGGGACCAAAAGAATAATCCACGGGGCCAAAGCCGCCGCATGAACCCAGTCTCTCCCCCATACGCTGCCGGCCAGCCAGCGCGCAGCGAAAGCGTACGTATCCTGATCGAGCCGCAGCGACAAGAACAGCGTGACCGCGCTGACTCCCGCCTCGACGGCAATGCCGACCAGAATGAGGCGAATCGGCAGCAGCCCCCGGAAGCGGTCGTAAGCGAGCGCGAAAATGACGGCAGCGATCAGAACGCCGCCGGTAAACGTAAACAGAGGAATCCACAGAGCCGCCGGTCCTTCCATCGTCCGAAAAAAGGAAATGAACACAATCAGTCCGAATGCGGCTCCCGCATGAATCCCTAGAATGCCAGGGTCGGCTAGGGCGTTTCTGGATATCCCTTGCAGAATGGCTCCGGAGACGCCGAGCCCGATGCCCGCCAGTATCGTCACCACAATGCGGGGCAGCCTGTACTCGAATAAAATCATCGTATCCTGCCCGCTGCCGTAGCCGAGCAGCGTCTTCGCCACCGTTAGCGGCGACAAGCGGATCGAGCCGGTGTTGAGACTGACGATAATGACAACCAGTACGATTATCGCCAGCGCGAGGCTCGCGATAACGGCTCTTCGGGTGCGCCGCCTGGCCAACCCCTCTATGTTCATGCTACAGCTCCCTCCCTTCCTTACGCGCCAAGTACAGGAAGAAAGGCACGCCGACCAGAGCGACCATCGCTCCGATGGCGAACTCTCTCGGCGGCTGAACCATGCGCGAGGCAAAATCCGCCCAAACGAGCAGCACGCCCCCTAGAATGGCCGATAAAGGAATAACAAACCGGTAATCCACGCCGATTAACCGGCGCACGATATGCGGAACTACCAGCCCGACGAAGCCGATGGAGCCGGCTACCGATACGGAAGCTCCCGCGAGCATGACGGCCGCCGTCATGCCCAGCAGCCGGATACGGCTTACGTTGGCTCCCAGGCTCGCCGCCGACTCTTCCCCGAGCGATAAGAAGGTGATGGAACGCCCCATCGAAACCGCCCACAGCAAGGTCAGGAGTACGATCGGAGCGAGCAGCTTCAGATGTTCCCATTTGACGCCGGCCACGCCGCCCGCATACCAAAATGCCAGATCCTGACTAAGCTCGTAATAAATCGCGATCCCTGTGCTGAGGGAATGCAAGATCGCAGCGACGACGGCTCCGGCAATCGTCAGCCTGAGCGAGGTCAGCCCGCCCTGCGTCGCCGATCCGAGCATGACGATGAAGATCGTGCTGAGCGCCGCTCCGGCGAAGGAAAGCAGAATGAGATTCATATAAGAGAGCCCCGGCAAAAAAGCGAAGCTGAGCGCCACGACGAAGGCCGCCCCCGCGTTCACTCCGAGTATGCCGGTGTCCGCCAGCGGATTGCGCGTGACCCCTTGCATAAGCGCGCCGGCCACAGCGAACGCCATCCCTGTCACAACGGCTCCCAGCACGCGGGGCAGTCTTAATTCATGGATAATCTGATCCGTCGTCAGATCCGGATTGTAATGAAATACGGCCGACCATACCGTGCCGAGAGTCATCTCTTTGGCTCCGTAGGAGACGGCTATAAACATGGACGCTAGCAATGCGGCAGCGGACACGATAAACCAAAGGCAGGTCGTATACGATTTCTTCCATTTCATAAGCTTCTGTAGCGTGACGCCCCCTTTTGCCTATCTATTAATATTGAGAATCATTTTCAATCCTATTATAGCTTCGTTTCATCAGGAGTACATGACATAATTCAAGATCGTTCGATGGATATTTTCTAGAAATATTCGGCCTGCATGGAGCGATAGCCTATAAATTGTTCGATCTCGTCAAGCTGCCGGTCGATGCCGTAAGGCGCATACACCATCCATTTATCCCAGTCAAGAAAATATACCCGCTTGCTGCGCACGGCCGGATGCTTGATCCATGACGGGTTGGAACGCAGCCAATGCAGCATCCGCTTTCTGTCGCTTTCCGTTTCAATTACAAGAAACAAATAATCGCTCTCGTACTGAAGCAGCTCGTCCGGTATAATCGCCGTCCAGTTATAACCCGTTCCGGGGAGATAAGGCTTCATCGATTGTGCGGTCCTCTCCGGAGGCTTCAGCTGAAGCGATCGGTAAAAGACATGCCCGATATTTCTCGAACCGTAAATTCTCAGCTTATGTTCGCGCCCTACGCAGATAGTGACGACGGCGTCGCCGAGTGACATGCGCGCCTTTCGTCTAAGCCCCTCCGTCCTGAGCTCATGATGCTCCAGCCATCGCCGCGCCGCCTCGTGCCTATTGACGAGCCCGGCAATATCCCGCATATGCGTGAACACATCCTTGCTTGTCCAATCGATGCCGATGATCGGGGCTATATCGTTAATATGCTCCCTTGCTTTGGGCAATACGTTGTCTTTCGTAATAATTAAATCCGGTTTCACGAGGAGAAACGCTTCCCGGCTGGCTTCCCACGGCTCGGATGCGTGCTTGGGCAGATTCAGGGCTCGGGTCTCGACAGGGATATGCCGGTGCACCTGCGCCGCGCAGGGAGTCAGCCCCAATGTGACCAAATGGTCCGTATAAGGCGCAGACAGCGATACGATGCTGGCGTGATCCTTCTTTATGTACAAGCTCGGCGCGCTCCCGCTCGTTTCCTTAAACCGGCGGCTGAAATAAAATTCGTCCGCGTAGCCGACGCTGCCCGCGACTTCGCGAACCGGCTTATCGGTCAGCAGCAGCATTTCCTTCGCCTTGTTCATTCTCAGCTGAGTCAAATATGCAATCGGCGTTTTTCCCATCTCTTGTTTAAACACCTGCGAATAATAAGACGGATGCAGCTGCGCCATCTCGGCCAGCGTATCGATGCGGATATCTTCCCGGTAATGCCGCTGCATATAGCTTGCCGTCAGCCTCAGCCGATCTTCCAAATCGTTTACGGCGGCAGGGGCAGCCGTGTGAAGTATTCCGTCCAGCAGCTCCTGCAAGTAGTGCTGGGCCAGAAACCGACTTTCTCCCTTGGCCCTTCCGCCTTCGGATACAAGCAAAAATAAGAGACGTTTAAAGCGGCTACCGCTCGCTTTCACATGTCCCTGAACCGGGAAAGTCCTCTCGCGCTCGAACGATCGGACTTGATCCCCGCTCTCCGCGCTCCGGTATATATCGTAAGCCGCCCAGTACATTTCCGCCTGCGAAGCGAGCTTCAGCTCAAGCGTCGAGCCCGGTGCATAAACATATAGCGAATCCTTGGATATTGCCTCTTTACGGCCATTCACCCGGATTTGTCCTTCTCCCTGAACGATATAAATTACCGCGTGGTGCTTCAATGGACTCGAAGCGTCAAACCAGGACGGGGTTTGGGGGCTTTTGCCGACTTCGTCTATTTCGAACAAAGTTCCTTTGAGAAACTCATCGTTTTCCGAAAAAGGTTTCACAAGCGATGTCATTCCTTCCTTGCTGTAAGGTGCGGCGGCTCTGGCGTCCGCGAGGCCATTTATGAATTTGATAATCATTCTCATTTATTATAAAAGAAAAACCGTCTCCGCTCAATACGCAAAGCTCCGATTCGCTGTCATTCCCGTCCAAACGGATCAACATAAAGCGTATAATACCCCCACAAAGCCATCCATGCCGCTGACAGTGGGGCCTTGACTTCGAAGCTGATTCAGGTACTTTGCAGGGAACCCCGAAATTATAAATTATATACTGCAGAACAAATCCCCCAAAAGTGACGTGATGCTCTGAAGCTTATTCCGTCCGCACCCAGCCTAAGCTGGATCGGCGTCTAACCCTTCCTCTGGGATCGTTCTATGGGGTAGACTTTACTTTCGGGGGAGACCCCGGATATCCACAGGATATGGCTGCGCATCATTTCCTAAACAAAAAAAGCTTGATTACTCAAGCTTTCGGCCTTTTATTTTCTTAACGATAAATTCTACAATACCGGACACCAGGGTCGTAATCGCGATCATTCCCATGGCATACGGCACGACGAGCGGCACCACTCTGTAATCCGATATATGCATCCAATGGAGAACGAGCGGATACATGAGCAGCAGCGCGATAAACAGGGTCAGCTTCATCCGGCGGTTCATTTCCCTTCCAGCAGAGTCAATCCTAGTTTACAAGAGCGGCAATTTCTTTTCAAACCAAATGAGATTCGTCTTCTCAACCCTCGCCGTTCGCCAGCTTCCGAATATCGCTGGGCTCCAATATGCGGGCGGGATAGCCCGTTTGCGCAGCGTGAATCATCGCCAATCCCACTTCCTTCAGCGTGTTGACATGGCCGGGAAACAACCGGCGAAGTCCCGGGTACATCCAGGATAACGCTCGATACCATGAATGGGTATAGCTCAAGCCTTCCGTAGGATGGATATATCCCGGACGGAACATATAAGCCGCCCGGAACGGAAGGCGCAGCAGCTCGTTCTCCGTTCTGCCCTTGACTCTGGCCCACATGCTGCGCCCCTGCTCCGTGCTATCGGTGCCCATCCCGGTTACGTAGCAGAAGACCATCTCCGGATTGTGTCCGGACATAAGGCGGGCCGCATGCATCGTTACATCGTACGTGATCCGCCGGTACTCCTCTTCCTTCATCCCGACGGACGATACGCCCAAGCAAAAGAAGCAGGCGTTATATTGACGCCATTCCACCTGCTCGGCCGAAAGCTTCATAAAATCAGATAGGATGATTTCCTTTAGTTTCGGATGAGAGACGCCGCACGGCTTGCGGGTTATCGCAAGCACCTGCTCTACATCGGGATGCTCCAGGCATTCATGCAGCACCCCTTCTCCTACCATACCGGTAGCGCCGGTTATCATCGCTCTTACTTTGTCAGCCGCCATACCGCTTCTCTCAACCCCTGTCCCTATTTTCCGATATTGAACATGCCTTCCTTGTCCTCGATGAACCGGCAGGAATCATTCGCACTAATACCCTACGGAAAGCACCCTCCGGCTGTCGTCAACCTGACGAAAAACAAATGCCCCGACGCTTTGCGGTTCCAGCAGTCCGTTATATACCGCGAAGCCATTTTCCACATCCATTTCAATGAAGATGGACGAAGCCTTGCGCACCTGCTCCAACGAGGCGGGAATCTCTTGATCCAATGCGTCGTTCGACACAATAATTTGCTTGGCGTCGGGATGTTTGCTCTGCGCCACGATGAGCGTGTCGTATTGATTGTCGGAAGTGAGAGAAGCCGACCACGTCCTAAGCAGCGTATCCGAGGGATCTCTGGGAAGAAGAGCGGTCATATGGGTCACCCGGTGCAGCACCTTCCACTTCGTCTCCAGGAGCATGGCGCGCAGACCGCCTTCCGAATTGGCGATGACGATTTTTTTGTCGCCCATCGTTTTCTCGTACACAACCGGCGCTTCCGGAAGCGAAAAAGTTTTCCGAATCGCTGCGGATTCGCTGAAGAAATATCCTCCTCCTGCAGCTTCGGGCAAATACCACACGAGGCAAAGGAAGATCGCTATCGCCCATACATATCGCCGCCGCTTCATCTTATGCCCCCCTGATTATTGCCGACATGCCGCAAGGACATTGCGGGTCTAAGGCGGCTTATAGCTATATTTGGATGATACCTGAATGACAATTTTCTCACATTGTACCAACCGTTTGCTCGTTTGTAAACTGCCGAAAGCGGCAAAACAAACGCGGGCAGCCGCCCGGAACGTAAAGTCCCGGACCGCCGCCCGCGTCTTATCCTGCCGTATGTTTTCTCGCAACGATCATAAACCGCCGCGAATTGGTTCTAATTCCGCCCGGCGTGCGATACCGCGCGGCAAATTGCCCGAACCGTTTTCGTTGACATTCGTTTACTCCGGCCGCTCTCCGGCTACAGCAGCAGTTCGAGCCACTCTTCCTTCGTTACCGGCCCGAAGTAATAAGGCAGATCGATGACTTCCAGCAGCTCGGACAGCGCCTTGGCATCGTATCTTACGCCTGCCAGCCGCGCGGCAAACTCCTGCACGTCGCCGACTCCGAAGAAATCGCCGTACACGGCCGCGCTGCGGATAAGCCCCTCTTCCACATCGAGCCGCACATCGAACGTGCCGGCTGGCAGCCGCTTCATCATGTGCACGTTGAAAGCGGGCGATTGCCCGTAGTTCCAGTCCCAGCTGCGATAGCGTTCGTCCGCCAGCCGATGAACGGCCGCCCAATCCGCTTCCGTCAGCTTGTACTCCGTCGGAACGGCTCCGGCGAATATGGAGTGAAGCAGATGCGCTTTGAACTCCGCAACCGTCATCGGCTTGTCCAGAAATTCGGTAATGTTCGCCACGCGGCTGCGCACCGACTTCACACCTTTGGATTGAATTTTCAGCGGATTGACGTTAAGCGCCGACACGACATGGTCGATCTGGGAGTCAAACAGCAGCGTCCCATGGGTAAACATCCGGCCTCTTGTGGAAAACTGCGCATTCCCCGATATTTTACGCTCTCCCACCTGGATATCGTTACGGCCGCTTAATTCGGCTTGCACGCCGAGCTGATGCAGCGCACGCACGACGGGCTCGGTAAATTTGCGATAATTGTTGAACGACTTGCCGTCATCGCGAGTGATGAAGCTGAAGTTCAGATTACCCTGGTCATGATACACCGCTCCCCCTCCGGACAGCCGCCGGACGACATGAATCCCGTTCGCCTCGACGTAATCGCGGTTAACTTCCTCGGCCGTATTTTGATTTTTGCCGATAATAATGGAAGGCTCGTTAATGTAAAACAGCAAATAATCGTTCTCCCCGGGCAGCTGACGAAGAATATATTCTTCCAGCGCCAAGTTTAACGCCGGGTCCGTTATATTGCGATTATCAATGTACAGCATGGTTCTATGTCCTCTCCTTATAACCTGCAAAATGCCGGTGATTTATGCCGGATGGCAGCTTCTATCAGCATATCACGGAAAAGGCGCAAATGCCTAATACGATATCGTTCCGTGCGGATCTCCGGGGTGAAGGGGCCGCTTATGCGTAATGCGTACAACCGCCTGACGGCTGTGCCGGCATACGGCATGGCCATTCCCTTTTTACTCTCTGCCGCATATATCGTAATGAGGTGAAGAATAATTATGACCACAGAAAAGAACCTAGAGCAGGAACGGGAAATCGACTGGCCGCAAATCTTAAGTCTGCTGGACCGGCAGTTCGATGCCGTCGCGGCGTCGGCCCACCGGACATTAAGCGATCGGGAGAGCCTGTCCTTGCTGATGTGGTTGGTGACCGGCATTGCCCGATACGGCTTTTTGACCCATGAGAGAAAGATGGCCATTTTCGATAAAGCGGAACAGCTCGGCGTTCATATGATGCCGGTGCATTTTTACAGTCCGGTGCCGCCCAAAAACGAGCTGACGCCGCGCGATTTCGCCAAATACGACGCTTGCGGAATCGATCTGAACGCCGGGGAACAGTTCTCCCGGCTGGAGAGCATGGCGCCGTTCTTATCCGAGCTGGCGGATATTCCTTACGATCCTCCGGCCTCGGAGCATCAATATTACTATAACAATTCCGCCTTTTGCGGGATCGACGCGAGCGTATACTACGCGATGATCCGGCAGGCGCAGCCTGCCCGCGTCATTGAAGTCGGCGCCGGTTTCTCCACGCTGATGGCCGCGAGCGCGATCCGCAAAAACGGCCGCGGCACGCTGACCGCCATCGAGCCTTACCCTTCCGATGTACTGCAAAAAGGCTTCGAAGGCCTGCATCGGCTCATCCCTTCGAAGGTTCAAGATGTCGATACCGCCTTATTCGAAAGCCTGGAGAAAAACGATATTTTGTTCATCGACAATTCCCATGTCAGCAAAATCGGTTCTGACGTCAACCATCTGTTGCTGCGGGTGCTTCCTCGCCTGCGAAGCGGCGTCATCGTTCATCTCCATGACCTGTTTATTCCGTACGAATATCCCGAAGATTGGGTGAAACAGCTGAATTTATTCTGGAACGAACAATACGTAGCGCAGGCTCTGTTAACGCACAGCACGAAATTCGAAGTTTGGCTGGCGCATTACTTCCTGTCCCAGACCGATTACGACAAACTGCGCGCCCTGCTGCCGCATTCGCCGCATCATATCGGATCTTCGTTCTGGATCAAGGTCAAGTAGAGCCAGCCGGCAGCGAGCCGCCGGTGCGGTTCATCGGCCGGGAATTCTTGCGCCTCCGCCGCAGCGCGAACCCGGCTGCCCGCCCGGTTCGGTTCGGGATTAACGGGACCGAAAGGCCCATCCGTCCGACCGGCGGCGAATCGTCCGACGGCGGCGCTCCGCCGCCTTAGTCGTATTTCTCGTCGTCGATCCGCAGCTTCCGCTCGACAATGAGCTCCAGCTCCGTTTCCAAATTCAAATATAACGGATCGGGCAGCTTGGAAATGATATGCTCTACAAACGGCAGCCGCAGCGCATCATCGAGCGAAGCGGGCTTCGGTTCCAACTGTACATACCATAAGCGCAGCTTATCGATAAACGCGTAGAAGGCATGCTCGAATCCGTCGGCCGCCTCCTCCGCTTCGTCCATTTCCGAGCCCGCCATCGCCTTCCAGCGGCGCAGAGCCGCATCCAACGCTTGTTCGACTTCCTCTGACATCGGCTTCCGCCTCCTCATCCTATTTCTAACGTCCGTCAAGTTCCTATTATACTATATTCGTCTGATGCCCTACTACTTGTCCCGTTTGTCACTGCAGCTTGCCCGCCTCCCCCGATGCGCGCGAATAAACCGGATGCAGCCGCGGCAGCCGGTTCCGCGCTTGACGGATTCACTCTGACGTCAAATGAAATGCGATTTCGCATAGCGAGCCGATCGGGAGCAGCTCGTTTAAATACTCGGTCATACGCGTCTGGTCGTCCGGCTGCACACGGCTTAAGCCGTAGTAATCGAAATGAACGACGGCCTGCTCCGGATCGTAATCATTGAATCGGATATGCCCATCGGCGAACGTATTCATCGTATCAATAATCGCCTCTTGATCGAGATTTCCCTTCAAGGCGGCCGTTCTGAACGGATCGGGCAGTTCCTTCGCCTGCGGCACGTTGTCTTCTTGGACCATATGATAGGCCTTCACTTGAAAGCATAGAGACGGATTCAAATAATCCGATGCGAACTGCTTCAGCTTCCGCATCTCGGTTTCCGTCAGCTGCAAATCCTCATTCCATGCATAGATCGTAGCCTTATGCCGGCCGTTCGTATGAACTCGGCAGTAGAGAATATGCGGAAACCGGGTTCGAATCAGCTGCTCGGATAATAAACGGGTTCTCATAACAGTCACCTCGCCGTTCTGGGAATGGGTCAAGCCTCATTCTGCTAACGCTTTCAATATTCATCCTATGAGTTTGCCGTCAAAACGATGCCGATGGATGCCCGATTTCCGCGAAACATGCAAACAGGCGGCTGAGCCGCCCGTTCATACATGCCCTCTCTTTTAGGAGTCGGTGTCGGGCGTCTTCAAGCCCAGCCCTTCCGCTACGCGCCGCCCGTACTCCGGATCGGCCTTGCAGAAGTGAGCGATTTGCCGCAGCTTGATCTCATCGCCCTCCACCGGCTTCATCGCCGCTACGATCGTATCGACGAGACGGGTTCGTTCTTCGCCGCTTAACAGTCGGTATAAATCGCCCGGCTGCGTATAGTGATCGTGATGGTCGTAGGCTGCGCTGTCGGCCTCGCCCGTCACTTCAAAGGCCGCCGGCTTGTTCTCCGGCGTTTCGGCCGGTCCGCCGAAGCTGTTCGGTTCGTAATAGACGGAGCTTCCTCCGTTGCCGTCATGGCGCATTTGTCCGTCCCGCTGATAGTTGTTTACGCCGCTCAGCGGCCGGTTGATCGGCAGGCTCTGGTGGTTCGCCCCCACCCGATACCGGTGCGCGTCGTGATAAGCGAACAGCCGGCCCTGCAGCATCTTATCCGGCGACACGTCGATGCCCGGAACGAGAGTGCCCGGCGAGAAGGTCGCCTGCTCGACCTCGGCGAAATAATTGTCCGGATTGCGGTTTAGCACCATTCTCCCGACTTCGATTAACGGATAGTCTTTCTGCGACCACACTTTGGTCACATCGAACGGATCGAACCGGTATGTGTCGGCATCCTCCAGCGGCATGATCTGCACACAGAGCTTCCACGAAGGATAGTCTCCCGCCTCGATCGCGTTGAACAGCTCCTCCGTATGGTAATCCGGATTGTCCGCAGCCAGCTGCGCGGCAACGTCGGGAGCCAAATTGCGGATGCCCTGCTCGGTTTTAAAATGATATTTCACCCACACGCCTTCGCCCTCGGCGTTGACCCATTTGAACGTATGGCTGCCGAAGCCGTGCATATGCCGGTACGTGGCCGGAATACCGCGGTCGGACATCAGAATCGTCACCTGATGCAGAGATTCCGGAGACAGCGACCAGAAATCCCATACGGCCGTCGGATTTTTCAAATGCGTTTGCGGATGGCGCTTCTGCGTATGAATGAAGTCCGGGAATTTGATGGCGTCGCGGATGAAGAAGACCGGCGTATTATTGCCTACCAGGTCGTAGTTGCCTTCCTCCGTATAGAACTTTACGGCGAATCCGCGCGGATCGCGGACCGTATCCGCCGAGCCGCTCTCCCCCGCCACCGTCGAGAAGCGCACGAACAGAGGCGTTTGTTTGCCTACCTCCGACAAAAAGTTCGCCTTCGTATACTGCGTCACATCGCGGGTCACCTCGAAATACCCGTGGGCCCCGGCGCCCTTGGCGTGCACGACGCGCTCAGGCACCCGCTCCCGGTTGAAATGCGCCAGCTTCTCCAGCAGATGTACGTCCTGAATCAGCGTCGGACCGCGGGCTCCGGCGGTCATCGAGTTCTGATTGTCTCCTACCGGCGCTCCCCAGCCCGTCGTAAGCTTGTTCTTGCCGTTGCTCATCCTAAAACCACCTCGTTTTGGCAAAATGGAAAAACAGGTTTCTGCAAAGCGAATGCACTGCCGCCGTATCCGCGCAAACTCCGCCCGGCTTCCGGCAAGCCGATTATGTAAAATGCGCTACTACCAATCTATTCACCCGACAGCCCGTTCATTCGCTCCCGGTTGTACTGCGGCGAACGGTTTGGCCGCGCGTCATCGGGCGACTAGGGGCTTCCCCCCGGTTCAACGGCGCCGCGACGAGGGCCAGCTTGCCTCCGCGTGCAAAAAAAATAAGGCGAGGTCGGCCGCATCGTCTGCGGTCAAACCTCACCTTATTTTCGCAGCCTCATCGATTATGCGGCCGCTTCTTCCGTCCCCTCCTCCCGCTTCGACAGCACTTCCTTCTTCAAAAACCAGCAGATGAAGAAGGCGGCGATTACGAAGACGAGCGAAATCGAGAACATATTTTGGAACGCATGGGTGAAAGCCGTCTTGATCTGTTCCACCACATCGGCGGAAAGCCCGGCGGGAATCCCGCCCGTTTCGATATGATCGGCCGTACCGGGCGGCAGCTGATCGCTCAGCTGCTCGACGCCGGTTTTAATATGCCGGGACAGCAGGCTGCCGAATACGCTTAATCCGATCGTAGCTCCGAGCGACTGGAACAGCTGTACGGTGGAAAGCGCTATGCCGCTGTCTTTTTTGTCCACCGATTCCTGCACGATCAGATTGTCGCCGCCGAATAATGCGCCGAGACCGACGCCAAGAATAAAGAAGCTGACGACGATAAACAAGACGGTCGTGCTCACATGAATTTGCGTCAGCAAGAAAAATCCGATGATCGGCAGCACGAAAGAGCCGATAAATAAGTTTCGGTAAGCGACCTTCGTAATCAGGAAGCCGTTGACGATGCTCGACGGAATCGCCCCGGCCATAAAAGCGAGCGTCATATAGCCGGAAGCGGTCGGCGTCAGCCCCATCACATTTTGCGCGAAAAACGGGAACGAAGCGATGCTCCCCATCATGCCGAGCATAAGAATAAAGACCAGCGCGGACAATACGACGACATTCCGGTTCGCAAACAGATGCAGCGGAATGATCGGCTCCTTTGCTTTCGCTTCGATCCGGACGAGCAGAACGATCATAAGGGCCGAGAACGCAAGCAGGCCAAGAACGATCGGGGACGACCAGGAATATCCTTGGTTGTCGACCAAGACCGGAGCGAGCAGCAGCGACATTAACGCCGCAATGAGCGCGGTCGCTCCGGCCCAATCGATCGATTTCTTCCCTTCGCCTCGCGTTTCTGTGAGTCCCATAGCCAGTACCGCAGCGGCGAGCAGACCGACGGGAATATTGATCAGGAATACCCAATGCCAGCTGACATGGCTGACAAGGTAGCCTCCGACCGTAGGACCTAGCAGCTGAGGCAAAATCATCAGCGGCCCGAAGAGACTCTGAATTTTGGCCCGCTGCTCCAGCGGATACGTCTCGCCGATGATAACCAGCGCAAGCGGCATCAGTCCTCCGGCGCCGATGCCTTGGATTCCGCGGCCGAGCAGCAGGAAGGTCATCGACGGGGCCAGCCCGCTGACGATCGAGCCCCCGATAAACAGCGCCATGCAGGCCAGATAAACGCGTTTGCGTCCGTACAAATCGGCCAGCTTGCCCAAAATCGGCATGAACATGGTTACGGCGAGCATGTAAATGCCGGCAACCCAGCCATATAAGGATAATCCGTGAAGCTCGCGGATAATCGTCGGCATAGCGGTGGATACGATAGTTTCGTCCAGCTCTGCGAATATGAGTCCCAATAGTAAACCGGTTAGGACCAGAGCTTTATTGTTTTTCCTTTCGATGGGAAGTCACCTCAATCAATAATGGATTATCCCCAGACTACGATATAAATATAAACTGAATATAAACGAAGGATGATATTTCCTTTGAGGCTCTACTGCTTCCGGTTACGCCCGCGATGCCGCATATTTTTGCTTGCGCAGCAAAATCAGGTTGTAGGCGATATAATAAGCGAACATAATAAGCATGAAACCCGACGTCCAGCCGC
Organism: Paenibacillus doosanensis; assembly: GCF_025060755.1. Classification (GTDB taxonomy): domain Bacteria; phylum Bacillota; class Bacilli; order Paenibacillales; family NBRC-103111; genus Paenibacillus_S; species Paenibacillus_S doosanensis. Next base: position 21,755 of record NZ_JANYUY010000023.1, read on the forward strand.
CGCTCATTTGCCGCAGGCTGTCCATCATGCCTCCTCCCTGCTGCAGACCGCCGGATTGACTCATCGCGTACATCCCGTAAACACGGTAAGCGAGACGTCCCAGGAAGAGCGCAGTAACGACGCTCCCAATCCAAATGTTAGTCCGGTAAAACAAGTCGGCGCCGCGCCGCTCGAACCGGGTCATCTCCGCTCCGTAGTACGCGAGGACAACCCCTATCATCAATCCGATCCCGTCCGAAACGATGCTGACGAGATGAAGAGCGCCCTGCGCGAGGAAAATAAGACCGATGACGCTTAATATAACCGTAACCGTCCGCATTTTCCCCGGATTGAGCTGCTGCCAGCCTATCGTACGGCGAACCCGCTGAACGATTCTATACACAATAAAAATACATACCGCTGCTATAATCAAAGCTTGCAATGACATGATGTTACGCCCCCTTGAAATGTCGATTCATGTCTTCTATGTTACCTTCTGCACCTGCTTTGATCGACTAACTGCAGATAGATCTTGACAACGGCGCTTCTCTATCTGCAGATAGATTTTGCGATAAAAACGCTGCGGCGGATTGAAATTTATCGTTTTGCGAGGCACAATGAAGTGGCGTACTCGGCTTAGCATACAAGGGAGGAGTCACGATGAATTACGCTGCCTACGGCAAGCCGGCGGCCGGCTCCGCCGTATTGTTTTTTCTAATGAACGCCAATCGCTTATTTCAAGGCGAGCCGCTTCAAACGGCATTGAATCTCGTCGTATGGGCGAGCTTCACCGTCATCCTGTTTATTCCCAAGACGCGCCGGACCAAATCGCTGACGACCGCCGCTCTAGGCATCGTGCTGCTGGAGACGGCAGTCGGACTGATCTGGTTTCAGGAAATCAAGCTGATTTATTTCGTAGCCATTCTGCTGTTCGCCGCGGCCGTGCGCCTGTCCTTATCCCGAACCCAGGCTCCCGCCGTGATGGTTGTGCTCGTTACCGCCGCCATCTACGCCCGCTTCGGGCGCGATGACTTATTCAGCATTATTTCCTTCATTTTCTTTGCGGCCGTGCTTTATTTCTTCATACGAAGCCGCATGCAGCGCAACCAGATGAATGAAATGAACAAACGCCATCTGGCGGAGCTTCAGGATGCGTACGACCAATTGCAGCAGGCGTCCGCTACGGCGATGCAGTACGCGGTGCTGGAGGAGCGGACGCGGATCGCCCGAGACATTCACGATGCCGTCGGTCATAGCCTGACGTCGTTAATCGTTCAGCTGCAGGCTTTGCGCTATATGGTCAAAGACGATCCGCAGCGGGCCGGGGAATCGCTCGATGGTATGCTGAGCGTAGCCCGGCAAGGTCTGCAAGATATCCGCACGTCCGTTCACGCTCTTGCGGATAACCGCTCCGTCCCCGGGATTACGGCGCTGAAATCGCTGCTCGCCCGCATGGAGGCTACCGCTTCGATCCGGTATGCGCTCCATACCGATCTGACCGACGAGGATATGCCGGCGGAAGGATACGAGACCTTGTTCAGGGTACTTCAGGAAGCGATCACCAACGTCATTCGCCATTCCCGCGCTACGAAGCTGGACGTCAGCCTGGTGAAAGAATCCGGCTGCCTCGTCATGACGATCCGGGATAACGGCATCGCGGAGGCCGACTGCGAAATCAGAGAAGGATACGGCTTGCGAACGATGAAAACGCGGCTGACGGAGCAGGGCGGGAGTCTTCAGATCGCTGCGGCCGAACCGAGCGGTTTGAAGATTGTTGCAACGATTCCGTACGCCGCCGAACGGGACCGGGATGAGCAAGAACAAGAATAGAACAAGGAGGGATGAATCATGACGCTTGAAGATCGGCTGCCAAGCAAAATTAAAGTACTGCTCGCCGACGACCAGACGATGATTCGCCAAGGCTTCGGTTATGTCATCGGCTTGCAGGCCGACATGCAGCTCGTAGGGGAAGCTTCGGATGGACGGGAAGCGGTGGAACGAACGGCCGAGCTCAGACCGGACGTCGTCCTAATGGATATTCAAATGCCGCGGATGTCGGGGATTGAAGCGATCCAACAAATTATGAGCCGCTGGCCGGAGACGAAAACCGTCATTCTGACGACTTTCGACGATCAGGAGTACATTTATCAAGGTATTCGCGCTGGGGCAGTCGGTTATTTACTGAAAGATGCGGACGTGGAAGAGATGCTCGCGGCCATACGCTCCGCCTTTCGCGGAGAGGCCATCTACAAGACGGGACTGGCCGCTAACGCGCTGCTCCGGGTGGCGGCCTCCGGCCCGGCGATGACCGGAGCCGACACCAAGCCGCCGATGCTGGAGCCGCTAACCGACCGCGAACAGCAAATCTTGCAAGAAATGGCTTACGGGCTGCGCAACGATCAAATTGCCCAAAAGCTCGTCATTGCGGAAGGCACCGTCAAATCCCACGTGCATCGGATTTTGCAGAAGTTCGGCTGCGAGGACCGTACGCAAGTGGTGGTCGCCGCGCTGCGCGGCGGCATGGTGGATTGATCAAATCTTCAAAACGCCGCCGGTGCTTGCGGAAGTGACGAGCTTCGAATACCGGGCCAAATAACCGTCCTTAACCTTCGGCTCGAATCCGTTCCAGCTGGCGCGGCGGCGCTCCATTTCCTCATCCGATACCAAGAGCTCGATGCTCCGCCGGACAAGATCGATCTCGAGCATGTCTCCGCCTTCCGCCGTCTTTCTAAAAAAAACGATTCAGAATTTAGCGATCCGCATCTACTTGAACGGGGATCGCGATGACCAAGCCATCCTGTACTTGTTCCTTCAGCTTGGGCAGCAAGCCGCGGATCACCTCCGCTTTGCCGACCGATTCAATGACGACCGGCACATTCGAGGAGAAGGAAAAGAGGGATTGCTTGTGAATGACATGATCTTTGCCGAACCCTTCAATCCCCCGCATTACGATGGACCAGATGAGCTCATGTTCGCGAAACAGCCCTAAGATATCTTCATAATTTGCCGTTTTGAGCCCGTGAGTTTGTTCCTTCAAGTATACTTTCAGCATGAGATGCGCCTGATCGTCCATCGGTACATCCTCCTCCAGAATACGAATCGCTTGCATCGTAACGATTTCTCCGTGCGGTATCTTCTTTTTCAATTCGGGCAGCATGGCTTCGATCCGTTCCTTGTCGTCGACAGCCTCGATGACGATAGGCAAATTATTGAATGCGATGTCTTCGAGAACGACGGCCCTATATTCGTTGTCTTCCCCGATTCCTTCATCCGTTCGTATGACGGTAGCGCCGGAAATCCCGTGATTCCACAAGGTCTGCACAATTTCCTTGTACAGAAACTCCCATTCGCTGTCCCCCTCTTCGAACTCTCCGATAACGATCCGAAGCAATGCCGAATTTGCCATGCTCACTCACCCTTTCATTGTCATTCCGACCGAAATTCCCGCATACGCAAGAAGCAGTCCGAGCACATAGCTGGCCGCAACATAGATCAGCAGCGCTTTCCATTCCTTATTTCTAACTAACTGGATGTTTTCGACGTTGAAGGTGGAGAATGTAGTGTAAGCCCCCATAAACCCCGTTCCGATCAGCAAATAGACGGCGTCTCCCCATGCGGCTCCGGCCAGCAGTCCTAGCAAAAACGATCCGGATAAATTGATCAACAGCGTAGCCCGCGGCAGTATAGCCGGATAACGCTTATTGAACCACGTGCTGAACCCGTACCGGGCGCACGCCCCCAAAAAACCTCCGATAGCGACAAGAAGCAAGTTGATTGTCATGACGGCTGCACTCCTTTGGATTTCCGGCGCAGCTGGATCTGGAAGATTTCATAACCGGCCCAAGCAAAAACCAGGCCACCGATGAAGCTCGACATGACATAGAGCAGAGCGCTTCCCCACAACTCGGCATGGATCAGGTTGACGGTCTCCACACTAAACGTGGAAAAAGTCGTAAACGCACCGACAAACCCCGTTCCAAATCCTAAACGGAGCCATGAAGGCAAGCTCGCCAACGACGCTGCCCAGGTGGAAAACCAGCCCAACATCAAGCATCCGAGCAAATTGATGATCAGCGTCCCGAACGGAAAAGGAGACGGCCACCAGCCGTGAATCCACAATCCCATGAGATAACGCAGCAGAGCGCCTGCGGCTCCGAATAAACCTACTGCAATGATATTCATCTTTTCGATTCCCTCTTTTATCCAGTGGCTTCCATTATGAAGACAACTCCCGCCTTAACGGACAGGAATTGTCTTCTGCATGTCAATTAATACAGTGTAAGATATTGATCGCGCTCCCAGGCGTGAACATGCGTACGGAAAATATCCCATTCGATCTCTTTCAATTCAAGGAAGTGGCTCAGTGCATGCTCGCCAAGAGCATCGCAGACGACTTCGCTGCGTCTCAGCTCGTTCAGCGCTTCCTCCAGGGAAGCGGGGAGGCTCGGAATCCCTTCCTGCTCGCGCTCCTCCTCCGACATCACATAAATGTTGCGGTCCGTCGCTTGAGGCAGCTTCATCTTATGTTTAATGCCGTCCAGTCCCGCTTTCAGCATAACGGCCATAGCCAGGTACGGATTGGCGGCAGGGTCCGGATTGCGCACTTCGACCCGTGTCCCTAAGCCTCTGGATGCGGGAATGCGGATCATCGGGCTGCGGTTGCTCGCCGACCAAGCGACATAGCAAGGCGCTTCATATCCGGGAACGAGTCGTTTGTACGAATTGACGGTCGGATTCGTAATCGCTGCGAAAGCGCGGGCATGCCGCAAAATTCCGGCCATGTAATGACGGGCCGTCGCGCTTAAGCCCAGGCCGTCGCTCTCGTCGTAAAAGGCGTTATGCTGGCCGTTGAACAGCGATTGATGGCAGTGCATTCCCGATCCGTTAACGCCGAACAGCGGCTTGGGCATGAAGGTGGCATGCAGGCCGTGCTGTCTGGCGATCGTCTTGACGACGAGCTTGAACGTTTGAATCTGATCCGCCGCGGTCACCGCATCGGCATATTTAAAATCGATTTCATGCTGACCCGGGGCCACCTCGTGGTGAGACGCCTCGATTTCAAATCCCATTTCCTCCAACGTTAAGACGATGTCTCTGCGGCAGTTTTCTCCTAAATCCGTAGGAGCCAGGTCAAAGTATCCTCCCTGATCGTTCAGTTCGAGCGTCGGGTTCCCGTGCGAATCCGTTTTAAATAAGAAAAACTCCGGCTCCGGGCCGACATTCATCGAATCGAATCCCATATCGTGCGCTTCCGTCAAGCAGCGCTTCAGTATCCCCCGCGGATCTCCGGCAAACGGCGTGCCGTCGGGCATGTAAACATCGCAAATGAGTCTGCCCACCTTGCCGTCCGTCACCCACGGAAAAATAACCCATGTATTCAGATCCGGATATAAGTACATATCCGACTCTTCAATCCGCACATAGCCTTCTATGGAGGAACCGTCGAACATGATCTTGTTGTCCAGCGCTTTTTCCAGCTGGCTCACGGGAATTTCCACATTTTTAATCGTCCCCAGCAAATCGGTGAACTGCAAGCGAATGAAACGAACGTGTTGTTCTTGAGCAATGCGCAAAATATCTTCTTTAGAAAAATGACGGTTTGACATACAGTCTCTTCCTCTCCGCGTCTTATTTTATATTTATTCGTTCAAACGGCTTTTTCCATGTATGGCTTGGATAGACAGCTTGCCGTAAGGTTTATCTATGGCCGTACAGCTCTTCTTCGATACGGATCAGCTGGTTGTATTTGCTCAGCCGTTCGCTTCGGGACAAAGCGCCCGTTTTCATCTGACCCGCGTTGGTCGCGACAGCCAAATCAGAAATAAACGTATCCTCGGTTTCCCCGGAGCGATGCGAAATCATGATGCCGTAACCGGCTTCTTTGGCCATTTGGATCGTTTTCAGCGTTTCGCTGACCGTGCCGATTTGATTCAGCTTGATTAATATGGCGTTCCCGATCTTTTGCGCGATGCCTTCGGCAAAGATTTGCGGATTGGTGACGAAGATATCGTCTCCTACCAGTTGAATGCGCCCTCCCAGTCTTTCGGTCAGAAGCTTCCAGCCCGCCCAATCATGCTCCGACAAGCCGTCCTCGATCGATATAATCGGGTATTTGTCAACCAGCGATTCGTAATACTGAATCATTTGAGCGGAATCCATGACTTTGCCTTCAAAATGATAGGCTCCTTCTTTGTAAAACTCGCTTGCGGCCGGGTCCAGCGCAATGGCAATATGTTCGCCCGCCTTATATCCGGACTGCTCGATCGCCTGCACGATGCATTGAATCGCCTCTTCGCTGGAAGCCAAACGGGGGGCGAAGCCTCCTTCGTCGCCTACGGAAGTCACCAGTCCCTTGCTTTTCAAAATCGATTTCAAGGTATGGTACACTTCCGCGCCGAAGCGGATTCCTTCCGCTACAGTGGGAGCGCCTACCGGAACGATCATAAATTCCTGGATCGCGATATTCGAGTCGGCATGGGCGCCGCCATTGATAATGTTCATGCAGGGCCGCGGCAGCTTGCCTCCTTGCGCTCCGCCAAGATAACGGAATAGCGATACGCCCTGCACCGCAGCGGCCGCGCGCGCCGCCGCCATAGAAACGCCCAGGATCGCATTCGCGCCCAGTCTGCTTTTGTTCGCGGTGCCGTCAAGCTCCAGCATGATGCGGTCAAGCTCCGCCTGGTTCAATACCGACCGCCCCTTTAACGCCGCGGCAATGTCGCGCTCGACATGGGCAACGGCCTGCCTCACTCCCTTGCCTGCGAATCGTTTCGGGTCCCCGTCGCGAAGCTCCACGGCCTCCCGTTCCCCCGTCGACGCGCCGGAAGGTACGGCGGCACGGCCGATCGCTCCTTCTTCCGTTATGACGTCCACTTCTACGGTCGGATTTCCTCTTGAATCCAAAATTTCCCTTGCCCGCAATTCTTTGATGATTCCTTTCATTGCAGTCACCTCCGGATAGTCATTGAAAATATATAGAACGTGTCTTTTCATGGTTGCCTGCCGTAGATTCGATTCACGCTGTATGAACGGTTCCGGAAATAAAGGCATATGAAACATTTCGGTAAGGAAAAGTATTAGACACGGGTTCCGCGGATAGGCGTTTTCGGACAAAAAAATAGACTCCTACCAACGACAAAAACACGTTGGTAGGAGTCATTAGCCCGAAGGCGGTTAATGGCGAACTCCATCGCCTATTCATTGATGTTATTTTACCTTACGCGGCATTCTTTCGTCAACTGAAATTTTAACTTGCCCGGCTCGAATGTTTTTTAAAGACAAGCATATAATGGAACAAACTATAGGCGATGGAGTTCGCCGTAACCGCCTCTTAGGCTGATGACTCCTACCAGCGTGTTCACGTTGGTAGGAGTCTGTTTTTTTTCGGTTATACAATCTTCGCCTGCGGCGGAAAAGGAGATGGATGGATTACATGGAACAAAGCAGCTTTCTATCGCTTCTCATTCTTGCACTCGCAATGGGAATGGATGCCTTCTCGTTGGGACTCGGCTTCGGCATGATGAGACTGCACTGGAAAAAAATATCCGAGATCAGCGCAGCGGTCGGCGTCTTCCACCTGTTGATGCCGCTGATCGGCATCGGGATCGGCATGTATGTCAAGATGTTTGTCGGCAGCTTCGTCATAAGAATCGGAGCGCTGCTCTTAATCGGGCTGGGACTCATGATCGTATATCATTCCGTCTCGAACCGAAATACACGCTGTGCCCCTCTTATTCCTCTGCACGGATGGCGAATCCTTGTATTTGCGCTGGGAGCCAGCATCGACGCTTTATCGGCGGGGCTCGGGCTCGGGATGCTCAATCTCGATATTTGGCTGACGGTCACTTTAATCGGTCTCAGCGGAGCTTTGCTTACGGCCGCCGGATTATTTCTCGGGCAGCATTTCAGAGGTATTTTCGGCGAATATGCGGAAACCGCGGGCGGCGTTATTTTAATCGCATTCGGACTTCGGTGGTTTTGACAAAACATTCAAGGAGGGGACGATCGTGATCGCCAAATTATTCGCCATACTGCTCGGCTCCTTCCTGCTGTCCGTCGGCATTAATTTTTTCCTTATCCCTCATAAGCTTCTGGACGGCGGATTTATCGGCATCGCCTTGCTTTTTAATTATTTGCTGGATTATCACGTAGGCTGGACCAACCTGGTCTGCAGCATTCCCGTTTATATTTACGCCTGGTTCCGCCGCCGCTCCTACTTTTACAACAGTGTCCTCGGGCTGCTTGTCTCTTCCCTTGCTCTCGACATGCTCCGATATTTGGAGCAAGCGGGCATCGGCAGTCATATGGACCCTTTATTTTGTTCGATTGCCGGAGGCGTGCTGGTCGGCGCCGGTTCGGGCCTCATGCTTCGGCACAAAATAAGCACGGAAGGCTCCGATCTTCTCGGCTTGTTCTTATCGGAGTTCTTCTCGATCAACGTAGGCATTGCCGTTCTATTTATCGATGCATTAATTATCGGCCTTCAAGCATTCATTCTTAGCGATGACCCGCTCCTTCTGTCTGCGATTATGATTATGGCCGTGAGTGTCGTCACCGGCTTGTTTACCTTCGACGCTTCCGCGTTCGAACGTTCGGATTGGCGCCCCCTCCCTCTGCCGCCCAAGCGCAATAAATAAAGCCCTATTGTGAAGCCGTTGATCTTTACGGATTTGACGTTCATGCACCATCGTTCATTGGGCCGTATACAATGGAAAAAAAAGGAGGTGAACCGGAATTGCCGGAAATGAAAACTAATTTGCCGCCAGATCAATATAAAATATATTTATATTTTCTGGATAGAATGGATCACGCCGATACCAAAGAAGAAGTCGAGCTGTATTTCGACAAGGCAATGGAAATCATCGCTCAAGCCAATTCCCGCTACAAACGATTGAGTCATGATCATGACTTATGATAAAAAAACGGAGTACTCAGCGAGCGCGGAGCGTCCGACATCCAGGGCCTTCGGACGACTCCCGCCTCCCGTCCCTGCCTCCCCGATCACCCGGAGCGAACCCGGTATGAACGCTGCAAAAGATTGCGGCTGCGCTCCGCCGATTTGGTATAATGGAATCGAACGAATTGCGTATCGATCCATCCGCCATTAGCACGAAGGAGGCCGTCCCACCGCCATGAACCCCATGTTTAATATCACCGAATTGCAAACGATATGCAGGCTGTTTTACGCCGCTGTCGGCCTGCCCGTCCATTATCTTCACCCTGCGGAAGGTGTGTCGTTTCATTATCCCGAGCAGCAGACACTGCAATTTCCCGGAGGCGGGGATGACGGCGAAACGCTTCTCGGCCCGGCCAAGCCGACGGATAAGCCGGCGATGCTCACGCTGAACGGCATCGAATATTATGCGACCCTGCCGCATGAGCCGGACGGCGGCCTGTTCGTACTCGGTCCCGTTACATTCCGGGAAGCGACGGACGATATAATTTCCGGGTTATTGAACGATTACAATCAGAGCTTTAAAAACCGCGGCGAATGGATGCGCCATTTTCAGACGGTCCCCTTGATGCGCAAAGAACAGCTGCAGCACGCCTGCCAATTATTTTATTATGTATTGTATAAAATCGAGCTGCGGCCCGAACATATTGCGGACGTATCCTGGAGTGAGGACGGCGGCGCGAAAGTAAGCGACAATGTCGATCTCGCCTTAATCCATCAACGGGACAAGCTGCTGCTCCACCCCGACCTCCAGTACGAGCGGACGCTAATGCAGTTGATCCGCGAGGGACAGACAGAACAGCTGCGCAAGCAAATCGCCGCCCATCCCCAGCAGCCCGCCGTACTGGCGAAGAAAAGCCTGGTGCGCAACGCCAAAAACTTCTCGATCTGCTCGGTCACCCTAGCTACGCGGGCGGCGATCGACGGCGGGTTGAACAGCGAGGTGGCGCGGACGATGAGCGATATTTATATACAGCAAATCGAGGAGCTGACGACGGTCACCGAGGTGATCAAAAAACGCAACGAGATGTTCGCGGAATTTGCCGGCCGGGTCAAGCAGGTGCGGGAAGCCTCCTACTCCAAAACGGTGCTGACCTGCATCAACTATATTTTCAATCATCTGTACGAAGACATTACGCTTGCCGGTCTCGCCGGTATGGCCGGTCTGCATCCCAACTATTTATCCCAGCTGTTCAAAAAAGAACTCGGCCTGTCCGTCAGCGAATATATACAGAAGGAAAAAGTCGAGGAAGCCAAAAAGCTGCTGCGGCTCAGCTCCCTGACCTTGGCGGAAATTTGCTCGCGCCTTAACTTCAACGATCAAAGCTATTTCACCAAGGTGTTCAAAAAGTACGCCCATGCGACGCCGAAGCAATACCGCTCCCGGCTTTCTCCCGAATCGTGATGCGGCAGACAAAAGAGGCTCTCCGCCCCCGCGGCTGAATATATCAGACCGTGAGCGTAAAAGCCTCTTGGGGCTAAGACAGCGTCGTTGTTCTCGCCTCGATTTCGCTGACGTACCGCTTGAACGTTTTGTCGTCCAGCTTGTAGAAGGCGAGTACGGCGATACCGATGATCGAGCCGGCGATCGGGATCACGGTGACCATCACCAGAATGCCATGAAGCGCTCCGGCGGTTTGCGCCGCATTGGGCACATACCCGATGGCCGTCAGTATCGCGCCCGATATTTTCGAGCCGACCGCCTGCGACAGCAGCTGCACGAAGATAAAGGCCGAATAGATCGTGCCTTCGGAACGGACTCCGGTGCGCCACGTGCCGTATTCGATCGTGTCGGGCACCATCGCCCAGAGCAGCGGAATCGTCAGGCCGAAGCCGAGATAGCTGACGCCTCCGAAGAAGAAGATCGACTCCATGCTTGAATGCAGCATGTAGAAGCCTGCAAGGCCGACGATCACGATCGTCTGGCTGATGATGCCGACATTGCGCTTGCCCCACTTGGCTACCAGCAGCGGATTGAGCAGAATGCCGATAATTTGGATCGTGAAGCCGACAAGCGAGTACACCGAGAACAGATCCGCATTGCCGACGTTATATTTAAAAAAATACAGCGACGCGGCGTTTTTCGTAGACAAGGACAGCGTGTTCACCAAAATAAACAACAGCAGCCACAGCAAATATTTGTTCAGCAGCACCGTCTTCAGCTGATTCGACAGCGTCAGCTGCGGCGCACTTTCTCCCCCTGCTTGCGGCTTCACAGGAGGCCGGTGCCCGACCCCGCGGGTGCCGAAAAAAGTAATCAGCATCGTGATCACAAGAACGGCCCCGTACATCGTATATACCGCGTGGAAACCGCCGGCTTCCGTGGAGAACGAGTGAATCATCGGCAAGGTGGCGCTGCTGACGATCAGTCCGCCGAATTGGCCGAGGAACACCTTGATCGAGGAAATGCGGGAGCGGGCGTAGTAATCGTCCGACATCGCCGCAAGCGTCGAGCTGTACGGAATGTTAATAATCGAATAGATGACGTTGAACAGAATGTACGTAATGTAGGCGTACACGATTTTACCGGATGCGTCCGTACTCGGAACGGAGAACACAAGCAGCCCGATAACGGCCAAAGGCACGCAGCCGAACAAAAAATACGGACGGAATTTCCCCCAGCGCGTGTTCGTCCGGTCGACCAGCACACCCATCAGCGGATTGGTCACCAGATTGACCAGCTGCGCCACGAACATCAGAGTGCCCGCCGCTGCCGCGGTAATGCCCATATTGTCGGTATAGAAATAGAGCAGATAGGTGGAGATGGAGCTGAAAAACAAATTAAGCCCGAAATTGCCGGATGCGTAACTGAACACCTGCTTATAGTTCAATCGGCTGGCCATGATGATGTCCCCTTTGCCATGAAATCGGTCTATTTCAAAATAAACATGCCCATGTTGCTGTCACGGGGAACGATGTCCGATGTTTCGATATACCATTCGAGCATCCTCTGCTCCAGCTGCCGCCGGATATCGGCGTAGGAAGCATCGTCATATACGTTGTGCAGCTCGCCGGGATCGCTTTGCAAGTCGTACAGCTCGCTTGCGTCATCGGTCCGCTTCACCAGCTTATACTGCATCGTTCTTAGCATCGTAGCGCGGCATACGCTATCCGGATGCTCCTGCTGCTGCCTGGCCTTGGGCCAATAAAAGCTGTCCGGATTGTTCGCGAACCAGGCGTCCCGAACCGGATCGCCTTCAAAGCAGTGCGGCTCCCGCTTGTTATAGCCTCCGTCGGCAAACACCGCCCGCTCCGGATCGCCGGCCGCTCCGAACAGCTGCGGGACGAGGGAGACGGCGAAATGGTCGTGCTCCGCCCGCGTGCCGGCCAGCTCCAGCATCGTCGGCATAATGTCGAACAGCTCCACCTGTTCGCGGACGACATGCCCCTTGCGGTTGCCCGGAGCTCGCACGATAAGGGGCACGCGGGTCAGACAATCCTCCATCGCGTTAGGCCATTTCTCCACCAATCCGTAATCCCCGGCATAGTCGCCGTGATCCGACGACACGATCACGGTCGTATTATCTTCCCATCCGTGAGAAGAAAGCGCCTCCATTAACCGCCCGAATTGATCGTCCACATAGCTGATCATTCCCAAATAAATCGCTTGAATCTTGCGCAGCGTATCGTCGGTAATCCGGTCCAGCCTGCGGTAAGAACGGATCAGCTCATGATACGACGGTTTGTCCGGCAGCCCGGACGGCTTCAGCGGGGCCAGCGCTTCCGGATCGTACATGCTGTAGTAAGGCTCCGGCACGACGTACGGGGCATGCGGCAGCAGCGTCGGCAGGAACAGGACGAACGGCTTCTCGCGCGCTTCGTCCGATTGCAGGAAGCGGATCGCCTTCTCCACGCTCAGCTCGGTCTCCGTAGGCTCCTCCCCTCCCTCGGAATGCGGCTTCAGCAAAAAGCTGTAAAACCGTTCATCGTCCGGATCAAACGGATTCTCGGAGCGGAACTCGCCGCGCATCGATCTCTCCAGTTCTTCCCTGGTCTGATACGCTTCGTCTCCCAATATTTCCTCCAAATATTCGTTGCAGTACGTATGATTTTTGCCGAACCATTTTATCTGATAACCGGCTTGCTTCAAATAACGGAACAGGCTCGGCTCATGCGGCCGCAGCAAATGCCATAGCGTCCGGTGCCCGGACACATGCGGGTACAGTCCGGTCATCAGGCTGCAGCGGGACGGCGAGCAGACGGTATTTTGCACATGGCATTGATCGAACCGCACTCCCTCTGCGGCTAGATTATCCAGATGCGGGGTCTTGACTAACGGGTGACCGTAGCAGCCAATACTTTCCGCCCGCATTTCGTCCGGGAAAAAAAACACAAAGTTCATATGCTGTTGTGACATTAGAATCATTCCTTTCCATTCGTTTATTCGATTAACCGCTTTCATCAAGTTTACGCTCTCATCTTAATCAAAACCGTTTTGAATTTATGGTATTATTCTAATATTTTTGGAATCGATTCTTTGTTATTTTTCTCCACCGGCAAAAAAAGCCGTCACTTTGCCGGACGCTGCGGCAAAATGCGGCTTGTTGAGCGAACTTCCCAATTGACCAGAAAAATCCCGAAGGCGATCCATGCCCCGCCCAGGCCGACGTACCAGCGGATGTTTTCTCCGAGCAGCAGCCAACTGGTGAGCACTCCGAATAACGGCGCGAGGAACAGAAACGAGCTCGTTTTGGCGGGATCGCCGCTTTGCAGCAGGTAAAACCAAACCGTAAACTGCACGATGGAGCAGATTACGACGAGCCACACCAGCACCGCGACCGATGTCACGGTCATCTCGAAATGCGGGCGCTCCGTCATAGTGCTAAGCAGAAGGAGCGCGATGCCTCCGGCCGCCATTTGATAGGCGGCAAGCACCGTCATATCGAAAGCGGCGCCCCAGCGTTTGATCAGCAGCGTGGCCGCGGCGAAACATACGGCTCCGGCGAAACAGATCAGCAGCCCGGGACGGAATTCGAAATGAAGTCCGAAGGTCAGAACGACGCCGATAAAGCCCGCCAGCACGCCGAGCCACTGTCTTCTGCGGTACGACGCGCCGGTGAAGAGCGTGCCGAGCACGATAACCAGCAGCGGGTTCATGAATGTAATGATCGCCGACTCGCTTGACGTCACCCAGCGCATGCTGTAGTAGACGCAGCCCATCACTCCGGCCGACTGAAAGAGGCCGATGACGGCGGCTCTGCCCCATTGCTTCATGCCGCGGGGCTGCGGCTTGCGGGCGGCGATCAGGGCGAGCAGCCCTCCGGCGAGCACGTAGCGAAGCCCCATTAGAAAAAACGGCGGCGCATAGTCCATCCCGATCTTGCCGACCGGAAACGCGATACCCATAATGAATGTGGTAAGAACGACCAATCCCACATATTTGTACTTGTTCATGCCGAATCCCTCCGTTGAAAAGAATGAGTTTATTGTAACGGAGGATGGATATTATGTATAATGATTGTTATAGATATTGAGTATCACGATTTGTGATACCAAAAAAAGCCGATGACCATGGAAAGAGGTGCGAATACGAATGGAAAGCGCCGACCTGCGCATATTTCAAATCGTGGCCCGCGAAGGGTCCGTCTCCAGAGCCGCCCAGCAATTAGGCTATGTTCAATCGAATGTGACCGCCCGGGTGCGGCATTTGGAATCCGAGCTCGGCACCGAGCTGTTCCAGCGCCACAACCGCGGGATGACGCTCTCAGCCAGCGGCAAGCTGCTGCTGAATTATGCCGACAAGATTGTCGGCCTGCTGGACGAAGCGGGCAAGGCGCTGTCATCCAAGACCGAGCCCGCCGGCCCTCTGATGATCGGTTCCACGCAAACCGCGGCAGCCGTAAGGCTGCCGAAGCTGTTAACCGCCTATTACGGGCATTACCCGAACGTGCTGCTGTCGCTCTCGACAGCGCCTACGGCGCAGCTGATCGAGAAGGTGCTGCGCTTCGAGCTCGACGGCGCCTTCATCGGATGCGAGTGCACCCATCCCGAGCTGCTGGCGATGCCCGCCTTCGAGGAGGAGCTCGTCATCGCATCGGCCGCTTCCGTCTTGAGCCTCGAAGAGGCGATGACGAAGCCGATCGTTACGCTCGGCGCCGGGTGCACATACCGCGAGCTTCTCGAGCAATGGCTGCGCGCCAACGATTTGACGCAATCGGTCATTATGGAATTCGGCACGCTGGAGGCAATCATCGGCGGCGTATCCGCGGGACTCGGCATTTCCCTGCTGCCGCAGGCCGTCATTGCCAAGCAGGAAGCGGAGGGCTCCTTGCGGGCGCATCCGTTCCCCGAGCCGCTGCGGCGGATGAAGACCGAATTCGTCATCCGCAAGGACTCCTTCGTCAGCAGCGCGCTGCGCGCTTTCATCGAGATGCTGCCGGAACCGGGCGCTTCCTGAGCCGAGCCGTCCGAATCGGCCGGTGCAGCGGGCGCTTTGGCCGCCTTGTCCCGCGCCGGCAAACGGCCCGCGGGCTGCCGGACGGCGCAGAACCATGCGCCGAGTTGAGGCAAGAGATCGCCAGCAGTCCGCGCCGCTGTCGGCACCGCCGTTACAGCGTTTGCCCGCTGTCCACCGTGATGATCTGGCCGGTCATCGCCGGCTGCTCCAGCGCCGAACATACGGCGAGTGCGATATCGCCCGGCTCCGCGATGCGCCGAAGCAGCAGCTTGCCGCCGAGCCGGCGCATCTGCTGCTCCCGCCCCTCCCACCAGCGGGTGGCGACGGCGCCCGGAGCCACGCAGCTTACCGTAATCTCCGGCGCAAGCGCGCGCGCCAACGATTTGGTCAGCCCATGCACCGCGGCTTTGGACACCGCGTAAGGCAGCGACGAGCCTGAGCCGCTCAGGCCGGCGATGCTGCCGACATTGACGATCGCCCCTTGCTTGCTCTGCTTCATCCACGGAGCGACCGCTCGCGCGCAGTAAAACATTCCTTTCACATTGACGTCGAACAGCTCGTCCCATACTTCCTCCGCCGCCGCCTCCAGATCGTCCAAAGGGATATGGCGCGTAACGCTCGCGTTATTCACGAGCAGATCGACCGTCCCCCATGTCCGCACAATGTGCTCCACCATCGAGCGCACCTTGGCATCGCACGAGACATCGGCTTGTATCGCTATGGCTCGGCCTCCTCCGCGGTTGATGATGTCCGCCGTTTCCTCCGCCTCCTCGCGGGAACGCGAATAATTGACGGCAACGGCCGCCCCCCGTTCGGCTAACGCCAGGCACGTCGCCCTCCCGATGCCGGTCCCTCCTCCGGTGACAAGCGCAATTTTCCGGCTCCAATCCATCTTGATCCTCTCCTCCAAACGATTTGTTATTGCATAATGCTACAATGTCAGTTTATCTCGGGTTAGACATTTTGTATAATTGAATTATATAAACAGTTCGTTCATTTTTTTTGAATATGTGTGCAGCGAAAAACAAACGGAGGGGCCATTTGAATCTGGAGAGGTGAGGCGTAGCGTTCGCCTTTGTCTCCGGATTTCAACCGGAAAATCAAATGGGCGCCGCAGCGAGCTTTTTCACCCATTTCTAAGGAGGATCGGCCGATGGATATCAAGACGCTGCGAACCTTTCAGCGGATCGCGGAATTAGGCAGCTTTCACCGGGCGGCCGAGGAAATGAATTATGCGCAATCTACCGTCACCATGCAGATGCAAAAGCTGGAATCCGATGTAGGCGCGCAGCTCATCGAGCGCGGCAAAAAACTCGCTCTGACTGAAGCGGGAAGGCTGTTCTACGAGCAAAGCAAAAGCATTGTCAAGCAAATGGAGCAGCTGCAATCGAGTATCGCCGATCTGCAGCTCGGCGAAGCCGGACACCTGCGCCTCGGGGTCGTCGAGCCTTGCGCCAGCTACCGTTTGCCCGCTGTGCTGCAGCGATTTGTCTCCGGCTGGCCGAACATCCGCGTATCCGTCGAAATAGCGAGTTCGCCGCAGCTATGCGAACGGGTCGCCCGGGGAGAGCTGGACCTGGCGCTTTGCTCCGCCCCGGAGCTCGGCTCCGAGCTGTATTACGAGCCGCTATACATCGAGCGGTTCGTCCTGCTCGTGCCGGAACGCCATCCTCTGGCAAGCAAGCCGTCCGTAACGCCCGCGGAGCTGCGCGAGCACCGGCTGCTGATTACATCGGCCGGCTGCCCTTATCGCCGCAAGCTGGACATTGCGCTGCAAGAAGCAGGAAGCGCGCCGCCGGACACGATGGAAATCGGCAGTATGGCCGCCCTGAAATATTATGTCCAAAGCGGCCTCGGCATCGCGCTCATTCCCCATTCCGCGCTGAATCCGCCGCCGGACGGAACCGCGATGCTCCCGCTGAACGGCCGCATGGCCGATATATCCTGCGGCCTCGCCTGCAAGGCGGCCAACTATCCGCTAGGACTGGCCGGCGGCCGCTTGTACCGCTTTCTGAGCCAAGAGCTGCGCGAACCGCAGCTTGACGAGCCTATATGACGGCTTCCCCGCCGCCCGTCCTGCGGCGTCTCGCCCAGCCGGCGGCCAAATCCTTGCCGAAAACCGGTACGTTAGCATCGAGAGGAAGCAGGATACGGGGTTCCGACCGCTGTCTAAAAAGAACAAAAACGGCTGCTCCCTCACAACGGGAAACAGCCGTTCCTTCAACTCTTTATTCGGTTTCGCACGGTTGATACAGCCGAACGCTTTTTTTTACCAGAACAGCTCCGTATTCCCTCTCAGCCTGCTCAAGCCTTCGACGAAGAAATAATCGCCGTAGATGAGCGGCACATCCATATTTTTTTGCTCCGGATAATGGCTTGTTCCATGCATAATCAAGCCTTCCTCCCGCTCGTCATCCCATGCGCCGTAATTGGCGTACAGCGAGTGCAGAATCGCTTCGCCCGCTCTGCGGTACGACGCCGCTTCCAGCGGATCGACTTGGTCCGCGATCAGCAGCAGCCCGCATGCCGCGCACGCTCCCGCTGAGGAATCGCGGTACTTCGCCACACCCTCGGGAAGGCGGAAATCCCAATGCGGCACATGATCCTCGGGCAGCTGCGAAATGAAGTAATGCGCCGCCCTCTTGGCCGCGTCCAAATAGCGGGCTTCCCCGGTGTACCGGTAGCTCAGCGCCATCCCGTAAATCGCCCATGCCGTGCCGCGGGACCAGCCGGACTCGGGGGCGTAGCCCTGCCCGCCCAGCGCTTCCGCCCGCTCTCCCGTCTCCGGATCGAAGCGTACGATATGGTAGACGGAGCCGTCCGGACGAATGAAGTTGGCAAGCACCGTATCCGCATGCTCCATCGCCAAATGCTTAAACCGAGGGTCGGCCAGCGTCTCGGAAGCCCAATACAAGAGAGGCAGGTTCATCATGCAGTCGATGATCGCCCAGCCGGCATTGTTCTCGCCTTCCCGCCACGGGTTCCACGCGCGGATGAAATTGCCCTTCACGTTGAAGCGGCCTGCGAGCAGCGTAGCCGCAAGCAGCGCGCGGCGCTTGGAATCCTCGGATTGCAGCAGCTTATAGCGGGCCACGCTGGTCAGCGTCCACATAAAGCCGATATCGTGATCCAGCTTGTAGTAATCCATAATGACCTGATCCAGCTGCTCCTCGCAGCGCTCGGCAAGCGCTTGGAAATGCTCGTCCTTGGTGTCCCGGTACAGCAGCCAGAGCAGGCCGGGCCAGAAACCGGCCGTCCACCAATAAGCGGGCTCCAGCACGTAGGCGCCGTTCACGCTGGCATGGGGAAATCCCGCTCCGATGCGCTCGCTCGTTCTCCCTACCTTCCTGACCGTCTGCTCCCAGGCCTTATCCGCCCATTCCTTCGTAGACTCGATACTCATTGCTTGATTCCCCCCATACATTAAGACTCAAAACGAAAACGGAATTGAACCGCGCATTCCCGCTTCGGATGCAGCAGCTTGAAATCGATGGCGTAGACGTCCCTGTCGATCCCGTAATGATCGGCAAAGGACAGCTTCACGATATGCGGCTGAAGCTCCTTGGCATCGTAATCGATAATAAGGCGCTGACCCGCGCCGGGAATCGTCAAGTCCTCGCCGGACACATCCGGTTCGGTCATCGTAATGAACCTCTCGACGATCTGCTCCGGTTCTTCGCCGAATACGTAGCTGTCTTCCATCGTCAGCACCGGCTGCTCTTGCTTATGCCAGAGGAAGCTTCGCTTCAGCTGACGCAGCCGCTCATCGCCGTAGGCGCCCGCCAGCTCCAGCTCCATCCGTTCCGTATCCGGAGCGACCGATACGCCGAGCACCTTCGCACGGTAACCGGCCCCTTCCCGCTGCGGCTTGCCGTCAATGATCGGCACGGAATGGCCCTCGGAAGCGTTGCACAAGTACGAATACCGCTCCGCGCCGAAATATTGCTGCGTGTACATGCCGCATCCGAGATCGGCCAGGAACGTCTCCCCGTCGGCATGCAGAATGAAATGGCCGAGATCGTTATGGTTATGCGGCTCCGCGTTATGCCCGCCCTTGGCGGCGAAGCAGAACGTGCCCCGCTCGTTCACATGCCGCGAAATAAGCCATTCGGCGTCTTCCAAATAATACGTCGCCGTGTCCCAAGGCTCCCCGGCCGCAGCCTTTTCCTCGCGGAACCAGACGATATTGCGCAGCGCCGTCGCCCAGCGGTAGCAATGATCTTCCGTATAGGTCGTGCGCAGCGGCAATTCCGGAATGGCGACATCCGGATAAATCCGGTTTAAATAATGCGTAAGCCCCATATGAATGTGAATATCGGGCATCGAGTCGGAGAAATTGACGACCTTCGTTCCGCTCATAAAGCATTTTTGCTGAAACAGCGCGATCTGGTGCACTTTCTCGCTCGCGAATAGGTTGACTGAGCCACCCGTCCGCTTCTTCAGCAAATCGGCGAAAAATACGAAGAAGCCAAAGCCGTAATACCAATAGCCGTATCCTTCCGTCGTCGCCCCGTCCGCCTCGAAGCCCTGCAAATAGCAGTCCATCGTCCGAAGGACGCGTTCGAGCACGGCGGCCAGCTCGTCCCCGTCGCCGATCAAATGCAGCGCAGCGGCGCCGATGGAGCCTGCGCATACCGACGCCCAGTTATGCGTAGCCGTCTCCCAATGAAACGGCTCGCCCTGCATATACGGCCAAAAAATGCGGCGGTACACTTCATGCTTCATTCGGTTGCGCAATAGCAGCGGCAGCCTGTCCTTCATCAGCGTTACAATCTCGCTCAGCGCAAAGCCGGTTTCCGCCGAAAACAAATCGATGACCTGAGCGTTGCCCTTCAGCCATCCGGACGGGTCGTTCAGCGAATATTCCGCCTCCGACACCGATTCCGACGCCGCCCCCACATGGGCCGGCAGGCACCAGGTATATTCGTCCAGAATCGACCATATCGTCTCCTGAAGCGCCGCCATATAATCTTCGCGTTCCGGCTCAAGCAAAGCCATGATCGCGAACGTATTCAGCCGCTTGCGCTTTTCGAAGTAGACGCGTTCGTATTCCAGCCTCGTGCCGCGTTCCTTGAATATGCTGAATAAACGATAAGATAAGACCGGAGCCTCCTGCGAGAGCAAAGCTTCCCCTTCCTTGCGCACTTCGTCGATCATGGGCCCATAGCCTTCCGCGTGCCGGACCCGCTTCCACCAGGAAGCCTGCTCCCCGGCTTGAAACAATAACGATTCCTTCTCTGCCGCATCCTGCAAGAACGGTTTCAATTGGTCGATGTTCATCGGTTTCCTCCGTAGTAGTTGGAATGATTATATCCATACTACCGCTTTTTCGCCGGAAACTATAGGACTATTTTTACTTTCTCAAGACGATTTTTGACCTCTGTATTCCATCGGCGTGACGCCTACGGACGATTTGAATATTTTAATAAAATAGCTCTGATTGTCGTAGCCGAGCATTTCGCAAATTTTGCCGACGGGATGGCTCGTCTGATCGAGCAGCTCCTTGGCCCGGTTCATCTTCATCCGCGTGACGTATTCGATGAAGGTCTCCCCCGTTTCCTTCTTGAACAACCGGCTGAAGTAGCTGCTGTTCAAAAACAGATGATCGGCGACTTCCTCCAGACTGATTCGTTTATCCAGATGCAGCGACACATAGTGGATCGCCTGCACCACCTCGGACCGCTTGCTTTGATCGCCCAGCTCGTTGGCCAAAGATATGACCGATTGAAAATGATCGATCATCCATTTTTTCAGCTCGAACAGCGAATCGATCTCCAAAATTTCTTTATGCAAAATATCGACCGCATACGTCGAGCGGAAATACTGCAGCGACTGCAGCTTCAGCTTCAAATCGAGCAGCAGCTTGAGCACCCAGTCTTTGACTTTCTCCGGCTCGAAGGCGTGCTCCTTCAAGAAATCCATCCAATGCTCGACGGTCGGCACGATTTTCTCCGTATTTTTGGCCAGCATCATTTCTCTTAACTCCGTGCTTGCCTGATCGTACCAGGAAAATAAATCCATATCCCCCTGGATAAACGTTCGCTTTTTCTCGATCGAGCCTTCGTCCATATAAAACCGCTGCACCCTGCTCGACAACAGCTCCTTTAAATTGCTTTTAATCTCCTCGGGATGGTGGCATATGTTGCCGATAATGAACGACATCGAAATTTTAATATACTTGTTCAACGCATTCTGGATGCCTTTTATCCGCTCTGCCGCCACGTCAAACGGGTTGACCTTGAGCGTCGAATGAAACGGGTACAGGAAGATCGATTCCTTCGTGCCGTAGGCGAAATGAACGGCAGGCGTCTCCTCCCGTCCGCTGACTTCGCTGATAATATTATCGATCGCAAAGCGCAATATATCGTCGGACATAAACCGCTGCTGAGCTTCCCGATATTCGTTCACATAGCCGAGAATCGGCAGGCAGGACACGCCCGCAAGATCGAGCCGGAACGACTGGGCCTCGGCAATCCAGCCCTGCGGATCGAGAATCGGCTGCTGCAGCGTGCGGCGGATAAATTTTTCCTTGAGCATCTCTTGGTTGCGGTCGACCATATGCTGCAGCTGATGCTGATGCGTCTGAACGCGCTCCTCCTGATCCAAGCTGATCTTGAACTGCTGAAGCAGTTTCTCCAGATCGGCCGGATCGAGCGTATCCTTCAGCACGTAATCCTGCACGTTCAGCTTCACCGCCTGCTGGGCGTAATGAAATTCATTATGGCAGGAGAGGATCGCCACCCGCAGATTCGGCTTAATCTCCTTAAGCTTGCCGATCAGCTCTAAGCCGTCCATCTTCGGCATGCCGATATCCGTAATCAGGATGTCCGGCATGTCCCGCTGCGCCTGTTCGAGCGCGATCGCGCCGTTCTCGCAGCAGCCCTGGAGCGTAAGTCCGAAGTCCTCCCAATGGATCGTTTCGGACAAAAATTCCAAAACCGGATAATCATCGTCCACTAACATTACTTTATACATGGTTACGTTACCTCCAGGCTCGGGATAAACATCGTGATGCGGGTGCCCGCACCCGGCTCGCTGTCGACCTGCATATGAAAGCCTTCGCCGTGAGTCATCAGCATCCGTTCGTTCACATTGAGCAGGCCTATGCCGGAAAATCCCCGGTGAGACTCGCCATCCACAGGGTCCGGAGCGCGCCTGGCCGCCAGCTTGTCGCGGAGCTTGTTCAGCGTGCCTGAATCCATCCCCGAGCCGTTATCTTCGACGGCGACGATCAGCATATGCCCTTCTCTACGGGCTTCGACGCGGATAATTCCCGCCGCCTGATTCAAGCCGTGAATGAGCGCATTCTCGATCAGCGGCTGCAGGAAAAACCGCGGTACCTTCTCCAGAAGCGAATCCGCCGAGACGTCCGTTTCGATCACAATTTTCTCTTTTTGTCTCATATTCATCAACTGCGTGTAATCCATAACGATTTCGATTTCTTCGTGCAGGGTGATAATGCTCTTCTCCTGATTGATCGTCATTCGCAGCAGCTTGGACAGCGAACCGATCATTTCGGCGCTTTCCTTGTCTCCGCGAAACATCACTTTCATCCGGATCGAGTTCAGCACATTGAACAAAAAATGCGGATTGATCTGCGCCTGCAGCATGTCCAGCTCCGCCTTGCGCTTACGCGCTTGCGTCACCGAAATTTCCTGAATCATCTCCTGAATCCGGTCCAGCATCTGATCGAACCAGAAGCCGAGCCGCCCGATCTCATCCTCGCCGCGGATTTTCGAACGCACCTGCAAATTGCCCTTCTGTACCGTCATCGCCACTTTCCCGAGTCCGACCAGCGGCTTGGTGAACGTCCGCAGCAAATACAGGAGCAGCAGCAAAAATAAAATAAAGCAAACGAACTGGAACGTAAACACTTTGCTGAAAATCGAATTGATCTTGGATACCGCCTTCTTATACGGCGTTAACGACACGAGCTTCCACCCCGTAAACAGCGATTGCTGAGTGACCAGGTAGTCTTCGTGGTCCACCTTGACCAATTCGGTCGTAATTTGATCCGTGGCCGCAGGCAAATCCGGCAGATTCAGCGGCCCGCCGATCTTGTCCGAATCGTTGTTGGACACAATGACATTATCGGAATCGACGATCATAAAGTCCTGGTTGCCGACCAGCCTCTCGAAATTGTGATTAATTTGATTTTCCATGACCGTCACGACCACATAACCGAAAATAAAAGATGAGTTCTGTTCGCGCAGCGTTCGGATGACCGAGAGCTGGTACGGATTTTTCTTCTTCTCCGACTCGAACACCGTCGGGCTCGGACCGACCCAAAGCGAATTGAAGCCGTATAAATTTTTCGTTTGCGAAAACCACGGCTCGCGAGTCATATCGATAGGATTGTACTCGTTCACCGAGTAAGTCGAATAATAATCTCCGTTGGACAGCAGCACCGTGACATAAGTATGGAAATCGAGCAGAGATCCCTGCTCTCCGCTATTGATCATATTTTCGATCTGCTTGACGATCTTATCCCGGTCGCTGAACTCCTCGTACTCGGCATTCGGTCCCGTATATCCTTCGCCCATGGCCCTTTTCTTCATGATGGCCGACATGCCGGAATCCATCTGGATGAGGTTGGCGATGTTCAGCATATATTTGAGCGAATTGGTCACATAGTTATTCACCAGCTGCATCGATTCCTGCGAATTCGAAATCGCCTGATCTTTAACGGCATCCTGGGTGAAGTAATTGTATGTAGTCAGCGTAATCGATGTCGGAATCAATATGCATATGACCGAAGCGAGCATCAGCCTGAAACGGAAAGAACGGGAGGATAACCATTGCCGCAGCTTTCTTGTATGCACGATAGCCCCCCTATTCCATTAAATGTAAGAAGAAACGAACAAAAGAAGAGGCAGATGAGATTCTACCCCTTCTTCGTATTATACCACATCCATTATTTTTTATTGGATGCGATGATGCTGTTAATGCGGTCTTGAGCGGCTTTCACCGTAGTGTCTAGGTCTTGTTTGCCCAGTACCATTTTTTCGAACTCTTCGTTAACCATTTTGTTGATCTCGGCTTGGTATGTGGCCGGCGGTACGATCGTTCCCGATTTGGAAGCGCCCAGTACGCTGATCAAAGAAGCTTTGTCGACTTTCTCCGGATTTTTCGTTCCGCTCAAAATGGTGTCGATGATTTTGCTCATGTCTTCCTGCTTCACTTTGCTCCATGCCGGTACGTTTTTGCCCTGTACCAATTGGCCTTCCGTCGTATACCAGCGGATGAATTTATAAGCTTCGTCTTTATGCTTGGAGCTTGCCGCAACGGAGACATAGTCCGTAGCAACCGGAGAATATCCGCCTTGATCGCCGGCGTTGTTTTTAGGGAACGGAGCTACGGCGATATTGAAGTTCAACGGAACTTGATCCGTGCCGCCCAGCTCGCTGTTCATCCAGCTGCCGATAGCGATCATAGCCGCTTTTTGGTTAAAGAATTGCGTACGGTAGTTCAGCTTTTGGGAAAGCATGTCCGTGTACGGAGTAGCGGATTGGTCTTGCTTCTCCATTTTCAGACGAATTTCAAGCGATTTCTTGAACAGCGGGTTGTCCAGGTTGGAAGATCCGTCCGCTTTGATGAAATCCGGATTATCCGCTTGGTTTTCCAAAGCCAGCTTCGCGTATTCGACCCAGCCGCCGTTTTGCGGGCCGTGGAAGTACGTGCCGTACACTTTGTTCGCGCCTTCGCCCTTCGTCATCTTCTTGGCGTAATCCATGAAATCGTCCCAAGTCCAATCGGTAGGCACTTTGAGTCCCGCTTCATCCAGCATGTTTTTGTTCAGCAGAACGTACCAAGGATTGAATTTGCCCGGAAGCGCGTAATACTTGCCGTTAATTTTCGTATCGACCTTATAATCGTCGGTCACCTTGAAGCCGTCTTTGGCAATGTAATCGTCCATCGGAGCGACCATGCCGAGCGCTACGCGCTGCGAGTAGCTGGCCGCGTCACTGAACATGAGAACGTCCATCGCTTCGCCGGAGGCTGCGGCCAAGTCGAGCTTTTTCAAAGCTTCTTGCGTGTCGCCTTTGTCGCTTAATCCGATCACGTTAACTTTAATGCCGGGATTTTGTTTTTCGTATGCAGCTACGGTTTGCGACCAGTTATAGGCTTGCTCCGTGCCGTAAGTATATAACCGAAGCTCTGTCGTACCGCCGGAAGCGGCGCCGCCTTGCGCGTCCTTCTGTTCTCCGGCGCCCGTTCCGCCGCCTCCGCAGCCTGCCAATACGCCAAGCGCCATAACGCTGGTTAATACACCGGCTCCTACTTTTTTGTTCATCTCTAAGTACCCTCCTTCAAATGGACACTGCTATGTTTGTTTTAGCTTTCCATGTGATTGTACCAATTGCCGCCGAAACAACCATGCTCGAATATTGACTTTTTTACAATTTTTTTGACTTCTCGCTTCTTTATTATCCTTTAACCCCGCCCATAGCTATACCTTCGATAACATTTTTTTGACCGATGATAAAAATAATCAGGAGCGGCAGAATCGCCGATACGGCGCCGGCCATAATAAGCGAGTAAAATTCGCCGCTAATCGAAGTGAACTTTTGCATCGCCAGCTGAATTGTAAACAATTTATCGGTACGAAGGAAAATAAGGCCGTTTTGATAGTCGTTCCAGGTCCAAATAAAACGCAGGATCGCATAAGTGGCAACCGCGGGACGCACGAGCGGCATCGCGATGAACCAGAATATTTTCCAATGGCCCGCGCCGTCGATTTTGGCCGACTCGATAAAGTCGTTATGCAGCCCCATGAAAAATTGGCGAAGCATGAACGTGCCGAGAACGCTGAAGCTGCCGATGATGATAAGTCCGATATGATTATCGAACAAACCGATGTAACGGTACAAAATAAATTGCGGCACCAATACGGCTTGCGAAGGAACCATGTAGGTCGTCAGCACGATCAAGAACAGCCATTTGCTCGCCGCAAACTGTACTTTGGAGAAGCCGTATGCAGCCAAAGCGGATACGGTAACCGAAACCAGCGTCGTAACAACGGTAATTTTAATCGAGTTCCAGTAATACAGGTAGAACGGATATTTCCCGAACCAGACTTCCTTATAGTTGGCGAGCGCGTTCCAATGCTTAGGAATCCATTCGATCGGAAAGTTAAAGACGTCGGATTCGACCTTGAACGATGCGGATAGCATCCAGAAAAAAGGCAATAGAAACAATAGACTGACAGCAAACATAATAATCGTTACAATCGTTTTTCTGAGGCTTAAAGGCTCCCTCATAACATTCCCACCTCTTTTTTGTTCAGCGGCACTCCCGCCGCTTAATAATTAACCCATTTCTTCTGACCGATCCATTGCAGGAACGTAATGACCAGCACGCACAGGAACAGTACAGTCGCCATGGACGATGCGTAGCCGAGTTTCAAGTTCGTAAACGCGGTGTCGTACAAATACCATACGATCATCGTCGTCGACTGGATAGGTCCGCCTTGCGTCAATACGGCGATCAGGTCGAATACTTTAAAGGTCGAGATGATCCCTGTGATGAGCAGGAAGAATGTCGTCGGAGACAGCAAAGGAAGCGTAATGTTCTTAAATTTCACCCAGCTCGACGCCCCGTCGATATCGGCCGCTTCGTACAGATCTTTTGGAATCGATTGCAGGCCGGCGATGTAGACGATCATGTTAAATCCGATGGACATCCAGACGGAAATCATCATCATCGAGATCAGCGCGTAGTTCGGATCGGCCAGCCATTTCGGCGGGTTCGAGATACCGATCGATTCCAGGAACATGTTAACCGGTCCGACGGACGGATGGAACAGCACTTGCCATACGACGGCGACGGCCACCACGCTGGAAATATAAGGCATGAAGTAAGCGACCTTGAAATAGCCTTTCCAGTACACGCTCTTATCGATCAGGATGGCGAGCACCAGAGAAACAATCAAATAAATCGGTACGGTGAGCAGGAAAATCGCATTATTAATAAATGATTTCAGGAACGTAGCGTCCGTGGCCAGCTTCCGGAAGTTATCCAGGCCGGCCCATTTAAACCCGTTAAAGCCCATAATGAAATTCCAATCCGAGAAGCTCAGTATAAAGGTTGCAATAATAGGAAGCAGTACGAGAATCGTGACGCCGATCAGCATCGGACTGACGAACAGGAAGCCGGCCAACGTTTCTTTGCGCTGCAATCCGCCATTGCGCTTTTTAGGTATCCGTTTCTCCGCGGTTGCGGCAGACGAATTCGAATTCATGTTGCAATCACCTCAACTTCAATAATGTTGAGTTTATTATAATCAATGGCTTGGCAAAATATTTAACGGTATTTTGATTACATTGCCGACGATTTTGACTTTTTTGTCGAATGCCACCGCTCGCAACCGCACTGTGTCTCCTAAACAAGAACAAAGCCGCCAGGAATGCTCCTGACGGCCGCTAGTTCTATTTATCGTACTTTTCTGGCGAAAAAGACGCCGAAATCATGATATTGATAGACGCAATCCACATCGACGAAGCCCGCTTCGCGAATCCAGCGGATTTGATCGCCCACAGTCGCGTTCTGATCCAGCTTTCTTCGCTCTATCGCCCGGTCTACCGCTTCCTCCGGCAAGCCGTTCCCCCGAATCCAGCTCTCCCACTGCCGCTTGTACATCGAATCGATATAAGGTGTAAGACCCAGCACCTGATCGGCGTTAATGAAAATTCCGCTGTCCTCCAGCCAATCGTAAATGTTATAAAACAGCGCCTGCTTCTCCGGATGGGATAAATGATGAATCGACAGCGAAGAGATGACCGCATCATAACGGCCTCGGAACGAATGGCGGGTATAATCGGCTTCGATGAATTCGGCGCTGTCGTCTCCCGCAAATCGCTTCTTCGCCGTCTCCAGCATCGTGCCGCTCAGATCGGCCAATGTGAACCGCGCCTCCGGGTAGCGCTCCTTCGCCAAGGCCGCCAGCAATCCGGTGCCGGCACCCAGATCGAGGATGCGCGGATTCTCCTTCTCCAGCGTCAGCCAGCGCACGGCCGTTCCGTAAAAATCGTCATAGCAGGGAATCAGCTTCCTCCGCTCGCGGTCATAGCTTTGCGCTGCCTCGTCAAATTGAACTTTGATTTTGTCGCTCATCCTTTATCTCATCCTTTCCGTATCGTTGGAGTTAAAATGGGTGAAAAGGTGTCCGCTGCGGCGTCCATTTGATCTTCCAATCACTGTTCAGGCTGTTATTACTATTATAGGCGCCGGCGGTACGGCTGGAAAAATATATATATTCTATGAATTTGATAGTCAAAGCCTATAAAGCGGCGCTCCTTATTCCCTTAAACGAACGAAGGCCGAACCTGTCTCTGCAAGAAGACAAGTCCGGCCTTTAAGGATAAGTGCACAAGAATGATATTATTGGAAAATCGTTTGATACAGCAAGTAGACGTTGAGTATGACGATGATGACGGTCACGACCCAAGCCAGCACCTTCAGCCAGCCTTTATTGGCGAATTCCCCCATCTTCTTCTTATCGCTGGTGAATTTGACCAACGGGACGACCGCAAACGACAGCTGCAGCGACAAGATGACCTGGCTCAATATGAGCAGCTTCGCCGTTCCGCTCTCTCCGGCGACGATCGTTACGATCACGGCCGGAATAATCGCGATCATCCGGGTAATGAGGCGGCGCAGCCAGCCGGGAAGCCGGATGTTCAGGAAGCCTTCCATGACGATCTGGCCGGCCAGCGTGCCGGTTAACGTCGAGTTCTGACCGGAGGCGAGCAGCGCGACGCCGAACAGAATGCTGCCGAGAGCCGTTCCGAGTATCGGGGTGAGCAACTGATACGCATCCTCGATCTCCGCAACCTCCGTCATTCCGGCCCGGTGGAACGTAGCCGCCGACAAAATAAGAATCGCCGCGTTGATGAACAGAGCAAAGAACAAAGCGATCGACGAATCCCAAGTCGCATATTTGATCGCCTGGCGCTTGCCTTCCCTCGTCTGCTCGATCTGTCTCGTCTGCACGACCGACGAATGGAGGTACAAGTTATGCGGCATGACGGTCGCTCCGAGAATCCCGATGGCAATATAGAGCATCATCGGATTGGTAACAATTTCGGTCGTTGGAACGAAACCTTTCATAATGCCGCCGATTTCCGGTTTGGAAAGAATAATCTCGGTCAGGAAGCAGCCGCCGATCGTCACGATCAGCACGATGACGAGCGTTTCGATAAACCGGAAGCCTTTATTCTGCAGCAGCAGCACGACGAGAACGTCAACTGCGGTAATCAGCACCCCGTAGACGAGCGGTATGCCGAACAGCAGCTTCAAGGCGATGGCCGAACCGATGACCTCCGCCAAATCGCAGGCGGCAATGGCCAGCTCGCATAATATCCATAAGGTGAAGGCGACGGGCTTGCTGTAATGATCCCGGCATGCCTGGGCCAAGTCTCTGCCGGTGACGATGCCGAGCTTGCCGGCCAGCGCCTGGAGCAGAACGGCCATCAGATTGGAAATCAGAATAACGGATAACAGCGAATATCCGAACAAGGAACCGCCGGCGATGTCCGTCGCCCAGTTGCCCGGGTCCATATACCCTACGGCAACCAGATAGCCGGGTCCTACAAAAGCCATAAACTTCTTGATCCACGACCCGCTCTTCGGTATTTTCAGCGAGCGGTATACTTCCGGAAGCGTAGGCTGGTTGCGCGATAATTTCCAGCCTTCTTCGGCTACATGTTTAATATGCGCTTTTTCACTCATAAGATGTCACCTCTTCTATCGTATCGGCATGCGCCGGGCTAACATTTTTGTCCTAGTGCAACATTTAAGTTGGCGAAGACCCGTTCTCATGTTCATGTATATGATGCCATGAAATAAATGTTCCTATGATTCGATTGTACTCGGCTAAATATTTTTGTCAAGGGAAACATTTTGAGTGCGCGTAAACAACGCCAAGAAGCCGACCCTGCAAGGTCGGCTTTTCGTCGCCGAAGACCCGTAATCAGCGCAAAAATCGCTGGGTCTTCTGGAAATATGTTATAGGTTTGAACTTAAGACTGCAGCTTGCTTTTGGCCGCGTCGACGAGAAAATCGAACCATTCGTCGTTCTCTTCCAGCAAGTCCTCCACTTCGAGAATTTGTTCCTCGCTGCCCGATTCGTTCAGAAAATGCAGCCCGTAGCTCCAATCCCTCCCGCTCTTGCTGTATAACGTCATTTCATAAGGCAGTTTATGATCTTGTACTTGAAACTCGACTTTACCGACATACCCTTCTTCCTTGCTGTATGTCATAGCGGCTTGCAATATCGTAATCAGCGGACTCATCCTTCCATCTATCTTGACACTCTTTTCCAAGCATTTTACCACGTTGTCCCGGCAATGAAAAGCGAGCGCCGTCATTTCTTGTCCGCAAACGTTTTGGCCGCGAGCACTTCCTCGTCTCCGGCTTGCTTGCCGCCGTACCGAACCCGCTCGTACAAGGCCAGCAGCGAAGACGAAGCGCTTCCCGGCTTACCGCTCCACTCCTCCACCTCGCGCCCCGTTTCCTGCGGCGTCAGATGCTTCTGAAACCGGTAGCCTCTGCGAATCGAATGTCCGAGCCAGCTGCGGTACAAGTAGCGGACCCGCTCGGCGTTATCCTGAAGCTCCTCCCACTTCGCTTTGTCCGTTCCGGAAAACAGGCGCTTCCATCGGGAGAGCAGCTTGCCGTTCCACTGATCCCAATCAACCAGACTCTCCACATCATCCTCGTAGCCGATCCGGCTCATCCCCTCTTCGCGCGACTGCAGCCTCGCCGCAAGCCATGCGTACAATCGGCGGATCACGGCCGGAATCCGGCGGACGATCAAATAAACGAGGGCCAGCAGCGCTATAGCAACAATCGCTCCGACCGCGTAATACATCAGCTTCTCCAGCCATACCATCCATGCCGCCGGCTCGCCCGCTCCGCCCAAATCGGCCGGCGGAGGCTTCGGCGCCGTTTCCTGCTGCGCGGGAGCCTGCTCGCCATCTCGGCTCAGCAGCTGCGCCAGCAGAAGCAGCAGCTGCTGTTTGAGCCATAAAAACGCATGGTACAGGCTGCGCAGCAGCAGGACGACCATAATAACGGCCATCAGCAGCACGATTAGCAGCCGGTTTTTCCACAGCATCTCCTTGGCAATGACCGGCTCCTTGCCTCCCGACAGCGTCTCCTGCTTCATATTGGATTCGTTGGAGACGAGCAGCGTCACCGCCAGCGCAACCAGTCCGGCGCAGGTCAACAACGTGCCGTAAGGCGCAAGCGCCGGCTGGAACGGAACGACGATCGCTGCGGCAAAATAAACGATCATTCCGATCACATAGAAGCTGACGGGAAAGAAATAACGCCACGGCTCCGTTACGAGCCGGATTCCTCTGTAGACGGCAATGAAGCCGAGCGGAAGCAGCGCATAAGATACATAGGCATCCCCGAAAAACAGCCAGCAATGAGCCGCCGCGAGCAGCAGCGAAACGAAGATAAGCTGATACGAACGGGTAATCGGCAGCGCCAGACGCAGCGCGCAGCCTGCTGCATAACCCAACGGCAGCGTGCACAGCCACGCCCAGCGGACAGCCTCCGGAGCAAGGAAGACGGCGGCGATCAGCACCGGAGGCAGCGCCAGCAGCAGCTCGATGCAGCCTTTGAGCGTTACCGTTCCGAGCTCGCGTCCCTTCGAATTTATGTTCATGCCGGTTCACCCGCTTTCCTGGCAGCGTTAGCCGCTTCTTCTGCGGCTGCGCCTTCCTCTTCTGCCTCCGCCGGCTTCTTCAATAGAAACAGCTCCACGGCGTTTCCGTTGCGCCTCAGCTCGTCGATCGGCCCCTCCATCTTCTCGCTCACATAAGCCGAAATAATAAGGATGTCCCGATGCCTTACGTAAGCGTCGGCCGCTTCTTCCTCCAGCAGCGTATCGAACGGGATGCTGCGGGCGACGACGACCTTGGCCATCGTCTCCAGCAGCAGCGTCAGCTGCTCCGTACCGCTGCCCGGCTCGACCCGCACCGGCTCCTTCGGGGCGTCGACGGAATAAGCGTTCGTCGCAAAGCCGGCTTCCATGCCTTGGCGAATCGCATATTCGGCGATAGCCGCCGCGCAGGACAGGCCGTACTCGAAGAGCGGCTCGTCGTTCACCTGGCTCCACATTTTCTCATGATCCTCGACGTTCAAATAAATCATAAGCCGGTGATCGGCCGTATAATCGCGCTGATGCACCTGCAGCTTGCCGCTTCGCGCCGTCGCCTTCCAGTTGACGCCGTTCAGCGGATCGCCGTACCGGTATTCGCGAACGCCGGAAATCATGAACAGGTCCTCAACGATCCAGCGGCGCACGGTTATATCCCCCTGCCAGCTGTGGGACGGCAGCTGCAGCTCATCCAGCTCGGCCGGCTTCGGGTAGACGAGCAGCTCCGCATCCAGCGTCAGCTTCAGCGTGCTGCGGTGCAGGCCGAGCAGATCGCCCCAAGTGAGCGAAGCGGTGCTCAGCCTGTAGCAGCCCCGCTTCAGACAGCGAATCCGGTGACGTCTCGTAATTTGCGTATAAGGCATCAGGCTGAACAGGCTCTTATGATTTTGAAACATGGAGCCGTCGTTAATATCGAGATTGGCCTGACTGTAAAATTTCAACCCCGCATGAATCAGCGACTCCAGCCGAAGCCACGGCACCGGGAGCAGATTGCGATTGGCAATCCGTTCGATCATCTCCGCCTCTTCGCCTTCATAACAAGCTCTCTTATTAAAATAACGGTGGTACTTGAGTCCCCGGTCGCCGAACCAGCGGAATAACAGCATCTGCAGCAGTACGATCAGAAAGCTGATAAATAGGACCCAGCCGATGCTCATTCCTGATTCACCAAATCCGATTCGGTCGGCACGGCCACCTCTTGCAGAATCGAAGCCACGATCGCTTCGGCGGCGTCTTGCTGCGAGCGGAACGCGCCCCTGACGATGATCCGATGCGCGAGCACCGGTCCCGCCATCCGTTTCACATCGTCCGGAATGACGAAATCTCTGCCTCTGAGCAGGGCGTGCACCTGCGCAGCCTTCAGCAGCGCCTGGCTGCCGCGAGGGCTCACGCCGGTCGCCACATCGCCGTGCGTTCTCGTTTTCTCGACGATGCGCAGCAAATACAACATCAGCTCGTCGCTTACCGCCACTTGCGAATAGCTTCGCTGCGCCGCGGCGATGTCCGCCGCTTCGGCGACGCTTGCGATATCCTCGAGCGGATTCGAGCTCTTGAACCGCTTCAAAATATCCAATCCCTGTTCGGTCGTCGGGTATCCCATTTTCACTTTAAATAAAAAGCGGTCCAGCTGCGCTTCCGGCAGCGGGAACGTGCCCTGGTTTTCCACCGGGTTTTGCGTCGCAATGACGAGAAACGGCCGCCCCAGCTCTTTCGTCTCCCCGTCGATGCTGACCTGCCGCTCTTCCATACATTCCAGAAGGCTCGACTGCGTTCGCGGAGTCGCCCGGTTGATTTCGTCCGCCAGCAAAATGTTCGTAAACAGCGGACCCGGCCGAAACTCGAACTCGGAATGCTTCTGATTATAGTAATTGATTCCGCTTAAATCGGAAGGAAGCAAATCGGGGGTAAACTGAATGCGCTTAAAGCTGCCGTTGATCGATTTGGCCATCGCCTTGGCCAACAGCGTCTTACCGGTGCCGGGCACATCCTCCAACAAAACATGCCCCGACGCGATCATGGCAATAAGAAGCTTGTCAATGACGTCCTCTTTCCCTACTATAACTTTGTTCACATTGCCGGCAATCGTTTGCGCCATGGATTGAATTTGACTCAGCTGCATCGGAAGTCCTCCTGCATGATGATTTATAATTAGAATAAAATTGCGGTACGCGTTCATTTTTGCAATCGCTTGCAGAACTGCCGCAAGACGCTCGCTTTTAGCGCGGCAAACCGCCTTTCTTCCGGTCAATCTAATGCCCATCATAGCATGAAATCCCATTAATATACAGACCTTTCGTTGCTCCTTCCGCCCTAAGGCGCCCGCTCCCTCCGAACGGCAAAAAGCCGTACCAAAGGAAAGCATCCGTAAGGACATCCTTCCTGGCACGGCTTTTCTTAAAGGCCAACGCCAATCAGTGTGCGGTCGGAAATACCCGTTTTACCATCTCGGCAAACTCGTTCACAAACCCGGAAACCGGCCGCCCTGCACCGACGTCGGCGACATAGGTGTTGACGCGCTGAACAAAATCCGGATTGGTCGAAACATACACATTGTGTATGTTAGGATCGGACGATTTGACCTGCTGGGCGATTTGATTTTCCACATCCTGCGATACCTGGCGCACGGTCGTATCCTTTAAGATCGCCGCTACATAAGCGTTGTGCTGAGTGACCAGCACATTGGCGCTTTTGATGCCGGGAAGCTGGGCGATTTTTTCCGCCGCCTGATTGGCTACCATGATCCGGCTGTCTTGAATTGTAGTCGGCGACTGATTTACCGTTTGCTGGCGCGCCGTGCCGCCTTGATTCGGCGAAGGCTGGGCAGCCTGATTTTTGGCGCAGCCTGCCGCCGCTCCCGCCAGCAGCACAACGGATAATGCGCAAACCATCGATTGTTTCCTGAATTTGAACATGACGAACCCCCTTTGTCGTTTCAAAGGATAGTATGGATCAATGCTTTCCTTCTCATGCATCCTTGCAAAATCGTCATGGGCTACCCTTAATCGGGCGGCTGTACTATACTTAAAGGTAGAACTGTCGTTTCCATTTTTATGTAAACATTGAGGTGCGTCTAATGAATATACTGAAGGTCAAAGACCGCCAAGAGCTGGACAAACGCATTCCGTCCATGCCTTGGTACGTCGAAAAATTTATTAACTACAAGCTCCCCGACCTGTCCCCTTCTTCGCTGCTGGAGTATGTCCGGGATTACGAGACGTTCTTATCCTGGCTGTTGGCCGAGGGCTTGGCCGAAGGATCGGCGATCAAGGACGTTCCCCTGGAGTCGCTGGAGAAGCTGCATATGGAGAGCATCGACAATTTCCGGATGTTTCTGGCTACGCGTACCGAAAACGCCAACAGCAAAACGACGATTTCCCGCAAGCTCTCTTCGCTTCGCTCGCTGTTCCACTATTTAAGCCAGATCGCGGAGGACGAACAATTTTATCCGCTGCTGAAGCGCAACGTCATGGCTAAGGTCGAGATCAAGCGGACGCAAAAGCCGAAGGATACGGCGGCCAAGCTGGAGGGGAAGCTGCTGCAGGAACATGAAATTTACGAATTCATGGAATACGTCCATCGCGGGTACGGAGAAGATGTCGCCAATAACAAGCAGGCGCTGTATTTTTATGAGCTGAATAAAGTGCGCGACGCCTGCATCGTCTCGCTCGTGCTGAACTCCGGGCTGCGCGTTTCCGAAGTCGTCAATCTGAATGTGGACGATCTGGATTTGAAGAAAAAGCTTGCCCATGTATACCGCAAAGGGAAAAACGACGACTCGTTTAAGACCCCGGTCTATTTCCGTAATGAAGCGATTGACGATCTGACGAGATACTTGGAGCTGCGGCAAACGCAATACAAGGCGCCGCGCAAAGAAAAAGCCCTCTTCCTTGCCATAGCCAACGGCAAAAAAGAAGGCGAACGAATGACCAAACGGGCCATCCAAGAGATGGTGATCAAGTACGCCAAACGATTCGGCAAGCCGTTCTTGTCCGTACATAAGCTGCGTCACTCGTTTGCGACAGACTATTATCTCAGCAACGACTTGTATAAAACGCAAGAGCAGCTCGGGCACGCCTCGCCGGAGACGACGCAAATTTATGCGCATCTGACCGACAAGACGATGGCCGAGGCGATCGACAAGCGAAAAGAGAGCTAGGCTGCGGGCCGGCCTCTTTTTATTTTTTCCGCCAACCTAGAGCCTTGACCGGCGAACCGTCGAGCGTTTTTTTAAAATCGGCCCGCCGCAGCAGCACGACAACTTCATGTTCAATTTGTTCAAGATATAGATTTTTCATGCAAAAGGCCACCTCCTTCCCGCTTTTGTGCCGGAGCCGGGCAACGCGTAGGGCGAATATAGCTGCATCATACAATATTATAGTTGTATCGTGCAACTATATAGCTAAACAAAGATTGCAACGGCAAACAAGCCTTCCGCGCACGGAAAGCTTGTTGTATGTCGTATGGCCGCACCCGCGGTTTATAGGCCGTTCAAGCCCGCGCTGCATCGCGCGTCCCAAAGCGCGGATTATACCGACTCTTCTTGAGCGCTGTAAGCATCGGATTTGGGCGCCGTCCAGGCTGGGGAGGAAGCGCTGCGCTTGCCCGTCTTCACGTCGTACTCCAGCATTTTGCCCGCGCCGAGCGCCGTGCATTCTTGGGGCTGATCGGCCAGATGAATCGGAATTTGCGTCTCCTCCTGCAGCCTGGTATCCAGCCCTTTCAGGAGCGAGCCGCCGCCGCACAATATGATCCCTTGCTCCATCACGTCTCCTGCGAGCTCGGGAGGGCAATCTTCCAGCGTCGACCGGATCGTCTCCACCATTGTCACGATAAAGCCGTCCAGAAGCTTATAAATTTCCTCCGAAGTTACGGTTACCGTCTTCGGCAGTCCTTCCACCATATCCCGGCCGCGGACATCCATCCGTATTCCGGGCTCCGGCTTGATCACCGTGCCGAGGCGGATTTTGATGTCCTCGGCCGTTCTCTCCCCTATTTCAAGATTATATTCTTTCTTGACATATTCAATAATATCTTTGTCGATCGACAGCCCTCCGCGGCGGGTTGTCCGACTGGCGACGATCCCCCCGAGCGATAAAATCGCCACCTGAGACGTCCCTCCACCGATATTGAGAATCATATTTCCCATAGGCTCGTCGACCGGAAGCCCCGCGCCGAGCGCAGCGGCCAGAGGCTCTTCGATCGTGATCGCTTTATTCGAGCCTTTGTGCAGCACGGTTTCTTCCACCGCCCGCTTCTGAACGCTCGTAATGCCGCAAGGAATCGAAATGAATACTTTGGAACGGCGAAACCACGGGGCCCGTCCATGGATTTTGCGCATAAAATGCTGCAGCATCGCCGTAGACCAGTTGTAATTGGAGATGACTCCTTCCTGCAGCGGATAAATAATTTCAAGACTTCCCGGCGCACGTCCTATCATCGCCTGCGCCTCCGCGCCGAACGCCTGAATCTCTCCCGTATCCTGACGCACTGCAATGACGGACGGCTCCTGCAGCACAATGCCTTTGCCATGCTGGTATATGATCGTATTGGACGTCCCCAGATCGATACCGAATTGAAGCTCCCACGCGTTAAACATCTATAATATCCTCCGTTTCTAACAGCCGATTTGCTTTTAAACCTTCGTTTTTATATGTATCCGGCTTTGCCTAGGTTTCGCTTATGCCGCTTCTTCCCCTCGTATGAGGTGTTATATTCTTCGGCTGCAGGAGCGTTTTTTCGTGGGCATAAGCGGCGGCTGTCAACATTTGTATGGAATAACCGAGGATTATCGCTAAAAAACGGCAAAATTCTCCTTCTGCCCCGTCAAATTGTCAGCTCCGCCCGAATGTTGTAAGGAAGCCTCTACGTTAGGCTTGGCGCCGGATATTGGGCGGCCGCGAACCTTTAATATCGGAGGTGCTTACTATGAACAATGCGAGAGGTGTGCTGCATCGCAGACTGGAGCAGTGGAAATCGGCGGCGAATCAGCTGATCTCGGGGCCGGAGGAGGAAATTGAGGAGTCGGAGGCGATTGAGCTGGACCCGGCTCTATTGGAGCAGTGCCGGACGATGGCGGAAGCCCAAGGCGTCACGGTGAACGAAGCCGTACGCCAAATTGTCGAGCAATACTGGGCCCGCAAGAGCGGCGAGCTGATCGTTCCTATATCCCGCGAGCAGCTTGAACGCAATCCGCTGCTTTATTTGGACGCTCTGTCGGAGCGCAACATCAAATTGTTTGGAGAGGCCAAATATGAATACGAACCATCTTGATCAGACGAATTACGGGCAGGCCGTGTTTCTGGACCGGACTGCGTTCATGGCCTTCATGAATCCGCATGACCCATATTATTCCAAGGCGAGGACATTATTTCTTGATCTGGACGATCTGGACCGCGCTTTGGTAACGACCAATTACGTAATCTTCGATACGCATCAATGGCTAAGAAACCAATACGGCTTCCAGCAAGCGCAATTTTTTCTGGAAACGGTCGATCAGGCGGTGCATAAAGGAACGCTGGCCATCATTTCCGGCAGCCCGGAATTTGAACAGGAGTCCAAGCGGCTTCTGACCGATTGTCCGGATCTTCAGCTTTCGCTTAATGAAGCGGTCACGGCCGTAGTCATGCTTACATACCAGATCAAACGGATTTTCACTTTTAATCCGAGCTATGCGTTCCTGCCGAAATTGGATTCGGCCATTAAAATTATGCCCAGCGTGTGGTAATAGTGCGGGGTTATAGCCGAAAGGCCCGTCCAGTTCTCTTACAAGAGGACAGGACGGGCCTTTTGGCAGCTTGCGGAAACGGCCCGCCTTCCTCAAGACAGGCGAGCCGTTGGCACAGCAAATATGATCGATGTATAAGTGCTTAAGCACGAGGAGCAAGCGCTTTGGCAACAAGCGAGGCGTAATACTCCGAGCCTTCCGCCCCGAGATGCACGCCGTCCGGCTCGAAATACGATTCCTTTCCTTCGCTGGCGGCGTACCAGTCGATTAACGTCACCTTCGGATTGTCCTTCGCCGTTTCCGCCAATATATCGTTAACCTCGCTCTCCCATTTGCGCGGTACGCGGGTGTTGACCAGAATGATCTGCTGCGTATCGTCGCCGAGAGAATCGAGCAAAGATTGCAGCTGCTTCTTGCTGAACACGCCGTTCGTGCCAAGCTCGATGACGACGCGGTCTCCCAGCTTGCCGTCCGCTTTGAGCTGCTCGACGACGTCGGGGGCCTCGTGCATTTGCCGTCCGATTTTACCGTCGATGACAATGCCCGGCAGCAGCTTCTCCAGATACGGCTCGATATCGAGCATAACCGAGTCCCCTATAGCTGTAATGCCTTTTCCCGGTTGCGGCACAGGCTTCTTCCCCTCCGCGCCGGCAGCCTCCCGCCCGCGTCCGGCCGAATCGTCCGGCGCGTTCTGCTGCGGCGGGTGGCCGCCTCGGTCCGAGCCGTTCTTCTCTCCGGCAGCCGAATCGCCGTTCGGCGCCGGAGTCACCGCTTGACCGGCCTGCTCCCCGGCAGGCCACGACGGATCGGCGCCGTTCGTATAGACGGCGGCCGTCGTCTCGGTCGAACGGCCCGGATCGGCGCCCGCGTCCGAGCCGCCGGCCCCGCTCGCTGCGCCGCCTTCGGCCGTTTCGCCTGAGCGCGGCGAGCCCGCTTGCCCGTTCGGCGGCGGCTGCAGCGCGCCGCCGGCTTGACTATCGCCGGGCGGTTTCGCCTGCGAGGCCGCGGCTGTGGCCCCCTCCGGCGCGCCTACCGCATGAGCGGCAGACTGCGCGCCGCTGCCTTCGCCGTCCGCGCTCCCGGCCGGCGGCGGTGAGAGCGGCACCAGCTTGGCTGCGCCCCCTCCCGCCATCGCCGAGCTTGCCGTCGCATCGGAGACGCGGTCCGCCAGCCCGGCGCACAGGAAGGCCAGCAGCAGGAGCGCGCAGGCCAGAGGCGTCCAGCGCAACCCCGGCGTCCGGCGGCCTCCCTGCCGCCCGCCCGGACGCTTCCAGAGGCGGCTGAGCGCGCCGCGGCGGATCGGCTCCTCGATCAGCCTCCACGACAAGGCGGCGAGCGCTATCGACGCGGCAAGCTGCAGCGCGGCGCGAACGATGCTGACGTCGGTGCCCTGAACCGACGCCTGCGTTAATATAATGACGGGATAGTGCCAAAGATAAATCCCATAGGAGCGTACCCCCAGCCAGCGGAACGGCCCCGACCCCAGCAGCTTGCCGAGATAGCTGGCAGGATGCGCGAGCACCGCCACCAGCACGGCGGCGGCCAGCGATAACAGCACCAGCCCGCCCGGATACAAGAAGCTGTCGTATTCGTTCGTCTTCCAGACCATGACGCCGATTGCCGCAAGCGCCGCCGCGCCAACCAAGTCCAGCATCGTCCGGGTCGCGCCTTGCAGGCCCGGTTTGAAATTTTTGCTCGGCCAGACCATCGCAAGCGCCGCTCCGATCAAGAGTCCGAAAGCCCTCGTATCCGTACCGTAATAGACGCGGCTCGGATCGGTCCCCGGCTCATAAATCAGCAGCATCGCGACAGCCGAAGCGGCGGCTCCCAGCACGGTCAATCCGACCAGCTTGCCCCGGTAGGGCATAATCCGGAATAGAGCGGCGAGCAGCAGCGGCCAGAATAAATAAAACTGCTCCTCTACGGCCAATGACCATAGATGACCGAAAGGCGACGCCGGACCGAAGCTTTCGAAGTAAGACACCTTATGAAAAATCAGCCACCAGTTGCTGACGTACAGCACGCCGGCCGCGATCTCGTCCTGCAGCGAAGCAAGTCGTGCGGGAGCCGTCCATGCAAGCCACGCGCAGACGGAAGCGAGCATGACGAGCAGCGCCGGAAGCAGCCGCCGGGCCCTTCTCAGCCAGAAATCTTTCATATCGATTCGGCCCGTCATTCTCCATTGGGATGCCAACAGGTCCGTGATCAAATAACCCGATAAGACAAAAAATACGCCAACGCCCAGCAATCCGCCCGGCGCCCATTTCACATTGAGATGATACACAATAACGACCAGCACGGCGAGGGCGCGCAATCCGTCGAGGCCCGCCATGTAGCGGCCGGTCCCGTTTACCGGTTTAGGCATATGCGCGTTCCCCTTTCGGCCAGCCCCGGAAGACGTCCAATCTTTTCGCCCTGCACCTGCCCGTTCCTGCTTTTCGGTCCAATCCAATCATTCGGCTCATGTTCATTCTGTCCTTTCGCTCACTAATGATGCCAATTTTCTCAGCTGATAATACTACTATAACCAATCGCGAACCGGAAATCGTTACGAAAGGATTACATCTTGCCATGCTCTGGAATCGGGTTCCCGACCTCATCCGAACATTCGATAAATCGCTACAGAATGCGCTGCTTCGAGCCGAATCCATAAATTTACATTACACTCCTGCGGCTATCTTATTATGGATTGAAAAGCGATTCAATAGGAACTTGCGTTCCTGTTAAAAGGATAATCGGCACTTGATTCCAAACAAAAGAGGAGGTATAATAAAATCGTAATAACTATAAAAACTATTTTTGTTTTATTAGTTTCCGCAGTTTTTTCGACTATTCCAAAACATCTCGATCATCTTTTGGGGGATTGATAATGAAAGATCGAATCATGAGAGCTTTTATAGAAGAAATTCATGACAAGGGCATCAAATTCACTATGGACGATTTAGCCCGCCGTCTTGGAATCAGCAAACGCACCTTATACGAGCATTTTTCTTCCAAAGCGGAACTGCTGGAAGCCATTATCGCGCAGACGCTGGAGGAAGCGGATGAGAAGACGGAGAAGATCGTCAGCGACCCCGGCCTATCCTTAATGGATAAGATCAAAGGAGTCATGACGGTACTGCCTAATCATTATGAGCTGTACGACTTGCGGATTCTCGAGCAAATGAAGCGGTATTACCCCGAGCAATGGGTGAAGATCGACTCGGCCTTGAAGGACGACTGGAACATGCTGCGCGATCTCATCGAGCAGGGAATGCAGGAAGGGCTGATCATCAAGCAAAACTTGTCGCTTGTGATGAAGCTGATTGTGGATGCAACGAATGCAACTTTGGATCAGCGATTTTTTATGAAAAATAATATCACCGTCACGGAAGCGCTCGCCTCCATCGTGGAAGTGCTGCTGTTCGGACTGGTGCCAAGGGATCAATAGATCAGGATAAACGGTGCTGCCTTTTATTCTTTTCTTTTGCCCTTGGAAACTAAAAAAACATTATTAGTTTTATTAGTGACAGACAAAAGAAACGGAAAACGAGGAGAACATCATGTCCATGATTAAAAAAATGAGCAAAACCCAATGGATCGGCCTAAGCTTGGCCATATCCATCTTGTTTATCGAAATGCTGTTGTACAGTTTGTTAATTCCGATTATTCCTTATTTCAACGGGCTCTTTCATCCGTCTTCCACGATGATGGGAATCTTGTTCAGCAGTTATGCGGCCGCCCTGCTTCTGGCTACCCCGTGGTTCGGATGGCTGTCGGACCGCATCGGACGTAAACTGCCGATTATTCTCGGCCTCGCGGGGCTCGGCATAGCGACTTGCCTATTCGCCTTCGCCGGCAATATGGCGATGCTGATTGCGGCCCGCTTCGTGCAGGGAGCCGCCGCTGCGGCAGCCTGGACCGCCGTGCTCGCCATGCTCGCCGACCTCTTCCCCGGCAAATCGCGGGGGGCCGCGATGGGGATCGCCTTGACCGGGATCTCCACCGGTTCCATGCTCGGGGCTCCAATCGGCGGCTGGCTGTTCGAGGCGGGCGGCTTCCGGGCGCCGTTCTTTTGCGCCGCCGCTCTCATCGCCGCAGTGATCGTCATCTCTGTCCTGTTCCTGAAGGAATCGATGTCCGCCAAAACCGAAGCGAAAGCCGGCGGCGGCATGATTCCCCTGCTGCGCAACCGTTCCGTTCTGCTGATCGCCTGCGTCGTCCTGCTTGCCGAAATTACGCTCACGCTGCTCGAACCGATTCTTCCCGGTTATATCACGGAGCGGCTTACGGTTACGCCTCTAGGCATAGGGCTTATGTTCGGCGCCATGACGCTGGCCTACGGTCTGATCGCTCCGTTCTCAGGGGCTCTCGCCACGCGCTTCAATCCGTACGTCATTATGCTCAGCGGCTTGACCGGCCTAGCGGTCGCCATGCCGCTGCTCGTAGCGTCCGACTCGATCGTGCTGGAGCTTGCGGGCATGATTCTCGTCGGCGCTTTGGTCGGCTTCACCCTATCGCCGACGCTTCCTACGTTGGGCGGCATCGTCGATCAGGGCGGGGACAGCGGCGAATACGGGACGGCCTACGCCTTATTTAATATGTTCCACGCCGTCGGAATGATTATCGGACCGCTCGTAGGCGGAGTCTTGACCGATCTGCTGACCGTACCGGCGGCAGTCGTCGCGGTGAGCGTCGTGATCGTCTCCTGCGCGCTTATGCTATTCGGCGTGCTCAAGACTATGAACAAAAGAAAATGGAGCGCCGTGGGCAAAGAAAACGGGATGCAAGGTTGATACGCCGCCGCTTCGCGCGACCATGACGGTAATCCCGCGGACAAAAGGAAACCCAACCCAACGCCTTAGCGCCGGATTGGGTTCGTATCCCGCATATCCCTTCGTGTTACGGAGCCCTCACAGCTTCATGGATAGCTTAGCCCCGCACAGCGGGGCTATTTTGCATTTATTTTTTCTTAAAGTTGGCGTCGTAGGCCGTTTGATAAATTTCCAAATACCGTTTAATGTTCATATTCTCCAGATTTTTGAGATAAGCGTCCCAATTTTTATCGATATCCGAGTCGCCCGTTATGAAGCGGGCCATCATCTCTTTCACATGATCGAGTATCGTCTTCTCCAGATCGGCCACCTCCGAAGCCTGATCGGCGGTGAAGAACACCGGAGGCATCACCTTATCGATGTTCATTTGATAAGGCTCCATCTTCGTCTTCGTTTCGTTGTACAAAATGACTTCCAGCGGCTGCTCGGGATTCGCCACCTCTCCTAAGCGGAAGTCGTTCGAACGGTAGCTCGGACCGGTCTGTCCCCAGTTGACGTTTTGTACGCCGCCCCACGGCGTCAGCTGCTTCCAGATGGCCGGTTTGCCGTTGATGCCGATTTCGCTTTTCTCCGCATAACGCCATTCCACGCCTTCGCGGCCCGCATACCAGCGGATCACCGTATCCGGCGAGTTGAACAGGAAGTCGGCCAGACGGAAGGCGGCTTCCGGATTTTTCGCGTTTTTGGTGATGACATATTGCCCGTTGCTTACGACGTACGGATGATAAGCCGCGTTTTGGAAGCCGTTCGGCCCTTTCAAAGGAGGCACGGCCACATAAGTCAACCACCGCCCGCTGCTCGCGCCGAGCGTCGTCAGCGAGCCCATATTATGGCCCGAGGACGCGCCGAGAATAACGGTGTCCGGGTTTTCTCCGAGCTTCTTCAGCTGGTTGTTATCCTGCGTGAGCGCTTGCGGGTCGATCAGCCCTTCCGCATACAGCTTGTGCAAATATTTGAGTCCTTCCTTCCACTCCGGCTTATTGTACGGTACGGCTACTTTGCCGTTGTC
The DNA here is from genome assembly GCF_025060755.1 of Paenibacillus doosanensis. GTDB lineage: Bacteria > Bacillota > Bacilli > Paenibacillales > NBRC-103111 > Paenibacillus_S > Paenibacillus_S doosanensis. Next base: position 66,300 of record NZ_JANYUY010000023.1, read on the forward strand.
CAAATACAGCTTCTTCTCTCCATGGTCGTAAATGAACGCGTTCATCAGGAACGAATCGAGCATTTGCGTCGAAAACAGGTTGCTGCTGGACGCTTGAATCGATCCGGAGAGCGGAATTTCATCGGCTTTGCCGTTGCCGTTCGGGTCCTTGGTTTTAAACGCTTTCAACACCTCGTAAAATTCATCGGTCGTCGTGGGCATCTGCAAGCCCAGCTTATCGAGCCAAGGCTTCTGAATCCACATTCTTTGCTGATACATGCAGTGGTAGCACTCGTTGACCTGCGGAAGCGCATAAACGTTGCCGTCCGGCGCCGTGATCAAATCCTTATAGAACGGATTGGCCTGAAACATCTTTTTCATTTCCACGCCGTACTTCTCGATCAAGTCGTTCAAAGGAAGAAATACGCCTTGGCTGCCGTAGATCATCATCTGCGTCGGCGATACGCCGAAGCCCATTATGACGTCCGGATAATCTCCGCTGGACAGCACGAGATTCAGCTTCTCCGTAGCCGATTTCTCCGGCGCAACCTCCCACTCGATATGAATATTCGTCTTCTCTTCGAGCCATTTGGTAAATTCGTTGGTGGCGAAATCCTCTACCGAAGCGCTCCCTTTCATAAGCACTTTGATCGTCGTCTTCTCCGCCGTAATCGGCAGCTGGCCCGGTTCGCTTACCGCCGCTTTGGCCGTGCCGCCCCCGCCGCCCTGATCTGCCCCCGCGTCCCCTTTATCCGAACAGGCGCTCAATAACACCCCCGTGCTTAGCATGAACGACAAAGCGATAAGCGCTGTTTTCCTCAAGCAAACCCCTCCTCGTTTAGCTGTTGATCCCCTACCCTTTCAGCGAGCCGATCATAATCCCTTTGACAAAATATTTCTGAACGAACGGGTACACGATCAAGAGCGGTACCGTGGCTACGACGATAAGCGAATATTTCAGCAGCTCCCGAAGCCCCTCTCGCTTCGCCTGCTCCGTCACATCGACCAGCATGTTCAGGTCCACTTCGTTTTGCACCAAAATATCCCTCAGCACCAGCTGCAGCGGATACAAATTTTGATTTTTCAAGTAAATGAGCGCGTTGAAATACGAGTTCCAATGGCCTACCGCATAGAACAGCGTAATGACCGCGATAATCGGCCCGGAGAGCGGCAGCACGATTTTCCAAATAAATTGAAAGTCGGTACAGCCGTCCAGTTGAGACGCTTCCAGCAGTTCTTCGGGAATGGTCGTCTGGAAATACGTCCGCGTAATAATCATGTTCCATACGCCCAGCGCGCCCGGCAGCAGCATCGACCAGACCGTATTGAGCATCCCCAAATCTTTGACGAGCAAATACGTCGGGATCAAGCCTCCCGAGAACATCATCGTGAAGACGAACAGAAACATGAAGATGTTTTTGCCGTAAAAATCTTTGCGCGATAACGGATACGCCGCGAGGATCGTCATGACGACGTTAATGAGCGTCCCCGCCGCCGTATAAAAGAGCGAGTTCGCAAAGCCGCTCCAAATGAGCTTATGCTTAAATACCGCGCTGTACCCGTCCAGCGTCGGGCTTACCGGCCACAACCATACGCGGCCCGAAATGACCGCCTCCGAGCTGCTGATCGAAGCGCTTGCAACATAGATAAGCGGATACAGAATCGTAATCAGAAATAACGATAAAATGCAGTAATTGATCACCGTAAACAGCTGATCTCCTCTAGTTTCCCGGATTGACGATGCTTCCACCGCAGTCTCCTTTCCGCCCGGCGCTTACCATAGGCTGGCCTGTTTCGTTTTTTGCGCGATTTTGTTCACGACGACGAGCAGTATCAGGTTGATGACCGATTTGAACAAGCCGATCGCCGACGAATACGAATAGTTGATCGCCTGCGACGTCAGCCCGACTTTGTACACGTAAGTGTCGATGACCTCGGAGGTTCTCAAGTTCAGCGGATTTTGCATCAGCAGTACCTTCTCGAAGCCGACGTCCAGCATATGGCCCGTATTCATGATCAGCATAATGATCGCGATCGGCATAATGCCCGGAATGTCGATATGCCACATCCGCCGTAGCTTCGAAGCCCCGTCGACCACCGCCGCTTCGTGCAGGGACGGATCGATGCTGGCCAGCGCCGCCAAATAAATGATGCAGCCGAAGCCGACGCTCTGCCATATGCCCGACCAGACGTAAATCGACTTGAAATATTCCGGTACTCCCATGAAGTTGACGGTTTGCAGACCGACCAGCTTCAGCAAAGCGTTGACGATCCCGTTGCGCGGGTCCAGCATTTCCAATATGAGCCCGACCATAACCACTACGGAGATGAAATGCGGCGCATAGGTGACCATTTGTACCGATTTTTTGAACAATTTGTTTTTGACATAATTCAAGCTGAGTGCAAGGATGATCGGAAACGGGAAGCCCGCTACCAGACTGTACACGCTCAAGACGATGGTATTGTTCATCAGCCGCCAAAACTCGTACGAGTTGAAAAAGCGGATAAAATGCTTGAGCCCCACCCATTCGCTGCCCCATATTCCTTTGGTTACGATAAAGTTTTTGAAAGCAATTTGTGCGCCGTACATCGGTATGTACTTGAAAATAATAATGTAAATGAGCGGCAAGGCGATAAGGACGTACAATCTCCAAACTTTGCGTATCTTTTTGAACGGTGCCCCGCTTTTTGCCGCAACGCTTACCTCCGCTTGAATCCCTGATGTTTGTTTAAGCGCCTCCAATTGCCCACCTCCCTCATTCTTTTCGTCATAGGACAGTATAGCGGCGGTCTTCCTCATTAACGGTACTACCTGCCCGGCCGAAAGTATATGGGATTGATTTCAACTCGATGTGCAGTTGTTCAGATCGCTCCGTGTGCATTATTATTGGCGTGTGCATCCATTAAGAATGCGCTTTCAATTGGCTTTGGAATGGCGATAATCGGATGTATTGACTCCGTTGATCCGCTTAAAGGCGCGGCAAAACGTATTGGACGAGCTGTAGCCCGAGCGGACGGCGATCTCGTATACGGGCAAATCCGTCTTCGCCAGCAGCTCCTTAGCCAGCGTCATCCGCAAGTCCTCCAAATAATCGGAGAAATTCGTGCCGGTCTGTTCCTTGAAAAATTGCGATAAATAGCCTCTCGTAATTCCTATCCGGTCCGCAATCAGGTCCAGGCTCATGTCCGGGTGCGCGAACGATTGATGAAGCTGCGCCATAATATTTTCCAGCAGCTTCACGTTCTGGCTTTTTTTATGCTCGTTCACCGTATCGCACACCTGCCGGTAGACGGCCGCCATCGCCCCGTAGCTTTTCTCCAAGCCCTCGTAAGAAGCGGATTCCCCGGTCAGAGGCTTGACGTTGTCCATCGCCTTTTGCTCGCTCAATCCTACCTGGGGTAGCAGTTTCACTACGGTGCCGAGCATTTCGTTCATGAACAGCTGCAGCATCGGAACGGGCAGATGCCGCTGTTTGAAATTGATCTGGTACAGCTCGCCGAGCAGCATGTCGACGGCATCCAGCTCGCCCGCCTTGGCCAGATTGGTCAGCCGAATCTCCAGATCGGACGGATAATAATAGCCGCTGCTTTCCTTGGGCAGCTCATGGTATCCTATGACGCCGGTTTGATTTCTCCACGCCAAATATTCGAGCGCCTGCCTCGCCTCCTCGCAAGAGCGCGAAACGTCCAGAAGCTCCCCGTACGTGCCGCCTGCCGCTATCCGGGTAGCGATGTTCACCTGCGAATAGATCATCTCGCTGATGCGCAGGAGCATTTCGTTCCAATAATTCCAGTCGGCCGCTTCTTCCGAATCAAAAGCAAACAGCAGCGCCATCCGATCCTCCGCCATATCATGCCAATAGACGGCTCGCCGCATCTCCCTGCGCAAAATGTCCTTGATCTTGACCCGCTTGACGTCAAGCTCCTCAAGCGCATTGCGGTCGAAGCCGTTGTCATAACCGCACAGCTGCAAAATCGCGACCCGGTACCGGCTCCCTTCCGTCTCGATGCCCACATGCTGGAGCAGAACGGTCGTATCCTTGGCCGGCAAATAATCCCCCTTGAGCAGCCGCTCGACAAGCGCCGCCTGCAGGAAGGGGGCGTGCTTTTTCATCTTGTCCTGAAGCTCGCGATTGTTGTCGATCAATCTGGCTACGGATTCGCGGATAAACCGGTAGGCATCCGGTCCCGCATAAGACTCGCCGTCCATCCGCTCGACAATCGTCTCCATAATCGTCCTGAGCGGCCGGCTATTCCGATAAGCGATCAAATATGCGATGAGCACCCCCGCGCCCAGAAAGAGCAGCGCCATGGCTACAATAATTTTTTTGATATACAGCACTTTCTTCAGCACGACATAATCGGGCTGCGCAACCAAATAAGTCCAGCCGTTATAGGCGGAGGTCGTATAGGTGACCATCATCTGCCCTTTGCCGAAGTTTTCGAGCATGCTTCCCTGTTTGCCTTGAAGCTTGTCCCGGCCGATCCACGGAATAGGAGCGTCATCCGATGTCGAGCTAATCATTTGGCCTTTCTCGTCAAGAATATATGCCCATCCGCCGCCTGAGAGATCCAGCCCGCCGAGCAGCTTCCGTATTTCCCGGTTGTCCACCGTAATGACAATCGCTCCTTGCGGGTAGCCCGGATAACCGAGCGAATGAAGATAGGTCAGCAATGAATACGAAATACCGTTATTGGTCACCTGGTGGGCGGGAAGCACCTCTCTCTGGTGATAGCTGCCGATAATAAGGCTTTTCCAGCTCTCCGGATCGATGTCCTTATAATAGAAATTCTGATAAAAATCGAATAGCCCGTAAGTGGAGTTTTCCATAAATACGAGCTCGCTGTTTTTATAAACGATGAAGTAATTGAATATAAAATTGTTGGTGAGCGCATAGCTCTGCAGACTTTTGCGGGTGTCGAGAATACGGTTAATGTTGGCGCCCCGGTAAGGCTCGGTGACGTGCTGGAATTGCATGATTCGGGTATCGCCGACCAGCTGCATGGATATGGAGGATAACTCGGCGAACCTGCGGTCCAGTATATCCCGGCTCTGCTCCAGCAAATGCAAGTTGCCGGCCGTCACTTCCCGCTCCATTTCATGCAATGTTTTGTAGTAAATGACTGCGCCGACAAGCAGCGGAAGAAGCAGGAATAACAAGTTCGGCGCCAACAAGCGTATAAACAGCCGGTGGCTGCCTGTCCTCCCGCGGTTCATTCTCCACATCTCGCTCTCCCTCCAAACCTGCGATTTGTATCCATTGTAAAGTACTTTATACGGGCAGACAACGAAAGATAACGTCGAAATTCGTCATAGCTTTGTCGGAACAAAGTCTCCGGTTACGGAATAAATCCCCCAAAAGTGACGTGATGCTCTGAAGCTAATTCCGTCCGCATCCAGCCTAAGCTGGATCGGCGTCTAACCCTTCCTCTGGGTTCGTTCTATGGGTAGACTTTCCTTTCGGGGGAGACCACGGATTTCCACAGGATATGGCTGCGCATCATTTCCTAAACAACAAAAAAGACAGCCGCTCCTATACCGCTTGGAGGACTGTCCTTCTCTTCAATTATGTTGGGGCATAAGCCTTAACCGATATTAAGATTCCTTCTTCATCACATCATGATCGACATAACGCGCGCCGTTGATTTCGCTGATGACATTGATAGCGACCTTCGCTCCGTCACCCGCCGTAATAATCGTATGCACGCTGACGCCTGCGGCCGTTCCCGCAGCCCAAATGCCTTCCATCGAAGTCTTGCCTTCCGGAGTCGTATCGATGACGGTCTTGATTCTTGGCTCGGTGCCTTCGCGGGTCTGCAAACCGATATGCTGGGCAAGATCCGTTAAAACCCCGGTAGCCACAATCACATGCTTACCGGCGTACTGCGCACCTTCCGTCTCGATGCTGAAGCCTTCGTCCGTCTTGGCCACGTTCTGAACCTTGCCTTGAACGAGCTCGGCGCCGAATTTGACCGCTTGCTTCTGGCCGATCTCAACCAGCTCCGGCCCGGTAATTTCCATTATGCCGTAATGATTTTCCAACCATGCGCGTTTGGTCATGCTTTGGTCGCTGTCGATCAGCAGCGTCTTCTTCCCGGCCTTGGCGGTAAACAATGCGGCGCTCGCACCTGCCGGCCCCGCTCCAATAATAACGACTTCATACATATTCGATACACTCCTTTCATATTTTCGATGCATAATTTCTTGGAGTCTTGATGCTTGTTCGCTCTCTATAATGCTACACAAATTGGCAAGGAAAGTCAAAACCGCGCATTACAATAAGCCTTTAATTTCCAACAAGAATATGCTAAATTAAGGACAATCTACCCGATCAAAGAAAAAGGAGACGTTTTCGATGATCCGTAACGAAAAATGGGAATTATTAGAGAACGGCGTAACGGCGGACGAACTTAGCCAATGGAGGGAAACGATACTGGAAGGAGGCTATTCAGCCTTCAACAAACTGCTCGAAGGCTTCAAGCTGCAGTTGAAGCGAATGCAAGACGATGAGATCGAAGCGCTATTCCGCTGGATCGAATGCGCTCGGCGGTTATTCCCGGAACCGGGCCAATTCAGCCCGTCCTGGCTTACGATTTGGACGGAATTACGAGAGATGGTCGTCATCAAACAGCAGCTGATGCAGACGATCCCCCGCGCGGAACGCGACGGAGAATGGCAGCTTATCCTCGACAATCCTTTTACGATTGAGGAAATCGTCTGCCATCCCGGTCTTACTTTTGACGAGGCTTCGTACTTATACAGCTACTTTCGTCCCGGTTTGCAAAAAAACGAGTACATAAGATTACAAAAAATCCAGACCTTGGTAACCGATGTCGGCTCCTGATGAGACGACTCCTAAACCCGCAGCGCTTCTCGACAGCAACAGCGCGCGACAAAGGCGGCATTCGGGCGAACATGTCGAATAAAACACACATTTATCGACTTCTGCGCTTGCCCGGGAAATGCGGCATCGCCCAAATTAGAAAACGGACGCTTTGAGGCGGCCGTTTTCGCTTTTTAACGCCGCCTTATTCAAGTCTGATTCTCCGGCGTCTTCACGTTAATCCGTCGTTCAGAATCGTTCAATTGCAGACTCATAGAACATTTTACATATTTTTACATTTTAAATATTCGCTTATCTGTTTTTGCATAAAAGTTAAAAAAACAATATTCGACCGCAGTTTCGGCATATTTTCCACAGCAAGGCCACCCAATCGACTTCCACTTTTTTGAAAATGCCGTCAAATAATAATCATATTGATAAAATGCTGCAGTTTGGAGGAATGATTATTGCAAACAATCCTATTTTTCTTCATTATTATGGAAGATTGTATAAGTTTGTGAATCTAACTACGCTTATCGCGTCACAAAGGAATGGAGCTTAACGATGGATTTGAATGAAATGATCGAGAAACTGCGGGACCGGATGATTCAGACTGCGATGCGTCAAGGAAATTTATGCGACAAAAATGTCGTCGAGCTAAGCCAACAGCTGGATGTCCTGTTACTGGCCCAGCACCGCAGGAGGTGCTATCAGCGAAGCCGCGGCAAGAGAGCTTCAGCCGCCCGTACTGTCATCTCCAGCCAGTAACGACCTTCCCTAAGCTGTTATACATAGATTCGAACACTTAGGACGTTACCCCTAAAGCCTATTTCGTTGACCCCCGGCGCAGCATACTTCCCGAGCATCCCTGCTCAATTCTGCTTCCCGCCGCTCGGCTGGTCAGCATCATTTTCCCGCCCATGCCGGAGGCATTACTTAACCGTACTGCCTCTATCGTCTGTTTTAACTCTATTCGGCGCTTCACCGGAGCGAACTGCAGCCTGCCCTCCTGTACGAGAGCCATGATGCGCGCGAAAGCTTCCTGCCAGTCGCCGACCGATGCCCGCTCCAGCCAGGAGCGCAGCCAGAACAGCTTTGGCACCGTCCCCGTATCCCGGGCGATCCGATGCCATTCGGGCGATATGCCCGACAACAGACCGATGCTAAGCACCGTGCCTCCAGGGCGCACGCAAGCCGCGAGCTGCGCCGAATCGGGTCCGCCTATCGAGTCTATCCCTGCATGAGCCCCTCTTCCTCCCGTTAAATCCATGACCGCTTCATGCCAAGAAGGCTGCGAGGAGTTCACCGCATTCGATGCTCCCAGCTCCAGAAGCTCCTGCGCGTATTTTCCGTCCCGGGTTATCGCAATGACCCTGAAGCCCATAACGCCCGCCAGTTGGGCGAACACGCGGCCGATTGCCGAGCCTGCTGCATTGACGAGCAGCGTTTGATCCGGCTGCAGCGCCAGCACGTCCGTGCAGATCAGCCATGCGGTCAACGGATTGATATAGAGCTGGGCGGCGTTATCGTCATCGATGCCATCCGGCACCAGCACCGACCAACGCGCTTCTGTCGTCACATACTCCTGCCAAGTGCCTTCTCCCCTTAACGGCAGCGCGCGCCGGCCTATCAGCGAAGAAGGAACGCCTTCTCCGACGGCATCTACGATACCGACGCCCTCGTATCCCGGCACGAACGGGAGCGATACCCGATGTGCGTAAGCGCCGCGAACCGGGATCAAATCCGACGGATTGACAGGCCGCTCCATCATTCGAACGAGGACTTGCCCCGGCCCTGGAAGCCGCGTTTCCTTGCGTCCAAGCCGAAGCACGTCCAGCGGATCGCCGAAACGATCGCAGCTTATATAATACGATTGCACAGCCGCACCCCCTTTGCAAAGAAAGAAGCCGATTTTCCCCATTAGCGAAAAAATCGGCCCTTGTATGTATATCGCTCTTCCGGAAAATCTCCCGGCTTATTGATCCGCCAGTACAACATCCCATTCGTGAATCTCGTAATTTCTCGCTTTATGAATGATATAAGGGTCGTTCAACACGAGCGCTTCGACTGCTTCGAAGCTTTCAACCCGATAAATGACCAGTCCGCCCGCTCCGTCAACAAAACGCCCGTTGGCGAAAATGTGTCCTTCGGCCCGTTTCTCGGCCAAGTAATCCAGATGCGCCGAGCGGTACGTTTGGCTTTTTTCCTCATCCAGCATCGGTAAAAATACGGCAAAATGCTTCATCGTTCCAACATCCTCTCTCATCGTTGAGCTTAAGTCTGCGGCGCCGGCGCCGGAAATTCCGTCTGATCGGTCATCGCCGCGGCCGACGTCGCCTATTTCTTCTTACTATCATATAGCAAACGGCTTCGTAAGCCAACTCCTGTGCGCATTATTGACCGGCGGCAGACTCGCTTCCCGGCCAAATGTCCGTTTTCGCGGGATGCAGCGTCTTTTTGCGGTATTGGGACGGCGGCGTCCCTGTCTTCCTGTGGAACAAGCGTGAGAAATAAGAAGTTGTCCAGCCCAGCCTCTCGCTGATCTCCGTTACCGTCCAGTTCGTCTCCTCCAAATATTCCATGGCCTTTTCCAGACGAATTTCCTGCAAATATTGCATCGGGCTCTTGCCTATGCGATCATTGCAAACTTTAATAATATAATGCGGGTGAAAACCAAAATGATTGGCGATATCGACCAGAGACAGCTTGTCGGCCAAATGCTCGTTCATGTAAACGGCGATCGGAAAATCCGCATACAGCCCGGCTGTCCTTCTCAAGCGGCCGCCCTCTTGACCGGCCCCGCGCAAGCTCTTCTGAAGCAGCGACAGCAGCGTGCCTTTGAAACCGGAATCGATTCTGTACAAGGCCAGCCTCTCGGGCTTTTGGGCGTATTCCAAAGACAGTTGGAACCACATTAGCAAATCGGCCATATCATCGCCGCCGCAAGGACCGTTGGACGGATGCGTTCGAATCGCCTGCGCCAGTTCTTCATCGTAAAGCCGGAATTTATAATCGATAGCGACCGACTGCTCTTGAAAATAAAATGCGTGTTTCGCCTGCGGCGGAATTAAGTAAAAATGTTTGCCCCGCAGCGGGCAGCGGCGTTCGCCGCAGAGCATCTCGCCCCCGCCTTTCCGGAGAACGACCAATTGATGATACTCATGTGCATGAAGTGAAATGGCTTCGCCCGGCAAGTAATCGTTTCTCGCTACTTGCAGCATATTCAGCTGTGCGTCTCTCAAAGACCGTTTCGCTTCAATGGCCATCTGCATATCTCCCTTCGACCGCCGGATGAGCCTGGGCGCCAGCCGGTTTGCCGGCTGCAAACGGAACTGGTTTGAAAAGGCTTTCAAACGGCTTTAGCTCCATCATAAACCGGCCCCATCCGGTTCGAAATGGGTAAACTTAACATAGGATTATGCTTTCTTACGCTTTTGGGCTCCCACATCCAGTCCCTCTTCTGTCCTACATGGGAACAAATCCCCCAAAAGTGACGTGATGCTCTGAAGCTTATTCCGTCCGCATCCAGCTTCAGTTGGATCGGCGTCTAACCATTCAGCTAGGATCGTTCTATGGTTAGACATTACTTTCGGGGGAGCCCCCGGATATCCACAGGATATGGCTGCGCTTCATTTCCTAAACAATAAAAAAAGACACCCCGCCTCAAGGCCGGATGCCCGCGAATCACTGACGGATGGCAGAGCTCCTTACATTGATGCCGTCGTGCCGCTCTGCAGCTTCGAGGCCCTCGCTTCCGCCTTCCGTTCCTTGCTTCCCCAGATCACGGTCAATCCTGCAGCGATAAAGCCCAGTATTCCCGCAAAATAAAAACCGCTCTTCAGTCCGCCCCACTCGTTGATCCAACCGGCGAGAAACGGTCCCGCAAACATCCCGACCGCATAGACCGCTTGATAGAATCCCATCGCCGTCGCCCGCTTATCCTGTCTGATCTTCTGGATAACGAGCGTAAGCAGCAGCGGGAAGTGGAGCCCTTGGAACAAGCCGTTGAACATTTGGGTTACGACCAGCATGGAGAAGCTGCTTACCATCGATATCGCCGCCGTACAGGCCGCGCTGCATACGAAGCCGATCAGCACGATCGTCCAGGCGCCGAACCGCGGCGCCAGCACCCTCCCCGACAAATAATTGCTGATCGCATGCGGAATCATGAAAGCAAATACGAGATAAGTCAGATCGAGCTGACTCGCCCCAAGCGTCAGCGCATGCGAAGGAGTGAAGCCGAACATCGTAATGAAGAGCACGCTGTGGGCAAGAATGGAGAGCAGCGACACCTTCAGCAGCAGCGGCTCCTTCATGACCTGCAGCAAATCCTTCATCCGGATCGGCTCCCGCGACACGCCTTCCTTCGGCTCGTGAATCCACAAGCTGAGGAGCAAGCCGGTCAGACCGATCACGCCGCCTGCCCAGAAGGTCGCTCCCCAGCCCCATTGCTTCACCAAATAGCCGCTGATGCTCATGCCGATCAATTGGCCGGATGCCGTCAGCAGGCTGATCAAGCTCATGGCGCGGGTCGCCTGCTCCTGGCGGAAATAGCTTGCGTAGAGCACCGTATAGGCCGCCCATGTCGACGCGCCGATTCCGGAAATGATCCGCCCGGCGAGCGTCCAGCCCAAATGCCCGCCGAGCGTGAACAGCACGCAGCTGATCGTGGTCGTCAGCATGCCGAGCATGATGTAAGGCTTGCGCACCTTCATCCGGTCCGAGGCGATGCCGAGCGGCAGCCGCAGCACAATTTGGACCAGGCCGTAGCTGCCGAGCACGAGCCCGGCGAAGCTGTAGCTGGCTCCCAAATGCTCCAAATATGGCGACAAGATGGGCACATAGGTGTACAAAGACGCCCAGTAAAAAAGCGTCACCAGTACAAATATCGCGTGGTGAAAGCGGGTGGGACCCGCCGTTTTTATAGACATCGGTCGTTTCTCCTCTTCAGCCCCATTCGGGGGTGTCCTGCCGTATTACAAGCTCAGCTCCAGAATGCTGCGGACATCGTCCTCGTGAAGCTTCTTGAACGAGCCTACCGGGCCGAACCGCACCGTTTCCGCAGCCATGCGCCCGATTTCCTTCGCATCGATATTGCGATCGCTCAAGCGGCTCGGAGCCCCGATCTTGGTGAAATAATCGCGCGTCGCCTGAATGCCCGCCAGCGCGATCTCTTCCTCCGATTTGCCGGTCGGGTCGATATGCCACACCCGGACGGCGAATTGGACGAACCGGTCGATCCGCTCGCGATAAACATATCTCATCCAGTTCGGAAACAGAATGGCCAAGCCTTCACCGTGGGCGATGTCATAAATGGCGCTGACTTCATGCTCGATCATATGCGTAGCCCAGTCATTTTGCATGCCGACGCTGATCATGCCCCCGTTCAGGGCGTAGGTCGCGCTGAGCATCAGATTGGCGCGGGCCGAATAATCGTCCGGCGTATGAATGGCTTTCTCGCCGTTTTCGACGACCGTCTGCAAAATCGATTCGCACAGACGCTCCTGCAGCGGCGTATCCGCCGTTTGGCTGAAATACTGCTCGAACACATGCGACATCGTGTCCACGATGCCGTTTACGGTCTGGTTCGCGGGCACGGTATACGTCAGCTCCGGGTCCAAAATGCTGAATTTCGGATAAGCATGAATGCTGCCGATCGCTTTCTTCAAATTTTCTTCCCAGTTCGTAATCACGGAGCTTCCGTTCATTTCGGAGCCTGTGGCCGATAGCGTCAGCACGGAGCCGAGCGGCAAAGCGCCTTGAATCGCCGCTTTGCGCATGAAAAAGTCCCACACGTCTCCCTCGTAAGGGACGCCGACGGCTATCGCCTTGGCCGCGTCGATGACGCTGCCTCCCCCTACTGCCAGAATGAAGTCGATCTTCTGCTCGCGGCAGATGGCAATGCCCTTGCGCACGGTGCTTACGCGCGGATTCGGTTCGACTCCGGGCAGCTCGCTTACGGCCGAGCCGATTTGCTGAAGCTGCTTCAGGATGCGGTCGTACAATCCCGTCGCCTTGATGCTGCCGCCTCCGTACACCAGCAACACGTTGGTGCCGTACGCGGATATGCTGGAACCGAGCTGCTCCAGCATCCCTTTGCCGAATAAAATGCGGGTCGGATTTTGAAATTGAAAAGAGTTCATTGCGATCCTCCTAGATTATGGGTACATTCCATTATTTGCTCAATGTCTCCGTTTTATCACGCGCTGCGGAACGTACACGCGTTCACGATTATTATAGCGGGATTGCCCCGCTTTGAAAATGACTCACATCCGCCTCATCAACTATCGCGGAAGTAACTAGCTAACGTCGGACTTCAGCGTCAACGGTCCGCCGCTCTCCGCCCGAGCTTCGTTAAAATTGGGCCCATACGTTTTTGACCTGCTCCCATAAGCCAACCGTAGCCGTCCCCATCGGAACGACGAACGTTTGCCACAGCAAGACGAAGGTGACCGTAATGCACACGCTCTCCACCAGAAAACCGCTGAACTTCCCCGTGCTCATCAGCGGAACCGCCAGCTTCCACTTCCATGGCGGCAGCGGATGAATGCCCTGCTTGGTCAATGCGTCGCATAGCAAATGCAGCGCGTACGAGACGCTCCCCGCCATCCACAGCGAGACTCCGAGCTTGAGCGAAGCGTAATACAATAACCCGCCCCATATCAAAACGCCGTAGACCGAATGGGTCAATCCCCGATGCGGCAGCACCGCGCACACCATCAGCAGCGCGCCGGCCGTTCCGAGCCACGGCCCGGCGGAAGCGCCGAGGTAGAGCAGAACGCCTCCGAGCAGCATCATCAGCAGCTGACGGAACAGACGCTGGTTCACAAGGCACATCATGATCAGCAGAGCCCCCGCGGCATAACTGTACGGCGTATAAAACGATTGAAGATAAGAATAAAGAATAAAACCTGCGCCAGCCGCCGCAAACAGCAGCTTCAGCTTCAGCAGCAGCGGCTTGGGCATTGTTTTTTGCAGCAGCAAACTGTTCGGCTCGTCGATGTCCGGCAGCAAGGAGCTGACGACCGCTACGCCGGCAGCGGGGAGCGACACTCCCTGCCCCGCCAGCTGCAGCAATGACAGCGTGAGGCCCGTACTGACCAGCAAATGGGTTCTTCCCGTCATAGCCTCTGTCATTTCCTTTCCCGATCCTGCGAAGTATGTATGGCATTATGGCTGCTATATTATACCATACCGCCGGGCGAAACGCGAACAAACGTACGCCAGTATCGGGAAATGAGTTTCGCCGGCCGCATTCAGCGGAAGTTTTTTTTCGCCGATCAGAATGAAGCTCCTGCGCGCTTTAGCGCTATAAAGAACTTGAAATTCAGATGTGGTCGAATAAGAGCCCTTGCAAACTATGCAAGGGCTCCTATCCTTTAACCTTTAACCTCTAACGCGCCGCTTGCGCCTGATTCGAGCCAAGCATCTTGGCCTGCTTCCAATTGCCCCATACATAGTAGCAAATCGACAGCACGATAGCTACCGTGAAGCCGACCGGGAAGCTCCACCATACCGCGTCGAGACCGTAATGCGAGCTGAGATAATAAGAGAGCGGGATACGAATACACCATAGAGCAAGAAACGTCGTCAGCAGCGGAATCATCACCGCCCCGGTCGCGCGGACGACGCCGGATACGACGAAGGTAATGCCGAACAGGATAAACGCCCACAGCGTGATAAAGTTGATCCTCATGCCGATGGCAACAGCGGACGGGTCCTTCAGGAACAGTCCCAACGCTTGTTTGTTAAACAGGTAGATCAGCGCGACAAGGACGCCGGTCATACAGAAATTAATGACGATTCCCATAATCGTCGTCTTATGAACCCGGTCCCATTTTCCGGCGCCTACGTTTTGCGCGGCCAATGTCGAGACCGCCCCGCCGATCGCCATCGCCGGCATCTGAACGTAGCTGGACAGCTGCATCGCTGCGCCGAACGCGGCGGTAGCTACCGAGCCGTAGCTGTTGACAAGGTTAATGACCGCAATCGCGCTCGTAGAAACGATAAGCATCTGCAGGCCCATCGGTATGCCCTTTTTCACCAGCGAGGCGATAATCTGCTTGTCAAAGCGCAAGTAAGGAACATCTTCGCGGGTAATGCGCAAATAGTGCTTTTTCCGGTACAAAAACCAGATAAGACAGGCGAGGCTGACGAACTGCGCGATGACCGTCGCAACGGCCGATCCGGATATGCCGAGAGCCGGCACGGGGCCTAATCCGAAGATGAACAGCGGATTCAGCACGATGTCCAGAAAGGTGGAAATAAGCAGAAAATAAAACGGCGTTCGCGCGTCGCCCGCCCCTCGCATAATCATCATAATGAAGTTATAGCCGTACATAAACGGCAAGCCGATAAAAATAATGCGCAAGTAAGCCGTGGCGAACTCCATTGCGTCGTGAGGCGTATTCATCCCTCTGAGAATCGCCGGCGAGAAAAATAAGCCGATAGCAGTAATAACGAGCGACAATGCGAGGAAAAACAGCGCGCTCGTTCCTACCACCCGCTTCGCCTGCACCTCGTCCTTGGCCCCTACGCTTTGTCCGATCAGGATGGTCGACGCCATGCCGATCCCGAAGACGAGGCTGAGCAGAAAGAACATAATGTTATTCGCGTTGGAGGTGGCGGCGAATGCGCTTTCCCCCAAGTAACTTCCGACCCAGATCGCGTTGATCGTCCCGTTAAGAGACTGCAGCACATTGCCCATCAAGAGCGGCAGCGCGAACAATACGAGCTTCTTTCCGATCGGTCCTTCCGTTAATGATGCGTCCATTTGATAGGCCATATCCCTACTCCTTCAAAGCAAAGGGCAGCCGGAAAGCTGCCCCCAACTTATTTTATCGCCAAACTATTAAACAATAAAATTAATTATAATCATCCGGTCTTATTTCGTAAAGCCCGAGAATGTTTTCCAATAAAGCGTTATTATTCTTTATATTTAGAGCGGCGAAATATTTCAAAAAGCGATTCCAAACGACACGCGCTTTTGATAATATAGGGAAGGTGTTTGAGAAGGCATCACATTTGCACGCAAGGAGAGTGTTCATTTTTGCAACGCGAAATTCAAGTCGATGAACGTCCGCCGCTGCTGCAAGGCATCCCGCTTAGCCTGCAGCATCTGTTCGCGATGTTCGGTTCCAATGTGCTGGTTCCGGTCCTGTTCAAGATCGATCCGGCCACCATCCTGTTAATGAACGGGATCGGCACCCTGCTTTATTTGCTGCTTTGCCGCGGCAAAATCCCCGCGTTTCTGGGGTCCAGCTTCGCCTTCATATCCCCGGTCTTCGTCGTATTGGCCGGCCAAACCTACGGGGCGGCGCTCGGCGGCTTCATCGTTACCGGCATCATCTTCATCCTGGTTTCCTTCCTGATCAAATCTATCGGCACCCGCTGGCTTGACGTCGTATTCCCGCCGGCCGCCATGGGCGCTATCGTCGCCGTCATCGGTCTTGAGCTCGTACCGGTGGCAGCCGGAATGGCCGGATATATTAAGCCGGCGGATGCCGATGCAAGCTGGCATTTCGATACGAATACGATACTGATCTCGACGATCACATTGCTCGTTACGATCATCGGCAACGTCATGTTCCGCGGCTTCCTGAAGATTATTCCGATTCTCGTCGGCATCGTCTGCGGTTATATTCTCGCCTATGCTCTCGGCGCCGTCAATTTCGAAGCGGTCGCGCAGGCGCCGGTCTTTTCGCTGCCGACCTACTACAAGCCGGAGTTCAGCTTGTCGGCGATTGCGGTCATCGCCCCTGCCGCCCTGGTCGTCATTGCCGAGCATATCGGGCATCTCATCGTAACCAGCAACATCGTCGGCAAAAATTTGTCGGAGGACCCGGGGCTGCACCGCTCGCTGCTCGGCAACGGCATCTCGACTGTGATTTCCGGATTCGCAGGCTCCACTCCAAACACGACGTACGGTGAAAATATCGGCGTCATGGCTCTGACCCGCGTATACTCGGCCTGGGTTATCGGCGGCGCGGCGGTCTTCGCGGTCATCCTGTCGTTCTTCGGCAAGCTCGCCGCCTTGATCACGACGATTCCCGGTCCGGTCATGGGCGGCGTATCGCTGCTGCTCTTCGGCGTCATCGCCGCCTCGGGCATCCGGATGCTTGTCGAAACGAAGGTCGACTATTCGAAAGCGACCAATCTGATTCTCACCACCGTCGTACTTGTCATCGGCATCAGCGGCGCGAGCATCACGATCGGCAGCTTCTCGCTCAAAGGCATGGCGCTCGCCACGGTAATGGCCATTCTGCTCAGCTTGTTCTTCAAGCTTATCGACACGTTGAAGCTTTCCAACGAATAAGCCGCATATAGCGAAAAACCTGACGGATTTTTTCACCGTCAGGTTTTTTATTCGCCGATTCCCGGCACTCTGCCGGTACTCTATATAGAACGCTTCATTTGCTCCGCATTTATCCGTTCTTCTCGATAATGGAGAAAACGATCGTCTCGCCGTCGTTTTCCACATGCACCTCAACGGCATAATCGCCGACCTGAACGGTTTGCGTTTCGACCGGCTGCTTTCGCGACACTTGGTTGTACACTTGATTGAATAGATCGTCGAAAGCTATCGCATCGTACGTGAACAAATAATTGGTAAACGCTTGAATCGCTTCCTTATTGCGGGCGAGCATTCCGTCCTGCACGCGCACCGTCACGCCGTATGTCTTATATTCCGGCTCCAGCCACAAGGAGGCTTCCTCCGTATGCTGAGGTTGTATCGACGATTTGCTTAAGTCTTTCGCTTTGGCGTCGGCGTCCTTATACAGCTTCAGCGTCGTCTCCTCCAAATCGTAGTTCGTGCCGCGCAGCTTGCCGGCTTCCTGCAGCACGTCATAAGCCCCCAGCATCTTCCGGTCGGGAAAAATCAGCTTTTTATAGCTGCCGTCCTTGGTCGGAACGATTTTCTCCAAGCCGCTGTTTGCCTTATTCACCGACACCCGCTTGTCCTTATGAATGATGCGGTCGAGGATGGCCAGCGATTCCGCCCGCGTCACATCGCGCCCTACGCCGAAGTACCCGTTCGGGTAGCCTTCCATAATCCCTTTCGTGAACGCCTCGGCGATAAACTTCTGCTCGCGGGGCTTTGCGCTCTGAAAATCTCCGATCGGTCCGGCCGTCGCCAAGCTGTACTGCTCATTTTCGAGATATTCCGTTTCTTTGATCGTGTAATAAATGATTTCCGCCACTTGCTCCCGCTTCAGCTTCGCTTTGAAATCGGGAAATGTGCTTTTGTTAATGAATTGCAAGTCGCTGGACAGATCGATGTAAGGCTTTGCCCAGTAGCCCGCCGTGCTCGGCTTGAAATCGAACGAACGGTAATCCTGCTGCAAAATACTTTTGTTCAACGCGCTCAGCGAATTGACGAACTCATCCGTCCACTTCCGCTCTCCGTTCGGGTATACCTGCGTGTAGGACAATAGCAGCATTTTGACGAATTGATCTGCGGTTACCGGCTCATCGGGACGGAACGTTCCGTCGGGAAACCCGTCAAGAATGCCTTGGTCCACCAGCTTCGTTATCGCCGGCTCCGCCCAATGCCCTTTAATATCGGTCAATGCAAGCTTCTCTGCGGGCGCCGCCATCGCCGATCCTGCCAAACCGACCCATAATGCCATTGACATGGCCGCCCATCGTAACTTTCTCATGCTGTCAATCCCCTTTTCTCGTCCCCGTGTCGAATTTTGTTAATATCCGTTGAAACAGACCAATATAAGAATAAAGGCATTTATCTGAAAATGGTATTCACCTTCAATCCTAAAAAAAAGCGCTTGCGGCAAGGGGAACGTTAGTTCGAAAGTCTTTATGTCCGTGATAAAAGTCTTAATTGTCTCCCTCTCCGTAAGCCTATTCTCCCTCTTTCTCTGCATCATGCGCATCGATTAGAAGGCTGCCGAAGCGGCGGCCGTGACAGCTAACATCAAGGGAGGTTACGATGAAACAACGGATACTCATTTTGGCGCTCGGACTCGGCATACTGATGGTTAACGCGCCGCAAGCGGCGGCGAAGCCTGAAGAGGGTACAAAGCCTCTGCTGACCTTTCCCGTCCTAAGCGATCTTCATGTCCAGGCATGGAACCGCGCTTCTCATACCAAGCTGGCGCGGGCGCTGGCCGATCTGCACACATTGAATCCGGCGGCGGATGCGCTGGTGTTGAACGGCGACCTGACCGACGGCAGGCAGCGGGATTACGACAAGCTGAGCGATCTGCTGAGACAAGTCCCTCATCCGCCGCAGATTTTATCCTCTATCGGGAATCATGAATTTTATCAGTCGTGGCACGGCCCTTCGAGCCGATGGAACAAGGAAGGGTTTCCTAACGGTGAGACGGAGCAGGCGTCCATCAGCCGCTTTCTGAAGTTTACGGGGGAGAAGAAGGTGTATTATACGAAAAACATTCGGGGATACGATTTTATTGTGCTGGGATCGGAGCGGTATCGCCAATCGGACGCGGATTATCTGGAGGACGCTTATTTGTCGGACGAGCAGCTGGCTTGGCTGCGAACCGAGCTCCAGCGGCTCAGCCTAAGCGGCAAGCCGGTCTTCGTCTTCCTTCATCAGCCGCTTCCGAATTCGGTATCGGGCACGTCGGGCTGCTGCGTCAACAGCCGGTCCGTCATCCAGCACGAAGAGCTGAAGAAGCTGTTAGCGGCCTATCCTCAAATTATTTTGTTCTCGGGACATACCCACTTGGAGCTGAAGCTTCAGCGAACGCTGGTGCGAGACGGATTCGTCATGGTTAACTCTTCATCTGTGGAGCAGCCATGGACGGAGGACGAGCGAGGAACGGGGAAGCCGCTTGGCCCGGAAGCCAGCGAAGGACTATATGTGGAAGTGTACGCAAGCAAGGTGATCATCAGAGGAAGAGACTTCCACAAGCAGCGCTGGATTCCCGAAGCCGAGTTCACGGTTCAAGTTCCGGCCGTAACGAATGCTAGGAGTCTGTCCGGCGGAGTTACTTTTGCGCATTTAGAATAGGTACCTTCTACGCGGGTCATCGGACAGACTCTTAGATGACTGCGCTGAGGCCGCCGTATTTGGAAATTGCCAGCAGCAGATCGCGATGGATCGGCAAAATGAACTGGACGGAGCCCAGCTGAAAAATACCGCTGCGGTTATGGACGACCGCCTTGCGCACATCGATCAAATAATGCGGCATGCCGGCCGACATATTCATCCGTTCGCTGCCTGTATGTTTGCGGTTATTGAATGTAATGGTTTTCATATCGGATGTGTCGAACGGAATGATACTCACAATATCTTCCAATCGCAAATGATAATTGGCATGAGGCTTCTGATAAACCACTTCCTCAGTGGAGACGGTGATGCCGAAGTCTCTTTTCTTATGAGACAGCTTGAGATCGCCTTCAAGCGACTTGATACGGATAAAATCTTCGTTCATAAAAAACTCCTCCTTCTTCTGCAAAAGTCTGCGGACAGCGGGCGGATGTAAAGCTTTAACACAGCATACCATACTTGGGACGGGATGGCTATCGCGCATTGCAGGCGAAAAAAAGGAATCTGCAATCCCGGGCTCGGGACCAGATTCCTCCGTACGGCAATATTCTTATATGAGCGATTCCGCTCCGTCGATGAACATTTCCGTGCCTGTAATATGACTGGATGCATCGGACGCCAGAAATGCGATCAGATCGCCGACCTGTTCGGGCTGTCCCGGCGCATGCTCAAGCGGCTGATTGCCTTCCGGGTATTTGACCGGAATTTTGATTTTGTTTAGCTCGGGCGTAGGATGCGTGCTCTCGCTAATATGCGTTTGAATGGAGCCGGGGCAAATCGCATTGACGCGGATATGATAGCGTGCCAGCTCCAGCGCCGCCATTTTCGCGAATGCGACCTGACCGGCTTTGGACGTGCTGTACGCGGACATGCCGAAATTGGAAAACACCCTATTTCCGTTGATCGAACTGGTGATGATAATGCTCCCTCCCTGTCCCTTCATATACGGGATGGCATATTTGACGATAAGGAAGGTGCCCTTCAAATTCGTGGACAGCGTGTGATCCCATTCGTCGGGATTCATATCTTCGATCGGGGCCAATACGCCGTTAATGCCTGCGTTGGCAAAAACGATATCGATCTTGCCCCATTGTTTGCCTACCGCTTCGATCGCCGCCTGCACCCGTTTCGGATCGGATACGTCCACATCTTCCGTCACCGCTTCTCCTTGCATGGAGATAATCTCCTGTTTGACCTGCTCCGTGCGGCCGTCCTTCAGATCGAGCAGGCCGACCTTCACCCCTTGCGCAGCCAGGGCCAGCGCCGCGGCGCGGCCGATGCCGGAGCCGGCTCCGGTTACGACGGCTATTTTGTCTTTCAGCTCCGGGTATGAAGCCCTTGGCTTTTCCACGGTTTGTACGCTCATAGTGCACCTCGATTCATGATTGTTAGAATGAAACGCCAGCGACTCGTTTATTGTTCCATGAATTCGGGCAATTATGAGGCTCTCGTATCTGAAGCTTATTTGTGCTACAATACTTGAGTTAAAATTCTTGTTCGAAACCAACGTCCGCAGGAGGTTCTATCATTATTATGCTTATCATCGGTATTGCAGGAGGCACCGGATCAGGCAAAACCACCGTAGCCCGTTCCGTCATCGAGAAGCTGGGCAGCCCTCAAGTCACCTTCATCTCTCAAGACAACTATTACCGCGATCACAGCCATTTGGATTTCTCCGAACGGGAGTCGATTAACTACGACCATCCGCTTGCTTTCGATAACGAGCTGCTGCTGGAGCACTTAAAGCAGCTCAAACTTCAGCAGACCGTCGATGCTCCCACTTACGACTTTGCCAACCACGCCCGCTCCGCAAAGACCGTGCGGCTGCTGCCCACTCCCATCGTCATCATCGAGGGGCTGCACGTGCTGTCGGACGAGCATCTGCGGGACATTCTTGACATTAAAGTATTCGTCGACACCGATCCCGACGTCCGTATTTTACGCCGGGTGCTGAGGGATATTCAGGAGCGCGGCCGCACGATCCAATCGGTATACGATCAGTATTTAACGACCGTGAAGCCGATGCACGAAGCCTTTATCGAGCCGTCCAAAAAATATGCCGACATCATCATACCCGAGGGCGGGCATAACGAAGTCGGCATTCAGCTGCTCACGATTATGACGGAGAAATATGTACACTCATCCTCTGAGACTCCGCATCCCATACAAGGGTAAGCCTCGGGTCATTTTTCAGCTTGACGTTGCATAGCTTCAGCTGGTTGTCGGTCAGCTCCAGCAATTCCCACAGCTCCGGGTCGGCTGCGCCTTGAGCGCGCAGAAATTCTGGAGCCTCGGCCGCGGCATCCTCTTCATAATCCCAATACTTAGTCCCGTAATAAGCTAGCTTGTAATGATTGACCAAAGTGCAGGTAAATAATTGCGACGTTTGGCTGTGCTTAAGTACGAAGGGCAACCGGCTCATCCTTTCCTAATATGAAGGATCGCTGTTTTTGGCAAAAGGCACCCTCTCCATCCGGAGACGGTGCCTCTTTCAGCAGCTATCGTTTTATTAATCGATTTATAAATACGGGTTTTCATGCTTCGCCTTCAGCATGTTCCAGCGGCGTTCTACTTCTCCTTCGAACATTTTATACGATTCTTCATACTCCGGTTTGGTCATATGCTTCGTCTTGCCCATCGTTTTCAGCCAATCGGAGAGCGGAATCTTCTTGTTCTTCTCTTCCGGATTGTACGTAATGTTCGTTACGCCATGCTCCACTTCGTAGAGCGGGAAGAAGCAGGAATCGACCGCAGCGCCGACGATATTGGAGCCTTCCTGATCCTCGGACAGCCAGTTGAGCGGGCAGGCGATCAGGATTTTGCCGTACACCATGCCTTCGTTTTGCGCATACCATTGCGCCTTGGCCGCTTTGCGTACCAGGTCCTGAGGGAAAGCTTCCGAGCCGGTGAACACATAAGGAATATGCGTGGCCGCCATAATTTGCGCCGTATCTTTGTGATGGAACACTTTGCCGCCTTGCTTAGAACCTACGTTGGACGTGGACGTTCTGTGCCCCATCGGCGTCGAGTACGACAGTTGAGCTCCGGTGTTCATATAGCCTTCGTTATCGTATTCGAGAATGATCATCTTATGATTGCGCAGGGCAGCGCCGATAGCCGGACCCATGCCGATATCCATGCCGCCGTCCCCGGTAATCATCACGAACGTAAAATCATCCTTCAAGCCGAGCCCGTCGAGCTCCCCTCTGCGCTTGCGCTCCCAGAACATCTCGACGACACCGGAGAGCGTAGCAGCCCCGTTCTGGAACAGGTTATGAATATACGTCGCTTTATGCGCCGAGTACGGATAGCCCGTCGTTACGACCATTGCGCAGCCGGTATGGAACAAGGCGACGATATCTCCCTCGATCCCTTTGAAGAAGAGCTCGAGACCGGAGAAGATCCCGCAGCCGGGACAGGCGCCGTGCCCCGGGGCGATTCGCTTCGGTTTCTTCGTCAGCGACCGCAGCGGCGGAATGCGCACGCTCAGCTTGCCGGTAGCTTCATCGGGCTTCACCGTAATAAGGCCGGTTTTCAAATCCTCATATTTCATCGGATTCAGCACGCGTTTCGGCGCTTTGGCGGGATCTCCCGGGGTGTGGCCGTAATAGTCGAACGGAACCTCGACACTGCCTTTCTCCGCCGCATCGATAGCGAATTGGAACAAGTTATGGCCGTCTTCGGCATAGAAATCTTTGCCGCCCAACCCGTATATCCGGCTGATGACCATCGTATCGCGGTTGCCGTGCGTGAACAGCGCCGCCTTGATTTCGTTCACCATATTGCCGCCGTGGCCGCCGTAGGAATCGGCACGGTCGCCCACCGTCA
Organism: Paenibacillus doosanensis; assembly: GCF_025060755.1. GTDB lineage: Bacteria > Bacillota > Bacilli > Paenibacillales > NBRC-103111 > Paenibacillus_S > Paenibacillus_S doosanensis. The sequence goes on from NZ_JANYUY010000023.1 coordinate 89,961, forward strand.
CGGCTTTGACGTTCCGCAGCGCTTCGGCAATCGCCTTTTGCGGGAACGGACGGATCATGTTCGGAGCGATGGAGCCCGCTTTAATGCCTTTGGCGCGCAATTGGTCGACGACATCCTTAATAATCTCGGAGGCGGAGTTCATCAGGAAGACCGCTACCTCGGCATCCTCCATCCGATACAAGTCGAGAATCGGATAATCGCGGCCGGTCAGCTCCAAATATTCCTGGCGGATGCGGTCGTACACGCGCTCCGCGTTATACATCGCTAACGATTGCTGATAGCAGTTATTGATATAATCCGGCTCGTTCATATAAGGACCGACCGTAATCGGATGTTCGCGGTCGAGCGTATCGGCGAATCCGGTCGGCGGCTTTTCCCCGATGAAAGCATGAACATCCTCGCGCTTTGCGAACGTTTGGACGCGGCGTTTTTGGTGGGAAGTGAAATAACCGTCAGAGGCTACGAGCACCGGCAGGCGCACTTCAGGGTCTTCCGCCAACTTCAGCGCCATGATGTTCATATCGTACACCGCCTGCGGATCGCGGCACATAAGAATCGGCCAGCCCGTATTCAGCGCGTAGTACAAATCGGAATGATCGCCGTGAATGTCCAGCGGACCGGATACGGAACGGCACACCAGATTCATGACCATAGGAAAACGGGTACCGGATTGCACCGGCATTTGCTCAAGCATATACAAGTAGCCGTTGGCGCTCGTCGCGTTGAATACGCGGCCGCCGGCTGTCGATGCGCCGTAACATACGCCTGCGGAGCCGTGCTCGCCGTCCGCGGGAATCAGCTTGATGTCATGCTGGCCGTTGGCTTTCATCAGATCCAGAAACTGGGCGACCTCCGTGGAAGGTGAGATCGGAAAATAGCCCATAATATGATAGTTAATCTGATGAGCCGCGTAAGCCGCCATTTCATTGCCCGATTCATAGACGATGCGCTGCTCTACCGTACCTTGAGAAACTTCTTTATTCATCTCAATGGCCAACTGGAATTCCACCTTTCGGATTAGCTTTGATTATTTGGGCTTAACGCGATTATTTCGCGGCCAGATCAAACCGATGAGGAATGCGATGCTGTTCCGCATAGCCGTCGGCTTCGCGCAGCGACGTCAATGCTTCCGTTGGGCAAGCCTGTACACACTTCAAACAGCCTTTGCAGTATTGGTAATCGATGCCTTGCAGAAACATTTGCGGGCGTCCTTTTTTGTCGGCCTGTTCGTCCCACACAAAGCAGAAGTCCGGACAGACCGTGTCACAGGCGGCGCAGTGAATGCATTTATCATCTTCAAAATTCGGCATCATGCCGGCGCGGGATATGCTGAGATCTTTCAGAATACTGTTGCCTGGGTTTGTAATCACGCCGCCCATCGGCTGCGTCTCGAACCCGAGCACCGGTGTGTCCTGACGGATGTAAGCCGGCATTTGCTGTCCTTCGGGCAAAGCGAACGTTTGGAATTTCACCTCGTTATAGCCCCGATCAAACGTATTGAGCGCAGGCTGCACCGCTTGAGGATATTTTTTCTCCAGCGATTTGCGGATGACGTTCTTCATCGTATCCGGATTCAGGAACAGACACAGCCGGAATAAAGCGCCCAGCATGGCCATATTGACCCGGTTCTTCTCCTCCAGCGAAATGCCTATCGCATCGATGACGGCGATCGTGCCGCCCATCATTCGCAGTTTCTCCTTCAGTTCCTCCGGCGTTTTGGTCGAGTTGACCAGCACCAGACTATCTTCGTAAATACCGCTGACAACGTTTACAGTCTTCGACAATGATTCATGAAATACGCCAACCACATGAGGCCTTTCCACTGGAGAGGTGTCGCGTATATTCGTATGAATATCGCAAAAGCGAATATGCGCTTTGACGGCAGAGCCTTTCTTCTCCGAGCCGTAAGAGGAAAAACTGACGCCGTTAAGGCCTACGCCCACAACGCCCGCCTCCGCGAGCATTTTACCGGCCAGATTGGCTCCAAGCCCGCCAATGGACTCCAGTCGGATTTCAAAAAAGCCCAGTTCATTCGTTTTGGGTAACGTAACCATTGCATGACTCCTTTCGGGATTAGACTGCAGCAAGTAGTATTCTAAATACTATTTATATTCTGAATAGATCGACAAATTCCTTTTCCGAGAAAAATTTTTTCTCCAAAAAAGGAAAATATCGCCGCATTCCCGCTATATCATCATACGCGGAATATCCCGTATCCGTTCAAAGGAACGACAGGCTCCCTGTCCGGCAGCAGCCCTTCGTTCTTGCCGTTCACGGCGACATCGACGAGCCACTGGGTAAAACTAGCCACCTTCATGGACTTCATTTCCTCCAGAGTAAAAAAGCCCGCTGCGTCCACTTCCACACCGTCCGCTGCAGGCTCACCGTCGACATATTCCATCTCGAAGGCGATGTACACGTTATGAACCGCACGGGGCAGATCGCGCAGCGCCACGATGCCCTTGACCCTCGTGTGCACTCCCGTTTCCTCCAGCACCTCGCGGACGACGGTTTCTTCGATCGGCTCCATCTGCTCGATGTAACCGCCGGGATTGGTCCAATTTCCTTTCCCCGGCTCCTGGGCTCTGCGCACCAGAAGCACCTTGTCGTCGCGGATGACGAGCGCGCCGACGCCGACGCTGTAATTGCCCCAATGCACCGCATCGCAGCTTGTACAGGCGCGCCGTTCGACACCGTCGATCATTCGCGTCTCCATAGGCTGGCCGCAGGAGCTGCAAAAATTGACTGTCATGTATTTTCCTCCTTCTCTAACGTCATCCCTGTCCGATGACTTGCTTGACTGCCATAACCAGTTTTAATATAGCTTGTTTAATTTAATTGTTCCAGCATTATTTCAAAAAAACAAACCCGGAAGGCCTGCGCTGCGCAGGACTCTCCCGGGTTAAGGATCGATTATTCTTTTGGCGTTTCGGGCGCTGCGGGCGCCGCTGCCGGTTCGTTCGATTTCGGCAGCGCTTGCGCGGATGCGCCTCCCCGCTGCGTCAAGCCTTTGACGAGCTTCTCCAGGTCGATGCCGCTCACGCTTTTCAGCATTTCGGGCGCCGTCGCCATCAGCGACGTGACGTAATTGCTGACGCGGGCCGCTCCCTCGCCGTTGCCGGTATCGACAACCGTCAGCTTGTCGATGCCTTTGATCGGCTCCGCCACCTTGCCGGCAAGCTCCGGCAGCATCTTCACGATGATGTCGAGCACCGCGGCCTCGCCGAACTTCTCGAACGCCTCGGCGAGCTTCTGCTTCGCTTCCGCCTCGGCCAAACCGCGCAGGCGGATAACCTCCGCTTCGGCCGTACCTTTGGCCCGCTCCGCATCCGCCACAGCCAAGCCATCGAGGCGCTTCTGCTCGGCGTTCGCCTTCGCCTCCGCCTCGATGCGGTACTGCAGCGCCTCGGCTTCCAGCAGGCGCTTCGCCTTGTCCGCCTCGGCCGCCTGAATGACGGCGTAACGGTCCGCATCCGCTTTCTTCTTCACTTCCGCGTCGTACTGCTTCTCGCGGCGAAGAATTTCCTTCGTCTCCAGATCGATCTCGCGCTCCTTGCGGACAAGCTCGACCTTCATCTGCTCCTCGACCACGCTTTGTTTTGCGCGCGCTTCGTGAATGTGATACGCCTGGTCCGCTTCGGCGCGGGCCGTATCCTGATCGCGCTTAAACGACGCGATCTTCAGTTCCTTTTCCTTGGACGCTTCGGCGATGTTTGTATCGCGCACGAGCTCCGCCTTCTGTCCGTCTTCCTCGGCGCGCGCCTTCTGAATCCGCGCGTCTCTTAACGCCTCGGCCTCGGCGATTTCCGCATCCCGCTTTACGGCGGCGATCCGCGGCTTACCCAGCGCATCCAGGTAGCCGTGCTTGTCGCGCAAATCCTTGATGGTGAACGATACGATCTGCAGCCCCATTTTCTTCAAATCTTTGGCTGCGACGCCCTGCACCTCCTGCGCGAATTTATCGCGGTTGCGATACACTTCCTCGACGGTCATCGAGCCGAGAATCGCGCGCAAATGGCCTTCCAGCACTTCCTGCGCCTCTCCCTTCAGCGCCTCCGTAGGCTTGCCCATAAACTGCTCGGCCGCCGTAGCCACATCCTCGACGGAACCGCCGATCTTGATAATGGCCACCCCGTCGGCCATGACGGGAACGCCCTGCTCGGTGTAAACCTCCGGCGTCGAAACATCCAGCTTATGCGAAAGTAAGGACAAAAATTGCGACTGCTGAAATACCGGCAAAATAAATGCTCCGCCTCCGCGGACAATTTTAATTTTGCGTCCGGAATCGTCGGTCATCACATTTTTGGCTCCGAGAAACGAACCGGTCACAATCATCGCCTCGTCCGGGCTTACGGTCTTGTAGCGCGCCCAAAACGCGAGCCCCAGTACGATGATGACGCCGACGACGACGGCAGGGACAAATAAAGCATCTGGCATTTGCATCTCTCCTTTATTCGGATTTATCAAAACGGGCGACAAGCAGCGTATTGTCCTTGACCTCAACGGTAACGACTTTTACGCCCGTTTGGATTTCCTCGCCTTCAAAACTGGCTGCGATCTGATTCGTAATGCCCGCTCCTGCGCGGAGCATCACCTCGCCGTAGCCGACCGCCGGAATCGTCACGGATACTTCTCCCAGCTTGCCGACCATGTCGTGAATCGAGAACGCGACGGAATTTTCGCTGTTCTCCATCGGCTTCACGTAAAGAAAATAAACCAGTGCGGAAATCAGTACAGCGCATACGACAGAGGCACCGAGAATACCCGCCGTCCCCCAGGCCGTATACTTCGTCAATAAAATTCCCGCTCCTCCGCATACGGTAAGTCCGCTGAACAGCACGGTCGGCTGAAGGGCGTGCAGATGCTCTCCCGACATGAAATCGAACAATCCGTCCAGCACATTGCCGAGCAAATCGCCGAAAATAACCGTGACCAAGGCGAACAGTACTCCGGTGATCAGAAATCCCCAATACAGCTGCAGCATGGCCGTCCTCCCGTCTCGATAAATTAGCTACACTAAGTAATACGCAAGAAAGGTAGGAAAAGTTTCAAATCATTTCCTTTTTCCTGTTTTTGCAAGGTCGAATCCTCCTCGCCCGGAAGGATGGCGACGAAGCCGCGCCCGTCAATGCCATTACCCTCATCTATAGCTGTTATATGTAATATCGATTTCATAAATACCCCTACTCCCTTTATAATCATAAGCAAGCAAAAACAGCTGTATGCGTTCGCTGCTTATACTTGATTTTAAGGAGGAATTTTTTTCATGACGCTACTCAATACGACCATTCAGCAAAAAGCGGTCAATACGATTCGCACGCTGGCGATCGACGCAATCGACAAAGCGAATTCGGGCCATCCCGGCATGCCTATGGGCTCCGCGCCTATGGCTTACGAGCTGTGGACCCGTTATATGAAACATAACCCGAGCAATCCCAAGTGGATCAACCGCGACCGCTTCGTGCTGTCGGCCGGACACGGCTCGATGCTGCTGTACAGTCTGCTGCATTTGTTCGGATACGATCTGCCGCTTGAGGAGCTGCAAAACTTCCGCCAGTGGGGAAGCCTCACTCCCGGACATCCGGAGTACGGGCATACTGCGGGCGTCGACGCGACGACCGGTCCTCTCGGTCAAGGCGTGGGCATGGCGGTCGGCATGGCGATGGCCGAAGCGCATATGGCAGCGACTTACAACCGCGAAGGCTTTAACGTCGTCGACCACTTCACTTATGCGATTTGCGGCGACGGCGACATGATGGAAGGCATCAGCGGGGAAGCCGCTTCCTTGGCGGGCCATCTCCAGCTCGGACGACTGATTCTGCTTTACGACTCCAACGATATTTCGCTCGACGGCGATTTGAGCATTTCGTTCTCGGAAAATGTGCAGCAGAGGTTCGAAGGCTACCGCTGGCACGTGCAGCTGATCGAGGACGGCAACGATCTTGAAGCGATCAGCCGGGCGATCGCCGCTGCGCAGGCCGATCCGCGTCCGTCGCTGATCGAGGTCAAAACCGTCATCGGCTACGGAAGCCCGAACAAGAGCGGCAAAGCCGGCGAGCACGGATCGCACGGAGCCCCGCTCGGCAAGGACGAGACCAAGCTGACTAAGGAATTTTACGGTTGGCCGAGCGAACCCGCCTTCTATATCCCAGAAGACGTGAAGGAGCATTTCGCCGGCTTCAAGGCGCAGGGCGAAGCTCACGAAGCGGCCTGGAACGCGCTGTTCGAGCAGTACCGCGAAGCTCATCCCGAGCTGGCACGCCAGTTCGAGCAGGCTGCCTTAGGCCAGCTGCCCGAAGGCTGGGATGCGCAGCTTCCGCTTTACGCGGTGGAAGATAAGCCGCTGGCTACCCGCTCGGCTTCCGAAAATGCATTGAACGGACTTGCGGCCGGCGTTCCGTTTTTGCTCGGGGGCTCGGCCGACCTGGAGACCTCCACGAAGACTAACATCAAAATCTCGGGAAGAATGACGCGCGACGATTACAGCGGGCGCAACATCTTCTTCGGCGTGCGCGAATTCGCCATGGGAGCGGCGCTGAACGGCATGCTGCTGCATCAAGGGGTGCGCGGCTTCGTCGCAACGTTCTTCGTGTTCTCCGATTACTTGCGTCCGGCGATCCGTCTTGCTTCGATCATGAAGCTGCCGGCCATCTATGTGTTTACGCACGACAGCATCGCCGTAGGCGAGGACGGACCGACGCATGAACCGATCGAACAGCTGGCGGCCCTTCGCTCCATCCCGGGAATTACCGTTCTCCGTCCGGCCGACCCGAACGAAACCAGCCATGCGTGGCGCCATGCTCTGGAGAATACGTCCGGCCCTTGCGCGCTGATTTTGACCCGCCAGGCGCTGCCTGTTCTGGCCGGCACCGCCGATATGGGCCGGGAAGGCTTAAGCCGCGGCGCCTATGTGCTGTCCGATGCGGACGGGGGCAAACCGCAGGCGCAAATCATCGCCACCGGCTCCGAGGTTCAGCTCGCTCTGGCCGCGCAATCGCAGCTGGCGGAACAAGGCATCGCGGTTCGCGTCATCAGCATGCCGAGCTGGGAGCTGTTCCTGCGGCAGCCGCAGTCTTACCGCGATTCGGTGCTGCTGCCCGACGTGGAAGCGAGAGTTTCGCTGGAAATGGGCTCGGCCCAAGGCTGGCATCAATTCGTCGGCCCGAAAGGCGCCGTCATCGGCATCGACCGTTTCGGCGCTTCCGCTCCTGCCGCGCGCGTCATCCAAGAATACGGCTTCACGGCCGAGCGGGTTGCGGCGCAAGTCAAAGCGCTCTTGTCGTAAACCGTACGGCTGCCGCATAAACAATAAAGCCGAAGGACTCCCTTAAGACAAGGAGCCTTCGGCTTTTTCTTATTGCGCCGATTGATTCTCATAGTTCCGGTTACTTTCGCTTCAATGCGAGCATCTGGTACACTTCCCGGGAATCGCCCTTCAGAACCTTCTGCGCGCTGTTCATCTGACTGGAGCCGTCCCCGTCGAGGAAAATCCCGTCCACCAAATGGCCCCGGCTCACCTTCTCCAATACGGCTGCCCGAAATTGTTCGACGGTACACGGCTTGTCCGTTACGACCAAATATAAATTCTGCTTGTCGTCGTAGACCGCACCCGAGCGCAGACGCGCCTCGTCAAAGGCCGGCATATCCTCGGCAAGCGCCCTCTCCGCCCAATGGCCTTCGTCCCGCAGCGACATGCTGACTCCGCCTTGAGCCCAATAACGGCTCTTATCCGTTACCTGCAGCTGATGCGCGTCGATAGCGACTTGAACGGAAAACCGCCGGGTAATTTCATCCCAGACGAGCGTCCCTTTCGGAACGTCGATATTGTACCAGCCTGAGCCGTAATCGTCCTGCTGCCCCTTAAGCGGCTGATCGTTCACGACGGCAATGCTGAGCAAATCTCCGTTCCAGAAAAAACCGCCGTTAATTCCGTAGTCCTCCGTGAGCGCCACATTGGAAGCGATCGGTTTCAACGCGATATTATCGGGAGCCGTCCGCAGCGAGTACAGCTTGACTCCGTTGGAAGCCTTCGCCTCCTGATAAGCGTAATGTTTGAAAGGCAAGTACGCCGAAGACGGCTGCACCGCGGAAAACATCACGGCAATCAGATTTCCCAATACAAACGAGGCCAGCAGCAGCGGCAGCTGCGATTTGCCCGGCCAGCCGAAAACAAGTTTCCACCCGCCCGCTTTCATTGTCGACGCTCCTCCCGCTTTTCCTCATCGGTTTTCATAGAATCATAGCTTTATTCCATTCTATGAAATCGACAGCGGACATATGCTAGATTAGGCTCCGAGAACAACGCCTTTTTTCAAAATCAGGTTCGCATACTGCGCCGTCTCTCCTGTCGCCACAATCGCATACGCTTTCTTGGCGCGCTCGTAGAAAGCAAATCTCTCTACTTGTTCAAGCTCGGCGGCCTGCGGTTCATGCTTGGCAATAATCGCCCTGTACTCGTCCCATATGACGGGAACGACAGGGTCCCCCGGCACGACGGCCATCAGCGCGACCGACCGCTCCGCATAGCTGTCCAGCGGGAATAAAGCCAAGATCGCGTCCAGCAGCTGCGGAATTGCGAGCCCGTCGCAGCGGATCAGCCGCTGTGCATGACTGGCGGCGGGAAAATTGCCGTCGGCGAGCACAAGCTCGTCACCGTGGCCCATTTCCATTAATATTTTCAGCAGTTCGGGCGCAAGCGCCGAAGGAATCCCTTTTAACATCTCTCTCCTCTTCCTTTCGCATCGTAGAAACATTTAATTTTATCCTATACGCGCCAGGAAGAGATTGTCAACCGAATTGCGGTCCGGGACGGCTTCCGCGGCAGGCCAAGCAGCGCAAATCGCATAGATGGCGCGGTGCATAAAATGCGTCTATCGTGAAAGCCTATAAAAATCCAATGATAAAGGAGTCCATTTATGGATTTTTCTACTGGCAAGCTTCTATGGCCGGACACGCTTTCCCCTTCTCCCCGCTACCCTGCGCTGGAAGAGGATATCGCCTGCGATGTGCTGATCATCGGCGGCGGAGTCGCCGGAGCTCTCTGCAGCTATTATTTGAACAAAAGCGATGTCCGCGCCGTGCTTGTCGACAAGCGGACGGTCTGCAGCGGCAGCTCCTCGGCTAATACCGGCATGCTTCAATACGCCAACGATAAATCGTTAACTTCATGCATCCATACTTTCGGAGAGAAGGACGGAGCGAGATTTTACCGGCTCTGCCGCCAGGCTGTCGGCGAGCTTGGCCGGATCAGCTCGGAGCTGGACGCAAACCCGGAATTCCGTAAACGAAGCAGCTTGTACGTAGCAACGGAGGACAAAGACGTCGACGCGCTAAAAAAAGAATACGAGCTGCTAAAGGCCTACGGTTACCCTGTTCAGTATTGGGAACCGGAAACGATCGCCCGTCATTTCTCCTTCGCCAAGCCCGGCGCTATTTTCAGCGAAGGGGATGCGGACTTTAACCCGTATCGTTTCGTCGTATATTTGATCCGCTCCCTGCACCGGCAAGGGCTTCGCGTATATGAGCATACCGAAGTCGCCAGCCATGTGGCCGAACGGGACCGCGTGATCTTCAGAACCAAAAACGGCCGCACCATCACCGCCAGACACGCCGTTATCGCTACCGGGTACGAGGCGCAGAAGCTTAAAAAAAATCATAACGCCGTCGCGGAGAGCACCTACGCTATCGCCACCCAGAGACTTCGAGCTTTCCCCGGCTGGCATGAGCAGTGTCTGATCTGGGAGACCGCAAGACCTTTTTTGTATATTCGGACGACGATGGATAACCGCATCGTTGTCGGAGGGTTGGACGATGCTGCCCGCAGCGCGGAGCAACGGGATTCGCGGCTGCCGGGCAAGCGGGACGCCTTGCTGGCCGAAGCGGTCAAGCTGTTCCCTGCGCTGGAGGGGTTAAGAGCCGAATACTTCTGGTCGGCCGCCTTCTGTTCGACCCACGACGGTCTCCCGTTGATCGGCCCGCAGGAGGAATTTCCCCATTGTTACTTTGCGCTCGGCTATGGAGGCAACGGTACGGTGTACTGCACCATTGCCGCCCAGATCATCAGCTCCTTAATTACGAACGGCTCCCATCCCGACATGCATCTGTTCCGCTTCGACCGGCCGAGAAGGGACCCCGGCCATCTTTAAGGATATTTTCATGTACGATTCATGTTTGTCTACCAGGTTTAGGATATGATAGAACTATCCGATGAAGGAGGAGATAGGAATGAATGCCAACCTGCCGTCAGCGGCTTTGGAAAAAGTAAAATTCTTCTATAAATTTATTCGTACTCCTAGAACTATCGGCAGCGTAACCCCTAGCTCCCGGTATTTGACCGGCAAGATGATTGAACCGGTGCCTTGGCAGCATATTGACAGCATCGCCGAACTAGGCTGCGGCACCGGAGTCATAACTAAGGCGATTCATCAGAAGATGAAGCCCGGCACGGCCGCGCTGCTGTTCGAGAAGGACTCTTATTTGCGCAAGCAGTTGGCCGAACAATATCCCGATTCGAGCACTTACGCCGATGCGCAGAGCCTCGGCTTCGCCGTCCGCCAAGAAGGACTGGAGCATCTGGACTGTATCGTCAGCGGACTGCCTTTTGCCAATTTCCCACAAACTTTCCGCGATTCGCTTATCGAGCAGGTGCGCCGCTGTCTGAGGCCCGGAGGCTATTTCATTGCCTTCCAGTACTCGCTGCAGATGAAAAAACAGCTCAGCCGCGATTTCGAGATCGAATCGATCCGCTTCGTCATGAGGAATGTTCCTCCCGCATTCGTCTACGTATGCAGGAAAAAAGACGCGGACCGGTAGCATCCTTCCTCTTAATCGGTTACTATAAAATCATAAGGAGCATATCGGCTCCGCGACATAGTAATCGACAAGCGAGGTGTTCCCAGTGGAGGAAATCATTATCGTCGGGGCAGGCCCTTGCGGATTATCGGCAGCGCTCGAGCTGCAAAAGCTTGGTCTGGACCCGTTAATTATCGAAAAGAGCTGTATCGCCCATTCCATCAGTTTGTATCCGACCTACATGCAATTTTTCAGCACGCCGGAGCTGTTGGAAATCGGCGGTATCCCTTTTACGACTCCCAATGAAAAGCCTTCTCGGCTTGAGGCGTTGAATTATTACCGGAATGCAGCACTGCGCAGCAATATCCGCGTGCAGTCTTACCATACGGTTACGTCTGTCCGCAAGCAGCCGGACGGCGGCTTCGAGCTCGCCCTGACCGACCGGTTCGGACAAGAGTCGACGGCCCGCGCCCGGTATGTTATCGTAGCCACAGGCTACTTCGATCATCCGAACATGCTTGGCATCCCCGGAGAACAATCGGCCAAGGTGACCCATTATTACAGGGAAGCTCATCCGTACAGCTGTACGAAGGTAGCCGTCATCGGAGGCAATAACTCGGCGATCGACGCCGCTATGGATCTTCTGCGCGTCGGAGCGGATGTTACGGTCGTCTATCGCGGCGACGCTTACTCGCCGAACATTAAACCGTGGGTGCTTCCGATCTTCGAGAGCATGGTCAGCAAAGGGCGGATTCGCATGCTGTTCCGCTCGCAGGTGATCCGCATCGAGGAGCGCACGATTACGATTGTCCGGGACGGTGAGGAACAGCAGCTCGACAACGATTTCGTGCTCGCTCTGACGGGCTTTCGGCCTGACCGCACCATGCTGACCGAAGCCGGAGCGCAGCTCGATGACGAACGCCGGGCGCCGTTATACGACCCGGAGACGATGGAGACGACCGTTCCCGGATTATACATAGCCGGCGTTGCGGCATCGGGAAACAACGCCAACGAAGTATTCATCGAAACCGGCCGTCTGCACGGCGGTCTGATCGCCCGGCATATCGCCGCTTCCCGGGCAAGCGCAGAAAGCAATGTGTAAATAAAGGAAAGGCAGATTCCCCATGCGGAGGATCTGCCTTTCCTTTATCTTTAGCTTAAAAAATAAGTTCCTTTTCCCTATGCGTCAATCTTCTGCCCGCGATGTCCACGACCAGCTTGCCCCCGGACAGCCCCCAGATCCGCGATCCGTATTTCTCGGCCAGCTCGACCTGATGGAGACTGCAAAAAACGATCACCTTGTCTTTGCGGCAGATGTCCTTCAAATCGTCAAGCACCTTGCTCGCCGCCTCCGGATCGAGTCCGGACACCGGCTCGTCGGCATAGATGACCTTGGCTCCGCGGATCAGCGCCTTGGCAATGGCGACGCGCTGCTTCTCCCCGCCGCTCAGCTTTTCTACAGGCTCGTGCGCTTTATCGAGAAGCCCTACCTTGTCCAAATAGTCCATCGCCGTCATATGATCGTCATTGGACGTCGTCCCGGATAAAATCCGCCACCATGCCTTGTGGAGGAACAAACCGCTAAGCACGTTCTTGAGCGCCGATTTGCGCGGATTCAGATTGGGCTTCTCTTCCAGGTAAGCCCAATCTTTGCGGAGCTTCCACTGCTCCAGGCCGCGGACTCCGGAGATGTCTTTGCCGTCGTATATATATTGGCCTTCGTCCCACTTCTCCTTCAAGGCAAGGCAGCGAAAAAACGTCGTCTTCCCGCTCCCGCTGGCGCCGACCAAAGCGATAAGCTCGCCCTCGTCTGCCTGAAAGCTGATCCTTGACAGGATTTGATGATCCGGCGGAAATGATTTCGATAAATTGCGTACAATAATCATCCGATCGCTTCTCCTTTTTCCCACCTTAAGTCCGATAACTGCCTTTATTATAACCTAAGACCGCCCGGCGACAAACGGATTTATTTATCGTCCAGCGGGTAGAATATCACATCCACCGGAAAAGCCGACCCTGCGGCAGGCGTAAACTCGATGTCTAGCGCCGGTTCCGTTCCGTCGGTTTTGGCCAGTATCGTATATCCCTGATAATCCATCATGATACCGGACGGCGGAGCTTGCACGATCCGGCCGTTCACTTCGAACGGGCCCCTGAACACGCCGCCGCGCGGAAGGAGCAGCACGGCCATTTTTCGCGGCTGCGCAATATGAATGTTATAGACGACCCCGTAGTTGCCAAGGTTAAGGGAGTCCTGCTTGCGGAAGAAATCGATACCGGTGACAAACGGGTCCGTCGTTCCGTCGCCGATCGTCAAGCTGGACGGCTTGGTAAACGACTTGGCGTCCACATCCCACATAACGTCGGAGGAGCTGAACGTTCCCCTAACATTGCCCGTATATTCCAGCTGCGAATACGTGCCGATCGAGTCGATGCCCGCCCCTGCATCCATCGCCACGAAGGAGAAATACACTTCTCCGTCGGTTTCGACGTCATAGATGACATTCATTCCTTGCCCCGGGAAAAAATCCGGCATTTTTTTATAAAATACCGTCTGATAAGGGCCGACGACCATCGTCTGCGGATCGCTGCCGTCATCCTGCAAAAATTCGAGCGACGCCTCGTTGCCGATCAAATTGGCATAGATGGAAGGATATACCTCGCCGGCTCTCGTTGTTTTTATCGTTACCGGTTTATCCGGATTCGGATTGCGCACGACGATGGCAAATTGGACTTTTTCGTTCATCCCGTTCACATGATCCGCATACAGCCTCGCTTTGCCGTTCACCCGCTCCTGGTACAGAAACCCTTTATGCTCGAATGTCTCCGGGCTGTCGCTGACGATCAGCTGCCGGTCGGAAGACATCTTCACCGTATTGGGCAAAGAGGGGATGTCGCGCAAATATTTGCGCAGCGTCGCTTCCTCATCCTTCACGAACGTGCCGACCGGTTCATGGTACACCTTGTATTCGAACGGGTCCAGGTACGGCTCGTCCACGATCTCGACGTTGCGCGAGAAGGTGTCGCTAACCGTCCCCTTGCTGTCGGTCACCTGCAGCGAAACTTTAAACAAGCCGGGCTCGAAGATCGCCTCCGCTTTGCCGGTCCACTGCACTCCGGTAATGGCGTCGCCGTCCGGATCGTAACTCAAATCGGTATACGTAATCGGCTCGCCGAGCCTGTACTTTTCCTTATTTACGGAGAAACGCGCGACGGGCTTCGCGTTGGGCATCGTATCGTTGTGAAAGCCCCCGTTATCCGGCATTTTGACATAGACGAGCTCCACCCTCCGAAGCTCTTTGTTCACCGTATATTTGAAGCCGATATAAGATTTCAGCCAATCCAGCGAAAGATATAAACGGTCGTTCACCAGCCTGGCCGCTTGATCAAAGTCGGCAGCCTGCCCGTTGATGCGGAGCCGCTTCGCGGACAAGCCGAATTCGGCGAACGCGCTAGGCGTCGTGATCTGCACGGCTCCGGTCGAATCGACCCATTTTACCTGCGAGCCGAATAAAGCCGCCAGCGCAACGGCAGGGAGATAAGCTTGTTCCTTCACTTCCAGAAGCGGCGCTTCCAGACTCGTCTTTTGCCCGTTGACATAAGCTTCCTGCCCGTCGTAATAGAGCAGCGCAGATATCGTTTCGGGTACTTTCGTCTCTTGTGCGGCCTGCGGCGCAGACTGCGGCGCGGTATCTGCCGGAGCCGCCCAAGCGGCGGGCAGTACCGATAATGACAACGACAACGCCGTCAGCAGCGCACCCATTCGTTTTGCGAAAACCATCGTTGATTAGAAACTCCTTTATTTATAAAAATATATGATAAATTCATCAGTTCGCTTGCAGCGGATAAAGCACCAAGTCGACCGGGAGCTGCGTTCCGTCCACAGCCATAATTTCGATATCGACGCTGTTTTCCCCGCCGCCCGTCCTGTGCAGCAGCACCGCTTCGTTCTCGGTCAATCCGGCGGCCGGAATTGTAATGATATTGCCGTTCACTCTCACGGCTCCTTGGAAAAACCCGCTTCTCGGATGGAGCGCGATAGCCATCTTGCCCGTATGCTCCAACTGAATTCGATAGCGCACTCCGGCATGGTTCCGATTTTCAAGCGGCTGCTTGTTCATCGCATCATACCCTTGCAGCGGCGGCTCCAGCGACGGGTCGCCCATGCCGACGGCGGCGGGCCATTTCAGGGAATGCGCGTCGATGGTCCAGCCTACTTCCGATACCGGGAACGTTCCGTTCTTGGCGCCGTTCGACGCGACGAGCGGATAGCCGCTCAGATTATACGTCGTATCGCCCGGAGCGATCATCGCGTAGGATACCGATATTTCGCCGTCCGTCCGGATATCGTAGAGCCCCTGGAACGTCTGGCCGGGGGCCATATTCGGGCTTATCTTGTAATAGACGGCAGCGCCCGGCTCGATCACCAACTCATCTTCGCGGGGCGCCGAGCTCAAGAAGTCCTCGGCCGTCTTGCCCAAGCGGACGGCGCCGTACACCGACGGACCCGATTCGGCTTGCCGCGTCGTTGTCACCTTTACCGCCTTCTCATTATTATTGCGCATGACGACGGCCAACTGGGACTCGGTTCGGCCGCCGTTCGTATATTGCGGATACAACCTGGCCTCACCGTTTACCTTCTCCTGATATAAATAACCGAGCCCCGCTGCGAACCGGCTGCCGCTTCCCAATACGAGCGGCTTGTCCTCCGGCTGACGGACGAGAACCGGCAGCTTGCTCTCCTCCGGTCCGTATACCGCGTTCAATACATCGTCATTCGCCTTGAACACGGCGCCCGGAGCGTCGTAATAATAAGGGAACTGCGCCTCGGAGAGATACGGCTCATCCTCGATCGTAACCGATCGGGTGAACGGCTCGCTTTCATTGCCCTTTCCGTCCTTCACCCGCAAAGTCACCGGATAAATACCCGGCTTATAGTAGGCGTCCTGCTTCCCGTTCCATTCGTAATCGGGAAGCCCTTCCGCGTCCGGATCGTAGCTTAGGTCGACGTAATCCACCTTCTCTCCCAGCTTGTAGGACGATTTGCCGAAAGCGAACAGCGCGATCGGCCGCGAATTCGGCTGTGCGTCGTCCTTGGTCAAATCCGACTCCTTATATGCGGAAGAAGGCGTTCCGATGAAGCTGATCTGTGCGCTTTGTCCGTCGGCGGCGAGCTTATACTGCAAATCCGCATACTCCGCAATCCACGACAGCTTGACCAGAAGACGGTCATTGCGGATATCGGCGACCGACGAGTAGTCGTCCGGTTCGCCATTGACCGTGATCGAGCGGCTGCCCAAATCGAATTCGATGAACGCCTTCGGCGTCAGAAGACGGATAGTATTCGCATCTCCATCCCAATTCAGCTCCAGCCCCCTCGTATCCGCCAGCCATCTAAGCGGTATGTAAAAGCTGTCGCCCGCGATAACCGCCGGCTGCTCCAGCCGTACCTGCTGCCCGTTAACGGTAACCGCGCTTTTCTCCGCGAACAGCTCAATGTGCTGCGGGGCTACGGATACCGCTCCCGCCGCTGCGGGAAACAGCAAGCCGAATGCAGCTGCTGCACTTACCAATGTTCCTGTTTTTAACGAAGATGTCAACATTCGAAGCATGAATTCCTTAACTCCTTTTTTTCAATAATGCGAATAACCGAACGACCCGCTCGGCCGCGTCCTCAGCCAGCCTGTGCGCTTCCCGCATCGCCTGCTCCAGCGGCATCGGCTTGTCCGTCAGCGGGAAAACGCTGACGACTCCGCTATCGTAGAGGCATTCGATTCCTTGGCCGATCGACCCGGCAATCAGCACACAGGGCACGCCGAGACGTTTGGCCTGCTTCGCGACTCCGTAGGGGGTCTTTCCCCGCTCCGTCTGGAAGTCGCACTGGCCTTCGCCGGACAGCACAAGATCGGCGCCTTCCAGATGCTTCGCCAGCTGCGCCGCTTCAATAACGATCTCGACGCCCGGCTTCAGCTCGGCGTTCAGGAATGCGACGGCTCCCCCGCCTAATCCTCCCGCCGCTCCCGCTCCGGGCAGCTCCAGAATATCGGCGCCGATATCCCGCTGCACGACCGCGGCATAAGTGCGAAGCGCCTCGTCGAGCCGATCCGCCATCTCCGGCGTAGCGCCCTTCTGCGGGCCGAACACGGCGCTTGCTCCCTGAGGGCCGCAAAGCGGATTGTCGACGTCGCAAGCGACGATGAAGCGGCTCTCCCGCAGCCGGGGGTCCATGCCCGACCCGTCGATGGAAGCGAGCCTGCCCAGCGCCTCTCCTCCTTGGCCGACCGGCCGGCCGGACTCGTCGAGAAACCGCGCCCCCAATGCTTGGGCCATGCCGGCCCCGCCGTCATTGGTAGCGCTGCCGCCCAGTCCGATAATGAAAGATCGGCATCCCCGGTCCAGCGCGTCCTTAATTAACTCCCCCATACCATACGTCGTTGCCGCAAGCGGGTTTCTCTCTTCCGGGCGAATCAAATACAAGCCGGATGCTTCAGCCACCTCGATAACGGCGGTTGCCCCGTCTCCAAGCACTCCGTACATCGCCTCCACCTGCGCTCCGAGCGGGCCGCGGACGCTCACCTTATGCGTCGTTCCCCCGGTAGCGTCGACCAGGCTGCGCACCGTGCCCTCTCCTCCGTCGGCCATGGGCACCTTGACGATATGCGCTTCGGGGACTGCGCGGCGGATGCCGCGCTCCATCGCGTCGCAAGCTTCCCCGGCGGTTAAACTGCCTTTATAAGAATCCGGAGCCAACACAATCTTCACTGAACTGTCCCCTTCCATGGTAAAAAGTTCATCTCCCATTAAGAATACTACCATGTATTAAAACGATGCGTCCAGCATCCAGGCATATCCGCATTTACAGCATTCGCCGATCATGAACAAATCCCCCAAAAGCCATCCATGCCGCTGACGCGGCACCATTGATGATGAAAATGGGGTTGGTACTAACAAAAAACGTTAACACTGCTACTATGGCTGGCGAGGAAGGTCGGTTCACTTTGGTGTCCTGAACC
>NZ_JANYUY010000024.1 GCF_025060755.1 Paenibacillus doosanensis
AACGAAGGAATGTAAGGGCGAAGACCCGTTGAGTCATGGGAGGGTGAACCTCCAGAGGCAAAGTGGAGTAGTGCACAATAGGGTAAAACTGGAAGCGTTATGAACGCTGCCTCTGTTCCTGCATGCCGATTAGCCAATGAGATGGGCCAGAATCCCTACAATCCAAACTTCACCGACATCCAATACAATAGAAATCCTGCGAATGAGTGAGCATTCGTGAGATTATCCCCTAATTACGAGGGACGGACACAGCGGCCGTTATATAAACCATATCGGCCATTTTGAATTTCTAACGGACGCAGCTGTAGCTATTTGTTGGCAAAGCCTCCTTAAGAAGCAGTTCGGAGCTATCTAAGCGCGATGACGACCGTTACGTTTAAAAAACGTTTGTTTGCGACGAATTAAGCTCCCCGGTGTCCGTTACATTTAGAAACGATTCGATGCTCGGTTCCGGAGGCTACGCCTCCTGAAGCTACACCTCCTGAAGCTACACCTCCTGAAGCTACACCTCCTGAAGCTCCCTTCCGGGACTGTTCGAGCGCGCTTTGGCAGGACGGAGCTCGGGCCAAAGGCCGATCGCAAGGATGGAAATAAAGAAGAGCCCGGCCGCGAACTGCAAACTGCGGACCGGACTCTTCTTCGGACAAAAGCTCTAGCTGAACAGCTGGGCGGGCGTTGGGGTTCCTTTTCCAATGGCCAAAGGGGGCATCGGTTCTCAACGGATTATTGCCGCCCGTGAGCGTCGCGCATAAACGACAAGCGGTATATTTGCTTTGGTCGCCCCTTGGCCTTTCCCTTCTCCTCGCCGACAATTTCGACCAGTCCCGCATCAAGCCACTGCAGCAAAAAACGGTGCGTGCTCCGCACGGTGACGCCGAGAATCATCGAAAGCTCCTGCGCCGTATAATCGAACTGGCGCTTTTTGGCCACTTGCGCAACGATTTTGCTTAAGTAAGCGAGGGTCATGCCGCTCGCCTCCATTTGCTGAATCAGATCGGGATCGATCAGGGAAGCGTCGTATTCCAGCGGCTGCGACATCTCCAGCGGGCCGATGATGCCGTTGTCCTCGCGCACGATGAAGCAGTGATTGCCTCCGGCCTCCTTCGCCTGACGGAGCGCCTGGCGAGCGTGAGTTCCGGCCTCGCCGGCGGAACGTCCGAAGCCGAAGCCGATGCTGAAGGTGATGCCGAACATTTTCTCGGCTTCGCCCGCCAGCGCGATATATTTATACCCGCCGGTTACCCTCTCGAAGCTTCCGCGCGTCGTGATGATCAAATATTCGCCTCCGCCCAGATGGGTCAGATGCCCGTCCAGCGTCTCGACAAAGGTGAGCAGCATCTTCTGGATGTCGAGCTTCATTTTCTGAAAATCATGCTCGGTGAACCGCGCGTTGACGACGGCTCCCGACTCGTCCAGATGAACCATCCCGACGACGATCTGCGACTCGTTGCTTCGTCTTGTTTCGGTAGAGAGCAGGGCGCGTTCGAGCGAGACGATCATATCCTGCTCCGTCGGGATCACCCACTCGTTCGGCACGCCGAGCTGCGTCAGCTCCTCGGATACCGACTTGACCGCCGTCAGTACCGCTTGGCATGATCCGCTCCGGTAGTGGTGCAGGTGAAAGCGGACGAGCTCCTCCCGCGAATACGGATGAAGCCCGTTATAGTAAACGACCTGTACGTTTAATTCGCTAAGCTCCTTGAAGGTGCGCTCGACCTGCTTCTTGGACATCGTATCGACGGATAGCGTCGTCAAGCCGAATCGTTTTTCCAGCAGAAAGAGCGCGCGGTATAAACCGGTGCCGGTTAATGGCACAAAATGGACCGGAATAGAAAACTGCAGCTTGTCCATGGCGATCCGGTGCGGAATCGGCCCGGTGAACAGCAGCACCTCCACTTGGTCCATCAATTCCAGCGCCAGCGCCGGCGCTTCTTCCTCGTTCCGGTACACTCTCGGTTCCGGACGAAAGGACGGAAACCGCTGCAGCGCTTGCAGCAGATCGTCCACAGCCTCCTCCGGTCCGATCACGCCGATGGAAATGCCTTGATTGTATGCTTCTTTAGGTTGGCTCCACATGAGCTGCCGCCCCCATCAAGTCGAAATGTTCGAGCCTCTCTGCCAAGCGGCGGAAGCGAGCAGGGCCGCTCCGAGCGGAATGCAGTTTTCCTCGATGGCGAACTTCGGATGATGCAGGCCGTACGCCTGCTCCGCGCCTTCCCGGGGGCCCGATCCGAGCCAGAAAAAGCAGCCGGGCCGGTGCTCCAGGTACACTGAGAAGTCCTCTCCCGCCAACGTCGGAGACGCCGCCGTACGCCGCTCCTTGCCGATAAGCACATCGGCCGTCTGCTCTATATGATAAACACAACGCGGATCGTTGACAAGTACGGCTACATGCGGGATATAGGCGACTTGAACGCGGCAGCGGTAAGCGCCGCCGATCTGGCCCGCAAGCCGCTCGATGCGCTCTTTCATCGTCCGCTGCAGCGAGGAAGAGAACGTGCGCACGGTGCCGGTCAGCTTGGCATACTGCGGAATCACATTGTTCGCTTCTCCCGCCTGGAAGCTGCCTATCGTTATAACGGCCGGCTCGAAGGGAGAAATCTCCCGGCTGACGGCCGTCTGCAGCCCCATGACGACGGCGGACGCCGCGACGATCGGGTCGTGACAGCGGTCCGGAATCGCCCCGTGACCGCCTTGGCCCTCCAGCATAATCTCCACGCGATCGACCGAGCCCATGAACGGCCCGCTGCCCGTGGCAATCATGCCGACAGGCAGGGTAGGGAGGTTATGGAGCCCGTAGATTTCTTCGATTCCGTTCAGTACGCCCGCCTGAACCATCGCTTTAGCCCCGGCGTTCGTTTCTTCCGCGCCTTGAAATATAAAGCGGATCGCGCCGCTTAGCTCCTGCCGCCGCTCGGCAAGCAGCTGCGCCGCTCCGAGCAGGATCGCCGTGTGAGCGTCATGGCCGCAAGCGTGCATGACGCCGGGCTCCCGCGAGGCGTAGGGGAGCCCGGTCTCCTCGGCAATCGGCAGCGCGTCCATATCCGCCCTCAGGGCGATGACGGGACCGGGCTCAGCGCCTTGCAGCTCGGCCACGACGCCGTGGCCTCCGACGCCGGTCTGCGGCTGCAGACCGAGTCCGCGGAGAAACGATGCGACCTTCTCGGCCGTGCGGCTCTCCCGGTGGCTGAGCTCCGGGTACTGATGCAGATCGCGGCGGAAGGCGATCCAGTCGTTCTTCAGCACTTCGCTGCGCGCGAGCAGAGATTGAAGCGGCAATGATGTCACGATATTCACTCCTTAACTGCTTGAATTTCGGCGATACAGCTCATCCATAATGCGGCGGCCGGTCGGCGTCGCCGCCAAACCGCCTTGAGCCGTCTCGCGGTGCTTCTCCGGCATCGCGGCGCCGACCTCGCGCATCGCATCGACAACCTCATCGGCCGGAATCGCGCTGCGGACGCCGGCCAGCGCCATGTCGGCGGCGGCGAGCGCATTCACCGCGCCGAATCCGTTGCGCACGATGCAAGGGATCTCGACGAGGCCGCCGACCGGATCGCAGATGAGGCCGAGCGTGTTCTTCAGCGCGAGCCCGGCGGCGTGCACCGCCTGGGCCGGCGTGCCGCCCCGCAGCTCGGCGAGCGCTCCGGCGGCCATGGCGATGGCGGAGCCGACTTCGGCCTGGCAGCCGCCCTCGGCGCCGGAGACGAAGGAGCGGTTGGCGATCACGTAACCGATCGCCCCGGCGCAGAACAGGCCCATCGTCATGTGCTCGTCAGACCAGCCGAAGCGGGTCTGGGAGCTGACGAAGGAGCCGGGAATGATGCCGCACGAGCCGGCCGTAGGCGTCGCGACGATGCGCCCCATCGACGCGTTGACCTCGGATACGGCGAGCGCGTAAGCCATCGCCGCCGCGGCCGGCGCGCCCGCCAGCGTTGCTTCCGCCTCGCGCTGCACATAAGCGTGCACCTGACGGGCATCTTTGCCGGTCAAGCCGCTGCGCGACGGATGGTCTTCCTTCAGCCCTTCGCTGACGGCTTGCTTCATAATAAGATAGTAGTCGGCCATCTTCTGGAGTTCCAGTTCCCGGGTCCGGCCGGATTCCCGGCATTGTTCAGCGAGCATCAGCTCGCCGATCGTGACGCCTTCCTGTTTGCAGAGCCCGGCCAGCTCTTGCAGCGTTTGAAATCTCATCTTCATCACTCTCCCGTCTTGTCAGCCAGATTCACAACCCGCATGTTCCGAACGCCTGCCAGCGCCCTCATCCCGAGCAGCAGGCTGTCCGGGACGGGAGCGTCGGTCTCGAATACCGTCAAGGCGTCGCCGCCGCGTTCCTTGCGGCCGGTCTCCATAGAGCATATGTTCACGTTATGGCGATGGAGCAGACCGGCGGCATCGGCGATCAAGCCCTGCCTGTCGGAATGCCACAGCACCAAAGTGAAATAAACCGCCGAGAACCGGACGGGAAAGCCGTCTACCCGAGCGATCTCAATAGTGCCTCCTCCTACGGACATGCCGGTCATGTCGATCATGGCCGCGGCTGTCTGTGAACCATCGGGAGAGGGGGAAGGGGAGGGGGCGAAGCAGCGGATTCGCGCCGTATTCGGATGCGCGGCCGGCGCCGGCCCGGCTCCCTGCCGCAGTTCGACGCGGATGCCCGCCGCTTTTGCATGGGACAGCGAATGAGCGATGCGCAAATCGTCGGTGTCGTAATCAAGCAGACCGCCGACGATCGCCAGATCCGTGCCGTGACCGAGATAGGTTTGGGCGAACGAGCCGTAGAAGGTCACCTCCGCCCGATCCGGACGGCAGCCCAGCAGCTGCCTGGCGACGCGCCCCAGCCGTACCGCCCCGGCGGTATGGGAGCTGGATGGACCGACCATAGCCGGCCCGATGATAGAGAATACGTCTTTGAACCGCATCGCCCGAACCCTCCCGCGGTGCTACTCGGAGAGCCATTCGGACAAATGGGCGGCGACGAACGCGTCGTCGTTCAGATGAGGATAATCCCGGTAAACCCGGCTGATTTCCTCCATTTGTCCTTCCGACAGCTCTTCCGCCGGATTCAGGCACCAGCGTCCCGGCAGCAGACCTTGCCGCCGCAGCACCTCATGAATGCCCGGAATGCATCCTTCGAAATGATGCGCCGGATCGAAGAAGGCCGCATTGCAGTCGGTGATTTCGATATTGCGCGTCAGCCAGCGGCGGTCCAGCGCCTCGTTATCTCTGACCCGCTTGATCTCCTCCAGCAGCTCGACCGCCTTGCGGGTCCATACCGCCCAATGGCCGAGCAGGCCGCCGACGATGCGCTTTTCCACCGGCGTTCCGTTGATATTGAACCGGTACGCAGTGAGCAGATCGTTCACGATATTGTCGTCGTTGCCGGTATAGAGGGCGATCTCGCTGCAACGGTCGGACGAGCAGACGGCGCGTACGACATCGATCGTCTGGTAGCGGTTGAACGGAGCCATCTTGATGGCGATCACGCCGGGAATGTCGGCGAACCGTCTCCAGAAATCGTAGCTGAGCACGGTGCCGCCTACGGAAGGCTGAAGATAGAAGCCGAATACGGGAATGATCTTCGCGACCGCTTCGGTCCGCTTGAGCAGCTTCTCCTCGGACCAGCCTTTCAATCCGCCCATGCTGAGCAGACCGGCATGATAGCCTAGCCCCGCGGCGATATGCGCCTCGGCTTCCGCCTGCTCCGTCGGCCCGCAGATGCCGGCCACCTTCAGGAACGGACGGTCCGGCTTGCGCCGGTCGACCTCCTCGGAAGCCAGCCGCAGCACAGTCTCGAACAAGCCGATCTCCGGCAGCCGGATCTCGAATTGGGTCGAATGGACGCCGACCGCAACGCCGCCGGCTCCCGAGTCGACATAATAGCGGGTCAGCGCCCGCTGATACTTCTCGTCGAGCCGACGCTCGGCATTCAAAGCGAGCGGGTGGGCGGGAATGGCCAGCCCTTCATGGAGCGCGCGCGTCAATTCCGGCGATAGCTGTGGAGTTGCGCTCATCAGAATTTCCCCTCTCTCTCCTGGAAATGGGTCGGTTTATTCCACGTCTGCCCGCCGGTGCCGATCCAGCCGGCGATCCAGTCCATCATCTGGCGCAAGGTCACCTTCGGATAGCCGAACAGCTGATGCGCCTTGGAGCAGTTGCTGAGCAGGGCGGTCGGCGCTTCTTCCCCGGTGAATACCGGCGCTTTGCCGAAGGCTTCCCCGAACTTCTCGGCAGCCCAGCGCAAGGAAATCGTCTCCGGCCCGGAAATATTCAGCACGGTCGGCGGCGTTCCGGCGACGTTCAGCGATCGCAGCGCCCATTCGTTGGCGTCGCCCTGCCATATGCAGTTGGCGTGACCCATCGTCAGATCGATCGGCCGCCCTTCGTACACCGCTTTGGCGATTTCCACCAAAACCCCGTATCTCAGATCAATTGCGTAATTCAGCCGGAAAATGGTTGCGGGTGTGCCGTATTTATGGGAGAAATGCTCGAAGACACGTTCCCGGCCCAGGCAGGATTGACCGTATTCGCCGTTCGGCCCTGTCGGCGTTTCCTCGCCGGCTCCTCCTTGACCGACAGGAGTGAGCGGATACACGTTGCCGGTCGAGAATACGACGATACGCGAGTTTTTATATTTCTCCGCCACGCGTCCCGGCAGGTAGGAGTTCATAACCCAGGTAAAATGCTCGTTGCCGGTCGTTCCGAACTTGTTGCCGGCCAGGAACACGACATTTTTAACATCGGGGAGCGCCTGCAGCTCCTGGTCGTTCAGCAGATCGACCCGGATCGTCGTGACGCCTGCCGCCTCCAGTTCTTCGCGCAGCCCGGAGTCCGAGAAGCGCGAAGCTCCGATGACTTGCTTGTCGACGCCTGCCCGCTTAACCGCGTTCACGGCGAGCCGGCCCATGCTCGGGCCCATTTTGCCTCCGATACCGAGCAGCAAAATATCTCCGTCCAGCGCAGCGATATCGCGGATCAGCTCCTCCGAAGGCTCGGCGAGCTGCGCCTCCAATTGTTCCAACGTGTCCAATCGCTTATTTAATGTCGTATTCATGGGAATAGCTCCTTTCAACATGCGGAATGGTCTTGATGGATTTATTGTATAGGAGATATTCATTAAAAGACAGGACTATTATATGTCTTTAAATAGATAAGCTGACATCAATGGCACATGGAAAAATAATGCACCCGCTTTCAAAAAAATGAAAACGCTTGTTATTTAAAGACGAATAACGGACATTGACTTTAATGTGAGCCTTCCTTACACTTGACCATAATAACAAGTTCTCGTTTCGGCAAAGGGAAACGGGATAAAGCAGATACTTCCATTATGAGAGGGGCAATCCGCAATGAGCCAAGCGG
Organism: Paenibacillus doosanensis; assembly: GCF_025060755.1. GTDB lineage: Bacteria > Bacillota > Bacilli > Paenibacillales > NBRC-103111 > Paenibacillus_S > Paenibacillus_S doosanensis. The sequence goes on from NZ_JANYUY010000024.1 coordinate 7,363, forward strand.
CAACATCATCCGCAACAGGACACGGGAACACAGGGCTGGCTTCGCTGCCTGACATTCCGCTGAACAAGAAGCACATCTGGATTTACATCGTCGGGGCTTTAGGCTATTTTTTCGATGCATTCGATATTCTGCTCCCGTCCTATGTCATTCCGCTCATTTCCCAGCAATGGCATCTGGAGAAGGATGCGCTCGCTTGGTTTGCAACGGCGGGTTTTCTCGGGATGGCGGTGGGCGGTTTTCTATTCGGCAGCTTGGGGGATTTGATCGGCAGGAAAAAGGCGTTCATGGGCACGGTGCTGCTCTATTCCGTCTTCTCGCTGCTGTGCGCGGCGGCGCCGAACGTACCGCTGCTGTTCCTATTCCGGATTATTGCCGGAATCGGACTTGGCGGCTGTTTGCCGGTAGATATGGCGATGCTGTCCGAATTCATGCCTCCGAAATGGCGCGGCAAGCTGATGACGATCCTCGGCGTGTTCTGGGTCGGCGGCGCGACGGCTGTCGGCTTCGTATCCGCCTGGCTCAGCAAGTATCAGGATTTTCGCCTGATCTTTATCGCGGCCGGCGTGCCGGTACTGCTCATTTTTCTCGTTCGGGTGAAGGTTCCCGAATCTCCGCTTTATTTGTATCGCAAGGGCAAGGTGGAAGAGGCTAACCGGATTTTGCGGGAAGTTCACGGCGCTTCGATCGACGCAAGCCAGCTGTTCTCCGCGCAGGAGGATACCGATAAGCAAAGCGGCAGCGTCATCAAGGGGATTTTCTCTTCGCTTATTAAAGTATGGAAGCACAGCCCGGGCACGACCTTCATGGTCTGGTACGCCTATGCGAGCGTATTGTTCGTCTATTACGGCGTCATCCTGTGGCTGCCGAAAATTTTGATCGCAAGCGGATATCAAACGACGGCGGCCTTCCTGTTCACCTCCTATATAACGCTTGTCGGTCTGATCGGCGTGCTGTTCAGCATTTACTTGGTCGACAAGGTCGGACGGAAATGGTCGGTCGCCTTAAGCTTCGTCTTTATGGGCATAGCGCTGTACGCCTTTGCATTTGCTCTGGATGCTCCGACCTCCAGCTTCGTTCTGCTCGGTATCTATGATATGTTCGAGTCGATCGCGTTAGCCATTCTGTACGTGTATATCCCGGAGAGCTATCCGACGCTGCTCAGGGTGACCGGCTTCGGCTGGGCGACGGCGATTACCCGCGTTACCTCGGCTTTCTCTCCGCTGCTGTTCGCAGCCGTCTGGGGAGGGATGGGACTGCCGATGACGATGTTTTTCAGTATGCTGTCGCTGATTCTCGCTGCGGTCTTCATCGTCGTCTTCGGCAAGGAGACGAAGGATAAGCTGCTGTCTTAAGCGTTCAGGCGAGGCCAGCTGTCCGCAAGCACGGTAAGAGCCGGTTTCCTTCGGGGAAGCCGGCTTTTTGGGGTTTCGGCGGGGAACAGTACTGTTCGCGGTATTCGAAAGGGGACATGCCGGCGCTGCGCTTGAACGCTGTGGAAAAATAATGAATCGACGAAAACCCGTACTTTCCGGCAAGCTCCGTGACGATGAGTACGACGGCATTGGCGCAGCATGTGCGCGAAGGGCACTGTTCGCCGGGAGCGAACATGTATTTCTGGACAAACAGCAGCTGCGGATTAAATTCGCAATATCGCGTCAAATAGTCGACTTGAAAACGGTATACGGGAACAGGCATGCGGCTCGCAGCTCCTTCTTTCGTCGTTTCGCCTTACCCGGTAACTCTTATTAGATTGGAAAATAGGACAAAGGAAACTATTCTGTACAAAGACAGCCGCATGTTTTCCGGCCTATAATCGAGGTACATGCGCTTTTAAGAGGAAGGGCAATTGATGGACGGTAAAAGGAGAGATGCGGCAATGGCCCAAACAGATGTACGATCAGATAGGGGAAAGAAGAGCGGAGCTAATCGGCTCGTCATGAAATATCCGGCATCCTGGTGGAAAAATATGTGGAGAGAAGGAATGCCGTCCGGCAACGGGAAGATCGGAGTGTCCGTCTACGGCGGAGTCAAAGAGGAGACGGTAATGATCACCCATGAAGATCTGTGGCATTGGGGGCAAAAGGACCCGGTGCCGGATGTGAGTCACACGCTCGCCGAAACGAGAAGGCTGATGGACGAAGAAAAGTATTTGGAAGCCAGCTGGAATTTGACCAACGCGCTCAAGGACCATGGCTACGATACGCGTCTGGCGGCCCGCTTTCCGGCGGCCGATCTGAAGCTGCTTATGCCTTGCGAGCAGGCGTTCAAGCGGTATCGGAGAGTTCTCGATATGGAAACCGGCGAAGTGACGGTGTCGTGGCAGGACGGAGACGCCGCCTATGAGCGCCGCTTGTTCGTCTCCCGCAGCGACGATGCTATCGTATACGAGATCGGAACGGACGCGGCGCAGCTGCAGGGCGAGCTTCAGCTGGCGTTTCATCCGACCGACAATCCCCGGCTTGCCGAGAAATGCAGGGAGATCGAGGAGACCGTCGAGCGGATAGCGAAGGACGGTTATCTCTATTATGCCGCCCGCAACGATGACGGAACGGATTTCGGCGTCGTGCTGCGTGTGATCGCCGGAGAAGGAGAGACGGAAGCACTTCCGGGTTCGATCCGGTTCCGCGCCGCGTCCAAGCTGCTGGTCGTGGCCAAGGTGTTTGTAAAGGGCGAGCGGCAGCGGGAATGGAGCCGGCTGCACAGCGAGCTGGCTGCCGTCGCTGCGAATTACGAACAGCTGCTGGCCGCGCATGCGCAAATGCACGGACGGCTGTTTCACTCAGCCGCCGTGCAGCTCGGAGACGGAGCGGGCGAGCGGACGAATGAAGAGCTGCTGCTCGAAGCCTATGACGGGGAGGCGCCGACGGAGCTTGTGCAGAAAATGTGGGCTTACGGCCGCTACCTGTTCATCTGCGGCACTCATGCCGAAGGCTACCCGTTCGGATTGTACGGCTTGTGGGGCGGCGATTACCGGCTCGTCTGGTGTCATAATATGGCCAATGAAAATGTCCAGATGATGTATTGGCACGCGCCCGCCGGAGGCTTGACCGAGCTGATGCCGGCACTGATCCGGTATTACGACGGCATGATGGACGATTTCCGCGATAATGCGCGGAAACTGTACGGCTGCCGCGGCGTCTACATTCCCGCGGGCTCGACTCCTGGGATTGGCGTGCCGAATCAGATCGTGCCGGTCATTATGAACTGGACCGGGGCCGCAGGCTGGCTGGCGCGGCATTATTACGAGTACTACTTATACACCGGGGACCGCGAATTTCTCGTGCACAAGGTGCTGCCGTTCATGAGGGAGACGGCGCTGTTCTACGAAGATTTTCTTGTCGTGGGCGATGACGGCTTCTACCGGTACTACCCGTCCGTTTCCCCGGAAAATACGCCGCAAAACTTTATGCCTACGGACGGCAGGCCGCTCGCGCATCCTATGCCGACGACGATTAACGCGACGATGGACTTCGCCATCTTGAAAGAGCTGCTGACGCATTTGGTGGAAGGGAGCCGGGAGGCCGGGATATATGCGCAGGAGACGGGGCAGTGGGAGGAGATGCTAAGACGCATCCCGCCTTACCAGGTCAATGCGGACGGAGCCGTTAGGGAATGGATGCACGAGAGGTTCGACGATCGGTACGATCACCGCCATTTGTCGCATATTTACCCGATATTCCCCGGCCAGGAATTTACCCGGGAGGAGCAGCCGGAGAAGTTCGGGGCTTTCGAGACGGCGGTGAAGAAGCGGCTGATCGGCGCGCAGAGCGGCTGGTCGCTCGTGCATATGGCGGCGATCTATGCGCGCCTCGGCGACGGCGACAAGGCGCTGGAATGTTTGGATATTTTGTCCCGCGCCTGCTTGCTGAGCAATTTTTTCACGCTGCATAACGATTGGCGGAACATGGGGGTCTGCATGAATATGGCGGAGGCCCCGATTCAGATGGATGCGAACATGGGCTGGGTGAACGCCGTGCAAGAGATGCTGCTTTACGTATCGCCGAAATTCGTGAAGCTGCTGCCCGCGCTCCCCGGAAAGTGGAAGAAGGGCAAAGCGGCCGATCTGCGGTTTTGCACCGGGACGGTATCCTTCGAGTGGAACATGCCGGAAGGGATGTTCGCCGCGCAGCTGGCTGCCGAGCGCGGCACGTCCGTCGTGCTGAAGCTTCCGTATCATTTCCAGAGCTATGCTTGGTCCGGCGATACGGCGGGGGTAACGCCGTCGGCATGGGGCGAGGGGTGCTACGAGGTGCGGCTCGAAGCGGGACAGAAGCTGAGCGTGCAAGCCGGGCCCGGGATGCATGCTTAGACGATGCCTTCTATAGACGGAAGATGGATGAGCACTTGAATACAGTTACAGCGGAGGGCTGCCTTGACGGGCGGCTTTTTTCATTGTTTAGGAAATGATGCGCAGCCATATCCTGTGGATATCCGGGTTCTCCCCCGAAAGTAAAGTCTACCCATAGAACGATCCCAGAGGAAGGGTTAGACGCCGATCCAGCTTAGGCTGGATGCGGACGGAATAAGCTTCAGAGCATCACGTCACTACCCTGGAAATTACTCTTGGTACCCCATTTCCATTGTCTGTGGTGCCGCGTCGGCGGCATGGATGGCTTTTGGGGGATTTGTTCATGTTTCCCCGCGCACCTCCTCGGTGTATACTGGTTTCAAGACGAATAGGCAGTTGAGGCCGATGACGAGAATTAAGGTATGAATGGGAGGAAGGACGATGGACAAGCTGGTAGGGAAGACCAAAGATGCGGGATTTCAAATCGGGGTTCGAAGGACGCTGCCGATCACAAAGGAGGAAGCATGGGAGCGGCTGATGTCGCCGGACGGCTTGAAGCTCTGGCTGGGCGATATCGACGAGCTGAAGCTGGAGAAGGGGCAGCTGTACGGCACTTCGGACGGAAGCTCCGGAGAGGTAAGGGTCGTTAAGCCTCAAGAGCAGCTGCGAATGACTTGGCAGAGAAAGGGCTGGGAGCAGCCGTCGACCGTGCAGATTCGCCTTTTATCCGCCAGCACGGGGACGACCGTCAGCTTTCATCAGGAGAAGCTTGCAGACAGCGCCGTCCGGGAAGAGATGAAGCTGCGCTGGGAGCGGGCGATCGCCGGCCTCGCGGAAGCGGCGGGCGTTCGGGGCTGATTCCCTTGTGAGCGGTTTAGACAATATTGGATGTGAAATAACTGCGCGTATCCTCTTGTTTTAGCGCACTATTTTTGGGACAATAATAGGACTGAACTCATAGAGCCGAAAAGAGGATTTTCATATGAATAAATCATCCGTCTATGGATTAACGTTAAATCAGCTGATTGCGTGGCTGGGCGAGCGCGGGCATAAAAAGTTCCGCGCCGCGCAGGTGTGGGATTGGCTCTACAGAAAGCGGGTTACGGATTTCGCGGAGATGACCGACGTTCATCCCGAATGTGTTCGGCTGCTGAGCGAGCATTTTGCGATTTCCGTTTTGACCGAGCATTTGAGACAGGAATCGGCCGACGGCACGATCAAGTTTCTGTTCAAGCTTACGGACGGCAACCTGATCGAGACCGTGCTGATGAGACATAAATTCGGATTATCGGTTTGCGTAACGACGCAGGTGGGCTGCAACATCGGCTGCAGCTTTTGTGCGAGCGGGCTCTTGGCGAAGAGCCGCGATTTGTCGGCAGGGGAAATCGTCGGGCAGATTATGAAGGTGCAGCTGCACCTGGACCAAGCCGGCCGAGGGGAAAAAGTGAGCCATATCGTCGTTATGGGCATCGGCGAGCCGTTCGACAATTTCGTGAACATGACGGACTTCATTAATGTCGTTAAAGACCACAAAGGGCTTGCTATAGGCGCGAGACATATTACGGTGTCGACCAGCGGTCTTGCCGGCAAAATTATCGAATTCGCCGATTCCGACTTGAACGTCAATCTGGCGATTTCCTTGCACGCGCCGAATGACGAGCTGCGTACGAGAATTATGAAAATCAACCGGGCCATTCCGCTGAACCAATTAATGCAGGCGATCGATTATTATTTGGAGAAAACGAAGCGGAGAATTACGCTTGAATACATTTTACTTAAAGACGTTAACGACCGCACGGAGCACGCGCTGGAGCTGGCCGAGCTGGTCGGGCACAGACGCCCGCTGGCCAATGTGAACTTGATTCCGTACAATCCGGTCGACGAGCACAGCCAGTATCAGCGAAGCGAACAGGAATCCATCACGGCGTTCTACGATACGCTGAAAAAGCAGGGCGTCAGCTGCAGCGTCAGACTGGAGCACGGCACGGATATCGACGCCGCCTGCGGCCAGCTGCGAAGCAAGCAGATCAAGCAGTCGATCGGTTAACGGCGCAAGCAAGACGTGAAAAAAAGGACCTCAAATCCCCGCTGCGAGACGGGCATGAGGTCCTTTTTTTGCGAACAGCCGCTTCCTTGCTTACTCCGCGGCGGCAGTTGCGCGATCTTTCGCGGGACGGTCCGCTTTTCTATAAGACGCCAGCATCATTAACGATATGAATAACATAGCGATCAGAATGAAATAAATATGCTGGAAAGCGTCGGCGGGCGAGAGATCCTTTTGCCATACGAGCAGCAGCCCGCAGGCGGCGACCGCAAAGGAGCCTCCCAAATATTGAGACAGCTGGGTAAGCCCCATCCCCGAGCCGATCAGCTCCTTAGGCAAAATGCGCGATACCTCGTTGGACAGCGCCGAAGTTACCGCGGAGAGCGACGGCGCAAAGACGATGTAGGCTACCAGCGTAGCGACGGCCGACACATGAAGCCACATGGCGATAATCAGCATGGAGACGGCGAGCAGCAAATGTCCTGCGATCAGAAAGCGAAAATTGCCGTGACGGTCGATCCAGCGCCCGACGAGCTTCATAAGGCAAGCGGACAGGAATGCCCCGGGAAATATAAGCAGGCCGATCGAGGCCGCCCCCATACGGAACACGTTCGAATAAATTAACGGCATTAAAAACAGCATGGACAAGTTCAGCACAAAGGCGATAAATGCGACCGCTACCAGCTTCCGGTAAGACGCGTTGCGCAGCAGCGCCGGAGGGATGAAGGGCTTCTCCGCGCGATGCAGATGGACCAGCGTTACCGCCAATGCCAGCAGACTGATCGCGAGCACCGGCACGGAAAGCTGTGTGACCGCAACCAAGAAGCTGGATGCCGTAATGACGATAAGAGCCGCGCCGGCATAATCGAAGCGCACCCGGGGCAGCGTCTCCTTCGGAATGAGCCTTAATAAAAAAGGCACCAGAAGCAGCACGAGGCAGGTGACCAGAAATAGTTCATGCCATCCCATATACTGAGTAATGGCTCCTCCGATAACGGGGCCAAGGCCGAACGCCAGCGCGCTGCCCGAGGCCATCATCGAGATCGCTCTGCCCCTCCGTTCGTAGGGCACATAGCGGCTGGCCAGCACCATCCCTAGGCCGGGAGACGCCCCGGCGCCGGTCGCTTGAAACAGCCGGGCGAACAGGATGAGCCCGAAGCTGTCCGAAAAGAAGCCGATGACGGAGCCTGCGACGAGCAGTGAAATCCCTATCGTCCAAAGCTTGCGGATTGCGATAAAATCGGACAGCCGGCTGAAAATAATCGTCGACAACGCAAATACGATCGAGTAGCCGGAGACGATCCAAGAACCTTGAGCGGCTGTAATATGCAGCTCTTTAATAATATCCGGCAGCGAAACGTTGAACATCGTCGTATTCATAACGACAAGAAACGAGCCTAGCGCCCATACGGGAATCGTAACTTTATCATTCATTATTCAGTAAACCGCCTAACTGTACGCTTTGTTCACGATATTTTGTTCATGACATTTCTATACTACGCTTGATTTTCCATATAAAAAAATATTAATTTTAATATAAATTCATAAGCTTAAACTTATCAATGGATTGGCTTCGTTAGACGATAATTGCCGGAAGAAGGACGATGAACGATGGAACTGCTGCAATTAAAATATTTCCAAGCAGTAGCAAGGCAGGAGCATATGACGCGGGCAGCCAAGGAGCTTGCCGTTGCCCAGCCCGCATTGAGCCAGACGATCGCCCGCTTGGAGAGCGAGGCGGGAGTTCCGCTGTTCGACCGCCAAGGACGCCAAATTAAGCTGAACCCGTTCGGCCGGGCGTTTCTGAAGCATATCGACCGCGCCTTGGCGGACATCGAGGACGGGCTGAGGGAGGTCAAAGACTTGGCGGGGATGGAGCGCGGGCATATCTCTTTGGGCGTCATGGCTACGCAAATATTGGGCGACCTGCTCAAGGCGTTCGGAGCCGAGCACCCGCAGGTAAAATTCCGCGTCCATCAGCATTCGCTGCAGACGATGGTCGAGCGGCTTCACAGCGGCGAGCTGGACCTGTGCATCGCCTCCATGCCTATCGAATATCCCGGCATCCGGTGGCAGACGCTCATGTACGATGAAATCATTCTTATCGTTCCCTACGAGCATCCGCTGGCCGGGCGGTCTTCCGTTCGCTTGGACGAGCTCGCCGGCGAAACCTTCATCAACCTGAAGAGCGGCAACAACTTGCGCGATTGGACCGACGCCTATTTCGAACGGGCGGGCATTCAGCCGGACATCGCCTACGAAATCGACGAGCCGGCCTCCGTGCGCAGCCTGGTGAAGGCGGGGCTCGGCATCTCGTTCAGCACGATGCTGAATTTGCGTTTCTGGGATCATACTTCCGTCATGCCGCTGCGAATCGCAGAGCCGGTCTGCCGTCGGCCGATCGGTCTGGCCTGGAAGGAGGACCGCTATCATTCGATGGCGGCGCGAAGTTTCCGGGAGTTCGTGCAAAGCTTTTTTGCGCGGGTGCAGCAGGAAGAGATTGAATCGGCGGACAAATGGAAATAAAATGAAATCGGCGCGCTCGCAGCTTGCCGGGAAGGGGAAGGGTACAGACGATGTCCAAGGCGGATAATATGCTGGCGATTTTATGGCTGCTGAAGGATCGCAAACGGGTAACGGCCAAGCAGCTGGCGGAGGAGCTGGAGATTCATATCCGAACGGTGTACCGATATATCGATGCGCTGTGCGCCAGCGGCGTCCCGATCATTGCGGATTCCGGGCATAACGGGGGTTGCAGCTTGCTGGGCCAGTTCAACGAGGCGCCGTTGTTTTTTGACATGACGGAACAGAAAGCGCTCATTCACGCGGCCGTCTTCGCGCAGGAATCGGGGTATCCTTTTGGCGAGGCGCTGCAGAAGGCGGTCGGCAAGCTCAAAATGTATACGAGCGAAGAGCAGCTGCAGGAAATCAACAAGCATTTGATCGGCTTCGATGTCATTCAGCCTCCCGCGGACCGCTCCCGGGAGCCCTGCCTTCAGGAGCTGGAGAGCTCCGTGGCGGAAGGCTGTACGATGGAGATACAGTATGCGAAAACGAGCATGCTTGCCGCCGAGCAGCGGCGAGTCGATCCTTACGGTCTCGTGTATTGGAAAGGAAAATGGTATATCGTCGGCTTTTGCCATTTGCGCGGGGATGTCCGCAGCTTCCGCGTCGACCGCATCCGCGCTTTGACCCGCACGGACGCCAGATTCGCCCGCCCGCGTTTTCGGCGAGAGACTTTTTCCTAAGCGCGCTTTTGCCGGATAAGGAGCGTCCGGACCGGCTGATCCCGCTGCACATTGCGGGCTTGGAGCAGGCGATTAACGACTTGTGCGCGCATTGGTACTTGGGACATGGGCTGGCGGAGAGGTCGGCAACCGAGGCGCATTTTCGGGTGGAGGAGGGGGCGGCGGCAGCTTATATTCCCCATCTGCTGCTTTCCTACGGGAGATCGATCCGGATTATCGCCCCCGCGTTTCTTAAGGACAAGCTGGTTGAGTTGACGGGGCAGCTCGGCGAATATTATCGCTCCATGTAACTAACTTTCTATGGAATCGGCCTGGAGGCGCCTCAGGCGTTTTGCCCGGCATATCGTCAACCGCGCACTTCATATGAGCTTCGGCGGACAGCCGGACTTGATTAAAAAAAGCAACTAGGCCGATGGTCAAGAGCATACTATGGCGGGCAAGCGCATAGGATGTTGCGAGACAATGAATTCGGAGGGATGTCACATGAGCAGCCAATTCATTCAGCCGCAGCAAACGCTGTACCAAGCCGATCCCGCTTTCGTGCAATCGGTGAAACGCACGCGGGAGCAACTGTACGACGCGGGCCGCAAATCCTCGAACCGGCCTATTCGCGTCCAAACGGTGGACGGTCAGGTTCATGAAGGAACCATCGCCCATATGGACAACGACCATCTGTACTTGCGCGTTCCGAATCCGAACGCCCGCGGATTTTTCGGCCCATGGGGGCCATGGGGCGGCCCGTCGCCTGTTTACAATGACGTTATTTTGCCGTTAGTGCTCTACAATTTGCTTGTTATCTCGCTGCTGTAACCGAACATCCCGATGCGAACAAAAGGCGACCCGAAGGAAGGGACGCCTTTTGTTTTGAGCTGATTAAAGCGTCTGTGTTCGACCTTCGAAGAGATCTGGCTGCGGCCGAGCGGGAGACGCAGGTCATCCATAGTTTTCGAACGGTCCGGAAGCGATAGATGACAAGATTGGGGGTAGCCGTAAAAGATGCATTGTGGTATGCTAGAAAACATCAGATGATCGGATAACAAGAGGGAGAGGGAAGCCGCATGGAATATGTAATCGATTTGCAAAACATCACGTATCGGAGAGAACAAAACGAGCTGTTAAGGGATATTAGCTGGCAGGTTCGTCCGAGAGAGCACTGGGCGATACTCGGGCTCAACGGCTCGGGCAAGACGACGATGCTTAATATTGTTAACGGTTATATTTGGCCGACGACCGGTAAAGTGTCGGTGCTGGGGCATCCCTTCGGCACTGTGGATTTGCGCGAGCTGCGCATGTCCATCGGCTGGGTGAGCTTGTCTTTGCAGGAGAAATTGTATGGAACGGACAAGGTGGAGCAAATCGTCGTCAGCGGCAAATATGCGACTATCGGGTTGTATGAAAAGCCCGGGGAAGAGGATTGGGACCGCGCTTACGGGTTAATGGAGCAGATGCGCTGCATTCATTTGCGGGGAAGGCAGTATCAGACCTGTTCCCAGGGTGAGAAACAAAAAATATTGATCGCACGGGCGCTGATGAGCTCGCCGAAGCTGCTTATTCTGGACGAGCCATGCAACGGCCTCGATTTGTTCTCGCGGGAAGCGCTGCTCGAAGCGATCGACCAGCTGGCCCAATCGCCCGATGCGCCGACATTGCTTTATGTTACGCATCATACGGAGGAGATTTTGCCGATGTTCCGCCATGCTCTGCTGCTGCGCCGGGGCGAGGTATTCGCCTCCGGGCAGGTCAGCGAGGTGCTGACCGAGCGGAACTTGTCGAGCTTCTTCGAATCGCCCGTCGAGGTGTTAAGCCGGGAGGACCGGTTCTGGGTCCTCCCGAAGGGCGGGCGCCGCGACTAGCCGGCGCCTTGAGGCCGGAGCCGCGGCGGGAAGATCCCGCCCGTCATGCTCCGGCGTAAGGCTGAAGCTGCTGCTGCAGCTTCGCGCCGATCGTCGTCAGCGGCAAGCGAAGCGTGCCGCTGGCGATTTCGCCCTGCTCCGCGAGAAGCCATTTGAGCGGAGCGGGGTTCGGCTCGGCGAACAGCAGCCGGATCAGCGGCAGCAGTTCGTCGTATTCCATCTTGGCCTCGCCCGCGAGGCCAGCGACGAAGCGGTTGTAGATATCCACGAACCGCGCGGTTTCCATATGGGCGGACGCGAGCATGCCGCCTTTGGCTCCGCAGCAGAGCGACGCGTAGAAGTAAGCGTCCTCGCCGCACAGCACCGGCTTCGATCCGCAGCGGGACAGCTCCGACACGAGTTGGATGCCGCCCGAGCTATCCTTCAAGCCGATGACGCCGTCCATCTCCAGAATGGCGCGAACCGTATCCACCTCCAGGGCGACGCCCGTCCTTCCCGGAATTTCATATAGAATTACGGGTACTCCCGTCTCGGCGACCCGCCGAAAATGCTCAATAATCCCTTGCTGCGAAGGCTTGTTATAGTAAGGCACTACGACCAGAGCGGCGTCCGCTCCCAGTAAACCGGCTTGCTCCGTCTTTTTGACGGTAGAGGCCGTATCGTTCGTTCCCGTGCCCAGCACAAGCGGCAGGCGCGAGGCTCCAATCGCCGACTTGGCTTCCGAAGTTAAAGCTTCAAGCTCCAGCCCGGTGATCGTCGGGGACTCGCCCGTCGTACCGTTGACGACAAGACCGTGAATTCCGTCCGCGATAAGCCGATCCGCGAGCTTGCGGAATGACTCCAGATCTACTTCTCCATTAGGATGAAACGGGGTAATGACAGGGACATAAATGCCTTTGAGCTGTTGTTCGGTTAACATAAGGACGCCCTCCTTCGATGGTTGCGGCTGCAGCGCCTTTCGTCTGACCAGCCTGGAAACAGGTTCGGCGAGCTTTTCCGCATTTGCCGTCACGATCCGTTTCACTTGATATTTTCACTGTAGCATGGATTTCATTATCAGTGTTAGCTATAATAAGTGATAGTTATCATCGAAAATTTTGATAATGGAGGCGCTGCCGTATGGATCTAACCTACTTTCGCACGTTCCGCGAGGTGGCGAAGCGCGCAAGCTTCACCCGCGCCGCAGAAGAGCTGGGCTACGCTCAATCGAGCGTTACGATGCAGATCCAGAAGCTGGAGAGGGAATACGGCGTCCCTCTGTTCGAGCGCTACGGCAAGCAGCTTCGCTTGACACCGCCGGGCGAGGCGCTGCTCAAGCTGGCCGTGCAGATGCTGGGGCTGTACGACCAATCGAAGGAAGCGATTGCGAACCAGGTGAGCGGCGCCATTGCGATCGGCACTATCGATTCGCTGGCGGCGTACTATTTGCCGCCGTATTTGCAGCAGTTGAGGCAGCGGTATCCCGGCCTCGGCATTCAACTGCTGCCGGACAGCGAGGCGGCGCTGGTCGCCAAAGTCAAGGAGGGCGAGTATGACGTCGCCCTGCTGCTTGAGCGCACCCGCAGTCAGGCCGATCCGGCGCTCCGCTGCATCACGGTGCGCGAGGAGCCGCTCGTGCTGGTCGCTCCGCCCGGCCACCCGCTGACGGGCATAACGGCGGCGGCGCTCGGCGATCTGGAGGGCTGCGAGCTTATCGTCTCGGAGGGCAGCTGCCTGTATCGCAGCACCTTCGAGAAAGTGCTTAAGGAGAGCGGGATCGCGTACCGGATCGGCTTCGAGCTCGGAAGCTTGGAGGCGATCAAGCATTGCGTCATGAACGGCCTCGGCATAGCGCTCCTGCCGCAGATTGCGGTAGAGGAAGAGCTGCGGCGGGGCAGCTTGGCGATGATCCCGTTCGAGCATCCGGAAATCCGCTTCCAACTGCGGCTGCTCTTGCATCCGAAGAAATGGATGTCGCAGACGCTGCTCGCTTTCATAAATATGCTGACGGGGCAGGAAAGCCTAGATGTGACTGAAATATAAATTATGATTACAGCAAAAATGGAGATGTTAAGATTGGAACAGAAGCGTCAAATCTGGAACGACGGAGTCGGAGCTCTGCAATGGCTCGTATTTTTACTGGCCAATTCGGTCACGCTTCCGATCGTCATCGGACAAATTTATCATTTGCCAGCCAACGAAGTCATCGGGCTGATGCAGCGTACTTTTCTCGTTGCGGGAGCAGGGTCCTTTCTTCAGGGAGTATTCGGCCATCGGCTGCCGATTCCGGATGGGCCTGCGGGGACATGGCTCGGCGTGTTCGCCATTCTCGGAGCGGAAATCGCCAAACAGAGCGCGGGCGCCGGCGGGGCTTATTCCACGCTTCAGACTTTGGAGACGGGGATGCTGGCAGCCGGAATCATATTGATTTTATTCGTCGTTACGGGGCTTACCGGATGGATGATCAAGCTGTTCACCCCGCTTGTTACGGGAGTGTACTTGCTGCTGCTGGGGCTGCAGCTTGGCGGCGTTTTTTTGCAAGGGATGCTCGGTTTGAGCGGAGATGCGCCGCATTTGGACGCCGTGACGTCCATCGTATCGTTCGGCGTGTTTATAGTTATTCTCGTTTTATCCGTCAAAGGCACCGGCTGGCTTAAAAATTACGCCGTATTCATAGGCATCGTACTCGGCTGCATCGCATATTACGCGCTCGGCAAAAGCACAGAGCTTAGCGCGGACGCCGGTGTCGGACTGCCGGCGCTGTTCGCCTGGGGAGCGCCGAAGTGGGACGGCGGTATGGCGATTTCCGCGGTTATTATCGCTTTCATTCTAATGTCGAACACGATTGCGAGCATCGCGGCTATGAAGCAAGTGCTGAATGAGCGGAAGGATGGAGGAGAGGCAGCGGCCCAGCGGCGGGAAGCGGATAGGAGCGGAGTCGTCGGCGGAGTCGTTCAACTGCTGTCCGGCGCGTTTTCTACGGTCGGCACGGTACCGCTGTCGAGCTCGGTCGGTTTCGTCCGGATGACCGGCCAAAAGAAAATGGGCCCTTACTTGTCCGCTTGCATCCTGCTTGCGGGAGTCGCTTTCGTGCCGCTGCTGATCCGGTTGTTGGCGCTGCTGCCCAGTCCGGTAGCTTATGCGTCGGTCATGGCTTCTTTCGTCAATCTGGTCGGTGTAGGCTTGCAATCCATTACGAGGAATCCGCTCGATCAGCGAAGAACCTCCATTCTCGGAATTACGCTTTTGATTGGCAGCGGAGCGATGATTTTGCCGGCCTCGGTGTTCGAAACGATGCCTTCGGTATTCCGCTATGTGCTTGGCAACGGTTTGATTTTGGGAACGATGATAGCCGTGATTTTGGAGCAAGTATGGCGGGATCGGCAGCAGGCGGATGAGGAGCAGGGGGCATAGCCCGAAGAACTGCTGCTGCTGGATCAAGAGACTATTCATTGACGGCCGGCTAACGTCTTAGGAACATAGGAGCGGCGTCGGAGCAGCATAAATAGACCGTATCCTGAGAAGGACGGTCTATTTGTTGTATGCGATTTTTGGTAAAAGATTACTTTACAACCAGCACCGGAGTTTTGGCATGTTGAACGACGTTATGGCTTGTGCTGCCGAGGAACAGCTCGTCGATGGCCGTCAATCCCCTGCTGCCTATAACGATCAGATCGTTGCCGTTCTCGGCGGCGTGCTCCAGGATCGTCTTGGCGGGCTGGCCTTGCTTAATGATCGACTTGGCTGACGGCAAATCGGAAATAAGCCTGTTTATTTCACTATCGATCTTTTGCTCGTGCTCATAATAATGCTGCTGCAGGGCGGGGGTCGTGATTACGGCCTCCCCTACGATAATTAGCGGCACTTGATACACATGGAGAATTTCGATCCGCGCCGCGGCCGCGGCCAGTCTTTTGGCGGTATCCAGCGCTTTTCTGGACAAGTCGGAGCCGTCGTAAGCGACAAGAATGTTGGAGAACATAGCAAGCACCTCTTATTCGTCATTATATGTTGCCGCATCGGCCGTTGAAGCCTTCAGTATGTAAAAATCGTGCCGCAACTTCACATGTTGTTTCCGTTTCAAATCTTTGTTAGATTAACGTCCCCATCTCGCCGCCGGTTTATTCTCCAGCCGAATGCTTGAAGCCTGCGGGCGACAGCCGCTTACAAGCGGCGTTTTCCCAAAGAACAGCAGCACGGCAAACGATGCCGCGCTGCGTTCGGTTTCAAAATTATTTTACGATAAGGACAGGCACTTTGGAGTTTTGCACGACATTATGGCTAACGCTGCCAAGGAAAAACTCGCGAATGGTTCCAAGCCCGCGGCTGCCCATAATGATAAAATCAAAGCCGTTATCATTCGCATAGTTTAGAATCGTGTTCGCCGGCTGTCCGTATTCGATCGCGAAGCTGGCTTGCACGTCGGACGGCACCATTTGTTTGGCTTCGTCGATGACGGCCTGGCTGATTTTGGGGTCGACGGTAATGGTCGTACCCATAGCGTAAGATACGTCCTGTACGATATGAAGGACTTCCAGGACAGGCTTTCCCGACTCGCGGGAAGCGGTTTCTTGTACGATGTCCACTGCTTTGGAGAGCGCTTTGCGAGATAAGTTCGAGCCGTCGAAGGGAACGAGAATTTTAGAGAATAGCATGACAGCCACCTCCGTAGGAATTGGTTTGACCGCACCCTAGCACTGGCCGCGCCGTCACGATAAACCGGCAAAGCCGGACATGGGCCGGTCGATAGTTTCTCTCTCGTCTGCACCGTTGGCACAAAGCGAACGGTTTCATTGCAAGCATCGACCAGAAGGAGTCGATGTTAAGCCGTCCGAACGCGGCGGCTAGTTTTTGTTTACGATTTCATTATAACATACTTTCGCTCGAATATTGTCGGAAAAATCAGAAAACGTTTGACAAAAGTAGGAACAAAGTGTGTAGCTGCCTGAATTGGTCGGCCGCTTGCAATGAAGGGATATGCATAAATCATGGCGCTTCTGGGCGTCATGACGGCGTCGGGGGCGCTTTTTCTTTTGCCGCGATAACGGTATACTGGAAATGAATCAGGATTGTTCACAGGTTAAGTTCATATGCCACACCATTCCAGGGAGAGGCGGTAGCTGCAAATGATTTTTAGCGATTTGAAGCAGTGGGAACGCGAGCAGACGGTTTATCCGGAGGCCATTACGAAAGGACTTCAATATATAC
Source organism: Paenibacillus doosanensis (assembly GCF_025060755.1). GTDB lineage: Bacteria > Bacillota > Bacilli > Paenibacillales > NBRC-103111 > Paenibacillus_S > Paenibacillus_S doosanensis. The sequence continues at coordinate 23,983 of NZ_JANYUY010000024.1, forward strand.
GGAGCACCGATTTCAGTGAGCTGCCGCTCGGCAAGCATGAAATCGACGGCGAGCTGATGTTCGCTTTGCTGCAGGAACCGCTCACGCAAGGGTGGGAGCGGCAGAGGCCGGAATCGCATCGCACTTATACGGATATTCAGCTTCTGCTTTCGGGGGAAGAACTGATCCGCGTCGTTCCTTTATCGGAGGAAGCGGTTATTTCCGAAGAATCGTTTGATACCAGGGATATCGCTTTTTACAGCAAGGTTGGGGCGGAGAGCGATCTTGTGCTTAAGCCGGGGTTGTTTGCGGTATTTTATCCCGGCGACATTCATCGTCCGTGCTGCAGCGTCGGTCAGGATCAAAAAATCCGCAAGGTCGTCATAAAAGTTCATAAGAGCTTGCTTGGTCTATAAAGTTTTTGCTTTTGCAGGACGGTCATAACGGCCTTTCGGCGCGGGTGAGCAAGCTGAAAGTGCCGTCCGGGCGTTTCTATGGCCGATTACTGACGAGGAAAGGGGCGGCAGCGCATGTCGTGGAAATCCGAATCCGATACGTTTCAAGCTTTGGTCGTGGAAAAAGAAGGAGAACGCTTCGAGGTCGGCGTGAAGACGCTGCGCATCGAGGACCTGCCCGCGGGCGACGTGCTGATTCACGTAGCCTTCTCGGGGGTCAACTATAAGGACGGGCTGGCCTGTATTCCGAACGGAGGGATCGTTCGCAGCTACCCGCATGTGCCGGGCATCGATCTGGCCGGCTTCGTGGTTCAATCGGCCGACGCACGGTTTCAAGCCGGACAAGCTGTGCTGGTCACCGGATTCGATCTCGGCGTCGCGCATTTCGGCGGGCTCAGCGAGCTTGCCCGCGTCCCGGCCGAGTGGGTCGTGCCGCTGCCCGCGGGGCTCGAGCCCTACGAGGCGATGACGATCGGCACGGCCGGTCTGACGGCGGCGATGTCGGTGGACCGCCTGGAGAAGAACGGCCTTCGGCCGGAGCATGGCCCTGTGCTGGTCACCGGCGCAACTGGCGGTGTCGGCAGCTTCGCCGTGGCGCTGCTCGCCGCCAAGGGCTACCGGGTCGCGGCTGCCACGGGCAAGGCCGCGGAGCATGACTACCTGCGCAGCCTCGGCGCGCAGGAGATAATCGGGCGCAGCGAGCTGAGCCCGGAGGCGATCCGGCCGCTCGAGAAGCAGCGATGGGCGGCGGCCGTCGATCCGGTCGGCGGACGGTCGCTCGCTTATATTCTCGCCTCCGTCCGTTACGGAGGCGCTGTGGCCGTGAGCGGCCTGACCGGCGGCGGGGAGATCCCGGCGACGGTGCATCCGTTTATTCTGCGCGGCGTCAGCCTGCTCGGCATCGACTCGGTCCAATACCCGGCCGAGCTTCGCTACGAGCTGTGGGAGCGGACCGCGGCGGCGCTGAAGTCGACGGGTCATCTGGAGCGAATCGCCCGCCGCATCCGGCTGGACGAGGTGCCCGGATACGCAGCGGAAATATTGAAGGGCCGGATGAGAGGACGGGTCATCGTCGAACTGTAAACCGGAGACGGGCTCGGTTTACGCCCGCTGACCCGGATCGCATGCCTTCAAGGACAGCTTCGGTAACAGCGCGATTTCCGTTGTCCGGATGGGCCCGGTTCTTATCATCACGCATTCGTCACGAAAACCCCGAAGCTGGGGAAGCCGCTTCGGGGTTTTCGGCTTGCGTTCGTTTTCACTGTAAGCCGTACTTCGGCGCGGCGAGTCGGCGCGGCTTCGTTAACACTCGGCCCCGGTCATCTCGTTCGTAAACATCCGCTTATATTCCTGCGGGGTCAGCTTTTTGGCGGATTCGGGCGCATAATGGATTTGCAGCGAACGGCGGCGCTTGGCCGAGAAGTTCGGCGGCGTTCCGTGATGCAGCAATCCCGAGAAAATGAGCGCGCCTCCGGGCTTCAGAGGAACCGCCACATCCTGCTCGACCTCGACGGCCACGTCGCACAGCTGCCAATCGCGGACCGCGTAATGCGGGACGGCCCCGTCGCGATGAGAGTAAGGTATGACGTGCATGCAGCCGTTATCCAGCTCGGCGGGATCAAGCGCGATCCAGATGCCGATCACCGATTTGTCGTAAGCCAGGTTGCCGTAAGCCATATCTTGATGCCAAGGCTTCTCGGCGCCGCCGGAAGGCGGTTTCAATATCGCCTGATCCTGCGCCACTTTCGGAGCTTCTCCGAACAGTTTCCCCATTGCCGCCAAAATATCGGGATGATGGGCCACAGCTCTCAGCCGAGGCTCATGATCTACGTAATCGTGCAGCTTGCGGGCGGCAAGCTCGATCTCTTCCTCCGTATGAAGCTCGGAGCGGGGTTTCACGAACTGAATTTTGGTGCCTGTCGACCTTCCGAACAGGACATCCATGATCGCTTCCAGCGAAGAGTCGATTTCCTGGTTGTTTAACACCTGCTCGACGACGAGATATCCGCGTTCCCAGAACTGCCTTACATGCTGCTCGGTCAACTGATCGAGCGTCGAAATACGGTCTGACGCAACGGAGTCGTAGCGGTAGAGCGTATCGGCAATGTGACGCGCCAATTGTTCTTCATCTTGATTTTCGTAAGAGTGTAATGTGCGCGGCGTTGATTTGGAACTCACTTCCATTCCTCCCTTCGTTTGCTTGCTTTTATATTAGCTTAGCGAGAGCGGATGCAAAATGGGGGGAATGCGCTATTTTTTATACTTAAGCCGATATCGGCTATTTTTGGTCTTCCTGCTGCGCATGCGCCTTCGAAGGCTCGGACTTCCATTTGAACTGCGAAGGCGGTGAGCCGTAATGCTCCTTGAACTGCTTGCTGAATAAATAGACGTTGGAGTAGCCGAGCGCTTCGGCCACCTGCGAGACATTCATCGGAGTCTCCATCAGCAAATGCATTGACCGCTCCAGACGAGCGTCCGTAATGTATTCCTTGATGGAGGTTCCGGTATATTTTTTGAACAAGACGCTCAAGTATTCGGGGGAGAGCCCGACCTGCCCGGCGATTTCCCTGTGGCTTACGCGCCGACCCGGGTCCTCGCGGATGTAGCTGATCACCCTCGCAACGAGCTGCCGATGCTTGCCTGTCATGGAGGCGTTGTCCGTTTGCTGAAAGCGGAGGAGCTGCATCATAAGCTGCTTCATGATCAAGTCGTACTCGGCGACGCGCCACGGAGTGTCCGAATGGACCAATTGCAGCAGGCGGTTCAGCAGCATCTCGAACAGCAGCGTATCGGCCACAACCGTATGGCGTTCCGGCAGCATAGCGGGGATGAACGGCAGTTGGCGGAAGGGGTCGATAATCGAAAAATGAATAAAAATAACGTTAAGACGATCGACCGGGTCCTGCGTCGCTTCTACCTGATCATCGGGCCTCAGCAGAAAACAGCTGCCCTGCCCGATAGGATAGCTCGTCCCGTTCACGGTCATTTGCCCTTTGCCGGACATCGCATACCATAAGTCGTAATCCGGCAGAGGCCGCATGGGCTGCCAATGCCAGCCCGGCTCGCAGCGCGCTTTGCCTGCGTTGGCGGAATGAACGAACTGTGCGCCCAGAAGCGATTCGATAGAAGCCTCGGTATGACGGTCAGACATGATCGGCCTCCTCCTCGCGATAAAATGAATCATTGCTCTGTTTTATACTAGCGGCAGCGGCGCTTGCCCGAGCCGCGGGCGGTGTGAGAGAAGCGGAAAGTGCGCCGCCGCTGAAACATATCTCTTTTCGTTATCGTAAAAGAAATTAGAAGAATCATCAACCGAAACGCCTGATTCTTGTCGTGATGGGAGTTCATGCGATTCAGAAGCGCAACAATGCTTCCGCGGCGACTTAAGCTGGATTGCTGGGGACGGGCCAATCAATACCGGTCCGATTTTACAAATTATGTATGCTGGCAGCAAAAATGGGCAGGCTATCGTTAATAAAGAAACCTGAACATGAGGTGCATAACGATGCCGATGGCAACAGTGAACGGTGCGGTGCTGCATTATGATTCGGTCGGGACGGGGGTTCCGATCGTTTTTATTCACCCGCCGCTTTTGACAGGGGAAGTATTCGTTTTTCAGCGGGAGCTTCGGGACCGGTTTCGGATTATTACATTCGATGTACGAGGGCACGGCTTGACCAAGCCTGAAGGAGCTATCACCTATGCCGCGATCGCAGCGGATGTGGTCGGACTGTTGGATGCGCTGAACATTCCCAAGGCTTACGTATGCGGCTACTCGACCGGCGGCTCCGCCGCATTGGAAGCGATGCTCGCGTACCCGGAGCGGTTCGCCGGAGCCATTCTGATCAGCGCGATGCCGGAGATCAACGACTGGTATAACAAGTTCCGCCTTTGGACGGCTTGCCAGATGTGCAAGATGTCGGCGAAGCGTCTGCTCTCCGCGGCCATCGCCATGGGCAACGCCGATTGCCGCAGCACGTTCCGCCGTCTGTACGAGGGAGCGATGCGCGGCGATATACGCAGCATGAGACAATATTTTGATTGCAGCTACGCCTCTAACGTTACGGGCAGACTGACCTCCATCCGCGTCCCGGTTCTGCTCGTCTACGGAGAGAAAGATATCAGCTTTCACCATTATGCCCGAATGATACAGACCAGAGTGCCCGATTGCGCGTTCCACCTGATTGCGGGGGCAAAGCACGAGATTCCGACGAGGAATGCCCGGGAGCTGAACGAGCTGATCCGGCTGTGGCTTGCAGAGCCCGCGCTTCAGCCTCTTGAAGAGGAGCGGGTGCAGGATGGGAGGGACGAGAACCCTCTCGAAGTCCCCGACGTGATGATGCCGGGGCTGCCGGAGGAAGGGCGGGAGCTCCCGGACGCTCGCTAGCCGGCGCCTCTGCGATAGTGCCGTCCGCGAGGCGAGTGCAGAACGCCGCCTCGGCATGATCGCAGCGCCGCGCGCCGCTCCCGGAACACATGGAAGCCCCCGTCTACCAATATGCGATAGGCGGGGGCTTCCGTTTTTGCCATCTTGCTCTCGCGGCAGCGCGTCAATGATCGCTCTCAAGCCGCTTCATAAAGTCCTCTACGGCGCTGTAGCCTTGCTGCTTCAAGTACCAGTTGTTCGCCGCCGCCTCGACGAGTCCGGCGACGTCCCGTCCCGGCTGCAGCTGAATTTCGAGGTGAGGAATGCGGACATCCATGTAATCGGTGAATGTCGGCTCCAGCTCCAGCTCGTTATTGAGCGCATTGTTTTCCCATTGCGTCAATTCGATATCGAGCACGATGCGCGTTTCTTCCTGGAACGCTTTGCGGCCGTACAGGCGGGACACGTTGATCAGCCCGATGCTGCGGAGGGCGAGAAATTCCTTGCTCTTGCCGTTATGGGTGCCGATGAGCGTCTCCGGGCTAGTTTTCCTGAGCACGACGATATCGTCGGCGACGAGCCGATGCCCGCGGCGGATCAGCGTATGCGCAGTTTCGCTTTTGCCGACGCCGGATTTGCCGCGCAGCAAAATGCCGATGCCGGAGACGTTGACGCAGACGCCGTGAATCGCGATTTCCGGAGCGAGCGATTTGGTAAGGAATATATCCATCAGCTCCAGAAATTTATTCGTCGGATGCGGCGTGCGAAGCAGCGGGATGCCCTCTTCCTCGCAGTATTTCATTAAATATTTTAAGCCGTCCAAATTGCGGGTGACGACAAAGCAGGGCGGATGATATTTGACGATATTGCCGATTCGCAAATTGCGCTCTTCTTCGCTGAGCGTGTGCAAGTAATTGATTTCTTTGCTGCCGAGCACCTGTACGCGCGCTTGCGAGAAAAATTCGAAGTACCCGACAAACTCAAGTCCGGGCCGATGCGTTTTCGATTTCGTAATTTGGCGGTGCAGCTCCTTCTCGCCGGCGAGCACATCCAGCGAAAAGCGGTTCACCAAATCTTGCACGGTAACGGATTTTATCATTGGTGCCTTTTCCCCCTCAGCCTTTTTATTTTGCATAGTTCACTTCGACACGGCTCTTGCGTTTTCCTGCGATGCGGGAAGCCGCCTTGCGATCCGTCGTTTTCGGCGCGCTTTATTCGGGTGACTTGGGAATATTGGATCATTCTGTTAATATAGTTAAAGGGACTTCTGCCATTTCGGAGAGGTCCTATTTGCTAAAGGAGGAATTCTGGATGAAAGCGTTTAACGGTTATTTTACGGAAGGCGAAGTCATACGCAGCGGAGGTGATCCATACTATGAACCATAGTCTGTTGTCATCGGCCCGGGCGCAGCTGATCAACCAGCTCGTATACTTCGATGAAGAACGGTTTCAATTTCTCGATCAATATTTTGCCGACGAGAAGGAGAAGAAGCGAGGCGAGCAGTTTGTCGAAGACTATACCCGGACACTTGAGCATATTATCGCTCATTTCGAAGAGGAAACTTTGCATTCCGTAGCACTTATAGGCAGTCGTATTGCCACCTTGGAGGATACCGACGAGGAGTCGTTTACGATCGTGTTTCCGCATCAGGCCGATCCGGACAGGAACCAGATCTCTTTTCTGGCGCCTTACGCGTTCCAGCTGCTTCTTGCGGCCAGAGACGAGAACCGTGCGGTATCGACGCCGATAGGCAGCTCGTCCGTTCAAGTTCGCAATGTCGAATATGTCAATATGGGAGAGCCTTTTCATAAACGGGGCCTTTAAAGTGTCCGTTGAAAAAACAGACGGAGTAAGCGAGAGCAATCTGTAGAAGCGGAGCGTTCGCCTTTGTTCCTGAATTTCAACCCAATCAAGGGCGGATCATTCAAGAAATTCGGGAACAACAGCAATCGGAAGATGCTTTCGCATACGCAGTCGGTGTTTTTCACCACCCTTTTAAAGCCCGCAACAAACACAGCCGCCGACTGCGTACCGCAGCGGGGGCTGTGTTGTCATATTAAGACCTTTATGCTGCGCTCAGGCAAGTATCGCCTTATTTTTGGGACAGAGGATGGTCGGCGCTTTTGCGCCGCACCCAAGAGACCGCGAGCAGTAGAAGCGGAAGAAACAAGGTGAAGATGAGATTGAAGGGAGACCAGTTTTTGGCCAGAAATTCCTGGATGAACAGCGTATTCGGATAGCACATGAGCGACAGAACGATCAGGCCGAAGGCCAGCGGGACGGTCAGCGGACGATAATCTTTGAACCCGAGAAGCTGGCCGAAGCCCAAGACGGAGGCGTGCAGAGTGATTGAGATTTTCAGAAAAATCGACAATACCCAAATGAAAATCATCATCCCTTCCACCCGCTGCAGAAACTGCCCGATATTGATGTTTTTGGCCAGCGTGTACGCCGGAAACAACTGATTGGCCGTCAAGGAAGGCCCGAGCACGGCGATGCTCCCGACGGTCGTGACGATGAGAAAGCAGCCGCCGATAAGCACCCCGAAAAAGAACGCCCTTCCCCGCCCGCGTTCATGAACGACATAAGGATAGATCATCAGCAGGACGACCATTTCCTGTAGTCCGTAAAATTTGAACGCGCCTTTCATTACCGGTTTGACGCCGTACTCCAGCATCGGGGTAAAGCCGCTCAGCTCGAACTTCGGGATGACCGGGATAATCAGAATCAGAAATAAAATGATCATCCACGGGAAAAAAATTTCGGCTGCCCGCGTGAATACGCCGAGCCCGGCGCGAACGGCACCGATGAGGGCCAGCGCGAATAAAATTTGGACAATTTCGATCGGCGTTTCCGGAATCGTCTGCGTCGTCAGAAAATAGCCCATATCCCCGACCATCAGGGCGGCCAGCAAGTAAAAAAAACCTACGAATCCTAAGGCGACCGCTCCTCCTGCCCAGGTTCCCAGCGTCTTACGGCAATATTCCACCAAGGTCAGGGACCCCAGTTTTCGGCCGAGATATCCGTACAGCAGCACGACGAAAGCGTTAAACAGAACCCCCGCAATACAGGCGAGCCAGGCGTCCTGCTTGGCATCGGCGGCAAGCCCGGCCGGCGCGATAAGAATGGAGGTTCCAACCATGAAAAAAATAACCAGTACGGTGAAGGCGCGGATGCTGATAGCTCCCGATCGGCTCACTTGTCTTCCCACCTTTCATTCAAAGCATGCATATACCGCCTTGGCGAACGGACCGATGACGGCGGCAATCCAGTCCAGCGGATTCGGAAGGAGGAGATGGAGCGCTTTGGCCATGCCGACCGCGCAGATAAGCAGCATCAGCACGAGCGTGACCCACATATCTTTCCGTCTCCGGTCTTTCCACAAATGGGGCAGCTCGATGAAGCCCATCCAGAGCAACGTGCCGACTATACCGACCAGCAGCCACATAAGCGGTCAATCCTCCGTTTCATGCTGCACCGATTGCAGAATGGTGCCGATTCTCCTGACGATAGTTTCGGGGTACACGTGAATTTCGGCATCGGCGAACCGGTCGTCCCAATTTTTGATCCGATGCCATTCTTTCGGATAAGCGCTGTGAAATTTATCGCCAAAGCCGTAAATATCGGCGCGGAATTGCCGCTGCGCCTTCCGAATCGATTGCTCCAGAAGGTCCTTTACTTTCTTGTCGAGCAGCTTCTTCACCTCTACGAGAAAAGACGGGGCCAGCAAATCCGTTCTGCACTCTACATCGGAAATATCGTATTCGAGTCGGATATGCACATCGAAGCTCGGATTGCCGCCTTGCAGCTTCGGGTGAATCGAAGCATGCGAATTCACGATCTGCATGGTAAGCTTCCCGTCTCCTCCGGGACAAGCGGTGTAGGCGGTCGTTTGTTTCGTCGCATTTTGAAGATAGTTCCATACTTTCGTATCGCCCTCGTCCATCCAGCCGACCATTTTGTCGGCTTTGAAGGCGGCCATGCCGGTGTACTGCATAATGACGGGGGGATCGATTCGCTGGACGCTGCCGATTTTATCCCCCTCCTTCAGATTGCCGACAAGCTCGATGCCGGTGATGGCCGGATCTTTGCCTTGTTTGGACAGATCCTTGATCAGCCGGTCCAGCGTAATTTTGCCGGTGGCGGCCCATACCCGGTCCGAAGCTTCCAGCTTGGTGTACAGATTGTTGGCGGGTATAGGGTCCATGGAGCTGTACATCCGCAGCAGCTCGGAGGCGCTTGTATTTTTGGCGACAACGAGATAAAAGTCGGTCCGCATATCCCGGTTGCGCGAAATGAAATCGAGCGGCTTGCTGATTCCGGCTCGGGCCAGCTTCTCGCCGATGACGAGCATCCGCAGGTGAGCGAAGTACAGCCGCCGCGGGGCCTTGACCGTCATGCGGGCCAGCGCTTCGGGAACCGTGCTGCCCGCTTCTTCATAAGTGATGACCGGGCTGAAATTGATGCCGCTGCCTTTCTTAACGACGACCTGCCCCGGATTGACGATCTGTGCGATCACTTTATACCCCGAATCCGTTTTATCGAGTCCAAGGCCGACGATAATGCTCAGCTCGTTCAGCTCCTTGCGGCTCCAGCAGCCGGACAACGGCAGCGTCATCAGCAGCAGGATGAGGCCTACGGACAAGAAGCGTTTCATGCTTATCCCCTCTTTACCGCCGTTTTTGACGGATCAAATTTCTCGGATGCAAAATTTTGGGACGCGTAAACATTCGCGGAAAGGTCACTCGCATCAGGGAGTCCTTCTGATCCGACCGGCGAAACGGAGCGAGCGGACCCATATAGGAGATGCCGAAGGACGAAAGGCTGCACAGATGCAGCACGACCATAATGAGCCCTACAAAAATGCCGAACAATCCGAAGGATGCGGCCAGCAGCATCAGCGCGAATCGCACGATTCTCGCGGCGATGCCCAGATTGAAGGCGGGAAGCACGAAATTGGATATCGCGGTGATCGAGACGACGATGACCATCGCCGCGCTGACCAGACCGGCCTCGACCGCAGCCTGGCCGATAACCAGCGTGCCGACGATGGAGATGGACTGCCCGACGGTACGCGGCATTCGCACGCTCGCTTCGCGCAATATTTCGAACGTAAGCTCCATGAGGAGCGCCTCGACGAAAGCGGGAAACGGCACGCCTTCGCGCTGGCTGGCGAGATTATACAGCAGAGTGGTAGGCAGCATTTCTTGATGAAATGTCGATATGGCGATGTAGAAGGACGGCGTCAGCATCGCCAGCACGAATGCCACAAATCGGAGCAGCCGGATCAAAGTGGCGAAGTCGGACCGCTGGTAGTAATCTTCGCTCGATTGGAAAAATTGGATGAACACGGCGGGAACGAGCAGCGCGAACGGCGTGCCGTCCACCAGAATGGCGACGCGTCCCTCCATCAGCCCGGCAGCGACGACATCCGGCCTCTCCGTGTTGAAGACGGTCGGGAAAGGGCTGAAATGCTTATCCTGAATATATTCTTCGATGTAATTGCTTTCCAGAATTCCGTCGATATCGATCTCCGACATCCGGCGGCGCACCTCGGAGAGCACATCTTCGTTCACCAGATGATCCAAGTAGATGATCGCCGTTTCCGTTTTGGTCACCTCTCCGATCTTCATGCTCTCGATCCACAGATGATGGCTCGCGATTTTGCGGCGGATCATGGCCGTGTTCCAGGTCAGCACCTCCGTGAAGCCTTCCCGCGGACCGCGGACAACGGACTGCACATTCGGCTCCTCGACGGAACGCGCCTTCAGATCCTTCGTTCCGACGGAAAGTCCGTAGCTGCAATGATCGACAAGCAGAATGCTGTTGCCGGACAGCAGGGAGTCCAGCAGCTCCTGCATCGTCGTAACATCGGCTACCGAGCCTTCGGAAATGACGCTGACTTTGTAATATTCGAGCAATTGCTCGGAAGAACGGATAGCCTTATCCGGCGCCGTGTTATCGGTCAACAGCGACTGCAGCATTTGATGCAGGTTGGATAAGCCGTCTACATGCAGAATAGCTCCGTTAAGGGGAGTGCCTCCCAGATCGATTCGGATATGGCGAATTTTAATATCGGAGCTGTTGCCGAGCGCCTGCAAGACGAATTGTACGTTATCTTCAAGCAGCGTGCCGAGCTTTAGCGGTTCATGATCCTGATTGGAAGGGCTCATCGTACGTCACCTAATTTTGCGAAAATAGACTTTGTCGATTTATAGTTTGCATCTAATGGGATTTTTAAACAAAAAAGGAACAAAGATACGTTTCGAGATCGTTTCAGGAGCAATTTTCAGAAAAAAATTGTAAAAATTCGACAAAGGTCTAAAGTATTTCGAACTATTTGTCGAAATAGTAAGAGGGCCAAAATACCCAATGAAAGGAAATGGCGCTTTCATAAAAATAGAAACTAGCGAACATCGGAGGCTGTGGAGAATGAATGTAAAGAAAAGTTTGAAGTTGAATTGGAGGCTGAACGTGCGGCTTACGCTGTACAAGAAGCTGTTCGCCAGCTTTATCGTTATTTTGCTGCTGTTATCCGCTATCGGAGGCACTTCTATGACGAAGATGACGACGATGGGACAAAAATCGCAGCAAATGACGGAAAAAGGGCTCCCGAGCGTCATCGCATTGGGCAATTTGAACCATGACCTGAAGGAGCTTGACGACCTGATGCTGCGGATTCAGCTGAATATGCAGGATAAAGCCGCGAACGATATGGCTTCCATGGGCATAACGGATGAAGTGCTGTCGCAGCCGGATAAAGCCAAAGGGCTCTTCGACCAAATCAATGAACAGACCAAAAAGGTGGATGATCTGGCTGTCACCGAAAAGGACGCCAACCTGGCTAAAATGTTTCTTAACGACTGGAATCAGTACGCCAAGCTGTTCCCCGATATCTTGAGAGCGGCCCAGCAGCACGGTTCCGAAGGCTTGACGCTGATCCAGGAAGCCGACAAGCATCTGATGGCGTGCAGCATGGTCATCGAAGTGTTCACCAATAATTTGCAGAATCATGCGGACGAATGGGCGACAGAGCTTGAAGAAGCGAACCAGTCCGGCATGACGTGGGTAATCTCGCTCAGCATTATCGCCGTCGTGCTGGGACTTGCGGTGTCCTTCCTCATCGCAAGGCATGTGTCTAAACCGCTGAAATCGATGAGCGAAGCGGCCAAACGGATTTCGGACGGGGATCTGACCGTAACGAACTTGTCGATGTCCCGGCAGGACGAGATTGGCGAATTGAGCAGAGCCTTCGAACAGATGACCGGCCACATGAGACAAATGATTCTTAAAATTAATGAGCATTCCCAATTGGTGACCGTATCCGCCGCACAACTGAAAACTAGCTACGAGGAGATGCAGCAAGCTTCAGCGCAGATCGCCACGACCGTGAAGGATGTCGTTAACGGCGCCGATCAGCAGACGGTCACGATGGAAGAGACGTCCCGGTCGATGGAGGAAGTGGGAGACGGCATCAGCCGTATGGCGGAGAGCGCTTCGTCGATCGCCGAGTCCGTGGAATGGACGAAGCAGCAGGCGGAGAGCGGGGAAACCTTCGTACAGAATACGGTCGAGCAGATGAGCTCGATTCATAATTCGGTTCATCAGACGGATCAGGTGGTTCGCCTTCTGGAGGCGAAATCGAATCAAATCGGCAGCATTTTGCAGGCGATTCAAGAAGTGGCGCATCAGACGAACTTACTGGCGCTGAACGCCGCGATTGAAGCGGCGCGCGCCGGCGAGCAGGGCAGAGGCTTCGCCGTCGTTGCGGCGGAAGTGCGCAAGCTGGCGGAGCAATCCGGCCAATCGTCCGATGAGATCGGCAAGCTGCTGAGCGAAATTCAGTCCGGCATTCGCGAATCGGGCGAAGCGATGGGCAAGGTGAAGGAGGAAGTGCAGTCAGGTATCGAACTGGTTAAGGAGACGGAGCAGAACTTCGGTCAAATTCTGCAGTCGACTTCCCATATCGCTTCTCAGATCCAGGAGATGGCGGCAACGTCCGAGGAGATTTCTGCCGGAGCCGAGCAAATAACGGCGGCTGTGCAGCAGGTGGCGTATATTGCCAAAGAGAACGCGTCTTACTCGCAGAACGTATCGTCATCGGCTGAGGGCCAACTGGAGACGACAGGAGAAGTCCAAGCATCGGCGCAATCGCTCTCGGAAATGGCAGACGAGCTGCAGCAGCTGCTGTCCCAATTCAAAACGGCTTAACAGGTCCGCTGCGGATGAAGCGGAGCCTCCTCGGGAACGCAGCTTAAGCCAAATAGCCCCGGAAAGCGGGGCTTAGGCTTTGAAGCTGTGTAAGGTACTTCGCGGGGAACCCCGAAAATGCACCAATGCTATGGCGCCCCAAAAAGCCCGCCCCTTGCTGCTCCTTCGGCAGTGGGGCGGGCATCTTTGTTTCCTTGCAGCAGCGCGGGAGATTCGGCGCTTACGGAGCCACCGTTTTGTTATAAGCGGCAAGCTTGGACGTAATCTCCTTGGCTGCGGCGTCCAGCGCTTCCTTCGGCTGTTTCTTTCCGTTCAGCACTTCTTCAATCGCCGTTTCGGTCAACTGGCGCGCTTCGGGGAAGACGCCCATGACCGCGCCTTGGGTCGCCGTATTCGCCTTCGTGGCGTGGAGCTGTTCGACGGCCGTTTTCAATTGCGGATACTTGGTGAGGTTTTCCTTAACGGTCGGCTCGTCGTACGCTTTTTTGGTTATAGGGAAGTAGCCGGTGTTGACATGCCAGTACGCCTGCTGTTTAGGCTCGGCCAGAAACTTGATGAACTGCCAGGCGCCTTGCTGCTCGGCTTCGCTGCGGTTGTTCAAAACGTACAGGCTGGCTCCGCCGACGATCACTCCGCCGTCCTTGGCGTCGGCCGGTTTAGGCAGGAAGGCGGTGCCGACCTCGAACTTGCCTTGCGCGCCGTCGACGATTCCGCGCAGCGAGCCTGTGGAGTCGAGCGTCATGCCGATTTGTCCGGCGAGGAACGCTTTTTTCGTATCGTCGGTTTTACGTCCGAGGTTCAGCGCGACTTTATCGTCGACCAGCTGCTTCCACCAGGTCAGCGTCTTCACGCCGGCTTCGCCGTTCACGAGAGATTCGGTAGCGATGCCTTTGCGCCCGTTGCTATTGTTGAGCAGATCTGCGCCTTGATTGGCGAAAAATTGCTCCATCAGCCAGCCGTAAATGGCGAAGGAAGCGCCGGTTTTGCCGTCTTTGGTCAACGCTTTGGCGGCTTGGGCTACATCGTCGAAGGTAACCGGCGGCTTCTCCGGATCAAGTCCGGCCGCTTTGAACATGTCTTTGTTATAGTACAAAATCGGGTTGGACGTATTGAACGGCATGGCATTCAGCTTGCCGTCGATTTTGTAGTAGTTCAATATATTTTCTTCCAGCTGGGACAAGTCGTATTTATCTTGATCGATAAATTTCTGTATCGGCGTGATCGCTTTGGAATCGATCATGAAACGGCTGCCGACCTCATAGACCTGAATCAGCGTAGGGCCGCTTTTGGAGTCCATGGACGCTTTCATTTTGTTTAAGCTTTCGTCGTAGGTGCCTTGAAATACGGCCTCGACGGTCACATTGCTTTGCGAGGCGTTGAAGTCGGCTACCAGCTTGTCCACCGCTTTGCCGAGCTCGCCGCTCATCGAGTGCCACCAGACGACTTTGACCGGCTCTTGGGCTTTGCTTCCCGCTGCCGGCTGCGCAGCATCCTTGCCGCTTCCTTCGGCGGCCGGCTGACCGGCGTTCGTGCCGCATGCGGATAAGGTCATTACGGCGGCCATACAAAGCGGAATCAGGCTTTTTTTAGTGAAGCTTTTCATTGGTTCTTCTCTCCCTTTTTTTGAAGTGCGGTGATATATAGGTGTCCTGCGGCCGGCAGAAGGTTCCAATCGTCGTCTTCCCTTGGATGACAAGGACGGCCGCCGACGTCTCTACAGACGGTTTTCGCTTGGCGGCTTGCGCTTTTTCACCAAGCTTCGGGTTATGTTATTCATTCATGGCGCTATCCTTTCAATGCTCCTGCGGTCAAGCCGCGTACAAGCTGTTTGATGCCGAGAACCAGCAGCAGCAAGGACGGCAGCATAACGATGGTGACGCCCGCCAGCACGAGATTCCACGATGTCATCTCCTCGAACTGCAGCATGCTGATGCCGATCTGCACGGTGCGCATCTTCTCGTCGTTCGTAATCAGCAGAGGCCACAAATACATGTTCCAGTGGGTGAGAAAGGAGTACACTCCGAGCGTCGCGAGGGCAGGGCGGGACAGCGGCAGCACGATGCGAAGGAAGCTGCGCAGATGGCCGCAGCCGTCGATACGGGCCGCTTCGAACAGCTCGGAGGGCAGCTGCATGAAGAACTGCCGCAGCAGGAACGTCCCGAAGGCGCTGGCAAGAAACGGAACGATGAGACCTTCGTAGGTGTCGAGCCAGCCCCAGCTTTTCACAGTCAAATAGTTCGGGATCATCGTCACTTCCCAAGGAATCATCATGGTCGACAGAAACACGGCGAACAGAACGCTTTTGCCGGCGAATTTCAAATATGCGAAAGCATAGGCGGCCAAACTCGCGGTGACGATCTGACCGAGCATAATGGCGGCGGAGACGAGCAGGCTATTCGTGATGAACTTGAAAATCGGGACGGTCTGCGTCACTTTGATCAAGTTATCCCAATAAAGGCTGCCCGGCACGAACTTCGGCGGGTAGGCCGACGATTCGGCAGGCGTCATGAAAGCGGAGGAGACGGTAAAGAAAACCGGGTACAGTACCAGCGCCGCAGCGATGATGAGCAGGATGTAGACGATCCCGTTAAGCTGCTTCGATGTCATTGATAATGCACCTTCTTTTCGAAAAATTTGAACTGGACGAACGTTAGAATCAAAATGATGGCGAACAGGACCAACGCCTGTGCGCTCCCGATGCCGAACCGAAAGTTGACGAAGGCATCCTGATAGATGTTATAGACGACGACATCGGTCGAATTCATAGGTCCGCCCCGAGTCAAAATATGCATTTGTCCGAACGTTTGGAAAGCGCCGATGATCGATACGATCGTTACGAAAAAGATCGTCGGCGAAATGAGCGGCAGCGTGAGCCGGACGAAGGTTCGCAGCGGTCCCGCCCCGTCGATTTTGGCGCTGTCGTAAATATCCTCGGGGACGCCCTGCAGCCCGCTCAGCAGTACGATGTAGTTGAAGCCGAGATTCATCCACACGGTCATCGCGGAGACTGAGAGCAGCGCCAGAGCCGGGTCGGTCAGCCAACCCTTCGGAGCTTGGCCGATCAGGCTAAGCAGATAGTTCAGGATACCCACGCTTGGGTGGTACAGCATCATCCAGATGACGGAGCCGGTGCCGACCGAAATGGCGATGGGCAGCGAGAACGCGAATTGGAAGACGCGCATTCCGCGCAGCTTATTGTGAGACAGCGCCGCGAGCAGCAGGGCGACGATAATCCCCGTCGGCACGGTCAGCAGGGTGAAGGACAAAGTCACCTGCAGGCTTTGATAAAATTTTTCCGACAGCAGCAGTTCACGAAAATTATCCAGCCCCGCGAAGGCGGCGATCCGTCCTCTCGGGTCCGTCAAATGCAAGCTTAAATATACGGATTGGATCAGCGGGTAAAATAGAAATACGCCGAACAGCAGTAGAGAAGGAGCTAAGAATAAATAGGCGAGCAGATGGTCCTTCTCCTTCCGGCGCGCGCGGCGCAGGCTGCGGACGCTCGCGATACGGCCGCGTTTGGGCCATACGGCGGACGGCGCTTCGAGATCTTTGGGCATGAGGCTCATACATCATTCACTCCTAACCTTGATCGCACTCGAACCGTTGCGGCGAGCCGGACGGCGGCGCTCATGTTCAATTGCCTCACTCAGTATAACGGGCGGATGTAAAGTACAGGTTAAGCGGATTTAAAGGTTTTGTTGAGGAAAAAAAGAGGCTTCAAAATGAAAGAATCGAATCTACTGTTTTTTAATAGTTCGTATGATAAAATAAACGATAATTACATTAAATTGGAACTTAATTGAGGTGGAAATTTCATGGCATCCAAGCGTTCGGTCCAGATGGCGGTTGCGGCGGCGTTATCCGCTCTTGCCGTACCTTCCGTTGTTTTGGCTTCTCCGCCGCCGTCTACTGCGGCTGCGGTTCTTTATCCTATTCAAGATACGGTGATAGCCAAAAACTCGGAGAAAATCATAGATTTAAGCGGTATGGAAGCTTTCAAGGTCAATAGTTCCGCCAGCAGCGTCGTGGAAGCGACGTATTCGCCGGCTGTACCCAATTACATTCATTTGAACGGCAAGGAAGCGGGAGCTTCCACGATTACGATCACAAGCGGTGATCAAGTCGTTAACCGATTTAAGGTTCACGTACTGGATGCGGGAAGCGATAATCGTATCGATATCGCGGACGTAGCGGGGTACATGGCGAATTATTCCGGGAATGTGACGGGAGCGGGGGATGTAACGACGCTGCTGCAAGGAATCGAGCCTTTCAATGCGGCCCGTTATCCGGTTGAACCGCCGGTTGCTGTAGGCAGCCCGGGAGCATTCATCTTGCAAAGCGGGCAAAATGCGCCGCAGACGGCAGCGATGTCGGCCTATTTCAGCAATCCGTCCGGCGTGCCGTTGAGCTACAGTCTGCATAACGTCCCCGAGTATTTGAAGGCTTCCATCGACTCCGCTACGGGACTGTTAACCGTCAGGGCGGAGCAGCCCCTTAGCGATACGATGACGGCGAGCTTCCAGGTTACGGCAGCGAATCCTTACGGGCAAAGCGCATCGGCGGACGTGATCGTGAAGGTCCTGGCGTCGGAGCAGCCTCCGATTCCGCAGCCGCCGCTAGTAATAGGCGCGCCGGGTCCGCTGACGCTGGTGAACGGACAAGCGGGCGATCCGCAGACGTTGACGATGTCAACGTATTTCAGCGATCCTACGCCGTTAACCTACAGCTTGACGGGAATTCCCCAGTATATGGATGTGGCGATCGATCCTGTAAGCGGCGTATTGACGCTGTACGGAGCGAATTTCCCGGACAATGCGGACCGTACGGAGTATATATGGGTACAGGCGACGAACGCGAACGGTCTCGGGGCAGCGATCCGGCTGGAGCTTCGCGTGCAGGCGTCGGAGCAGCCTCCGATTCCGCAGCCGCCGCAAGTGACAGGTACCCCGGGCCCGTTGACAGTGGTGAACAGACAAGAAGGAGCGGCGCAGACGGTAACGATGTCAACGTACTTCAGCGACCCCACGCCGTTAACTTACAGCTTGACGGGAATTCCCCAGTATATGGATGTGGCGATCGATCCTGTAAGCGGCGTATTGACGCTGTACGGAGCGAACTACCCGGATAATGCGGAGCGAACGGAATATTTGTGGATACTGGCGATGAACGCAAACGGCTATAGCTCAGCGATCCGGCTGGAGCTTCGCGTGCAAGCGGTAAATCCGCCGGTTGTAATCGGTACGCCTGACGCCGTCGCTTGGCAGATGGGCGTTACCGAGCGGCAGACCGTCTCTGTTGCCGGCTATTTCAAGCAGGATGGGGAGTCATTGACTTATGCGATTTCCGGGATGCCCGGCTTCATCGATGCAAGCATCGACGGGCGCAGCGGAGAGCTTACGATTACAAAGGTTAGCCCGGAAGAGCGGCAGCCCGCGGCACCGGCGATTCGGGTGATGGCGCTGGATCGATTCGAGCAAACCGCCGAGGTGAGTATCCCTATCGGGATCGACTATCCCGTTCCTATCGTCCGGGAGGTTCCGCTTGATCCTGTGACGCTGAAAGACGGGGAGGAGCAGCCGCAGACCGTTGAAATGGCAGCTTACTTTAAGACAATGACGATCGAACGGTTGAGCTACAGCGTCGTCGATGCGCCTTCTTACGTGCATGCCGTCATTGGCGAGGAGGACGGTAGGTTGACGGTAACGCCGGAAGGCTCTCTGCATGACTATGTGGGAACGGCTGCCTATGTACAGATTAGAGCGGCCAACCAGTACGGCAATTTCGTCCTGCTTTCGATACCTCTGCAAGTAATTGAGGACCCGGATTCTTATCCCGCGCCGGAAGTGTATGATCCTCCGACGCCCGTCGAATGGGTGAGAGATATTACCCAAGTCCAGACATTATATGTGTCGGACTACTTCTATGACGAATCCGAGCTATCCTATAGCATAGCGGCTATGCCTGATTACATTGAGGCATCCATTAACGACAAGTCGGGAAAATTGGTGATATCCGGGATCGGGGAAGGGGCGGATGAGCCTGCCGTAATCCAGATCCGGGCGGTGAACAGCTACGGCAAAAGCGCGACACTGAATATCAGCGTCCGGACGATCGATTCGATGACCATCGAATGGCCGCAATCCGAGGAGCCGCCGATCCGTTTGGAGCTGGCCGTGTTTTTTGGCGATATAGAGGCCGATTCGTATGAATATGCGGGGCAGTTGGAAGGAGCCGCCGTCAGTCCTGTCATTGAAGAGCCGAATACGGCGCAGGCTCAGCTTGTGCTGAATGAATCGGCGCGTGACGTTTCATTGAAAATCAGAGGCACCAACACGGCAAATGGCATCAGCAAAGAATTCGTCATCAAGTTCGTTACCGGTTATGACGCCCCTGTGCCCGACAAGCAGCCGGAAACGATTGAAGTGACTAACGGCATGGCGGAAGAGCCTTATACTATCTATTTGACAAACAGCTATTTTAACGGACAGTCCTTGTCCTATGAGCTGCTGCCGGACCCGAATATCGCAGGCGATGTGAACGCGAATATCGTGAACGGAAATCAATTGCAAATTATGGGGGCATATTTCCCCGACAATGTGCGGACGTCGACGGTTCTGCACGTTAAAGCTACGAACGAGCACGGCAAAAGCACGGTATTGTCTTTCCCGGTTGAAGTCAACCCGGCGCCTGCTCTGGAAGTGATCCGAACGCCGGATGAAGTCCGGTTTCAGGATGGGATCAATCAATCTTATCCTTATCTGGTATGGGATTATCTAAGCGACCGCAGAGCTTCAATCACAATAGAAAACGGGCAGGAACTAAGAGAGAAGTACGGGATCAGGGCAAGCTTTGACGGGCCGTTATTTATCGAGAATGAATTTCCGATCTCGAATACGGAGGAAGTTACGCTGGCCATTCGGATTCGGGCGACGGATTGGTTAGGGCAGAGTGTCCTTCTTGAAATTCCGGTCATCATCGTCCCTAATACGTCCGCTTAAGCATGCAGATCGTTGTGCGAAACCATGCAACGCACAGCTGACGGCGAGGTGTTCGGGCAGGAGCAAGCGGGCGATGCAACCATCGCCCGTAAGGCCAACGAAAGTTGGCCTATTTTTGCTGTAATGGAAAGCGCATAGCTTTAATAGACTTTAGCTTTCCTGCTCATCTGGAATGAAAACAAGCCCGCAGGAAGGGCACTCTCTGGCGCTGCACGCGATCCGGAATCCACAGGCGGGGCAGCTGTCATCTTCTTCGTCTGCGGCAGACAGGCTGCCGGATTCTTCGCCGCGGCTGGCAACCGGCAGAAAATAGTCGGCTACCGGGCGTCCGTCAATCTCCACCACTTGGAGCTGGTCGGTGAGTATCCAATGTATCGTTCCATATTTGTCGCTGACGGCGGCGGTCGGAATTTCAGCCGATTCTTCGCGGGGGAACATGCTTCCTCCCAGCACGCCGGGCATCATGGATTTGTAAGCGCCGTACCCCGTGCCGATTAACACGTACGATTTCCTTGACTCCTTATGCTGTACGATAATGGCCATAATAGACTATCTCCTTTTATAATCTTTGATCGCAAGCAGCGTTTGAATCGCTTACCTTATATTCAGTTGAAACGGGACTTTTTTTGCCTCCAGCCGGGATTGATAAAGAATTTGAATGTCGCGAAGAACGGCGGGAAAGTCGGGAAACGGGAAACGTTCCGTCCATTCTCTGGTCCTGCCTTAATCTCCATTCTTCGTCATATTCTTGCTTCGGGCATGAGGACAAAAGCTCCTTCGCGTCAGTCCGCATCCGCTAAATTAGCCTTTAGCTGACGGTAGGCGTCGGAGAGCCAGGGATGGATGACTTTCAAGCGTTCCTTTTGCCGCCACAAATAATCGATGTAGACGAAGGCGCCGCTCTCCAGCGAAACATCGAGCCGCTTGAGCAGCGCATCGAGGTAGGGAGGCGTTCCGGGCTGATCCCATTCGATTTTGTCCGCTACGAAAACAATCAAATCCAGTGGCGACGGATCGGCTTGCAGAGTCGTATGGCAGCCGATAGCGTTTAAAATCGACGGGTCGCGAATTTGGAACAGATCGCGGGCGATAATGCGGGAGAGCTTCTGGTGAATGATCATGGGGAAGGCGGATTCTTCGGGAAGAATGTCGATATGCAGCTCCCGGGCGAACCGGATGCGGTCGCTGTTCGGGATGATGGCGCTGATGTCGTGCAATAATCCGGCGGTGCGGGCGTGTTCCGTATCGCCGTTAAACCGGGCGGCCAATCTTGCGGCTTCGTCGCCGACCCGCAGGCTATGTTCCGCCGTTCTGGGGCAATTGTATAACGTAAGCAGATCGATGATGTCTCTCTCCAGTTGTCCGGTAAAAACCATAGATTGTTTGATCGCCAAAAGAGATGGGTGCATAAGGATCCGCTCCTTACTGAAGTGGATTTTCCCCATCGTACCATATTATGGATGGAGTGAACATAGCCGTGGCCGGCATCCCGGCGGAAAAAACACAAAATCGCAAATGCAATGAAACGAGAAGAAGGGGCGCCTCCCGCCGGCTGTAAAACGGCTGAGCGGAAGCGCCCCTATAGTATTTGTGCCGATCGGGAGCCGCCAACGGCGGCGGCCCTGCCGCAGCTTCATTTCATTTCTTTTCTTTTCGTTCGATTAGCATGGTTAAGCTAAGCAAACTAATAATAATCGTAGCGCCCATATCCGACAGGATGGCAAACCAGAGCGTCAGCATCCCGGGAATGGTCAGCAGCAGCGCCGCCAGCTTAAGTCCCATCGCTATCGTAATGTTAATGCGGATGATACGGTTGGTGCGGCGGGCGATCGAGATCGCCTCCGGCAGCTTGCCGAGATGATCCTGCATCAGGACGATATCGGCGGTCTCGATGGCGCTGTCGGTGCCTTTGCCCATCGCGATGCCGAGCTCGGCTGTAGCCAGCGCCGGGGCGTCGTTAATGCCGTCGCCGACCATGGCCACGCGACCGCCGCGGCCCAGCTCGCGGATCTTCGCAACCTTGTCTTCGGGCAGAAGCCCGCCGACGAAGGAAGTGACGCCGACGGCGCGGGCAACCTTCTCCGCCGTTTGCGGGTGATCGCCCGTCAGCATCACCGTGCGGCGGATGCCGCGGCGGTGCAGCGCTGCGACGACGCTTGCGCTTTCCGGGCGGATCTCGTCGGCGATGCCGAACAGCCCGAGCACCGAGCGGCTGTCGGCGACGATCACGAGCGTCAGGCCGCTCGCTTTGAAGCGCTCGATGTCGCGCTTCACCTCATCCGGCATAGCGACGTGACTGATGTTGGCTTCGTTGCCCAGCCAATACCGCTCGCCGCCCAGCGTAGCTTGAATGCCCAGGCCGGAAGCGGCGGTAACCTCTTCCGGGGCCGACGCTTGCACGCCGCGCTTGCCGGTCTCGCGCACAATCGCCTTGGCCAGCGGATGCGACGACGCTTGCTCGATCGCCGCCGCCACCCGGTAAAACCGCTCTTCGTCGCGGTCATAGACGACGGTCTGCTCGACATGCGGCTCGCCGCGGGTAAGCGTCCCCGTCTTATCGAAGGCGAGCGTATCGATACGGCCGAGCTGCTCCAGGAACACGCCGCCTTTGACCAGAATGCCGTGCCGCGCATTGCGCGTAATACCGGCGACAATCGCGATTGGCGATGCCAAAATCAAGGCGCAAGGGCAGCCTACGATGAGAACGGCGAGCCCTTGGTAGAGCCACTGCCTCCAGTCCCCGTTCAAAAAGAGTGGAGGGAAGAGAGCGACGAGCAGGGCGATGATCATAATCGCCGGCGTATAATACTTGGCAAACCGGTTAATAAACAGCTCGGTAGGCGTCTTTGTTTCCTGAGCTTCCTGCACCAAGTGCAATATTTGCGCCAAGGACGAATCTTCATAAGCTTTGTCAATGTGAATGCGCAGCGCCCCGTCGTGGTTGATGCTGCCTCCGAATACGCGGTCTCCTGCCGATTTGTCCAGCGGCAGCGATTCACCTGTAATCGCCGCTTCATTGACGGAGCTGATGCCTTCGAGCACGTAACCGTCCGACGGAATTTTCTCGCCGGCTCTTACCAGCACCGTATCTCCCGCTTGCAGCGATTCGATCGGCACGAGCCGTTCTATGCCGTTCTCGACGAGCATCGCCTGCTTCGGAGCGACCTGCAGCAGCGTCTCCATCGAGCGGCGCGCCTTTTCCATGCCGATGCCTTCGAGAAATTCGTTGATTCCGAATAAAATCGCGACCATCGTCGCTTCCTTCCACTCGCCGATGCTGACGGCGCCGATCAGCGCGATCGTCATCAGCGTGTCCATATTGAAACGCAGCCGCGCCAGCCGCTTCAAGCCTTTGATGAACGTGCCGTATCCGCTAAGCGCGATGGCTGCGACGTACAGCAGGATGCTGACGAAGCCGGGAATGCGTCCTTCGAGCAGCAAAGCCGCCCCGTACAGCGCCGCGGAAACGACGAGCTGCCTTACAATCGACGCCCCTCCATGAGCGTGGGAATGGTCATGCCCGTGGTCGTCGTCGCCATGCTCGTGATCATGCATGTGTTCATGCGCCGCGCCATGCTCGTGATCATGCTTGCGAGCATGATGCGATGCGGCGGTCTGTCCGGCCGAATGGCTGTGCGTCACAGCATGATCATGAGCGGCATCGTCGGATAATCGCTCCCCGTCCGCATGGGCATGCGCTCCATGATGTTCGCCGCGGGAATGGTCGTGGTCCGCGCCGCAGCCTATGCAGCCGGTCTCCAGCGCCGCGCTTACCTGCTCCTTGCTCTGCCCTAGAGCGGCCTCGGCCGTTCCGCTTGCCCCACGCCCGCGCTGCATGGTTACCCCTTTGGCCCCGGCGCGAATCGACCGCGGCGCTACCGAATCGATGGAGGCGCCGTCCGACCGCAATATTTTTTGAACCTCGGGCAAGGCTACCTTCGGGTCGATCTTCAATTTTCCGCTGTTATAGTTAAGCGTCGCGCTTCCTCCGTGCTCCAGCCGCTGAATCTGCTCTTCCATCTCCCGGGTGCAGTTCGCGCAGCTCAAACCCTTTACTCTATATTCCAGCATCGTATTCCCCTCATTTCACGCTTGGTATCCGGCAACCGGCTGTAGCCGGCCGGCTAATCGTGGCTGGCGTGATGAATCGCTTCGCTCAGCAAATCCATCACGTGCTCGTCATCATGCGAATAATATAATGTAGTTCCGGCTCTGCGAAATTTCACCAGGCGCAGATTTTTCAGAAAGCGCAGTTGATGCGACACGGTCGATTGCAGAAGAGACAGCTCTTCGGCGATTTCGTTAACCGAGCATTCTTTTTGCGACAATAAATATAAAATGCGAATGCGCGTCGTATCCGACAGCGCTTTGAACGTCTGGGACACCATGAATAAGGTTTCTTCGTCCAGCGAACGGACATTTGAATCCGGCCCTTGCGGCCGATCGAATGTTTCCATAGATGTACCTCCATAAATGAGCGTATGAATATATGAGTATATGTTCATATAGTATTCCAGGAAGGAGGAATTTGTCAATGGCAAACGCCCTTTATGTCGATAATAAGAATAGTTACGCTTTGCGGCAGCAAGCTGGTTGATGCCACCTGCCTTTACAGCGAGATTGATGAGGGCTTGCAAACAGACGTCTACGCGTACAGAGTCGTATATTAGAATGTGCCATTTTGGGAAATATCATGAGAGGATACCGGCAGGATAATGGGGGGAACTAAAAGCCTGGTGAAAAAAGAGCGGAGGGGCCATTTGAATCTGGAAAAGCGTAAGCGTTCGCCTTTGAAAGCGGATTCTCTCCACATAAAAGCGAAAAAATAATTCCAAAGAATCCGATTTCAACCGTTTCGCGGAAGGAAGCTGTCCGGGCGGTTAGCGCGATTTTTACCGAACAGCGCTTTGTACCGCCTCATACGGTGCCGCGGAACAGCTTCGGCGATACGCCGACGAACTTTTTGAACAGGCGGGAAAAATAAAACACGTCGTGATAACCGAGGGACGCGGCGATTTCCTTGAGCGACTGATCCGTATTGAGCAAAATGTTCTTCGCCTCGGCCATCTTCAGACGATGCACATATTCGTTAAGCGGGTAACCGGTATACTTGCTGACGATCCGCCTCAGAGTCGGAAATGAAATATGCTGCCTTTCGCACAGCTCCCCGGCATCGAAGGGACGATATACATAATCCGAAATCGCTTCGATCAGGCCGAGCGCATTTTCGGCTTTCGTTATTTTGGGGGGAGTTTCAGAGCTCATGATCAAGTCCAGCAGCATCGCTTCGACCAGCAGCGCCGCCCTGTCGATATTGTTCGGAATGCCGGTTTCCATCAGCATGAAAATCCGGTTAATCTTCGTGAGCTGCTCTTCTTCGGTGTTGCGAACCCGATCCGGCTCGGTGAGCCATGTGTTCAGCCACTCCTGAATGCGCTTTCCTTCGATAGTGAAGTAATGCTCGTCCCAATGCTCGTTTTCACCGGGACCGTAATCGAACACAGCCCCCGGATAAAGCAGAAAGAAGCTCCCCTGCCGCACCGTCTGATTCTCGCCGCGGTTCACCCGGTACGTTCCCGAGCCCCCGGAAATATAGACGATAGCCCAGTAAGTGAAGGTCGCTTGACTCCGGTAATGGATTCTGGCGGGAATATGCCCGACGTTAATCAAGTGAAGCGATTTTACTTTCAGGATGCTTTGATCTACTTTGAGATCGACGATGCGAATCGGTTGTCGACTGATCTTATAATCCATGTAACTGATCATGGCATGCATTCCTTCTTTGAATCAATCATGATAGTTTGATTATATAGTTCATTATTCATTTGCTCAAGCGAGCAGCCGATCATAAGGGAGGACGGATTCAAATTGACCAAGCTAAATGTAGGAGTTATCGGAGCAGGCTCGATCTCGGAATTGCATTTGCAAGCGTATCAAAAGCTCGGCGATGCGGTGCAAATTTATGCGATTTGCGATTTGAATCAGGCGAGAGCGCAGGAAAAGGCGGAGAAGTACGGGGCTTCCGAGGTGTATGACGATTATCGCAAGCTGCTCGCCGACCCCAAGGTCGACGCGGTTAGCGTCTGCACCTGGAACAACACGCATGCCGAGATCAGCATCGCGGCTCTGCAGGCAGGGAAGCATGTATTGGTGGAAAAGCCGTTATGCCGTACGGTAGAAGAAGCGCTGAACGTTCAGCAGGCGGTTCGGGAATCCGGCAAGGTGCTCCAAGTCGGTTTCGTGCGCCGCTACGACGCCAACGCGCAGCTGATGAAGAGCTTTGTCGATAACGGGGAGCTCGGCGACATTTATTATGCCAAGGCTTCATGCATTCGCCGCTTAGGCAACCCGGGCGGATGGTTTGCGGACAAGGAACGCTCCGGCGGCGGTCCGCTTATCGATATCGGGGTGCATGTCATCGACATATGCTGGTATTTGATGGGCCGGCCGAAGGTTGTCTCCGTCAGCGGCAACACCTACCGGAAGCTGGGCAACCGGGCGAACGTCCGGAACTTGTCCTTCTACAAGGCCGCCGATTATGACGCCAGCCAAAATACCGTCGAGGATATGGCCAATGCGCTTATCCGCTTTGATAACGGAGCTTCGCTGATGGTCGACGTCAGCTTTACGCTGCATGCCAAGCAGGACGAAACCGTGGTGAAGCTGTTCGGCGATAAAGGCGGTCTTGAGCTCGAACCGGCGATGCATCTCGTATCCGAGAAGCACGACACGATACTGAATATTACGCCGCAAACCGACCAGAAGGGGCTTAACGTAACGGCGGCGTTCCAGAACGAAATCCGCTTCTTTATCGACAGCTGCGCTGCCGGCAAGGAGCCGATCAGCCCTGTGGAAGACGGCGTGGAATTGATGAAAATATTATGCGGCATTTACGAATCGGCCGAGACGGGCCGCGAAGTCCGATACGATAACTAATAGCCCGGGATAGGGGTAAGGGAGGAACATGCGCCATGAAGCTAGGTTTAAGCTCATATAGCTTGGTACGCGCGATTCGGTCGCAGCAAATGGATATTCTCGGGGGGATCGATTGGATTGCGGAGAACGGCGGGGAGCATGTCGAAATCGTGCCTATCGGCTTCAGCCTGACGGACAATCCTGAGCTGATCGATGCGATACGGGAGAAGGCCGCCGCGGCGGGCATCGAGGTGTCGAATTATGCGATCGGGGCCAATTTTATTACCGAGACGCGCGAGCAATACGAGAGCGAGATCGAGCGCGTGAAGCGCGAAGTGGATATCGCTCACGGGCTTGGGGTGAAGCGGATGCGCCATGACGTTGCTTCCCGCAAGGATAATTCCATCATCCGCTTCCAGGAGGATCTGGAGCCGCTGGCTTCGGCGTGCAGACAGATTGCCGATTATGCGGCGCAGTACGGCATTGTCACCAGCGTGGAAAACCACGGCTACTATATTCAAGCCAGCGACAGGGTTCAGGCGCTGATTCATGCGGTCGACCGCCCGAATTTCCGGACGACGCTGGACATCGGCAACTTCATGTGCGCCGACGAAAATTCGGTCGTTGCGGTGCAAAAGAATATGCCGTACGCCTCGATGGTTCATGTGAAAGATTTCTATTGGCGTCCGGCTCATCTGAATCCGGGTCCGGGCTGGTTCCAGACGGCGGGAGGCAACCATCTGCGCGGCGCGATCGTCGGGCACGGCGATATCGATATGCGCCAGGTGCTCGGCATCGTGAAGCGCTCCGGCTACGACGGCTACATATCCGTCGAGTTCGAGGGAATGGAAGACTGCATAGCCGGTTCGAAGATGGGGTTGGATAATGTGCGCAGATTATGGGATGAAGTATAGCGAAAGCGCTCATTTTCTAAAAGGCGACGAGTGAGCCGGTCCCCGCACCTGAAGCGATCAAGTCTCCATGCACGCTGATTCAGCGGGTAGGGAGGCTTGTTTTGCATTGTTGAACGATCGAGGGAACAGAACTCTGCCGAAGAGACGCTCCCGTTAACTTGGCTTGTCCTCCGCTTTCCCTAGCCTGGCGTCGATCGCCGTCAGATCGCCTTCGGCATCTGGGCCGAACCAAGCGGTAACTTTGCTGCGCGCTTTGGCTTTTATGTCGGCGTCGATATACATGGCAATGGTCAGCAGAGCGCCGACCAGAACGCCGAGGTCGTCTCCGAAGCCGATACCCGGCGTAATGTCCGGTATCGCATCGAGCGGGCTGATGAAATAGCCGAGCGCCCCCATAATGACGGCCTTCGCTTTCATCGGCACCTTCGGGCTTTGCAGCGCATAGAACAGGAGCAGCGCGGCGTATACGGCTTTGCCGCCCGCTTTTTTGGCGAATTTCTTCATCTTCAGCCAGAACGAATCGTCGGAATATTGTTTGATATACTTGGTTTGATCCTGCACCGGGACTCCTCCTCCGTTATGATCCATCGCCGTATTTGCGCTTCCATTGGTCTTGCCATTCCCGGAAGCTTAGGCCGGTGACTTCTTCCAGCGTTTTGCCGTCCAATGAATATACGGCCCCGGCTAGCCCCGTCGCATCGGGAAACGAATATCCTCCTATTACCTTGCCGCCGGACAGCATAATATAAACGTTCGTGTTTACACGGTAGATATTTTCCAGCGGATGTCCCTTTACGGTGAAGGCATAAATCAATATGTCTTGACCGAAATAATCCTCGGGCCGGGCCGTTTGCACTCCCCATGACTGCCGATAAGGCAGCGTTGAAGTTTCTCCGTACAGCTTGGCGCGATCCAGCGTATATTTCTCTACAAGGCCGCGGACTTTCGTTACTTCATATCCTTGCGATTGAACATACCGCTTGGCGGTTTGGGAGCCAGGGTCGCTGTCGCGGCTGCAGGCTGCGGCGCAGGCCAGCAGCAGGCTTATGATCAAACATAATGCAGCGAGATTCCTCATAGACTTCCCCTTTGCCTCGTCTTCTTGCATGAATGACGGCGCGCCGGCAAAGAAAGTTGCATCATATTCGTAAATTTATACGGCCGCGGAAGCCATCTCGCTCCTTATGACGGCTCCAGCTCGATCGTAAGACCCGTTTGCGCAAGCGAAACGAACGATGGTAGGGGATAGCTTCGGGCAAGGTCCACCCCGTGGGACATATGAGTGAAAATGACCCGCCCAGGAGAAATTTCGCTTATAAGCTCCAGCGCCTCGACCATATCGTAGACGGAGCGGGTCGCGGGAGCGGCTTCTTCCTTGTAAAAATTGGTGCCCAAAATGAGCAGCTGCAGTCCGAACAGCGGGGCTTTCTCTTCGTCGCTCAGACGTATCGAGTCGGGACAGTATACGAACGCATAGGAGGGACCGGCGGTCCGTTCGAACCGATAGGCGTAAGAGTATCCGTTCTTGCCATGGCATACCCGCCAAGGACGGATGCGCCAATGCTCCCATTGCAGGCCGCCCGCGCAGTCGTGAAATTGAAGCTGGTTTTGCAGCCAGGGAAACTGCTTCTGGATCGTCTGCAGCACCTCCAGCGGAGCGTAGAGCCGGCCTTTGCGCTTCAGCCAGCGGCAGGCGTCGGCCCATTCCGGCAGCCCGCCGATATGATCGAAATGCGCGTGAGTGATCAGCACCCGCTCTACGAAACGCTTGCCCGCGCGTTCCATCTGACCGCGCCAATCCGGCCCGCAGTCGACGAGCAGCTCGCTGTCTCCCGCATGCAGCATAATAGAGGAACGGTACCGCCGGTTACTACCGGCCCCTCTCGCTTCGTCGCATATATCGCAGGAGCAATATACCCGCGGAACGCCCATCGAATCTCCCGTTCCCCAGAATGTTACCGAATCTTTCATGCATAACTCTCCCGTATGAATGCGATTTTTTCCAGAATAACAGGAAATGGATGGATCAACAAGCGGATTCCTGAACCTCCCGATTGACGCTTGGCGCATCTGCCTCTACAATAATACCCAAAGTATGAAGGAGGAATGGAGCATGGCGGAGGATACAAGAGGCATCGACTGGGCCAAGCGGATTCAGGCGATTGCCCAGGCCGGGTTAGCCTATTCCAGGGACGCTTTCGATCTGGAGAGGTTTGAGGAATTGCGCTCCATCAGCGTCGAAATGATGGCTGCTTATTCGGGACTGGATATTCGGCAGGTAAATCATCTTTTTGCCGGTGAAAGCGGTTACGCTACGCCGAAAGTGGATATTCGCGGAGTCGTCATTCGCGACGGGAAAATTTTACTGGTACAGGAGAAGAACGACGGAGGGTGGTCTTTGCCGGGAGGCTGGGCGGATATCGGGCTGTCGCCGCGGGAAATCGTCGTGAAGGAGGTTAAGGAAGAGTCCGGCTACGACGTCGCTCCGGTAAGGCTGCTGGCGGTGCTGGACCGCAATAAGCATCCTCACCCGCCTCATGCCTACGACATCTACAAAATTTTCATCCAATGCGAATTGACAGGCGGCCAGGCGCGGGCGAGCATCGAAACGAGCGACGTCGGGTTCTTTGCCCCTGACGATTTGCCGCAGCTGTCGACCGACCGAATTACCGAATCGCAGATCGAGCTGCTGTTCCGGCAAGTGCGCGAGCCCGGCGAAGCGGTCTTCGATTAATCGGCGGGAGGGTATCGGGTTATGGCAAGCCGGCTGCTGGCACGCTTTCATCACTTTCTGCTCGGGACGAGCCTGCAAAACAAGCTCATCATATTTTTTCTTCCGCTCGCCATCATTCCCTTGTCGATATTAGGAACCTTTTCCTATTACAAATCCTCGCAGGTCGTACAGACGCAGGTTTGCCAAACGATTCTGGAAAGCCTGTCCCAGGTTAACTACAGCCTGAACTATTTTGTTAAAGATATCGAACAATTAACGATGTATATTTACAGCAACCGCGAGATTCAGGACGTGCTATCGAAGAGCTCGGACCGCCCGCTGGCGGAGAAGCATCAGGATGAGAAACGGATTCAGGATTTGCTTGAAACGTTCCTCGGCTTCAAAAGCTGGAATATTGCGATTTATTTGCTGGGAGAGAACGGCGATCGCTATTTTACGGGAAATTTGCTGCCCAGCCAGTATGACGATTACAACGTCAACTGGGGGCTGTTCCGCAAAATGAGCCTGGCCGGCGGCAATGTTGTCTGGGATACCCACTACAGCATGAAGAAGACGGAGGACTTCGGCATCGTTCTAAGCAGCGGCAGGCTGCTGAAGAAGATCGAGACCAGCCAGCCGCTCGGCTATATGATCGTCGATATTATGGAGAACGCTCTGGCGGATAAATACAATAAGGCGCATTTGCAGCCGGGAGGGCAAATGCTGCTTCTCGACCGGGGCGGCTACGTCATCTCCAGCACCCCGTCCAAGCATATCGTCGGTACGAAGCTGAACGAGCCTTATCTCGATCAGGTGCTGGCAGGCAGCAAAGGCTTCTTCGAGCTGCAGGGCGTTAGCGGTGCGCCGCCGGCGATGGTCGTCTACGATACGTCGGAGATGACGGGCTTCAAGCTGGTCAGCGTAGTGCCGATAGAGATGCTGACCAAGGAAAGCAGCAGCATCAGAAATCTGACACTGTACGTCATCATCTGCTTCGGGATCGTTACGTTCTGGCTCGCCTACGTGCTGTCGGTGACGATTACGAAGCCGCTGCGCAAGCTTAAGTCGCTGATGTACTTGGTCGAGAACGGCAATATGGATGTCGCTTTTCCGTCCAAATACAGGGATGAGGTAGGACAGCTAGGCCTTAGCTTCAACAAGATGCTGCTTCGCATCAAGCAGTTGATCGACGAAGTGTACAAGAAGCAGCTGATGGTGCAGGAGGCGGAGATCAAGGCGATTCAGGCGCAGTTCAACCCGCATTTTCTGTACAATGCGCTCGACTCCATCAACTGGATGGCTCGCATCCACAAGCTGCCCGACATCAGCCAGACGGTCGTTTCGCTGGGCGAGCTGCTGCGCTTCAGCATTCGCAAAGGCCAGCCGTTCATTCAAGTGAAGGAAGATATGCAGCAGATCCGCAACTTTCTCGTCATTCAAAAAATGCGGTACGGCGATAAGCTCGAAGCCGAGCTGGAGATCGATGAGGAGATTGAGCCGCTGTATACGCTGAAGCTGCTGATTCAGCCGCTCGTGGAGAATGCGGTGACGCACGGTCTTGAGGTCAAACCGGGCAAAGGACATTTGTCGATCCGCGGTCGGCGCGTCGGCGACAAAGTGCGCTTTGAAGTGAGCGATGACGGAGCAGGTATGCCCCGGGAGCGGGCGGAGCGGATATTAAGCGGCAAATATGAAGCGCCGGACGGGCGCAGCACCGGCATCGGGCTGGAAAACTTGCGCAAGCGGCTGGAGCTGTATTTCGGCGGCAGGTACCGCCTGGACATTCGGAGCGAAGAAGGACAAGGAACGACCGTTACGGTCGAAATTCCCGTCATGCGGACAGCAGGAGAGGATCAACATGTATAAGGTGTTTCTTGTGGAGGATGAATGGCTCGTTCTGCAAGGGCTGAAGCTGACGATTCCCTGGGAGGAGCTGAACTGTGAAATTATCGGCGAAGCATCTGACGGCCGGACGGGAGCCGAGCTGATTTTGACGGCCAAGCCGGATATTGTGCTTACGGATATCCGCATGCCCGCGATGGATGGGATTCAGTTAGCGGAGCAGGCCGCGGCGGGGCTGCCCGGGATCAAGATCGTGTTCCTTACCGGCTTTGACGATTTCGCCTACGCGCAGAAGGCGGTAAAGCTGGGGGCGGCGGACTTCGTGCTCAAGCCGACCAATGCGGACGAGCTCATTCAAGTGATCGGGAGGATCACGTCTCAGCTGGATACGGAGCGCAGCCGGCGTTCGTTTCAAGAACGGCTGGAGCACCGGGCCAAGTTGGAGCATCCGCTAATTATGGAGAAGATGCTGTACGAGTTGATGCAAGATTATGCCGGACCGACGCTGAAGGAGCTGTTTCTCGAGTATGGGGAATGGTCGGAAGCGGGGGCGGAAGGAGACGGATTTCCTCCTTACCGGCTGCTGTTGATACAACTGGACGGTCTATGCCGCGAGTCCGCGGAGCGCGAGAGACAGCTGGAGCAGGTGAGGGAGCAGGCTCAGGAGCTTTCAGCGCTCCCGGTCGTCCGCATGAGCGAGAACCGCTATGCGCTTATTGCGAATCGCCGTACCGGCCGCGAGGCGCTGATGGAGTCTGCGGCAGCGCTGCTTAGGCGGCTGCCGGTTTTAACGCGAAGCTATGTAATAGGGGTCAGCGCTCTGTTCACCGCCGGCATCGAGTCGCTTCCGGCGGCTTATCAGCAAGCGATGCGCGCGTTGTATCAGACCGTCTTTCTCGGCCGGGAGACATGGATATGGTATGAAGATATCGAGAGAGAGCAGGCGGACGAGCCGGGGAGCGAAGACGCCGTTCAAGAATGGATCGATCTGGTAAAATGGGGCCATGCGGCGTCGATTGAAGCCCATACGGCGGCATGGTATTCTCGTCTGCTTCACCGGTATCCGGACGGTCTGGAGGCGCGAAGACGCTTCTTCGAATTTATCGTCGCGCTGTATTCGGCGCTGCTGCGCGATCATGAGCTGCGCGAAATCGTGCTGGGGAGCGATTTTCTCCTCGCCTTCGCCGAACGGCTGGAGCATACGCTGGAACGTTCGCTGGAGCTGCTTCGCGCCATGCTGGCCGAATGGAACGGGCTGTTGGCGGAGCAGGGCGAAACCCGGAAGAAAAGCGGCTTCGAGGAGATCGAAGCGTTCATCCAAAGCCATTATGCCGAAGATATTACGCTGCAAGGCATCGCCGAGCGTTATCATATGAGCGAGAGCTATTTCAGCCGGTTGTTCAAAAAGCAGGTCGGCACGAGCTTCCTTGAGTATGTAACGATGATTCGGGTGCGGCAAGCGAAGGAGCTGCTGGCAAATCCGCGGCTGAAAATTTATGAGGTCTCCCTGCAGGCAGGCTATCAGGATTCCAGGTATTTCAGTCAAATATTCCGCAAGTATACGGGGGAGACGCCGACCGAATTCCGCAAGCGGCTCGGTATTGAGCCGCTGCCGCTCTAAACCGGGGATATAAGCCGGGCGTATCCCGGCTGCCGCTTGGCGGTGCTGCCTGCATACCTGCAAACGATCAACGGGCAGGGGCGCCAAGAAGCCGGCGTCCGGGAGGCGATGCGGTCAGAGCGTCAGTCCGAATCGCTTCAGCTCGATAAATATTTGCTCCAGCTTTTTCCCCTTGTCGGTGAGCCGATACTCTACGCGCGGCGGAACCTCCGGATATACGGTGCGGGTGACGAGCCCGTGCTCCTCCAGCTCGCGGAGGCGCAGCGACAGCGTCTTCGGGCTGATGCCGTCCAGACATTTCAGCAGATCGCTAAACCTCATCGTTCCTTCGATCAACAAATCGCGGATAATTAGAAACGTCCATTTGGTTCCAATCACTTCTATCGCTTTGACGATGGGACAAATGTCCCCGAGCGTCCCTTTGGTCAGCGCTAGCGGCTGCTCACAACCCGGTTCCACAGGCATCGTTCCTTTTCATAAGATGGATTGAAACCAACTATAGCACAAAACTATCTTTTCGGAAACTATGTGTATAAAATGTCACTACTTCCGTAAATGAAGTATATGTGTATATAATGTCTACGTGAAAAACAAACTGATGACAGAGCAGATTTTAGATAATAAACCATTCGGATGGTTAACTAAACGATGAGGAGAGACATGTGTATGCCGAGTTTATCTTCTTCTTTTTCCCTCAAGGGTCTGCAATTAAAAAATCGCGTGGTTATGCCGCCGATGTGCCAATATTCAGTAGAGGCCAAAGACGGTATTCCGACGGATTGGCATTTCGTGCATTACGTCTCCAGAGCGGTAGGCGGAACGGGCTTGATCATCATGGAAATGACGGATGTCGAGCCGGACGGACGTATTACGGATTACGATCTCGGATTGTGGTCGGACGATCAAATTCCCGCCTTCAGGCGCATTATTCAAGAGGTGCAGAAGTACGGCGCCAAAATCGGCATTCAGATTGCTCACGCCGGGCGTAAGGCGGAAGATGCGGAGATTCCTGTAGGCCCTTCGAATATTCCGGTCAGCCCTGAATTCAAAACACCGCGCGCACTGACTACGGACGAGGTCAAGGCGATGGTCGTCAAGTTCAAGGAAGCTGCCGTACGGGCTGTAGAAGCCGGCGTCGATACGATCGAGCTGCACGGAGCCCACGGCTATCTGATTCACCAGTTCCACTCCCCGGCGATTAATAACCGGACGGACGAATACGGTCAGGACTTGGCCCGATTCGGAGTCGAAATCATTCAGGCGGTTAAAAGCGTTATGCCGGAGAATATGCCGCTTATTATGCGCATATCTGCGGTTGAATATATGGACGAAGGCTACGATCTCGGCCATAGCATTGAAATCAGCAGGCGGTACAAGGAAGCGGGCGTCGACATGTTCCATGTCAGCTCCGGCGGAGAAGGGCCTTCCGGCTCTAGAAAGCCGGGCAATTATCCGGGCTATCAGGTTCCGATGGCGCGCGCGATCAAGCTGGCTCTGAGCGTTCCGGTAATTGCGGTAGGCATTCTTGAGGACGCCAAGCTGGCCGAAGCGACCGTCGCTAATGAGGACGCCGATTTGGT
Organism: Paenibacillus doosanensis; assembly: GCF_025060755.1. Lineage (GTDB taxonomy): Bacteria > Bacillota > Bacilli > Paenibacillales > NBRC-103111 > Paenibacillus_S > Paenibacillus_S doosanensis. Next base: position 59,581 of record NZ_JANYUY010000024.1, read on the forward strand.
GGGCGTTGCCCGCGGCATGCTGCGCGATCCGTACTGGGCTGCGCATGCGATTAGGGAAACAACCGGCCAGGTTGCTGCGCCGCGACAGTACGAAAGAGCTTATTGAAGCTTGCTGCAAATTTTAGTAAATAATGGTAGACGTGCGGCGATTGTTATGGTAATCTATAAGCAATAATCCGGAAGCACCGGTCGGAAAAGGTCCGTTGGCGGCATATGTCGCAGGCGGGCCTTTTTTGTTGTTTAGGAAATGATGCGGAGCCATATCCTGTGGATATCCGGGTGCTCCCCCGAAAGGAATGTCTACCCATAGAACGATCCAGAGGAAGGGTTAAACGCCGATCCAGCTTAGGCTGGATGCGGACGGAATAAGCTTCAGAGCATCACGTCACTTTTGGGGGATTGGTTCTTGCCATTGTATGAAATATGAAAACGATATGTTTTGACGGGCCAACGGGTTCTGACGGAAGCTGGCGGACGCGGTGGTTTTTTTTGTACTGCCGCTCGTCGTTTTCCAATCGGACGGATTGCTCGAAGCGCACAGGCGGCAATAAAGCCGCGATGTCGTGGATGACGCCGCTAACGGAAAAATAGGCAGTTGAATCAGTAACAACAGCGGATGCCGATTCATATGTTGTCATGGAGTATTCGATGTGCGCCGTCGATCCCGCGAGAACAAACGCAGCTGAGCGGCTCGCCCAAAAGAAACCGGATTCAGCTTCGAAGCATCACGTCGCTTTTGGGGGCCTTTGTTCTTTTCTATTCCTAATGCGGAGTACTCTGTCGGCGTGACCACTTAACCTACGGAGGATGGTACAAATGGGAGATTTCAAAAAGGATTTGCAAAAGCTGAACGTTTCCGATATCAAAGGGGGAGCGGTCAACTCTTGGAACGGCCAAAATCAGCAGGATACAAGAACCTGGCATACATGGTACAACTGCCATAATTGTCACAATTGCCATAACTGTTATACCTGCCATAACTGCCACAACTGTCATACCTGCCACAATTGTCACAATTGCCACAATTGCCATAACTGTCACACCTGCCATAACTGCCACAATTGCCATAACTGTCATCATTCATAAGCCGCCGATCCAGCGAAAAGCATACGATGCTGCCGAAGGCTCTGCTTACGCATGTCATTTCATGCGGCGGCAGAGCCTTTTGGCGGTCGCATCGGTTTAACGGAGCAAGTCCCGTTTGCCATTTGACATGAAGGACAAGAACCTTACATAAAATGACATGTAGAACATACGGCCCGATGATGAGCTGGAGGAGGAGTACGATGGTTCAGCTAAATCCTTCTATGCGACTGAAAGTGAACCGAGATACGTTCGTGATGTCGGAGCCCGGAGGCAGCGTCTACGTGCGGAACAACGCACGCTCCTTCCGGATGGAAGGGGAAGCCGCCGATCAGTGGCTGGAGAAGCTGCTGCCGGTATTTAACGGCGAGTACACGCTGGGCGAACTGACCGACGGTCTCGCGGAGCCTTATATCATCCAGGTGTATAGCATTGCCGCCATGCTGCATGAGAACGGTTTTGTACGCGATGTTAGCGGCGATAAGCCGCATCGGCTGCCTGAAGCGATTCGGGAGCGATACGGCTCCCAGATCGAATTTATCGAGCAGTTTACCGATTCGGGAGGATTCCGGTTTCAGAAGTACAGACAGACTCGTGTGCTTGTTATCGGGAACGGGGAAATGCTGGCCGCTCAGACGGCGGCGCTGCTGTACTCCGGCTTGCCCCGCTTTCGCGTGCTGATCGGCGATTCGAAGACGACCGAGCGAAGGCGGCTGGAGGAACTGGCTGCGCATGCCCGCCGGTCGGACCCTGAGGTTGACGTGGAGCTGACGGAACCCGGCGGCGGGGAGCTGCCCTCCTGGAAGGAGGCCGTCCAAGGCTTCGAAGCGGTCGTATACGCAGCCCGGACGGATGATCCGGAGGAACTGCGCAGGGTTCATGCCGCTTGCCGTGAGGAGGGCAAGCTATTCGTTCCCGCGGTATGTCTGCCGCAGATCGGATGGGCGGGCCCGCTGGTGCATCCGGCGGCGGATGCTTGCTGGGAATCGGCTTGGCTCCGGCTGCATCGCTCGGTGACGGAGCGAGACCCCCGGCAGCACGGCTATTCTTCGACCGCCGGCGCTTTGCTGGCGAATATTGCGGCCTTCGAGCTGTTTAAGCACGTGACGGAAGCCGGGCCGCGCAGGTCGAGCGGGTCGGGCCAATGTTATCTGCTCGATCTGGAGACGCTGGAGGGGGCCTGGCATCCGTTCCTGCCCCATCCGCTCGCGACAGGGACACTGGGCTCGATGCTCATGAAAGACTGGGAGCAATGGCTGGAGGAGAAGAGCGAGCCGCAGCCGGGAGTGTGGCTGGCTTGCTTCGGCCGAATAACGTCCAAGGCATTCGGCGTGCTGGACAGCTGGGACGAAGAAGAGCTTGTCCAGCTTCCGCTGGCGGTTTGCCGCGCGCAGGCGGCCGACCCGTTGTCGGATGGGCCGTCGGAGCTGCTGCCGTCCGTGCTCTGCGCCGGGCTGACGCATGAAGAAGCGCGCAGGGAAGCGGGCCTGGCGGGAGTGGAGGCTTACGCGGCGCGATGGACGGAGGTGTCCGGCGCCGGGCGGTTTGCAGGCAAGGAGCCGGACATTACGGCGATTGCGGCGGAGAGGGCTGAGCTTATCGGCGTCGGCGCCGGAGAGACGGCGGCGGAAGCGATCTCCCGCGGCCTGTATAAACGGCTGTCCGCGGAGCTCGGCCGCCGGCTTGACGCCTCGCCGGTCGCGATCGCCCCGGCGCAGCCGGATGCGGTAGAGGATGCCCGCTGCCGATTTTATTTTCAAGCGCTCTCCCTTATGGGGGGAGCGCCGCAGCTTGGGATCGGCGAGGAGCTGTACGGGTTTCCGGTCGTGTGGGTTCGCTCGGGCGACCGGTGGTACGGGAGCACGGGCCTCAATCGAACCTTGGCGCTGCGCGAGGCGCTGAAGCGGGCGGCCCTCGCCCGGCAGTGCGAGGAGAATTGTTCGGCGGGCGGGACGGTGTCCCGGAATCAGCCGCAAGAGCCGCCGATCGGGGAACAGGCGCAGCATCCTGCGCAGGAAGGCGGGCGGCTTCAGGGTCCGGCGCCGGTTCAAGTAAGATCGGACCGGGCGGTCCATATCAAGCCGGACGAACCGCTTCGGCTTGCCGTTCCGCCTGCGGAGGACGGGGATACCGCCGCCATCCTGCATTCGGCCTTGCACGTGCTGAACAGGCAGGGGCTGCGGCTTGAGGTCATAGACATGGCGGTGGAGCCGTTTATGCGAGAAGGGCTTGCCGGTGTGGTCGGCATCCTGCTGCGTGGGGAGGAGATGCGGTGAGCGCACTTGTTGTCATTGTAGGCGAGGGGCAGCTGGCGGACCTTGTCGCCGGCGATTTGGCCCGGTCTTTCCGGGTCGTCCGCCGGCAGAGCATAAGCGGCGGCATGGCCGGCGCCGATCTGGCGCTGACGCTGCACGACGGCTGGCAGCCGGGAATCCATCTGCGGGCGGAAGAGGAGCTGCCGCCCGCAGGAATTCCTTGGCTGCGCGCTTGCGTCTTGTTCGGCGAAGGCCTTGTCGGCCCGCTCGTCAAGCCGGGAATGCTCGGCTGCTCGCAATGCGCCGATGCGAGGCTGCACATGGCCGGGCAGGACCGCCCGAGCATGTGGAGGCTGCGGCGCAAGCTGGCCGAAGAGGGCGGGACGGAGCGGGACGCTTGGGGCGCCCGCGGCGGCATGCTGCAGCTGGCGCTGCTGACAGCGGCCCAGTCGCGCAAGGCGCTGGAACGGCCGGATGAAGCCGATTCCGGCCTGATGCATATCGTCAATATGCATACGCTGGCCATATCGCGGCACCGGGTGCTGCCCGATGCGCATTGCCCCGTGTGCAGCCGGATTCGGGACGACACGGAAGCGGCAGCCCGCATCACGCTGCAGCCGAATCCCAAGGAGCGGCCGGACAGCTACAGAATCCGTTCGATGGAGGAACTGAGGGACGCTCTTGCCGCCGATTATTTGGATTCGCGCACAGGGCTGCTCAATGCGGCGGTAACCGATCTCGTCTCTCCCTTCGCCGACGCCAGCGTTAATCTGCCGCTGATGAACGAAGATGTCGGCGCGGCCGGCCGGACGCATTCCTATGAGGCCAGCAGACTGACCGCCATGCTGGAAGGGCTGGAGAGATACTCCAGCATCCGGCCGCGAGGGAAGCGGACATCCGTCTATGGGAGCTATCAGGAACTGCGGGAGCAGGCGCTGGACCCGGTGAAGACCGGCGTCCATTCCGCCGAGCAGTACGCTCTGCCCGGCTACCCGTTTCGGCCGTTCGATCCCGAAGCGCCCCTGCGCTGGGTCTGGGGTTACTCGTTTCTGCAGGAACGGCCGATTCTCGTGCCGGAGTCGCTGGCGTATTACGGCTCGGGAGGCGGGCAGAGCTTTGTGTTTGAGTCGTCCAACGGCTGTGCGTTAGGGGGAAGTCTGGAAGAGGCGGTGCTGCACGGCATTCTTGAGGTAGCCGAGCGGGATGCGTTTCTGATGACTTGGTATGCGCGTCTTCCTTTGCCGCGGCTCGATCTGTCGACTGCGGGCGATGCGGAGCTGAATCTGATGCTTGCGCGGCTCGAAGCGGTGGCGGACTTCGACGTGCGGTTCTATAACGCGACGATGGAATACGGCATTCCTAGCGTCTGGGGAATCGCCGTGAACCGCAAGCGGCAAGGCTTGCGGCTCTTGTGCGGGGCCGGTGCGCATCCGGACCCGGTGCGGGCGGTCAAAGGCGCCGTGCACGAGCTGGCCGCTATGGCGCTGAACCTCGGGCCGAAGCTTGCCGGGGACTTGGAACGCTACGAGGCAATGCTTCGCGATTCTTCCTTGGTCGCAAGGATGGAGGATCATTCCTTGCTCTACGGCTTGCCCGAGGCGCAGGAGCGGCTCGGATTTCTGCTGGACGACAGCCGTCCGGCGCGTTCGTTCGCGGCGGAATTCCCCGCCAAGAAGATCTATGCCGATTTGACGGATGAGCTGAGAGCGCTATTGCGGTCGCTCGGGCGCAGACAGCTTGACGTCATTGCGGTGGACGTCACCGCTCCGGAAATCGCCCGCAACGGACTTTTCTGCGTAAAAGTGCTGATCCCGGGGCTGATTCCGATGACATTCGGGCATTCGTTCACGCGCCTGACCGGGCTGGAACGCTTATTGACCGTACCGGCGGAGCTGGGTTACGCAGATAGGCCGCTCACGCCGGATCAGCTTAACGAATTCCCGCATCCGTTTCCGTAAACGGCAGGCGAACCGCGGGAACGAAGGAGGCGTTTGCGATGAATCGGCTGGATGCATTTATGCACGATCTGCATTTCCATATCGACCGGACGAAGCCGCCGGACCGCGTCGTCGATTGGGAAGACGGACCGCTGGCTTTTAAGCTGTACCGCGGTCTGCCGGTTTTTCCGCTTGCGGCGGACATCCCTCTCGCCATAGCCGCGGAAGGCGCAAACGCGCCGGGGCGCCGGATCGGCCTGCGTTCGCTCGGCCATCTGCTATGGTATGCCTACGGGCTCACGGAGCTGTCCCATTCGGTGCAGAGCTCCTTTTCCTCCGGGACGGATCTGTTCCAGATGTATCGCCGGTTCGCCCCTTCCGGGGGAGCCTTGTATCCGAGCGAGCTGTACGTCTATTTGAAACTGGATACTTTGCCGGCGGGCGTATATCACTACGATGCGGCACATCACCGGCTAGTGCTGCTGAGGGAAGGAGACTGCGACGCTTTCCTGCAACGGGCTTTGGGGGAGCGGTTTGAACGGTCCCGCTGCTGCGGCGCCGCCTTCGTCTCGGCGATGTTCTGGAAAAACTTCTTTAAATACGACAGCTTTGCGTACCGGCTGCAGGGGCTCGATGCGGGAACGATGATCGGACAGCTGCTTGAAGCGGCCGAACGCTTCGGCGTAGCTACGGCAGTCCATTTTCAATTCGCGGACCGCGCGATTCATCATTTGCTCGGATTATCCGAGCTTGAGGAAAGTGTCTATGCGGTGGTTGCTTTATCGGATGCGCCGGCTCCGTGTCCGCCGTGTCTGGGAACGGAGCCGGAGGAGCGCGGCGGGTCAGATCGGTCAGGACGCTCCGAACGGCAGAGCGAGGACGGGCGGTCTGCGGAAGCATGGTACCGGGAGCTGCCGCCTGTCAGTCACGAGCATTATGTCCGCTCGAAGAGGATCAAGCCTTACCCGCTGCTGCTGGAGATGAACGAAGCGTCGATGCTGGCGTCGGTTTCCGCACCGGCGCTGGAGGCTTTCGCCCGGCCTCCGGCCGCACGGCGCAAGCTACCGGGCATAGAAGGCGTGGTGCGGCTTCCCGCGGCGGAGCGCCTCGCCTACGATTGGGCGGCGGCGAGCCGGAGGCGGTTCTCGCCCGACACCGATTTCGCGCTCGGGCCCGTTTCCTTGGGGCAGCTCTCCGCGCTGCTGCGCGAAACGGCGGCATCGCTGCGCTGCCGCTGCGATCTTGACGGCGGCGTTTTGCAAGAGCAGCCCAGGCTTAGCTTGTACGTATGTCTTCACCATGTGGAAGGGATAGAAGACGGAGCTTATGTTTACGACATCCCCGAGCATGCGCTCGTAGCCGTCCGGGAGGGCGATCTCAGACTGTGGCTGCAGATCGGGATGAATTCGGACAATGTGAATTTGCTGCAGGTTCCGCTTGTGTTTCATGTGGCGGGTGACCGCAACCATTATACGCAAGAGCTGGGGTACCGCGGATACCGCATTCAGCAGATGGAGGCGGGGATGCTCGTTCAGCGGCTGCTGCTGGCCGCTTCGGCTCTGGGACTTGGAGGACATCCGCTGCTTGATTATGACGCCAGGCTGTGCGACGAGCTGTACCGGCTGCCGGCCGAGGGACTGACGAGCCTGATTCAAGTCCCGATCGGTCCTTATCGCCCGTGTCCCAAACTGGCGGGAGGCCTGCACGGCTAAAACATCGAAGGGGAGCCGCCGGAGAGGGCTCCCCGCCAAATATCTGAATCCGCTTTGAAGCAAAAGCCCCGCTATGCGGGGGTTATTTATTGTTAAGGAAATGATGCGCAGCCATATCCTGTGGAAATCCGGGGTCTCCCCCGAAAGTAAAGTCTACCCATAGAACGATCCCAGAGGAAGGGTTAGACGCCGATCCAGCTTAGGCTGGATGCGGACGGAATAAGCTTCAGAGCATCACGTCACTACCCTGGAAATTACTCTTGGTACCCCATTTCCATTGTCTGTGGTGCCGCGTAGCGGCATGGATGGCTTTTGAGGGATTTGTTCCGCGTGTGCGTTCGTTTAAGCGGCGCCGCCGTCGATCGAGGAACGCCGGCTCCTCTTTTTTTCGTAAACACAAGGCTGAAAATGCTCCGGCAGACGGTGAATCGCAATTTTAGCTTTCGGTAACCGCGTAGGGCAAGGTATACTAAAGAGGAACAGCATGTTGATTCGGCCTAATAAGATAAGGCTCGCCGCATGACAAACAGTAAGCGTTTGCATGTGCCTGCGGGGGACTCGCCGCCGCCGGAAAATGTCGAAACGTGACGTAATAAGCCGACGGTCAAGGCGGAAGCGTCCGCTTCGACGGGGGGAACGGACGAGCGCTTATCGTCAATATTATTTCTACTTGGAGGTAAACCTTATGCTAAGGAGAAACGGGGCTAACCGTACGAGAGCCAGACATCGGTTATTTGCGCGCCTTCTCATCCCATATTTGGTCTTCCTGATGCTGGCGATCATGATCGGGCTGATCATTTATCAGAAGACGATCGTTCTGATTGAGAAGGAAGCTACTGCCAGTCATATGAATCTGCTGGAGCAGAGCAAGGACATTCTCGACCGGAGACTTGAGGAGCTCGCTTCCATAGCGCAGCAGCTGGCGGCCGATACGCGCATTATGCAATTTCAATCCGTGACCGATCCATACAAAGGGACGAACACGTTCCGGATTATGGATACGAACAAAAGCTTGTACGATTACAAGCTGTCCAACAATTTTGTGTTCAACTACTACGTTTTGTTCAAAAACAGCGAGATGGTATTTACTCCCGGTGCAAGCTACTCGTTTGAGCATTTTTTTAACAGAGTAGCCAATTACAAAGGGATGAATTACACGAGCTGGTACGCCCTGATGTCGAGCGATTTTCACATGAGGAAGGTGCTTCCCGCCCAGGAAATCAGTATGGAAGGCGTCCCTTATTCTATGCTGACTTATATCCAATCGCTCGGTTACCCCGGCAACCCGCAGGGAGCCATCGCCATTATGGTCGATCAGCGGGAGATTCAAAAGCTGTTCCAGGGGCTGGATATTTCCAGCGGCGGCTGGGCTTACATTGTCGACAAGGAAGGTCAAATCATAAGCGCGCTGTCTCCCGGAGACGCTAACACGCTGCCGATCGAGCTCGGCAGGCTGGTCGGGGATCGAGGCGTCGTCGAGCAGAGGATTGACGCCAAGCCGATGATGGTCACTTATACGAAATCGTCCTACAACGGCTGGACCTATGTGGTGGGGCAGCCGACCGCCATCGCTCTGGGCAAAGTCCGGTATATCCAGAAGATCATCGTAACTTTTGCCTGCGTGTTTCTGCTCGCCGGCGTGCTGGCCGCCTATGTGCTTGCGTACCGCAACAGCAAGCCGCTGCGCGCGCTGATCAATACGATTATGGAGAAGACGGATGTGCTGCCGCAGCAAAGGGATGCCTTCGGCATCATCGGGGAGACGGTGAACGGGCTATTTCAAAATAACGACAAGCTTAAAGCGGAGATCAAGCAGCAGGTTCCCCTGCTGCGCGCGGCGTATTTCCAGCGGCTGTTGAACGGGCAATTCGTATCGTCGCGCGATTTCGACGCGCTGCTGAAGCATGTGGGGCTCGATCTGGTGGGCATGTCTTATCGGGTAGCGATCGTCCGCCTGCGCGGATTCGATAAAGGTTACAGCGACGATCTGCTGGAGGAGCTGGACAGGAGCCGGGTGCTTGCCAAAGAACTGCTGAGAAGGACGATGGACGAGGACGGCTTTGTCTGCGAAATCGGCGAGGATCAATTCGCCGTCCTGTTTACTTACAAGCTGGATGAGCGGGAGCCTTACAAGGCTTACGTCGAGGCGAGGCTGAAGGAAGCCAGAGATGAGATCGGCCTTCAGTTAAAGCTGCAGTCGGTCTATGGGGTAGGCGGCGCCTGCGACAGTCTGACCGGCATCTCCAGATCGTACGAGCAGGCGCGCGAAGCGTTAAACGCGCAGTTATGGAGCAACCAGGAAGGCGGCTTATGGTTCGACGAGCTCCCGGCGGATATGGCCAATTACTATCTTCCGCAGGATGTCGAGACCCGGCTCATCCATTTGGCGAAGGCGGGCGACCAGACCGAGGTTCAGCGGACGCTGGACGAGCTGTACCGCGAAAATTTCGAACTGAGGCAGCTGCCCATTGCCGTGATGAAGCTGTTTATTTTTGAAATGTGGGGATGTCTTGTCAAGCTGCTGCCGCAGATGGATCTGGACCAGCAGACGGCCTATAACCGGATGTCAGCGCTCAGCGGAGCGAACGAGTCCTATGAAAGCATGAGCAAGAGCTACCAGGCGATTCGCGATACGTTCCAATGGGTTTGCGAAAGCGCCAACGAGCATAAGAAGAGCCAGAACGTCGAGCTGATCGACAGCATTATCGGGCTGCTGCAGAGCTCCTATATGGACAGCGAGCTGTGCCTGGATGTCGTAGCCGACCGGATTCGCATCTCCAAGGTGTATTTATCGCAGTTTTTCAAGGAACAAACCGGGGTGAACTTTTCCGATTATTTGGAAAGCTTGCGGATGGACGAGGCCAAAGCGCTGCTGCAGACGACATCGCTAACGGTGAACGACATTTCCGACCGCGTCGGGTACAGCTCCTCCAACACGTTTTGCAGGGCGTTCAAACGTTTGCATGGGGTCAGTCCGACCGCTTTTCGCAAGCTGGTTTTGAAGAAGCTGCCGGGCTAAAGCCGGTTTTTGCCCGCTGCCGTCATAGGGTGAGTTGGCGTTCCGCTGCAGCGTTTATACGCCTAAGAACGCCGCTGCAGCGGCGTATTCTTTATTTTTGCACAAAAAAAATCGAACTGCACAAGCCGATTCCTAACTTTTGCACAACAATAGAGCGCTTTCTTCTTTCGCTCCGAGCCGGATGCTTCTATCATGAAGCTATTCGAACGAAAGGGGGAACAGAGAAAGATGAAAGCGGTTGTATCCGTAAAAACAGAAATGAAGGCCTCCACGAACAAAAAACGTCAACCGGTTTCCGTATGGAAGCAAATGAAGCGGAGCTGGCAGCTGTACGTGCTGCTTACGCTTCCTGTCCTCTATGTCCTTGTATTCAAATATTATCCGATGTACGGGGCGCAAATCGCCTTCAAGGATTATATTGCTTCCAAGGGGATAACGGGGAGCGAGTGGGTAGGTCTGAAGCATTTCATCCGGTTTTTCAACTCGTACGAATTCGGCAAGCTGATGAAGAACACGCTCATCATCAGCGTATACAGTCTGCTGGCCGGTATTCCGTTTCCGATTCTGCTCGCTTTATCGCTTAATTATGTGAAAAACCGGCTGTTCAAAAAAACGGTTCAGATGATTACCTATGCGCCGCATTTTATTTCCGTCGTCGTGCTGGTAGGGATCATTCTGGAGCTCTTGGACCCGCGCAAAGGGATTGTCAACCTGCTGCTCGGCAAGCTGGGCGTGGAACCGATCAATTTTATGGCCGTGCCGGAATATTTCAGCTCGATTTATGTATGGTCCGGCATTTGGCAGAACGTAGGCTTCTCCTGCATCGTCTATTTGGCGGCGCTGGCGGGTGTGGACCCGGCGCAGCATGAAGCGGCGGTCATTGACGGAGCCAACAAATTTCAGCGTATGCGGCATATCGATCTGCCGAGCATCATTCCGGTCATGATGATCCTGCTCATCCTGAACACCGGCAATATTTTGGACCTTGGCTTCGAGAAGGTGCTCCTGATGCAAAATTCGCTCAACGCGCGCACCTCGGAGGTTATCGATACGTTCGTCTATAAGGTCGGTCTTGCTTCCCAGGCAATGAACTATTCCTATTCGACGGCGATCAACCTATTCAAGTCGGTGGTCGGATTGATTCTGCTGCTGACCGTCAACCAGATTGCGCGAAAAACCAAACAGGAGAGCCTATGGTAGCGCGGGCGAAGGGAGGAGACCGGGATGGAGCAAACTAACATTAAGGAAGCCAGCGCGGATCGGTGGTTTAATGCCGTCAATTACATCGTCCTAATGCTGTTCCTGATTACGGTGCTGTATCCGCTATTGTTTATTGTAAGCGCATCCTTCAGCAGTCCGGGCGCGGTCATGTCGGGGAAGGTGTGGCTGTGGCCGGTCGAGCCGGGGCTGCAAGGCTATGCGGCGGTGTTCAAACATAAGCTTATCTGGAGCTCGTTTCGCAATTCCGTCTTCTATACGGTGGCAGGGACGCTCATTAACGTCGCGCTGACGGTGATGGCCGCTTATCCGCTGGCGCGCAAAGATTTGTACGGCAAAAATGCCGTGATGCTCCTGCTCGTGTTCACGACGATTTTTTCCGGAGGACTGATCCCGAGCTACATTCTCGTTAAGGATCTGGGAATGCTCAACACCGTATGGGCGATGATTTTGCCGAGCGCGATGAGCGTGTTCAACGTCATTATTGCGCGAACGTACTTCAAGACGACGATACCGGAAGAATTGCTGGAGGCTGCGCAGCTGGACGGCTGCAACGACTTCAAGTTCGTATGGAAAATCGTCATTCCGTTATCCGGCCCGATTATCGCCGTCATTATGCTGTATTCGGCCGTAGGCTACTGGAATCAATATTTCAACGCGATGATTTATTTGAAGCAGCCGGCTTTGTATCCGCTGCAGCTCGTGCTGCGAGAAGTTCTTATTCAGAACGAGGTCGACACCAGCATGCTCGCCAGTCTGGAAGATCAGGCAAAGATGGAGGGCATGCGCTCCCTGCTCAAATATTCGCTGATCGTCGTATCTTCCTTGCCGCTGCTGGCGGTGTATCCGTTCGTGCAAAAGCATTTCGTCAAAGGCGTTATGATCGGTTCGTTAAAAGGGTAAATCGGCGCTAGTAAGCTGGGCTGGGCAAAAATCAAAGGGGGTTTATACAAATGAGAAAATGGATGACGGCAGGCTTGGTCTTAACACTCGGCACCGCTGCGGTATTGAGCGGCTGCGCGGATAAAGGGGAGCAGAAGGAAGGCGCCGACTCGGCGCAGCAGGCGAAGGTGAATCCGGCCGGCCAATTCCCTATCACCCCGGAAAAGACGACGTTGAAGGTGCTCGTGAAGGGCAGTCCTTTTGTCGAGGATTTCGCTACGAATGAGTTTACGAAATTTTTGGAGGAGAAGACGAACATTCATATCGAATGGGACGTCGCCCCGGAGAAATCGGCTACGGAAAAGCTGAATCTGGTGCTCGGAAGCGGAGACTTGCCCGATGTCATTATGGGCTTCGGCGTTTCGCCTACGCAGCAGCTGATCTACGGAAGCCAGGGAGATTTCCTAGATCTCAGCCCGTATATCGAAAAGTACGGGGTGGAGACGAAGCGGATGTTCGAGCAGGTGCCCGGCGTGAAGGACGCAATTACGGCGCCCGGCGGCAAAATATACGCCCTGCCGATGGTGAACGAATGTTTCCACTGTTCCGCATCGCAAAAGCTGTGGATCTACAAGCCTTGGCTGGATAAATTGGGGCTGTCGGTTCCGAAGACGACCGATGAGCTGTACGAGGTGTTGAAGGCGTTCAAGACGAAGGACCCGAACGGCAACGGCAAAGCCGATGAAATCCCGCTGGCCGGCGCTGCGGTAGGCCCGAACGTCAATGTCGATTCGTTCATTATGAATGCGTTTATCCTCGATTCCAGCGCGTACGGCGTCGGCACCAACAACTACACCCGTTTGTTCGTCAACGACGGCAAGGTGGATGTGCCCTACAACAAGCCGGAGTGGAAGGAAGGGCTCGCTTATATGCACAAGCTGTACGCCGAGGGCTTGATCGCGCCGCAAACGTTCACGCAGGACAGGGATCAGGCGAGACAAATGGGAGAGAATCCCGATGTCAACATATTAGGTGCCGAGATGGCTCAGCATAACGGCGTCTTCACCACCTTCAGCGGACCTAGCGGCCGCTGGCTCGAAGTGACGAGCGTTCCTCCGCTTAAGGGACCGAAGGGGGTTCAGGTCACGCCGATCAACAACAGCATAGGCCAAGGGCGTTATATTATTACGAAGGCGAGTAAAAATCCGGACGCGGCCTTCCGCCTCGCGGACATGCTGTACACCGAAGAGATGACGCTGCGCGAGACGATCGGCCGACCGGATGTGGAGTGGAAGTATGCCGATAAGGGAGAAATCGGAATTAACGGCAAACAGGCGATTTGGAAGAAAACCGGCGCCGTCCTGCCTACCGTGCAGAACGTAACCTGGTCGCAAACCGCGCCGACGCTCAGAACGAATGATTTCCGCCTCGGTCAGGTGGCCGATCCGAATAATCCGCAGGAAACGATTTTGTACAACGAAACGATGCAAAACTACCAGCCTTACAAACAGGATATGAAGACGTTCCTGCCGCAGCTGTTCTTCACGAACGATCAAGCGATGGAACTGGCCGACCTGGAGAAGACGATTACGGACCATGTGCAGGAGATGATCGCGCGCTTCGTGATCGGCGATGCCAGTCTGGATAAAGATTGGGATGCCTATTTGAAAAACTTGGACAATATGAATTTGAAGCGGTATTTGGAAATTTATCAGACGGCATATGACGCCAAGATGAAAAAATAGACCTGAAGACCTGATGGCCGGATAGGTCGGCAAGCCCCTTTTTCGCGGTTCGTGTTTAGCGAAGCTGCGAAAAGGGGGTTTTTTATTGTTTAGGAAATGATGCGCAGCCATATCCTGTGGAAATCCGGGGGCTCCCCCGGAAGTAATGTCTACCCAAAGAACGATCCCAGAGGAATGGTTAGACGCCGATCCAGCTTAGGCTGGATGCGGACGGAATAAGCTTCAGAGCATCACGTCACTACCCTGGAAATTACTCTTGGTACCCCATTTCCATTGTCTGTGGTGCCGCGTCGGCGGCATGGATGGCTTTTGGGGGATTTGTTCTTCATTGTGCCGCGGTTTCGCGGCGAGTTTTTTTCTTTTCCCGCGCAGTTACGGTACAATAGATGTGCATTGCTGCCGTAAGGGAGAAAATAACGATGGAACATACACTGAAGTCCGAAGCGGATATAGCCAAGGTTTGCCTGCTCGCCGGGAAAATCATGCTGCAAAGCGGCGGCGAAACCTATCGCGTGGAAGATACGATGATCCGGATTGCCGCTTCGTTTGGAATTGAAAATTCGCATAGCTACGTGACGCCTACGGGGATTTTTTTCTCCATCGACGGGACGGAGCCGGCCACGCAGCTTATCCGCATTATGGAGCGCAGCACCGATCTGCGCAAAGTGGCGTTAGTGAACGATATATCAAGAAAAATCAGCTCCGGAGCGATGACAACGGCGGAAGCTTACCAGGCGCTTAAGGAAATCGACCGGGCGAACTTAGCCTACCCCCTGTGGCTGCAAATTGCCGCAGCGGCGTTGGCGAGCGGCTGCTTCCTCATTATGTTTCAAGGAACGAGGGCGGATTTTATACCGGCGATGGTGACCGGCGGGCTGGGATTTTGGGCGTATTTGCTTGTCCAGCGCTGGGTCGTCATCAAGTTTTTCGCCGAATTCGCCGCAGCGCTGCTGCTCGGCTCGCTCTCGTTCCTGCTGGTGCATACCGGCTTTGGCCGCGATTTGGATAAAATCATTATCGGCTCGGTCATGCCGCTCGTTCCGGGGCTGCTGATTACGAACGCCGTAAGGGACTTAATGGCAGGCCATCTCGTATCGGGCTTGTCCAAGGGTGCGGAAGCTTTCCTGACGGCCTTCGCGATCGGCTCGGGCATCGGCTTCGTGCTTTCATTTTATGCGGCAGGTTAAACCGGCGGCCGGAGGGGAGGAACGCGTTTCCTATGGTTATCGAGCAGCTCGTTACGAGCTTTATTTCATCAGCCGCTTTCGGCGTTTTATTTAATGTGCCTAAGAAAAATTTGCCGCAATGCGGGTTTGTCGGCATGCTGGGCTGGCTGCTGTATATATCCTGCATGAAAGCTTGGGACAATCCGATCGTCTCGAGCCTGATCGCGGCGTTTTTCGTCACGGTGCTCAGCCAGTTTCTGGCTAAGGTGTACAAGACCCCGATCATCATCTTCAGCGTATCGGGGATCATTCCGCTCGTTCCGGGAGGGCTGGCCTATGACGCGATGCGCAATGTCGTGGAAAATCAGTATGACGTCGCCGTCCAGCTCGCGGCCAAAGCGTTTATGATCTCCGGCTCGATCGCCATCGGGCTCGTATTCTCCGAGGTGATCAACCAGGTCATACGCAGATCGAGGCTGTAAGGATGACAATATATTTTCCAATATATGGATATATGGGTCGCGGGAGGGGAGAGCCTGTACAGGTTCTCCTCTCTTTGGCGATTCAGGGCAAAAATTTCAACACATACGAAATTTCATCGCATTGAAAGCGCTTATCTTCGACAGTATAGTTAAAGCTATAAAAGCGGTTATTCATAACGCATATGGAGGGGTTATTACAATGAGAAAAGCGGTTACAACGGTTCTTGCTTCCCTGCTGCTGGTCACATCGCTGGTAGGCTGCGGAGCGAAGGAAACGCCGAGCGCGAAGCCTGCGGAAGGCGGTCAGCAGCCGGCGGCGCAGCAGTCGGCGCCGAAATCGGGCGGCAAGCTGACGCTCTATTCGCCGAATGCGGCGGAAGTGAACAATCCGATCATCAAGGAATTCCAGGATCGCACAGGCATCGAGGTGCAGCTGATTTCCGGAGGCACGGGCGATTTGCTCAAGCGCGTGCAGGCCGAAGCGGCCAACCCGCTGGGCGACGTGTTCTGGGCCGGCGGAGCGGATTCGCTGGAGGCGTACAAGAAATATTTTGAACCGTACAAGACCAAGGAATACGACAATCTGGCTCCGGAATATGTAGACAAAAACAACGTATGGACGCCATTCGCGGCGCTGCCGATGATCATTATGTACAACAAAGAACTGGTGAAAGAAGGGGAGGAGCCGAAGGGCTGGAACGACCTGCTCGATCCGAAATGGAAGGGTAAAATCGCTTTCGCCGATCCGGCCAAATCGGGCTCGTCCTATACGCAGCTGATTACGATGCTGACGGCCAACGGCAAGGACAACGGCTGGGGATTCGTGAAGAAATTCGTGCAGAACCTCGACGGCAAGGTGCTCTCCGGTTCGGGTCTCGTCTACAAAGGCGTAGCCGACAAGGAGTTTGCGCTCGGCGTAACGCTGGAGGAAGCGGCGCTTAGATATGTGGAAGGCGGGGCGAAGGTCGGCATCATCTATCCGTCCGAAGGCACCTCCGCGGTACCGGACGGCTGCGCTATCATCAAGGGCGCCAAAAACATGGATCAGGCGAAGCAGTTTATCGACTTCCTCGTAAGCAAAGACGTGCAATCGCTCATTCAGAAAGAATTCAAACGCCGCTCCGTCCGCAAGGATGCGGAGGTCGTGCAAGGGATCGCGCAGGCGAAGGACATCAAGCTGGTCGACTATGACTTCGATTGGGCGGCAAGCAAGAAGGACGAAAATATCAAACGTTTCGGTAAAATTGTAACCGGTCAAGAATAATCGGAAGTTGGGGTGGTGCCTTAACCAATGCGCATGTTCAGCCGTTTCATGAACCTGCTCTAACACGGTGAAGGCACCTTTCTTTATGCAACGGCACGGATCGGCCGACCGTTTCTCCCATGGCGGGCGCGGGACGGCTTCTCCTTTCCGCAGTTCAGACGGATGTGTTGTTCAAACAAGGAGGTTTTCCATTTATGCAAAAAATCGTATTCGATCACGTGACCAAATATTTCGGTTCCGCCAAGGCGGTTAACGATGCCCATTTGACGATCCAAGAAGGGGAGTTTTTCACTCTGCTCGGCCCGAGCGGCTGCGGCAAGACGACGCTGCTGCGCACGATCGCCGGCTTCTACCGTCAGGAGGAAGGAGATATCTACTTCGGCGACCGCAAAATCAACGATGTGCCGACGCATCAGCGCAATATCGGTATGGTGTTCCAGAACTACGCGGTATTTCCGCATATGACGGTATTCGACAATGTTGCTTACGGGCTTAAAGCACGCGGCATAAGCAAGAAAGAGACGGAACAGCGGGTGATGGAAGCGCTGGAGATGGTGCAGCTGCAGCATTTGCGCGACCGCGTTCCATCGGATATGAGCGGCGGCCAGCAGCAGCGGATCGCGCTCGCCAGAGCGATCGTCATTCGTCCCGGCCTCCTGCTCATGGACGAACCGCTCTCGAACCTCGACGCGAAGCTGCGGATCAAGATGCGTTCGGACATCCGCATGCTGCAGAAGGAGCTGAACATTACGACGATCTATGTGACGCACGACCAGGAAGAGGCGCTGGCCGTCTCCGACCGGATCGCCGTTATGAGCGAGGGCCGCATTCAGCAGATCGCGTCTCCCGAAGACATCTATGCCTATCCGGCTAACCGGTTCGTGGCGAACTTCATCGGCACGTCGAATTTCATCGATGGCGAAGCGGCGGGCTATAACGATAAAGACAAGAACGCATCGGTGCGGGTGCTCGGAGCTTCCTTCGAGCTGCCGCTGGTGAAGCCGCATGAAGGCAAGGCGGTGCTGTCCCTGCGTCCCGAGCGAATCCGGCTGGAATCCGCACCGCGGCCCGGCAAGCTCGTGGAAGGCGTGATCGAGTCGGTCACGTTTCTCGGCGAGAAAGTCAGCTATCTGGTGCGGCTTCAGGGCGGCCCGGTGATCGACGTGCAGGAGCACGCGGTGGAGCCGCATCATTTGCGCAAGGTCAAGCAAGCCGTCTACGTCAATCTGCAGCTGGAGAAGGCGACGATATTCGACGGAGAAGGCAAGGAGGTAGTCTACCGTGCAACCTACTAAAGGGAAGGGGAGCCGCTGGTTTGAGCTTAGGCGCTGGGATTTCTGGTCGTGGGTTACTGCGGCGGTATACTTGTTTTTGTTCGCCTTCATCGTCTATCCGCTGTTTTCCTTGCTGCTCAACAGCTTTTTCAACGACGAAGGGCTGTTTTCTCTCGAAAATTACGCCAACTTCGTGAAGCTGAAATATTTCTACAGCGCGCTGTGGAACAGCTTGAAGGTGTCCGCGCTGACGACGGTGTTCGCCGTGCTGATCGGCGTGCCGCTCGCTTATGTTACGACGCGGTATAACGTGAAATGCAAAGGACTCATTCAAATTCTGGTCATCATGTCTTTGCTGTCCCCGCCGTTTATCGGCGCGTATTCGTGGATTTTGATGCTCGGCAACAACGGCTTTCTGACGCGGTTTTTCCATGAGATCGGCATTCCTTTCACGTCCGTGTACGGTTGGAAGGGGATCGTGTTCGTATTTACGCTGCAATTTTACCCGCATATTTATTTGTACGTCTCAGGGGCGCTGAAGACGATCGACACATCGCTTGAAGAAGCGGCCGAAAGCTTGGGCCGCTCCGGCTTCGCCCGGCTGCGCACCGTAACGCTGCCGCTTATATTCCCAACGCTGTCCGCCGGGGCGCTCATGGTGTTCATGGCCTCGTTCGCCGATTTCGGCACGCCGATGCTGCTCGGTCAAGGCTTCAAGGTGCTGCCGATTCTCGCCTACGAGCAGTTTATCAGCGAGATGGGCGGCAACCCGGCGATGGCGAGCACGCTGTCGGTCATTCTGATCGTCTGCTCGACGAGCATTTTGTTCCTGCAGCGGTATTTCGTTTCCCGCAAAAATTATACGATGACCGGCTTGCGCACGCCGAAGGTGCAATCGCTGCGTCCGGCCATGCAGTGGCTTTTGACCGGCTGCGCGCTGCTCGTCGCTTGCGTATCGATGATTCCGCAGGCGACGGTGATCGTCACCTCGTTCATCAAGACGAAGGGGCCGGTCTTCCATCCGGGATTTAGCTTGAACAGTTATAAGGAAATTTTGTTCCGCGTGCCGAAGGCGATTATGAATACGTACAGCTTCTCGTTTATCTCCATCGTCATTATGGTTGTGATGGGAATGCTGGTCGCTTATGTGCTCGTACGCCGCAAATCGAAGCTTACGGCGGCGCTCGACGGCTTGATCATGATCCCTTATGTCATGCCGGGAACGGTGCTCGGGATCAGTATGATCATCGCCTTCAACAAGCCTCCCGTCGTCTTGACGGGAACCTGGGTCATTCTCGTGGTCGCTTACGTCGTCCGCAAGCTGCCGTATACGATCCGTTCCAGCACGGCGATTCTCCATCAGCTGGACCGCAGCGTAGAGGAGGCGTCGATCAGTCTCGGCGTGCCGCCGATGAAGACGTTCTTCAAGACGACCGGCCGTCTGATGGCTCCGGGCGTCGCGTCCGGCGCGATCTTGAGCTGGGTGACGACGATCAACGAGCTGAGCTCGACGATCGTGCTCTATTACGGTGCGACGGCGACGATCTCGGTGACGATCTACAGCGAAGTGTTCACCTCGAACTACGGTACAGGCGCAGCGCTGGCCTCGATTCTGTCGGTTACGACGCTGATTTCGCTCATTATCGCCAACAAGCTGAGCAAAAAAGGCTTGCAAGTATAAGCTTCCGCCGTCCAAGGACTCGCTTCCGACGGGAGCTCGGCGGTCAGCGGACGAATAGGCAGGATCGGGTTCGGTCGAGCGTGGGGCATTCGCAAGAATAAGGATGAAACGGGGTTATCCCTGTTATCGCCCCGGCATGCTACAATGGAGCTGCATACTATTCCGCCCAGTGATGAAGGGGCGGTAGCGCCGGAGGGATTCATGAGACCGAACGGAAGACGATTTTGGATTATCGCCGCGTTGACCTTGCTGGCGGCGGCGGCTACGTACTATATGATGAACGGCGGCAAAACGAACGGGGCCAAAGGCGAAGCGATTCACGCCACGGCGCTGTCGATGTGGGTGTACAGCCAAGGCTGGGAAGCGCATGTGAGCGAGTTCCAGAAGGAGCATCCCGGCATCGACGTCGATGTGCGCTATTTCCGCTCCAGCGAGCAGCTGTATACGGAGCTGTTGGCGTCGATCTCGGCCAATGACGCTCCGCAGCTTGCGGAGCTGCAGAGCTTCTACGGCTTGGCCCAACTCGTCGATACGAAAGCGGTCGTGCCTGTCGACAAGACGGCGCTGCCCGAATGGCCGCAGCTTATTCCCGCCTTTGTCGAGAGGTACCGCTATCACGATGAGCACTGGGCCGTTCCGATCGGCGGAAGCTTGCCGCTGCTCTATTACCGCGAGGAGCTGCTGCCCGGAGGCCGGGCGAGCAAGCTGGCGCAGTGGAGCGAAGCGGAGGCGGCGGCTGCGCGGCCGAATCCGGATGTAAGGGAGAGCGGCAGCCAGAGGCTCTGGGGGATGGCGATGGATAAGGAGCTTCCCTGGTATTTGGAAAATTTGTCCTTTACGCCAGCTGATCGGGGGGGCGAGGGGCACGAGCGTAAGCTGACGGCGCTTTCGGTTTGGAGAAGCTGGGTTCATGAAGCCCGACTTATGGAGCCTCTGGAGCATCAGCGGGCCGCCAGCGATTTCATTAACGGCAAGGCGGGCCTGTTCATCGGCTCTTCCGATAAACTGCCGACGATCGAGAAATATATCGGCGGCAAGTTCGCCTTCGATGCGGTGCGGCTGCCGGAGCTGGCACAGCAGGGGATTGTACCGGGGGCAAGCGCGCTGATGATGCTTCAATCCGCCCCGGCCAAGGCGAAGGCGGCGGCAAGCTTCGTCGCTTTCATGCTCCAGGAAGCCTCGCAGACCGCTCTATGGCGCAGCGACGGACTGATCCCGGCCCGATTCGATGTCGCAAGCAAGCTGGCGGAGGAAGGAACCGCAAGCCGGCGGCAGAAATTAATTTTGGAATCGGTGCCTTCGTTTGCCGTCAAGCCGCCGGACGTTTCCGATTATGGCGTGTGGACGGCTGCGCAGGATATGCTGGAGCAGCTGGAGCTCCAAGCGGATTTGCCGCTAGAGCGCAGCATCGGTAGCGTTTACGGGAAGCCGGCGCGCCGTTAACAACCCGGTGACAAAAGCGAAGATGATCAATGACATAGAGAGACGGACGATCCGTCGATGAAAGCGGATATACAGGAGGAGGAACCGATTGATGAATATAGAGACGATCTCATTGCAAGGAACGGCGGAATGGAACGAGGATGCTTTGGTCGTTAACGAGCGGCTGCAGCTGTACGGCGTGCTGGATGGCGCTACATCGCTTCATCCGTACCGCGGGCCGAATAACGAAACCGGCGGGCGCCTGGCTTCGCGCCTGATCGCGGACTATCTGGAATCGCTCGGCGAGAGCGACCTGTCCGGCGACAGCCTGAAGCCTCCCGTCGTTGAAGCGAACCGGCTGCTGCGCAAGAAGATGGCCGAGTCGGGGATCGACGTCGCCGATAAGCAAGCGTTATGGACGAGCGCCCTTGCGATCATTCGGATTCGGGAGGGCTGGATCGATTACGCGCAAGTCGGAGACTGCATGATCGCCGCGATCTATAGAGACGGTTCTGTCCGCACCGTATCACGCGACCAAGTCGCCCATATCGATCAGCAGTCGAAGCGGATTTGGGAGGACGGCATTCGCCGGGGCATCACATCGAGATCCGAGCTGTGGGAGCTCGTCAAGCCGACAATTTTGCAAAATAAAGCGAAGATGAATACATCGGAAGGCTATTCGGTCCTCAGCGGAGAACCGGAGCTGGAGGATTGGATCGAGTACGGCCGGATCAACCGCATTCAACTGCACGGCTTGCTGCTCGTGACGGACGGACTGTTCCTGCCCGCGGAGCGGGGCGGTGCAAGGGAGAGCGCTTCGCAGGACGCGATCCGGGAGCTGGCCCTGCGAATTGCCGACCAGACTTTGGCCGGATATGCCGACTGGCTGATCAAGCTGGAGCTGGAGGATAAGGACTGCCAGCGTTATCCCCGCTTCAAAGTATCCGACGACAAGACCGGCATTTGGATCCGGTTTGAAGATTAACGTGATAAACGAATCCTGTTTTGCAGCTTGCCTCCATCCTTGATGGAGGTTTTTTGGTTGTTTAGGAAATGATGCGCAGCCATATCCTGTGGAAATCCGGGCTCTCCCCCGAAAGTAAAGTCTACCCATAGAACGATCCCAGAGGAATGGTTAGACGCCGATCCAGCTTAGGCTGGATGCGGACGGAATAAGCTTCAGAGCATCACGTCACTTTTGGGGGAGTGGTTCTTAACGAATTAAAATATTTACAGCGATAAGGCGCTGTCGAACGGCGCTCTGATCGGCGAATACGCGCGGCCGCTCTATTTTGAAAAAAACTCGGTAGTGAATTATCTCATTTATGGCAATTATAAACCAGAGGCGAGGCATTTTTTCGATGGCCGTTTCATGTATCGAATTAAGGTAACAGTTTCCATGAAGCGCTGGCAAAGACTTTAGAAGCTATAAAAATAAAGACAATGCTTGTAGGTAGATCTGACATGAAGTGTTAGACAAAAACACAGCAGTATCAAGGGAAAATCCGCATGGACTCACAGGACAAAAGGAGTTGCAAGAAGCGGTAAAAAGGATTAGAATGAAACCGGATTCCGATAAATAATTGACCTATGGAATAAAATGATGGGACGGTTTTGGAGGGAGCAGACAAAATGAGTGAAGCGGTAAGAGTCGAGAAAGATTTTCTGGGTTCCAAGGAAGTGCCGATGGATGCTTATTACGGGATTCAAACGTTACGAGCGGTAGAGAACTTTCCTATTACCGGTTACCGAATTCATGAAGAATTGATTCGGGCTATGGCGGTCGTCAAGAAAGCGGCGGCAACCGCCAATATGGAAATCTCCAGGCTGCAGCCGAGTCTCGGACAAGCGATCGTCCGGGCGGCGGACGAAATATTGGCCGGTGAGTGGCATGACCAGTTCATTGTCGATCCGATTCAGGGCGGCGCAGGCACATCGATTAATATGAATGCCAACGAAGTTATTGCCAATCGGGCAATCGAGCTGCTTGGCGGAACGAAGGGAGATTATTTTACCGTCAGCCCGAACTCTCATGTCAATATGGCGCAATCGACGAATGATTCTTTTCCGACCGCCATCCATATCGCCGTCCTTTCTTCTATCGATAAATTGCTTGTCACGATGCGAGAGCTGCACGCTTCCTTTACGGCCAAGGCGTCCGAATTTGACGGCGTAATCAAAATGGGCCGCACTCATCTGCAGGACGGAGTGCCGATTCGGCTCGGACAAGAGTTCGCCGCCTACGCCAGGGTGCTGAACCGGGATATTCTACGCATCGAGCAAACCCGGCAGCATTTGTACGAGGTGAACATGGGAGCGACTGCAGTCGGAACGGGGCTCAACGCCGATCCTCGCTACATTAAGCGGGTCGTGGAGCTGCTTGCGGGCTGGACCGGCTTTCCGCTGATCAATGCGGCCGATCTCGTCGACGCCACGCAAAATACGGATGCTTATACGGAAGTATCCGCGGCGCTGAAGGTGTGTATGATCAATATGTCCAAGGTCGCCAACGACCTGCGCCTGATGGCTTCCGGACCGCGGGCCGGATTGGCCGAAATCAGGCTGCCGGCGCGTCAGCCGGGTTCCTCCATCATGCCGGGCAAAGTCAATCCGGTTATGTGCGAGGTCGTCAATCAGGTGGCGTTCCAGGTGATCGGCAACGACCATACGATTTGCCTCGCTTCCGAAGCCGGCCAGTTGGAGCTGAACGTGATGGAGCCGGTACTTGTGTTTAACCTGCTGCAGTCGCTGAGCATTATGAATCAAGCGTTTCATGTGTTCCGCGTTCATTGCGTCGACGGGATTGAAGCCAACGAGCAGCAATGTAAAGATTATGTCGACCGGAGCATCGGCATCATTACGGCGCTGAATCCGCATCTGGGCTACGAAGTGGCGGCCAGAATCGCGCGCGAAGCTACCCTCACCGGCAAATCGGTTCGCGAGCTGTGCTTGCTCTACAATGTACTGACCGAAGAGGAGCTCGATCTGATTCTAGATCCGTATGAGATGACGCATCCGGGCATTGCCGGAGCATCGCTGCTGGATAAGCAGTAGTACGCAGCGGGTTCACGTATATTTAGTTAACGATAGGAAATAGCAACCCTATTCAGGCTCATGCCGTTCATAGCGGCCGAACTTCCTTGCGAAGCCGGCGATGCGATGGAGCGGTATGAGTTTTTTTGTATTCGGACTACGGGAAAAACCACTTTGCGGGCGGGAAATGCATGGAGAATCGTCTTCTTCGCAGGGCGACTGTCCGTTTTTTGATTCGATCCCCCTATGAATGAAAGGGAATATGCGGTTGATGCTCCGACTTTCCCCATTATACAATATTTGTAATTGTTTTACGTAAACGATTACTTGAGCTTTCCGGCAAGGCAGAAAATCTTGGTGCACGTCGTCGTTCAATGATAAATCAAATGGGATGAGGGAAGAAGGAGGATGTTAGATTTGAAACAGGAGCAGCCAGTAAACAAGCTGAACGGCAGCATGCCGGCCATCGGAATCCGGCCGATCGTGGACGGCCGCCGGGGCGGCATTCGCGAATCGCTCGAAGAGGTCACCATGAATATGGCGCGGGTCTGCGCCGATTTCTTGCAGAGGAACCTGCGCCATTCGAACGGGCTGCCGGTGGAATGCGTCATTGCCGACACCTGCATCGGCGGTGCGGCGGAAGCGGCGCGGACCGCCGAGAAGTTCGCTCGCGCCGGCGTCGGCGTAACGATATCGGTCACGCCGTCATGGTGCTATCCGACGGAGACAATCGATACCGATCCGCTCATGCCGAAGGCTGGGGCTTCAACGGCACCGAGCGTCCGGGTGCGGTATACCTCGCCGCGGCGCTGTCGGCCCATAACCAGAAGGGCATCCCGGCGTTCGGCATTTACGGACGGGACGTTCAAGATATCGGAGATACGGCGATCACGGAAGACGTGCAGCGGAAGCTGCTGCAATTCGCCAAAGCGGGGCTTGCAGTTGCGACGATGAGAGGCAAGTCGTATTTGTCGATGGGCTCCGTCTCGATGGGGATCGCCAGTTGTATCGCCGACGAAAGCTTTTTCCAGGATTATCTCGGGATGCGCAACGAGTATGTCGACATGTCCGAATTTATCCGGCGGATGGAGCGGGACATTTACGATAAGGAGGAGTTCGAGCGGGCGCTGGCTTGGACGAAGCGGCATTGTAAGGAAGGCGCGGAGGTCAATCCGCCGCATTTGCAAAGAACGGCCGAGCAGAAGGAACGGGACTGGGAGACGGTCGTGAAGATGACGTTAATCGCCAGAGATCTGATGATCGGCAATCCGAAGCTGGAGGCGCTCGGCTACGGCGAAGAAGCGCTCGGCCATAATGCCATTGCCGCCGGATTTCAGGGACAGCGGGCGTGGACGGATCATTTTCCGAACGGCGATTTTATGGAAGCGATCCTCTCGTCGTCGTTCGACTGGAACGGCATCCGCGAGCCTTACGTCGTGGCTACCGAGAACGATACGCTCAATGCGGCTGCGATGCTGTTCGGTCATCTGCTGACCGATGCGGCGCAAATTTTCGCCGATGTCCGCACGTATTGGAGCCCGGAGGCGGTCAAGCGGGTAACGGGAGTGGAACTGACCGGCAGGGCGAAGAACGGAATCATTCATCTTATTAATTCCGGTCCGGCGGCGCTGGATGCGACAGGGCAGATGACGATCGGCGGAGAGCCCGCCATGAAGCCGTTCTGGGATATTACGGAGGCGGAGGTGAAGCAATGTCTGGAGGCGACCCGCTGGTGCCCGGCGGTCGATTTCTTCCGCGGCGGCGGCTTCTCCACCGACTTCCTGACGCGCGGCGGCATGCCGGTGACGATGGCCCGCATCAATATCGTCAAAGGGCTCGGCCCTGTGCTTCAACTGGCCGAAGGCTATACGGCGGACATTCCCGAGGAAGTGCACCGCGTGCTGGACGAGCGCAGCAATCCGACATGGCCGACGACCTGGTTCGTGCCGAACTTGACCGGCGAAGGCGCCTTCAAGGACGTTTACTCCGTCATGAACAACTGGGGTTCGAATCATGGCGCCGTAAGCTACGGTCATGTAGGCGGCGATTTCATTACCCTGGCCTCGATGCTGCGAATTCCGGTCTGCATGCATAATGTGCCGGAGGAGCGGGTATTTCGCCCCAGCGCCTGGACCGCGTTCGGAGCGATGGAGCCGGCAGGAGCCGATTTCCGCGCTTGCGCCAATTTCGGTCCGCTGTACCGGTAGCCGTCATTCGGGCGAAAGTACGAGGAAAGCATAGGATAATCCCATTGCAGGCAGCCCTTCGGAAGGAAGAGGCTGCCTGTAATTTGTCGAACGAGCTCCCTTCCAATCCCCGTTTGCCATAACTTCATCATTATTTGCAGCATCCGCGCACTTCCCGATTTTGAGGCACATATCATAGCTTAAAGATAATAGCTTAATGATATTCCCCGGCAGGGATAACGGAAGGGAACGAAGCGAAATGCCCCCGTATGCGGACGACAAATCCCCCCGGACACAGCTTGCTTATGACCTGAGCCATCATCCTGTGTTCGAAAGCAATCGTGACAACAATATAAACGCGGTATCCATTCATCAATTGAATAAGCTGGAGAACGTCTCTCTTCTCGATATGCTCCTCAGTGAGAATCATACATCCGATCCTCATTCTCATCCGAACGCTTCCGAACTGGTCTACTGCATCTCCGGGGCCGCCGTCGTGTCCGTGTTGAATCCGTTCGCCAAAGAATGGTTAAACATTGCGATCCAGCCCGGACAAGTGGCGAGTGTTCCGCAAGGCTGGTGGCATTACGAGACGGTATTGACCGGTAATGCGCATGTGCTCGCAATTTTCGATGCGCCCGCGCCTGAAACGATTCCCGGCTCCGATCGTTTGCGTTTAACGAATAACGGCTGCGGGCCCGGCCCGGCGGGAAGGACGGCCAAACAGGCGGTCCCGAACGCAGCGCAGCCCAACGTGAACGCGAATACGCAGCCGCGTTATGCCGCTCATCCCAAGCCTGCGTTCGGATGGCATCCGCAGCCTTCCTCCGGCGATTCGCAGCCGCTCGCCTATTCGCCGTATTGGGGATGCTAGGCGGCTTCATGGCCAACGACGGCTCCCGACCGATATCCTTCCGGAACTAGGAAGCGGTTATGGATCAGTCGATCGGGATGTCGATATAGATGGCCGTTCCCCAACCGAATTTACTGCGGACCTTTACCCCGTATTTCTCTCCGTAGGTCAGCTTCAGCCGCTTCTGCGTATTGAATAAACCGATGTGCTGGATCTGCTCCAGATTTCCTGTGAGCTGCGTATTTAATAGAGTCAGCCGTTCCGGCAGAATGCCGACGCCGTTGTCGATCACCGCAATGTGAAGGCAAGCTGCCCCGAAGCGAACGCGCACTTTAATGCAGCACGATCCTTCTTTTTCCTTAATTCCATGGTATAGGCTATTTTCGATCAGCGGCTGAAACATCAGCTTCAATACATGGTATTTCAGAGCTTCGGGATCGCAATCCCAGATGACATCGAATTTATCCTTATATCTTATTTTCTGAATATCGATATAGGGGAGGGTATGATCGATCTCTTTTTTCAGCGTTACCTGCCCGGCGCCGCCCTCCAGGGAATAACGCAAAATATCGGACAAGTCTTCGATAATCGCGTTCAGCTCGTTAGGCCGACCGGTTAGCTTGGTCGCCTTCCAATTCAGCGTCTCCAGCGTATTGAATAAAAAATGCGGATTCAGCTGCGACTGCAAAGCGGCGAATTCCAGCGCTTGAGACTTGTATTTTCGCTCGGATAATTGGACCTTTAAGTAATTTTGCTCGATGAAGTTATTTAGAATGCTCTGCATAATGAAGCTGAACACATCTTTGACCTGCCGGGGCAGCGGAGGCAGCGGGCGTCCGTTTTGGGCAGAATCGAGTATGGAAATAATCGTCTTCAGATCGTTGTAATTTTTGCGGCTCAAATAATAAGCTAAGGTCGTTCCGATAACAAAGGACAGCAAAAGCAAAATGATCGTCGTTACGCTCAGACGAATCGGAATGTCGTACAGCGACGAGCTGGGCACGATCGAGACGAACGTCCACTGGAATCGCCCCGAGGGCAGCTTATTGACGATCAAGTCCTCCCCGTTCGAGCGGATCGGGAAAAATTCGCGCGCTTCCTGCCGGATGCTGGCCAGATCGCTTTCGGGCAGCATGTCGTTATGCGTGCGAAAAATAAATTCGTCCTGCGCGTCCAGAATGAAAATGGTTTGACCTTTGAGCGTGTCCAGCCTGCTCAGCGTTTGCATGATGTAATCCGGTTTGACGTTGAGCACGATGACGCCGCTGCTGTTATCGGACAAGGTGATGCGGCGGAACATCGTAATGACGTTCGTTACGGCGGATGCGCGTCCCGTCGTCGGTTTGACGATGGAGCGGTTCTCCGCCCACATCAGCTCGGACGGGGAATGACGGATATAGCGTTCATACCAGCCTTGATCGTAAAAATCGCCGAGATCGATCAAACCGCCGGAGGTGGACGAAATGAACCGGTTGTTTTCATTATCAATGTAAATATAGATGGAATCGATATAAGGCTTGCCGATGGAAGGGGAATCGATAAAATTTTTCAGCGAGGCCAGCTGCTCGTAATCGGCAGGCTCCGGGTAAGGCTTTTTAAGCATATTTTGCAAATTCGTAAACTGGATGGCGCTTGCAACAATGTGCAAGTTCAAAGTATCCAGCTCGTTAAAGATGAGCTCGATGTTTTGCTTGGTCTGCTTGAGCAGGTTCATGTTATTGTTGTTGATTTCTTTCTTGATATATTGCTGGATCAAAAATGTGGAGAGCGCCCCGAGCACAAGAATCGGAATGAGCATCGGGATTAGGAACGTCGCCAAATTTTTGGCCAGAAACGCATGATACGTTTTTTTCATCGCTGCCGCTCCCTAGTCCATGTTTCTGTATTCGCGCGGGGTTTTGCCGAAAAAGCGGCGGAACGTCCGGGTAAAGTTTTTCGCGTTGCTGTAGCCTACCAAATCGCTGATTTCATAGGTTTTGTAGGAGACGTCCTTAAGCAGCTCGGCGGCCTTATTCATGCGGACCCGGGTTAAATAATCGGAGAAATTTTCGCCCGTCTTTTGCTTGAAATATTTGCTCAAATAATAGGGATTCATATAAACGATCTTGGCTGCATTCTCCAGACAGGCTTCCTTGTAGTTTTCGTGAATGTAGTTGCGTACTTTGTCGATCGCTTTCTCGGACACGCTGGGCTCGGTAAGGACGGGGGCGTCCGGAAGAGGCGGGCTTTGCCGGGAGATTTGGTCAAGGTCCTCCTTGATCCGTTCGAATACTTTCGTAATTTCGCTGTATTTCGTCGGTTTGAGCAAATAATGTTTAACCCCGTAATTAAGGGCCTGCTGCGCGAATTCAAACTCCCTGTAGCCGCTAAGCAGGACGATATTGATCTTGGAGCGCTGCTCGAACAGCTCCTTAGCCACATCGATTCCGCTCATGACAGGCATTTTGATATCGCAGAGCAGAACGTCGACCGGATGCTGCAATATGTAGTTCAACGCATGCATCCCGTTATCCGCTTGACCGACCACCTCGAAACCGACCTCATTCCAAGGGAAGTATTGGCTTAAACCGTTCCTGATTTCGCTCTCGTCGTCTGCAATCAACAGTTTGTACATCGTCCATCCCCCTGCAGATTTAGTTAATCTCATGGAACTTTTTTTCACATTATAGCATTGCTCCTCTATTTATTCTATAATCTTTCGATAGTTTACTATGTAAACGAAATCATTGGAAAAAATAGCAAGGAAAAGTATCATTTTTTGCATGAAAAGATGAAAAATGATACTAATCGCCAGCAATATGCCAATTGAAGATTCCAAATATAAAACGCGAGGCCTACTCAAATAGCGGGTTTTGGTGTTAAATGTATGTAAGGATAATTAACATTTATTTTATTTCCAAATGCAGAAAGGACGGGAACGGTATGGATAACAAGCGGAGCATTAGCGAGATTATGGAAGGCAAGCGGGAGATGTTCATTCAAGTGAGCGACCGCATATGGGAATTTGCGGAGACCCGATTCGAAGAATTCCGTTCGGCGGAGCTGCTTTGCGCAACGCTCGAGAATGAAGGCTTCAAGGTCGAGCGCGGGGTAGGCGGGATGGAAACGGCTTTCGTCGGCTCTTACGGAAGCGGCGGGCCGGTGGTCGCGATCTTGGGAGAATACGACGCTCTCGCGGGCTTGAGTCAATATCAGGGAGAGGCGCAGGAGCATCCTGTCGTTCCCGGGGGCAACGGCCACGGGTGCGGACATAATCTGCTCGGAACCGGTTCGCTTGCCGCTGCGGTGTCTTTGAGGCATTACATGGAAGAGAACGGCATTGCAGGCACAGTTCGTTACTACGGCTGTCCAGGGGAAGAAGGCGGATCAGGCAAAGCGTTCATGGCCAAAGCGGGTTTGTTCGACGATGCCGATATTGCGATATGCTGGCATCCCGGCGTCGCCAACGGGATTATGAGCGGCTCATCGCTGGCCAATTATCAGGTGTACTATAAATTTAAAGGACGTACCTCCCATGCGGCGGCAAGCCCGCATCTGGGACGCAGCGCGCTCGATGCGGTCGAGCTGATGAACGTCGGCGTGAATTATTTGCGGGAGCACATCATTCAGGAGGCGCGCGTCCATTATGCGATAACGAACAGCGGGGGAATTTCGCCGAATGTCGTGCAGGGAGAGGCGGAGGTGCTTTATTTGATCCGGGCGCCCAAGACGCAGCAGGTGGAGGAAATTTATCAGCGCATCTGCAATATTGCCAGAGGGGCGGCATTGATGACGGGTACCGAAGCGGAAATCGTGTTCGATAAAGCTTGTTCGAATGTCGTTCCTAACTCCGTTCTGGAAAATGTGATGCACGAATGTTTCCAGGAGCTCGGCGTACCTCAATTTACGGAAGAGGAGCTTCGCTATGCCGGCGCGATTCGCAGCAGCTTGTCCGACGCCGACAAAAGCTTCAGCATTCGAAGCGAGCTTAAGGATAAAGATATGTGCGATGTGCTGCTGCCGCTCACGGAGGAAGCGCGCCAGCGGGTGATGTCGGGCTCGACCGACGTAGGCGATGTCAGCTGGGTCGTGCCGACGGTGCAGTGCTCGACGGCCTGCTGGGCTATCGGCACGCCGGCCCATACATGGCAGGTCGTCTCGCAAGGGGCTACCTCGATATCGCATAAAGCGATGCTGCACGCGGGGAAAGTGATGGCGGAGACGGCGCTCAAGGTGCTGCTTGATCCAGACATTGCCGCCAGAGCGAAGGCGGAGCTGAGCGAGCTGCTGGACGGGCAAGCCTATGTCAGCCCGATTCCGGACGGCGTGAAGCCGTCGGCCAAAAAATAACGCGGATCGGAACAAGAGGAGGAGCCTGAACGATATGTCCGTATCTTCACAGCGAGATCAGGCGGCATTTTGGCCGATTCTGGCAGCTATCTGCTTCGGTTCCTTCCTCGCCACGATGGGCATATCGGCAGTGAATGTAGCCATTCCGTCGCTCATGAGCGACTTTGGAGCAGACCTAAGCCATGTAAAATGGGCGGTCACCGGGTTTATTCTGGCAGGCGGCGTGATCGCTCCGGTCACTGGCTATTTGGGCGACCGGCTGAGTCCCAAATATTTGTATATCGTATCGCTAATCGGCTTCACGATAGCGTCGGCGCTGTGCGCCATGGCCTGGAACGTCGGGGCGCTGGTCGCCTTTCGCATCTTGCAGGGCGCGTTCAGCGGCATGATCATGCCGGCGACCATGACCATCATCTATCAGGTCATCCCGCGCGAACGGCAGCCCTTCGCCAATAGCATGTGGTCGCTTTCCAGCGTGCTCGCCCCGGCGCTGGGGCCGACTTTGGCCGGATGGCTCATCCAGACATGGTCTTGGCATTGGCTGTTCTGGCTCAATTTGCCCTTCGGCGTCGTCGGGGTGCTCGTAGCGATGAAGCTGCTGCCGTATTACCGGTTGTATTCGCCGAAACCGTTCGATCTGCCCGGCTTCGTCATGGTCACCTCCTGCAGCACTGCTTTCTTGATCGCTTTCAGCGAAGTGGATCAATGGGGCTGGACGTCCTGGAAAACGCTGGGCTTGCTCGCGCTCGGCGCCGTCGTGCTGGCGGCCTTCATCCGCAGGGCAAGGAGGGTCGAGGCGCCGCTGCTGCAGCTGCAAGTATTCGCGAATCGCCGTTTTACCCTCACGTTAATCCTCGGCAGCATCATTCTCATCAGCCTGTATTCGGGCTCGTATTTGACCCCCGTGTTTCTGCAGACGATCCAGCAGGCCGGGGCGATGGAAGCGGGCTTGACGCTGCTGCCCGGATCGGCGGCGATGGCCGTATTCATGCCGATTGCCGGCAGGCTGTACTCGAAGGTAGGTCCTGCGGCGCTGATTACGGCGGGTATTCTGCTTATCGGCGCGGGGATGATCGCCATGGGGCAGCTGACGCCGGATATATCGCGAACGTATATTATGGGCTGGATGACGGTGCGCAACATCGGGATTGCGCTGGCTACGATGCCGGCAGCCAATGCGGGGATGGAGGAGATCGAGGCCGAACTGACGGGCCATGCCTCCTCCGCCAGCAATTGGGTGAAGCAGGGCTTCGGCTCGCTGTCGATCGGTCTGATCACCTCGCTGCTTTCCTTGAGCGTTGCGATGCATACGAAGGAGCTGGCAGGCGGAGGAACGGTGACGGGCGCTGTGGAGCGGCAAGCTTTTACCGATGCGGTGAACGATGTTACTTTGTTGGCGGCGGCGACGGCATTCCTATGCTTGCCGCTCGTATGGACGCTGCGCAGGAGAAAGGCGCAGTCCGGCAGTGTGGGAAACCCGGCGGGACGCAAAGCATTTTCGGCCGAATGAATTCGGAAAAGTTGCGGGGGCTGCGGCTTCTGCAGAAGGAGAAAAGGCAGATCATCTAAATAAGGAGCTGGTTCTAATGGGTGCCATGATCGCTTCCGATTATGTTCAGCGGTTGTCCGCTCTTATCGAGGAACGCCGGGCGCGCTTTATCGCTATTAGCGACCGGATTTGGGAATATGCGGAGCCGAGATATACGGAGAAGCGTTCCGCAGCGCTGATCGCCGAGGCGTTGGAAGAGGAAGGCTTCGCCGTTCTGCGGGAAGCGGGAGAAGTGCCCAACGCGCTTGTCGGCATTTACGGCTCAGGAGCTCCGGTCATCGCGATATTGGGAGAGTACGATGCGCTGTTCGACCTGAGCCAAGCCAAAGGATCGGCGGAGAAGCAGCCGCTGGTGCCGGGAGGCAGCGGCCATGGCTGCGGGCATAATCTGCTTGGGACCGGAGCTTTGGCGGCAGCCGTCGCCGTCCGCCGTTATATGGAGGAGCAGGGACTCTCGGGTACGGTGAAATATTACGGATGTCCGGCCGAAGAAGGCGGCGGGGGCAAAGCGTTTATGGCCAGAGCCGGATTGTTTGGCGGCGTGGACGCAGCGCTGACATGGCACCCGAGCCCGGTGAACGGAGTGATGTCGTCCAATTTCCTGGCTACGTGCCAGGTCTACTACAAGTTCAAGGGAAGGAGTTCGCACGCCGCCGTGAGCCCCCAATTGGGGAGAAGCGCTCTGGATGCGGTGGAGCTGATGAATGTCGGAGCCAACTACTTGCGGGAGCATCTGGAGCAGGAAACCCGCTTGCATTACGCTGTCACGAATACGGGAGGCATCTCGCCGAACGTCGTTCAGCCGGAGGCGGAGGTGCTCTACAAGCTGCGCGCTCCGCAGAGCTCGCAGGTGCGGGAGATGTACGGGCGGGTCAGCGACATCGCCAGGGGAGCCGCGCTGATGACCGGAACGGAAGTGGAAATCCGCTTCGATGCGGCCTCATCGAATTTCATCTTGAACACGACGCTGGAGAAGGTCATGTACGACAACTTCGAGAAGCTGGGCGTCCCGGTCTTCGACGAGGAGGACCGGAAACTGGCCGAGGCCATTCGCGCCACCTTCTCCGATAGCGAACGCGGACAGCGGATGCCTTCCCGCCACGAAGGCAAGGCGGTCTCCGACACGCTGGAGCCCTACAAGCCTAAGTCGGGGGTCAACCCGGGCTCCTCCGACGTCGGCGACGTCAGCTGGCTCGTGCCGACCGCTCAATGCGGAACGGCTTGTATGGCGCTGGGCACGCCTTTCCATACGTGGCAGCTCGTGTCGCAAGGAGCTGCGCCGATCGGACATAAGGGGATGCTGCATGCGGGTAAAGTCATCGCAGCGACCGCCGTTCAGCTGCTGCTGCAGCCGGAACTGCTCGAAGAGGCCAAGAAGGAGCATGAGGAGGAGCGCGGCGGGGTCCCGTACACGACGCTGATTCCGCCGGAGGCTCGCCCGCTGCCGGTCAGTAAAACTTAACTCCCTATACTATTTATGGCCTAAACCATTTATATACTATACCAGAAGGCGGTGAGAAGCATGGACCATCTGCTTCAAGTGAATCATCTGCAAACGGCATTCCGGACGGACAAGGGGGAAGTCATCTCCATTGACGACGTGAGCTTCTCGCTGAAGCCGGGAGAGACGATCGGAATCGTCGGCGAATCCGGCTGCGGCAAAAGCGTAACCTCGCTGTCGATCATGCGGCTGCTTGGCTCTAAAGGCCGCATCCGACAGGGCGAAATCCGCTTCGGAGGCGCCGATCTTACCGGGATGACGGAGGCGCAGATGAGGGAGATTCGCGGCAATGAGATCTCGATGATTTTTCAAGAGCCGATGACCTCGCTCAACCCGGTGTTTACGATCGGGCATCAGATGGGCGAGTCCATCCGGCTGCATTTGAAGATGAAGCCCAAGGAGACGAGGGCTTACGCGATCGAGATGCTGAAGAAAGTCGGCATTCCGCGGCCCGAGGCCATTGTCGATGAATACCCTCACGCTTTGTCCGGGGGGATGAGACAGCGGGTCATGATTGCCATGGCGCTGTCCTGCAAGCCGAAGCTGCTCATTGCCGACGAGCCGACCACCGCCCTGGATGTAACGATTCAAGCGCAAATTTTGGAGCTGATGAAGAAGCTTCGGCAGGATTCGGGCACGGCGATTATGCTGATTACGCATGATCTGGGCGTCATCGCCGAAATGGCCGACAAGGTCATTGTCATGTATGCGGGGCAGGTCGTGGAGGAGACGGACGTCTTCACGCTGTTCGACGAGCCGAAGCATCCTTATACGAAAGGATTGATGAGCTCGATACCCCACATCGACTCGGGGATGGACGAGCGGCTTGCTTCGATCCCGGGCACGGTGCCGTCGCTGCATCAAATGCCGCAGGGCTGCCGGTTCCATACCCGCTGTCCGTACGCGGTAGAGCGATGCCTTCAGCAGGCTCCGCCGTTAATGCAATCGGGGGCGAATCATCTTGCCCGCTGCTGGCTGGCAGAAGAGCATTCGCCCCAGGAGCGTAAGGAGGCGGCTTATGGCTAATCGGGCGAGAGAGATGAAGGCGGCCGACGCGCCGCTGCTGACGGTAGAACGGCTCAAGACTTATTATCCGATCCGCAAAGGAATTATTTCGAGAACGGTCGGCCATGTGAAGGCGGTCGACGGCGTTAATTTCCATATTTATCCCGGCGAGACGCTGGGGCTCGTCGGCGAATCCGGCTGCGGCAAATCGACGATCGGCCGGACGATTGTCCGGTTAGAGGAGCCGACGGAAGGCCGGATTTTATTCGAGGGGCGCGACATTGCGGGATATTCCGGCTCGCATATGAAAAAGGTCCGCTCCGATTTGCAAATCATTTTCCAGGACCCGTACTCCTCGCTCAATCCGCGCAAACGAATCAGCGACATTTTGGCCGAACCGCTTAAAGTCCATAAGATCGTGCCTGAGGGGGATATACCGAAGGAAGTCGGCAAGCTGCTCGAAATCGTCGGGCTGCCCAGCGGCTATAAGGACCGCTATCCGCACGAATTTTCGGGCGGTCAGCGGCAGCGGATCGGGATTGCCCGGGCGCTGTCGCTCAAGCCGAAGCTGATCGTCTGCGACGAGCCGGTCTCGGCGCTCGACGTCTCCATCCAGGCGCAGGTATTGAATTTGTTGAAGGATTTGCAAAAAGAATTTCATCTGACCTATTTATTCATTGCTCACGGTCTTGGGGCCGTTCGCTATATTAGCGACCGGATCGCGGTCATGTATTTGGGCAAGGTGGTGGAGATTGCGCGCAAAGAGGAGATGTTCCGCAATCCGCAGCATCCTTACACACAGGCGCTGCTCAGCGCCTATCCCGTACCGAATCCGCATCTCAGGTCGAAGGAGCGAATCGTCATTCAGGGCGATGTGCCGAGTCCGGCCAATCCGCCGAACGGCTGCCGGTTCCATACGCGCTGCCCTCTGGCCAAGGCGATCTGCCGCGAGCAGGAGCCGGAATTGAAAGGAAGCGAGCATGCCGTAGCCTGCTTCGCTCTCGACGGATCATGACAAATAGGAGGAGGAGGCTGCCGTGCTCGCTTATATTATCCGAAGGCTGCTGATTGCCATTCCCGTTCTCATCGGAGTAACGGTCATCAATTTTATCATCATCAATATGGCTCCCGGCGATCCGGTCGATATGATGATCGATCCGAACATTTCGGCTGAAGACATCATGGCCAAGAAAGAGGCGCTTGGCTTAAACGACCCGCTGTACATGCAATATTTTCGCTGGCTCGTCAATTTGCTGCAGGGCAACCTCGGCTTCTCGCTGACTACGTACCAGCCGGTCTCCCATATGATCGGGGAGCGGATCGGTCCGACGGTGCTGCTGATGGGAGTCGCGCTGGTCGTCGGTCTGATCATTGCGATCCCGCTAGGCATACTGAGCGCGACCAGGCAGTATTCCAAGCTCGATTACCTGGCTACGGCCGGCTCGTTTCTCGGCATATCGATTCCGAACTTTTTTCTCGCGCTCGGTCTCATTTATGTGTTCGCTTTGGAGCTGAAATGGCTTCCTTCCGGCGGGATGTTCACCTTGGGAGGCGATGGAGGGATTCTGGACCGGGTACTCCATCTGATTTTACCGGTAATGGTACTGGGAATCGGGATCGCAGGCAAAAAAATCCGCTATGTCCGCTCCAGCGTGCTCGAAATATTGGGTCAAGACTATTTGCGTACCGCCCGCGCCAAAGGGCTGCATGAATTTGTGGTCGTCAACAAGCATGCGCTGCGCAACGCGCTGATTCCCATCGTGACCGTAGTCGGGCTGGAGGTCCCGATCTTGCTCGGCGGGGCGGTCGTGACGGAGCAGATATTCTCTTGGCCGGGCATCGGCCAGCTGACGATGGGGTCGATTATGAACCGCGATTATCCTACGCTGATGGCGCTTAATTTGATGGCTGCCATCATGGTGCTGGCGGCGAATTTGCTGACCGATATCGTGTATTCCGTCGTCGACCCGCGGATCAAGTATAAATAACGGTAAAGCTTTGGCAGCAAAGCCCATTTCATCGAAGTCACAGGAGGGAGTGCCATGCCGGCAATGGAAATGAATTTGCACAAAGGATCGGGAGCGAGCGAGCAGGCCTTGAGCGCGGCGGACAGCCCGGCCGGCGAGGAGAGCTATCTGCGGATGGTCGTGCGCCGGTTCGCGAAGCATAAGCTCGCCGTAGCGGGACTGGCGGTCATGCTAATTTTGACCGTCTGCGCGATCTTCGCCCCGCTGCTGGCGCCGCATGATCCGTATGAGGTGACCGGCTCGTTCGAGGCGGAGCCTTCCTCGCAGTATTTACTAGGAACCGATCAGGTGGGACGCGACGTGCTAAGCCGCTTGATCTACGCTTCCCGCGTATCGCTGGTCGTCGGTATCGGCGCCGTAGCGATCGGGGTGACGATCGGCACGATCTTGGGGCTCGTATCCGGTTATTTCGGCGGTTGGGTCGATATGGTCGTCATGCGCTTGACGGATATTTTCATGTCTTTTCCTCAGCTCATGCTTATTCTCGTCGTAGTCAGCGTCGTCGGTCCCAGCTTGACGAACGTGATCGTCGTCCTCGGATTTCTCGGTTGGACCGGCGTCGCGCGGCTGGTGCGGGGAAGCGTATTGTCGCTGAAGCAGATGGATTACGTCAAAGCCGGCGTCGCGCTCGGGCTCGGCACGGCGCGGATGCTGTTCCTGCATATTTTGCCGAATGCGATGGCGCCCATACTCGTCAATGCCACCTTCGGCATCGCCGGAGCGATCATCGCGGAAGCCTCGCTGAGCTTCCTTGGCCTCGGCGTGCAGCCGCCGACGGCGAGCTGGGGCAATATGCTGACCGACGCGCAGTCGCTTACCGTGCTGACCTCGCAGCCATGGTTGTGGCTTCCTCCGGGGATTATGATTATTTTGAGCGTGCTATCGGTCAATTTTATCGGCGACGGGCTGCGGGATGCTCTCGACCCGAAAAGCTTGAAGTAATCCGGCTTGTCGCTATCGCATCATCTACTATATGAGGGGGAACCGGCCATGAAATGGAAAGGCAAATTCAAAACATCCGTCCTGATGACGTGCATACTCTCCGTATTGGCGCTCAGCGCATGCGGCGGAGGGGCGCCGGAGGCAACGCAAGGGAGCGCGGGGGAGGCGGCCAAGCCGTCTACCGGCAGCAAAGTCATTAATATCGGCATCACGAACGCGCCGCTCATGTTCAATCCGATCGATCAAACGGACAATACGTCCATTATTATTACTTCGATATTGTTTCAGCCGCTGATGGAGCTGGATGAAAATCTCAAGTTCGTGCCGATGCTTGCCGATAGTATCGAGACCAAAGACAATCAGCTGTTCACGGTCAAGCTGAATGCGAAGGCCAAATGGACCGACGGTCAGCCGGTCACGGCGGATGACGTTATTTTCACGGTGAA
Organism: Paenibacillus doosanensis; assembly: GCF_025060755.1. Lineage (GTDB taxonomy): Bacteria > Bacillota > Bacilli > Paenibacillales > NBRC-103111 > Paenibacillus_S > Paenibacillus_S doosanensis. The sequence goes on from NZ_JANYUY010000024.1 coordinate 98,592, forward strand.
GCTGATCGCCAATCCCAAGTTTGCGACGGCGCTCGCTTCGCGCTTCGCGATGCTGGAAGGCTTCGACGACAAGGGCAAGCTGGCCGAGGGCGGCGCGGATGTCGCCGGGATGAAGAAGATCGATGACCATACGATCGAATTTCGCACCAAAACGCCCGTCGATCCGAATTTATTCCTCGAAAGCTTCGGCAAAAACTTAAAGTCGCTGCCCGCTCATGTGCTCAAGGACGCCGATCCGGAGAAGCTTCCGCAAAATCCGTTTTTCCAAAAGCCGGATGTTATCAACGGTCCGTTCAAATTCGTCAGCTATGCGAAGGATCAATACGTGGAGCTGGAGGCGAACAAAGACTATTTCAAGGGAGCGCCGAAGTTCGACAAGCTGAACTTCAAGATCATGCCTTCGGCCAATCTGGTCGCCCAGTTGCAAAGCGGAGAGATCGACATGAACTTCCCGGGTATCGGGAACATCGCAGTGCAGGATTTTGAGAAAGTGAAAAATATGTCCAACATTAAGACGATTTCCGGCAAGCCGTTCAACTATCAGAACATGTATATGAACAATGCCGTCATTCCCGATCCGAAGGTCAGACAGGCGATCGTCTATGCGATGAACCGCGATATGATGGTTACGAATTTGCTGAAGGGCGAAGGCGAAATCATGGATGTGCAGTATACGCCGATTCATCCGTACTACAACAAGAACCTGAAGCCGTATCCGTATGACCCGGAAAAAGCGAAGCAGCTCTTAAAAGAAGCCAACTGGGATTCGAACAAAACGCTGAACTTCGTCGTACCGTCGGGCAATAAAACCCGCGAGCAAACGGCGGATATTATCGTCGACAACTTGAAAGCCGTCGGCATCAAGGCGCAGGTACAGAAGGTCGATGTCGCCACTACCGTACAGAAGCTCAGGAAAAAAGATTACGATCTGGCGCTGCTCGGGCTGATCTTTATTCTGGACCCGGATTTGACCAGCACTTTTGCGACAGGCAATCTGAACAACTTCTCCGGCTACAGCAATCAAGAAATGGACGATCTGCTCGTTCAAGGAACGAAGGAGACGAATCCGGACAAGCGGCATGCGATTTACGATAAAGTGCAGGAGCTGCTGGTCAGGGACGTTCCGCAGATCGCGCTTTACGCAGACTATCGTCTGAAAGCCGTAGCGAAACGGGTTAAGGTTGGAGAGCCTAAGGAATTGGGCGCTTTCATTAATGTGAACGAATGGGAGGTCGCCAATTAGCAAGCCGGCACGACACCGTCTTCATAAAGTAGAGCCCGCGGGAGCGGGCATCCAAAAGTCAGAACGAAGAAGCCTCCTTAATCGCTCTTAACAGCGGTTTGGAGGCTTCTTGCCTATACGGCGCTATATCGCTTTCGATTCTTTGCGGAATTGGCCTGGAGGCAAGCCGACCGATTTCTTGAAGGTGCGCGAAAAGTTCTGGGAGTTGCTGTACTGCAGGCGAGAAGCGATCTCCTCCACGCTCATACCGGTATGCAGCAGCCATTCGCGGGCTTTCTCGATCCGGCTCTGCAGCAGGAAATCGGAGAAGGTCGAATCATGAATTTCCTTGAGCGCCTGCCTGCCGACGGAGGCGGGAACGTTCAGCGCCTTGCAGCAGCTGTCCAGACGGATGTTTTCTTCGTTATGCCGGCGGATATATTCGGTTAACTGATCGGCGACTTGATGCATGTGCTCCCTATGCTCCTCGGCGAGCTCCCCGATAAGCGGCTCGATCGCTTGAGATTTCAGCCAGCCGATCCATTCCTCCAACGTCGTCAGCTGCAGCAGCTCGCTCATCAGCGGCTCGGAAGGCGGCCTGCGCAGCGTTCCGCCGACGGAGCGGAAAATAGAGAAGACCATTTCCGTCAATTGGCTTTGCAGCCGCTGATAATTGATCGTCCGAAGCCCCTGCAGCGTGCCGATCCGGTCCGCGCAGCGGCAGGCCGATTCGCGGTCAAGCGAGCGGATCGCATAGATCAGATCGTCCGCCAGCTCCTTGAAGGAAACCGGGGCGGCGGCTGATCCGACGCTATCGCCGGGTATAAATTCATCTGTTGGAATGACCTCGTTCGTCCCCGTTACGAGCTTATGCTTCAGTGCGTTCTCGGCTTCTTCCGCGGAAAGATTCAAGTAGGCGTAATCTTTGCGGAATAAACTGACCCCTATGGACACTGTATACGGAAAATACCGTTCGATGAAATCGCGGATTTCTACGGCGGCTTCGCGGATCGTCTCCTTCCTGGCCTGCCGGTCCCCGGGGGGAGAGCCATCGCCGCTGTCCTGCAGCGACAGCATGGCGGCAAAGCGCCCTTCACCTGTATAAGAGACGAATCCGCGGCCTTTACTGTCGATAATCTCTTGAATCACCTTGGACACGCCGTAGCGGAAATAAAACAGATCGCGGTCGGAGTACTGCTCGGCCATGCTCTTGTACTGATCGATTTCCACGCACAGGCAGCTGTATCCCCCGAACAGCAGCGGGATTTCATACCTTTGGCATTTGTCCAAGTCCTCCTCGGAGCGAAGCCCTTTTTGCAGCATATTATATATGAAGGCTTCCTTGATTTCCGGTGTCAGCTCCTTCACCTGCTCCTTCAATTCATCCCGCGTTTCTTTGATTTGCTGCAATTTGTCGTAGATTTCCCGGAATTCGTCGTCTTGGATGCCCGGCATGGTCGGTTTGGCGTGGCGGACGGAGACAGGATCGTCCAGCAGCGTCACGATGTCGTTCCAGCCTCTCCACAATCGGTTCGTAGACAAAACGGTTGCTAGCGCCGCGAGCGTCAGAATAATGCCGCCTATCAGGAAGATGACATTGCGGATATCGGCGATTTTGCGGAACAGCTCTTGGTTCGATATGGCGAAGCCGAAGGTCCAGCCCTTCTGCGACGGAGGCAAATAAGCGGTAAACAGCCCGCCCGAGTCGGATTTACGTTCCGTCACGACCGGAATGACATCGCGGGCGATCGTTTCGTCGTCTAAGTCGCCGCGATTTTGCAGCAGCCGGTCATATTCATCCAGTATAAAATAATTTCCTTTAATTTCCTGGCCTGAGCCGAGCATGTGGTCGAAAAATTGCTGATTCAAATGAACGACGATATAAAAAGGCGGAGTGCTTTGAAAGATGGGCAGCTTGCGTATGTAAATCGTAGTCGGCGTGTCGTCGATGAACGCGTTAAAAAAAGCGCTGTTGCGATTCAACTTCGCAAACCGGCTTATAACGGCTTGATAGTCCTGCTGAAATGAGGTGACCTGGCGATTTGTGCTGTACAGCTTGCGAGTATCGAGGCGATACAAGGCGATATCGTCTACGTCGTCGATGGAAGTTTGGATGCTCATCATGGTTTCCAGCAGGCTTAAAATTTCGAGATTATTGCTTCCCTCGGGCAGCGAGAGCAGCTCGTCCAGAGCGGGGAGCTTCTCGAACTGCAGGAGCGATTGATCGATTTGCTTGAAATAGGCCTCAACCCGCTCTTGCGTTTGCAGCAAAGACATCCGGTAAGCGTTCTGAATCTCCTGCGTTAAAGTATTGGTGGCGATCCGGTAAACCGTGTAGCCCATAGACAGGATGCAAAGTGAGGTCAGGAGCAGCATGATGATCAGCGTTTGGGCCTTTTTGGAACGTTGCAGCCGCACGGGGCTTCCCCTCTCTTTTATCCTAAGTCATAATAAAACGTATGTTCCAAATCTTACCTTACCATATTATGTGTCATTAGGGCAGACCAAATAGGTAAACGGATACATAAAAAATATCATGCAAAATGAAAAGCCGGCGTTACGCCGGAGAGGGCATTATGTATGAAAAAGCGGCATTTCCCGTATGCTAAGAAGACATTAGCGGAAAGGGGCATTCATATGATTTTAAGTACGACACCGACGATCCAAGGCAAAGAGATCGCACAATACGTTTCGATTGTCACCGGCGAAGCTATTATGGGAGCAAATATCGTACGCGATATTTTCGCTTCGATTACCGATATTGTAGGAGGACGTTCCGGAGCCTATGAAAGCAAGCTGAAGGACGCGCGGGATATCGCCTTTAACGAGATGGAGTCGCAAGCGGCCCGAATGGGGGCTAATGCGATCGTGGGAATCGATATCGATTACGAGGTCATCCGCGAGGGGATGCTGATGGTAGCCGTCAGCGGCACGGCGGTGCGGGTCGATTAGCCGTCACGGACGGCGATTCTCAACCGGCCCGGTTTGGCGGCAAAAAAACAGGCAGCTTACCTATCGTTCGGAGGTAAGCTGCCTTCATACTAAGAGACGGACTGTAGCGGCGGGATGCGGTTGAATAAATCGGCGGCGCATTATAGGTCGATTAAGCTTTGCACCAGCAAAATGGGAAGCGCGGCAATAGCGATAAAGCTGTAGAAAAAGCCTTGCAGAAATGATTTTACATATCTCATATGAATCCCTCCAATGATGTGTTGAATATGTAAACATTATATGACCGCACTGCTTAAGAAAACTTAAAATAACCTTAGAATTACATAAAGTTTTCAGAAATTTGTCACAACTGAAAACGGGAGCTTGTATTTTCAATGATAAATTATGGAATTAAATGGTTCGAATTGTTAGGAAAATGTAAAGAAAACTAATGTTGTTTACGCTGTTACCTAAAATTTGTTTAATTTCTGTTTGCCATAATAAGCGTATAGATGAGAGAAAGCAGGGGAATAGCTATGGCAAAGGTAATGGTGGTCGACGATGCGGCCTTCATGAGGATGATGCTGAAGACGATGCTGATGGAGGAAGGTCATGAAGTCGTGGCGGAAGCGGCGAACGGAATGGAAGCGGTCCAAGTTTATATGACGGCTAAGCCTGACCTGGTGACGATGGATATTACGATGCCGGAGCTTGACGGAGTCGGCGCCGTGAAGGAAATTTACAAGCATGACCCAAGCGCCAAAATCATTATGTGTTCCGCCATGGGACAAAAGGCAATGGTTATCGAGGCGATTACGGCGGGAGCCAAAGATTTCGTCGTTAAACCGTTCCAGAAGGAACGCGTCATCGAGTCGGTCAACAAAGTGCTGGGACTATAAAATGATAGGATAAACCTCCGGCCGCTTACGCGGTACAGGAGGTTTTTTGGTTGTTTAGGAAATGATGCGCAGCCATATCCTGTGGAAATCCGTGTGCTCCCCCGAAAGTAAAGTCTACCCATAGAACGATCCCAGAGGAAGGGTTAGACGCCGATCCAGCTTAGGCTGGATGCGGACGGAATAAGCTTCAGAGCATCACGTCACTTTTGGGGGATTTGTTCGGCCTGCGGGAAATGCGCCGATCCGTTTCGTCTTTCGGGGATGGGTTCGGCAATAAAAAGAAATACTGTATGTAAAACCATAGACAGGAGGAGCGGTCTTATGAAGCTGTCCCGCTTCAAAATCATTTTGGGCTCGCTTCTGCTCGTCGTCCTTGTCCTGGCGGTTGCCGCATCGATCTGGCTGAAGCCGTACGCTCCCGATGCCGAGGCGATTACAGCGATGAAGGGAGGCAGCGGCGTCTCCATCACCGACAGTCCGGACTGGATCATGTTCGAACCGCAGCAGGCTTTGCAGCCCGATGTTATTTTTTACCCGGGCGGTTTGGTCCGACCTGAAAGCTACGCTCCGCTCGCCGTTCGCTTGGCGGACAAAGGGTATCGGACATGGATTGTGAAGATGCCGCTTCATTTGGCCGTGCTCGGCGTGAACCGCGCCGGAGGGATCATCGAGATGAATCCCAAGCAGCAGTATGTTATCGGGGGGCATTCGCTCGGTGGGGCGATGGCGGCGCGCTATGCGGCCAAATACCCGAAGCTGGTTCGCGGCGTATTTTTTCTGGCGGCTTATTCTGATGCGGGGGGAAGCTTGAAGGGGACGGAGCTGCGGGCCATATCGCTGACGGGGAGCGATGACGGCGTTCTCGACAAGGAAGCTTACGAGCAGGCGAAGGCCTATATGCCCGCCCATACCGATTATGTCCAAATCAACGGGGGAAATCACGCTCAATTCGGAAGCTACGGCAAGCAAAAGGGCGATAAGCCGGCAGAACGCACTCCGCAGGAGCAGCAGACGATGACCGCGTCGGTATTGACGAATTGGCTGTCCAAATTTCCGGCCGAATAAAAAAGCACCTTAGCACATCCCGGCCGCGGCTGCCAGGGAGTGTTGAGGTGCTTTTTTTAAAAAAAATATTAATATTAAGTCATTCCGTGATAAGAAACCCCTTCGGACGGGGCGTAAGTGCTGCTCCCCGAAGCCAGCGGTTCTCCGTTTCGATAATATAGACGCGGATTCAGGATGATAAAGAATAAGTGAATTTGCTCGTAGCCGTACTCTTTTAACAGCCGGTTCAGCATCGCCGCCGCGGCATCGTGGATTTCCTGTTTTCTCGGGGCCATAAGGATTTCGACGCTTAAAGGCACTTGGGTGATCGCTTCGGTCACCAGCGACTCGATCTTCACCTTTTCCTTCGTGATATTCACGATTTGGGCGAATTCCTCTACAATCCGCGGGGCTAGCATCTTCAGAAATTCCGTGGGAAAACCTTTGAAACGCAAATAAGGCATGGTGTCCGTCTCCCTCTAGTCCATTATAAAAAGCAGCGGCATTGACATGCGGCTGCAAGGTTTGCTGACCATCGGCTTATACTTGTCCGTAGTGCCCTGTAGGCGCCTAAGCTATTGATTATATGTACATTTTTACATATAATAGGCTCGTGAAAATAGTACTACGGTTCCTATCGGATGTCAACCGACAGACTTGGATTGCGGAGGGGTTATGAATACTTTGTCTTATGGCTTGCTGGCATTATTGGCTCAGGAGTCGTGCACCGGTTATGAGCTTATGTTGAAAATTCAACCGGTATGGCAGGCCAAGCATAGTCAAATTTACCCGATTTTAGCGAAAATGGAACGGAGCGGATTGGTGCAATTCGTCTCTGTCGCCCAAAAGGAGAAGCCGGATAAAAAAGTATATTCGATTACGGAAAAGGGGACTTCGGCGCTGCAAGCATGGCTTCCCGATCTGAGCGCCGAACCGGTAAAGCGCGATGAAATGCTGCTCAAGATGTATTGCCTGTGGCTTGCCGATGCCGCCACGACGGAGCGGTTGTTCCGGGAGCGTCTGAAGCTGTACGCCAAGCGAATGGAGAAGTTCCGAGCTTCTCTCGCCGAGCTGGAGGGCGCCGAACAGGGGAGCGGAAAGCCGCTTGGCGTTCGTACGCCTTCCTTCGGCAAATATGTACTGCTGAAAAGGGCGATCGATCACGCCCGAATGGAAATCGATTGGTGCGAATGGGTTCTCGGCATGCTGAAGTCGGGAATCGATTCGTCGGGCGCTTAATCGGGCGCTCAAAGCGAAGCGCGGTGACGACAGCGATTGGAGGATCAAATGGTCACCGTTAGCGGACTTTTTCTCCATTCTTCTAAGAGTCTGTCCGACGGAGTTACTTTTGTAGGTCCCTTCGGAGTAAGACTCGGTTTTCAAATGATTTTTCATCACGATTTGAGTATAATCACTGTGTCTTTCTTTGCCTTTGTGGGAGTTACGCCGCTTTTTTACGTTTTTGGGCAGACCTCTCCCGTTTATACACCGTGGATGGTTTGGGATATCTGGCAGAATGAAGCTTTCTTAAATTATAGCTTAAAGCCAAAAGGACGAACTCACCCTTAACCTTATCTTCGCCACGGAGGTGAAACTGACGAAAGCCCTGACATTCTTTCATTTGCCCCCACGCGGGTTCCACGATGGCTTTACGTAACCGGTAAATGTCTTTACCGGCATCGCTTTGCACTTTGG